>CAWBYV010000018.1:0-359171 GCA_963793115.1 uncultured delta proteobacterium
TTTTTTTTTTTTTTGCCGGGTTCGGTTGGTCTTGCTATCGCGGCGAACGGCGGTATAAAGGTGTCCAGCAGCTCGCGGGGCGGAACAGGCGAGGGCGCCCGGTTGAGCCCGCCTTCGGAGCGGCTGTAGCCCGCAAAGTGCTTGCCGGTGCAAATCACGCCGGACGCTAATGCGCTGCCCTGCACGCCCTTGACGTAGGCGACGGCCATCCGCGCGACGAGATAAGTGTCTTCGCCGAAGGTTTCTTCGCATCGGCCCCAGCGCGCGTCGCGAGCGACATCGGCGACCGGCGCGAGCGTGTGGCGCGCGCCGACGGCGAGCATCTGACGGCGAATGGCGGCGCCCATCCGCTCGATCAGCTCGGGCGCGAAGGTTGCGGCAAGCGCGAGCGGAACCGGAAAGCACGACGCATCCTGCGCGAGATAGCCGGCGCAACTCTCCTCGTGGAATATCGCCGGCACGCCGAGGCGCGTCCGTTCGATCAGGACCCGCTGAATCGCGTTCATGGTATGTGCGGATTGGGTCGGGCTCATCAGCGCAGCATGACGCGAAATGTGGCCGATGCCATACCGCAGTAGTTCCGATGCGCGCTCGTCATCGATCTGAACGTTATCGCTCCGATCGCCGTGTAGGAGCTGGCGACCCCACACTCCGCCAAGCTGAGCTAGCTTTTCGTCGAGCGTCATGCGGGCAAGCAGGTCCTCGACGCGCGCGTCAACGCTCAATGCAGGATCCTCATATGGAAGAAGGGCCATGTGATTTCCTCTCGCGAGCCTATACGGCTTTCGTGCGCAGGCGGCGGGCGTCGCCGACCCGAGTGGTGACGCCGGAATGATCGAAGTAGTCGAGCAGCGCGATCGCAAACGGCGCGAGGCGCCGAGCAGGTCGCGATACCGCCCGCGGTTATCTCGGGATTGCTGTTGCAGATAGCTCGGTGAGGTGCGCGCGCGCGCGGATCCAGAGGCGCGCGATCGAAATAGAGATCGGTCGCGACTTTGACGACCTACCCTCGCGCTCCAGCGCCGAGAGGGCGTTGGAAGTTCGCCGACTTCGGACGGCGGCAGCTTCAGTGCTTCCGCCAAGTGGCTTCAGGTCGGGAGGCTGAAAGCCTGCCTCTGCGCATGCGCCTCCTCGATGTGCGCGCCAGTTTGCTGTCGGCTCTCGCCGATCTTGCACGCGATGAGTCTTGAGCCTAGCGTGCTTTCCTCGCGCACGATGTCGGTCTCGCGCGCGTAGGCGGTCCGCCAACGGCGCGAAAGTTGCGCGCGCCGATTTCGTAGGGCAGCCGCTAGCGCATGGCCTCCATCTCGAGGCCTGGCGTAGAGCGGATCGCGCGCGATGATGCGCGGCGAGCGCGGCGAGCGTGAAGCTTTCAGTTCGTCCCATTTGTTCGCGGTGGTGAAAGCCTCTTCATCGCCCAGCGAGAGCTTCACGAAGCGCGAATCTTTCAGCGCGTCCGCGACTTCACGCTCGGGAGTATTCAGCAGCTGCGCGATACGGCCCGGAGTCATCGCGAGAGTTCTCCTGCAAAGTCGAGCAGCGCCTCGATCGATGCGGCGCCGAAGGACGTGCGCAGGGCATCGAGATTTTTCGATAGGCTTCCAGCGGTTTGCGACCTGCGCCCCAGCCGGGTTCAGCACGACTCCGCCGCCCAGCGTGCGCACATTGGTCTCGATCGCGAATGACGAAACGATCGCCGGACAGCGCGACGACCGGCTCTTTGAGCACCAATTGCACCAGCCCGCTATTCTTGGGCGCGATTGCCGCGGGATCGCCAGAATGATCGCGCGCGCCGAGCAGTCTCGGCGGTGCCGATGAAGACGCGCACACGTTCGTTGTTCTTGAGCGGACGCTTCGCCGACGGGCGGATCTCCAGCGTCGCATCGAAGCGCTCGGTGGTGATCTCGAGACGATCGTCGGCGAGCACATCGCCGCGCTTCAGATCGATTTTCTCCGTCCCGGTCAGATTGAGCGCAACCCGCTGGCAGAGGCCCGGCCCGTTCGACCGATTCGTCGTGCACCTGGATCGAGCGCACGCGCACCTCGCCACCGGCCGGCAGCACGCGCAGCTATCTGCCGACCGCACACTGTCGCTCCCATCGCCGTGCCGGTGACGACGGTGCCATGGCCCTTGATGATGAAGGCGCGATCCAGCGGGAGCCGGAAAATCCCCGTTGCGCGGCGCGCCTTCGAAGCCGTCGAGCTGGCGCGCGATCTCGGCGCGCAGATCGTCGAGTCCCGGCGCCGGTGATTGAGGAGACCGGAAGCACCGGCGCGCCTGCGAGCAGGTTCCATCGGCAAGCAGCTCGATTTCGTCCGCGCACCTCACGCAATCCGCGCCGCATCGACGAGGTCGGCCTTGGTGATGACGAAAATTCCGCGCGCCGCGTGCCGAGCAGATGGAGGATGTCCATATGCTCCTCGCTCTGCGGCATCACGCCGTCGTCGGCCGCGACCGTGAAGAGCACCAGGTCGATGCCATGCGCGCCCGCCAGCATGTTGCGGATGAAGCGCTCATGGCCGGGAACGTCGACGATCCCCGCGCGCGTGCCGTCGGGCAAGCGTGAAATAGGCGAAGCCGAGATCGATCGAGATGCCGCGCTCCTTTTCCTCCTTCAGCCGGTCGGTGTCCTGACCGGTCAGCGCCTTGATCAGCGCGGTCTTGCCGTGATCGATATGGCCGGCGGTGCCGATGATCGCGTGGGTGACCGGCGATGCCATCTCAGGGGCCGCTTAAGCAAGCCAGTTCGCAGGGAACCCCCAAGGAGACTGTCCTCGCGAATGCATTGCCATCCAACGACATCGAGATCAAGTTACTAGTCCAATCGGCTATAGTCGCGACAACCAGTCTCCCAGGCGATCGAGACTGCTTATCTCGCGAGCGACGCCGGGCAGTGACGCTGCGAACTGCATGGGGACGGTCCGGCTGGTAACAATCAACGGCTTAAGCCGCATTTCGCTGGCTGCAATCCCGGTTGTCTGTTCTAGGCCGGTGCGGTTTGAATCAAGCCAGTTGAAGCGCTCGGCGTGCTTTTCGAGGTTGTTCTTTCCAGTCGCGTCAGTGCTGACTCTGAAATCGTTGAGCTGGTCAGCGATCTCACCCACGGTTTTGGCGAACAGAAGCCGCTTGCACTCGACTATCAAGACGAGTCCGCTGCTCTTCCGCCACGCCAGCACGTCTACGTCGCTCTGGCGGAAACCGCCTCCGTCCGGCGGAACCCCTAGCTCGGACATTTGCACGCGCCTCCGCGTGGACAGCCCTAAGCCCGACAGTCGCTCAGAGACCAAATCATTAAAGCGCTCGCCTCTGGCATGGGCTTGGGCACCAACCCACGCCCGCATGTTGGCGCTGCGGTAGAACTCCGAAGGAAGGTCACCGGAGTAGGCGTTGTCCACGAGATATTTTAGTCCGTCGTCGAGCAGGCCTGGCGAGTATATGATGGTGTCAGCGTCAACCTGGACGACCGGGCGAGATAGTACCGAAAGGCGACGCCGGTAGCGCCAAGGGTACCAGTCACGGTCCGAGAATCCTCTCGGCTTTGACTGGTCCCACTTATCCCGTGCTGGCAAAGTAATCGCCTGCATAAAACGACGTAACGCCTCAGCGTGCACGCCAGTCTGCGCGATCAATACCCGTTGAAGCTCCTCTCGACCTCGAACCACTACAATCTCTTTTCTGTCTAGGGCATCTGCCTCCAATGCGGCCAATACCTCGACCGCCGCTTCGGCCGAGACTCCGTACTCGGCTACAAAAGCGCTATCGAATGCCTGCGGGAGGCTCGGGTTGGAGGTAGATTTTGTCTGGCGATGCGAGTTTATCAACCTGTCGTAGGAATCAACTGCTTGCTGAAAGGTCGTGTCGTAGAAGTCGATCAAATATGGCGAAATGACTATAGCATAGAATTGCTCGTCCATCACGAGACGCCCGCTCGCCTGGACATCGATCAGGGGTGTTGCGTAGCCATTTCGTATGGCGTCGGATTGATTAGCCAGCACGATCAGCTCGTTTACATCGGCCAACACTGAGTCGAGGCCGGCGTCACCAATCGTTCTGCCAGCATTGATTGGAGACTCGCAAACGGCCATCTCTATGGCGACCCGGCACGCTAAAGTAGCGCTGGCTCGGTGCAACTCCTGCTCGCGCGAAACTCTCAAAACCTCCTCGCGCGATCCGTACAGTGCGAGGTGCGCTCGTGCTGAAAGCTTCCACTCCCGGCGTAACCGCGTTGCTATCGATGCGCTCGATACAACGAGTTACCATCGATATACGGTCATAGTCGCGCAGTCGGCTGCGGATGCGTGACCACAGTTTGTCAACCACATCATTAAGATATTCGACGCATTTGTTCTTGCCCTCGACCCGATGCGGATCACCCGGTTCCTCGCGAATCCAAGCCAAGCCCAATTTCGACCACTCCCTATCTTCGGCTTGAATGTGGCGCGCGTGCCATTCGTGAAATAGACGTGCTGCGTCACGGAAATCGTTGGTCGACTTCGAGGTGAATGAAGCGAGCGCCTTCGTCAGCGAAAACGCCGTCGAGGGCTGTCTCGAATTGCCGAGACCACGGAACGCCGGAGCGACGTGCCGCGCCCATCGTGATTGCTCGACACAAAGCCTTCTCGGCCTTGTTTGTGCGGTCGCGGAGGAGTGCTAGGAAGCCGGTTGGCAACTGGATTCTGATACGGCCGCCTGTCAGGAGTTCGGCTTGGGGTTCCTCGGGCACTATCGCATTGAAGGTCTCCAGGTCGTGATCGACCCCGTCCAGGCGGTCCATTTGGATCTCGACCACAAATGGATCTCGGCCGGGTAACAGCCTATCAAGTGCGGGCGCAACCCTGACCATCCAGTCTGATGTCGCCTCCCAGGTTCGATAGGCGGAGTCCCGGTCTTTCAGCTTTGGAGCATCTACAGTTTTGATCCACCAAGGTCTCGTAGACGTTTCCACAACTGCGACGAGTTCGCCTCCGTCCAAATGCCCCGCGCTGACGAATAGAGGAAGTCGCCTGATTGCAGGGAACCAGGCGTCAGTGTGGAAACGCTGCACAAGGACGTGTCGGCCCGATGGCGTGGGCACGGAGTGCAAGTCTCTCGCGGTCCGCAGTTCGTGGTGCAACTCAGCTATAAAGTCGGTCGCGGCGGAGACCATGATGCGACCGCGGCGGAAGGGCGCGTCGTCCGGTACGAGAGTCCATCCTTGATCCCACCAATACGCGAACACATTCGCGTCGCCATTGGTCCTTGGAACCTCGACACCAAACTCTCTGAGCGACTTCAGCTGTTCCTTCAGCTTCCAGAGCCGCAGCATCGAAATCTCGCTCATGTGTGAAAGCATGTCCAGATCTGGGAGATTAAAGACGGTGGAATGCCACCCTGCAGGAAACTCGCCTAGGCCGAGTGCGTAGCCGCGTCCGATTCCGCCCACCGCGACAAGTGTCAGGCCGCCTTGATAGTCGGGAAGCTCGGAGATGCGTTGCGCGGTTTGCCTAAGACCCTCAGCGAACGAACCCACCTGCTCCGCCGTCAACGAGCGTGGCGTGGCGAAGCCCTCGCCCCGAGCCTTCTCGAGGTCTTCCTCAAGAAGGACGACGTGTGCATAGCGTCCCACATCAAACGCGCAAAGGACTTCATCGAACAGTGACCGGTCCGCCGGTTTCGCCCTTTGCAGCCGACCTACCTTGAGCTTAGCAAGCACCTCGCCGAAAAGTAGCCTCTTCTGCTGCGCTTGTAGACCCGCGGACAACGCTTCCACGAGATTGAGACTATGGCACTCGTCTACCACGAAACGTCGGACAGCTAAGCTCACGGCTGCCGGGAGCAGAAGCAGGATCCGGTCGCCGACGGCGATGAGAGGTCGGCGTTCTAGGCTTGAATGACCAATCTCGTCGGCTCGGGTGGCTGAGCCTCCATCCGGAAGGAGAAATGGCTCCAACGATTCCCGCTGAATCTCGAGCCGCTCGAGATCTTCCTGGTCAAAAGAGACACGCTGGGAGAGCTCGGTGAGACGCTCATCCGGCGGCATCGGAATCGCCCCCTTCGGATTGCCCCTCCCCATCACGAACCGCGAGATATCGGATCGCTTGGCGACCTCTTCAGAGAGCTTCAGCAGAGCAGCAACGTGCCAGCGTAGCTTCGCGCCGTGCGGCTCATTTGGAATTCGCGCTAGCGCGTCCAACACCTGCTGCGTCCAGAAATCGGCACCCTCCCAGAGCCCCTCGAATAGTCGATGGTTTCCTAAGCCAGAACACAACATTGCTGACGAAAACGTCCTCAACCGGATCTTCAAGGTAGGCGATCGAGGAAAGTGACTGGTTAAGCCATTCGTCGAGTTGCCCGTGTCCCGGGCGGTCGCCCTTAACGCAATAGGCAACAGCCAGGTGCACGAGAACCTCCAGCCGCACATAGTTCGCGTGCAACTCAGGTAGAGTAAGGAGACCGGCTACTCGCCCCGCCGTGGCGGCCAGTTCATGTTTTGCAAGCTGAACCGCCAAGTCGGGGGCGTTTTCAACGATCGCACTCAGTCGCTGCCCAGCCAGTGACGCGAGCAAAAGAGCCTGAAGCTGATCGAACGAGTGATCCGCATCCGGTGGCTTCATTTGCGCGACCCGATATGGTTCCTGCAGGCAGGCCACTTCCGCTCAGAGCTGACCCTCGTCCAGTCCCAGGTGCCAGTCGGCCGCTCTGCCTCATTTTGTGAACGCGAAGTGCACACCTCGAACTCTACTGCATCTGTTTGGTCCACGTCGCGAGATCGAAGTAGTCGCGCCAGGCGGCGATCTTGCCGCCATTCACTTCGAAGACTCCGGCCACTGGCAGCTCGACGCGCTTGCCGCCCATCTGGAAGATATCGACCCGCTCGTTCATCACGACGTTGCCGGCGACGAGGCTCTTCAGAATCTTGAACTCGACCGCGCTGGCCATCGGCAGGAACGAGTTGATCGTATTGCGGATCGCGTCTTTGCCCTTGGCCGGCGGCATCGGGATGTTGTGGTAGACGGCGTCCTCGGTGAAGTAGCCCATGATTTCGTCGAGATTGCGGCGTTGCCAGGATTTGCAGAAATCGTTCACGACTCGCTCGCTTTCGGCAGCCATCATCCGATCCTCCTTATCCAGATTTTGCTCATCTGATTCGGTTCGCGGCCGGCGCCGCTATTCGTGATCCAGGTAGAAACGGTTCTCGTCCTTGTTGTAGCCGAACAGCTCGGCGAAGCGTCCCCAGTTGACGAGCGTGGCGAAAGTCCGCTCGGGCCTTTCGGCCGGCAGGAGTATCGCGAGATGCTCCAAAACCACTTCCTTGTAGAGCGATCGGTTCTCCTGCCCGCGGAGCAGGCGAACGAAATAGTTGAAGAGGCCCTGCTTCTTGAGTTGCTCGCGCAGCATCAGCTTGCGCAGGTTGATGTCCGCCTCCAGGAACTCTTTGCCGAGCGGCTCCAGCACTACGTCGCCGGAGGGAGTTGAGACCAAACCTAAGATTTCCGCCGCCTTCATCACCTTGAGCAGGTCGCTGAACTTGAAGGCCAGGTCGCGCGCGATCTTGTAGCCGTCCTCGCGGCCGCCGCGATCTTCCAGTGTCTCGAGCAGGCCGAAGACCCACATGAGATTGCAATCGGGAATCGGGTTGATCCCGGCGGTCATCAGGAGCGCTCCTCGATCAGCGAGAAGACCTTGTCGGTGAGTGCATTGAACGGCTCGGTGCGCTTGTCGCGCGGACGCGGGAGCTCGACTTTCAGATCGCCGACCACGCGCCCCGGCGAGGTCGCCATCACCAGGATTCGATCGGCGAGCTCGACTGCTTCCTCGATTATGTGGGTCACCATGATGACCGTCTTCACACTGGTGCCGGGCGCCTGCCACAGGTCGAGCAGCTCTTCGCGGAGCGTAATCGCGGTCAGGGCGTCGACCGCCGAGAACGGCTCGTCCATCAGGAGCACCTTGGGTTCGACCGCGAGCGCGCGGGCCAGGCCGACGCGCTGCTTCATCCCGCCCGACAGCTCGCGCGGATAGGCCTCCTCGAAACCGTCGAGTCCAACCTTGTCGATATAGACGCCGCTACGTTTTTCGCACTCGGCGGGACTGATGCCTCGGGCTTCGAGTCCCATCTCGATATTGCCCTTGACCGTCAGCCACGGCAGCAGGGCGAACGACTGGAAGACGATCGCGCACTCGAGGTTGATCCCGTCGATCTGCCGTCCATTGTAGAGGACCTGTCCCGAGGTCGGCGGCATGATCCCGTTGATCACGCGCAGCATGGTCGATTTACCGCATCCCGAGGGTCCCACTACGGCGACGAATTCGCCCGCTTCGACCGTGAACGAAATATTCTCGAGCACGCTCAGGTTTCCCTTGGCGTGAGCGAAACTTTTCGAGACCTGTTTAAGATCGAGCAGCGCCATGGTTCGGATGGGTCGGGGTCGCTCATCCCGCCAGATTCCCCAGCAGGCTGTTGAGGAAAGGGTTACTCAGTTGCATCGGCGTTGTAGCGATCCAAGTGCTGGTTCAGTGCGTCGGTGTAGTGGCAATCGCCGAGCGGGTGGCCGCGGGCCGACCCACTTCACTGTACATTTACGCGAACCGCGGCGAAAGTTCTTTGAGCGTCACCTCAGCCAGCGCTTTGATCAGCCTGATTGGATGGTTGGCCGGCACCCGCTGCCCGGGCTTCACCAGGGCCAGCCGCCGCGTGATAGCATCCCACCCGCCGCACTGACGGCAACTGGGAGGGCGAATTGCGAACGCTCTCTCCCGCGAAGGAGCGGGCGAGGGCGCAGCAGGCGTTCGAGCTTGGCGCGGATGCGGGGTTGTTCGAGGCCGACCTCGCATGGCACATATGAATCGGGAGCGCGTCGCCGCGCCTGTAGCTGACGATCAGGTCGGCGATGCGTTATCGGCGCTTCTAGCAAATCAGGTGGAATTCGTGATGCCAGCGATAAGAACTACAGTCCGGTTGATTCAGAGGCTGATCGCTTTGTCATTTGGGCGTCGCTCAGGCGAGAGTCGAATCCAGTGCCGGTGCCTGAAAGGATAGTGCGATGACGCTCCGCCGGGCTTGGCAGTTCGCGCCCAGGGCCGCGGGTTCGCCTGCCGTGAATGAAATGAAGCCGCAACCTGGTGTTCCCTATCCTTTGGGCGCAACCTGCGACGGGTCGGGAGTGAATTTCGCCCTCTCGTCGGAAGCCGCTACGGCTGTCGAACTATGCCTGTTCGGCGGAGCCGACGGGAATCAGGAAACAGCACGTTTCCAGGTTACCGAACAAACCGACCACGTCTGGCATATCTACCTGTCCGGAGCTCAGGCTGGTCAACGCTACGGCTACCGGGTGCATGGTCCCTATGACCCGGCAGGTGGCCATCGCTTCAATCACGCGAAGCTTTTGCTCGATCCCTACGCCAAAGCTGTCGACCGTGTCCCGACCTGGGATGACAGCCTGTTCGGTTATCAATTCGGCAATCCCGATGCTGACCTCAGTCGCGATGATCGCGATAGCGCCGCTTTCATGCCAAAAGGCGTGGTAGTCGATCCACACTTCCGCTGGGGCAGGGATCGGCGGCTCAACATTCCCTGGCATGAAACCGTGATCTACGAGCTACACGTCAAGGGCTTCACAGCCAGGCATCCGGACGTCCCGCCAAATCTGCGAGGTACCTATGCCGGATTGGCGGCTCCGGCAGTGATTGAGTATCTCCGCTCGCTTTCAGTGACCGCCGTTGAGCTGATGCCCGTTCATCAGATCGTGACCGAGCGGCGTCTCGCCGAGCGAGGATTGACGAACTATTGGGGATACAATTCCATTGGATACTTCGCCCCGGAGGTCCGCTACTCTTCGAGCGGCCGGCTTGGAGAGCAGGTGCGCGAGTTCAAGGTGATGGTGAAGGCCCTCCATCGTGCCGGAATCGAAGTGATCCTCGACGTGGTCTACAACCACACTGCGGAAGGTAATCAGCTCGGTCCCACGCTTTGCATGCGTGGTATCGACAATGAGAACTACTATCGGCTGATGCCCGGCAATCGGCGCTATTACGCCGACTATACCGGGTGCGGAAATACACTGAATATGGTATCGCCGCAGACCCTGCAATTGGTAATGGACAGCCTGCGCTACTGGGTGCTCGAAATGCACGTGGATGGCTTCCGCTTCGATCTTGCCGCGGCGCTTGCGCGCGAGCTGCACGACGTTGATCGCCTGGGCGCCTTCTTCGACATCATCCACCAGGACCCGGTGCTTTCGCAGGTCAAGCTCATCGCCGAGCCCTGGGACCTTGGCGAGGGCGGCTACCAGGTCGGCAATTTCCCTCTGCTTTGGTCGGAATGGAATGCCAAGTACCGCGACACTGTCCGCGACTACTGGCGCGGAGCCAATCAGACCCTGGCCGAGTTCGGATACCGGTTTACCGGCAGTTCAGACCTTTACGCATCAGGCGGCCGTTCGCCGGCCGCGAGCATAAACTTTGTAACCGCGCACGACGGGTTCACCCTGAGCGACCTGGTTTCGTACAATGACAAGCACAACGAGCCCAATGGCGAGGAAAACAAAGACGGCGAGAACTACAATCGCTCGTGGAATTGCGGACACGAAGGACCCAGCGACGATCCCGCAGTAAACCTTCTGCGCGCCCAGCAGAAGCGCAATTTTCTTGTTACATTGTTCCTGTCGCAAGGAGTGCCCATGATTCGGGCCGGCGACGAGATAGGGCAGACGCAGTCTGGCAACAACAATGCCTATTGTCACGACAACGAAATCTCCTGGCTCGACTGGGAAAACGCCGACCGGGAACTGTTGGAATTTGTGCGCCACCTCATTCAGTTCCGCAAGCGGCATCCGGTCTTTCGCCGGCGGCGATGGTTCCGGGGTCGCGCGCTTCACGGCAGCGGCGTGCGCGACATCGGATGGTTCAAGACTGACGGCGATGAGATGTCCGAGGACGACTGGAAAATCGCGTTCGCCAAGTCGATCGGCATCTACCTGGACGGAACCAATCTTCCCGGTCCGGACTCGATGGGCAAGCCGATTGTTGACGACAGCTTCTATATCTTGTTCAACGCGCACCACAACCCGCTCGGCTTCATTCTTCCGCCGCGGGATTGGGGTCGGCGATGGGCGAAGGTGCTCGACACGACTCAAGCGATACCGGTCTCAAGGAAACAGACCTACCATGCGGGCGAGGCGGTTCGGGTCGAAGGACGTTCGCTCATGCTGTTGCGCCGGATTGGCTGAACTGGAGATGCGGCGCCGCAGGCTGGCCGCGGCGCGGAACGTCCCCGGCGTCGAAAATGACAGCGCCGGTGCGGGCGTACCTTGTCTAAGAACGGGTCCGCTTGCGGAAGTTCGCGGTGAAACCGCCTCGTATGGGAAACGTCTCGACGTAGTCGAAACCCGTCGCTGCTGCGATAGCGCACACTTCCGGCTCCTGCATCGCGTCCGGGTCGCCTGGAAGCTCGCTCACCGAGAGCATCCCGCCGGGCCGCAGCGTGTTGCATATCGACCCGGCGCAGCCACGCGGATCGAGCACTTCGCCGAGCACCGCCACCAGGAAGGCAACATCGAACGCGTCGCGCGCAAACGGCAAGGCGCTCGCCTCGGCCTGCGCGGAACTCACATTGGTCGCTCCGGCTCGCGCGAGCCGGAGCCGCACGCTGAGTTGGTTCACTCGAAGCCGCAGCCCGGATCAGCCAAAATCGCGATCATCTTGTCAACCGTCGCCTTGGTTGTCGTCGCCGCCGCTATCTGGTACGTTCCAGCCTTCGCGGTGGGCGGGCATGAAATGTTGCGGATCATCGTTATGTCCGAAAATTTCGGCCACTTCTTGCCGCCGATATTGGGCGGAACCGGCGAGGCCGCGCGACCTTTGTATTCTTGTATTCTACTACACGAGCCTGGTCGGAGTGTTGCTCTTCACCGCCGTCGTGCGTCCACCATGTTCGGATCTGATTTTCGATAATGAAGACTGCTTCTGTGAAACAGGCACGCTGTGCGGTCACTCTCCTTCCGAACTCCGCCGAATCACTTGTCCGAATGTTTGAACGCCAGTGTCCGAATTCTTGAACGATTCGCAGTGGCGCCGATGCAGGAAATGGGAAATGGCTTAGGCCGTTTGGTCAGTGCAGTCCCGATCGATGGCAAGCCCCTTGCACGGAGCATTCGACAACGAGGCGACAAGAACGCATGAGCAAGACCTGCCGGCGCTTTGCTTTAATCATCGCCCTGCTTGCGCTTGCGCGCACAACAGCTTTGGCAGCCGATCTGGCAAGTACCTCGCCGGCTTACGACCTGCTTAACCCTCGCCCGGGCCAGTTCGAAATAAACTTGGAGAATCTCTCGGGCTTCATCGGCTCCGGCAGTATCGTACGCGTGCGTGAGTTTCAAATAGAAGGTACCGGCCTTCACTTTCCCGCACTCGGAATCAACACCGTCCAGATGCCCGACCTTGATCTGAGCTATTGGTTCAACCAGCTCAACGCGATCAATGTCCAGTTCCGTTATTTCAACGTCGCCGGCAGCCACACCTTCTCGCACCCGATAAAATTCAATGGCGCGGTGATCGCGGGTGATCAGACCCTCAACACCGACCCTGATCCGGAATGGTTCGCGCTGTACATATACTATGTGCGCAGGCTGACGCCGCTCTTCGAGCAATACGAGTCCACATGGCCCGAGCCTCTGCAGGGATGGGACCTGCGCGGAAGAATCGGGCTTGAGTACACGTACATCAACTTCGCGATCAATAGCGGCCATGCGAAAGTAATAGCATCGTCGCCGGGCGAAGAAACCAAAGAGGACTTCTACCACCAGGAAGTGCCCATCCCCACGATCGGGCTGGAAGCGCTTCACAGTTTTGGTGAAAGCCTTACCTTTCAAGCCTCTGTGAAGGGCAACTGGATCAACCGCTGGAACTCGCTGCGCAACGAGGGGGGGACCGTGTGGGCGTCAGAGAACGGAGTGGAAGCTCACTTCCGGCTGCTGTACTCGCACCCTTGGCTCGGGCGGATCCATCCGATGCTTGGCTTCGCGCTCTACTACTACAGCCAGTTGGAAGACTCGCGGGAAGACGGCAACTTCATCCGCTGGTTCACCTATGGCCCCGAATACGGAGTTGAGTTCGTCTTCTAAGGTGGTTCGGTGACCCTGAAGTTTCAACAGTTTGCTCCAGCGACACGATTCAGCGATAGGTCAGGCGTCTAGACTCTTGGCTGCACAAGGACAACCGTGCCTCAGCCTATCGAGCAGTTCTGAAGGAAATAGCCTGCCGCTGGCAGGGTCGAGCCCGGCCGACCCGGCACCGGCTGTCGCAGGTAAAATCGATTCGGCCGGCGGTCTGGTGACACGCGAACTTTGGTGGCTCGATCGAATCGCGGAACCTGGCGTTGCGTTTCCCTTCCTCCTAGCTTTCGCAGTCATAATCTTTATCGTCAACCTCGGAGGCTATCCGATCTACACGAGGGGCGAGCCGCGCGAGGCGATACGGATGCTCGATATAATTCGTGGCGGAGGTGTCCTGCTGCCTACGCAGACGGGAATGGGACTACCCTGGAAGCCGCCGCTCATGTATTGGTTGGGCGCACTGATTTCGGTGCTGGCTAGGGTAGTCAATGAGTGGACAGTACGTCTGCCGTCGGCGACGCTGGCAGTCGCCGGAGTCGCAGTCTGCTACTACTACGTCGGCCGGCTATTCGACCGGCGAAGCGCCCTCGTCGCGGCGCTGATCCTCGCCACAAGTTTCGAGTACCTACAAGCGGGGGCGGCCGCTCGCGTCGATATGACGCTGACCTTCTTTATGGAGGTCGCCTTTTTCGAGTTCCTGATGATCGCGGAAGGCCTGGTCCGGCGTCGAATGCTGCTTTACCTGGCACTGGCAGCAGCAATTCTGGCCAAAGGTCCGATCGGAATGTTTCTGCCCGGTCTCGTAGCTTTGATCTGGATGCTCCTCGAGGGGCGTCTGCGCCTGCTCAAGGACCTGAAACTGCCCACGGGGGCTGCGGTAGTCGCAGTCGTAGCAGGTGGATGGTATCTGCTGGCCGGGCTCCAAGGGGGCATGGATTTTGTACACCGGCAGATACTCGATGAAAATCTCTATCGCCTCTTTCCGAGCCACGCCGTGCGCGAGCCGCACGCGCATCCTTTCTACTATATCGAGCTGATGCTGATCGCCGGCTTCATGCCTTGGTCAGCTATAGTCCCGCTCGCCATCCTACAGCTCGTTCGCGAGCCGCGAGCGTTGAGTCCGCGAGTCAAGTATCTGATGGTGTGGCTGGTAGCCGTGCTCGTTTTCTACAATTTCCCGCAGAGCAAGCGCGGCGTCTATCTGCTCGCCCTTTATCCTTCGCTCTCCGCGCTCACGGCCCTGTTTCTCAATGAGACGTTCTCGCGCCCGGATTTTGCCGCGCCTTTGGTGCGCGGCCTGAAATGGACAAGCGGGTTGCTTTTGCTTTCGGTAGCTCTGGCTGCGTTGCTGCTCGAAGCTGTGACGGTCTTCTCCGGCCCCTGGTTCCTGGTGACAGTCACCGGTCACCTCCTCGTCGCCGATGCCGGATTCGCTCGCGCGCTCATAACAATGGCCGCGGCCCGTCCAATGGCATCGGTTCTTGTCCCGCTCGTGACAGCCGCTTCGGGTGTCTATCTGTTGAGGTCGGCAGCTTTGGTGGAAAGGCTCTTTGCCGGTACTCTGGTCGGATGCTCCTGCATCGTGATCGCCGCGCGTCTGGTGATAGTTCCGGCGATAGCCAACGCGTTGACACTGAAACCTTTTGCGCTCGAGCTTGTCCAGATCGTTGACGGCAGAAGAGTCGCCAGTCTCGAGGAAGAAGCCAACTTCGACATTGCATTTTACTCCAGGCGCGACATACCGGTTGTCTCGTATGAGGAGGCGGATAGAAGCGACTACCTGCTGTGCTCGCGACGCTCATACGATCTCCAGTCTGAGAGATTCCGCGCGCGCTTCGCAAGCGTGTTGGAGAGCGGACCGGCCAACTTCAGGGGCGGGGGGCGAATGCTGCTTCTGCGGCGTGCGGGGCTGCCCGCAACCGATTCCGGTTTGGGTCCCTGATGCGGGATCGCGGCCACCTCATGGAACGCCTGAGTCACCTCCGGGAATTGGCAGCGATCGGAGCGATTGCAGGGTTGGTCGCATTCCTTACGATCAATCGGCTTGGCGCGTCCGATGTGTGTGGAAGCAACGAGGCGGTCGAGGCAGTTTTTCTTCAGCAGATGGTCGAGCATGGGCAGTGGTTGTTTCCGCTCGACAACGGGCGCGATCCCATGTACAAGCCGCCGCTTTTCCATTGGACTGCGACCGTGCTCGACCGGCTTTTCGGTGTCGAGCACGTAACTGCTTTCAACCTTCGCTTTACCTCGGCGCTTTACGCCATCGGCGGTACGGTTCTTACGGCCGGATTCGCACTTGCGCGGCTCGGACTAGAGGGTGCAGTCATGTCGGGCCTGCTTTTGGCGGCTTCCTACGAATACGTGAGCCAGGGCCGTATTGGGCGGGTTGACATGACGTTGACCTTCTTCGAGATGCTCTCGCTCGTCAGCTTTCTTGCCTGGCTCGAAGCATCCGAGTCGATCGGCGCGCGCCGCAAGGCGCTGCACTACCTGTTGGCGGCGTCACTCGGCTTTGGCGTGCTGGCGAAGGGGCCCGTGGGATTGCTGATGCCCGGCGCCGCAATCGGCGTCTTTCTTGCTCTCGAAGGGCGATGGACTGATCTTCGTCGACTCTTCACGCCGCTGCCGACGGTGCTCGCGTGCGTACTCGCGTCGAGTTGGTACCTAGCATGTCTGCTGGGGCGGCAGTTCGGCCTTTTGACTCGACAGGTCGGTAGCGAAAATTTCGGCCGCTTCTTCGGCTCGCTCGGCCGAATGTCTGCCTGGTATTACGTACAGCCGCTTCTGCTGAATGCCGGCCCGCTGAGCCTCGTGGTCCCCGTGATCGTGGGAACGGTGCTCGTCCAGTACCGAAGCCCACCCGATCGGCGAGCCGGATTAGCTGACGTCGATGCTCGCGCGGACAGAATGGCACGCCTTTTTGCAGTCTTCTGGGTTGTGACGGTGATCTTCTTCGAACTGGCGGCCTACAAGCGCAAGTCCTATCTGCTGCCGTTGTCTCCAGCTTCAGCGCTGCTGATCGCATGGTGGGTTTACCGGTATGGAATCCCACGATTCGGCCGTATTGTCCCGCGCGCGGTAGTAGCGACGTGCGCGGCATTAGTCATCGCGAACCTTTTCTTTATCCCGTGGCGCGAAGCGAAGGAGTGCGGCGCCATCCCCACGCTGGGCGAGACAATCCTATGGCCGTTCGCTTACCGGCGGACGACAGAGCAGATACAGTCTCGTCAGACTGATTCGTACCGGCAGGCGGCAGCGGAGGTTAATCAGGTTGTAGGCAAAGGGGACTCGCTATTCGTCTATGGTCTCGATCAATCGATCGAACCGCTGGTCTTCTACCTGGGCAGGAACATCACTCCTCTCGCTGGTCCGCTGAAGGAGGCACCGCGCGGCTACATACTGGTTCCGGTCGCCGTGTGGAAGAGTCTTTCGAGTCATCCTTCGCGATTCGGCGAACTGCTCGTAGTGCCCCACGGCGAAGGCACCATCGTGCTCCTTCACACCGACAGCGCGGGCGGGGAGCCAGGGAGCTCGACTCCCGCTTCCAGGGAAGAGGTATTCTGTCCATGTGCGGCATTTGCGGCGTAGTGAGCGTCACACCGGCGGAGAAGATCGATTCGCTGGTCATCGAGCGGATGCGCGATACGATGCTGCATCGCGGACCCAATGACTGCGGATGCTATGTCGGGCCCGGGGTTGGGCTTGGTCATCGCCGGCTCTCAATCATCGACCTGCGTACTGAAGGACGCCAGCCGATGGCGAACGCGGACGGCAGCCTTCAGATCGTTTTCAACGGCGAAATCTATGATTTTGCCGAGCATCGGCGATGGCTGGTTGAGCGTGGCCACGTGTTCCGATCGCTCACCGACACTGAAGTGGTACTGCATCTATACGAGGAAGTCGGCGCAGAATGCCTCGAACGGCTGCGCGGAATGTTTGCCTTCGCGATCTGGGATGAGCGCCGTCGCGTGTTGTTCATGGCGCGCGACCGGGTCGGCAAGAAGCCGCTCTTCTATTCCTGGGACGGCCGGCGTCTGGTCTTCGGGTCTGAGGCCAAAGCGATCCTCGCTTTTCCTGGAATCTTCGCAGAGCCCGATCCCGAGGCTATAAACCTGTACGTGGCGCTCGGTTACGTCCCGAGTCCGCATAGCGCGTTCAAGGGGATTCGCAAGCTGCCGCCGGCGCACTTTCTCGAATTCCGGGACGGTCGAATCGAAGTCAAGCGGTACTGGGAACTCAGCTATCTTCCAAAGCTCCGGATCGGCGCGCGCGAGGCCCAGGAGGAGGTCGTCCGAAGACTGACCGAATCGGTCAAACTCCGGATGGTCAGCGATGTCCCGCTCGGCGTGCTGCTGAGCGGTGGTATTGACTCGAGCGCGGTGGTCGCGCTTATGAGCCGCCTGACTCCCGGCCGCGTAAAGACTTTCTCGATCGGTTTCAGGGAAAAGGAATACGACGAGACCGTCTATGCCAGGCTGGTGGCCCGCAAGTTCGGCACCGAACATCACGAGTTCCAGGTCGAACCCAATGCGCTCGAAGTGATCGATCGGCTCGTATGGTATTACAACGAGCCGTATGGAGATGTGTCTGCGCTCCCCACGTATTACCTGTGCAAGCTGGCGCGCGATAGTGTAACCGTGGCGTTGAACGGCGATGGCGGCGACGAAAATTTCGCCGGGTATGTCCGGCATTCGGTCAGCCTGCTTGCCAGTTATGTCGGGTGGATGCCACGCATGGCGCGCCATTCATTGGGACACGCGCTGGCCGTCGCGTTCCGCATCTTCGGTCCGCAGGGCCAGGCTCAAACGCCATAGCTCCGTCCTTCCTGAAACCTTCCGGCTCGAACCCAACGAGGTCTATCCAGCGCTGCTCTCGCAATTCAACTACGCGCATCGCCGGGCTCTCTACAGTTCTGATTTCGCCGCTCACGTGCGGTTGCTCGAAGGCGAGGAATTGGTTGCGAGATTGATGTACCAGAGTTGCGCGGATAACACCGTGGATCGAATGCTCGCTGCGGACGTGGCTCTTTATCTCCCCGACGATCTTCTGGTCAAGTTCGACATCGCTGCTATGGCGGTATCGCTGGAGACGCGATCTCCGATGCTCGACCACGAGTTCATGCAGTTCGTTGCGCGCCTTCCACTCGGTGGAAGATGAACTCGATCACCCGTAAGGTGATCCTCAAGAAGGCGTTCGCAGGCATCCTGCCGGACGAAATACTCTATCGGCAAAAGATGGGGTTCGGTGTCCCGATCGACCATTGGTTCAGAGGGGCGTTGAGCGAATTCTTGCGCGACACGCTACTGAGCCGTCGTTCACTCGACCGGGGGTACTTCAACCGAAAGTACATCGAGCAACTGATCGAGGAGCACACCAAAGGCCGCAAGCAATGGCAATACCTTCTATGGAACCTGCTGATGCTTGAACTGTGGCACCGAGTCTTCATCGACTCGGCGGCGCGATCGGCTTCACTTGCGGTAGGCGCCATTTGAACGCGTTGCCGGCGCTCGCGGCAGCTACCGGGCCTCCCGCGTGTAGGCAGCGAAGTGGCATCCGATTTGAAATTCCTGAGTAACAATGATCACCGGACATAAGCGCGCGATGGGCTTCTGGCCGCCCACTGCTCTCGCGATGACAGTCGGCCGCGGCGAGTCTGATCTTCTGGAAAGTGACTTCGAATCTTTTCGCCGCCAGGCACTCCTCTTTGCCCTACTCAATCTGCTGCTAATCGGTGCGCTGTTAGCGCTGCAAGAGATATCGAGACTCGTTCGCGGCAGACCCTCAGGATCTGTCGTCGTGGTCCTGACGGTTGGCTTCGTGGTCCAGGCGGCTCACCTTACCTGGCTACAACTTAGGAACGTCACCCCTTTCGCTCCCCAAGCGGCGGATCTTCACGTTCTGGTCCCTCGGCTTCAACTCAGCGCTCGCGCTCGTGCTCACTTCCATCACCATAAGAGGTGACACGGCGTATTACGCTCTGATGCTGCTCCCGGTGCTCGAGGCCGCATTCAGGCTTGGCTTTGGCGCCACAATGGCAGTAGTTGTCCTGGCGGACTTCATCAGTTTCCTGGGAGCATTTGGGATGCGATTCGGGGAGTACGTCGAAGCGGGCGCCATGTCTGTGATCTATACGGTAATGGGAGTGCTCGTATGGCTTCTGGTTAACAATCTTCGCGAGCGCGAGGCGCGATTTGTGCGCAGCCTGGAGGAACTCGAGCACACCCGCCAGCAACTGCTCTCCGAGGAAAAGCTTGCTGCGATAGGCCGGCTGTCGCGAGCAATCGCACACGAAATCCGGAATCCAGTCGCAATGATTTCCAGTTCGCTGGCGACGGCCACACGTCCGGGCCAGGACGAGTCCGAACGCCGGGAGATGTTCGCGATAGCAGCGAAGGAAGCCGCACGTCTCGAGCGGCTGACCACGGACTTCCTGGCATACGCACGCCCGCGCGCGGCGCAGACCGCTCGTGCGAATGTCGCCGACACTCTCAACTATGTTGCTACCGTCGCGCGCGCTCATGCGGCGAACGAAGGCGTCCTGATCGATGTCAGCGCGGACAGCGGCTTGATTGGCGACTTTGACGCGTCGCAGATTCAGCAGGCGCTTTTGAATCTGGTGCTGAACGCAATCGATGCGTGCGGCCGTGGCGGCTCGGTCACTCTAAAGGCCGAAACGAACGGGAACGGTGCGATACAGATCGAGGTGAGCGACCCCACCGGTCCCATCCCGTCCGAGATAGTCGCTCGCATTTTCGAGCCCCTATTTACCAGCAAGCCGGCTGGAAGCGGACTTGGGCTCGCGATCGCGCGCAACATCGCCCGGGCGCATGGCGGGGACGTCGTACTCAGCACCAACGAACCCGGGCGGGTATGTTTTTCGATCCAGATTCCGGTGCGTGCTACCGATCCGCATGATGGAAACTCACATGAGTAAAATATTGCTGGTAGATGACGAACCGCACATGCGGCGGATCCTGGTGTCCAATCTGAGACAGGAACGCCAGGAAATCGTGGAGGCGGCCAGCGTCAGCGACGCGCGCCGTGCTTTGGCCGAGGATGCGTTTGACGCGGTCATAACCGATCAAAAGATGGGCGATGGCGAAGGTCTGGATGTCCTCGCGGCTGCGCACGAGGCGGATCCCGCTCTATCAGTCGTCTTCCTGACCGCGTTTGCCACCATAGAGCTCGCGGTCGAAAGCATGCGACGCGGTGCGTTCGACTTCATTACCAAGCCCTTTGTGCCCGAAGTCCTGTTAGCGTCAGCAGTCCGCGCCGTGGAGCACACCCGGCTCTTGCGCGAGAACGGAAGGCTCCGCGAGGCGGTCATGCGCCTTGAGGGTTCCTTGGAGATCATCGGGATCGAGCCCAGCGATTCATGAGCTTCGCGAAAAGATCGCCCGTGTCGCGCGGACCAACGCCACTGTGCTCATCACGGGAGAGACTGGGACCGGTAAGGAACTCGTAGCTCGCGCGATTCATCGCAGCAGCAACCGTGCCTCAAAGCCTCTGGTTGCCGTCAACTGCGCGGCGTTTGCCGAGACGCTTCTGGAAAGCGAGCTCTTCGGACACGAGCGGGGAGCATTTACCGGCGCTGACCGCATGCGCGAGGGCCTGTTCGAGGCCGCCCACGAAGGCACGCTCTTCCTGGACGAGGCAGCCGAGATGTCCATGGCGGCGCAAGCCAAGCTGCTGCGCGTGCTTACCGACGGACTGGTGACCCGAATCGGCTCGACCAGGCCACGCCAGGTGGATGTGCGATTGATTGCCGCGACACATCGCGATTTGGATCAGCGTGTGCATCAGGGTCTCTTTCGGGATGACCTGTATTACAGACTCGCAGTGGTGCCGCTGGTGGTTCCTCCTTTGCGCGAGCGCAGGAAAGACCTACCCCAACTTTGCGAATTCTTCCTGGTGCAGGCGGCGCGCGATCTCAAGGTGTCGCCGCGCAGGATCAGCGCCGCCGCGATCGATGCGCTGATGACCTACGACTTCCCGGGCAACGTCCGCGAACTCAGAAATCTCATCGAGCGCGCATGTATTCTATCGACCGGCGACGAAATTGCGCCCGAGAATTTTCCGATGCCAGGGCAGACCCGCGTCGCCGTCAACGTTCGGACGCCGGCCGCACTCACTCCCGACGATCTGGCCGAGATGATGCCCGAGACGGTGGACCTGCGTGCCTTCCTTGCGGCATTCGAGAAGGCGGTGATTCAACGGGCGCTCAGAGCCACGAGCGGCGCGCAGGCCGAGGCTGCACGAAAGCTTGGCCTCTCACGAAGCGATGTCTCCTACAAGTTGGGAAAGCACAACATCAAAAGCGCGCTGAGATGAGGTCGCAATGACAGGCAGCGTGCACCGCAGAGCTTTTGCCCGCACTTAAACTGGGCTTGGTACTTTTGGAGGAGAGCTTTCAACAGCAATGGGCACTGACACGCAATTTCCCCTGATTCGGTCGATCGGTCGCGCACTACCGCAAAACTACTACTCGCAGGAAACGATCTCCGCCGCGCTGTGGAATGAATGGGGCGGCAGTGAAGAAGGCCAAGTTCGATTCGAGCGGCTTCATCGGTCGGTCGGCGTCCGCGGACGCCATCTGGCGCTCCCGATGGAGGATTATCGCGCACTCGATTCATTCTCGAAGATGAACGACAAGTGGATCGAACGAGCGGCCGATCTGGGCGAGGAAGCAGTTGGGTCCGCCCTCCGCCAAGCGGGTCTTGCGCCCGTCGGCGTCGATCATATTTTCTTCACGACCGTCACTGGAATCGCCTCACCCAGTATCGACGCCAAGCTGATCAACCGGATGTCGATGCGATCAGACATAAAGCGGACCCCGATTTTCGGGCTCGGCTGCGTCGGCGGCGCTGCCGGCCTCGCACGAGCTGCGGACTATTTGCGCGCGTTCCCCTCGCACACCGCGCTGCTGGTCTCAGTTGAGCTATGTTCACTGACGCTCCAGCTTCAGGATAAATCGATCGCGAACGTTATCGCATCAGGGCTGTTTGCCGACGGCGCCGCAGCAGTGTTGTTGGTGGGTGGCGCTCACGAAGACGCCACCGATGGTCCGCAAATCGTCGGGTCGCGTTCGATGTTCTTCCCCGATACCGAGGAACTGATGGCGTGGCGGGTGGCTGATAGCGGCTTCCAAATCGTGCTCTCGGCCGGGGTTCCAGACCTGGTGCGCGAGAATCTGCGCGATCGCGTCGATTCCTTCCTGAATGACTACCGTCTCACACGTCACGACATCAACCATTGGATCGCGCATACCGGTGGTCCCAAGGTGTTGCAGGCCATGGAAGCCGCGCTTGAAACGCCGCGATGCGCTCTCGCGCGATCATGGAATTCGCTGGCGTGTCTGGGCAATCTCTCGTCGGCATCGGTGCTATTCGTCGCGGGCGATCTTATGGACTCGAAGGTCGCGCGCGCCGGCGACTATGGCCTCCTGCTTTCGATGGGTCCGGGGTTCTGCGGGGATCTGGTGCTGCTGCAGTGGTGATGTCTAATGGCTAGCGCTATCGCCAGTAGTTACGCATCCTTGCCAGCTCGCGATGCGTGGGACCTCGTTGTAGTCGGCGGTGGACCAGCGGGGCTCGCAACAGCGATCGTCGCGGCCGAACGGGGACTCTCAGTGGTCGTTATCGAGCGCCGCGATTTTCCTGCTGATAAGGCTTGCGGCGAAGGCATTCTGCCGCCGGGCGTTAAAGCTCTCGCCCGCTTGGGTATCGCCGGCCGGTTTGACTCCACGACTTCTTTTCCGTTTGCCGGCATCCGCTTTATTCAGGAAGACGGATCCTCCGTTGAATCTCTGCTGCCCACCAACGGGCTGGGGATCCGACGCACAGTCCTCATCCAGGCCCTCGCCCGCCGCGCAGAAGAGCTCGGCGCAGTTTTGCGTCATCGATGCTCCGTCTACAGCGTTGAGACAAAGCCACATGAGGCCGTCATCCACACTACCGAGGGCAAAGTCCGTGGCCGTCTCGCCGTAGCGGCGGATGGACTCCATTCGTCGCTCCGAAAGGCGTCGGGTCTCGAAGCTCCTAGGAGCCGGCGGCGCCGATTCGCATTGCGCCAGCATTATCAACTTCGTCCCTGGACTAATTTCGTCGAAGTCTATGTCAACGAGAAGGGCGAAGCCGTTATGACTCCGGTTTCTGGCCGAAGCGTCAGCATCAACTTCGTCTGGGAAGATGGAGCCATCGAGCGGCCGACGATCTCTACGCTCGCAGATCGCTTTCCGTTACTGGGAGCAAGGCTTCGCGGCGCTCCGTCGATATCGTCAGTCAAGGGAGCCGGACCCATGGCGCGCAGAGCTACGCGCCGAAACAGCTATCGGATGGTCCTAGTCGGAGATGCGGCGGGCTTCGTGGATTCGATCTCCGGCGCCGGCCTTTCGATAGCATTCAACTCCGCACTCATGCTCGGCAAGCACCTCGATAAGATTCTGGAACGCGGAGCGACTTGCGAGAGTATGCAGGCCTACGAACGTGAAGCGCGGCAGTTGTATCGTGGCTACTGGTTCGTGACGAACGGACTGATAATGATCGCACGTCACGCTCGCGCCCGACGAAAGATAATCAATACGCTGATCAAGCACCCGGGGATTTTTCGAGCGATGATAGCTGGCGGGATGCGAATGATGATGTCCACGACCTGAAAGACGACGAATGACCTGGCGAAGTTGCCGCATTGCCCGGACCGAACGCCGCGGGCAAAATTACCACGCGTCGGAGGTTAGCTTTGTGCGACCCAATTCTGATCACACCGAACGGGACGAGTCCATGATCGTGAAGCCACGACTTCCGCTACCGTTACTCTTCCTGCTCGTCCTACTGATATCGGGCTGCGCGAGCTCTCAAAAGATGCCGCCCCCGGCCAACACGCAAGGTAATGGCGTCACTTCAGATCCTCAGGTCAGCGCGATTCTCGAGAACTCCTGCTACTTTTGCCATTCCACGGGAAAAAGTGCGCCTTGGTATGCCGCTATATCGCCAACGTATCTGGCCGCCAACTCGGCGCGTAGGGCGCTCAATTTTTCCGATTGGCAAACCCACGACGACGACAGAAAAGCGGCTGAATTGAAGAGCATCGAGCAGTCCGTCAGCTCCGGTTCAATGCCGCCCGGCGACTACACCGCACTCGATCACTCCGCGCGGTTGAGCGACGACCAGAAACAAACCCTCCTGAGGTGGGCTTCGCAGGCGTTATCCGCGCATTGACGGACCTAATCGCTTCTGGATGGAGGCAATCGGAATGGGGCGGCGGGTAATCGATGTTATCCGAGAACACTAGGCGACCTGCTTCCACGGTGATAATGCCAAATGACTATTCATCGAGTCACGGTCGCGGTCCGAATAGCTATGGTCGTTGCGCTTGCCTATCCGGTTCATACCGTATCACTAGCGCAATCGCGCGTTGGCGTTCTGGAGGTGGATCCAGCCAAGACGCGGGTGGAGTTCAGGCTCGGCGGTGCGCTCCATACCACGCACGGTAAATTCCAGCTCAAGCACGGAATTATCAAAGCCGACTCTGCCACTGGCAACGCCGAGGGCTCAGTCGTCGTCGATGCCGCAAGCGGCGAAAGCGGCGATATTTTGCGCGACAATCGGATGAAAGACAGCGTGCTCGAAGCGCAGGCCTATCCGGAGATCACTTTCAGTCCGCAGCACATCGACGGCCATCTCGACGACCATGACAATTTCCAGGCGAAGTTGGAAGGTGTCCTGATGCTACATGGTGGTCAGCACCAGATCGTCGTCGAGACGCAGGGAAAGTTGATAGACGGCGATCTTGTCGCGACGGCTCACTTTTCTATTCCCTACGTTGAATGGGGTCTCAAGGATCCGAGCGTTTTTTTTCTGACCGTCGCCAAGGACGTCGATATCGAGATCGCGATGACGGGGCACGTCACTTGGCTCGGGGCTCAGGGGGCTCAACACCCAACAACCTCGGCCCATTTCCGGTAGTTCATCGGCTGCTATTTTCTCGAAGTGATCTCGGCACCGCTGAGAATCTCAGCGCAAACGAGATCATCTACACGCCCGTTCCGATTCGCATGCGGGTTCGGCTTAGCGTGTCGCTACTTAGCGTGTCTCTAATGTAGGCTGTACTTACACTTGAGTGAGGTCTGCCAGCATGAAAACGCGAAAATGGTCCGCTGGAATGTCCGGCCCGATCGGCGCAACGCGATCAACCGCCGGATGAATTCGGAACTCCAGCACGCCTTGGTAATCAGGGTGGCGAACCAGCGCTCGACCAGACCTACCGGCAGGGCTCCCAAGCGTGATAAATCACGACCTGGTCGGACTCGCGATCGGGGCGGCTACTCGATCTTGCCCTTAAGGGTAATTGAGACCTTACGCTTGTTCTTGTTGTAGGTGCCGGTCATGGTCCCATTGCCCGTGGATTGATCGCTTGAGGATTCGATTCCCCAGCCCCCGGTCAATGATTGGTGGGCGGCGCCCATCGGGCACAAAACCGCCAGCAGATCGAGCACTGAAGTTCGCGTCACCTTCTTGTGGATCAAGGTGGCGTTCGCAGTGATGAACACTGGCTGGCAGTGCAGGCCCGGATCGCCAGTGTCGATGGTCGCAAACACTTCTCCAGAGCCGGTGAAGCTGCCGGTGACCTTTCCGCTCTCAACCGTTAGACACATGCAGGCGCCACTGCGGCAGATGTTACCGTACCCAGCGACCGTGCAGGCACCCGACGACTCCGATGCCGCACCGCTGATCGTGAAGGATACTGAATCGGCCTTCGCCCCGGCGGTCGACGCGCAGAGCACGGCGATCATTGCAACCGCGTTGACCAGCGCCAGTCTTCGAATCATGACCTGAATTCCCGATCCATCAAAAAATAGCCTTTAGCGTTGCGACTCGGATCGTTCTAAGGCAGCGTGAGCGTGCCGGTAAGCTTCAGCGCAACCTTGCCGCGGTTCCCATCGAACGTCCCCGAAATGGTTCCGCCGCCCGTCACACCGGCGCTCGAGGCGGTGATACCCCACGTGCCGCCCTTCAGCACGCCGTTTGCGCACTGGACGAGAAAAAGCTCGCCGGATTCGGTGCTCCTGCCTCTTATGGTCGGTACCTTAGCGGTCCCGGAAAACGACACGTATATCGGCGTGCATCCGGCGCTCGAGTCTTCTTCGCCGTTGTCGATCGTTGCGAACAGATCCACGCTGCCGGTGGCGGTTCCCGATATCTTCGCGCCGGGCACCTGGACGCATACGCAATTGCCGTCCGGACACGCTTCGGTGACACCCGAGACGCTGCAGGCGCCGGACGCAGGGGCACTCGCCGTGCCGGTCACGTTGAGAGTCCCCGTGACAGTTATCGCGTGAACTGACTGCGGCCACGAAAACACAAGGATCACTGCTGCGCTCACAGCGGCCAGCTTCCACGACCCGACAATTCCTCTATCTGGCACCGCGCTCTACCCTGACGAAGGACTGTGGTTCATTTCCCTCGATTCGGAAGGGAAGCTAATCGAGATGGCCTCTGTTTACAAGGCTCGAGTCCGGCTTGCGTCATCGGCGCGCGTAAGCGCGGCGGACGCCACCAGAGTGCCAGTGGCCCAGGGTCTCGTTCTCTGCGCTCGGTGGCTGAGCGACAATCCAAATGGTGCCCGTCAACCCCTGCGTTCCGCCTGGTGAACAGAACAGTCCTTCGAAACCAACGTCGTATTGACTACCCTCGAAAGTACCCACCATCGCTAGGCTGGTTTCATCGCCGCGTAAACATAGCTCAATGCAAAGAGCGCCGCGAGCAGGCCCACGATCGTGGGACCGGTCGGAAGATCGAACCAGTAGGAGCCGAATATGCCGATCACGGTAGCCGCGATTCCGACCACGGTCGCCAGCGTGAAGGCGCTCCCGAGACGATCGACCATGCAGAGTGCGATCGCACCCGGAGCCACCAGAAGCGCGAAAGCCAGCAGTGCGCCGACCGCCCGAATCGCGAGCGCCACGGCTACGCCGACCGTGACGTAGAAGACCGTGTTCCAGAGGTTCACGCTGATACCGAGCGCGCGCGCCATATCGGGATCATAGGCAATGATCAGGAATTCCTTGGCGGCCAGATACTGGATCGCAAGCACGATCGCGAACACCACCACCATCGCCCACAGCAGCGGCAGCGGCACTGTGAGGATGTTGCCGAACAGAACGTTGAGCACGCTGCCTTCGCCGCGCGGCGATTTGACGATCAGCAAAACCGCGGCTGCGGAGCCGCAGGCGTAGAGCATTCCGATCAGAGCCTCCAGCGGCAGGCGTGGCGACTCGGCAACCCGCGAAAAAGCAAGGAAGGTGACGACCGTCAGCGCCAGCGCAACCGCGAACGGCTCGACTCCGAACAGGATCGCCAGCGCGACGCCGGCCGAGGAGATCTCCGCGACCGCGGCGCCGACGAAAACGATCCGGCGCAGCACTACGTACACCGACAGCGGCGCCAGCCCCAGCGCCGCCAGCATCCCGGCGATCACCACGTGGCGCATGAACGGTATGGTGAGCAACTCCATCAGTTGCCTCCGGCCGCATAAGCGCGCGTCAGGTTCTCCGGCGACAGCATCTGCTCTTTCGGGCCGATTATGACGCTGCCGTCGCGAGTGATGATCGCCACCCGGCGCGCGAAGTGTTCGATCGCGCTCAGCAGGTGGGTGACGAAGACTATCGTGGTGCCCTGGTCACGCTGCAAATCGATGAGGAATTCCATGATCGCGCGCTCGGCTTCCAGGTCCATCCCGTTGGTCGGCTCATCGAGCAGCAGCGCGTCAGGCTCTCCGGCCAACGCCCGCGCGATCAGGACGCGCTGCTGCTGCCCCCCCGACAGCCGTCGATACGGTTTGTCGGCAAATTCCTCCATCTTGGCGCGCTTGAGGCACGCTCGCGCGATCGCGAAATCCTCGCGGCCCGGGCGCCGCATCGGGCGCAGCCTGCCGAAGCAGCCCATCACGGCGACCTCCAGCGAGGTCAACGGAAAGTGCGGATCGAGCCGTTCGCGTTGCGGCACGTAGCCGAACCTGGGCGGCGCGCCGTCGGAGCCGAAGGCTTCCACGGCGCCCTCGATCGGGTCGAGCAACCCGAGTATCGCTTTGAGCAAAGTACTCTTGCCCGATCCGTTCGGTCCCATCACGCCCAGGAAGTCGCCGCGCTCGATCGCGAAGTTGAGCCGCGTCAGCACGGCGCGGCTGCCGTAGCCGAGCGTCACGTTTCTGAGGCGCAGGATCTCAGCCGGCATGGCCGCTCAACGCCGCGACGAACCGCGCGACGACATAGTCAATCATCGAGATGTAGTCCTTTTGCTCGGGAGTGCCGCCCACGTCGATCGTCAGGTTGAGCAATGGAATACCCGCCTGCTCCGCGATGAGCTGCGCAATCGATACCTCATAATACGGTTCGGTGACGATCAGCTTCACGCCCTCGCGCTTGGCGATTTCGACCACCTCCTGCACGCGCGCCGGCGAGGGGACGAACCCGGGCTTGCTCTCGATCGTGCCCGGAATCCTCAAGTTGAACGCGCGCGCGAAGTAGTCCCACGACTCGTGATACGGAATGAACTTCGTTCCGGCGTACGGCGCCATCTGCTGGCGCCATTTGGCCTCCGCCCCGGTGAGGCGCTGATCGAAAGCCGCCAGATTGGAGATAAAATAATCCTTATTGGCAGGATCGGCATAGGCTAGCGCATTGAAGATGTTGTGCGCCACCACCCTCCCGGCCTCGGGATCGAGCTGGTAGTGAGGATTTCCGTACGGATGGATATCGCCGAAGCTGTAGTCGACCCGGCCCTTGGGAATGTCGAGCAACGGCACCTGGTACGAGACGTCGGCCTTGATCAGGTCGGCGTTATTAGCCTCGTTGACCAGATCGCGCGCCCATTCCTCCAGACCCAGACCGACCTGCACGAACAGACGGGCGCGATGGATCTTGAAGAGGTCGCTCGGGCGCGGGTCGTAGAAATCCGCGTTGAAGCCGCCCGGCACCAGGGCCTGAACATCGACCTTGTCCCCACCGATCGCGGCGGCGATCGACGCGAGATCGGTGGTGGTGGTTACGATCTTGAGCGGCCCGGCCTGAACGTCGCGCGCGAAAGCGAGGCAGAGCGTCGCGATCAGCAACGGCGGGAGAAGCTTGCGAAATCTCGAGCGCATCCGTTTCTACTCCAGCGGTTTGAGGTTTCCGAGCGAGAACGTGGCCTGAAGCAGGACCACATCCTCGGCTCGCTCGGCACCGCTACCGGTCGTGTGGGTGTATTGCAGCCGCAGCCGCGTGTTGTCGGAAACGAAATAGGTGAAGAGGGGCGAGACGCCGAACTCGGTGCCGCGGGGAACGTTGGGGACATCGGCAAGGTCGAGCAGCAGGCCCAGGTGATAACGCAGCCAGAAGTTGTAATCCACCAGTGAATAAACGCCGCGCTTCACCCCGTGGTCGCCGACGCCTTCGCGCTCGGCGAGCAGCCCCTCGGTACTGACAGTCAGCACCTGACGCTGGCTCGGTGTATAGCGGACTTGAGCGAAGGCATCCTCGAGGTAGCTCTGGCCGCCCGGCCCGGGACCGCCCGCGAAGCTCGCGCCGCTGGTCAGAAAGCCCGAGTCGAAGAGGTCGCGCGAGTAGGTCAGATTCCCGATGAAGGCAAAATCGAAGTTCCGGCCGTCGCGATGGTCGAAGCTCAACGTGTTGTAGCCGCTGAGCAGGTTGACGTCCGCCTTGATATCGGCGTCCCAGGGATTGGGAATGTAGCCGTTGAGATTGACTCCGGGCTCGACGAATCCGTCATCGCCAATGTAGCGCGCGATCGCCTGCGGCCGGTTCACGGCCGGCAACTGGAAGGTGTCGATCTCGTTGATCAGCCCGAAGTGCGGGCGGAACTGTCCGGCCCTGAGCGTCAAATCTTCGGGCAACTGGTTGAAAACCAGAAAGGCCTCCTCAATGTCGAACGCGCCGTTGTCGGGCTTGTCGATCGAGATCTGCGCGAGCGTGTACGGATCGATCGGCGAGAAAAAAATCAGTTGCGTGTCGCGCACGTTGAACTTGTCGTTGGCGGGATCGTAGCGCGGGTCGCCTTTACGCAAATCGCTCTGTTGAAACAGGAAATCACCGACGCCGCCGATATCCGGGATGAAAACTTTCGAGACTCCCTCCAGTCCCGGGACGATCACTCCCTGCGGATGCCCGCCGACGTAGCCTCCTGCGGCCGGCGGCGGAGAGACGGGCCCTGGCAGAAGTTGCTTCAGGGCGCTGCCGAGGGTGGTGCCTGCCGGCGCTTCCTGCCCCGAGGGAGTGCCCGCCGGCGTGACACCGGGAGGCGGCGCCTCGCCGGGGGCGCTTTCGCCTGGGGGCGTCACGCCGCCGGGCGGCGCGACGCCCCCAGGCGCTGGCGCCAGCGCGCCGGCCACGGCCGCGAGCGGCGGGTTGGCGCGCTCAGGCGCGCCTGCAAGCTGCGCCTTGAGTGCGCCAACCTGTTGCCGGAGATCGGCGACCTCCGCCCGTAGCGCACGCATCTCGCTGGCCAGTTCCGCCGTGTCGCTCGCATGCGCGGCCGCCGCGCCGCCGTCCTCCGCTGCAACAGCTTCGAAGGACAGCGCTGCCACAAGCAACGCTGCCGAGACGATCCCGATGCTGACGCGGCTCCTGATACCGATCCTCATTATTACTCCGACGCGCTTGCCCATCGCCGTGCTCCTCAACAAAGCCGGGTCGCCCCTTGCCTGCATGACGAAAGGCGGACGCTCGGTATTGTGTCGCTGAAACTGGTGTGAGACGAACGGTCAGGCGGCGAGCGGAGGGGCGCGGGTCAGAAACGAGCGGAGATTGAACGGCCGCAAAGCGAGTGGCGCCGGCGCGGGCGTCCCGCGGACCGCAAGCTGGGGACGGAGAACCGCGGGCCCTGTCGCGGGATTCAGCGGGAGATGGAACGCTAGCAGGCAGGCGGCGCACAGACCGGCGTCGCTGCCGACTTCAGCCTGTGCGTGGGAGCCGAACGAGAAAGTGTTGTGGCGGTGGGCGGAGGCCAGCAACTGGGCAAACAAAACCAGGCCGGCGGCAAGGATAGCTGCGGAGCGCCTCAATTTGCCTGCCAATCGCTCGCGGCTTTTCTACAAATCATCGCTGAGACCGATGCATAATGGGCTCTAGATTACGCCCTGACGCTTCAGTTCCTCAAGCGCGGCTTCGCCGAGTCCGAGATATTCGCCGTAGATCGCGCTGTGCCTCCGCAAAACTCCGACCAGCCGAAGGGACCCGATTTTTCACATTTTCAGCCGTCCGTCCATTTGTTCTGAAATCCTCACCAAGAGCTGTCGTCAGCAAGTTCCAAAACCGGTACCGGCAGTTCGAATTCACTTCCCTACGCCAGCGAGTCCCGTCTCTGCGTCAACGACAGCTAGCCGCGTGCTTTGACGAGGAGCACGTGGATTGCCAGAGCCCGCCTGTGGCGGCATGATGCATCTATGGCTTGGTAAACCACAGAAGAGGGCCGCAGCACGAGAGCCAGGCTTCCCTGGCATTTGTCGCGCGGCATGGAAAGTTGCCAGTCCCGTTCCTTATAACCTGGAATTTGCCTTTTGAAGTAAAATAGGAATGAACGAGAACATCGTCGAGGAAGTAATCCACCGCGCGGCGGCCGAAAATCGCATCGCGCTATCCGAGATCGAATCAAAGCGAATCCTGGAGGCGCTCGGCATCGCGACCCAGATGCCGTACGCGGCGCCGACCGCCGATGAAGCGGCGAGGCTGGCGGCGCGATGCGGGTTTCCGGTCGTGCTCAAGGTTCTGTCGCCCGACGTAACCCACAAGAGCGACGTCGGCGGCGTGGCGCTCGGCCTGCGCTCCGAGGCCGAGTGCGCGAGGCCTTCGAGCAGATTCGCGCGAATCTTGCCGCGCATACTCCCGCCGCGCGGTTCGAGGGAGCCGCGGTACAGGCGATGGCGCCGCCGGGAATCGAGCTTATCGCGGGAATCACGCGCGACCCTCAATTCGGGCCAATCGTGATGGTGGGGCTGGGCGGAATCCTCGTCGAGGTGCTAAAGGACACCTCCGTCCGTATCGCGCCGGTCTCCGAGCGCGAAGCGCACGCGATGCTTGCGGAACTGCGCGCCGCCGCATTGCTCAAAGGTACGCGCGGGATGCCGCCCGCGGACCAGGACGCCCTGGCCGGCCTGCTGGTCATGGTTTCCGAGTTCGCCGCGCGCCATCCCGAGATCAAGGAGATGGACTTGAACCCGGTCGTTGCGTATCCGAGCGGGCTGAGCGTGCTGGACGCGCGGGTGCTGCTCGATCGCGCGGAAGGAGGCGGGAGCCTCGCGGCGGGTGGTGATCCGCAGCTTCGGGAGCGGCGGCTCAAAAACCTCGCGCGCGGTCTCAAGCCGCGCGTGGCCGCGGTCATCGGCGATCGCGGAGTGCGCGAGTACATGTGGCTGCGCGCGCTGGGGAACTTCAAGGGCAAGCGTTACTCGGTCCAGAGCGATCCCAGGGAAGATGCCGGAATCGCGGCGCTCGGGATTCAAAATTTCCGCCGGGTTGCCGACGTCCCCGAGCCGGTCGATTACGCGGTCGTCGCGGTCCCGCGCCAGGCCGCGCCGCAGGTACTGGCGGACTGCGCGGCGGCGGGTGTCGCCGCGGTGGGCTTTTTCACCGCGGGCTTTTCCGAGGTCGGCGACGAACTTGGCCAGAACCTCGAAGCCGAATTGCGCAAGATCGCCGACAATTCGGACATCGCGCTGGTCGGCCCCAACTGCATGGGGCTGTGCAATCCCGGCCTGGGACTGCTCAACTCTTCGAGCCTCCACCCCGGCCAGCCGGGCGGCGACGTATGCTTCATTTCGCAGAGCGGTACCCATGCGGTCGGCTTGTGCTTGAAGGCGCCCGGGCGCGGAATCAAAGTCAACACCGCGGCGTCGATCGGCAATGCCACCGTCCTGGAGGCGGCCGACTATTTGGACGTGATGGCAGAGGACCCGGCGACTCGCGCGATCGGGCTCTATATCGAAGGTGTGCGCGACGGGCGCCGATTCTTCTCAAGCCTCAAGCGCGCCGCCGCCCGCCATCCGGTCTTGGTCTGGAAGGGCGGTCTTACCGAGTCGGGCGCGCGTGCCACCTTCTCCCATACCGGATCGCTGGCCACGCCGGCGGGGGTATGGAAGGCCGCGATGCGCCAGAGCGGCGCCGTCGAGGTGATCAACTTCGATGCGATGCTCGACGCGATGGAACTCATCACGCGCGCGCGCCAGGTGAGCGGCAGGCGGATGGCGCTGGTGGCGATGACCGGCGGACAGTCGGTGGTGATCAGCGACGCGTTTGCGCGTTACGGCCTCGAAGTGCCGGCGCTGTCGGAGAGCTCTTACGAACAGTTCGCCGCCTTCTTCAGGGTGATCGGCGGCAGCTATCGCAACCCGTTCGACGCCGCATGGACGATGGGTTCGCACGGAAGCCAGGACAACGTCGATCGCGTGCTCGACATCCTGGATCGCGACCCCGTAATCGACGCGATCGTGATGGAGTTCCGTCCGGGCCCAGGCTTCGGCGGCGTCAGGCGCGAGTTCCGCGACGAGGACATGATCCCGATGCTCGACCGGCTGGCGCGTTTCGAGCAGCGCTCGCGCAAGCCATTTGCGCTGGCCCTCGAAACCGGTCACACGCCACCCGAAATCGAGGCCCACACCGTCGGCCGGGCGTTGGAATTCGCGCGGGCGCGCGGCCTGGTCACGTTCGAAGGCTTCGAACGCGCCGCCGCCGCGTTCCGCACCGCCGCGGAATGCTTCGATGCGCGCGCTCGCGCCAACTGAGCCCGCAGCACGGACCATCGACAGAGGCCCATCGCGCCGCATCGGACGGTGTGACGGAAGCGGCGGGCATTACTCGACGGGTCGCGAGACTCAAGCCTTTCGCCGTCATCAAACGCTAATGTCCATGAAGACGACCACCAGGCAGACCGAAGGCACCACTCTATTTCGCGAGTTCGAGCACACCGGCGACCTCGGTATCGAGTTGGCTGCTCCCACTCGCGGCGAGTTGTTCCGCCGCGCCGCCATGGCCCTTGCTTCGCTGTTGGTCGAGACGGCAAGCGTCACGGCGATCGAGCAGCGGGAGATCACAGTTGAGGCCGAAACCGCTCTCGATCTCATGCATGACCTGCTCACGGAGCTGCTTGCTCTTTTCATGGTGGAGGGCTTCATCTGGCGCGACGCTTCAGTCAAGGAGGCCGACCGATCTCTCCGCGTGACGCTTCGAGGCGAACCTTTCGACCCGACTCGTCACGCGTTTCGCGGTGAAATCAAAGCTGTCACCTACCATCAACTGATGGTTGAAAACTCACCCGACGGATGGCGCTCACGCATAATTTTCGATGTTTGAAACGGCCATTGCCTGAAAGGGCTGGGACCTGCTCGACATATCGAGTCAGTGGCGACTTCCGCTATATTCGGGATGCCATCGACACGGAGGCATTCACAAGATGAAACGCTCCGCGATAACCTTCGACAAGGAGCGATCGGCTTTACTGGTAGTCGATGTCCAGTCGGACTTCCTGCCGGGCGGTGCATTACCTGTTCCGGGTGGGGATCAGATCGTGTCACCTATTGTGGATTTGATGGAAGCCGGCCTCTTCGAGCTAATTGTCGCCACGCAGGATTGGCATCCGCGTGACCACGTCTCATTCGCAAGCAACCACCCGGGCCGGAAAGCCTTTGACAGGATCGAACTCTACGGCCATGAACAAACCCTTTGGCCCGATCACTGCGTACAAGGGACCTCGGGCGCCAACCTGCACCCGGCGATCCCCTGGGCGAGAGCGGCCGCGATCATTCGAAAGGCTATGAACGCCGCGGTCGATTCCTATAGCGCCCTTCGCAACAATTGGGATCGCCAAGGCAATCGGCCGCCGACCGGACTGGCAGGGTATCTGAACAATCGCGGAGTGGAGGACATTTTTATCTGTGGCCTCGCTCGCGATTTTTGCGTCAAATGGACAGCCGAAGATGCGGTCCAGGGAGGCTTCCGAGTCAACGTGATATGGGATCTCTGTCGGTCTATGAATCCGCAGTGCGACGATCTGATTCGCCGTGCGTTGTCGGCGGCTGGCGCTCAAATCATAACCGTGCAGGAGCTGCGCGATCGCAAAAGACGCATTTCACCTTAAAGGCATACGGCACCAATGTTGATGGAGGATCCGCATGCCAATCGACCTGAGATTCGAGCCCAACGAGATTCCGCTTCTGACCGACCTTTACGAGCTTACGATGGCGGCAAGCTACTTTGCGCTGGGATTCAATCGACCAGCATGTTTCGGCATTAGCGTCCGCCGCCTGCCTCCACGCCGCGGCTTCCTTGTGGCAGCCGGCCTGGAACGCCTGCTGGAAGCGCTTGAACAGTTTCGATTCGAACCGGCCATACTGGATTACCTGGCGTCACTGCAATTGTTCAAATCGGACTTCCTTGATTTCCTCGGCGAACTGCGATTTACGGGCGAGGTCCATGCTATGGCTGAAGGCACGATCTTCTTTGCCGGCGAGCCAATCATCGAAGTGCACGCCCCGCTAATCGAGGCGCAACTGATCGAGACGCTGGTTATCAATCAGATTGGAATGGCCTCGCTCATCGCGAGCAAGGCGGCTCGTAGCGTGATCGCGGCGCGGGGCAAGCGGCTCGTTGATTTCGGACTCAGACGCAGCCAAGGCGAGGCCGCGGGCCTCATCGCGGCGCGTTCGAGCTACCTCGCGGGCTTCGACGGCACTTCCAATGTTCTCGCGGGCCGGCGTTATGGTATCCCGCTCTACGGCACCATGGCTCACAGCTACATCATGGCGCATGACCGGGAGCGCGAGGCCTTCGAGCACTTCGCGCAGCATTTCCCGAAGCTCAGCACCCTTCTGGTCGACACTTACGACACCGTCCGCGGCGTCGAGAATGCTGTGATCGTCGCAGACCAGTTACGGCGACGAGGCTTTGAGCTGCAGGGTGTACGGCTCGACAGCGGCGATCTCGCCGACTTGAGTCTCAAGGCGCGCGCCATCCTCGATCGTAATGGCCTAAACAATACTTCGATCTTCGCCAGCGGGAATCTTAACGAATACAGGATCCACGACCTGGTCGCGGCAAACGCGCCCATAGACGCATTCGGCGTCGGCACCGATATGGTCGTGAGTGGCGACGCCCCGGCGCTCGACCTGGCCTACAAGCTAAACGAATACGCCGGCATTCCTCGGATCAAGACTTCCCAAGGCAAGCTCACTCTGCCGGGGAAAAAGCAGATCTTCCGCGCGATCGGCGCTGACGGCCGATTTTATGCCGATCTCATCGGTCTCGCCTACGAGACCACTTCAGTGGCCGCGCGCGAGTTCAATCCCACTCCGTCCGAAGTCGCGACGCTCTTGTCGGTGCAATTCACCGGCGGTCATCGGCTCACGCCGCGTCCCACGCTCGCCCAGTCGCGCGAGCGCTTCCTCAACACGCTCGAACAGCTTGACCAGCCCTACAAGGACCTCGAGAGGCCAAAGGCGTACCCGGCCCAGTATACGTTGGCTCTCGCCACAATGCTGGATGAACAGAAGCGGCAAGCCGAGAGGTGCCAGGAATAGCCGATAGACATGCGGTGCGCGCCTATTCGACGCGCGTCAGGACCATCAGCTCGACCGGTGAACCGGCCTCATCGAGGTGAAGCGCCACATCCGCGAGCTGCTTGGCGGTCTCGCGCCCCATCACCGGCTCTGCGAGCGCCATAAACTTGCGCAGCAGGCTCTCGCCCTGGGCCGAAAGGTCGGCGGAGGGCACACCCGAGTCCGCCTCGGCGCGCAACCGCCGGCCGCGCGCCTCGACCACGATCGCGGCCTGCGTTGCGCCGAGTTTCTCGTCAGCGGTCACGCGGACCCGGTCGCGCAGCTTCACCAGACCCGGCTCCGTGACGATGGCATCGGTGAATGAGCCGGGAGTGCCCGTGTCTACTCCGCTCAGCGCCATCGCTGCCGTCGCGCGCAGGCTGAACTTGCCTTCGAGACCCGTGCGGGGTTCCTGGATGTTACAAACATTGAGCGCCATGGGCGCGATAAAGACCTCGACCGATCCGATATCCGCGGATGCGAGCCGATGCTCCGCGCGAATCCGGCGCGCCGCCTCGATCGGCGCATGAGTCAGGTAACATGAGGCGTGATATTTGAAGAGCGTGTCGCGGATCAGATAGCGGTTCGAGTATCGATCGAGTACTTCCTGCGAGCTTCTTCCGGCATGCGTTGCTGCGAAGCCCTGCGCGGTTTCGATGATCGCAGGATTGGCCGTGAAGCCGCCGTGCGCAGCCAGCGCGCTGAGCAATCCTGCCGAGGCGGCTCGCCCGGCATGCAGCGGTTTCGCCATCGTTCCGAACCCCGACTTGAGACCGGCGGCCTGAGTTCCCGCTAGGCCCATCGCCGCAAGCCATCGGCTTTCGTCCAGGTGCAGCAGGTGCGCGCATGCCGCCGCCGCGCCGAAGGTTCCGATCGTTCCGGTGGAGTGAAAGCCGATCGCGTAATGACCCCCGCCGATCATCGCGCCGAGCCGGCATTCCAGTTCGATTCCCGCGACAATCGCCTCGAGAACCGCGCGCCCGCTGAACTCCCCGCTTTCGGCGAGTGCCAGCACCGCCGGTATCACCGGCACCGACGGGTGACCGCTCATCGCCATGTGGGTGTCGTCGAAATCGAGCGCGTGCGCTGCGGCGCCGTTCACGAGCGCGGCTGACAGCCGCGAGGCGCGCTCGCGGCGCCCGATCAGTCCGGCTTGCGACGATCCTTCGCTGGCGGCGATTTCGCGGACCAGAATTTCGGTCAGCGGTTCGCGCGAGCCTGCGAGCGCAGTGCCGAGACAATCGAGCAGGCAATGACGCGCGACCTCGCGCGCCTCTGCCGGCATGTCGCCCCATCGCATTCCCCGGACTGCGCGGACCAGGCCAAGAGTTATCTCTTGGTCAGGGTTTATCTCTTCGTGCGGGCTTCCTGATGCGTTCATCGCCGGACTCCGTGATGGGTTTCTCTTGACATCTTTGCGTATCCGCTGCGAGATCGGAATATCCTGCATCTTGCGCGGATGCTCTACCAGGAGGCGGCGCATGGCCGATCCCGATTTCAGCCAGTTCAAGCTCGTCGCGAAGGGCCACCAGTTCGAGGACTTCAGTCAGGGCCAGGTCTTCGAGCATCACTGGGGACGCACGCTCAACGCCGGCGATAACTCGCTCTTCACCACCGCTACGCTCTGTCATTGCCCGCTCTACTTCAACGCCGAATATGCGCGCGCGCACGGCCATCCGGACGTGGTCGTCAATCCGATGCTGGTGGCATGCACGGTGGTGGGAATCTCGGTCGAAGACCTGAGTGAAGCCGGCGGCCCGTTTCTGGGCATCAACGAACTTGAGTTTCATCGTGCGGTATATCCGGGCGACACGCTGACTGCGCGCAGCACGGTGGTTGCCAAGCGCGAGTCAGCCAGCCGCGGAAATTTCGGAATCGTGACGTGGCGCACCGAGGCGTGCAATCAACGCGGCGAGCTGGTGCTCAGCTACCAGCGCACCAACTTGGTCGCGAAGCGAAGGAGCAGCGGCGGATGAGCGGCTACATGACTGACGAGCGTCTGATGATCCAGCGGACGGCGCGTGAATTTGCGATGAACGAGGTCTTTCCCGTCGCGAACCGGCTCGATCCCGAGCAGGGCGACATCCCGATGGACCTGCGCGACAAGCTGGCGGGTCAGGGCTACTTCGGAATCCTGATTCCCGAGCAGTACGGCGGGCTTGGGATGGGCGCGTTCGAGTACGTGCTGGTCACCGAGGAACTCGCGCGCGCATGGATGAGCGTCGCGAGCATCATCGCGCGCGGCAACGGGCTCGGCGGCGGGTTCACCGCCACGCAGCGCGCAGAATATCTGCCCAAAATGGCGCGCGGCGAATTCCTCGGTGCGGCCGCCTTTTCCGAGCCCGACGCAGGCTCCGATCTGGCCAACATCTCGTGCCGTGCGACTCGCGATGGCGACGGGTGGGTGCTCGACGGCACCAAGACCTGGTGCACGTTCGCGGATGGCGCCGACTTCATCTCGGTGCTCGCGCGCACCAAACCGCCTTCCGACCCGCGCCGGCGCCACGAGGGTATCAGCCAGTTCCTGGTGCTCAAGGAGCGGGGAAAATTCCCGCCCGGCCTGAGTGCGGCGCCGATCAGGAAGATCGGCTACTTCGGCTGGAAGACCTGGGAGCTTCATTTCGACAACTTCCGCCTGCCCGCCGACGCGTTGCTCGGGCGCGAGCGCGAGGACCGCGGCGAGGGCAAGGGATTTTACGGCACCGTGAGCGGGCTAGAGGTCGCGCGCGTTCATACCGCCGCGCGCGCGATCGGCCTGGCGCGCGGCGGACTCGAAGACTCGCTCGTGTACGCGCAACGGCGCGTGCAGTTCGGCCGCCCGATCGGAGAATTTCAAGCCATTCGCTTCAAGCTCGCCGAGATGGCAACCGAAATCGAAGCGGCGCGGCAGCTCACCTATTTCGTCGCCAACGAATGCGACAGCCGCCGCCGATGCGACAAGGAAGCCTCGATGGCCAAGCTGTTCGCCTCCGAGATGGCCGAGCGCGTAACGTCGCAGGCGATCCAGATCCACGGCGGTTACGGATACACCAAGGATTTTCCGCTCGAACGCTATTGGCGCGACGCGCGCCTGACCAAAATCTTCGAGGGCACCTCCGAGATCCAGATGCGAATAATCTCGGACCGCTTGCTGCCTAAAGGCGGACGCGAATGAGCACGATTGCCTCTACGCTAACCGGCAAGCACAACTACTTCGAGGATTTTGAGGTCGGCGCGAAGATCCGCCACGCGCGCGGCACCACGATCGGCGAAGTGGAAAACCAGATGCTGACCAAGCTCGTCCTCAACACCGCCGACGGCCACTACAACGAGCATCGGATGGCGAGTACGAACTTCGGGCGGCGGCTGGTCTTCGGGCTGATCACCGGCTCGGTCTGTATCGGTCTTGCGATGCAGGACACCGGCGAGAACGCACTCGCCGAGCTTGGGCTGGATAAAATTCGCTTCACCGCGCCCGTCTTTCATGGCGACACGCTCTACGCTTACAGCGAAGTGCTCGAAAAGCGCGACGCCGATCGCGACGACGCGGGAATCGTCCGCTTCAGGCATTGGGGCGCCAAGCAGGATGCGAGCGTGGTGTTCGAAGGCGAGCGCACGGTCTTGATCAAGCGCCGCAGCCATTGGGGGAATCGATGAAGGCGCGCACCGGTCCGCTCAGCGACGTTCGAATCCTCGACTTTACCCAGGCGCTGGCGGGGCCGTTTTGCACGATGCTGCTGGCGGACCTGGGAGCCGATGTGATCAAGATCGAATCGCCGCAGGGCGACATGAGCCGCCCGCTCGGGCCGCGCCCGCCGGAGCGCAAGGGATGCGATTACGGCGGCTACTTTGCCAGCATCAATCGCAACAAGCGCAGCGTGGTCCTCGATATCATGACTCCCCAAGGGCGCGACGCGGTCTTCAAGCTGGCGAAGACCGCCGACGCGCTGGTGGAGAACTCGCGGGTCGGCGTGATGGATCGCGCCGGTATCGGCTACGAGGCATTGCGCCCGGAAAACCCGCGTTTGGTGTACGCCGCGATTCGCGGATTTGGCGATCCCCGCACCGGCGAGAGTCCTTACACCCAATGGCCGGCGTTCGACGTGGTCGCGCAGAGCATGGGCGGCCTGGTCAGTATGACGGGACCGGCGGGAGGGGGCGGTTATCGCGCGGGTCCGGCTATCGGCGACATCTATCCCGGTACTCTTGCGGCGCTCGGAGTGGTGTCCGCGATTCATTCGGCGCGCGGCACCGGGCTGGGCCAATTCGTCAACGTCGCGATGTACGACGCGATTCTCGCGCTGTGTGAAGTGATCGTTTACCCCTACTCGCGCGGCGGCGAGGTCAGGACCCCGCAAGGCAACGGCAATCCCGTGCTGTGCCCGTTCGATATCTTCCGCACGCGCGACGGCGCGGTCGCGATCGCCGCGCCCAACGAAAATCACTGGGTGATACTGTGCGGCGCGATGGCCCGCCCGGACCTGGTCTCCGACGATCGCTCGCGCAGCAATCCGCGGCGCGTCGCCAACGCCGAGATGATTCGCGGCGTGATATCGTCGTGGACCCAGGCCCGCACCACGCACGAGATCCTCGCGGCCTTGGGCGGCAAAGTCCCGGTAGGTCCGGTCAACACCGCCAAAGACATCTTTGAAGATCCTCACGCCCGGTCACGCGGGATGTTGGTGGAAGTGGAGCAGCCGGGCGGCAATCCGCCGATCACCATCGCGGGATGCCCGATCAAGCTGACGGCCACGCCCTCGGGAATCTACGCGCGCCCGCCGCTGCTCGGCGAGCATACCAAAGAGGTGCTCGCCGAAGCCGGAATAACGCTTGCGCCAGGAGAGAAATCATGACGCTCCGTCTCAGACGCTCAGAGCTTTCGACACCCGCCTCGAGTCCGAAGATGATCGAGAAGGCGATGGGCACGGCCGCCGATCTCGTGTTTCTCGACCTCGAGGACGCCGTCGCGCCGGCGCAGAAGGAGGCCGCGCGCGCCAATGCGATCGCGGCGCTCAACGGCGCCGACTGGGGAACCAGGATCCGCGCGGTGCGCGTCAACGGCGCGGACACTCAGTGGGCGTATGACGACGTTGTCCAGGTGGTCGAGCAGGCCGGCGCGAAGCTCGACGTGATTATCGTCCCCAAGCCGAAAGCTCCGCGCGACATCTGGTTCTTCGATACGCTGCTCACACAGATCGAGAGCAAGATGCGCCTGGCGAAGCGAATCGGGCTCGAGGCGCTGATCGAGGAGAGCGCGGCGCTCTCGCGCGTGGAGGAAATCGCTGCCTGCTGTCCGCGCCTGGAGGCCTTGATCCTGGGCTTCGGCGATCTATCGGCCAGCCAGGGGATGCGCTTTGGGGTGGCTACCGATCCTGCGAACCGCTACCCCGGCGACATATGGCATCACGCGCGCGTTCGAATGATCAGCGCGTGCCGCGCCAACGGTCTCGACGCGATCGACGGACCGTTCGCCAACTTCCGCGATCCCGACGGCTACCGGCGCGAGGCGACCTGGGCTGCGACGCTCGGCGCGGTCGGCAAATGGGCGATTCATCCGAGCCAGATCGAGATCGCCAATGACGTCTTCGCGCCGACGGCGTCCGAAATCGAGAGCGCGAGGAAAATGAAAGCGGCGTACGATGCGGCCGTTCAGGGCGGTGCCGGCGCCGCGGGTGCGGGCGGGCTGCTGATCGACGCGGTAGCGGTGCGAATCTGCGAAAACGTTCTGGAGCGCGCCCGTCTGAGCGGCCGGATCTGACGGACAAACGGCTGTGCCCGCTTAAGGCTCCAACCGCCACGGAGTGGCGGAATGGCAGACGCGCCGGACTTAGGATTCTTTCCGGCCTGGCGTGCATCGGGCGCGATGAGACGCAATGAGGCGTAATTTCAGGGTCGTCGGCGTTTCGAGCGGTTCATTCGGACCCTCAAAAACCCATCGCGTTTGAAAAGATGATCACAACTTGATCACACGCGGCGACGCCCGCAAGTGTTGAGCTTCGTCTGCGGCGGCGTAAACGGCGGCGCGCTGTCAGAAGCCCGCTGTCAGAAGGTCACTGTCAGAAGCTCACTGTCAGAAGCTCACTGTCAGAAGCCCACTGTCAGAAGCCCACTGTCAAACGGCCCGCCGTCCCGAATGGGCCGCAGAGCGCATTAGATTATTTCGTCCTCGAAAGGCTTGGCCCGCCCGCTCAGAGACCGCACCATAACAGTGAAATACTTGCGTCGCAATGGAGGTCCAAATGCTGGCAAAAATCGCGCGCGGGCGTTGGACAAGACGTGTTCCTAGACGGTGGCGGGGAAAAGACGGAAGCTGGCGCACAGACATTTTCAAGACCGTACTCGCTGACCCGCGCTTGGCGGAGGCCGTGTACGTGTTAGAGGACGAATTGACGGTTATAATTCCTGTTGAGGAGTTGCGTCGCGTTCTAGTTGGAGGGCGGGATCACTACCTGGGAGGCAAAATTTGGGGACCATTTAACATTCATCCGGTACATCGGACTGTCAACGGATATCCTGTGCAAATGGAGATCACGGAACAAAGGGCAGCGTAGCACGGCGCAGGCATTGAACGGCACGACACAGCGATCCTGGAAAACGGGATCGCCCCTGTCGTTTTGCACTCGTCAAGTGGCACGCGCAGTTGCGCGAGATTGTGGCGGGCCAGAAGCCACGCGGCGACGTGATCGATTCGCGGGGTGCGGCGGCGTATCGGCGCGATTTCAGGGGGGGCTTCCGTGGATTCAGGACACTAGCGCACAGGACAGCGGGCGCTGTATCTTGCCGATGGTCCACCTTGCGTTTTGGTATATGCTGGCAAGCTTATGAACAGGAACAAGGTTCTCGCTGTCACCTGCGCTACGTTAATCCTGAGTGGCGTCCTATTCTGGCCGACTCTCTATCGATATGACAAGCTGACAATTGGTAGTCGCAGCATCTTGGTGCGGAGTAACCGCGTCACCGGCTATAGCGAGAGATTTTTGGGAGATCGGTGGGAGCCTGCGGAAGAAGAGAAGCCGATTGAGGCTTTACCGAGTAAAGAGCAGGACAAGGTTACGGGCAATGCGGGCTTCAGCAACGATGGGGAGAGGTTCGAGGGCGGCCTCTACAACGGATCGGCGTGGACGATAAAAAGGCTAGTAATCCGCATTAAAGTTAAGGAGAAAAGCGGTGCTGTAAAGTGGGATAGGACATTCGAGGCTTCGACCGATATAAAGCCGCTATCAACCGGCTCCTTCTCGGTCAGTGTCCTCGACGCTCAAGGTGTTACTCCTGCTGACACCGATTGGACTATCTGGGGCATCCAAGGCTACCGCGTAGAGTAGGTACCAGCCTTGGGAGCAGTTATGAATACGAGCAAGCGGAGGTCGTGGCGTCTACATTCGGCGAGGAAATTCGCATGAAACGCTATCCCGACGATTTGGGCAGGTATTTCCAAGTGCTGCGCCAAAACGGGTTATCTATGAAACGTGCGGCCACTTGTCACGATGATTCGCGCGGGACGTTTGAGAGATGGCAGTTTTCGCAAGACCCAGGCAAACGAGACGCAACAAGCGTGAAAGTCCGTTTCTGGCACGATACTCGTGACCTGGATTGGCGGGGCATTATATCGGACGGAGGCGAAATCAAAGAGCAAGCTTCAGGTCAAACGCTTGCGCAACTGCAGGCGCAACTTGAACTGTGGAAGGGGGAGTAGAGGCGAGTCCCTGCGGGGCGGAAGGCTGGGCCGCCGGGGCCGCTGGGCTCAGGGCTGCGTGAAACTGGCGGTGATATTCAGGCGCCGAAAGACCCGCGCTTCAAGATGATATTGGCCTGTTTCCCCGTGAGCACCCCAACGATACCTAAGCGGCTCTACCGTTACCGCCCTCTAGGTTCCACAATTGTGAAGTGTCCCACATGCCGATCAGGCATCGTGACGCTGACATGCCCGACTTGCCATGCGCACTGGGACCTTGAACAGGATCAACGCGAGCAGCTCGTCTTCACCGAAGGGGCACTGTACTTTCCGTCCCGAACCCAAATCAACGATCCGTTCGATTGTATAGCTCCTGATTTTTCCAGCATTCGGCCCGGTAAGCTCGAAGCCTTCATCCGGAAGCGCGTGGGGGGGGTATGGCCGAACGCGGGTGACGCAGAACGCGAGCAGAGGGTCCGCGAGTTTTCGCAGTCTCCGGTGGAGATGGAAAGAAGGAGTCAAGAAGGTGGCGGACTACTTCGGCGTTCTGTCGCTGACTAGCAAACGTGACAGCGTATTGATGTGGTCCCATTACGCTAACAGTCACAAGGGGTTCTGCCTAGAATTCGACACGTCTGCTAAACCCTTTGCTTCCGCGCGCAAGGTTCAATATCGAGAGACTCGTCATTCTTTCGACGTGGACGCCAGTCCCGAAGAAACTGCAACCAGTTTCCTTCTAGCGAAGCACAAAGACTGGGAATATGAGGATGAGTGGAGACTTATAGCGCCCAAGGGACGTAAGAAGTACCAGTTTCCGCCATATGCTTTGACCGGCGTCATTTTCGGTAGCGCCATCTCGGGCGCCGACAAGATCAAAGTCAAAGAATGGATCGGCAAGGGGCGTTCGCGCCCGCGCCGCTACCGAGCCAAGCTCAAACGAACCGAATTCGCTTTAGATATTGAGCCCGAGCCAAGTTGATTTGCCTCACGCCAGCGTCGCGAACGGCGGCGCCTCAGAGGCGCGATCAAGGCCCTGCTAGGTTGAACCTACGGCCCCCCGAGAAGCTGGCGTTATCGGTTCACGAGCCGGGGCCGACCACGCCGCGAACAGCGCGGCGCCGGGCCGCTGGCCGCCGTCACTTCACGCCGAGCCTGAGCCGGTAGCTCCAGAACCACGACACGATCGCGTCGCCGAGCGCGTGGTGCGCCGTCTCGCGCAGCGCTGTGATTCCGATCTCATCCTCGCCGATGCCATGCTTGAGCAGCGTAGCAATCTCGCCCTGGCTGAGCGCGAGCCCGACCAGCCGCTCTGCGCCGCCACTCTCGACGTGATGAAGCCCGACCTCCTTCACGTAACGGAACCGCCCGCTCTGCCTAATCCTTCCCAGATGCCCGCCCTTGTTCCACTTATGGACCTCGGGCGCGAGGCGGGTCGAGCGCTCGAGCGCCTCCGCCTTCGCTCGGCACGCGTTGTAGGCCTGTTCGGCCTCGGCGTTGAGGGTCGGCGGCCAGTCGCAGTCGTAAGCGGCAAACACCCCGCCGTCGCGCAAAATTCGCGCAACCTCGGCCAATGTGCCGTTCGGCTCCATCCAGTGCAGCGATTGCGAGCAGGTCACGATGTCGGCGTATCGGTCGGGAAGGCCCGTCGCGGTCGAGAACCCCTCGATGAACCGGACCGCGCCCGCATCGGAGTCGGCCGCGCGGCGCTCAGCCTCCGCGCGCATGTCGGCATTCGGCTCGACGCCGACGACCTCGGCCGCGCATCGCGTCCAGATGAGGGTCGAAAGGCCGCTACCGCTGCCGAGATCGACGACCACGGGCCGCGGCTTTGCGGCTAGCTGCGTCAGGAGATTCACGATGACTTCGGGCGGCCTCGGCCGGTATCTATCGTAGAGTTCGGCGAAACCCGAGAAGCGATCAGCATTGGCCGCGACGTGCGCGCGATCGGAGCTCATGACGCCTTCCCGGCACGCATCGCCGCCGCGCTCACCCCGTGAGTCAACGCAATGATGCGGATAGCGGCCCGCGTCACCGGCACCAGGCTCGGGCGGTGAATCTTGTCGAGCGTGTCGATAGCGTCGAAGAGGTAGAACGGCGCGGTGAGGAAGTTGACCAGCGGCACGCCGGCCAGGTGAAAGGGGCCGCCGTCGGTGGTTGGTATCGGGCCGAAGACTTCGGGCGGCAGGATCAGCGACCGCTCGAGATTCTCGGCGACGATCGCCGCGCGCACGCTGGCTTCGAGCGGTGCGAGGCGGCTGGTGAACCACCAGCGCGGCTCGGGGTGCCCGGAGGCTACGAGGCCACCGTCGCGCTCGACTATCTCGCTGGCGGCGTGCTCGAGGTGGACTTCGAGCACCACGCGAGCCAGCTCCGTCCTGTGCCGGTCAATGAACGCGTGTACGCCGGCGCCGCCGGCCATGTGCCCCGCGTTGAGGAGGAAGACCAGGCGGTGCGGCCGTTGCGCCGGCGGAATGCGTGACCAATAGGTGGCCTGCGCCAGGACCAGCGCAACACCTGAGGCGTCCTCGACCGCGGACGCCCACGGGCCGTCGTGGTGGGAGCCGATGATGACGCTGTCGTCGTCAGCACCCGGCAGTTCGCCAACGACGTTATAGCTGGTGATGTCGTGGCGCAGGGCGCGGCTGACCAGCGTGCCCTGCACGCGACCCTCGCCGCAGAGCCGTCGCAGCCGTGCGCCATCGCTACCGCAGATCCAGACGCCGGGCAGCGCGCGGGCCACCGCATCGTAGGGGACGTAGTACTGGTACGAGTCGCCGGGGTAATCGCTCAACACCCCGACGAATCCTACTGCCCCCGCCGCCAGCGGCGCATCCATGACGGCCATCACCTGACGGCTGAACGGCAACACCTGATTGGCTCCCGCAAGCGCGCCGCCCGGATCGTAGCGGCGCCAGTTGGTATCGGCTTCGCCGGCCATGGCGGGCCCTGCGAGCAGCAGGGGAAAATCCGCCGTCGAACGCATGAGCGGCACGTCCACCAATGCGAGCGCGCCACGGACGGCGCTGGGAGTTTCGTCGCTCCACCGGGCCAGCGGCGCGTCGAGGCCGTCGGTCGCCGCCGAATGCGGCAGGGAGAAACAGGGAACGCGCCACTCGCCGGCATCCGCGCGCACGATCAGCGCCGACTCAAGCGGCTCCCAGTAAGGCAGCGTCACGGGCTCAAGCCGGACGTGCTCCAGCCCGAGTTGGCGGAATCGCTCGAGGCAGAAGGTCTCGGTCCAGTGATCGGCCGCGTATCCCGGCCGCCGCACGCCGCGGGCAAAGACGGTCTCGATCCAGTCGAAGATAGTGCGCTCGTCCGGGACGAACGCCTTTTGCAGCGTGCTCATCCGATGACTCGTGGAGACGTGCGCAGGATCGGACGATGCGGAACTGCTTGTCAAGACCGCCGTGGGTCATTCTGCCGCGCGGAGGTCTCCTGACCTGAACTGGCAATCAGCGCCGCTCCCCGGCTCCGAAACGGAAGCGGCCGAAAGCCGACGGCGTGATCCGGGTTACCGCTCCGAAGGGCAAGGACTCAGGCCGGGCTCGGACGACCAATGCTCACCGGCCCAAAGCCACAAAGTGCAAGGTCGCCAAGCCTCCGAAGAGGGCATGGCCGTGGGAGCCGAGATGCCGGTACTGCGGATCGCGGGATTTGGCCCCGAGCTTCATCAAACGCCACGACGCCCGATGCAAAATGTGCTTTCCCGAACGGTACGGCTCGGCCGCGAAGGCCAAGAAGGCGAAGCGGGCGAAGAAGTGACGGGCCGCGATTGCGCGCCAATGGGGCCGAGGGTTGAAAAATCTTCGGCCCCGTCTTTATTTCGAGGGGGAGGAGGGGCAGGATCGAGGACGCAGGAGGAGAGATGTCGAGGCCCTTCCACAAGACAAAGCTCGGCCAAATTGTTCTGGGCGATTCATTAGAGTACATGGCAAGGCTAAAGGGGGAGAGTGTAGACCTCATCGTCACGAGTCCCCCTTTTGGCCTCGTTCGGAAGAAGGACTACGGAAACGTCGAAAGCCATGAGTATGTGGACTGGTTCAGGCCCTTCGGTCAGGAGTTCAAGCGAATCCTCAAACCATCCGGCTCCCTCGTAATCGACATCGGAGGTGCGTGGATTCCGGGCCAACCCACAAGGTCGCTCTACCATTTCGAGCTTGCAATAACGCTTTGCCGTGATGCTGGATTCTATCTCGCGCAAGAGTTCTTCTGGTGGAATCCCTCCAAGCTTCCGAGCCCCGCAGAATGGGTGACGGTCCGTCGTATCCGGGTGAAAGATGCAGTGAACATGGTCTGGTGGTTCTCTACCACGCCGTGGCCGAAGGCCAGTAACAAACGTGTACTTGCACCTTACAGCGATGCCATGATCGGACTTCTCAAAAATGGATATCGCGCGAAGCTTCGTCCAAGCGGCCATGACATCAGCGAAAAATTTTCGCGTGACAATGGTGCAGCGATACCCCCTAACCTCATTGCCATCCCGAATACAGAAAGCAACTCGTATTATCTTCGGTACTGCGAAAGACACGGACTCAAGCCCCATCCGGCTCGTTTTCCGGCCGTGTTGCCGGAGTTCTTCATACGTATGCTCACGGACGAGGGGGATGTGGTGATCGACCCCTTTGCTGGCAGTTGTGTTACCGGAGAGGTTTGCGAACGCCTTCGCAGGAGATGGACGTGTATCGAAATGCGCGAGGAATATTTAAAGGGGGCGCTCGGTCGGTTTGAGAAGCCCCCGGAGCCGCAGCAGCAGTGGATGTTTGGCACCAATGGCCAAGGTTCAGTTTACAAGCTGCCTCATCCTGCAGCCTTATGGAATGGTCAGGAGGACCAGTTGGACCCGGAAGGCGGTAAGAGGCGAAGGATAAATGCCCGCCGTCGCGCCTGAACAGCTTGTCCGAGCGATCATTGACGCGATCGCCGAGTCCGGTAACGCCGGGATTCTCGTGTCGCCCGCGCGGCGGAACCCGAGAAAGTTCATCGTCACTGGACCGAACGCGCCGCAGGCTCTCACAGTCTACGCGTGGACGCTGACCTTCGGAGGGCGGCCTTCCCTGAAGAACGAATACCGCATCCAGATGACATCGGTGACATCTCCCCTTCTGTTGGCGACCGATGGGCCGACCATCCTTGTTGGTTACGAACCTCAACTCAACCTCTTTGCCGGGTTCGACCTCCAGCGCCATCGAGAATTCACAACAGGCTCACCATCTGTGCAGATTGACATCGAAGAGCTGCGCAAGGCCGAGACCGATGGACTGAGCTTTCATAGAAAAGGGAACAATGAGATAGCTGTTGGGATCAGACCCGACATGTTAATGGCATATGCCATGAACGCTACGGTGTTTCACCGCTACGGCCGGGAGGCCAACATCTTGAGGCTTCTAAACCAAGCGGTGCACGAGCCAACAATTCCGGCGGAAGAGGTCGAGGCGCTCTCTACGGAACGGCAACGGGTAATCGCGGAGGTGAGCCGTCTAAGCAGAGAGGCTGGCTTCAGACAGCGTGTTCTCTTCGCATATGGTAATCGGTGCGCGGTGACCCGTGTGCAACTGCGTCTTGTGGATGCTGCGCATATCCTTCCGGTGGGTGCGCCCGGAAGCGCCGATCGAGTGCCGAACGGTATCGCACTATCGCCAACATACCATCGGGCCTTCGACGCGGGTCTCGTGTATTTAGACGACGAGTTCCGCATGCGGGTGAACGACGGTCGCGTCCGTGCGCTCCAGCAGTTGAACCTTGTGGGGGGCTTAGATGCATTCAAGGCCCCGCTCGGAAGCATATTTCTTCCGCCCGACCGCGCACAGCGGCCATCAATCGAGTTCATACGGCGCGCAAACCGATTCCGCCAGATTGCCACGTAGGCCGCTCTTTATTTCGGGCGCGGGGAGGGGCAGGATCGGGGCAGGGCGGTCCGTAACTGTCCGCGAACAGCGCGCAATCTTCCGTGTGGAATCGAGCGTTCAATGTCTGGGAAATCCTGACCGGTCTCTTTTTTCTCGCAATGCTTTTGCTCTACGACGAAGAAGAGCAAAGCATTGGCCGGACTTTGAGAAGATGGTCAGATGACCTTCGCAACAGGCAGACAACGGTCCTTGGTCGTCATACCGCCTTCGTTCAAGGCGTAGCTGGCCTTGTGACGCGGCGGCTCGACAGGCTATTCGGCCCAGCGCTCCTTTCGGCACGGGCGTTCAGTGTGTCTCTTCTACTGTCTTCCGTGTCGGTTATATTAGGCGCCTGCCTTGTTGCGCTGTACAGTCATATTTGGATATTCTTGCTTGCGCCCCCGTTTCTAATCCTCACCCTATACTTTCTAGCGCCCAACGCTTTTCGTCTGGAGCGCACGGGATGGGAACTAGTATGGCTGCTAGTCTGGCTTGTTGCGACTAATGCGATGGCAGAGATGATTGGGATCTATGCCTCAATAGGGCATTGGTCAGTAGTAGCAGCCTTGTCGCAAGCTGTTCGTGATTCGGGATTTTTAGTCGCGTTGGTTGCAGCGGCAGTTCTGTGCGACTTCGTCTTTGTTGCGGCGACCCAAGCGGTTCTAAGTGTGTGCCGCAAGCTCGGCAGCGCCGTGGGAGTCGCCTCGCTTCTCACAGTAAGTTTCGCGACGGCCCTTTCTATCGTAGTTTTGCCTCTATCGTGGGCGAGCCAACTCGGCTTTTTCACTTCTCACGGTGTTACTCTTGACTTAGCGTATCTCTTGTGGTTGACCGGGATGAGCAATCTCGTAGACCTAGCCGTGGCCTCTAGCGTCTTCGCGTTGGGCCTCATTCTACTGGTGCACCGGATATGGTGGCCCTTCGTGAACCGGCCGTTCTATGTGTTCGCGACTCGGGCGGAGTTTCGCAGAGGGCTGCTTTTCGTCCTTGGCATTGCGTTGTTCACCGCAGGTTTGGGAATCGCTCCTAGCCCGTGGCGCGTATTGCGGAAACTTGTGGTGGAGCGATTTGTCGGCGGGTAGACGCGACATCGTAGACTCGCGACCCCCGGCCCCTCAGGTAATCCGGCGATCCCGGCTGGGGGGTTCACGAGGCGTCAACCTCGGCAACTCAACCCGGCATAACGGCCTGAACCCGATTGCGATCGCGGCTCCTGCGGGCTCTGACGCGGCAGCCCCGGTCGAACGACCTTGGATCGGGGCCACTCTGTATTCCGGGCGTGGGCACCTTCCTCAATCTTTCTTTTTGAGCCACTCGTGCCCCTGCCATGTCAACTCAAGATCAAATGGAACACGGTTCCCCTGAACATGCATGGGGATGCTTTTGACCAATCCCTCGTCCTCCACCAACTTCAAATGCTCCAAAATCCGCTGTGCTTCGGGCTCGCTCGTGCCCTGGGGTACCAGCACCTTCCATGAGATTTTGTTCCCGGCCTCGATCTTCAGGAGAAGATCACGGATCAAATCCATGTCTCTTTTCACGGGTATTCCTCGCGCCCCAAAAGGTGATTACCTATCAGAATATCACGGGAACGCCGGGGATCGCGATGCAAGCACGCCCGCCGACCGAGGCTGTCAAAAGAGTTTACTTTTTCGGCGTAACCCGGCCCGGCACCGATAGCCCTGCGCCGCGCCTGACCCCCGGCCCGGTAGGTAAAACTTGATTGGCGGGTGGGTCTCCACGGCCGTCGCGACAGGATCGCACTGACCCCCGCATCACGGCCCGCGATCGCGGGCGATCGTGGCTCCTTGCGGGCTCTGTGGCCAAAACCTCCGGCCGGACGGCGCGCGATCCCCGGCTCGATCGATGGCCGCGACAGCGACGGCCGGCGCGCGTGCGACGCACTAACCATCGCGGTCCACCTTACGGAGTTGATCGAGCGCCCCCGACTGAGTTGGCAATCAGCGTCGCTCTCAGTTAGATTGCGTGAGCGTCGCCCGTCCTGCATCCCGCTATCTTCAGCGGCAAGCAGCGCGGCGTGGCGCGGGCAGGAGCAAAGGAGACCGAGTCCGGGTCGCTCGGGCAGGAGCCGCACGTGGCGAAGGCGAACGGCGACATCACGCTGCTGCGTTGGGAGACGTTGACGAAGCGGCGTTTCGACGAGATGGATCGCGCCCGGTGCGTCGTGCTGGTCACGTGCTCGCCGATCGAGGTGCACGGCCCCCATCTGCCGCTGGGCGCCGATGCCCTTGAAGGCGAGGGTCTGGCGGAGCGGATGCTGCCGATGCTGCCTGAACGTCATCGCGAGCGCGTGTTTCTCAAACTGCCCTTCATTTACACCGCCACCGACGTCGTCCCTCATCCCGGCTCGCTCTTCTTTCGCCCGTCCACCACGATCGCGGTGCTCGAGGATCTCGGCCGTTCGCTCGCAGCGCAAGGGTTTCGCGACGTGCTGGTGTCGAACTTTCACGGCAGCCCGCGTCACTTCCTCGCCATCGAGACAGCCTGTGACCGCGTCAGCCGCGAGCGCGGCATCCGCATGGTATCGGTCTTTTCCGTGATGCTGAGCCGGCGAACCGGCGGCAGCTCGGAGGCTGGACGACGTGCTCGGCGCTTTGCCGGGTGTCAATCGCGAGGATCTGGTTGGCGATATTCACGCCGGCCTGGTGGAGACCGCGCAACTGCTCGCGCTCCATCCCGAGTGGGTCGAACGCGACTACGCGAGGCTGCCGCGGCAGACGGTGAAGAGCTGGCTCGCCGAGCGCGGCGAGCCTCTGCCGGGCGCCGAGCCCGGCCGGCCGCGGGATTCTTCAAGATGATCAGGGAAATTCGTGACGGCTTGCGCTTCTTTCGCGCCGAGACCTACGCGGGAGCACCGGGCGCGGCCTCGCGAGAGGTGGGAGATCGCATTCTCGACACGCTCGCTTCGCACGCGGCCGCGGTCGTCACCGAGATTCTCGACGGCACGTTGCCGCCGACGGAATGCCACTCCCCGTTATGGCCGCGCCGCTTTCTGTTCGTGCATCCGTGGATGGTGCGGTTCATGAACCGCCTGCTCCGCGTGCCGGAAGGCGTCGCGTGAAAGCCTCCCGCGTAGTTGGTGCCCGGCGCCTATTTCTCCGCTGCTGCGCTCGGTGTGCCTTTAGCTCCGCCGGGCGATGAACCGTCCCTGCGCGATCTTGCCCGCGCGGGCGAGATCGCGTAACGACGTAAACCCGCCGACCATCGCCTGCAACAACCCGGCGTCGAACCCGACGATCCTCAGAACATCGTAGGTCAACTGCATTTCGACCATGTTCAGGAACAGGTCCATGTAGGAAACAAAGCGGCCCGTATCTTCAGCGGTCAGAACCGTGCAGCCGTTGTCTTTGAGCAGGCGGGCATAGCCGGAGATGTTCTGCAGGTTGGGGAACTTCATCAAGCGCAAGACCTGATCGCCCTCTGCATCCGACAGCCCGGCGGCACCCTCGACCCAATCCGTGAAGGCGATGACTCCTGCGGGTTTGACGATCCGGGTCGCTTCCGCAATTAGCTTGGCCTTATCGGCGACGTAACACCACGCATCCTCGCCCCATACGAAATCCGCGCTCGCCGCGGGCAGGCCGCTGTTGCAGGCGTCGCCGAGCACCAGGCGGATGCGGTCAGCCAATCCTTCTTGCTGGCAGCGCGACCGCCCCCGCTCCACGACCGTCCCGGTCGCGTTAACCCCAACCATGGAGGCGACCTTGCGAAAGCGGACCAGGCATCGCATCCCCGCGCCGTTGCAGCAGCAGAGATCGACCCCGTGCGAGCCGGCGCCGATGCCGGCGCGGTCGGCCAGATCGATCGAGGCCTTGAACCCGCCGATATGAATCTGTTGTCCCATCAGGAGTTCCCAGAGATCTCCTTCCGGGCCGCTGTAGACCGCGGTGACATCTGACAAGCCGAATTCAGGATTGGATTTCACGATATCCTCCTCCAGGCAGAGCGAAAATTGCTACGACTGCAGATAATGGATTGTTACCCGACAACCCAATAGCCTGAACCCTAATAGCTACTCTCGAAAAAGCTCGGATTCCAACAGCCGGAATATCTCGCTCGATCGGGCCTTCAAATGGCCGAGCTTCGAGTCGTCAAGAAACTCATAGCCGCGGCCGTTCTCGTAGGTAAGGATGTTTAGCCCTTCGACAGCCTCAGGATTCAATGAATGTGCTTCTAAGACCGAATGGGCCAGAAGCGTCAGAAGTTGCTTGACCGTTCTTTTCGCCAGAAAATCGCGGTAGTACCGCTGCGAGAAGAATATCGCTGCATTGGCTGTGTCACCGACATATACGCTGCAACAGGTCGAGAAGATCAGCGGGTGCACTACGGTGGTACCGGTCGCCCGAATCCTCCATCCGGAGTCTGCGCCGAACACGACGATCAGGTCTCGAGGTAAATCTCCCATCCAGGATCGCCCCAAGCGCGCCTCTTCAGCGGCCAGCGCCTCATTGGCAATGCGTCGAAGCTCGCCTCGGATATCGTTTCTGTCCAGGGCGCCAGTCCTGCTCGCCGCCACGATCGCTCGCGCCATTTGTAGAGCGGCTTCGTCTCCCGAGTAGCAGGCCGCCACAGCGCTCGATTTGTCCCACTCGATTTTAACCGTGCCCTCTTTGGTCCGAATGGCCTCACGGGGAGCGCCGGTGTGCCTCATTTGGGCCCGGTCCGTAGCCATGACCCATCCGTTGGATGCGAACGCGAATACGTTGAATGTCACGCGAAGCTCCTCCTGATAAAGCTAAGCTTCCGAACGATAATCTAGCGACGACGTGCGACGAAACGCGCCTGCGCGATCTTGCCGGCCCGCGACAGTTCGCCAAGGAAGCGGAAGCCATCGGTGAGGGCCTGCAACAGGTCAGTGTGGAAGGCGACGGTGCGCAAAACATCATATGTGAGCTGCATCTCGATCATATTGAGATACAAGTCGGCGTAAGCAGGAAAGCGTCCGGTGTCTTCGGCGGCACGCACTTCGCAGCCGCTTCCTGAGAGCAGGCGGACGTAGCCGTCGATGTCTTGCACATTGGCGAAGTTCATCATCCCGAGGAAGCGTTGAGCCTCCGCTTCACTTAGTCCCGCAGGTCCCTCGACCCAGTCGGTGAAGGCAATTACGCCTCCGGGGCGAACGAGCCGAGCGGCCTCGGCAATCAGCTTCGGTTTGTCCGTCACGTAGCACCACGCGTCTTCGCCCCAGATGAAATCGGCGCTGGCCGTCGGCAGCCCACTTTGGCAGGCATCGGCGAGCACGAACCGGATTCGGCCGTCCAGCCCTTCCTCGTGGGTTAGTGCCTGTCCGCGCTCGACGATGCTCTCGGTTGCATCGACGCCGACCATCGACGCGACGTTGCGAAAGCGCACCAGAAAACGCATCCCCGCGCCGTTGCAGCAGCAAAGATCGATTCCGCTGAGCCCCGCTCCGATTCCTGCGCGCTCGGCGAGATCGATCGACGCCTTCAGTCCGCCAATGTGAATCTGCTGTCCGAACAGGAGCTGCAGCACGTCGCCCTGCGCGCCGCTGTAGAACGAGGTCACCTGGGCCAGACCGAACCCTGCGATGGACTTCATGCTTCTCCCCTCGCGATAACCGTCCCGTTAACTTCGCACCGGTTTGCGCGCGCGCACGAATGCGCTCATGAATTTGCCGTCGGCCATCTGCGCGATTCTCTCCAACTCGGCGTTGTCCCCGAGAAATCCCTTCGCGTCGGCGGCGGTGTAGATGCGCGTCGGTTCGACTTCGACTTGCTCGAACCCCGCTCTTGCCAGCTTCGATCGATATTCGGATTCTTCAAGTGCGCCGGCGATGCATCCGGCCCACAGCTCGACGCGCCGCTGGATCTCGACGGGCATCTCGCCCCGCACCACGATGTCCGAGACCGCGAACCGGCCGCCGGGACGCAGCACGCGGAGGGCCTCGGCGAGCACGCGATCCTTGTTGGCTGACAAGTTAATGACGCAGTTAGAGATGATCACATCGACGGAATTGTCCGGCAGCGGAATCTTCTCGATCTCGCCTTTCAGAAATTCGACGTTGTGAACGCCCGCCTTGCGCTGATTCTCGCGCGCAAGCGAAAGCATCTCATCCGTCATGTCGAGTCCGTAGGCCTTGCCGGCCGGACCGACGCGGCGGGCCGAGAGCAGCACGTCGATTCCGCCGCCGGACCCCAGATCGAGCACGGTCTCGCCCGGCTTAAGTTCCGCCAGCGCGGCCGGATTGCCACATCCAAGCGAGGCCGCTAGCGCTCCGGCAGGTAACCCGGCGGTCTCGCCGTCGGCGTACAGATTCGACGTGATCGGGTCTCCGCAAGACGGCGCTGAGCCACAACACGAGGATTTCGAGGCGTTTCGCGCGCGCTCTGCCTCGCGCGCGTATCTCTCTCTGACCTGTTCTTTGATCGAGGACTCGCTTTCCATTTTTCTTCTCCCATGAGTTCCGGTTTCCATCTGATCAAGACCGCGTCTAGCTAGGCGCTGACCTCAGGTCCGCCAAGGGTGATGACCGGGGCGAATCCCCCGCCCGGCGTGCGGAAGTTGGTGGTTTGCCCCTGGTACAGGCGCGCCGCCGCCAGGATCGTGGAGCCCGCATAGGTGTAGAGTCGCACATCCATCTTGCGGACCTGCGGATCGCCCTCGACTTGAACCCGCCGCTCGCTCGGGGCGGCGAAGGCCTGGGCGACGTAATCACCCTGCAAGATGTCCGCCCAGACGGTTCGTGTGAGCTTGTCTCCGCGGTAGACGGCTTTGCCGGCATGGCCCCCGCCGGCTTGAAGAAGAGCGATTTGCGCTCGGCCCAGAGCGCCGCGGCGTTGTCGGGCGTGACAAGCCTGGCGCGCGGCAGGCGCGCGAGCGTGTCGCGCAGTCCTTGTTCGACCCCGAGCGTTTCGAGCCACGCAGGATCGGACAACAGGGCCAGATTGCGCTTGTCCGCCAGGAGCGCGTGGTTGCGCGGGTTAGGCGTCACGACCACCGCATCGGCCAGATAGGCCTCCCGCAACGCTGCGACCGCCGGGCTTTCGAACGCAAAGTCCACCAGCCGGTTGTAAACGAGATCGATCGGTTGCTCGCCGAGCATGAGGCGGCCCCGCCAAAACCGCAGACTCTTCGGATCAGCGATCACGGCTTCCACGCCGCGCCGCTCGAAGAAAGCCTGCGCCAGCAGGAACTCCGGATATAGGTACTGGCCTTCCGGCGCATCGTCGACGATGGCGATGACGCGCGGACGACCGGCGCCGCGTTGGAGGCGCCATTCCGCTTCGAACATGTTCCAGACCGCGTCTTCGAACTTGGCCGGCGGCTGCGGCGGGAACGCTTGCGCCTCGGGGCAGCAAGCGACCCAAGCCTGCGCAAGGATCGCGTTCAGGAAGGCTCCGCCAGCGTTGGTGTTCACCTCGATGAGCTTGGGTCCGTTCGGCGTCAGGTGAAAGTCGTAGCCCATGAATGCGCCACGCGGCCCAAAGTCGATCCTTGCAATTTCTGGCGCCCACGCGAGTGCTTCGGTCTGGAACGGCTTGAACTGGCCGAGCGCCTCGACGGCCTGCACGACCTCGCTCATCGCGATCAGATCTGCCTGCGAGAGGAAAACGGGCACCTTGGAGAAGAGATGAGCGCGATCTCGGGCCAATACCTCGCCGGGGACAATACCCGCCGTTATTTGCTCCACGGCGCGCCAGACATGCGCCGGGTCAACATCGATACAAAAGCACTCCTGATTAAGCCGGCCCTGTAGCGTGAGCCGATCGCGCGTCGAGAATGCGGGCGCATTGGTCATGGGAAAATCTCGTTAATCTGGATCTGTCTGAACACGGCGCGTAGATATACCTGATGTTGTGCCTTTCGGAGCATCATTCGCGGGCCTCGTTCCGCGCTCCACAGCGCTCAGCGTGCTGTGCATGTCTGCGCAGCAATCTTCCGTCAGGAAGCGAATCAGTTTCGCGGCCTCAGGCCAGTTCACGGCGTAGTAGATAAACCTGCCGGCGCGGCGCGCTGACAACAGCCCGGAGCGCTCGAGTGTGTCGAGATGATGCGAGAGCGTGGAGCCGGGCATTTTCACTCGCCGCCTGATCTCGTTGAACGCAGCTTCCCAGCGGTCCGGCACGGACCAGCAGGCGGAAGATTTCCAGGCGGCCTTCCTGCCCGAGCGCGTTGAATTGTTCGACGTATCGTGCCACTACTCTTCTAGTATCATCGAAATAATGTACAGGCAAGAGTCACGCTTGGGCTCGCGCAGCGCAACCAAAGCTCGACTCCTCCGGACCGGGACGGGTCTCAGGCGGCTTCCAACGCTTCGCTCAGAGCCATCAGGCACACGCCCGTCCCGAACGGAGCGGTGCCCAGCTCGATCGAATTGTAAAACGCGAAGTCTCCCGGAGGCGTCTGCTGCGATACGCCGGTGAACTCGCCGTCGCGGTTAATCTGGTCGCACAGCGCCGCGAGCGCCCGCTCGTATGCCTCGCGCGCGCGCGCGCGGTCGAGCCCGCCGAGCTGCATCCGAAGCGCCCGTCCGAGCGCCAGCGCGAAGCCGCCGGCTGCCGAGGCTTCGAGATACGAGTCGGCGCGATCGATTATCGTATGCCAGAGTCCGCTGCGATCCTGCAGCGCCGCAATCGCGTTCAACTGCCGCGCGAGCGCGCGCTCGAGCGGCGCCGTCTTGTGCGCAAATCGCTCGCTTAGTCCGGCGCGAGCCACCTCGTTCAGCACCTCGGGCACCGCGATCGAAAACCAGCTATTGCCGCGCGCCCACAGGCATGGCGAATGGGCCTGCTTGTCGATGAAGGCGACGTGCCAAAACAGGCCCGTTGATGAGTCCTGCAGGTGGCGCTGATGAGCCTCAAGCTGGCCGAGGGCGCGCTCGATCAGCGCGGCGTCCGCAAGCAGGCGGCCAAGCCGCGCCATCGCGGGCGCCGAAAAGTAGGAAATATCGACCCAGACCTCCAGGCAGGCGGATGCGGCACGATCGCGCCGTCGGGCGTATGCGTTGCCTTGGACTCCAGCGCCGACACGACCGCGCGCGCGTAATCGAGATAGCCCTGCTCGCCGGTGCCAACGTAAAGGTCCAGCGCCGGCAGCGCCTCCGCCGACCAGAACCAGATCCATCCGTCGGTGCGGGGCCCATTGGCGAGCTTGGGCGAGAACCATGCCCGGGCCTCGGCGGCCGGCGCGTCGGACTCAAGCGCGCGCGCCGCGTAGAGCAGGCCGTCGCACAGAATCGCGTCGCCCCAATGGGGATGCTTTTGCCTGAGCTCGTCGCCGCCGTGTGCGGCCATCCGGGCCAGATCTTGCCTGATTCGTTCGGAATTCATGTTCGCGCCTGCTTCGCGCCGCCAGATCGTGCGCGCTGGATTGCGGCTGCGCTATAATCGCGATTAGAAATGCTCTCATGCCGATAATCAAGTCAAAGACCCCGAAGATTCAGCAACTCAATGAAGTCGGCCGCTATGCCGTCGGCGTGCAATGGATCGACGGTCACGACAGCATCTTTCCGCTCCAGGAGTTGCGCCGGCATTGCCCCTGCCTCAATTGCAACGGCGGCGTCGAAGGCGAGATAGCCCAAGCCAGCCAGCGGCTGATTCAACTGACCCGGCTCGGTGAGCAGGCCGTGTTCATCGAATGGGCCGACGGTCACGAGACCCTGTACACGACCCATCAGCTGCGCGAGCGATGCCGGTGCGCCTACTGCATCCCGGAGCCGGAGAAGCCTGTCACCGGAGGCTGAGGCGACGCGATTGCGCCGGGTGAACCCGGGTCTTACGGCTGCTCCGCGGTCTTCTTTTTCGTGATCGTAGAGCGCCCGGCGTAGCCGCTGCCCAGCGCGTCGAGATTCACCTGCGCGGCGCTCAACGACGGATCGATGTCCAGGGCCTTGCGAAAGTCGCGTGCCGCTTCATCGAAGCGTCGCATGTTCGTGAGCGCCATCCCGCGTGCGTTGTACAGGCCGGCATTGCGATCGTCCTTGCTCAGGCCCGCATTCGCCGCCATCAGCGCATTCCCCGGGCTCCCGACGCGCAGGTAGATGTCGGCCAGCTCCTTGAAGTTGGCCGCCGACGGATTGATCCGGGTTGCCCTGGTGTACATGTCCATGGCTGTCGGAGCTTCCTTGAGCAGGGCGTACGAAAATCCGAGATCGACGTAAGCTCCGTCGTTGCGCGGATCGAGCTTGGCGGCCTGGTTTAGCTTCCCGATCGCGGCTCTGACCTTCTCGGCGTCGAGCGGGTCGCTCCGGCCGGCTTGATCGATCATCTTTTCGGCCTCGTTCACCAACTGAGCCGACGCGGCCTTGTCGCCGGCAGCCGCAGGCGTCTGTGCGGCGAGCGCCAGCGCCCATGCCGACACGATCGCGATCGCGCTCAGTTTGTGGCGGAGACTCAACGAAGGTTCGACAGGAGCAGGGATTCAGCGCCGGAACAGATGCTCGCGCAACTCATCCAGCTCGCCAGCTACTTGCCGCTCCAGGCTGGCGATGTCCTCGGCGTCGCTCAGGTAGCGGATCGCCAACGCGGCAAGCGAGTTGACTGCCAGCACGAGAATGAGCTTGGAAAACATCGCGACTCCCTTGACAGCTAAGACTGAATCTTCAACGACAGCCTATCAGTTTTCGGGTCCCGAAATGATCTGGCCGGGCTGAGGCCCAGGAGTCATTTCCGCGAGGTCCGCATCTTTGGCCATCGTGAGTTCAGGATGCAGCCGGCGTTCAGCGGTGCGTTTGGCGCTGCGCTCCTGCTTCTCGATCTGCTTCTGTCTACGCACTTGCTCTCTGCGCCGCTTTTCCATTGGTTCTCCTGTGAATCGCCGAAACTATCAGTCGCACCTTTTCCGGGTTGAACTGGATCTCAAGTCCTGATTCGGCGAGCGACTGCAATCCACGCTTCGCCGCCGCTGGGTGCGACGAGAAATGAAAGGGCGGGCCGAAGCCCGCCCCATTTATGCTACCAGCGGTTGCGGCCGCGGTCGCCACCGCCTCCACCGCCACCGCCGCCTCGGCTGTTGCCACCGAAGCTCGATTCGCGGGGCTTGGCCTCGTTCACCTTGATGTTTCTGCCTTTGAGCTCAGTATCGTTGAGCTGCTGGATCGCCTTGGAAGCCTCTGCTGGAGTCGCCATCTCGACAAAGCCGAAGCCTTTCGATTGGCCAGAGAACTTGTCCGTGATTATGGCGACGCTTTGCACCTGACCCGCCTGTGCAAACAGCTCCTCCAAATCGGCGTTGGATACCGAGTACGCGAGATTACCTACGTACAATTTACTGGGCATTTGCCCTCCGTGTCTATTAGCCGGGGAGCTCTCAAACAGAAAACCCGCGCTCATTCCCGAGTCTCGATGAAAGCAACATTCCGGTCGTTATAGCCAACAGGATACGCTTTTCGGGCTCCCGATGATACTGGCGGCAGAGGTGGACGCGGTTCCGGGTTGGCCTTGGCACCTCAAGCCACCAACGGCGGTATACTTCTGCGGTCAAAAGGAATATCATCACTTCATTCGCAATCGCTCGAACCTTCGCTGGATGTGCTCGGCGCCGCCGCCGACATGGCCCGAATTGCTCGAAAGAGGACAGGTGAGTATCTGATGCCCAAGGTGTACGTTGGCAATCTTGCAAGCTCTGTCACCAGCGCTGAACTGCTTACGCACTTCTCGCGCGCTGGAGAAGTTCGTGGCGCGCTGGCAGTTCGCGACAAGGTATCGGGACTGTGCCGCGGGTTCGGCTTTGTCGAAATGGCGGAGCTGTCGGACGTTGCGGTCGCGTTCAGCCTGCTGAGCAACTCCGAGCTCAATGGACAAAAGATAACAATAGAGCCTGACCCCTCGATGAAGAATGGCAAAGCGCGAAATAAAGTGGTGGACAAATAGCGTGCATAACTATCCCCCGGCGCGTGTCAACCAAGAGGTGAAGATGAGTTCTCAGGTGCAATTGATAGGACGGCCTTCATGGGAAACACACGATTTCAAGGTGAAGATGCTCGATTGGTCGGCCGCCCGAGGTTCGCGGCTGAGATTCAGTTGCCGGCTTTGCGCTCGCGACTTTTGCCATTTCACCACGGTCAATAACGGGAGATGGGCCGTAGACAGCCAGGGTCGGCCGCTCGAAAGTGCGGTGAGTGCCAAGTGGCTGGCGGAAAGTTGCCCACGAATCTTCACCGTTAGCGATGATGAAGACCGCAAGCGGCTGCGCGATGCGGTGGCGCAATAGGATACTGCGGCATATTGCGGCATAATAAGAGTACATTGCGAGGCACTTGATTCGTTCGGCCGCAACCGATATATTGTTTGATAGCCAATGTTGGCTGAAGCGCGCGTCGGATTCCGTGACGCCAACCCCAACCCCCGACAATCAGAACCATTCGTTTGGCCTCACAGCCCAACAGGAATCCAACGGCTCTGAAAATGGAGACTTTTGTCTTTTTCTGAACTAGCTCTTTCACCAGAAACCTTACGCTCAGTCCGCGATCGCGGACATCACCATCCAACGGCAATTCAGTCAGACGCGATTCCGGTGGCCCTGACCGGATGCGATCTGGTCGCGACTGCCGAAACCGGCAGCGGCAAGACAATCGCCTTTCTGCTCCCGCTGCTCGACCGCCTTCATGCCAAGGGGGCCCGCAGCGCCAGCGCCCTCATCCTGGCGCCGACCCGCGAGTTGGCGGCCCAGATCGGCCGCGAGTTTGACCTGCTTGCGCGCAACACGCGCCTGCGGATGGCGGTAATCGTGGGTGGCGAATCGATGAGCCGCCAGATTCACGACTTGCGCAGCGGCGCGCAGGTCGTGATCGCCTGTCCCGGGCGCTTGATCGACCATCTGGAGCGCGGCACCGTGACGCTCGATCGAGTCGGGTTCGTGGTTATCGACGAAGCCGACCGGATGCTCGACATGGGCTTCCTCCCGCAATTGCGCCGCATCATGCAAAGGGTGCCGAAACAGCGCCAGACGCTGATGTTCTCGGCAACTTTCGATTCTGCGGTGGAGCGGGTGGCGCGCGAGTTCCTACGCGACCCGGTACGCGTGAATTCCGGGTCCGTGGCCGCCGCTCCCCCCGCCAGCATCCGTGAATCTATTTATCCGGTAACGATGGACAACAAGGGGCCGATGCTGCTCGAGCTGCTCGGACGCGGCGACATCAAAAGCGCAATCGTGTTCACGCGCACCAGGAGCCGCGCCGATCGGGTGGGGAAAATGCTGCTGCGCAACCGGATCAACGCGGTCGTGATTCATGGCGATCGCTCTCAGAGCCAGCGCACCGCGGCGCTGGCAGGATTCCGCAAAGGCACTTACCGCGTGCTGGTCGCCACTGATGTCGCGGCGCGCGGGCTCGACATCGCGGACGTCTCGCACGTCATCAATTTTGACATGCCCGACGGGTCGGATTCCTACATCCATCGCATCGGCAGAACGGCCAGGATGGGCAAGTCCGGCGAGGCGTTGAGCCTGGTAACTCCGGAGGAACGGCTTTCGCTGGGAGAAATCGAGCGGGATCTCGGCAAGACCCTGCAGCGAGCGCAGGTCGCGGGCTTTGAAGCTCCCGAAATCCTGCCGCGCAAGCCCAGGACGATCTTCCGCTCCTCCACGATGCGCCGGCGGTCCACGCGCAGCAGCTACCGCGCCGGCTGACCTTTCGGATTCGGCCGAGCCTGTTCCGGCACGCCAGGCGCGCCCTCGTAGCATCAACCGCGCTGGATGTTGCATCGATGCACCATCCAGCGCGCCTTTCAGGTTCGCGTTAATGCCTCAATAGCAGCCTTGATGGCTCAGTTGGCAGGGGCACGATGCTTGCTGTCGCACGTTGTCGGATAAGCGGAGACGCGCGATGGCAATACGATGGTAATAGGGGGATCTGTCCTTTCTTCTTCCGGCGGGTCTTCTTCCGGCCAGAACGATAACTTCGCGCTCGGGCGCGAGGGTCTGGCGCTGATCGGAAGGCCGGGGCCGGGCGCTCAGGCGCATCCGGCAGAGGAATCGAACGTTGAGGTTGTGGTTCAGTTCCTGCGCGACGGCACTCTGTTGATCGTCGTCTTTCAGGGGCTGTTCTTCGCGATGAATGCGCGGCTGCTCGGCGCGAGCTTCACGCGATACCTGTTCGTACTCCATCTGATCAGCGTCGGCTGCGGCTGCGCGGGGTTTCTGGCTACCTATTCGAGTCTGGTGCGCCGGCACTGGCGGCCGATCGCGTTTTGCGTGTGCTGTGCGGTGGTGATCTGCGCTTCCTTGATCACGTCGGCCGCGGGCGAGCGCGATTTCCTGACTTACGAGATGGTGCTGTTGCTGACCGGCACCGGAGCGTTTCTTCCGTGGGAGCCCGTCTGGCAGTGGGCTTTCACGATAGTCACGCTCGGCGCCTACGCGCCGGCGGCCGGACTGCACGTAACCGATCTGCCGGTTGCCGTGGGATGGCTGACGCTGTTGACCTCGGCGGGGATCGGGCATGTCGCGGTCGCGCTCAATGCCGGCGGTCGGCGGCGCGTAGCCAGGATGTTCGAGAAGCTGAAGCAGGAAGGAGCGCGGCGCGAAACCGCTATCGCCGAGCTGGAACGCACCCACAGCCAGTTGGCGCAAAGCGAAACCAAGCTCAGACGAGTATTCGAGGCCAGCCAGGATACAGTCTGTATCAACAGTCTGGTCAACGGCCGCTATATCGACATAAGCAAGGATTCGCTGCTGGGCGGCGACTTGGGCTACCGGCGGGACGAGGCGCTCGGGAGCAACCACCGTGCGCTGCGGGTTTGGGTCAGCAAAGAGCAGCGCGAACGGTTTGCCAGTCAGCTTCGCCGCGATGGCGCCGTGAGCAACTTCGAGGCCGACATCCGTCTCAAGGACGGCAGCATGCGTCCTTGCGTCATTTCGGGATCGATCGTGGAGCTCGACGGCGAGCCGTGCGTGCTCACGGTCACCAGCGACGTCAGCAAACTGAAGCAGACCGAGCGCGAGTTGATCGAAGCGCGTGAGGCGGCGCTGGCGGCCTCGCAAGCCAAATCCGAATTTCTCTCCAGCATGTCGCACGAGATTCGCACCCCGATGAACGCGATTCTCGGCATGGCCGATCTTATCGGCGAGACCAAACTCGGCCGGGAACAGCGCAAGTACCTCGACATCATGACGAATAACGGCAACGCGCTGGTCCATCTCATCAATGACATTCTGGATCTCGCCAAGATTGAAAGCGGCAGGCTCCGCCTCGACGAGAGCGAATTCGATCTCGAGGAGCTGGTCGAACAATTGGCCGAAACCCTGCGCTTGCGCGCGCATGAAAAGGGGCTGGAGTCTGGCGGTGCGGATCCTGCCCGAGGTGCCATTGGGCCTGATCGGCGATCAGCTCAGGCTGCGGCAGGTGCTGATCAATCTGGTCGGCAACGCGCTCAAGTTCACCGAGCATGGCGAAGTCGTGCTCACGGTGGAAAACGACCCCGAGGCGCACCAACCCGGGGCCTTGCGCTTTGTCGTCCGCGACACCGGAATCGGGATTGCGGCGCAGAGCCTGGATAAGATTTTCGACAGCTTCACGCAGGCCGATTCCTCGACCACTCGCAAATACGGCGGCAGCGGGCTCGGCCTCGCGATCGGAAAGCGGTTGGTCGAGCTGATGGGCGGCCGGCTGTGGGCGGAGAGTCGGCCCGACGCGGGTAGCAGCTTCTCTTTCACGGCGCGATTCGGGGTGCAATCCGCGCGCTCCCCGCGGCAAGCCGGCCGCGCTGTCACGCTGGAAGCCTTGCGGGTGCTGGTGGTGGACGACAACGCCACCAACCGCCTGATCCTCAGAGAGATTCTCTCGCGCCGCGGCGCCTCGGTAGTCGAAGCCGACGGCGGCGAAAGCGCGCTGCGCGAATGGAAAGACGCCGAAGCTCGCGGCACGCCGTATCGACCTCGTGCTGCTCGATTGCCGGATGCCCACGATGGACGGCTTCAAGGTCGCAGAGCGCCTGAAGAGTCAGTCCGCAGGCGTGGAGCCGATCATCCTGATGCTCACGTCGGACGATCTGCATCCCAAGCTCCAGCGGATGCGCCAGCCTCGGCCTCAAGGCCTATGTCATCAAGCCGGTTACGAGCGCCGAACTGCTGCGCGCGATCGCGGCCGCGATGGGCACGAGCGGCGCGCAGGATAAATCGCCGCCGGCCCAATCGCAGAAGCCACCGGTCGCAGCGCGGCCCTTGAACATCCTGCTCGCGGAAGATTCAGCCGACAACCGGCTGTTGATCAAACAGTATCTGAAGAATCTCCCCTATCAGATCGACGCAGCGCCCAACGGTGAAGTCGCGGTCGAGAAATTCGTCCACGGGCGCTACGATCTGGTCCTGATGGATATCCAGATGCCGGTGATGGACGGCTACACCGCGGTGCGCAAGATCAGGCACTGGGAGCGGGAACAGCAGCGCGCCGCGACGCCGATAGTCGCGCTCACCGCCTCTGCCCTGGAAAGGGACGTCGGAAACTGTATCGAAGCCGGATGCAACGTCCATCTGAGCAAGCCGGTGAAAAAGGCGCGCCTGCTGCTAACGATCGATGAGATGACCGCCAATTGCTCGAACGGCGCCGGCGGCCACTCCGAGTCCGGGATCGTGCGGCCTCTGGCGGAAGCGCGAAGTTCCTGAGCGCTCCGCTTTTCGAGGCCGTGGCTCCTGGACTATCTATTCAGTAGACCAGAATTGACAGACAGAATGAGGGGTGGAGACTACATTTTGCAGCGCGGGAACCACTGATCGACATTGAAGAACAGGGGACTTCCAGGCTAAGGTCACGGCCCGTGAAGCGTTCCGAAGCCGGGTTGAATTGGGTCGCGGTCGCAGTCGAGATGTCGGGCGGCGTGCAGGCGCTCTCGCAGAAGATGGGTGTGAGCCGCTGGACGGTCTACAAGTGGATCGATCGCGGCAGCATGAGGCGGATCGCGTACGAGACCGTGATGAAGCTTCATGAGATCTCGGGTGTGCCGGTCGAAAAACTGACCCAGGAGTAGATTCGACGGCGGGTCGCCATCAAAGCGAGCGAGAGGTTTCGAGGCGCGAGTCGCGGCGGGTGCCGCGCGAGTCGCATCGCCAGGCCGCGCGCCGAGTCCTCACGATCAGGGATTTCTCCCTTCACTTCGGAATTCCCGAGCGCGCGGTCGAAACCTGGATACGGATCGGCCGGCTAACGCGGGCAATGGCCTGCTGACCGCGCGCGGAAGAACCTACATCGATCTGAGCGCATTCGAGTCGGCCTTTTCGTAAGCGCGCCCTCACAATGGCCCGGCGCTTCGGACTGCCTCTCCCGCGCCTGCGGATTGTCCGCAGGCACAAACCGGGAGAGGCCGCCGAGCGGCTTGCCTCAGCAAGTTCGCTCGGCGGGTGAGGGCGCCTTCAGTTGTCGAACATGAGGACGGTGCGGGCGACTTCGCCGGCCTTCATCGCCCGGAAGGCCTCGTTGACGCCGTCGAGCGGCGCCTTGCGGCTCACCATGTCGTCCAGATTGAGCCGTCCCTGCATGTAGAAATCGATATAGCGCGGCATGTCGATCCGGAAGCGGTTGGATCCCATGTTGCAGCCCTGGAGCTTGCGCTCGGTCAGGAAGTAGCGCCCCTCGATCTCGACCTTCTGTCCGATCGGGATCATGCCGATCACGGTCGCGGTGCCGCCCGGCGCCAGACAATAGAAGGCCTGCTCGGCGGCGGTCTTGAGCCCGATTGCCTCGAACGAGTAGTCAACCCCTCCGCCGGTCATGTCCTTGATGGCCTTGACCGGATCGGCCGAGGAAGCATCGACCGTGTCGGTGGCGCCGAGCCGCTTCGCCATCGCGAGCTTGTTCTCGAACACATCGACCGCGATTATCCGGCGCGCCCCCGCTATCCGCGCGCCCTGAATCGCCGCCAGCCCGATTCCGCCCGCGCCGAACACCGCGACCGTCGAGCCGGGCTCGACCTTGGCGGTATTGAGCGCCGCACCGACGCCGGTGGTGACGCCGCATCCGATCAGCGCTGCGCGGTCCAGCGGCATTTCCTTGGTGATTTTCACCACGGCGTTCTCGTGCAGGAGCATTTTTTCGGCGTAACCGCCGATATCGGCAAACTGTATCACCGGCTTGCCGTCCTGCGAGATGCGCGGCCGGTCGGTCTTCCCGCGCTGCAACTCCGCGCGGTTCGAGCATCGGTTGGGATGGCCCGAGAGGCACTGGTCGCAATGCCCGCAGAACACCGACAGGCACGCGATCACATGGTCACCCGGCTTGACGTAGGTGACGCGGTCGCCGACCTCCTCGACTACTCCAGCCGATTCATGCCCGAGGAGCGCCGGCCCGGCCAGAGGATAGAGTCCTTCCACGAAATGCAGGTCGCTGTGGCATACGCCGGCCGCGACCGTACGCACCAGCACTTCGCGTGCCTGCGGTTTGTCGATCTCGACCTGCTCGATCGCGAGCGGCTGCTTGGCGCCATGGAACAACGCTGCCGTGATCTTGCTCATGACTTCCTCCCAAAGCGTAGAGTCGGTGATAGCAGAAGATCGCAGCAATCCGCGAGAGGCTGGCCCGCGCGACGCGATCCGTTCGGGAATCGGCTGGAGTTCCTCGAGCCTGCGGAGTAGGTCGCTCGCCGAATCATCTCGCGCAGTGCGCGCTTGGCGCGAGGCTGTAAACGCTTGGGCAGCTTGTCGAGCACGTTGGCGAGCTTATGGACCCAGCAGGCCTGCTCGCGGGTTTCGGGCCAGACCTCGCGCACTGCGGCCCAGAACCCCAGGGCGCCGTCGCCCACCGCCAGTGCCGGCGCGGTCAGCCCGCGCCGCTTGAGGTCGCGCAACAGCGCCTTCCAACTTTCGCCGCTCTCCCGGAGGGAGAGCGGAATTAGGGCTCGCCCGTCAAGCCAGAAACGTTTCGACTAGTATGGCAGCGAGCACGTCAGCGAGTGCCCGGTGGCGGATTCGACCCGCACTGCGATCGTGTCTCCCGGGACGATTTCGGGACGGGGCGGGAATATCGCGGTCTTGAATTGCGGCGTCTTGCCGGCCAGCATCCCGTTGCCGCGGCGCGCCGGCCCCTCGACCAGCACCTGGAACGTCGAACCGACCAGCGCGCGATTTCGCTCCGCCGAGATTTGCTCCTGAAGCGCGATCACCTCCTCGATCCGCCGGCCCTTTTCCACTTCGTTCACCGTGTCGCCCAGTTTGAAAGCCCGGGTGTGCGTGCGGAGCGAGTATTTGAAGCTGAAGGCCGAGTCGTAGCGAACGGCCTTCATCAGCGCGAGCGTCGAATCGAAGTCGGATTCTTCCTCGCCGTGGAAACCGACGATGATATCGGTCGAAAGCGCCAGCGCAGGAATCGCCTTGCGGAGCCGCGACACCAGGTCGAAGTAGTATTCAACTGTGTAGCCACGATCCATCGCGGCCAGGATCCGATTCGAGCCCGATTGCACCGGCAGATGGAGGTAGGGCTGCACCTTGGGCTCGGTCGCTAGCGCTTCGATTACAGACTCGCTCATGTTGCCCGGATGAGGCGAAGTAAAGCGGACCCGCTCGATACCGCCGACCGCGGCGACCATCCGTAGCAAGCCGCCGAAATCGATCTCGCCAAAGCGATAGGCGTTGACCGTCTGGCCGAGCAGGACGACTTCTTTGACGCCGCGCGCGGCCAGCGCGGCGACTTCGCGAATCACCGCATCGGCGGGGACGCTGCGTTCGCGTCCGCGTACGTATGGAACCACGCAAAACGCGCAGAACTTGTCGCACCCGCGCATCGCGGTAACGTACGCGCAAACGCCGCCCTGGTGTTCGGGCGCAATGCCGGCGTAGGTCTCGGATCGGTCGAGCGCGAACGTCGACCGCCGGAATCAAAGCCGGCGCGCCCGATCAGCTCGGGTAGACGGCGATAGCTGTCGGGTCCGGCGACCAGGTCGAGCCATGGGGCCTTTTCGACGATTGCAGCGCGATTGTGCTGCGCCATGCATCCGAGCAGACCGAGCCGTACTTCGGGCCGACGGCGCTTGAGCCGGGCCAGGTCGCTGAGCCGCTTGAGCACGCGCTCTTCGGCGTGCTCGCGGATAGCGCAGGTGTTGAGCAGGATGACGTCGGCGTCTTCGGCCTGCTCGGCGCTCCGGAACCCGGCCTGACGCATCACGGCCCGCACGGTCTGCGAGTCCGCGACATTCATCTGGCATCCGTAGGTCTCTATATAGACCCGCGGCTGCGGCGCGATGTCGGCGAAAGCCTCCATATCAGGAAGTGAATCTTAGGTTATGGGTGTGCGGCGACGCCAGCGCCCTCGTTTCCCGGTAGTGGGCGGTTCTGCGGCGCGCCTGACTATCCGGCAGCCGCCACGCACGGCGCCGGCTTCTTCCCGAGTCCCAATTGCTCGCGCATACGCTCCGCGAGCCAGTCGGCTTCGATCCGGCTCGGGATCCCGTCGCCGAAATTAAGCCGGCGACTTCCATGGCAACGGATCTGGATTCGGCAATAGGCCCTATTACCCAGCGTCATTCCCGTGTCCGGGCAGATCGCTTCGATGTCGGCCGCGGCCACACGGCGTGTGAATAGCGCGGCGCCGAGCATGCCCGAATAGATCGTGACTTCGCCGTCTCCGATCACCACTCGCGTGGTTCCGACCCACAACGAAATCATCCACAAGAGGAGGAGGGCGTCGAAGAGTCCCCACACGATCGGGAAAATCACCGGCGCGTGCCCGTAGTGAATCACCGCCAGCACCAACGTCCAAAACACATAGAAGGCGCCAACGAAAAGCGCCGGGCCGGGATTTCTAAACGCGGGGAAATAGATCTCCGTCGCGCCGTCCTCGGTCGGCGTGATTCGGATCCGCGAGCCGGGCTCCGCCTGATGGTTCTCGACATCGTGCTCGCGTCGCGCGCGTACCCGCGCAGCCTCGGCGATCTGCGCGGCGGTCTCCTTGACCTTGAAGATCGGCACTTCGAACTCAGCCGCATAGGGCACGCCTTCTCCAGGGGCGCTCGCGCTGAGCCGCCAGATTATTCTATCGCGTGAGTCGGAATCGTCGGTCGGGCGGCAATTTTCCGGTATGTAGAACGCGATCGGAATCGCTCCGCCGCCGTCTGAAACCGCGCTCGAATCGTCGCTCCACACGATCCAGTCGTTCGAGTCGTTGCCGCCGCTGCGGGTGCGGTTGATGCAGGTGAGCCTGAGGCTCACTGGCTGGGTCGCGGGCGGTGGACGATCGATATGGAGCGTGCCCTCCAAGCTCCCTCCGACTTGCCCAGGCAGCGTCGCGAGGCTGAATCGCGATTCGCCATACAGCCGCCATCGAATCGTACGCCGCGCGGCCCATACCAGCAGGCAGATGCCCACCGCGGGAAATACCAACAGCCACAGCGATACGTAGCCGTGCTCCGCGACCGCTCGCGGCATTAGGAGAGTCGCCGGCGAAGACCCGAGGCCCCAAAGAATTGCGAGCACCCACGCGGTAACCGCGCCTGACCGGGCACCGGCGCGAACCTCGCCGGAGGCCCAATCCGCACGCGCCATCCACGGTGCGTCCACCTGCCCGGTCGGAACGTCCGCAGGGTAATCGACGGCCGTGGTGGCGGGCCCGCTGACCAGATGCAGAAGTGCGCCGACGATGGAGAAGATGATCGGGCCGCCGAGCAGGAATGCGGCGTTTCGCAGCGACGGCGGCAGCCGGAGGGTGATCTTGAGCAGTGCGAAGGACCCGCCGGCCAGGCAGATCGGCAGGGCGAGAACTATCAGGATTACAACGGCGCGCCGACCAACGCGGTCGGCGAACGCAACGCTAGCGGCCATCACAAGATACGCACCCGGGCGAGCGCGCGGGAACAGTAGAGATCATGTGGCGCCTCTTCCCGCCTTTCTTTGTCCTACAGAAAGTTTATAATATATACATGTTGACATTCAAGGCGCCTTGTGGATGCGGAAAATAAAATCCGGCCCCACACGTCCACAGGCGCGAGGAACGCGCGATCTCGTTCAGGGTAGTGGCCGGCGCCCCTCCCGGCCATTGGATTCTCAAAACCGGCCGCTACCAGTTTCGCGGCTGCGGGAGCAGTCGCTATGATTCGGAATGAGCAGCGGCGATGAGACAGCAACCGAAACGGCCGGCTTTCGAGCGGATGGAGGCGACGTTGCTCGCTTGTCCGCGATGCCGGGTCGCCGTCCCGGTGCGCAAGCGCCTGCTGCTCGTTCTGCCCGAGGGCGACAAGTACGAGTACGTCTGTCCGCAATGTGGCGAAACCTGCGGCACGACGATCGAGAAAGACCCGCGCGCGGTCCATTGATCTCACCCAGCGACCGGCGGCCAGTTTTGGGAATCGGATGGCCGGCAGGGTCGCCACCGGCGCAGACGCCGGCCACTACCCTGAATGAGCGGATTCTTGGGTAGGGGCCGGCCTCGTGCCGGCCCTCTTCAAGCAGAGCGCGAAATCAGCGCAAGTTTTCCAGATCGCGCAGCGCGCGGTCCAGAATCTTGCGCACGCCCTCGAGCCGCGTGCGAGTGGCGGATTCGCCCGCCACGGCGCGAAAGGCGGCCTTGACCAGCCGCTCCGCCGGGCCGCGAATCTCGGCCGCATCGGGATCGAAAGCGCCACGCCAATCGTTCCATCGCTCGGCCCGCCGCCAGATTCGCCGCACGGTCTCGTCCTCGCGATTCAGCTCGGCGCTTCCGCTCTCGGTCAGATTGTAGACCCGCTTGCCCTCGCGCGATTCCGACACGACCAAGCCTTCGTCTTCGAGTTGCTGCAGCGTCGGGTAAACGGTTCCGGCGCTCGCCCGGTAAATCCCGCCGGAGCGCTCTTCAAGCCGCTTCATCAGCTCGTAGCCGTGCTTGGGACCGTCCGACATCAGCGAGAGCAGGGCGAGCCTGACCTCGCCCGGTCCGAAGAACCTGCCGCGCAGACCCGCCATCCCAAGTTCCCGCCAATACATATGCCGTCTGAATCCGTGGCCGCCGCCGAATCGATGGGTTCCGCAGTAAAGCATGGCTTGCGCACCTCGCGTAAGATGTTACTTGCTGTATATCGTACGATATAGCGCAAGTCAAATCGCAAGTAGGCTCGCGCGTGCCTGAGCGCCTATTAACCCATCAAGGAATCAGCCCATCGTGGAAACGGATTGTGGCTCTATCTCGTAGATGACGCGCACTTCGTTTGGGGTGCGGAACGGATACTTGTCCAGTCCCATGTATTTCTTGGCCAGCGAGTCGATATGCGGGTCGGCGCCCTGCTCGGTTACGCGCACGACCTTGCCGCGAATCTGGATGTGGCGATAGGGGTTTTCCGGATCCATGATCGCGAGCGCGACCTTCGAACCCTCCTTCATGTTGCGCTCTTTCACCCGGCCGCGCGCGGTGTTGACGCGAATCCGGTTGCCGGTGTAATCGAACCAGACCGGGGTGACCTGCGGCGAGCCGTCCGGCATCGTGGTCGCAAGGTCCGCGAAGGCCTTTTTGGTTCCCAGCAGGTCAAGGTACTTTTCCGGTATCAGGGCCATCTCGGTTTCCCTCCCAAGGGTTTGATGGATTTGATAGAAGGTTTGATAGATTTGATAGAATCGAGCTTAACGCATCGGGCGTCGGCAAACCACGAATTTCACTTGAGCCTCGCGATCCGGGGTCGCTGGCGGCCTTCCAAATTGACTCCCTCAGACCTATGGGCTAATAGCCAACGTGGGCGTTGATGGGCCGGCTTGGGTGTGGGGATGAGAAACGCCGAGGAGCACTCGAGCAATGGCAATTTTCAGCAAAGAAACGGACAGGAATTCGCGCTCTAGCGAGACCCCAAAAGGCCCTTCGCAGATGGCGCCGGCGGTCCAACCGGTCGAGGATCGCGCTCCAATCCGGCTTGCGACGGCCCCGGCGGCCCCGGCCGCCCATGACGAGGGACGTGCTTACCTCGACAAAGGCTCCAAGGTTAGCGGCAAGCTCTCCTTCGACGGCCCTGCCAGGATCGACGGCCAGGTCGACGGCGAGATCCACGCCAAGGAGAGTATCGTGATCGGCGAAAGCGCCGTCGTGACCGCCCAGATCAAGGCCGCGTCGGTGGTGGTGGCCGGCAAGATCAGCGGCGATATCGTTGCCTCCCAGCGCATCGAGATTCGTCCCTCGGCCAAGGTGCTCGGCAACGTCACCTCGCCCGTGCTGATAATCCACGAGGGCGCCCTGTTCGAGGGCCACTGCTCGATGCAGGCCGAGAGTCCGCGCGACAACAAGGTCGCGGTGTTCCCCAAGGAGGAGCGGATCCCGCAAGCCCAGAAGGCCTGAAGGCCGGCCACGCGCGCGCTCCGCTCTTTTAGCCTCCGTCCAGCTATCCGACAGCCATGGCGTCGATTCATCCTGCAAGGGAAGGGCGGTAGAACATGCACATCCCGCCAGACTGGGGTACGTTTTTTGCGCTCATTGTTTCCTTTCTGATTTTCTGGTTTATATTCAAGCGGCTTTTTTTCGATCCCTTTCTCAATACGCTTGGCGAGCGCGAACGCCGGCTCAGAGAGATGGGCGAGCGCGCCGAGCATCTGATCGGGGAGGCGAAGGACGCCGAACGGGAACGCGATCGGCAGCTCGCGGAACTGAGACGCGAGGCGCTGGCGAGACGCGAGCTTGAACGGCGCCGGGCCGAGGAACAAGCCGCGCACATGATCGCAGAAGCCAAAGCGCAAGCCCGCGCCTCGATGGAGCGGACCCGGGCTGAAATCGAGAATCAGGTGAGCTCCGCCGAGCGGCAACTCGACGCTTTCGCCCGCACGCTCGCGGCCGATCTGGCTGAGCGCGCGCTGGGCCGCCCGGTCAAGGACCGCAACGCGCCGGCTTCGCGGAACAACTGAACGGGACTATCGAACGAACGGAACCATCGAAAGTGAAACGCGCGATCGCCGCCCTGTTCCTCGCATTGTTCGTCGCAGCCACCTTCCTGCCGGCGCCTGCGATCGCCGCCGAACAATCGCCTGGCGGCGGCTCCTGGCTCAAACTGTTGCTCTTCGCGATCAACTTCTCGATCTTCGCGTTCGTGGTGGCGCGCTTCGGCGGCCCGATGGTGCGCAAGCTTTTCGGCGACCGGTTAACGGAAATTCGCGGCGTGCTTTCGCGCGCGTCGGCGGCCTTTCAGGAAGCGCAGGACCTGGCCAACCGGGCGGCCGCGACGCTCGCCGGGCTCGAGGCCGAGAAGGCCCGGCTGGGGGCCGAACTCGACCAGGAGACCGCGTATCAGGTACGCACGATCGGCGAGGCGGCGCGAGCCGCGGCCGCGCGTATCCGGAGCGACGCGGAGATCACGGCCGCGGCGATAGCCGACTCGGCCGTGCGGCGGGTGCGGAATCAGCTTGCGGCTTCGGCCACGCGCATTGCGCGTGAGTTGATTTCGCGCGATTTCCGCGATGCCGACCAGAAGCGGCTGCTCGCAGGCTTCCTCGACAAGCTCAGGCAAGAGGCCCGGCCGTGACCAGAGGCGCCCGGCGGTGAAGGGTTCGCGCGTAGCCAAGCGTTACGCCCGCGCGCTGATCGAGCTTGCGAGCGGCCCCACGCAGCTCGAAGCGTGGGCCTCGGAGCTGGAACAGCTCGCGGCCACCGCGAGCGCGCCGGAACTCGTCGAGCGGCTGGCGACTCCCGACCTGTCGGAAGAGACCCGGGTCGAAGCGATGGGCAAGATGGCGGAGCTGCTCGGGCTGAGCTTTCCACTGCGATCGTTCGCGGTGGTGATCGCGCGGCACCGGAGAATCGGCGAGTTAACCGCCGTGTCGGAGGCCTACCTGGCGATGGTGGACGAGGCGCTGGGCCGCGCCCGTGCGACGCTGACCTTCGCGCGCCAGCCGTCCGATCCCGAAGTCGAAGGCGTGGCGCAGGGGCTCGGCGCGATCGAGGGCAAGAAGATCATCGCGACCGTCAAGGTCGACGAAACGCTGCTTGGCGGAGTCGTGGCCGAGCTCGAGGGCAAAATATACGACGGAAGCCTGGCGACCATGCTTCTGGAGGCGCAACAGAGACTCAGCGGTTGAAGGCCGCAATCATCGTCTATGGCTGTAATCAGACCATCGGAAATCAGCGAGATCCTCAGGAACGAAATCAAGGGTTTCGAAGGCAGCGTCGCGGTGCGCGAGACCGGGCGCGTGTTGACGTGCGGCGACGGCATCGCGCGCATCTACGGACTCCAGAACGCGGAGTCCGGCGAGTTGCTGGAGTTCCCGCATCAGATCTACGGGATCGTCCTGAACCTCGAGGAAGACAATGTCGGCGCGGCGCTGTTCGGCGATCCGCAGGCGATCGGCGAGGGCGACGAGGTCAAGCGGACCGGCCGAATCGCCGAAGTGCCGGTCGGCGACGCTTTGCTGGGGCGGGTCCTCAACGTGCTCGGCCAGCCGATCGACGACAAGGGGCCGATCAAGGCCACCGAGCGGCGGCGAATCGAGATCAAGGCGCCAGGCATCATCGCACGCCAGCCGGTCAAGGAGCCGCTGCAAACCGGAATCAAGTCGATCGACTCGATGTTCCAGATTGGGCGCGGCCAGCGCGAGTTGATCATCGGCGACCGCGGGATCGGCAAGACCGCAATCGCGATCGATACGATCATCAATCAGCGCGGGCTGGAACGTCAATTGCATTTACGTCGCAATCGGGCAGAAGCGCTCGACCGTCGCGCAGGTAGTCGAAAAACTCAGGCGCGCAGGCGCGATGGACTATACGATTGTCGTCGCGGCGACCGCGTCCGAGGCCGCGCCGTTGCAGTTCATCGCGCCCTACAGCGGCTGCACGATGGGCGAGTATTACCGCGACAACGGCAAGCATGCCCTGCTGGTCTACGACGACCTGTCGAAGCACGCCACCGCCTACCGGCAACTCTCGCTGCTGCTGCGCCGCCCGCCCGGACGCGAGGCTTACCCCGGCAACGTCTTCTACCTGCATTCACGGCTGCTCGAGCGCGCGGCCAAGATGAGCGATGAGAAGGGTGGCGGCTCGCTGACCGCGCTGCCGATTATCGAGACTCAGGCCGGCGACGTTTCGGCCTACATTCCGACCAACGTCATTTCGATTACCGACGGGCAGATCGTGCTCGAGGGCGACCTTTTCTATTCGGGCATCCGGCCCGCGATCAATGTCGGCCTCTCGGTGTCGCGGGTCGGTTTTTCAGCCGCGATCAAGGCAATGAAGCAGGCGGGCGGTACCTTGAAGAGCGACCTGGCGCAGTATCGCGAGATGGCAGCCTTTGCGCAGTTCGGCTCCGACCTCGACGCCAGCAGCCAGCGGCTGCTCCATCGCGGCGACCGGCTCACCGAGATGCTCAAGCAGGGTCAGTACGAGCCGCTCCCGGTCGAGAAGGAAGTTCTGATCATCTACGCGGCCAAAGAAGGATATCTCGACCAGCTCGAAGTGGAGCAGGTCAAGCCGTTCGAAGCCGGATTGTACGCGCACTTCGACGCGCGCCACGCCGATCTGCTCGCCGAGATCAAAGCCAAGCGCGAACTGAGCGACGACCTGAAGAAGAAGCTCAGTACCGCGATCGATTCTTTCGCCAAGGAGTTCGCGGCCGAGCATCAGCCGGGCGCGGCGAAGCCGGCGGCGGCCTAGTCCGCGCCGGCCGATAAGCGATGCCAACCCTCAAGGCAATCCGGCGGCGAATCTCGTCCGTCAAGTCAACTCAGCAGACCACGCGCGCGATGAAGCTGGTGTCGGCTGCCCGCTTGCGCCGCGCCCTGGAGGCCTTGCTCAACGCGCGTCCTTACCACGAGAACCTGAGCGCGGTCGCCGCCTCAGTTCTGCACGCCGATTCGAGCGTGCTCGCGCCGCCCGAAGGCGCTCAGGCTGCCGCGCTGCTGATCGTGGCGGGGTCCGATCGCGGTTTCTGCGGCGGATACAACGTCAACCTGATCCGTAAGGCTGAAGAAGAAGCGCGCAGGCTACGCGGCGAGGGGCTCGCGGTCCGTCTGTTCGCGATCGGGCGCAAGCCTGCCGACCATTTCAGACGCACGCATCAAGCCATCGCCGGCGAGAAGACCAACAACAAGCCGCGCCTCGCGACCGTGGCTTTGGCGCGCGAGCTGGCGGCCATGATGCTCTCGGAATATCAATCGGGACAGGTGCGGCAGGCAGGGATTGCTTACACCGCATTCCGCTCGGCGCTCTCGATGCGGCCGGTGTTCGAGCGGCTGCTGCCGGTCGAGCCGCCCAAGGACGAGGCTGCCTCGGGCCCCGACTACCTGATGGAACCGAGCCGCGCCGAGTTGATCCCGGTCGTGCTCCGAAGCTACCTGGAGTCGTCGGTGTATCACGCGCTGCTCGAGGCCGAGGCCAGTGAGGAGGGCGCGCGGATGACCGCGATGGATAGCGCGACCAACAACGCCACCGAGATGATTCAGCAGTTGACCCTGGACATGAACCGCGCGCGCCAGGCGACGATCACCCGGGAACTGATGGAAATCGTGGGCGGCGCCGAGGCGCTACGCGGATAACGCCGGAGAAAAAGAGGAAGTTTCCCTTCCATGAGCGATAAAGCTAAGGGTCGAATCAATCAGGTTCTGGGCAACGTAATCAACGTCGAGTTTCGCAACGGCTCGCTGCCACCAATCTTCAGCGCGCTGCGGGTCACCAATCCCGCGCTCGGCGACAAGCCCGGCAATCTGGTGCTCGAAGTGGCGCAGCATCTCGGCGAGAAGACCGTCCGCTGCATCGCGATGGACGCGAGCGAAGGCTTGGTGCGCGGGATGGAAGTGACCGACACCGGCGGCCCGATTTCGGTGCCGGTCGGTCCGGTTACGCTGGGCCGGATCATGAACGTGATCGGCGAACCGGTGGACGAGGCCGGCCCGATCACGTCCGACAAGATGAGCCCGATCCATCGCGACGCGCCGCCGTTTGCCGATCAGGCGATCGAGGTCGAAATCCTCGAGACCGGAATCAAGGTGGTCGATCTGATCTGTCCCTACTCGCGCGGCGGCAAGATCGGCTTGTTCGGCGGCGCCGGAGTCGGCAAGACCATCACCATCCTGGAGTTGATTCACAACGTCGCCAAGGAGCACGGCGGCGTCTCCGTCTTCGCCGGAGTTGGCGAGCGTTCGCGCGAAGGCAACGATCTCTACGGCGAGCTCAAGGAATCCGGCGTGCTCGCCAAGACCGCCCTGGTCTACGGACAGATGAACGAGCCGCCCGGCGCGCGCGCTCGCGTCGCGCTGACCGGCGTCACGGTGGCCGAGTACTTTCGCGACGACGAGGGCAAGGACGTCATGCTCTTCATCGACAACATCTTCCGTTTCGTGCAGGCCAACTCTGAAGTCTCGGCGCTGCTCGGCCGGATGCCGAGCGCGGTCGGATACCAGCCGACGCTGGGAACCGATTTGGGCGAGCTGGAGGAACGGATCACCACTACCAAGAAGGGCTCGATAACTTCGGTGCAGGCGATCTTCGTTCCCGCCGACGACTACACCGATCCCGGCGCCGGCCACCACCTTCGCCCATCTCGACGCCTCGACCAACCTGGAGCGGAAAGTTTTCGAGAAAGGAATCTATCCCACGGTCGATCCGCTCGCCTCGAGCTCGCGAATTCTCGATCCGCAGGTCGTCGGCGAAGAGCACTACAGCGTAGCCCGGCGCGTGCAGGCGATTTTGCAACGCTACAAGGACCTGCAGGACATCATCGCGATCCTCGGAATGGACGAGCTGTCCCCGGAGGACCGGCTGGTGGTCTCGCGTGCGCGGCGAATCGAACGTTTCCTGTCGCAACCGATGTTCGTCGCCGAAGTGTTCACTAATACGCCCGGCGCCTACGTCCCGCGCAAAGAGACCGTGCGCGGCTTCGCCGAAATCCTCGACGGCAAGTGCGACGACATGCCCGAGCAGGCGTTCTACATGGTCGGCACGATCGACGACGCGCGCGCCAAGGCCGAACGGCTCGCTCGCGGCGAGGCACGCTAGCGATAGCGCCGTTGCGATGGCCGAGAGTTTCCAGTTCAAGCTGATCACGCCCACCGGCGTGCTGATGGATGCGCCGGTCGAAGAAGTGATCGCGCACTCGTCGCTCGGCGAGTTCGGCGTGCTGGCGCATCACATCGACTTCATCACGTCGCTGATTCCGGGCGTGCTGAGAGTGAAGACCGGCGATCGCGAAGCGGATTATATCGTGATGGGCGGGCTGGCAGCGGTCAGGGCGGCGCGATGACCGTGTTGGCGCCCGAAGTGCAATCGCCGGAGAAAGTCGATCGCGCCGCCGCCGCGGCCGAAGCGAAGTCGGCCGAGGAAATCCTGAGCCACACCAGCTACTTCGATCCCGGCTACGCAGCAGCGGAAGACGCCATGCTGGTTGCGCGCGCCCTCCAACAAGCCGCCGAGATGAAACGCCCCTCGCGCTGAGGGACGCGATTCGCGTCCCCTGAATTGCGCTACGCTTCGGCCCAGTCCGGGCTCTACTTTCTCTGCGCTGACTTGGGAAGATGCGATTCAGCGCAGCGCTCAACCTGAGGCAAAATGGTGGGAAAGAACACTACGAGCGGGCAGTCCCTGACCGGCTCAACCGAGAGGGAATCTTTCCCATCAGCCTTACCGAGCTTGAAAGCTATCTCTGCGTAGGCGGCCGGAGACAGCTCGGAAGTGACCGCCCGCGATCCGCGCCAGCCGTGGCGGCGGGAAAGAGCATCCTCGGCGTTCTGCAACAACTCGAAGATGAAGTGCGTGCGGTCGTCGTCCCGATCCGCCAGGAGCATCGGCCCGATTCGGCCAATGCCGGTACCGTAGCGGCGCGCGTTGTCGGCGCGAATGGATGCATAGGCTGAAGGATTGCGCGCACCTTTGCGACTACACCGCCGAGATCGGAAGAATGCACTCAAAATCGGACGCTACGCGGCGCGGGGCAGAATCTGCTCGATTTCGATCGTCAGGTCGCCGGGGCCCTTGAGATAGGCGGAGCGGACGCCGTAGGCCTGATCGGCGGGCTCTTTCAGCGCCATCGCGCCAAGCTCGACCAGACGGCAGAAGTCCGCGTCGCAATCATCGCTCGAAAAGCCGATCGTAACCGCCATCGCATGGTCCGATTTGTCGAACAGGATAGCCATCTCGCCGAACGGATACATCGCCATCGTGTGGTCGCGGTAGTTCGGCCGCAGCTCGAGAAAGGTCTCGAACCAGTGGACGGTTTCGCTTATGTCAGCGACGCGTATATGGATATGGTCCGGCTTCATACCGCCAATCCCCCGGCTGAGCTGTCAAGACGATGAAGACTAAACCACAGACTGGCGCTCGCGCAAAAGGGCCCGGGCTGATGCGCCCGAATTAGCTCAGGTTAGCTACGGGCTTCGCAGGCGTCCCTGGAAGGCCGGAGAACCGGAGTGGTCAGGAACGGGATAATTCCCGCAAGTCCGCCCAGCGTCGCGCTTGAGAACCAGAGCAATCCGAGCGCGACCGCGTCGAACCCGCGTGACTCCCGCCATTCCGAACAGTACGGTGTAGGCGCCCTCGCGAAGGCCCAGGCCGCCGATAGTCACCGGAATACTCGCAAACGTGTTGGCGATCGGAAGACAGAGCATTACTACATAAAGTGGAATTGACAGCCCCAGTCCGAGTGCGAGTATGTATTGACCAATCATCAGTGAGATTTGAAGCAGTAGTGAAAGGCCCAGCGGGGCAATCAGGGCAGCCAGGCCGGTGCAGGTAGGGCGTGACCAGGCCCATCGGGCGCGCCAGCCGGTGCGGCAGCAGGTGCTCGGCGCGGGCGATGAGCGGCGCAGCCAGGTAAGCGGCGAACCCGGCGAGTCCAAGCAACATCACCGGCCGGGTCACGCTGGCGGGCAATATCCCGCCATTGAGCGCCCATACCACGGTGGCCGCGAACCAGAACAGCGCCATCAACCCGATCAGGCGGTCGGCGACCGTGCTCGCCACAGCGTGTCCCATGCGGTCGTGCTCGCGGCCGAGATAGATTGCGCGCGCTGCGTCCCCGCCCACCATCCCCGGCAGGAACAGGTTGGTGAACACGCCGATAAAGTAGTAGGCGAGGAACTGGCGGAACCTTCCGCGAATCCCGACGATCGCCGCCAGCAGTTGCCATCGATAGGCGGACATCATCTGTCCGGCGAGGTACAAGGCGATTGCCGTGGCGAAGTAGGCCGGCCGCTCGCGCATCAGAAGAGATACTATTGTGCGTCCGCCGGCCTTCCTGATCAGAAACACTATCACCGCGACGCCGACTGCCGCGCGAATCGCAAAGCCGAGGTACGGATGGCCTGCCGCCGCCGGCGAGGCCGTGGCGTCGCCGCGCTCCGAATATTCAAGCGGGTCAGTTGCTGCCAACCTGTTCCTCCGCGCGCAGGATTGCGCGTTTCCGGCCCTCGGACGCGATAGTCGTGAAGTTGCCAAGCCGGGGACGCAATCGCTCCAGGTCGGACTCGTCTATCACTAGCACTTTCGGCCCGCGTGTGTCCCAAAGCCGGAACAACTCGCCGTCAGTGGCGAGGAACCAGTTCGCGGCGTCTTCGGAATGCTCCATCCCGAAGTTCAACTCGCTCGGAGCGCCGAGCATAATCACGCGCCGGCGGTTGTAAAAGGGGAGAGACTGAACGTAGCGATGGTAAGAGATGAGCGTAACGCCCGGCGCCCGGGCCGCGATGCTGCGGCACAAGCCGGCGTACGAGCGCAGCGGCTCAGCCTTGAGCCGCCCGTAGCTGCCCGCGATCAAGGCCGCGGCCATCGTCAGGACGATGATCGCGGGCGCCGCCTCAACGCGGCCGCGCGCGATCGATAACCCGGCCATCGCGCCGCCCGCGACCGCGATCAGCCCCGCCGCCAGCACTGCGTTCCGCACCACCGACAGGTAGGGAGTCGAGAGCCCGGCGAACGGCGCCGCGAGCATCAGGGCCCCGATCAAAGCCATCGCGATCGCCGCGGCCATCGCGAAGCGCCGTGCTGCGCTGGCGCGCTCTTCGAGGCTTATCACGCTGTCGGCAATCGCGATCGCGAGTGGGGGAAACGCTGGCAGAATATACGGGATCAGCTTGCCGCTCGCCACCGAGAAGAACCCGAAAATCACGGCAGCCGCGATTAGACAGAAATCGCGCGCGGTGCGGTTGGCGCTCGCTTTCCATCGCCCGAACGGAGCCGTGAATGGAACAATGATCGACCACGGCAGGAAGCCGAGCATGAGCACCGGAAAGTAAAAGTAGAGGGCTTGTGCGTGCTCGAAGTTAGGATCGAGGAAACGATGGAGGTGCTCGCCAACGAAGTAGAATCCGGCGAAGCCGGGTTCACGCCATGACACGATCAGAAACCAGGGCGCCGCGATCGCGAAAGTCAGCAGGAATCCCGACAGCGGGTGGAATCGCGTCAGCGCGCGGCGAAAACCTCCAACCCCTTTCCCTAAAGCTTGCCCTGAGCGAAGCCGAAGGGACGGGAAGGGGGAACCTTGCCATAGTAGAAATCCGATCGCGGCGGAAACCGGGAGCACGATCGCGACTGGCCCTTTGGTCAGCGTCCCCAGCGCCATCGCGACGTAAAGGAGCCATCGCCAGCCACCGCCCTCGCTCCAGGCTAGAAAAAAGGCGAACAGCGACACGGTAACGAAGGTGGTCAGCAGCATGTCGGTCGTCAGCACCTGCGCCATCACGGCGAACAGCGGTGCGGTGGCCAGAATCGCGCCGGCCAGCGTCGCGCGGCGATAGTCGAAGACCCGCGCCGCGAACAGCCAGGTCGCGATCACGGTGGTGAGCGCGGCGGCGGCCGGCGCCAGCCGTGCCGCGAATTCGCTCAGGCCTCCGATCGCGAACGAGCACGCCGTGAGCCAGTAGAGCAACGGCGGCTTCTCGACGTAGGGCACGTAGTTCAGATGGGGCACGACGAAGTCGCGCGCGGCGAGCATCTCGCGGGCGATTTCGGCGTAGCGCGCTTCGTCGGGTTCCCAGAGCCCGTAGACCCCGAGATGAAAGAAGAACAGCGTCGCGGCCAGTGCGATGACCGCACCGAGGCCGGCCGCAAGGCCCAGCCGCGCCGGCTCTCGAGCGGCGGCCATGTCGGCGGATTGCGGCACGCGGCTCAAGTGTAACTGGAGCCGCGTGCCGCGCCCAGCGCCCCGCGCCAACCTAACGCTCGCGCGACGCGGCCTTGATTCCGCCAAAGCGCGCAAAGTATACGAGAGTCGAGCGGGGGTCAGTTGGCCGCCGGCGGCTCACCGCGGGAGATCCTCAATGCTGTACACGCCGATTTGCGATTACTTCGGGATTAGGTATCCGATCCTGCTCGCCGGGATGGGAGGCGTCGCGATGCACAAGCTGGCCGCGGCGGTCTCGAACGCGGGCGGCTTGGGCGTTATCGGCGGGGCCTCGCTCTCCCCGGAGGAATTGCGCGCCGAAATCCGCAAGACTCGCGAGCTTACCGACCAGCCGTTCGCAGTTGACCTGCTCGCGCCGCTCCCCGAGATGATGCGGCCGCATATGCCGGTGCTGATCGAGGAGAAGGTCCGAGTTTTCGTCGCCGGACTCGCGGTGCCGTCGGAGTTTATCCAGACGATGCACGAGCACGGGATGAAAGTGGTCGTGATGTGCGGCAAGGTCCATCACGCGCTCAAGGCGCAGGAGGCCGGCGCCGACGTGGTGGTTGCGCAAGGCACTGAGGCTGGGGGGCATACCGGTGAAATTGGCGGGATGTCGCTCGTTCCGCAGGTGATCGACGCGGTCAGACTGCCGGTGCTGGCCGCGGGCGGAATTGCCGACGGGCGCGGCGCAGCGGCAGCGTTCGCGCTGGGCGCGCTCGGCGTGGTCGTCGGCACGCGCTTTATCGCCACGTCTGAAGCCGCCGCGGCGATTGAATACAAGCAGGCGATCGTCAACGGACGGGACGACGGCACGCTGCGCACGCGATGCTATACGGGGAAGCCCTGCCGCGTTATCCGCAACCCTTACGCGTCGGAATGGGAGAAAGATCCTCGAAGATCAAGCCGTTCCCGCAGCAGGTAATGGTTTCGCAGCAAAATGGAGTCATGAACTTCTCGGCGGCGCACGCGGACCCGCAGCGGGTCTTCATGCCGGCGGGGCAGGGATCGGGATTGATCAAGCAGATCAAGCCCGCGGCCCAAGGTGTTCGCCGATCTGGTGCGCGAGACCGAGGAGACCATCGCAAAGATGGGCGCGCTGCTTAACCGTCCGGTCGGCGCCGCCCACGCCGCGAATCTGCGCTGATTGGCTGCCGCTTCGTTCACCGATGGTCGAAGGCGTTTTCGCAGTTGTTGCCGAAGGTGAACGAATAGAGCGAGAGCGGAGCGGCCGCCGCAGTGAGCTTGAGCGTGTGCGGCCCGAATTCGGGGTTGTCGATTAGGTAGTACATCCGTTTGCCGGTAAGCTCGGCGGACGTGCGGCCCTGCGCGTCGGTTTTCAAATCTACGCCCATCGCACTTTTCGCGACCGGCTTTCCGTCCTGCGTGACGTCGAGCGTCTTCGCAGTTCCGTCCTCGGAACCCGCGACCAGGTAGACCGACTTGGCCTCGTAGCGGAGCGTCAATGAATTATCCGCTCCGCCTGCGCCATGGGGATGCTGGATCGATTCGGGAGTGGCAAGCCATCGCCCGTTCAGGGCGTAGCCGTCAGGTGGGATGCCCGCCGGGGCAGTATACGACGCCGGCTTGAGACGCTGGTATCCGCTCTCGTTGACGAGACGGTCGCCGCGCTCGAAACCGAGATAAGTCTCGGGCGTTTCCTGCGCGCAGCCTGCGACCGGCTCCGGCGGCGGCATCGCGAACTTCGGTCCGGTGAAATCGAGTTGCGGATTCGCCTCGGTCAGAAGCTTTTGAATCTGGGTCTCAAACTCGGTGTACTGGCCCTCGCCTAGATGGACGAAGGCTATGTTGCCATCCTTGTCGATCAGGTACTTCGCGGGCCAGGCTTCGTTGTGAAACGCGTCCCAGATTTTGTAGTCGCTGTCGGCCACGATCGGAAAAGTCAGGCCGAAGCGTTTGACGGCCTCGCGAACGCGCCCGTCGTCCCTGGCGAAGGCGAACTCCGGAGTGTGAACGCCGATGATCACCAAGCCCAGCGGCCCATAGAGCGAGTTCCATCGGCGGATGGCCGGGAAGGTCCGGATGCAGTTGATGCAGGTGTATTCCCAGAAGTCGACCAGCACGACCTTGCCGCGCAGCCTGGAGAGGCGAAGCGGCGCAGAGTTGATCCATACCTTGCCGGTGAAATCGGGCGCGGGCGTCCGCGCCGAATCGGCGCGCGATCGGGCCGGCGCGATAATCACAATCGCCAGCGCGAGGATCAGGATGGTCGCGATTCGCCGCACGCTGCAGGTGTTCATTTTGTTCAATCCTTTCAAGGCTTATGCGAGCGGCGCGGCACCGGCAACTTGACTGCAACTTGAGCCGTACCTATTTTCAATCCAGAGACAACGCGGAGAGGAGAATAATTCCGATGGCCAGCGCCAATGTAGTTCATGTAAGCGACGCCAACTTCGAGCAGGAGGTGCTCAAGTCTCCGCAGCCGGTGCTGATTGATTTCTGGGCGCCTTGGTGCGGCCCCTGCAAAGCGATCGCTCCGGTTATCGACGAGTTAGCCGGCGAATACGCGGGGCGGCTGAAGGTCGTCAAGATCAACGTCGACGACAATCCCGAAGTTCCCGCGCGCTACGGCGTACGCGGCATTCCCAACCTGCTGATTATCAAGGGCGGCGAGGTCAAACAGCAAATCGTCGGCGCGGTGCCGAAAGTCCAATTGGTGCGCGCCGTCGATAACGCCTTGGCCTGATCGCCCACGCGGCAAACGGCACGCAGCAAACGGACAGTCCGCCAGTCCGCTTTGGCTACTTGGCCGCCACGCCGGGCGCGGGCGCAGCAGAGGCCGGCGATCCAGCGCCCGGCGAATGTTCCAGCCAATAGCGCACCAGCGCGTCGCGTCTGACCTGATAGGCGTCGCGAATTTCGGCCGGCACATACGCCATCAGTGCCTGGTTGTAGGCCATGACGTGCGGCGCAAGCTTCGATTCCCGCATCAGCATCGAATCCGATGGCAGGAAGGTGGTCAGCATGACCATGCCGAAGCCCGCCATCACGGCTGCGACCGCGGCTCCGACTAGCCCGCCGCTAAGCCGGTCGGCCCAATTCAAATGCACGATCTGAAGCAGCCGGATCAGGATGTTGCCGGCCGCTTCGACGCCCGCGAACACGATCGCGAAGACCGCGATATAACCGAGTACCGCGATGACCGTTGACCCGGCCGACGGCCCCAGCGCCCGCTCAACCATCGCGCCGCCCGTCGAGTGGTACTGTGCGGCGCAGTAGATGCCCGCCACCAGCGACGCCAACGAGGTCGCCATCCGCAGCACGCCGCGCGAAACCCCGTAGAGCGCCCCGAAGACCGTCACGCCGACGATCGCGTAGTCGAGAGTATTCATCCGCCATGCGGCCCGGCCGCCCGCTCCTCCGTATCTGTTCGGATTCTACATCATCGGCACTACGCGCGACACGCCGATTCTTCCGGAGTGCGCCAGAACGCCGCCGCTCGCCACGGCGGCCCGATCCGAATTAAATAGGCGCATGACCTGGGTCTATATCGATCAGCTTTCGCGTCACGTCGGCGAGGAAGTAACGCTGCGCGGATGGCTCTACAGCCGGCGCTCGAGCGGCAAGGTCCACTTCCTTCTGGTCCGCGACGGCAGCGGAATATGCCAGTGCGTGGCCTCGGTGGCAGACATAGGCGCGGAACGTTTCGCCGCCGCCGATCATATCGGGCAAGAAACTTCGCTCGAGGTCACCGGCGTCGCGCACGAGGACAAGCGCGCGCCGGGCGGAATCGAACTTGCCCTGAAGACCCTCAAGATCTGCTCGCCGTCAAACGACTACCCGATCACGCCCAAGGACCACGGCGTCGCGTTCCTGCTCGACCACCGCCACCTCTGGGTCCGCTCCGCCCGCCAGCATGCGATTCTGCGCGTGCGCAGCGAGGTTGAAGCGGCCTGCCGCGACTTTTTGCACCAGCGCGGCTTCGTCCTGTTCGACGCGCCGATCCTGACTCCGACCTCGTGCGAGGGCACGACCAATCTTTTCGAGCTCGATTACTTTGGCGAGCGCAAGGCCTACCTGACTCAGAGCGGGCAGCTCTACGCCGAGGCCGGCGCGCTCGCCTTCGGCAAGGTCTACTGCTTCGGCCCGACCTTCCGCGCCGAGAAATCCAAGACCCGGCGCCATCTGACCGAGTTCTGGATGGTCGAGCCGGAGGTCGCCTTCTTCACTCTCGAAGAGGACATGCAACTGGCCGAGGACTTCGTGGCTTATATCGTCGCGCGAGTACTCGAACGGCGTGGCGAGGAACTCAAGGCGCTCGAGCGCGACGTGAGCAAGCTCGAGAAGGTGGTAAAGCCGTTTCCGCGCATCACGTATGACGACGCGATCGCGCGGCTGGCGGCGCGGGGCCTCGCCGTGAAATGGGGCGACGACCTGGGCGGCGATGAGGAGACCGCGCTGTCGAGCGAGTTCGATCGGCCCGTGATGGTCCATCGCTATCCCGTCGCGTGCAAGGCGTTCTACATGAAGGCCGATCCGGAGCGTCCCGAGGTCGCGCTTTGTGTCGATATGCTCGCGCCGGAGGGCGTCGGCGAGATTATCGGCGGCGGGCAGCGCGAGGACGACTACGCGACGCTCGAGCGCAAAATCCGCGCGCACGGCCTGCCACTCGAGCCGTTCAATTGGTACCTCGATTTGCGCCGCTACGGCTCGGTGCCGCACGCCGGATTCGGGATGGGAATCGAGCGGATGGTCGGATGGTTGTGCGGCGTTCCGCACATCCGCGAGACCATCCCCTTCCCGCGCATGATGGAACGACTCGAGCCGTAGCGCTATCGAATTGAGTCGAAGCCAGGTACTGGCTTAAAATGCGGGTGATTCCGAGTCGGGTGTCCTAAGTGTTTTGGGGGTGTCCTATGCGGGATCAGCCGGGATATACCGCGATCACGCTGACCGTGGTGAAGTGTCCTCAACGCGACAGTCCCGCCACTTTGTGAGTAGACCTCCAACCGCCCCCGTGAACATGATAGATACGCCGCACGAAAAGGGGCGCACGGGCTCCGTTCGCAAATCTTTCTCATTGGAGATTACATTGTATGAAGGCGGTATTGATAATTGTAAGCGCTGTCGTTCTTTCATCAATGATCGCATCGGCCGCTATGGCACAGGGCACGGGCACTGTTTCTATAACCTGCTATTCTGGCGGTATTGCCGTCTTCAGTGATGATAGCGTGAACCTGCCAGTTATCGTTAGTCCTCTTACACCCGGCGATCCTAATGACCTCTATACGGCGACTGATTCCGCAACAGGAGCGGTGACAACCGTCGGTGGTTCTGGCACCACCTGTGTCGTCACATATACGCCAGCCTCATCAGCCTCATCGAGAGCCGCACAATCGATCGCGCACCCAGGCATAGCACGCACACACTGAACGATGCGGCAACACATCGCGAGCGACGATCCTCGCCTCAAGGGAAAATAAACCGGCCTGTCACGGCACCCGCCAGCCTCGACTCGAAGGGACTGGCGGGCCCGAGATGCTCGGGAAAACCGGCGGCGCCATCAAGTACCAGCCCGCGAGCGCGGCGGCGTGGCGGAGTGGCATCGTAAGGCGGGCTGGCTGAAACGGGGTTGGCTCAGTGCTGCGCTCTGGCGGTGGGGGCGGGACTTGAACCCGCAGCCCCGAAGGGCACTTAATTCGGACAATACCGAAGACAGCGGAGCCTTGATCGGATTCGCGACCCGGTGTATATTGAGAATCATTTTCAATTTCATTTGATCGGGGTCACGATGCTGCGCAAATTTCTATTCGCATCCCTTGCCGCCACCGTCCTGGCGATGCTGGCAGTTCCCGCCACCTGGGCCGCCGAGAATCTGCCCGAGGTCCGGTTCCAGAAGGGCCGCTTCGAGCCCATGAGCTTGTCCGTGCCGGCCAATCAGCCCGTGCAAATCAAGGTCGTCAACCGCGGCGATTCGGCGATCGAGTTCGAGAGCTTCGAGCTCAACCGCGAGCGAGTGGTGCAGCCCGGCCAGACGATTACGGTTTATCTGCGCCCGCTCAGTGCCGGCACCTATCATTTCTTCGACGACTTCCATCACGACGCCGGGCAGGGCACGCTTGAAGCGAAGTAGACCGCTCCAGCGCCGCCACGGACCTAACCGGCATCTGGCCGGCTAGTTCGCTGTCACATCGTTGCTATAGTGATCTCGTCAGTGGACGAGATCGAAATAGCCCCGCTCAAGCGCCCGATTGACGCGGCCGTCCGCGTCCCCGGCTCCAAGAGCATCACCAACCGCGCCCTGATTCTCGCCGCGATGGCGGCGGGGCGCTCCACGATCGAACCCGCGCTCTTCAGCGACGACACCCGCTACATGATCGAGGCGCTCAGAGCGCTCGGCTTCAAGGTCGATAGCGACGAGATGCAGCGCCGTATCGAGGTCGAAGGACGCGCGGGAGAAATCCCGGCTTCGAGCGCCGACCTGTTCGTCGGCAACGCCGGCACCGCGATGCGCTTCCTTCTTGGCTTCCTCACGCTCGGGCGCGGGCGGTTCAGGCTCGACGGGAGCGCGCGGATGCGCGAGCGGCCGGTCGGCGAGCTACTCGACGCGCTTGCGAGTCTCGGCGTGCAAGCTCGAAGCGAGCGGGGCGATCGATGCCCGCCGGTAGTGATCGAGCCGCCGCCAAGCTTCGAGGGCGGCGCAGCAGAGATCGACGCCGGAGTCTCCTCGCAATTCGTTTCCGCGCTGCTGATGCCGGCGCCGCTCTGGAAAAGAGGGCTGCGGCTGAAAGTGACCGGCGCAGTCGCGCGGCCGTTCATCGATATGACGCTTAAGATCATGAGACGCTTCGGTGCTTCCAGCAGCGTCGAAGACGACGAGATCGTTATTCCCGGCGGCCAGCGTTATCAGCCATGCGACTTGACGGTCGAACCCGACGCTTCGAGCGCGAGCTACTTCGCGGCGGCGGCGGCGTTATGCGGTGGCGTGGTGCGAATCGCGGACCTGCGGCCTGATTCGGTTCAGGGCGACGTCGGTTTCCTGAAGGTGCTGCAAAAGATGGGCGCGCGTGTGACGTGGGACGACGACCGCGTCGAGTGCGCGGCGACGGAACGCTGACAGGCGTCGATGTGGACATGGCCGCGATGCCCGACATGGTCGCGACGCTGGCCGCGATTGCGCCGTTCGCCAGCTCGCCGACCAGGATTCGCGGCGTCGGCTTCATTCGCCATCACGAGAGCGACCGTCTGCGCGCGATCGCCACCGAGCTCGCGAAGCTCGGCGCGAAAGTACGCGAGACTGAAGATGGAATCGCGATCGAGCCGTCGCAGCTTCATCCGGCGACGATCGACAGTTGGGACGACCATCGCATCGCGATGAGCTTCGCGATCGTCGGGTTGAAGCTCCCGGGCGTGCGAATCCGGAACCCAGGCTGCGTCTCCAAGACCTTCCCGAATTTTTTCGAGAAGTTGGCTGCGCTCGATTCCTGAATCTATGGCATCAGCGCGAGGGCCGTTTCAGCTCGGCGGCTTGCTGGAGGGCGCCCCCAAATCAGCGTAGGGGAAGCAGGCCGAGCTCCGATCAGGGAGAAGCGTAACGCGGCTTTGTGCGGTGGTCCCGGCCTTTCGAAGTAAGAGCCCACCTCGCGCATCCGCGCGTAGCGTATGACTACTTTGCCGGACGCTGTACCAAATCGACTCCGTTGCCCGATGGGTCAACAAGATTCGCGAGCCGGCCGCCGCCCGGACGCTCCTGGATAGTGCCTTCCATCGTTCCGCCTGCAGCCCGCACCCGTTGCATCGTCGCGTCGAGGTCTGCGACCACGAAATCCAGATGCACCGGCGTCCAATGACGCTGGTAGGAGCGCGAAATTTCCGAATCGGGCGAAGCCGAGCTGCCGAACGGCATCTCCATGATCCAGAAGACCGTTTCGCCGTCGGCCATCTTCGCCCATCCGGGATCGCTCTTCACCAACCGAAGCCCGATAGCCTGGTAGAACTCGATCGCCTTCTCTGCACTTTCCACGTCGATGCATACTTCAAACATCGCGGTTGCCTCCCGATAAATCGCGCGGCGACGATGCGGCACTAGCCGCCGGTGGCGCGCGGCGATGGGAACACGATCTTTCCGTGCATGATTTGATCTTCCGACGCTTTGGCGAGCTTCCACGCCTCGGGCGAAATTCGCGAGGCAAGGTGCGGATTCACTATCACATTGACCATTCCGTCCTTCATGCCGAACTCGATCATCGCGGGATGAAAGTCCCCTGCCTTAACCTCGGTTGCGATCCTGAGGAACGCCTGTGGGATATCGGTGACCGCGCTGGCAATCACCACGTCGGGGGCGACGTCGTTCTGATTGCGATTTGCGCCGAAGGCGTAGATATGCGCCTGTCCGGCCGCCTGGAAAACGCCGAGTCCGGCGGCGTCCGCGTTGTGGAAGAGCAGGTCGGCGCCCTCGCTGATCTGCGCCAGGGCGGCCTCCTTCGCCGCGCCGACATCCTCGAAACTTCCGATAAAGCTCACCAGCACGCGGCCCTTGGAACGCACCGAGAGGAAGCCCCGCTTGAAGCCGTCGAAGGTCAGCCGGATCGCGGGAAGCTCGATTCCGCCCACCGCGCCGACCACGCCGCTCTTCGAGATCGCGCCCGCGATTACTCCCTCGACGTAGGCGGCCTGCTCGATTTTGAAGGTCAGGGAGGCGACGTTGCGCGAGGCGCCGCTGCCCGAAGTGACCACGAACGTGGTTTTCGGAAAGTACGCGGCGACCTTGAGCGCGGAGTCCGTGTACTCGAAGCCGTGGGCGAAGATCAGGTCGAAGCCGCGCGAGCCGAAGTCGCGGAACGCATCCTCGAAGTCCGCCGGCGAGGTGGTCTGCACCAGCGCGGTTTCCGCGCCGAGCTGCGATTTGATCAGTTGCAGGCCGTCGAAAGCCGCCGCGTTCCATCCTGCGTCGCTCACCGGACCGGGAGTCAGCAGGGCGACGCGGAAAGCGGTGGGCGCGGCTGCCGATGCGATCGCTCGCGGCCAGAGCGATCCCAACGTCACCGCCGCGGCAATCGCGAGCATTGGCGCGACGGTCAGCGGGATCGCGAGCGAGCGCACCACGTCGAGCGCAGATTTATTCGCGGTTGCCAAGTGGAACGTATAATGCTCCAGACGGCTTTGGACATTCCAGCACTCGCCTTTGCTTAAGATGGACGTGCCTTCGTGAAGGAGTGCGGATTGCCTGCGACGCCGTGAAACAGTGAAACACGCTGGCGACAAGGCACTCGACGCGCTCGAGCCGATTCTGCTCCGGCTGCGCGAGTTCGAGGGCCTGCGCGAGCGAAAGCGCGGCGTTTTCTATCGCAAGTCGGCCGGGTTCGTCCACTTCCACGAAGATCCGGCCAGGATGTTCGCCGATCTGAAGTGCGGCAAGGATTTCGTGCGGTTCCCGGTCAACACGCGCGGCGAGATCGAGGCCTTCGTGCGCGAGGTGAAGCGGGCGCTGGCGTCCTGACCGCTATTTGCAGGCGTTTGGGGGGCGCGAGCCGCGGCGGCGCGAGGGTGGCGTGGCCGATGGCATCGGGCGCACGAGCAGCGGCGGTTGCGTGATCTTGCTGGGCGGCGGGCCGACGCGATGCTGGGACTTCATGTCGTCGCCGCAATGCGGGCATCGCTCGTCGCTCCATTTCACGATCCGCGCGCAGTACGGGCATTTGTAGCGCTTGCGGCCGATCATATAGAAGACCGCGCCTGTCAGCGCCGCCATCAGGAGTCCGATTACCGTATGGTACATAGGACGCGCTCGTCAAATCACCGGCGCGATCAAATCACCGGAATGACCGGACAATATGCGCCGCCGAGCGCGGCCTGGCGCGCCGCCACGATTTTCGCTATCCAGCGCCAGGTCCCGGCTAGGCTCGCGGCCGGGCCGAGCGACGCGTGCGCGTCAAGTCCGCCGCTCAGCAACTGCCCGATCACGCTCGGCTGCTCGGGCAACTCGACGATCTCGAGCGGCGCGCCGGGCGCGAGCTTGGCCTCCGTCTTCGCCGCCGCCAGCGCCACGTCGAAGCCGCCGAGTCCGTCCACCAGCTTGATCCCGGCCGCCTGCGCGCCCGTCCATACGCGGCCCTGGGCGACTTGGTCGACCTGCTGGTAAGTCAGATGGCGTGAATCCGCGACCAGCTTGACGAAGCGCTGGTAGGTGTCGCCGAGCAACTGCTCGCGCAGGGTCTTCTCCTGCGCAAGCGTGAAGTCGGTGAACTCGTCGAACATCTCGAAGTTCGCGCCGAGCGTGATTGAGCCGGAGTTGACGCCGAACTTCTGGGCCATCGGCGCGACGTTGAACTTGCCCGCCAGGACGCCGATCGAGCCGGTGATCGTGCCGGGCTCCGCGAAGATCTTTTTGGCCGGGGTGGCGATCCAGTAGCCGCCCGAGGCACCGTAGCTGGACATGCTCACGATCATCGGCTTCTCGGTCGCGGCGAGCGCGGCCGCGTGCCGGATCAGCTCGGAGGCCAACACCGAACCGCCGGGCGAATTGATTCGGAAAACGATCGCCTTGACCGAGCTGTCGTCGCGCGCGCTCTTGAGGGCGTCGACCATCCGGTCCACAGTCATCGAGGCTCCGCCGGGGCCAAGCTCTCCGGGATTGCGTACGATGTCACCGTCGCCGTAAATCACCGCAATTCGGTCCTGACTGTGCAGGCTCGGCAGCATCCGCGGACGCACGTAGTCGTCATAATTGACCAACGGATGCTCGCCGCCGCCATGATGCTTCACGCGATCGTCGAAGGCCTCTTCGTACTCCAGCCGGTTGACCAGATGCATCTTGAGCCCGGTCTCGGCGCTCAGCGGCGCCTGATCGATCATGTTGCGAATCGAGCCCTGATCGAGATGGCGTTGATCGGAGATCTGGCTGACGAGCTGGCCGTAGAGGTCCGAGACCAGCGATTCGTCCTCCTCGCGCTGGCCGGGCGTAAAGTCCTTCTCGGTGAAGATGTTCGCCGCGCTCTTGAATTTGCCGATCGCGGCGAAGTCGGGCCGGATACCGAGCAAGTCGAAGGCGCTCCGCGCGAAGATCTCCCGCACGCCGACCCCGATCAGGTTGATCTCGCCCTGCGGCATTATCGCGACCTCGCTCGCGGCCGACGCGACCAGGTAGGGCAGGTTGCCGGGACCCTCCTCTCCCGCGGTTTCCATGTAAGCGGTGGTCCACTTGCCATGGCTCGCGAAATCCTTGACCAGGGCCGCGATTTCCTGCGCCTGCGCCAATTCCATATCTGGAGCTATGATCTTCAGCGCCACGCCGGCGATCCGCTGATCGCGGCCAGGCCTTGTCGAGCGCGCTACGGACCTGATTGAGCGGGGTCTCCTTGCCGGCGTTGAGCAGCGCGCCGATTCCGCCGCGTCCGCGCTCGGCCACGGGCCCATCCAGCGTGACAACCAGCACCGAGCCAGGTTTGACCCGATGGTTTACGTAGTCGGCAATCGCCGCGATCAGGAACAATACCAGCACGATGACCGCAGTCCTGATCAACCAACGAAAGAGCCTCTTCAGCATGCGGGTTCTCCAAGGTGCGCTTTTCGCGTGATCGATCGGACGGCGATCCCTTGAAAGCGCCGACGCAAAATTCAAATGATGATCAACTGTACCAGTACCGGCAGCGCATCGCATCGGCGGTGGCCGGATCGCGGAGGTCCCGGATGGGCACGACGGGCACGATGGCTATGACGGGCATGCGACGAGCATCGATCGCACTGATCGCGGCGGCCGCGCTGGGCCTGGCTTTGGCGGCGATGCCGTCGGCCAGCTTGAACGCGCAGGTAGCCGCTCCGGTAGTTCCGACTCCGGTGCCGGCGCCAACCCCCGCTCCAACTCCGATCGCAGCGCCTACGCCGCAAACCTTCTCGTGCAGTTGCTCCTCGCCAGGTCAGCCCGTGGCATGGATGGGGCGGCTCTCCGCGTCGAGCTACGTCTTGGCCGAGCAAGCCGCCCAGGGTCGTTGTCTGGCCTATCTGGTCTCTCAGCCGGGTTCGCCGTTTATCCAGCCTCCGACCAGCACGTTGCTTGCGCAGACGCAGGCCCTGGCGCTCCCGAGGCGATGCAACGCGTGTGCGTGCAATTAGCCGGGTGCCGATCCGTTTACGGTGAGCGGCCCAGCGGGATGCGCTCGACGCGCGAGTCGTCGAGGTAGAGGCGCCGGCCGAGTTGAGTAGCGATCAGGGTGGTAACGACCCGCACGCCCTGCAATTCGAGCTCGGTCCTCATCTGGAGCGGGCGCGCCAGGCCCGGTCCGCCGCTGCCGTCGCTGAGCGTCTCCAGCATCACGCGTCCGGTTGCGCTCACACCGCCCGGCCCGACGTTCGGCTCGAGACCCAGGATTCGCGACATAGTGGGCGCAACGTCGGCATTGCCGGTCGGGCTCCGATCCACGTAACCGCGGCGGAAGTCGGGCCCGATCGCGGCGCAGAAGTTATGCAGCTCGCGATCGCCGGCCGCACCGTGCATCCCCAGCCCGGTTCCGGACCCGTCGGCGTAGTTCACGCCCTTCACCGGATGCACCAGCGCGCTCGACTGGTTGGGAACCGCGTGCTGGCCCTGCGCGTCGATCGCGAAGGCCGGCTTATCGGGACCGGTAAGCGACGAATTATCCATGTCGGGGAACTCGCGGAACGAGATCACCAAGTCCGGCGAGCGCGCCGCATTGTAGATTCCCACCGACGCTTCGTTGAAGGTGCCGCCGATCCACCCAAGATAACCGGACTTGCCGAGATAATCGGCCTTGCGGCGGCCTTGGGGCGCCGGCGCCGGATCGCGCGAGAAGATCGGCCCGGACCATTCTTGGGCCTCCGCGAAGTTGACGATCTTCTGCAAGATGCCTCGCCGCGCGTCGGCAGTCTTGAACTCGTCGGGCGACAGGTAAATGAGATCGCTGCCGCCGTTGCGGACGACCTGCACCTCGTTGCTGTCGATCGATTTCTTGAGTCCCGCCGCGACCAGCAGCCCGGCCAGATTGACCCTCATTCGCACCGTGGCGAATCCGTGATCCGACACGACCATCAGATCGGTTCGCCGCTCGATGCCGCGGCCGGCGATCGCGCTGCGAATCCTGCCCAGATCGGCGTCCGTAGCTGACAGCGCCTGGAAATCCTGGACCGTTCCGAGGCCCGCGCGATGCTGCGTTGCGTCGGGATCGCGCAACCACAACACGATTATTGCGGGACGGCCGCCTTCCGCGGCCGCCTTTGCCGCGGGTATCGCCTGGTCGATCGCGACCGTGGTGTAAAACGCATCGCGCGTGGACGTAGCCTCGCTGGCGGGCGGCTTGATCGTATCGGCGATCGCCTTGCGGCCGGGCGGCGCTGCGATCAGGTCGTCGGTCGCGAACAGAAAGTCCTTGTGCGGTTCGTCGAGCAAATCGCGGCCGTCGTTGAGCCCGATCAGGCGGTTGTCGAACAGAAATGCGGGTCCGGCTTTGCCCAGAATCGCGATATAACCGCCCTCGCGTTCCGCTTCTTGCGCCGCGGTGTCAAGCGCCAGCAGATGGCCGGCGAGGGCGCCGGGAGCATTGAGTTGGCCGAGAATCCTGGGGCCTTCGAGCGCCACCGGCTTCGCGATCAGCCCGGCCAGGCCGGCGGAGATCTTCGCGCCCGCCACGGGCTTGAAGTACATTACGTTGCCGAGCACGCCGTCGACTCCGGGTTGCGCACCGGTCGAAAGCCCGCCCGCGTTCACCATCGTAAGGGTAGGATAGAGGCTGTGATGGCGGTCGAAGCGCACGCCCTCGTGCCCGATCGCAAACAGGTTGGGCATATTCTGCTGCGTCACCAGATCGGGCCGCAGCCCGTCGCACACCACCAGAATGAAGATCCGTCCCTTCGCGCCTTGCGCGCGTGCCTGCGCGGCCGCGATCAGCGCGCCGGCGAGCAATCCAAGCGCGAGCATGGCGCGGAACATCCTTCGATGCGACTTCATGACGATCTTTCAATCCACCGGCCTTCAATAGACCGGTCGATCGGCGAGCCTGTCAATCGCGCGGCGTGATCTTTCGGTTAATCGCCTTTGACGCGCGCGGCCGGTTTTGATTTGGTGACTGCGAGGAAAAGCAATTGCGAATCGCGCTGATGGGGCAGGCGGCCTTCGCGGAGAAGGCGCTCGAGGCGTTGCGCGCGCGCGGCGATGAAATCGTCCACGCGTTCGCGCCGCCCGACGCTCCCGGCGGCCGTCCCGATCCTCTCAAGTCAAAGGCGCTCCAGCTCGGCGTGCCGCTCAGCCAGCCGAAATCTTTTCGTGGCGACGCCGCCTTCGAGCATTTCAAATCACTCGGCGCCGACCTCGCGATACTGGCGTTCGTCACGATCATCGTGCCCGAGCCGATACTTTACGCGCCGCGCTTCAAGTCGATTTGCTTCCATCCGTCGCTCCTGCCGCGCCATCGCGGCGCCAGCGCAATCAACTGGGCGATAATTCACGGCGACCGCGAAACCGGCGTCACCTGGTTCTGGCCCGACAAGGGAATCGACACCGGACCGATATTGATTCAGCGGCGCGTGCCGATCGAGGAGAGCGACACCACCGGCTCGATCTACTTCAACCGGCTCTTTCCACTGGGGATAGACACCCTCACCGAGGCCGTGAATCAGATCGAAGCTGGAAGCGCGCCCGCGATCGCCCAGGACGAAGCGCTTGCGAGCTACGAGCCGCCCTGCCGTGACGAGCACGCGCGAGTGGACTTAAGCAAGCCGGCGCGCGAGCTGTACAACCTGGTCCGCGGATGCGATCCGCAGCCCGGCGCGTATGCGATGCTCGGCGACCGGCGGCTTCGTCTCTACGAGGCCGCCTTCGAGGCGCGTGAGCCGAACGCAGAGCCGGGCACGATCGTCGCGATCGACAGTACCGGGATGCGGCTTGCGCTGCGTGGCGGCACGATGGTTGTGCGGCGCGCTCGCTTCGACGCGAATCCGAAGAAGGTCGCGCCGCAGGAGCTGGCCGAGGCGGGCGAGCTTCGCGCCGGTGCGAAGCTGACCTGATCAGCCGACGCAGGCTCCGGGCAAGAGGCGTTTTGCGTCGTTGATCGAAAGAGTATTGTCGAACCAGCCCCATTCTCCGCGCCGGTGCGCGCGGCTCCCGCTGGCGCGCGAGGGAGGCTTTCGCTATGCGTCTTTGCGTCGGCACTTCAAAGGGAATCGTCATTCTCGATCCGGATCGGCGCGGCACGCCGCTGATGGTGCTGGCGGATCCATCTTCGATCTGGTGCATGGCGCAGGACTGCCGCGACCCGGAATTGATCTATGCCGGCGCGACCGGGTTTGCCTCGATGGGTAACTCGCGCGGCAAAGGATCGCTCGCCCGCTCCAAAGATGGCGGCAAGACCTGGAGCGATATCACGCTGGCGCTGGCGCGTGACGAGGACGTGTGGGCGGCCGCGACGCCGCCCGACTCGCCGGGCGAGGTCTTTGTCGGCACTTCGCACGCCCGCCTGTTCCGCAGCCGCGACGCGGGCCGTAGCTTCGTCGAGTGCAAGCGCTTCCTCGAAGTTCCGGGGCGCGACAAGTGGACCTTTCCGCCCCCGCCGCATGTTCCGCACGTGCGCTCGATCGTGTTCGATCGCGCCAATCCGGCGACCATGTACGCCGGCGTGGAAGAAGGCGGCGTTATCCGCTCGCGCGACCGCGGCGAGAGCTTCGAGGTTCTCAACCGCGGGCTGTACTGCGACGTTCATACGATCGCGATCGACCCGGCCGATTCGCGCCGCCTTTATGCGACCACCGGCGGCGGCTTTTATCTGTCCGAGGATTCAGGCGGATCGTGGCGGCGCGTCACGCAGGGATTCAACCGCAGTTACACGATCCCGATTCTGGTGGACAGCGAGCAGACCGAAGTCGTCTATACCGCCGCAGCCGCCGGGCCGCCTCCGATGTGGATGGCGGGCGGGGGTGCCGATGCGCTGATATTTCGAAGCAGCGATCGCGGGAACACTTTCGAGCCGATCTCGGATCCAGGCGGGCCGTCCCGGGGCATGATGATGCGGTTTGCACGCGATCCGGGCGACGCGGGCCGCTTCTTTGGCGCGATGAGCGACGGCACGGTTTTCGCCGCGCGCAATCACGGCCGGACCGTGAGTCAGATCGCGGAGAAACTGCCGCCCGCATACGATATGGTCGCGCTGGCCTAAGGAGACCTCACCCCCGGCCCCTCTCCGACACGGAGAGGGGAGCCGCGGCCTGAAACTTCGCCGCGCGATCCGGAGTAGGGCCGGCGTCTCGCCGGTCGGGACCGGCGGGACGCCGGTCCTACTTCCAGATAGCAGGTTAGGCTTCCCACGCCTTGCGCTGAGTCGGCGCCGGCCGCATCCTTGCCGACATGAGTACCAGTCGTCGATCGATTCTGAAACTCGGCGTGGTGGACTTCGGGGTCGAAACCACCACGCTCCCCAACGATGTCACCGTCGATCTTCCGGTCGTCCGTCATCCGGGCGCCGCCGCGATCGTGGCGCTTTACCCCGACGGCACGGTTGCGACGTTGCGCCAGTATCGCCACGCGATCGGCGATTACATCCGCGAAATCCCGGCCGGATGCCGCAACTCCGGGGAGACGCCACGCCAATGCGCCGAGCGTGAACTGGCCGAGGAGGCCGGGCTCGCAGCGCTGCGATGGGACCACTTGGGCTCGATAGTCACGATTCCGGGCTTCTGCGACGAGCGAATCGAATTATTCCTGGCGCGCGAACTATCCGAGGTCCGGCGCAATCTCGATCATGACGAAGTGATCGGCGAGACCGAACGGGTGAAGCTCTCCGACGCGCTCGCGATGATCCGCCGCGGCGAGATCATCGACGCCAAGACGATCTGCGCGCTACATCATGCCGCCGCTTTCCTGCACGGCGAGTCCGCAAGATCATAACGCGCAAGATCATAACGATCGCTGCCCCACGCAGGCACGACCCGGTGCGCGCGAGATTTGTGAGTTGGGATTCGTGGGCCGGTTAGGCCACGACCACTTCATCGGGAAACAGAAAAGTGGTGGCGCCGTCGCTGAATTGCACCAGGTACATCCGGCGGCCGAGGTTCTCGATCTCGCGGACGATGCGCGGCTCTTCGCTAAAGCGGCTGCGCCCTTCGTGGTCGCGCACCGGCTTAAGCAAGCGGCATCGCCTGCCCGCTAACTGTTCAGTTTGCACGTCCATAGCACGTCTTCTTTCATCAGCTTGACTGACCATCTCTTCCACCCCCACCCACAACTGCAATCAGTCTGCAATCGCCGTACCTGATATTGCGTCTCTACAATATTTGGACGATCCACCACCCAGCCCAATTCGTACCCACAAGCGCCAAACTACTTCAGATTAGCACATTAAGATGTTACCGGAATTTGAATTCTTTCACGGCCGTTCGCAAAACGCATCGCGCATCATGCCCCTTTCGCGTTAATGATACCCCGGATCGTGTGAATGGGAATCCCTGCATGGCCGGTTCCCCGGGATGGCGGATTGCGCCCCGTCTGCTAACATTTGCTCCGATTCCGAGATATGCCGACGCTATATCCGCTGCTGATGGGTCGTCAGGTGATGCTCGCGACGGAGCATTACCTGTCCGCGTCCGCAGGGGCGCGAATTTTCGCGCACGGCGGCAACGCAATCGACGCCGCGGTGGCAGCGATCTTCGTCGAGGGCGTCGTCAATCCACACCTGCACACGATCGGCGGCGAGGCGCCGATGCTGATCCATTCGGCGGCAGAGCGCCGCGTAGTTGCGATTAACGGTAATATGAGGGCCCCGGCGCGCGCGACCATCGCACACTATAAGTCGCTCGGCCTCGAGCTGGTTCCCGGCGAGGGCCTGCTCGCCGCCGGAGTGCCGGCCGCCCTCGGTGCGCTGGTTTGCGCGCTCTCGAAATTCGGCACTCGCGCCTTGGCCGACGTAATCGAACCGGCGATGGCGCTCGCCGAAGACGGATTCCCGGTCCATGCCGGGCTGGCCGGCGAGGCCGCGACAATCAGCGGCACCGCCGGCACGCCCGCGATGGCTCGTGGCGCGTCGATTCTGTCGAACGCGCAGAAGTTCCGCGATTCGTGGCCCTCCAGCGCGCGAGTCTACCTGCCGGGCGGAGAACCGCCCGCGCCCGGCGACGTAATCAGGAATCCTGCGCTCGCGCGATTCTTCCGCCGCCTGCTCGAGGCGGAAGCTTCAGCGCGAAATCGCGGCCGCGAGGCTGGGCTGGAAGCCGCCCGCGAGCGCTTCTATAGCGGCGACATCGCGCGCGAGATCGTCGCATGGTCGGAGGCCAACGGCGGATTGCTGGGGCTGGAGGATCTCGCCGGCTTCGTGACGAAAGTCGAGCAGCCGGTCCACGCCGATTATCGCGGTCTGGAAGTGTTCAAGTGTCCGCCCTGGTCGCAGGGTCCGGTCTTTCTCCAGCAACTGCGAATTCTCGAGGGCGCCGATCTCCGCGCGATGGGCCACAACTCGGCGGACTATATCCATTTCGTCACCGAGGCCGCCAAGCTCGCGTTCGCCGATCGCGAGGCCTGGTACGCCGATCCGGATTTCGTCGCGGTGCCGATCGATGCGCTGCTGTCGCCGCGCTACGCCGCGATGCGCCGCGAGCTGATCGATCCGCAGCGCGCCTCGATCGAGCATCGGCCCGGCGATCCGGTCAACATGCGCGCGTTGGCCCCCAACGGCGCCGAGCCGAGGGCATGGGGTCCCGGCACGATTCATGTCGCCGCCGCCGATCGCTCCGGCAACCTGATCGCGATCACGGCGAGCGGCGGATGGATTCCGAGTTCGCCCGTGATCGACGCGCTCGGCTTTCCGCTCGGAACCCGGATGCAGACCTTCTACCTCGACCCGCGCCATCCCAACGCGCTGATGCCCGGCAAGCGCCCGCGTACTACGCTCTCGCCGTCTCTTGTGACGCGCGCCGGTGAGCCATACCTGGCTTTCGGCACCGAGGGCGGCGACCAGCAGGATCAATGGACGCTCCAATTTTTCCTTAACGTCGTCGAGTTCGGAATGAACCTGCAGGAGGCGATCGAAGCGCCCAAGTTTTCGAGCGCACATTTTCCCTCCACGTTTTTTCCGCACGCCGCACATCCCGGCGTATTGAGAATCGAAAGCCGAATCGACGAAAGCGTGCGCGCCGCGCTCTCGGCCCGCGGCCACCAGCTCAAGCTGCGGCCAGCCTGGAGCGAGGGACGCGTGCTCGCGGTGGAAATCGATCGCGGCCGCGATATCGTGCTCGGCGGCGCCGATCCGCGCGGCCAGCTCTCGACCGTGCTCGCTGCGCAGGCGATCGGATGGTAGGCCGCCGAGGCTCGGGAGCTCGGGGAAATCGATACGTCCAAAATCATCGACCTGACCTACACTTTCGACTCGACGACCATCTACTGGCCGGACGAGAAGCCGTTCGTGCGCGAACCCGAGCACTACGGGATGGAACCCGGCGGATATTTCTACGCCTCGGCCAGGTTCGCCGCGCACGAGCATGGCGGCACGCACATGGACGCGCCAATTCATTTCAACCAGCGCGGCGCGACCATCGCGGAGGTTCCGCTCGGCGAATGTATCGGGCAGGCGGCGGTGATCGATTTCTCGGCGCGTGCGGCGAGCGACCGCGATGCAACGCTGAGCGTCGATGACATCGGCCGCTACGAAGCCGCATACGGGAAAATTCCCGACGCTGCGATCGTGGTTGCGCGCTCGGGATGGGGCAAGTTCTGGCCCGACCGGAAACGCTACCTCGGCACCGGCCAGCCCGGCGACGTCGCGGGACTGCACTTCCCCGGATTCTCGCCCGCAGCGATCGAGTTCCTGCTCAGGAACCGGCGCGTTGCGGCGATCGCAATCGATACGCCGAGCATCGATCCCGGCCTCTCGAAGGATTTCCCGGTCCATCGGCTCTGGCTGGGCGCCAACAAGCCAGGCTTCGAGAATCTGGCCCACGCGGATCAGTTGCCGCCGAGCGGCGCGACTCTGTACTGCATCCCGATGAAAATCGGCGACGGGACTGGCGCGCCCACCCGCATCTTCGCGGTCCTGCCGTAGCTGCTGGGCCGAACGCTCGCAGCCGAGGTACGCGACCTCCGAGACGCCGGCCCTATTTCAGAAGCGCACCGGCACGGAGGCCGCCGCTACAGACAGCAGCCGGAGCTACAAAAGTAGAGACGCGATCTTTGCGCCTCTCCCGCGGCTGCGGATTGTCCGCAGGCGCAAGCCAGGCCGCCGAGCGACTTGCATATGAAGTCGCTCGGCGGGTGAGGGTGCAGCCTTCGCTATTGCTTCTTCGCGACGAACCCGAACCGCGCGATCTCCCGATAGGTCGCGCCGGCGGATGACAGGCGGCTTTCGTAGAGCGTCATCGCTCCGATCGTCGAGCGCCCAAACTCGCGTTCGGCGGCCGTTTCGAGCTGCGGCCGCAATCGCGTCCATCGCCGAAGATCGCGCACGCGGCCGATCGTAAGATGAGGCGAATACGGCCGGCGCTCGGCCTCGAATCCCGACTCGACCGCCGCCCTCTCTACGCGCCTGGCGAGCGCGAGCAGTTCCTCGCCTTCCAGAGCGGCCCAGATCACGCGCGGACGCAAGAGATTGGGGAACGCTCCGATCCCACGGGCTGCCACCGCGAACGGTGCGGTCTCTCCAGCGATCGCGTTCAGCCGCTCGATCAGCGGCGGGACTAATTCCGAATCCACCGCCGCGCCCAGGAATCGCAGCGTGAGATGGAGATTAGTGCGCCGCGCCCAGTTGATTCCGTCGCCGGGCGCACGCAATTCATCGATCAAATCGCCCAATGCGCGCTCGGTGTCGGCGCCCAGCCGAATCGCCACGAAGGCGCGAATCTTGTTCGCAGTCTTGGGCGCAAGATCCATCGGAACCGCGGACGATCGATAGCCGGCCAAGGCGCGATCGCCGGCTGAGCGCGACAGCTCGTACTCGACCAGCGTGAGCCGATCGTTGCCGAAGAACAGTCGAACCGTCAACGAAGATCGTCGGAGAGCCGAAACCGCCGCGGGCTCGATCGACCTCGTCGGTGTTGGCGCGGAGCTGATCTTCGTGCCTGGTCGCGCGATGTTGTCGAAGAGCGCGGTGGCGTCGACGCCCGGCGCGGGCGCGATCTCGGCGATCACGTCGTCCTGCGTGATGTCGCGGTCGTCGCTCCAGTAGGCCTGGAAGGCGGCGCGGCGAAATGCGAGCAGCGCGCATGCTCTTCGGCCGACGATGCGCCGCGCATGACCTTGACGCTGTTCACCGGGAAGACCGAGGGCGGCATTTTGATCTTTAAGGCCGCGACGCGCGCCCAATCCTGCAGGTCCTTGCCGGAATAGCGCGCCTTGGCTGTCACCGGCCGCTCGCGGCCCTCGTAGACCGGGATTGATCGTGTTGAAGATGCCGCCGACCAGGAACGGCTTCCAGATCAGGTTGGCGTCATGCCGGCGTGCGAGGTCTTCGATTCGGCTGAAGGCCAGATAAGTCCACGGACTCGAGTAGTCAAAGAAGAACTCAAGCTTTTTGCCCATCGCGCTTGACCCCTGCCAGCCATAGCACGCCGCAAGAGCGTTTCACTATGCGGCCGAAGCGGCGGTCCTCCCCTATCATTCCACTATCGCGTAGCTCGTGTTCTTGCTGCCGCCCTCGTTGCGGATGAGGATACCGCCGTCGGTGAGCTCCTTGATGTCGCGCTCAGTGTTCAGTCGGACTCGGAGTCGCTCCCGGCTTCACGCTCGGCGACGGCGCGTTGCCAACCTGGATCAGATCGGCGCGCAGCTTGCCGACAAACGCCGTAGTCTCGATCCGCAGCGGCAGATGGCGCCTGTCGGCGGAGACCCAGAGCGTGGTCGCGCGCGCGGTTTTGCGCGCGCCGGTGTCGCTCATGTAGACAATCGCGGGTACGACGCGTAGCGCGTCGAAATCGCCCAGTGCTGTGGAAATCCGTTCGCGCCCGGCGACCGTGAAATCGATCACGTAGCGGCTGCGGGCGCTGAAGACGTTGAACCTGAGCTTCTGCCCGACCGTGAGCGGCTGCGAGAGCGCCATGATCGCGCCCGAGACCGGGCCAAACGGATTGTCCGCCGCAAAGCGGCTGGTGGCGCTGCCCCTTTTATTGCGCTTGACGGCTGTGACCAAGCGCGCGCTGCGATCGAAGCTGAGTTGGTACTCGCTGTTGCGACGGTTCTCGCTCTGCTTGATATAGATGGCGCGCGGGGCAAGCGAAGCGCGGCTGAACTCTTCGTGCACGTAGTCGCGCAGTTTGTAGAGCAGGTTGAACGCCCGGGCTGGTGCGGACCCATACCTCGCCTTTCCACATGCGCGGATCCTTCGCGTCGCCGCTCACCACAATCCGCGCCTCGGCGGCCGGAATTCCGAGCCACGACGCGCGAAAGACCAGTTGCTCGCCCGGATGGAGCCGCATCGGTCCCGCCGCGAAGGATGGAATTACCAGTCCGTCGGGAAGCGACGCCGGGGTGTCGGCGCGAGTCGCGCCGACGCGGGTCAAATTATCCGCCGGCGCGCTCGCCGCCAGAGCAAGAAAAACCGCCGCGATCAGTATCAATACGGCTGTCCGCGGCGCGCGTACCGCGGTGTGCGGGGCCGTCCGATCGTCACTTGCATTTGGGTGCATTATCGCCGATGATCTTAGCGATCTTCCGGCAGTCTCAGGCAAGTGAAAACTCTCAAGATTGGCCTGCTTTCGGTCGTAATTGGCGTGTTGCCGATCACGGTGCCGGCCGCGTTCGCCCAGGTCGGCAGCGCTCTGGGCAACGATGCGATGATGCACCAGGGGCCGATGGGCCAGAGTGCCGGAATCGGCGACCTGCAGAAACGGGCCGAGACCGAGACCCCGGTTGCGACCGTCAAGGACGCCAACAAGGCGATGGATGACGCCGACCCGCAGGTCCGCGTCAAGGGACTCAAGTCGCTTCGCAACATCCAGAACCCCGACGTCAACAGGATTCTGCTGCGCGGACTGGTTGACCCGGACATCCGCGTCAAGATCAAGGCGATTGATATCCTCGGCGAGCGCGAGGTGAGCGACGCCGTGCCGCAGATGTCGCAGATGCTCTTCCTGCGTTCCACTGAAGAGGCCGTGAAGCTCCATCTGGTCGCCGCCTTGGGCCGTATGGGCGATGCACGCGGCACTCTGCCGGTGATGCAATACCTCGAGGAGCAGGGCGATGAGCGGAGCCGCGGCACCGCGGTTTTCGCGCTGGGCGAGATCGGCGACGCGCGGGCGACCGACGTTCTGACCAACGTCGCGACCGAGGACAAAAGCGAACTGGTGCGCCGCCTGGGCCAGGAGGCGCTTGAGAAAATCGACGGCGAGCTTTCGACCCAGCATGCCTCGCGAGTGGCGGCGTCGCAGGACAAGACGGTCGAGCCCACCGACCAGCGGCTCTCCAGGTTGCGCCAGGTCAACGCGGAAATTCAGAAAGAAAAGGGCTACTAACCGCGGCTGAGCCAATTGCCGGCCGTCACGCCCTCGCCGCACCACTTGCCCTCCGCGACCATCGCGCGTCCGTTCACGATCACATGCTCGATTCCCACCGGCTCGAGCGCCGGCGATCGGAAATCCGCGCCCGAGGCGACCGTATCGGGATTGAAGATCGTAACGTCGGCGGCGAATCCAACGCGAATCAGGCCGCGCCCCGCAAGCCGCATCCGGCCCGCCGCCATCCCGCTGAACTTGTGCACCGCCTGTTCGAGCGTCAGCAATCCAAGCTCGCGCACGTAATGGCCGAGGATTCGCGGGTAGGTGCCGAAGCTCGCGGGATTATTATGCCCGCGCGAGGTCAGAATGGTGTCCATCTCGAACGCGTTCAGCGGATGAGCCATCGCAGCGCGCAGCGCATGCTCGTCGTGATCGTCGCCGCTATATAGATGAAGCATCACGCGCGCGCGCCCCTCGCTCTCTCGCGCAATCGTCAGGTAAGCCTGCGCGGGATCGAGCTTGAGCGCCGCGGCGATTTCGCCGAAGAATTTTCCCTCGAACTCGGCCAGCTCCGGCTTCACGGCCCATAGCAGTTGCGCCGAGCTATCGATGAAGGAGTTCATCGGGCGGAACTCCTCCGATAGGTCCGACCAGCCCTCATCGCTGCGCAGCAAGTCCATCAGGCGGTCCTGCGACCAGGCCGGAAAGAGCACGCGGATGGTGGTATTGCCGCCGGTGTAGGGAAAGGTGTCGAAGGCCACGTCCACGCCGTCGTTGCGGGAGCGTTCGATCTCGGCCAGCACCTCGGTAACGGTGTCCCAACTGCGCCGGCCGACGAAGATCAGGTGCGACACCTGGAGCGGCACGCGCGCCGCGCGCGCGACGTCGACCATCTCGCGCACGGCGAGCAGATTGTGCAGCTCGGGACTGTCGTAAAAGAGCGATCGCGCCGAGTAGGCCCGCAGATGCGAGGTCAGCACGCCGCCGGCGGCGCCGGCCACTTCGGCGAGCGCAGCCAGCTCGGCCGGCTTTGCGATCATGCCTGGAAAATAGCCGAGCCCGGTGGAGAGACCGACCGCGCCGTCGGCCATCGCGCGCTCCACCATCGCGCGCATCGCGCGCAATTGCTCGTTGGAGGGCACGCCCGCGTCCAGGCCCATCACGCACAGCCGGATACTGCCGTGGCCCGCCAGATGCGCCATATTGAGCGCGATCCCATTGTGCTTGAGATGGGTGGCCAGCTCCGAAACTTCCTGCCATTGCCAATCGAGCTGGCGCTCGAGCAACATCCGGGCCGATTCGTCGAGCAGCCGGTAGCATTCGCGGCGCACCGGCGCGGTCGAGAAGCCGCAGTTGCCGCCCACGAAGGTGGTAACGCCTTGCATCAGAAACGGCTTCAGGATCGCGGGATGCTCCGCGATTGGCGCGATCCAGTCGGAATGCGAGTGCAGGTCGATAAAGCCGGGCGCGACGATCAGGCCGCGCGCGTCGATTTCGCGCGGCGCACTCGCCCCGGACGTATCGCCGGGTGCGATCAGCGCGGCGATTTTGCCCGCGGCGATCGCGACGTCGGCGGCGAATCGCGGCGCGCCGCTGCCGTCGATAACCGTGCCGTTTCGGATGATCAGGTCGTATTCCATAGCGCCCCGATTGTCGCGCTCGCCGCGCGCCAACGCAAACGTGGTGCGCGCACCGCCGCCGGCGTTGTTTTCGGCGGCGCTGCGCCCTATGCTTTTGTTGAGCGAAGCGGGCGCGCGTCAGCGTCAACTCTGATGAAACTCTCAGACCTCTACCGCGACTGGCGAATCGTGGGCGGCTTGGCGATCGTCACGCTCGGCGCCGGCAACTGGTTCGTTGGGTTCAGCCGCACGCAGCAGTACAGCCAGACCATCGCGAACGCGTCCGATCGCACCGCGATCGAGGAAGTCTATCGCAACTTCGATGAGCTCGACGCCCGCACCGATCTCGCGGTCCTGGAGCCGTTCGCCGCCGAGCAGCGCAAGGTCTCGTATGCGGCCGCGCGGATGGACTTCTATCACACCGCATTCCTGACCGGACGGATTCTGGTGGTCTTCGGACTGACATTCACGTTTCTGGGATTCCTCGGCGTGATTCGCAACGATGCGCGCCGCGCGATCGGAGTCGCTGCGGGCGGTCAGGATCGATTCGCCGACGGCTGATCGCGTTGCGCGGCATCGAGCGCCCCGCATCGAAGCCACCATGGTGAGACTGCTCGCGGAATTCGCGCCGGCGAAGATCAATCTGTTCTTGCGCGTCGTCGGACGGCGCCCCGACGGCTATCACGAGCTCGATTCGATCTTCGTTCCGATCTCGCTATGCGACCGTGTTGCGATCGAAGTCCGGCCGTCGCAGGCCGTCTCGATCTCGCTCGCGATGCGATCCGGCAACATTCCGTCGGGCGATCGGAATCTCGCCTGGCGCGCCGCGGCTGCGATGATGAAGGAATTCGGACTCACTGCTCAAGTCCTGATCGGTCTGCACAAGCAGATTCCGCCCGGGGCCGGGCTCGGCGGCGGATCGAGCGACGCCGGCGCGGTATTGCGAATGATGGCGGCGCTCTACCGGATCGACGATCGCGAGCGTCTGGCGAAGGCCGCGGCCGGTCTCGGCGCGGACGTGCCGTTCTTTCTCGATCCGCGCGTGGCGCGAGTGACCGGAATCGGCGAAAGGATCGCGCCGATTAGTCCGACACCGCCCGTGCTGCATCTGGTCGTAGCCGCGCCCCCCGAAGAGGTCTCCACCGCAGAAGTCTTTGCGGCGCTGACCCCCGATGACTGGAGCGGCGCTGCGCCCGACGCGGACATCCGCGGGATAACGGCCGGCCATTTCGAGCCTTCGGCCCTGGTCAACGACCTCGAGCCGGTCGCGATCCGCCTTTGTCCCAAAATCAGCCAGCTCAAGGCGATCCTTCAAGAGCTCGGCGCGAGCGCGGCGGCCATGACCGGCAGCGGTGGGGCGGTGTTCGGGATTTTCCCAAGCGCCGAGGCCGCCGCCCGCGCCGCCGAAGCGGGCCGTAGCCGGGCGCTCGATTGCCGATTCATCGCGGCGTCGTCGCCGGGACGTTAGATGCGAATCCGGTGAACTGCCCACAGCCTGAGCCATAGGCTAAGATTGACAGCCAAAATGACCCCAAATAGTATCGCGGCGTAATCCTGCCAGCTAACTGGAATAGGCGATAATCAAGAAGGTCGATCGCAGGCCGGGGCGGTCGTGCCGGCGGAGCGACGATTTGACGGCTTTGGAGTATTGTTGAAGATGCGACTTGGGATCGGAGCCTGGCAAACGGGCGCTCTACTGGGCGGTCGCCAAGCTGGTAAGGCACCAGGCTTTGGACCTGGCATTCGAAGGTTCGAATCCTTCCCGCCCAGCCCTCCGGTCGTGCCGGGGCCGAGTTGCTGACGAGTTGCTAAAGATGTCCGAGCGGGCAAAAGACGAACTCGAAGTCTTCACCGGAAACTCCAACGTCGCGGTGGCACGCGAGGTGTGCGAGCACCTGAGCGTCCGCCTGGGCGAGGCCGAAGTCGCGCGCTTTCCCGACGGCGAGGTGATGGTCGAGATCCGCGAGAACGTGCGCGGCGGCGATTGCTTCGTGATCCAGTCCACCTGCTCGCCGCCCAACGAAAACCTGATGGAGTTGCTGCTTATAATGGACGCGCTTCGGCGCGCGTCGGCGAAACGGATCACCGCGGTAATTCCGTACTTCGGCTACTCCCGCCAGGATCGCAAAGTCGCGCCGCGCGTCCCGATCAGCGCGAAGCTGGTCGCCGACTGATCACGGCCGCCGGGGCGCTCGCGCGTGCTGACGGTCGATCTGCATGCCGGGCAGATCCAGGGCTTCTTCAATATTCCGGTCGACAATCTCTATGCGATGCCGGTGTTGGTGCAATTACCTGCGCAAGCGCGTCGATGGCGCCAAAGTTTCGGTGGTCTCGCCGGACGCCGGGGAGTCGAGCGCGCCCGAGCCTTCGCCCGCCGGCTCAACGCCGACCTCGCGATAATCGACAAGCGCCGCCAGCGCGCCAGCGAGGTGGCCGAGATGCGCCTGGTTGGTGACGTGCGCGACACGATCGGCCTGCTGGTCGACGACATGATCGACACCGCCGGCACGATTACGGAGGCGGCCAAGGTCGTGCTGGAGGCGGGCGCCTCCGAGGTGATCGCCTGCGCGACCCATCCGATTCTGTCCGACCCGGCCTGCGAGCGCCTCAATCGTTCGAGTATCAAGGAGTTGGTCACCACCAACAGCATCCCGCTGCGGCCCAAGGCGCAGGCCGAACTGTCAAATATCAAGGTGCTCTCGGTGGCGGGCCTTATCGCCGAGGCTATTCGGCGCATACATAATGAGGAGTCGGTCAGCTCGCTGTTCAATTCGCATTAGGGCTGACTTGCAAAGCGGAAACTGATGGAAACCGTAGAAATGACTTGTGAGAAACGCGCGACCCGTCCCAAGGGCAACGTGAACGCGCTTAGGCGCAGCGGACGGATTCCGGCGGTCCTGTACGGGCCACGGACGCAGCCCACGGCGCTGGCGGTGGCGGGCGCGGAGTTGAAGGCGCGCGTGGCGTCCTCAGCGCGCTCGCCGGTGATCCGGCTCAAGAGCGGATCGTCCGAGCTCGACGGCAGGCACGTCGTGTTCAAGGACATCCAGCGCGGGCCGGTTTCAGGCGATATCGTGCACGCCGATCTGTACGAGGTTGACCTCAACCGCCCGCTTCGCGTCTCGGTGCCGCTCAAGTTCACCGGACGTGCGGTGGGAGTTGTCGATGGTGGAATTCTGCAGCCGCTGGTGCGCAAGGTCGCCGTCGAATGTCTGCCGCTGGAGATTCCCGAATCCGTCGAGGTCGATGTCACGGCGCTCGGAATTCATGACGTGATCCATGTTTCGATGCTGAAGTTCACCGGCAATATCAAGCCGATCTACGATAGCGACTACGCAGTGGTCTCGGTTCTGCCGCCGACGGTCGCGGAAGCGCCGGTGGCGGCCGCCGCGGCTGCGGCGATCGAAGGTGCGCCCGTCGAAGGCGCCCCGGTCGAAGGCGCTGCGCCGGCAGCCGGCGCAGCAGCAGCCCCGGCCGAAGGCGCCAAGGAAGCAGCGCCCGCAGCGCCCGCCAAGGGCGGGAAGAAGGGCGAGACCGCCGCGAAGAAGTAGCGACGGCGCGCCGGACCTCTCCCCCTTCCCCGTCCCCGAAACGGGGAGGGGCGTCGGAGACGGACCGGTTTGGCTCCCCTTCCCTTGTAGGGAAGGGGCCGGGGGTTAGGTCTTCCGTGATGTGGCTGGGTCGGAGGGGAGGTCCGCGATGAGTTTCGTCCATCTCCACGTACATACGCAGTACAGCCTGCTCGACGGCGCCAACAAGATCGCGCCGCTGCTCGACCACGCCAAACAGTCGGGCATGGAAGCGATCGCCATTACCGACCATGGCAACATGTTCGGCGCGGTCGAGTTCTACTCCAAGGCGGTCGCGCTCGGGATCAAGCCGATCATCGGATGCGAAGCGTATCTCGCGCCCGGCAAGCGCACCGATCGCAGCCAGACGCGCGGCGACGACGTCGAGACCGGTGGCAATTTCCATCTGATCCTGCTCGCGCAGAACCGCGCCGGATATCGCAACCTGTGCAAGCTCCTCACCGCCGCCTACAAGGAGGGCCTCTACTACAAGCCGCGCATCGACAAGGAAATCCTGGCCGAATGTGCCGACGGCCTGCTCGTTCTTTCCGGCTGCCTTTCCTCGGAGATCGTGCGCGCGCTCAAGGCCGGCCGATTCGACAAGGCCCGCGAAGCGGCGCAATGGTATGCGCGGACGTTCCCCGGTCGTTTTTACCTCGAGCTTCAGGACAACAAGCTGCACGGCGCTTACAACGAAGCGCTCCGCGAGCTCGGGCGCGTGATGGGCTTGCCGCTGGTCGCGACCAACGACTGTCATTACCTCCATCGGGAAGACGCCAAGGCGCACGAGGTCCTGCTCTGTATCCAGACCGGCAAGGTGCTCTCGGACGAGACCCGATGGCGCTTCGACACCGACGAGTTGTACGTCAAGACGCCCGAAGAGATGGCATTAGCCTTCGGCGCCGATTCCGAACCGATCCGCAACAGCGTCGAGATCGCGCGGCGGGTCGATTTCGAATTCGAGTTCGGCAAGTTTCATTTCCCCAAGTTCGACACCGGCGGCGGCGAGACGCTGGAAGCGACGGTTGAAAAGCGCGCGCGCGAGGGACTCGCCCTCCGGCTCGCCGAGATTCGCGCGCGGCGCGGCGACTTCGATCAGCAGCCGTACTTCGAGCGCCTCGATCGCGAGATCGCGTTGATCGGCGAAATGGGCTTTTCGGGTTACATGCTGATCGTCGCCGATTTCATCGGCTACGCGCGCAAGCGCGGCATTGCGGTCGGCCCGGGCCGCGGCTCGGTGGTCGGCAGCCTGGTGTCGTACGCGCTTGGAATCACCGAGCTCGATCCGATCGAGCACAAGCTGCTGTTCGAGCGCTGGCTCAATCCGGGACGCAAGTCGATGCCCGATATCGACGTTGATTTCTGTTACGAGCGGCGCGACGAGGTCTTGAACTACGTCCGCGAAAAGTACGGCGAAGACCGGGTCGCGCAGATAATCACGTTCGGCACTATCAAGGGCAAGCAGGCGATTCGCGACGTTGGGCGCGTGCTGGGACTTTCCTACGCCGATACCGACAAGATCGTGAAGCTCTATCCGACCCCCAAGCAGGGACGCGACTTCCCGCTCAAGGACGCGCTCGAGATGGAGCCGCGGCTCAAGGCCGAGCAGCAGAAATATCCCGAGCTGTTCGATTACGCGTTCAAGCTCGAAGGCTTGCTGCGCCACACCTCGCGGCATGCGGCCGGCGTGGTAATTTCTGACCTGCCGCTTTCCGAGCTCGGTGCCGCTCTATGTGGACAAGGAGCAGACCGAGGGCGCGCTCGCGATCACCCAGTACGCGCAGAAGGGGATCGAGGAAATCGGGCTTATCAAGTTCGACTTCCTCGCGCTCAAGAACTTGACGCTCATCCAGGATGCGATCCGGCTGGTCGCCGACGGCGGCCACACCCCGCCCGATCTGAGCCGGCTCGCCTTCGACGACGCCGAGACCTTCCAGTTGCTCTCGCGCGGCGACACGGTGGGCGTATTCCAGATGGAAGGCTCGGGCATGCGGCGCTTCCTGACCGACTTGAAGCCCTCGAGCTTCGACGACGTAATCGCGGCGATCTCGCTGTTCCGGCCCGGCACGCTCGATTCCGGGATGGTCGATCCGTTCATCAAGCGCAAGCACGGCAAGGAGAAAGTCGAATACGATCATCCGCTGCTCGAACCGGTGCTGCGCGACACCTACGGAGTGATCGTCTACCAGGAACAGGTGATGCGGGTGGCGCAGGCGCTGTCCGGTTACACGCTCCAGGAAGCCGACATGCTGCGCGCCGCGATGGGCAAGAAGAACAAGCAGGTGATGGAGCGGGAGCGGGCGCGCTTTGTCGAGGGCGCGGTGCGCAACGGCGTCAATCAGGCGCTCGCGCAATCGATCTTCGAGAAGATCGGGACCTTCGCGTCCTACGGTTTCAACCGCTCGCATGCCGCGGCCTACGCGCTGACGACCTATATCACCGCCTACCTGAAGGCGCATTTTCCGCACGAGTTCATGGCGGCGCTGATGTCGCTCGACATGGACGACGCCGACAAGACCTACAAGAACATCGCGGCGCTGCGCGAGATGGCGATCAAGATCCTGCCGCCCGACGTGAATCAGAGCCGGGTCAAGTTCACAGTCTCGGCGGACGCGATCCGGTTCGGCCTGGGCGGTATCCGCGGCGTCGGCGCCAAAACCGCCGAGGCGATAATCGCGGTGCGCGAGACCGGCGGCGCGTTCACCGGTCTCGCCGAGTTCTGCCTGCGCGTGGGATCGCAGCTCGTCAACCGGCGCGTGCTGGAGGCGCTGATCAAGTGCGGCGCGTTCGACTCGACGGGATCGCCGCGCGCCGAGCTGATGGCGCAGGTGGAAGAGGTCCTCAAGATTGCACAGCGGGTCGAAGCCGCGGCAAAGAATCAGATCGGTCTCTTCGGGGAGCTCAAGGCGCCGTCGCTGGCGCCGCGCGCGGCGGTCGCCGAATGGCCCTCCAAGGAGAAGCTCAAGGCTGAAAAGGAGGCGCTCGGATTTTACATCACCGCGCATCCGCTCGACCCCTTCGATCGCGAGGTGCGCCGCTCAGTCCGCTCACGACCTCCGACCTTCCCGCGGGCCGCGACGGCAGCCAGGTCGTGCTCAGCGGCGTGGTCCAGGCCGTCAAGCTCAAGAACAGCGCCAAGAGCGGCAAGCGCTACGCGACCTTCCATCTGGAGGATCGCGAGGGCGTGGTCGAAGTGATCGCGTGGCCCGAGACCTACCAGAAATGTGAAGCGGCGATCATGAGCGACGAACCGGTGGTGGCCCGCGGCAAGCTCGACATCGACGAAGAGCGGGCCCAGATCATCCTCGAGGATCTGCGGCCGCTGCCCGTGGCGCTGGCCGACTCGATCCGCGAGGTCCATATCCGCGCCTCCAGGTCGCGTATCGACGACGCTGCCGTGGCGCGGTTCAAGGAGTTGCTCGGGCGCCATTCGGGCCGGGGCCTGGTCTACCTGCACCTCGGACTCGACGAGAATCGCGAGGCGGTCTTCCTGCTCGCCGATCAGTTGCGGGTCTGCCCCACCGAGACGTTCGTCTCCGAACTCGGCCGCATCCTGGGCCCCGAAGCGATCGAGCTAAGGTAGAGCCTGCGCTAGCGCGAAACGCCCCGGCCAAAACCGACCCTCACGCCAAAGGCCGGGGATTGCGCGCGCCTACCTGCGGCGAGGGTTTTTTGATAGAGTGAAGGTCAACGCCGCTTCGGCAGCGAGGTCCAAGCTCTGGATTCATCTCGCAAGATCACTGACATCGAGCGCGCCGTCTTGGTCGGAGTGGACCTCGGCCGCGCACAGGAAATCAGCAGCGAAGACTCGCTGGCGGAGTTGGCGGCCCTGACCGAAGGCGCCGGCGCGCAAGTGGCCGGCACGGTCCGCCAGCGCCTAAAGGAAATCGATCCGCGTACCTTTATCGGGCGGGGCAAGGTGACCGAGGTGCGCGAGCTTGCGCGCGAAGCCGGCGCCTCGCTGGTGATCTTCGACGATAATCTCGGCCCCGCGCAGGCGCGCAACCTGGAGAAGGAACTCGAGCTTCGCGTCATCGATCGAAGCCAGTTGATTCTCGACATCTTCGCCCAGCGCGCGCGGACTCTGGAGGGCAAGCTGCAGGTCGAGGTCGCGCAGCTCGCTTACCTGCAACCCCGGCTCACGCGCCAATGGATGCATCTGTCGCGCATGACCGGCGGCGCGGGCGCCGGCGGCAGGATCGGGACGCGCGGCCCCGGAGAGACGCAACTCGAAGTGGACCGGCGCCGCGTGCGCGAGCGCCTCACGCGGCTTCGCGTCCGCCTGCGCGAGGTCGAGCGGACCCGCACGATCCAGCGCCGCCGCCGAGCCGAGGTTCCATACCCAACGGTCGCGCTGGCCGGTTATACCAACTCCGGTAAATCGACCCTGATGAACGCGCTCACCGGCGCCGGCGTGGTGACCGCGGATCGTCCGTTCTCAACGCTCGATCCGACCATCCGGCGGCTTCGGCTACCGGGTGGCGCCAATGTGATGCTGGCCGACACCGTCGGCTTTATCCATCGCCTGCCCCACATGCTGGTCGAGGCCTTCAAGGCAACGCTCGAGGAGGTGCGCACGGCGAGCCTCATTCTTCACGTGGTGGATTCGAGCTCGCCGCTGGCGGCCGAACAGATCGCGGTGGTGGACCGGGTGCTCGCGGAGATCGGCGCGGGCGCCACGCCCCGAATTATGGTGATGAACAAGGCCGACCTGGCCGGGAATCCCTGCCGCGCGCCCGCAGCACTCGAGAGCGTCACCATCTCGGCCAGAACCGGCGACGGTCTCGAGCGTCTGCTCGAAGCGATCGCTCGATTCTTCGCCGGCCTGCGCGAAGAAGTGCGAGTCGAGCTTTCGGCGTCGCGTGGAGATTTGATCGCGATGGCGCGGCGCGAGGGCCAGGTGCTGAGCGAAGACTACAACAACGGAGTCGTATCGGTGCACGCGCTGGTCACGCCGGTGGTCGCGGGACGGCTGCGCAAGGCCGCGGCCTCGGCCTGACGCGCAGGCGACGGTTGTCCGATGGCCGGATCTTCGCCTAAACCTCCGCTGCAACCGGCGGCGAAGCCGCGCAGAATCGAGTCGCAACTTCAGGCGGTGCGGCTCGGCCACCTGCTGCAGACGCCCAACCTGCTCACGCTCTGCCGCCTGCTCTCGATTCCCTTCCTGCTGGTGCTGCTGAGCGAGCGCCGCTTCACCTACGCATTGTACCTGTTCAGCGCCGCCGCGTTGACCGACGGGCTCGACGGCACGGTCGCGCGATGGTTCGACGCCAAGAGCGAATTGGGCGCCTTTCTCGATCCGTTTGCCGACAAGCTGCTGCTGGTGAGCGCCTTCGTCGCGCTGACCATCTACCAGGTGCTGCCGGGATGGCTGCTCGGCGTGATCGTGATTCGCGACGTGATCACGGTGTTCGGCTACTTCATGCTGACGTGGTTCACGGGCGAACGGATTCCGGTCCGGCCTACTTTCCTGGGCAAAACCAGCACCTTCCTTCAGCTCATGTGTGTGCTGGCGGCGCTCGCGCAGTTCAACGCAATCGACCCCAGGGATTTCGTGGTGCTGATGTACGTGACGGTTGCGGCGTGCGGTATCTCCGGGTTGCAGTACATGTATCGCGGGCTGGTGCTGCTGAGCCTCGCGCGAACCCGAAATGTTCTCATAGGGAAGCAGGCTTTCAGCCTGCCGGCGGCCCCGCTCAGAATTCAGCCGATTTCAAACTTGACCACTACCCGCCGATGAGCACGGTCGGGCAGCCCAGAATGATGACTCCGCCGTGCACGGTCGGATCACCGATGCGGGCCGCCATCATGCCGCCGATCAGCACGGTCGCCGAACCTATCGCGATCGCATCGGGCGGTCCCACACACACCGCCATGTCGCCGACGCGCGCGGCCGGCAGGCCGCCGATCAGAACGGTTGGGCATCCCGGAGCCGTGATCGGTCCGCCGACGTGCGGCACCACGCCCGTCACCATCGGGCAGGTATGCATGTCTGTCAGTCGCGCGGCTGGGTTTCCCACTCGTTCCTCCCTTCGAGCCTATATTTTGCCGCCCTTGGTTCCGTCGTCCGCCTGATCGGGTGCTTTGGGATCCTGCGGCGAGCCAAGACTCGGACCGGAACCGGAGGCCGCCGAACCGCCGCTGTTGATTTGGACCAGAGTTCCCTGAATCGTGACCCCGGCGGGACCGATATCCACGAATCCTCCCGCGGCTTTGAGCGATAGCTGCATGCCGGCTTCGATCACTACGGTCATTCCACCCTTGATGTAAATCGTCTGGCCGGCCGCATGTGCCCAGTTCGATCCGGTCTGCTCCTGGCGGTCTCCACCCACGTTGAGCGATTGCTGGCCGCCGATGCTGGCCTTCTGGTCGCCCACTATCTTGAGGTCGTGTTCCCCCGAAATTTTCTCGAAATGCTTTCCGGTCACCGTAAGATGCTTGTCACCGCCAACCGACTCTTTCTGGTCGGCGGTCACGATCAGATGGCGGCTGGCGCCCACCCATTCGCGCGACTCGTTGACCACGCGCGTGTCCAGATCTTTTTGCGCATGCTGAAAGAATTGTTCGCTGCCCTTCTTGTCCTCGAATCGAAGTTCGTTGTAAGTGTCCGCGCCGCCGCCTTTCGAGCTGCGGCTCTTGATAGAGCTGCGAGTCTGGTTGTCGGGCAAAGCGTAAGGCGGCATCTGTTCCGCGTTGTATACCCGTCCCGTGATGATGGGCTGATCGGGATCGCCTTCGAGGAAGTCAACGATCACTTCCTGACCAACTCTGGGAATGTGAATTGCGCCCCACTGCTTGCCCGCCCAGACCTGCGCAACCCGGATCCAGCACGAACTCTTGTCGTCGTAATTCCCCTCGCGATCCCAGTAGAACTGTACTTTCACCCGCCCGTATTTGTCGGTCCAGATTTCCTCACCCGACTGGCCCACCACCAGCGCCGTCTGCGGCCCCTGAACTACGGGTTTGCCAGTCACCCGCGGTGGTCGAAACCCGTACTTCAGCGGAATGCAGCTCAGAGTGTTTGCATACCTGGCCTGCTCCTGGCTGCCGCTCCAGGGCCCGGACTGGCTAGCCGAATGACTAACCGATCTCACTACGTAGTCGGAGTTCCAGTCGTCGGGTGAAGTGTGGGGATGACCCTCGAGCGAGAACTTGTAACCCGGGGTAGCGGTGGGACACGTGCTCGCTCCGCTCGCGGTCACGTACTGGACTTCCTCCTCCTGCATCCGGATCTTGACCAGACGCTCGCCCTGCGGAGTCACCTTCTGCAAGTCGCTTCCGTCTTCGTCAGGGCCGGCGCCGACGAAGCTTTTGGCGTATTCGCCCGGATAGTCATAGAGCTCGAACCGGTCGTTGTTGGCGACCGATATCGTGCCGGGTTCTTCGACCGTAAAACTCTCGCGGGGCTTCTGGTAGTGCGAGCTCGCGAGCCTGTACTTGCCGCTGCGAAACTGCCGCTCCATGCTCCACGAAGTGATGGTCTGATGAAACTCGACATCGCCGGTCACCGGACGATAGCCAATTGCCGGTTGCAGCGGACAGGAGGCGTGCGCGTTGGGACTGTCGGCAAGCTTGAGTACCAGGGAATCCTTGTCGTGCTCGAAAAAATAGAATATCCCTTCCTCTTCCATCAGGCGTGAAACGAAGTTGAAGTCGGTCTCGCGATATTGAACGCAGTAGGCGCGGGCCGGTATGTTTCCGGTGATTCCGCCCAGATCGACGCTGTAGCTTCCGGAGCCGGGCTTCGGGGAGCGGTCGAACACCTGCCGCAGAATGTCGGTAGCCGACAGGCTCTGGAAGATTCGGCTGTTCAGGCTCCGGGTCATGAACCACATCCACGGCACCAGCCGCGCCGAATAATGAACGAAGCGCGATTCCTGGTCCAGTTCGACTATGTGGTTGATATATCCGTTGATATACCGCATGCCATTTTCGATTGCTATCGAGACTACCGCGTTCTGACCAATCAGCGATTCCGCGTCGATGGTATCCTGTCCTACCAGATGGAGATCGAAGGCAAAGAGTCTGGATAGTCCTTCGCTGCCGGTGAGATCGGCCAGGTACAGGGAGCTTCCGCCCGGCGCCGAAGTGGAAAATCCCAGGGGAGTCAACGGATCGGGCATTGATCCAGGTCCTCCAAATCGCAGTCGCGGGGGCCACGCTCAGCCCGCCGGAGCCGCTGAATCGCGCGCTGGAAGTCAGGCTGCAAGGTCCACCGGCGGCCACGGCGGGCGCGCCACGTCATAGTGGCGCTTGGGGCGACGCTTGGGCGGCAGCTCCGGCATCAGCTCACCTCGTATCGAAAGGCTCCGCTCTCGGCAACCGAAACGTGCGCGCGCGTTATCGGACGTCCCCTCAGCCATCAGCGCGAGGAACTCGCCCGACATTTCGGGCAGCAGCGTACGGGTGAGAATGTGATCGACGTTTCGCGCGCCACTCTCGACCTCCTTGCAGCGGTTGGCGATCTCCGTGAGGACCTTGTCGTCCCAGGTGAATTTCGCGCCGTGGTTCTCCCACAGCCGCCGTTCGATTCGCTGAAGCTGCAACTTGATGATCCCGCGCATCACCTCGTCGGTGATCGGGTAGTAGGGCACGACGACCATCCGGCCGAGCAGCGCCGGCTTGAACACTTTGAGCAGTTCCGGCCTCAGGGCTTCCACCAGACCGTCGGGATCGGGACGCGTGTCGGGATCGGCGCAAAGTTTCATGATCGCGTCCGAACCGGCGTTGGACGTAAGCAGGATGATGGTATTCTTGAAGTCGATTTCGCGGCCCTCGCCGTCTTCGAGCACGCCCTTGTCGAAGACCTGATAGAACAGTTCCATCACATCGGGATGAGCCTTTTCGACTTCGTCCAGCAGAACTACACAGTAGGGCTTGCGTCTGACCGCTTCAGTCAATACGCCGCCCTCGCCATAGCCGACGTAGCCGGGCGGCGACCCTTTGAGCGACGAAACGGTATGCGCCTCCTGGTATTCGCTCATGTTGATCGTCACCAGGTTGCGCTCGCCCCCGTACAGCGCGTCGGCCAGCGCGAGCGCGGTCTCGGTCTTGCCGACGCCGCTGGTGCCGACCAGAAGGAATACGCCGATCGGCCGGCGCGGATCGGTCAGATTCGCGCGGGCGGTACGGATCCGCCGGCTGATCGCGTCGAGCGCATAGTCCTGTCCAACCACTCGCCCGGCGAGTTTATCCTTGAGCGCCAGTACGGCGTTGATCTCGTCGGTCTGCATCTTGCCGACCGGAATCCCGGTCCATCCGGAGATGACCTCGGCGACCGTTTGGGCAGTCACGGAAGCGTGTATCATCGGCGATTTGCGCTGAACCTCGGCGAGCTGCGTGTCGAGACGCGTGTAGTCGGCGCGCAACTGCTCCCGCGCAGGGCCGTCGCCGTTGCCCGAAGCCGGCTGGTCCTCGAGCTTCGAGCGGATCTGTTCGATCTGGCCGACCAGTTCGCGCTCCTTGCCCCACTGCTCTTTGAGTACGGCCAGGCGTTGCTCTTCCGCAGTGCATTCGATTCTGAGCTCGTCGATACGTTTGCGATGGTCGGTGCCTGTCACGCCCTCGCGTTCGAGGGCGGCGATCTCGACCCCAAGCTGCGAGATCCGGCGCTGCGCATCCTCGATCGCCGGCGGCGTCGTGTTGTGCCCGATCGCGACTCGCGCGCAGGCGGTATCCAGCACGCTTACCGCCTTGTCGGGGAGCTGGCGGCCGGTGATGAAGCGATGCGACAGCTTGACCGCGCTTTCGACCGCTTCGTCCAGGATGCGCACCTTGTGATGATTCTCCAGCATCGCCGTGAGGCCGCGCATCATCACGGTTCCCTGCGCCTCGGTGGGCTCCTCGACCTTCACGACCTGGAAGCGGCGCGCCAGTGCGGCGTCCTTCTCGAAATACTTTTTGTACTCGGCCCAGGTCGTGGCGGCGATCGTCCGAAGTTCACCGCGCGCGAGCGCCGGTTTGAGCAGGTTGGCGGCATCGCTCTGGCCCGCTTGCCCGCCCGCTCCGATCATCGTGTGCGCTTCATCGATGAACAGGATGATCGGCTGGGACGAGGCCTTGACCTCTTCGATCACCGACTTCAGGCGGTTCTCGAACTCGCCTTTGATTCCGGCGCCCGCCTGCAACAGTCCGAGATCGAGCGTGCGCAGAACCGCGTTCTTGAGCGGTTCGGGAACGTCGCCCTCCGCGATGCGAAGGGCGAAGCCCTCCACGATCGCGGTCTTCCCGACCCCGGCCTCGCCGGTGAGGATCGGATTGTTCTGACGGCGCCGCGTGAGAATGTCGACCACCTGCCGAACCTCGAAATCGCGGCCCAGCACGGGATCGATCTTGCCCTGGCGTGCGCTGGCGGTGAGGTCGATCGTGAACTGATCGAGAGCCTTGGAGCCGGCCTGGGGTACCGAACCGCCGCGCGAGTCGGCCGGCGCGGCGGCCGCGCCGGGAACCGCCCGGGCCTCGGAGGAGCCGGCGGTGATTTTGGCAAAGTCGCGCCTGAGCGATTCCAGCGAGATCGCGTCGAACTCCGAAGACAGCTCGCGGGCGAGCCGGGCGAGATCCTCGTTAGCGAGCAACGCCACCAGCAGATGGCCCGATCTGACCTTGGGCGAATCCTGCTCGACCGAAGCGAGCAGCCACGCTTCTTGAATCAGGCGCGGCAGATGGGGCGAGAGTGCCGGCGTCCGCGCGTTGCCGGTCTTGAGGCGGTCGAGCGCGCGCGTGAGGTCGCGCGCGAGCCGCGATGAATCGACCTGGTAATTGCGAAGTATGCTTGCGAAGTCGCTGTCGGGCAGTTCGAGCAGCTTGACGAGAAGATGCTCGATATCAACGTCGTAGTTCGTTCGGGTCAGACATAATCCAGCGGCTGCTTCGAGCGCGCTGCGGCAGGCTTCGTCGAGTTTGCCTATTAGTGGTTGCAGGCTGAGATTCATGGTTCTCCTCGCCGCTTTGTGCGGTTCATTCCGGTATTGCGCCGAGCTGCGTCAGGCCTCCGGAGAAGACCACTTGATCGGCGTCGCACGTGAATTCGGCAGTCTTCAGCCAGGTGGAAAAGCCAAGCCGCGAGTCCGCGCCTCCCAGGCGAAGCGCCGGGACCTCGGCCGCGATGAGTACCAACTGGAGGTCGAAGTCGAATTCCTGGCCGGCGCAGTAGCGAATCATCTGGACGAAAGGTTTGAACGCCCCGCCGTCGGGCAGGAAGCGCTGGAACTCGCGATAGGAGAGCGCTCCGACCCTGATCCTGAATTTCGCCTGCTGGTCCCAGATGCGCTTGCCCGCAACTGCGCTCGCGCCAAGAGCGTTGTTGGCTTCGCCCGGCCCCAGGCGGGTGCGGTTCTCCTCCGTGATCTCCAGCCACTGGCCGACGAACTGGATTACGTCCACCTTGACCATGAAGCAGTCGCTCAAGATGCCGGCGAGCGCGCACGCGGACCGCGGATGCTGGGCAAGAAGTCCAGCATAGGAGAGCAGAGTCCGGTCGTCGAATTCGAGTCTCCCGCGCAGCCCCTTGGTGCCCATTCCGATCAGGTCGAACAGGTGCAGCGCAAAACCGTCGTACTCGCCGTTGCGGGTGCGGGCGATGCGTTCGTAGTCGATCTGGAAACGGTATTTCTCCCAGGCGCGGTAGAACAGCGAAACCAGCCGATGGTTGAAGATGTCGAGAAAATCGCGGAGCGCAAAATCCTTCTGCCGCTGGCGCTCGAGCAGCATCATGCTGTAGTGGCGAGGCAGCGGGCCCGAGAGACCGGTCAGGCCCATGAAGGCCTCGGTCATCCGCGCGGGCCCGTCCTCGTCGCCATTGCCCGCCGGCGCGATCTCCCGGATGTCGCTGGGCGGGAAGCTCAGCGTCGTGAACGCATGGAAGCGGACGACTTCCTCGCCCGGACGGCTTTGCCAGGCCAACCGGCTTGCGATCGGGATAGATGGCTTCGAGCAGGCGGACCGCCTGGAAGAAGTCGAAGCGGTATCCTTCCGCGAACAGAATCTCTTCTAAAGAAGGATCTGATTTCCCGCTCTCGGGGACCATCGCTTGAGCGGCTCCTCGCGCTGAGTAGTAACTGCGACCAATTGACTAAATGAATTCATCGAGCAGTAGAGTCCGAGAAATCTCTCGAGCACGGCGGCAAACAGAAAGACCCCGCTCCCGGAGTACTTGGTTTCATCGAACTGGATAGTCGTTTCGACTCCCCGGCAGAATCCGTTCCACGCCATCCCGGCCGGGCGACCGACCACGCGGCGGCTGCGAACATCGGTAATCCCGTCGATCTGCTGCTGAATCGCCGCCGAACCCTGAAAGTCATAGAGTCTCAGGATTTCCTGCAGGGCCTCGCGCCCGCCTTCGCATATCGAGAGATAGTTGAGCGACAAATGCGACAGCAGACGCCATTGCGCCCCGCGATGAAGCGGCGGCCGGAGCGTCGCAGTCGGCTTGATCAGGCAATTGATCCGCGACAGCGGCGCACGCCCTTCGAGCCGCAAGTCGCCGGTGAGACCGCCTCGGCGGCCCAGGGGGAGCTTGCCCGGCAGGTCGCGGTTGGTGCAGGTGGCGCGGATGGTCAGGGTTTCCACCGGAGGCAGGCTCGGGCGGAAGTTGAGATCGACCATCGATATAAAAACGTCGCTGCCGCTGTCGTCCTTGCGCGGCGAGGGTCTGCGCCGGGTATACCAAAATGCCTCGTGACTGTCTCGATCGGCGGTATGCTTGTACGAATAGAAAGGCTGGAAAGTTATGGATTCCACCAGCGCCGGCGAAGTACTCACAACGCTTTCGATCGAGTAGACCTCGGTGGCGTTCTGGCGCCCAATGTCCGGAATGACGCGATACTCAGTCTGTGTGCGATCGAGGCGAATCGGATCGGAAAGCTTGCTATATAGATTGACTATCGGACTGCATCCGAGGCGAAACGTGTCGGCGCTGATTTGCTGCTGGATCCGGGGTGTGAGGTCGAAGAAAAGCAGAATCTCGAAACTGGCTCCCAGGCCCGCCCTGACCGCCTGCTTGAGCCCGGCGACATCGAAGAACAGAAACTTCTCCGGATAGGCGAAATACTCCTGCAGCAATCGGTAGCCCAGAAACGATCGCCCCGAGTAGGGCAGCATCCCCTCCTCAGGGCCGAAACCCACTTCGCGCAAGCTCGAGGGCGCGAGCGATACATACTTGGCGTCCTTCGCGCCGCTGACCGCGCGGATCTGCACGCCGCGAACGTTGCGGAATATCAGCTCGTAAAGATTGTGGACCAGCGGTCCTTCGCCGTTGAGGAAGAATCGAAGGCGATCGAGCTTCTCAAGCTCCGGCAGCGTAGTGCCAGGCCAGACACTTCAATTCGATCCTGAGGACCGACGCGGCCCTGGGCGGCGGGTTCAATCGATCGGGCGAGTCGAACCTCGCCGAGGCCACTTGCAGCGGCCATAGCGTGACCGGATAGCAGGTACGGAAGCGGCACGGCGCGCCGGCCACCGGTTCCGAGTTCAGAGCTGCTCCGCGATCGATCGTGTGACCCTCGGTCATTTTGCCCTGGTCCGGATCGCACACGAACTCGGCGATCGAAAACGAGGGCAGCGGCGCGAGATAATGCGGATAGAGCACCTCGAGCAAGGCGTCGGTCAATTCGGGGAAATCATCGTCGAGCTTGTACCGGATGCGCGCGGCCAGCAGAGCGAAGGCCTGGATCAGGCGCTCCACGTGCGGGTCTTCGCAGCGGTTGGGCTCAAGCAGCAAGCGCCCCGCGATCTTCGGATGCTGCGCGGCGAACTCGGCGCCCATCTGGCGCAGGAAGTTCACTCCTGCTCGAAGTATGTCCGCAGCTCGTCCACGATTCAGTCTTTGTCGTGAATCGAATATTGCTGGGTCGTAAGATGAAGGACGGTGTCGAAGGTCACCGGTTCAGGAACCGGATCGACTCTCAATAGCGCCTCGACTTTGAAGCGCAGCGCCCGATCCTTTTCGCTCGGCAGCTCCATCGTAACGCGGACGCGCTGGAGCCGCTGCTCGAACGTCGCGATGGTGCCTTCGATCGAGTGCTGGAGCCGGTTGCGATCGTCGGGACTGAGCAGATTGTACGAGCTGAAATCGGGCAATCCGTAGAGCGGCAGCGATTTGCGGACGGCGGCGAACTCGGCCGGTATCTCCCAGAGTTCCTCCTGACGCGAGTTGAGCAACTCCTCCAGGTCCCGCGCGACCGACTTCCTCTGATCGCTGACGTCGTAAAAGCGGCTCTCCGCCGGGTCCCGCGATTGCTCGGGATGGTCGTCGAGCAGGCGATCCAGCACCGACGGCACGATCCGCAGAGATCCATCAGGCCTGGCCATGAAAGACTCTACTGCGGCTGCCCGGGTTCATTCCGGCCGTGGCTGTGATTCGAATCGGGGATCTGCGGGTACAGTCATGAATCCGGAAGCGATGAGAGCGCGTATCACCTTGAGCCCGCCGGGCGCGAATCGGTCGAAGTTGACCTTGAGGCGAGCCGCCATCCCGGCGAAGAGCTCGTTCAGGGTGCGCTTGCCGTCGCATTCGCCGAGCAGGGTCATCACCTCTGCATCCAGCCGCCCGATGAACTCGAAGCCTCGCGTATGCCTGAGGCTGGCCGATTCCACCGTCCAGCCATCGCCGGTAGCCTTCGCGATTTGGCGCATCTCGTGCTCGGGAGCCAGCGCGAAGGCATGCGCCAGCAGCCGTTGGTCGGCGGCGTTCTCGGCCAGAAAATCCTGCGCTGCGAAAATTCTGAGGATCTGTTCGCTGAAGCTATGATGGTTTCCTGAGCTATCCACGCGATCGGCACGGACCCAGTTTGGCCCCGCCGCGCGCAGGCGCATGATGATAGCGCCGATAGTGATCGTTCCGATCCCGAGCCTGTGGTGATACTCGAGCCATTCATCGAGCAGCGGCGCCCAATCGGTGCGGCCGCGCGCTTCGCCGCTCTTGATCCATCTCGCGGCGTAGCGAAGCGGTTGCTCGGACTGGAAAGCGGTGAGCCACACGTCGCAGCCGCAGTCCGCCGCCCAGGACAGCGGGCGCTCGGCCCAGTCTGTGTCGTCGCGGTGATGCCAGTTGAAGAGCACCGACGCGAAGCCATTCTCCTTCAGATGGGACGGGAGCTCGCGAATCACCCGTTCACTGATCGAGTCTCCGGGCAGGCCGCTGTCACGGTACTGGTAGGTAGAGCGCGGAGAAATCACGAAGGGCGGATTCGCCACGATCAAGTCGTACTGCTCGTCCGCGACCGGAGCGAACAGGTCGCCGCGCCGCAGCTCGAAATTTGTCACCCCGTTGAGACGCGCGTTGAACGCGGCGAAGTTCAGCGCCCGCGGGTTGGTGTCGGTGCCTACGATATGAGTGGCGTGACTTGCCGAACGCAGCGACTGGATGCCACCGCCGACGCAGAGATCGAGCATCTGTTCGCCGCCGCGGCGCACCACGAGCGACGAGAGTGTTTCTGAAGAAGGGCCGCTTTCGAGGACGTAATTGGGCGCCGCCGATTCACCGGTGAAGAAGGGATCGAAGTCATGCGCGATGTAGAGGCCCTCGGCGGCAGGGCTGATGGCTGCCGACGCCGTGAAATGACCGTCAACCTGACGCAGCAATCCAAGATCGATCAACTCGTCAGGTGCGACCGGCGCAAGCGCATCTCGGGCGGCCTCGACCGGCACCATCCGGCCGAGTTTGAACAGGCGGATCAGAGTGTGGGCCGGCGAGCCGTCAGCGGTAGCCTTCAAGAACACCGGCATTTGATCGGAGCCGAGCTTGAAGACTTCGACCAGCGCTTCGCCGTTGTATCCCCCGGCGGCAAGCGCGTCTCTCAGGCGCCGGGGATCACCCGCTCGTGCGAGATCGAACTGGCGCTCGGGTTTGTCGCCGGAGTTCAATGATGTGAGCTGCTCATGCCTGTCCGGATCGAAAGCCTATCGCGGGCCAGCGCCGCCGTGCCGCCTCGCAGCCGCGGTGGAACCTCCGCATGAGCGCGCAGTCTCGCGCTCGGTCGCTGGTCCGCGCACAGGCTCGCCGGCTCGATTCACTTGATGGCGGCAACCTTTTCAAGATCCCAGCCGAACGAGCCGGTGGGTTTCAGTATGCCCTTGTCATCCTGCATCTTGTACTCGATTTTTATCTTGCCGAAGGCGAGACTCACCGAATCGACCGGAACCTCCGCGCCGGACGATCCGCCGGTCTGGTAGCTCGCCACTATTACCGGCTCCATCGTCCAGGTCATGTAATCCTCCACCTTTTTGCCGGTGGACTTTGCACAGTACAGGATCGCGGACTTGAGGTGCTCGCCGGTGGCGCAAGACTTCAACAGCCCGGTCATGGACTTTTCGCTCGCCATCGTGAAGCTGAAGTCCGTCATCGAGACCTTGCCCGCCGTGCCTCCGCTACCCTGCGCGAAGGTCCCCGGTTGGCTCGCCCCCCAACTGAACGACATGACGCCGATTTGCTTCTCGTGGCCTTCGGCTTTGCTCTCGCCCTCAACACCGTCGATTTTCAGAAAGTAATCAACAGCCATGTCAGCTCTCCTCTTCCTGGCTCTTCAGACCCGTGGCAATCAGAGTTTCGCGAATCCTGAATCCTAGCCTCTGGCGGACTGGGGCAGATCAGCCACCAGCCGCAGAGACGCGGTCAACTCATCCAACTGGAAATGCGGCCGCAGGAATGCAACCGCCCTGTAAGCGCCGGGCTTGCCCTTCACTTCCACGACCTCAATCCGCGCATCGCGCAAGGGGTGCTTGGCCTTGTCGTCCTGGCTGCCCGTGTCGCTGGCGAACACGTAGTTTGCGATCCAGCGGTTGAGAAAGTCTTCACAGTCCGCGCGCGACATGAAACTGCCGATCTTGTCGCGCATAATCGCCTTCAGATAATGCGCGAAGCGCGAGGTCGCCATGATGTATTGCATCTGCGAGGAGAGCCGGGCGTTGGCGTTGGCCGAGTCGGTGTCGTACTTGCGGGCCTTCTGGCACGACTGCATGCCGAAGAAGGCCGCGTAGTCCGTGTTCTTGCAATGGACGAGCGGGATGAAGCCGAGGTCCGCGAGTTCTTTCTCGCGGCGGTCGGTAATCGCGACTTCGGTGGGACACTTCAGCGCGATCTCGCCCTCGTCGGTGCGGAAGGTGTGGGTGGGAAGGCCCTCGACCATGCCGCCGCCTTCGACCCCCGGATCGCCGCGCACCATCCGTACTTCGCGAACGCAGCGGTTATCCGGGTGCCCAGCGAGTAGGCCGCGTTGCCCCACAGATACTTCCTGTGATCCGTGCCGTCAACGTCTTCCTTGAAGTTGAAGGCCTCCACCGGAACGGTGTCGGGCCCGTACGGCAGGCGCATCAGAACGTGGGGCAGCGTCAGGCCGACGAAGCGCGAGTCCTCCGACTCGCGGAAAGACTTGTACTTGGCGTACTCGACGGTGTCGAAAATCTTCGAGAGGTCGCGCGGGTTGCCGATATCGGTGTAGCTGTCGATATTGAACAGCGTCGGGTCCGCGGCCGAGAAGAACGGGGCGTGCGCGGAGGAGGCGACGCTCGCGACCCCCTCCAGCATCGCGATGTCCTGCGGAGCGCGGCCGAACTCGTAGTCGCCGATCAGCGCTCCGAACGGCGCGCCGCCGAAGGTTCCGAACTCCTCCTCGTAGACTTTCTTGAACATCATGCTCTGGTCGAACTCACTGGCTTTCTCGAGATCGCGCCGCAATTCCTCTTTGGTGGAATTGAACACCTTGATCTTGAGCATCGGGCTGGTCTCGCTCGACATCACCAGGAAACGGAGCCCGCGCCACGAGCCCTCGAGCTTCTGGAACTCGGCGTTATGCATGATTTCGTTGAGCTGCTTCGAGATGAGTACGTCGAGGTTGGCGATGCGCGCATTGATCGAACTCTCGAGGTTCTTTGAATAGCGCAGCGTCCCCTGCATCACCTCTTGCACAAGCGTTGAGATCTCGCGCTTGGCCTGCTCGCGTGATTCGTCGTCGCGGCCGGCTCGGGTTTCCTTGATGACCTTGTCGAGCAGACCGCCTTCCTGCGTGGTGGCGGCCGGTTGCGCCTGGGCTTGTTCTTTCGCGTCAGCCATTGGTACGTCCCCTACTATTTCTTTTCACCGCCGCCATCGGAGGCGGGTTGGGTTTCTGCATGAAGCTTGCCGGCCAACTCGGTGTTGGTCAGAATTTCCTGCAGCTTGTCGGCCAGGCGCTCGTTGCTGTCGGCTTTGGCCAGCAGACCGCTGAGCTGGCGGCGCACTTCCATCAGTTTGCGCAGCGGCTCGACCTGGCTTGCCACCTGCGCGGGTTCAAAGTCCTCCAGCGAATTGAAACGCAACTCGACGCCCAGCTTGGTATTGTCGTCGGCAAGCTTGTTGTCGGCCGAGAAGGCCAGGCGCGGATGCATTCCCTTCATGACGTTCGTTGAAGTTGTCGCGGTCGATGTTGACAAACTTGCGGTCGCGCATCTTCGGCATCTCCTGGTCGGGCTTGCCCGACAAATCCGACAGGACGCCCATGACGAAGGGAAGCTCCTTCATTTCGATCGCGTCGCCGGTTTCAACGTCGTAAGTGATATGCACTCGAGCCGGGCGCACCCGGTCGAGCTTATGCTGTGTGCTTTCCTTTGCCATCGGCGATCCTCCCTGATGACCTGACGAAACTTTCTTTCTTAACCTTCTCTAGCGAAATTCGCTCTAACGAAATTCGCTTCAAGTGCCGGTTTGTTCCGAGCTTTTGATACCAAGCGTTTCGCGAACGTGAGCCAGGACGGACTCGTCCCCGATGACGTCGATCAGCCACTGCTCCAGCGGCATCTGCCCCCATCGGACCGCGCGTTGAACCAGGTAAGCGACCGGACTGTGCGGCTCGGTGCGGTGAAAGTAGGCGGCAATCGCCTCGAGGCGTCTGAGCGCGTCGGCCCGATCGACCGGATCAAGCGGCAGATTACCGACCGGATTCGCGCGGCCCGATCCATCAGGCGCCGCCGCATCGGCAGCTCCGTTCGCCGCGGAGTCCGAGGCCGGATCGGTCCAGCTCGCGCTTCTTCTTCACGATCGCTTCGAGGACGTGGTTGATGTCCTCGAACACCTTCTTGATCGCCATCATGCTGGGGGCGTCGCGTCCGAACTTTTCGTCAACGGTGTCCGAAAGCTTGCGGCATTCGTCGAACGCTTCGGTAAAATCGGCGAACAGTGGCTCGTAGAATTTGCGCTTCGCGGCGGCGACCCGCTTGTCGAACATCTCGCCGGTGATCCTGCCCTCGGCGATATCGGCCTGCATCAGATCGGGGCTTTTGCGCCCGCGCTCGTTGACGCTGCGCGACTCCTGATATCGTATGAAGGAGTAGGTTTCACCCTTATCGTCCGGCATCGTGAGCGGCAGATCGAGCAGGGCAGAGGGCAGGTTGCGGTTGAGCCATTCGACGGCGGCGGCGCGAATTTCCATGCTCCCGTCTTCGGGCATCGGATGCAAAGAATCCCAGAATCGTTCGTGCAACTGGCGCATCAGAGAAAAGCCGTCACGCGCGCCCGCGAATCCGCTGCGCTTGACCAGGGCCTCGGTGAGCCAGGCTGCGATCTGAAGGTCTTTGGTCTTCGACTTGAGCGCTTCGGTCGCGAGCGTGGTGACCGCGCGCCAGTCTGCGACCTTCGGTTCGTGTTTCCAATCGCCCTGAGACAGTTCCTCTTCGGCCTCGCGCGCCTTTTTTATCGCATCATAAGTGCCGGCATAGCGTAGCGACTCTCCCGCCGGACTCGCTCCGGGGATCGGCGCCAGCAGGGCTTCGAAATCGACAGTGCTCTCGGATGGCATCGATTGTCCCCGGATCAATTTGCCTTCGGCGACCAGAGTTTCGATTTAAACGGCATCGCGGTCACCATCGCCCGGTCTGAATCACTGGGCGGCGTCAAAATCGAGTTCCCTCAACTCAAGGATTGCCTTCTCGCCCTCGTCCACGAAGAAGACGCGCTGTCCCATCCCGCCAACCAACCCTTCACCCAAGTTCTGCCAATCGGTCATCCGGCCAAGTCTGACCTGGTCGTTGGCGTGGCGCCACGAGTCGCGATAGAGCACGGGGATAAACACTCCGCCGACGGGCCCCTCGATAGTCTCGAGCGTCGCGGGAATCCAAATCAGGTCTCGAAGCTTCTTGGGAGCGCTTATCGACAGGTGCTTGATATGCGCGAATGGCAGCCAAACGTATCGGTCGTGCAAGAACAGCCTCGAGCAGACACCCAAGGACCGAATCCTCGTCAGAAAAATCCGCGAACGTCTGCCCGTCGGCGCGTCCGCCGGCCGGCGTCTCGGACTCCGCAGCCTTTTCGAGCAGCCCGCGAGCCTCGGCCGGGTGGCCCTCGCGCAGGCGATTTACAGCCGCAAGATGCAGCATCGCAAACGGCGGCGGCTTGAGCAGGAAATCGGGCATCAACCCGTCGCTGGTCAGGCGCGCCCGAGCTTTCTCCGCCGCCAGAATACCCCGGTAAACCTCGACGCCCATTTCGGTCTTGGTATCCTGCTGGGCGATCACGTCAAGCTGCCTTCCGGCGCGCTCGTAGTCACCGGTCAGACAGAGCAACTCGAAGAGAAAGGTGCGCAGCCGGGAGTCCACCGGGTGCGCTCGAACGTCCTGTGACAACTGCTCGACGGCAGCCGACAAGTTTCCGCTCTCGAGCAAAGTCTTCGCGTCCATTGGGGGCCGTTCTTCGCCAACTCCCGCACCGGAGGCCATCGGTCGAACCCTTCGGCAATCGCCTACCGTCGAGCTATGGTCGCCGGGCTCTATCCAAGACCCCGCGCCGCGATTTCAGCCAAAACCTGAGATTCGCCGCAGCCAACCAACCGCGGTCGCCCTTTGACAGGCTCCAGGCAACCTCTATTGTGAAGCGCACTAATGCAGAAGCGCACTTAATCTCATGCACGGATAGCATCGAATCGCTTCAGATGTCAAATTCAATGCGCGCTGGTTGTTTGACTTTCTGCTGCTGCAATGCCAAACACTGGCGGGTCTTGCCGCCGCGAGGCTCGTGGTGTCGATCCAGCCGCATCGATGGGGCAAGCCTGTAATTTCATGAGCCCGAGCCACAGTACCGAGGGGTGATTCGTGGAGCCGTTACGTCCGCTGTTTTGGGGCCAGGGGATGCTTCTGCAGCCCCAGCATTTTCAGCAACAGGACAGCTATCACGACGCGCTGCTGCATCGCCTGGCCGGTCTTCTTTCGCCTTCCCTTTGGGGGGTCTGTTCGTTTCGTATCAACGAGACTGCGTTGCAGAATTTCGTCTTCGAGATCGAGCAAGGCGAGTTCCTGACCTTCGAAGGAACCTTGTTGCGGGTCGGCGATCTCAGCGCCACCACCGCGCGAATCGCGCCGCGCAAATTCGAGCAGGATCTCGACGCGAGCGGCAGGCCGCTGTCGGTCTACGTCGCCATCAGGCGATTGCGATCGGATGAGAGCAATGTGGCTGCGGCCAACGGCGATGGCGCCAGCTTGGAGAACCGCCGCTTCAGGATCGAGGAGTCCGAAGGTGTCCGACCTTCTGGCCGGCGGAGGGCATACGGCGCAGCTCCAATATCTGATTCATGAGGCCGAGATCCTCTTCGACGTTTCCGCCGAGCGCACGCGCGACTACGAGCTGATCAAGGTAGCGGAGCTGCTGCGATCGCCGGACGGAAAAGGCGGAGTCCGCTCGCAGCAGTACATTCCACCTTCCGTTTCCATCAAGTCGTCGCAGGTGCTGGAAGCGATGCTCAAGGAAATCCGCGACCTGCTGACCGCGAAGGGAAGGGAGTTGAGCGGATACACGCGCCGGCGCGCGAGCGGAGCGGAGCTCGGGGCGCGCGACCTCAGCTACGTGGCGATGTTGCAGGCGGTCAATCGCTACATCCCGCTGTTTCATCATTTTCTCGAATCCGGCGAAGTCCAGCCCAACCTGATGTACGCGCTGATGCGGCAACTGGTCGGAGAGCTCTCATCGTTTTCGAGCTCGATCTCGGTGCTCGGCGCCCGCGGCACCGAGAAGGAGTTGCCGCCGTACCAGCATACGGAACTGTGGCAATGCTTTTCGCCCGCCACGCAGCGCACTCGCGAGCTGTTGAACGAGTTGACCTCGGCGCCGGTCGGAGAGGTTGTGCTCAAGCACGACGGTGAGTACTTCAGCGCTTCGCTCGACGAGAAGTTTCTTACCGGGGACAACCGCTACTACCTGGCGATCCGCAGCGATCTCACCCCGGCACAGCTCTACAAGGTTATCCAGGACACCGGCAAAATCACTTCGCGCGAAGACATGCCGAATCTGCAGAAGTCGTTCCTGTTCGGCCTGAAGATCGAGCTCCTCGAGTCGTCTCCCGACGAGCTCCCGACGCACGCGCATTACCGATACTTCATGGTCGATCGGCGTTCGGAGCAGTGGAAGAAGATCCAGGAAAGTCGCACTATCGCGGTCTTCAGCACCGCACTGCCCCCGGATACCGACATTCGGCTGCTGGCCATCTGGGGCAAGTAGACCGCGGCGATGACTCCCACTCTGCGCGAGATTCTGACGCCCCTAATCGCGTACGTCCTGCTTTTCACGCGGACGCCCGAGGAGCAGAAGCGAGCCTTCGCCGACTTGAGGGGCCGGATAGAAAAACTGATTGCCGAGCAAGGCACGGCCGTCCGGCGGCACGACCTGCCGGTCCAGGACTACGAGAATGCCTGTTTCGCGGTGGTGGCGTGGCTCGATGAAGTGATCTTGCGCAGCACGCTCGAATCCAACCGCCCGGTGTACGACGAATGGCGTCGTTCGCCGCTGCAGGCGGCGCTGTACGGCACCAGCAATGCCGGCCAGGAGTTCTTCGATCGGCTCGATCGGCTCAATCCCGGTCAGAAGCAACTGTGCGAAGTCTACTTCCTTGCCCTGAGCCTCGGATTCCGCGGGAAGTACTACGACGACGCCCAGGAAAACCAGCTCATGGATCTGCGCCGGCAATGCGCCGCCCGGCTCCCGGAGCCGATTTCTGATCTGCTTGACTTCGAGAAGCGGCAGGAACGGATTACCCCCGAGGTCTATGCCGTACAGCCTCCGTCACCCAGACCGGTGGAGCGGCGCTGGTCGCGCTACTGGCTGGCCGCTCCGATTGCCGTCGCCGCCGCGCTGCTGCTTTTGTTCCTTTGGCTGCGCGGGCCCGATCCGGCCGCGATCCGCGACGCGCTGCAGACTTTCGAGTGCTCCGGGATCGTTCTGGGCGGAATCGAACACGGCGTCGTGAATCTCACCGGCCACGTCGAGAGCGACCAGCAGCGCGACGCGGTGCGCCAGAAGATCGAAGGAATGAGGGGCGTAAAGCGGGTGAGCGACGACCTCAAGGTCATCCCGCGCCCGTTCTGCGAGGTGATAAGGATTCTCGACCCCCTCAAAGAGGCAAGCCAGAAGGCCGGATTCAACCTCCATGTTCAGCCCTCCAAGGGATGCGACGCCACCTATTACAACGCGGAGAATCTGACTATCGACGCAACCGCAGACAAGCCGCTTCGCTACCTGTACATCGACTATTACACCGCCGATCGTGCCACGGTCGCGCATTTCTTTCCAAATCTCTATCAGCCGAACAACGTTGTCCAAGGATCTTCGCTCTCGCTGGGGGGCGAAAACGGCTCCAGTCAATGGCACGCCGACATCCGGCCGCCGTTCGGGACCGAGATGCTGACCGTGGTCTCGACACCCAAGCCGTTGTTCGAGCAGCCGAGAGCGGACTACACCGAAAATGCGGAAGCGTACCTGTCGCTGCTCAGCCATCAGATCCACGGCGATGCGGCGCAAGGCGGGATGGCCGCGTCGTACTGTTTCGTCACGACCCAGGATAAGCAGTGAAGGCGGCTGCCGATGGCGATTGCTGACACCCTGAGAAATGCGATCGAATCACCGGTCGTGCGGCTGGTTGCCGCGATCGCCGCGGTCGTCGCGCTGATCGCGGTCGTGGCATGGCTCGGTGTGTTCACCGCGATCTTTCACAGCCGATGGTTCCTGGAGATCGTCACGGCCTCCGTCGCGATAGTCCTGTTCATGGTGTTGTTCTGGGGAGTGCCATGGTTCAGAGAGTGGCGATTCGTCAATCAGGAACGCTCCGGTTACCGGGTCGCCGGCGAGGAAAGCCCGCAGGAGTTTCGCGCTAAGTTCGTCAGCGCGATCCGCAGACTCAAGGGCCTGCCGCAGGCGTCAGGAAAGGGCGACCCGCTCTATTCTCTGCCGTGGTTCCTGATGCTTGGCCCGGCACAGTCCGGCAAGACCGCCGCGCTGGCCGCGGCGGAGCGCTTCTCGCCAATCACGGCGGTCGCGCCCGAAGGCACCACGAACTTCGACTGCTGGGTATCCAACACCATGTTGGTGCTGGACACGGCCGGACGCTATGCGATCGCCGCCGATGCCGCCAAGGATCGCGGCGAGTGGTACCGGTTGCTTCGCTTGGTCCGCCATTATCACGGGCGCGACCCGGTGAACGGATTAATCATCACGATTGCGGCCGACCAGCTCGCCTCGCAACCCGAGGAAAAGCTGCGCGAGCTGGGCGGCAGCTTGCGCGAGCGCGTCGAGGAAGCAATCAAGGAGCTCGGCGTCGATGCGCCGGTCTACGTGCTGGTGACCAAGTGCGATCTGCTCGAAGGCTTCCAGGAGTTTTTCGGCCTGCTCCCGCAACGCGTGTTGAGCGAAGCGGTAGGCTATGCGGACGCCTCCGACGCGGCCTCGAATGTCGCGGCGCGGGGCACCGAAGCATTCAAGCGATTCCAGGACGGAGTCCGGTCAGTCTACGATCGTCTGCACGTTCTGCGCCTGTCGATCCTCAACGGCAAGACGGCCGAGCAATTGCGGCATCCGATCTTCTGCTTCCCGGAGGAGTTCCGCGCTCTCGAGGCTCCGCTCACAACATTCGTCGAACCACTGGTTGGCAACAACGTCAGGTATCATCCGACGCTTCTGCGCGGAATTTTCTTTGCCAGTGCCGCTCAGCAGGGCTCGCCAATCTCCTCGCTTCGGCGGCAACTGGATATCGCCGGCCAACCGGCGGTCGGTGAAGGAAAGCAGGCGAGAGGCTTTTTCCTCAACGATCTCTTCGCAACGGTTCTGCCCCGTGATCGCGCGCTTGCGGGACCCGCCGTTCAGCGATCGAAAGCCTGATCGAAGGTTGTAATCCGCTCGTAGCGCGATGCCAGGTTAACAGTCTGCCGGTTACATCAGTCGGAAGCGGCGCCGTAGCCGAGGTTCACGACCTGAACCCGGCGATTTTTCTGCCGGCCCTCTTCGGTCGCGTTGCTCGCCACCGGACGCGACTTGCCGAACCCCTTGGGCATCATTCTTTCCTTATCGATCCCGGTGCGCGCGCTGAGATAGGCAATCACGCTTTGTGCCCGTTCGGCCGAAAGTTTCTGATTGTATGAAGCGCCGCCGGTCGCATCGGTGTATCCCCGTACTTCGAAACAGCAGGGTTTGAGTTCCGCCGAGTTCAGCGCCTGACCCAGCGTGTCCAGCGTCTTCTCCGCCGCCGGCGTCAAGGTCGCGGAGTTGACTTCGAATTCAACGTCGAGTGACGCGATGTCGGCCTTGGGAGCGAGTTCGAGTCCGCGCGAGGCTTGGTTCTGGAAGTGCGTGCATTTGGGCGGTTCAAGGCTGAGCCCTCGCGGTCTGGGTCCTTTGGGCGTCAGCACGTGAACCAGATTGCCGGAAGTCAGATTATCGCCGGTCAAGTCCCTTACTTTCTGGGCGAATGCAGGCGCCGCGGTCAGGCTCAGTGCAGCCGCAAAGGCGAGATAGAGTGAAATCCGTCGGTACACGTCATTTCCTCCTCGAGTTTCAGTCCATCGCCGGCGCCATGCTCACAGCCGCGCTGCGGTGGTGGCCGCCGCCGACGCGGCCTTCGGCCGGCGCCTGATTAGCCTTCATCGCCTCTACGACCTTGGTGCCCTTGCCGAGCGGCTTGCTGTGATCGACCACTTTGGCAAATGATGCCTTCGGCTGAACTTCGGTAATCTCCAGCGAACCGATTCGCGTCAACTTCGTGGCTATCACTTGACCATCGACGGTGATCGGCTCCTCGACTATCGCGTTCATCTTCGTGCCGACGCTCACTCCGGCCTCGGAGCCCGCATCGATGACGGCTTGATCGCCGTCGAGCGCGACGATCTTGCCGCGCAAGGGATAATCCTGCTGTACGTGCTTGAGAATATCGGCGGCAGTCTTCTCGGCGACGCCAACCAAGCTCGCGGCGCCGCTACCCTGCTCGGAGAGATTGACTTTGACTTCGGTAGTCTCGGTATCGATCATTTGCAGGTTGAGTACGTATTGGTCCTTGCCCAGGAAGACCACATTGCCGGTCCCGAACAGTTGCGCGATCTTGGTCTGCTGAAGTTTGAGCTGAGTCGCGGGATCGGACAAATCGGACATGCTGAGCCGCATCTCCTTCAAGACGTTGTCGAGCAGGTGGCGATCGACGACTACCACGCGCTTGGTTCCCTGCAGATCCTGGCTGAGTCGCGCGACCAGCGCTTCGTGCAGTCCGGCGAGTCTCCGGAGAGCTGCCGAGCGTGCTGAAGTCCAGGAACGCGATCACCAGCGGCCGCGGCGCCCACGGATCGGAGTGGCCGGAGTTGTGCGCGCCCTTCAGTAATTTGGCGGTCTGCTCGACCATATCCTGCTGAGCCTGAGGGTTGTTGCGGTAGGCGAGATCGTCCGTAACCTCGTCCTTCAATACGCGCGACACCTGGTTGGTAGGATCGGCAGCGTCAGCCTTTGCCAGTACAGACTGCGCCTTGTCGAGTTGACCGGCTTGCTGGTACTGGAGGCCCTGACGGACCAGCGCGCCAGCTCGACGCGCCTGATCCGCCGACGGCGGGGACAGAGCGCGCGCCACCGGAAAATTAGTCCCCTCTGCGCGCATGTACGGGATCTGCTTGCTGCCGGTCTTTTCTTCCACCTTGTCGGTCGCGTAGCTGAACAGGTCCAGGACCTTGATCGTGCCGTCCTTGCCGGCCGCGCCGCCGTCGAGCCCTTCGAGCAGCGCGTACGTGAAGACCCCATGCCCCTTCTGCTCTCCAGGAAGTTTGTAGGCGGCGTCTTCCCACGAGTTTTCGTCGCTCTCGCTCGAGCTCAGGATGTAGGTATCGGGCATTCTTGGCGAGAGATCGCCGACCAGGCTGACGCCGCGCGCGCGCGGAGCGGGCTTCGCAGGCGCGTCGAGCCCTCGCATCCGGAAGTTGAGCGCAGCCGCGTGGCAGGTGTCGACGATCAGCACGGTCCTGGCAAGCCGGCTGCTGAACTCGTGGACCGCGTTCGCGAAATCGGAGACCGGCAATCCCTCGATGGCCAGATTCGAGAGATCGGCGGGATAGGGGACGAAATAGAACGTTCCGCTCTCAGTCGCGCCATGCCCCATCAGCGCTACTATGCCGGTATCGTCGGACGAGGCCTGGGCGAAAAAGGCCGGCATTTGACTGAGGATGGATTGTTTCGTCACCTGCTGGTTGATCAGAACGTCGGTCTTGACGCCGTCGAAGACGCCTTTCCCTAGCTGCTGAAAAGCCGCGGCGAGCGTGACGGCGTCATTGTCGCCATATTCCAGGTCGATTGCCGGGTTGCGGTACTGACTGACCCCCGCGGCGAATACCCATAGCGTACCTTTGCGATGCGGCTGCTCTTCGGCGCTTATGCCGGCGGCATCGCGATTACCATCGCCATCGCGAACGCCATAGCGATCGAACTGGAAGCGAAAGTAAGCTGGCGGGTCTTCATTGCGGAGTGTTCGCCGGACCGAGCGGGCATCCTCGCAACTCGCAGGCCCAAATAGTTTACTCGCACAGGCCGGAAAATCAATGTCCGATCCGGCCTCTCTCACATCGACGGAATCCGGCGGAGTTGCGGTCCTTTTCGGCGCCAACCGTGCAAGCTACACTGCGGACCGACGCGATGAACCTCAAGAGGCTAGTACTTTCCCCCGGCGGCAGCGGACTCTGCGTCGCTCTCATTCTGATGATCGCCGGATGCGGTCTGAGCAAGCCGCAGCCGGGCAAGGCGGCAGCAAGCTCCTCCGCGCCGGCGGTGGTCGCCAAGGGAACGGAAGCGACGCCGGGCAAGATCGGGCTAGCGGAAGCCGCCGGAGTGGTGGTGGCCGAATTCGAGGGCGGCAGCGTACCGCCTGACAAGAAGACCGACTTCTGGGGGCCCGCTATCGCAAGCTTTATCGGCGCCGATCTCGGCGCCTCGGCAAATCTGAAGGTCGTCAACCGCGCACGCTTGTCCGAGGTTCTGCGCGAGCAGCGTCTGAGTATGAGCGACTTGTCTGATCCCGATACTCGGCTTCGCGTGGGTAGTATCGTCGGCGCGAAGTACTTCATATTCGGTACCTACACGATCGTCGGCGCTACCGCGGCATTGACCGCCCGGATGGACTCGGTCGAAACGGGAGAGATAGTCCAGTCGCGCAGCGTGACCGGCAATTCGGAGGACCTGCGCGAGCTCTCGCGCCAACTCAGCGTCGCTTTTCTGCGGCCGATCGACAGAGTCGTGGCCGAGCGCGAGGCTCACCAGACGTTGGCGCAGGACGCAGAAACCGCGCAGGCATCGCAGTACTTCGCGCAGGGACTTGCCGACGAGCGGCGCGGCGATTACCAGGGCGCCGTCAACCTGTACACCAAGGCGATGACTGTTTCGCCGCACTACCCGGGCGCGCGAGAGCATCTGGAGAAAGTCTCGGAGCTCGCGGCGCGCCAGTGATCGCGGACGGCCAGTAGGCTCAGATGGCTCCTCGGGCTCATCAGTTCTATGCGATTGCCTTTGAAGAGAATCTCTCTCTGAAGCAATTATCTCCGTTCTTCCCCCGAGCCAGGATCAGCGCCCACGAGCTATACCTGCCGCTGGAGCCTGACGGTGGAATCTACATTTATCCGTTCGGGGCAGTCGTCATGCGCGACGTGCCGCCGGAACGCAGGGAGGCGGAATTGGCCCCGCTGCGTCAGGCTAGTCCCAGGCTCACGGCCAAGGTTGTGCGCGAGGACTATTCGGTTATCGAAGACTTAAGCTTCCAAACCGGAATCGTTGACGGCACACTGCACGTAGATCGCATGACCGCGGCGCGCGAGGCGGTCGTCGCATTGACTGTCGCGCAGAGCGCGGCGATGGAATACTACGAGCGGATCGTCCAGTACCTGTTCGCCCGGACCAACACGCTCGTGCAGCAACTCGAGGAGAAAGGAACCGTCCCGTTCCGCACCCGCCCGTTGCATCGATTTATCGGTGAAGCGATCTCCACGCGCACCGAAGTGCTCTCCGTGCTGCACCTGTTGGACAAGCCGGACGCGACCTGGGACGACCCTGCGATGGATCGGATCTACGATGACCTGCGCGACGAGTTCGACCTTATCGATCGCTACGCAGCGCTGGAATCCGAGCCTGCGCAGCATCCAGGAGGCGCTCGAACTGGTGCTCGACGTGGCTCGGGATCGCCGGCTGGTTCTGCTCGAAGTCGCCGTCGCGCTGCTGATCGTGCTGGAGACAGTCTTCAGCGTAGTGAGGTTCACGCTGTAGGTTCGGACCTTACACTCATCCTGGCCGGCGCGGTGAGGGTGCGGCGCTCGCGGCAATAGCATTGGCTGAGACTCCAGCGGCGACGATAGCCGGACCGGAGTGCATTCCCCACGCTCAAGTCTTTGTATCCAGTCTCTCGGCAACGTGGCGGTAGGCGAACAAGAAGTACGACCCGGCCAACGCCAGTCCCGGAATGAACCATAGCAGTCCGATTCTGAGTCCATAGCTGGAAGCGGAGGTGTTATAGATTGTCAGTCCGCTTTGGGCACCGCTGATCGCCGGCAGCAGGTATGGATAGTGCCCGAATGCTGCCGCGGCGAGCATCGTAAGGACATATGCGCATGAACACAGGAACGCGGCCGGATCACGGCCGGCACGGCCTAATACTTTCACACCCGCGAGACTGCCGAGCGCGGCTACCGGGAAAATAAGACCCCACGGGCGACCCGCGTAGCGGAGGGCAAAGCGGGGCAGGGTGAGCGGGACGATTATCAGGAGCGCAACAGTGAGCAGCACGACAATCGTCCAAGCTGGACTAGCGACGTGCCGCGCGCGAGTTTGCAGCTCGCCGCGGGTTTTCATCGCGACCCACAACGCGCCATGCATTGTAAGCGCCGCAACGCTCGCGACGCCCAATGCGATCGTGAACCAATCCAGAATGCCCGGGTCGGGTCCGATGCGGAAATTTGTCCAGAGAGGAAGAAAGAAGGACCCGTTCGCGTCGAGCGGGACCCCGCGCATAACGTTACCCAATGCGGCGCCGAAAAAAAGCGCAAGCAGGGCGCTGGCACCCGCAAAGACCACATCCCAGAACGGCGTCCATACGGGGCTTGCGATGTGATTGCGAAATTCCACAGCGATGCCGCGCAAGATGAGCAACCAGAGCACGATCATCAGCGGCAGATAAAACCCGCTGAATCCCGATGCATATGCGGCGGGAAAGGCGAAGAAGAGCGTGCCGCCGCCGGCGATCAGCCATACTTCGTTGCCATCCCAAACCGGCCCGATCGATTGTAAGAGTACGCGTCGCTCTGCATCGCTCCGAGCGACCAGCAGATGGACGATTCCGACACCCAGGTCGAAACCGTCCAGCACTGCGAAGATCGCGATCATCGCCGCGACTATGCCGAACCAGAGTGTAGTCGTTGGACGCTCCCTGTTTCAGTCTGCGGCAGCGAAAGCGGGGGCCTGCGGTCCCGAATGCTCTGCGCCGCCAGGCCCGCGCTGTATCTCAAGATAAATCAGGAACAGGAACAGGACCGAAAGCGCCGCGTACATCCCCATGAACCCGATTAGCGTGAACAATCCATTGCCCACCGATACAAGGGGAGAACTTCCAACCTCCGTGCGCATTAGCCCATAGACGAGCCACGGCTGGCGTCCCAACTCCGCCGTCATCCATCCCGCGGTCGTAGCAATGTACGGAAATGGCGTGAGCAGCATCAGCGCCCACAGCATCAAGGGAGTGCCATAAAGACGGCCCCGATACAGCAGCCATCCCGCGACGGCAAAGACCGCAATGAAGATAGTCCCCAGGCCGGCCATGATATGGTATGCGTAGTAAAGTAGTGGGATGTTGTCGGGCCATTGATCGCTGGGAAACTCCAGCAGCCCTTGTACCTTGGCCTTCCAGCGGCGATAGGTTAGAAAGCTCAGCGCATCGGGAACCACGATTGGGTTGTCAAGCTTTCGGGCTTCAACATCCGGCTGGCCGATGATCGCTAGAGGCGCGCCGCGCTGGTCTTCAAAGAGACCTTCCATCGCCGCCAGCGTTACCGGCTGATAGCGCGCAATATTTCGCCCCTGTCTGTCTCCAGTCGGAAACGCCATCAAGAGCGACGCTGTCAGCCCCGCGATCACACCAAGGCGCACGAAAGTTCGGCCGAACTCCTCGAACTGATGTATCAGCAGATAGAATGCTCCCAGCGCCGCCATCGCCGCCGCGCCGGTCACCACCGCGCCAATCATGTTGTGAAGGTATTGCCAGATCGCCCACGGGTTGGTCAGCAAAGCTGCCAGGCTGGTCAACCTGAACGTCCCGTCGTTGTTCAGCGCGAAGCCGACCGGGTGCTGCATCCATGCGTTAGTCGCGATGATGAAGAAACCGGAGATCCACGAGCCCAGAAATACGAGGAATGCCGCGAGCCAATGAAGACGCGGCCCCAGTTGTTTTTCCCCGAACAGGAATGCGCCAAGGAAAGTGGACTCCAGGAAGAACGAGAAAACCCCCTCCATCGCAAGCGTTTGTCCGATCACGCCGCCGGCGGTCTTCGAGAACGCCGACCAGTTGGTGCCGAACTGGAACTCCATTGGAATGCCCGTGACCACGCCGAGGACGAAATTGATTCCGAAGATGCGGCCCCAAAAGCGCGCGGCTTCATCGTAGTGCCCATCTTTAGCGCGAATCGCGAGCGTCTTGAGAACCACGATAAGCAGCGCGAGGCCCATCGTCAGTCTGCGGAAACAGGTAATGAAAGGTGGCAGTGAATGCGAAATGGACACGGTCAACCGTTAACGCATCCATCATGGCCTCCGTGCACGCGACAATCGCGCCGGCACTCTCAGGTGAATCGTGTCAAGGACGCGTCGCACCGCGCTGCGAGGTGTTGACCGGAACGCTGACCGCTCCGATGAACCCGATCGCGAAGTGGAGCCGGTTGCCCGGCCTGATCGCCACGCGCTCTCCCGGGCGGATGCCCAGCTCGAGCAGGCCGTTGGCAGCGCGGTGGATGTTGTCGAGCACAACTTCTAGTTGTGCGCCGGCAGCAGCTTGTAGCGGATCGGCATGTGCTTGATACCGCCGACGAAGCTCGATCGCAGGCGCTGGACGGGGCCCGCCAACTCCGGATTCACGAGCCGCTCGGCCATCTGCCGATAGATCACTTCGAGCTCCAGCCGCGCCAGATTCGCACCCAGACAGAAGTGCTCGCCGATACCGAAGGCGAGATGCGGATTGGGATCGCGGCCGATATCGAACTTGAAGGGTTCGTTGAATACTTCCTCGTCGCGATTGGCCGAAGGGTAAAACAAGCAGACTGATTCGTGCGCGCGGATCTTCTGGCCGCGAACCTCGGTGTCGGCGGTCGCGGTGCGCGCGAACTGGATGACCGGACTCGTCCAGCGCACTATCTCCTCGACCGCGCTGGGCAGAAGCGAGCGATCGCGCTTGAGCCGCTGCCACTGATCCGGATTCTCGATAAACGCGAGCAACCCGCCGCTGGTTGCGTTGCGCGTGGTCTCGTTGCCCGCGACCACCAGCACGAACAGGTACGACAGCAACTCGAAGGCGGGCAGCGGCGCGCCGTTGACGCGGCCGTTGGCGACTATGCTCGTGATGTCATTGGTGGGCCGCTTTTGCCGTTCGGCCACCATCTCGCTGAAATACTGGAACATTTCCATCCGCGCGCGCTGGATGCTTTCCAGAGCGGTCGCGCCCTGCTGAAACTCGGGGTCCCCGCTGCCGATGGTCTCGTTGGTCCATCGAAACAGCATTTCCCAGTCCTTGCGCGGCGCGCCGAGCAGTTCCGCGATCACGGCGAGTGGCACCTTCGACGAAATCTCGGTGACGAAGTCGCACTCCGATCGATCCGCGATATCGTCGAGCACCTTGCGCGTGATCTCCTCGATCTGCGGCTGAAGCGTCCTGACGCCGCGCGGCGTGAAGTGCCGGCTCAGCACCGATCGGTACGCGCCGTGATCGGGCGGATCCATGTTGAGCAACTGGCGGAACAGCGGCGCCTCGGGCCGCTCGGCCTGCCCGTTTGGCTCGCTGGTGAAAACCGCCATGCGCGGGCCGTTGTGCCACAAGTTCGGCTTGCGCGAGATGTCGGTGATGTCGGCGTGTTTGGTGATGGCCCAAAACGGATCGACGTTGGGCCGCTCGACGCGGAACACCGGCTTGTGCTTGCGCAGGTAGGCCCATTCCGCGTGCGGGTAACCGTTTCTGGCATAGTGATCGGGGCCGATCACATCGATCGTGTCGAGTGAGAATTCGCTGCTCATAATATGACTCGATACCCGATTCCGCCGGGCGGCGCCAGCAGCGCCGCTTCGCGGGATTTCCGGCGACTGTTGTTCAAGCCGCATGCGCTGCCGACTGAGACCGACAAGGCGAGGATGGCTCGTTCGGCGGCAATCGTTTCCCTTGGGAACAGAAGGAGAACAGATTGACTGCGCTGTATCGTCGATGGACAATTCTTCGCGAGTTCGATCCGCTCCGCCTTCGTCGCTGCGGGCGGCCCTTTAGCGACCACCGCCCCCGCCTACGTGCGCGTGTAAGGCAAATTCACGCTCACCGGTGGCTTAGATCTTGCTCAAGAATTGTACTTCCCGTGGGCCGTGAGCGACGAGCAGATTGGGTTAGATAGCTGTTACGCTTGGCCTGCCCGTTGGCCAAAAACACCGCCGTCAAGTGCTGTTCATCAAACCGTAAAGCAAGCCGTGCGCGAACTTGTTAGCATCGCGGGGGCATTCGGTTGAAAGAGCGATGACCTCGACCCAGGTTCGCAAACAGGAGGAACTCGACGATCTTATTAAGCGCTTGAGCGAGATCAGGCGGGCGCTTGCCGAGGCGGAGGGCGCCTTTGAGACCAGACTTGGCCACATCCACTCAACGTATCTGAAAAGCGCCCGCAACCTCGCGCATTACATCGCACTGCGCCACCGCGACATCCGGCCCCTGCAGCAGGAATTGGCCCAGTTGGGGCTCTCCTCGCTGGGGCGAGCGGAAGCCCATGTGATGGCGACGCTTGACGCGGTGCTCGCGGCGGTCCACGGACTGGCCGGTCGCCCGTGGCAACATTTGCCTCGTGCGCTCGATTTTCTGGAGGGCAACAGGCTGCTGCGCGAGCATACCGAGACCCTGCTCGGGCCCAGCCCGGCCAACCGTTCGGTGCGGATTATGGTGACGATGCCGAGTGAAGCCGCGTCGGACTATCAACTGGTTCGCGAGTTGGTCGCCCGCGGCATGGACTGCATGCGCGTCAACTGCTCCTACGACGACCGTCAGGCCTGGCTGGCGATGGCCGAGCATCTCAAGCGCGCGAGACGCGAACTCGGCAAGAACTGCCGGCTGTCAATGGATCTCGCCGGTCCCAAACTGCGGGTCGGCCCGCTGGAAACCGGCCCCGAAGTAATCAAGGTCCGTCCTGAGCGCGATGCTGCTGGAACGGTGCTCAAGCCCGCGCGAGTCTGCCTTGTTCCAGAGGCGCACGCGGGCGCAGTTGCGACCGGGGCGGAGTCGCTGCCGATTCCCATCGCCGCGGGTGATCTGGCCTCGCTCCGAGCCGGAGATCAGATCGAGTTTACCGACGCGCGAGGATCTTCCCGGGCAATGGTCGTGACCGGAGCAACCGGCGAGCGTGTCGAAGCCGAATGCGTCCGTACTTCGTATCTGGCTTCGGGAATGGAACTGCGCCGCAAAGGCGCGCTCGATGGTGTCCTGCGCGTCGGGCGGTTGCCCGCGCTGGATCAGCCCATCGTCCTCAAAAAAGGCGACACCGTGGTCCTGTCGAGTAAACTACCCTTGGGCAGAGGCCCGGAGGTGAGCGAGGACGGACGCGTGCTGCGTCCGGCGGCGATAAGCTGCACCATCCCGGAGATTCTCCACGACATCAAGGCAGGCGAGCGGGTGTGGTTTGACGACGGCAAGATCGGCGGGGTCATCAAAAGGGTCGCTGATTCGGAAGCTACCATCGAGATTACCCACGCCGGCGCGGCGGGTAGCAAACTGCGGGCGAACAAGGGCATTAATCTGCCGGACAGCGACCTGAACATTGCTTCGCTTACGCCGAAAGACCTCGAAGATCTCCAGGTGGTCGCCGAGCAGGCCGACATCGTTGGCATGTCCTTTGTGCGCTCGCCCGGCGACGTGGACGCGATCGAGGCGCAACTGGCGCGGCTTGGCCGTCCCGATATCGGAATCCTGCTCAAGATCGAAACGCGCAAGGCTTTCGACAATCTCCCCTTCCTGGTGCTCGCTGCGATGCGTCGTGCGGCGGCGGGCGTCATGATCGCCGGGGTGACCTGGCCGTGGAATGTGGCTATGAACGGATGGCGGAGATCCAGGAGGAGATCCTGTGGGTGTGCGAGGCGGCCCACATGCCCGTGGTTTGGGCGACACAGGTGCTGGAGAATCTCGCCAAGAAGGGACTGCCGTCACGGGCTGAGATTACCGACGCCGCGATGGGGGAGCGCGCGGAGTGCGTAATGCTCAACAAGGGGCCGCACCTCTGCGACGCGGTGGCGGCCTTGGACGACATCCTCCAACGGATGCAGGACCATCAGGTCAAGAAAAGCGCGGTGCTGCGAAGACTCAAGCGCTGGTAGAATCGCTGAAGGAGGCAGCGCGCGTGGCGGAACAGAAAAAACTTTTGGGCGTTGCAATCGGCCTGATGGCGTTCCTGCCCTGGGTCCTCTACGGCTTTGCTTCCGCCACCAATCACTGGAGCGTGGCGACCGGCGGCGGGTTAATCCTCTGTCTGGTATATCTGGCCGTGCTCCTGCGCCGCGGCAGCTCGATCAGACTGATGGACTGGACCACGCTGACCTTCTTCGGGATCAGCTCAGTCCTGATGATAGGCCTGCACTCGACCGTGTTCCCGGTCTACAACGTGGTCGTCATCTGGTCGTGCTTCGCGGTGGCCGTGTGGAGCTGGTCGTGATCGGCCACCCGTTCACCGCCGCCTACGCCCGCGAAAACGCGCCGCCCGAGTTTTGGGATAATCCAATCTTCCTGCGGCTCAACCTGGTGATGACTCTTTTCTGGTGCGGATTACTAACCGTCAACATCGGCTTTGCTGTGACAGGTGTCATCATCGGCGGCAACTTCGGCAAGCTGGTACCCGGATTTGCGCTGCCGATGGTATTGTTGATTTTCGGGTTCGTCTTCAACAGTCGTTTCCCCGCCCGCTATCTGGCGCGATTCGGATACCAAGCCGACGGCGCAAGCCCGACGGTTTCCAGCGCGTAGTCTCCTCGTGAAGAGGGCGACTACGGGCTGCATGGCAGGGCTCAGCACGTTCGCCAAGGTCGAAGAGCGCCATCTAGGCCTGCGGCTCGGCGATACGTTGCGCGATGAATCTGCCGATCAGCAGCCGCATCGTCTCGATCGGCTGAATCCCGATCAGCGGAAAGTCGCCAAGCATGAAGGTCGGATAGCCGAGCGCCGAGAAGCGGTCGGCCTCCTGCTTGTGCTCGGCGATCTTCGCCGCCATCCGGCCGATCCGGATATCATCTGAAAAGCGCTCGGGTTCGATTCCCGCCCGCACCGCCAGACCGGCGAGCACGCCCAGGTCACCGATATCGAGCCGCTCCTCGAACGCGGCGCGAAACACCGCCTCGTGATAGGCCGCGAAGCAGCCGGCCTCGCGCGCCAGCTCGGCGCCCTGGAGCGCCGGTCCGGAGTCGAGCCAGGCGTCGGGCGGCATAACCGCGATTCCGGTTTCGGCCGCGACCGCGATCACCTTGTTGCGCTCACGCATTCCAAGCGCACGTCCCGGCCGCATCGAAGAGTCACGCGTCGCGATCGGCACGCCCTTCCATAGCGCGGTGAATTCCAGGCCAGGCTTCGAGCTGGCGCACGATTCGCCACGCGATGTAACACAGCGTCGAGGCGTAATCGAAGTAGATTGGCACTATTATCCGTGGCATAGCACTTGGCCAGTCGAGCCTCCCCGAGACTCGGCGAAACTCGGATCGATGCGGCGAACGATCGCCATCAGGACTACGGTGTCAGGGGTTGATCGAATTCGAGCACCCGGTTGTTCATGTTGTCCGTGACCCAGAGATTTCCGCGCGCGTCGATAGTAATACCTTGCGGCGAACACAGCCCATCGGGCGTGGGAGCAGACCGGGGTCGCCGACAAGATGCCGCCGCCGGTGCAGGTGCCGGTCGTGAAATTGCCGCCCTGGCCGAAAACCGTGCTTGCAGTCGTGTTGGGCGCAGATCGGTTTGCGAGCGGCGTGTCGTATTGGAGGACGCGGTTGTTGTGCGAATCGGAGATATAGAGGTTGCCGGCCGAATCGCAGCGCGACTCCCGACGGGCCGCAGAGGCCGTCGGCGTTAAGCGGCGATAGATTCGGGCCGAGGCCTGCACAAGCCGACGCGGAGAAGTCTCCGCCCTGGCCAAAGACCGTATCGGCCGCGAGTTCGCCCGAACCGGCCGCGAGCGGCGTGTTGTATTCGAGCACGCGATTGTTGCCGAAATCGGCGACATAAAGATTCTCGGCCGAATCAAGCGCGAGCGCCTGGGCGAACATAAAGTGGCCGCGCTGGGCGGCGCACTCGCCGACGCTGAGGAATTGCATTGGCTGCCATTGAAGTCCGACTGGCCGAAAACCAGATCGGCCACGGTGTCTCGCGAGCCAGCGCCGGTCTTCTTGAGCGGAGTGTTGAATTCCAGCACGCGATTGTTGCCGGAGTCGGAGACGTAGAGGTTGCCGGACGGATCGATCGCAACTGCTGATGGTGCGCACAACCCTTGCGCGCCTCCCGAGCATCCGTTCGCGGTGAATTTCCCGTTCTGGCCGAACACCAGATGCGCCGGGTGTCGGACCGCGACCGACGCGAAGGGAGAATCGAACTCCAGCACGCGGTTGTTGTAAGTATCCGCTACGTAGAGGTTGCCGATCCGGTCGACGGCCAATCCACCGGCGCCCGCGGAACTGCATGAGCCAAGCGATTGGCAATTGTGCGACAAGCACAGACCACTACGCGTGGCGGCGCAGGCGTAACCGTAAAAACTCAACTGTCCGATCTGGATGTCGGCCGGCGCGCCGCTCGCCAGCTTCGCGGCCTTCTTCCATCCCAGGACGCGGTTATTGACTCCGTCGGATACGTAGAGATGGCCGGCGAATCGGTCACCACGCTCGCCGGCATCGAAAGTGCCCGCGTGCCGCCGGAATTGTTCATGTTATGCGCGAAACTGGTCTGCCCCACTTCCAGGTCGGCAACCGTGTCGCCCGCGCTCTGCAGGCCGGGCACCTTGACCAACGGCAAATCATAGAACAGGAGACGGCCATTGCCGCTGTCGGCGATATAAACGTCGCCAGCCAAGTCCGCGGCTACGCCCTCAGGATCGCACAGCCCCTGTTTGCTCGGCGCCGGGTTGATGACTCCGGCCGCACCCATCGAAGCGCCGTTGCCGGCGAGGCCGTTGCTGCATACTTGGCTTTTGAAATTGTTCTTCTGGCCGAAGACCTTGTCCGCGACGTTATCGCCCGAACCCTTGGTCCGGGTCTTATTGAGCGGAGTGTTGTATTCGAGCACCCGGTTATAGGGGCCATCGGAAATATAGAGATTACCCGCAAAGTCGAGCGAGACGCCGGTCGGTGCGGCAAGGCATTGCGCGCTTGGCGAAGAGCATGGGTTGCTGGTGAAGCTGCCGTTTTGGCCGAAGACCATGTCGGCCACCGAGTCGCCGGAGCCGGCAACGCTGCTGCTGGCCAGCAGCGGGCTGTTGTACTCGAGCACCCGCCCGTTGTGGGTGTCGGCCACGTAGAGATTTCCGGATGAGTCGACCGCCACGCCAGTGGGCGAGCAGAGCGTGTCCGCGCCCTCCGTCTCGCTACATCCCAGGCTGCCGATGATCCGGTCCGACATCGTATCGCCTGATCCCCGAACCTTGCTCGCGGTCAGAGGCGTATTGTATTCCAGCACGCGATTCGACGACTGATCGACGACGTAAAGGTTCCCGGCGAGGTCTGCCGCTATGCCACTCGGCGTACAGATCGTGTCGCCAAGACCGCAGTTGGCGGAACCGCCCGAGTCATTGGAAGTGAAGCTGCCGTTCTGGCCAAATACCAGATGGGCGGCCTGACCTGCGGTCAGAGGCCGGCCGCTGGCTGTGGTCTGGCTGAAAGGCGAGTTGAACTCGAGCACCCGGCTGTTGCACCCGTCCGCGACATACAGGTTCCCGGCCGTATCGACAGCCACACCGCCTCCCGCGAGTCCCGGGCAATTGACCGGGCTGCTGAAGCAGAGGCCGGTTTGCGTCGTGGTGCATTGATTGCTGTAGGCGTCGGGCTGTCCAATAACGATCTTGGCGGGGACGCCATCGGTGAACCCGACCCTGAGCTCCCATGCCAGCACGCGGTTGTTACCGATATCCGCCGCGTAGAAGCGTCCCTGTGGGTCGATCGCGACCGCCAAGGTTCCGCCGGTGAAAAGCCCGCTGATCGCATTGAGCCCGCCAAAATTGAAGATGCCGTGCGCGAGATCGATTTGGCCCAGGGCCAGGTCAGCCGTGGAGTCGCCCGCTGCGCCCGGATTGCCCGCGCTGACCGATGTCGTCGCGGCCCCAACCAGAGCCAGCGTTGCCAGTGTCACCACCCCCAATGCCAGAAATCGATGAGAAACAGAGTCGCCCAGAGCCGTACCCTCGCGATCAGTGCTTGCCGTAATCGAGCGCGGCTCCCTTGCGCTGCGCCAGAATATAGGCCTCCAGTGCCCGCATTTTGGGATCGTTGGCGTCAATGGTTTTTCCTTTCACGGGATTCTCGATGCACCAGTTGATCATATCGCGCAGCAGCGCCACCCGCTGAAGCTGTACCTGATATTTAGGATAGGTCTCCGGATGGGTATTCGCGGCATTCGGATGGCACATGTCGCAGCTCACGCCGATAGTGCCGCCGAGCAGCTTCGCCGAATGAAATATCTTGTTGCCCTCGTCCACGAAAGCGTCAGTCTGTGCCTTCCAGATCAAGGGATCGCGCGCGCCAAAGCTGGCGTAGGTGTCGCCCTGCTGGGTCTTGAGCCCGGCTGCGCCCGACGCGCCGGGTCCGGCGATACCTTCATTGCCGGGCGCCGCTCCAGGGGTTTGCGCCGGCGATGAAGGAGCCGCGCTGCCGGTATCGGCCTGCGCCGTCGCCCAATGCTTATCGGGATGCCGACGCTGCCATTCGTCCATCAGCTCGCTGGTGACTGCGAGAGCCTGCTCGTGGCTCATCGCCTGACCCGGCTTGAGCCCCTTTACTTCCATACTCGTCACGCCGTCGCAGAGTTGAACGACGACGCCGCCCTCTTGAGCCTGCGGAACCAGATGGGTTGGCATCGGCTGGGCGAATGCGCTGCCACCATGATTGCCGAGGCTGAGGCAGACGGCCATTCCCACGCCGACCGCACCCAACAATGCTGTCGCAATCAACTTCCTTGCAGGTTTCATTTCGCCTCCTCGCCGCATCGGATGAGCCCTCAGATGAACAAAGGTGGCCGCCACGCCTGGCGCATCGCCTAGTAACTCGCGAATTGCGGCGCGGGAGGGCGATCGACCTTCCCATTGCTGACCAGGTAGTCCGCCTTTACCGTGACGGGATTGCGATCCCAGAGGTTGTAGACGGTATCGACGAGACCATCGGCCCGCGGGGTGAACTGTCCATCGCCGCAACCGTCAAGCTGATCGAACGGATCGGCGCGGTTCATCTGAATAGTCAGTGGCGGCAGTCCTTCCGGAGCGTAGGGCCACGGCCACGCCGTCGAGAGCATCCCGTAAAAGCTGATGTTCCCGATCTGATTTTGCAGCATCTGATGGGTATGGCCGTGAACGACGGTGACTTTGTCGTAAGGCTTCAGAATAGCCTGTACCTCGTCGGCGTCCTCGGTCCAAAAATTCCAGTTACGGTAGTACTTGTAGAGCGGCGAATGTGAGAAGACCAGAATCGGGGTCGTAGCCGAAACTTTCGACAGGTCCTGCTTGAGCCAATCGCGCTGCTGCTCGCCCACCTCGAACCGCGACTGGATCCCATTGTCGAGGCCGGCGACTGTCTGCATCCGCTCCTCGGCCGTCATCTTGCGCGCGGTCCAGAAATCCTTCTCGTAGACGCTCTGCAGCACGATCGCGTGCACGCCCTTCCAGTCGAAGGAGTAAGTCGGATGACCGAACAATTCCTGCCACTTGCCGCCCAGGTCGAGGAACCAATCGTGCTCGCCGACCATCATTTTCACGGGTGCCTTGAGAGCGCTGAGTATCTGCCGGCCGAGTTCGAGCTGCGTCGGGCTGCCAAGCTGGGCAAGGTCGCCGCCGTAGAGCACGAAGTCGGGCTGCGGGTCGAGCGCGTTCACATCGTCGACGGCTTTGACGATGCTCCGCACAAAGCGCTGGTTGAGCGTGCGCTCGTATAGATGGGCGTCCGAGATGTAGGCGAAGGTGAAGGGGCCATTGCCCTGCGCGCCCTGGCCCGAAAAATCCTTGTCAACTGCCGCGTTCGCAATCGTAACGAGCTGGAACGTATGCGGCGGCATCAGACCCTTGGCCGCTACGGCGCCCATCGTGGCCCCCGCGATCTTGAGGAACGTCCGGCGGTCGCAATTGCGCAGCGCTTTGAGCACGCGATCGCGGTCTTCGTAAAATTTCGTCTCGATACTCTTATGACGGGCTGCCATTGGATTGTTCTCCCTCGAAGCTTCGCGAGTATCAGTCGCCGCCCAACAGCGCGGGATTCTCTTTCATCTGGGCCTGTCCCGGCCCGATGTCACCGAAGGGTCCTGCGAATCCGGGACCGTTGCGTCCCACGACGGCCATCGCGGCCGCGGTGTCGCGCTGCGGCCGGGTGGTCCGCGAGAGCTTGAATTGACGCCCGTACTCCGCCCGCGCTTGCGCCATGAATGGCGGGCTGGTCAGCGAGAGCAGGAACGCCGCGAGGTCGTCTTCCTGCTGCTCGCTCAATCCCAGCGGAACGATTCCGCCATCGAGGAACGCGTTCTGCACGCCGCCCTTGTTGTAGTGATCGAGCGTGTCCCAGATCGTTGCCTGCGAGCCGTCGTGAAAGTACGGCTGCGTCACGTAGAGGTTGCGCAGGTCCATGGTTCGGAACGCACCTATATCGTGCGGCTGCTTGGTGACCAGGAAGCGCCCTAGCCCGCTCATGTCGGTCTGGATCGCCAGCCGATCGATGTCGAGCGCACTCGCACCCTTGCCCAACTCGGCAAGCGCCTGGCGGGCGAGCGGCACGAAGTTCGACTTGTGAGCCGACACCCCGATGTTGTGGAAGCGATCGTCGGTGAAGAGCGGGCGCGTCGGATTCCATCCGTGGCACGACATGCAACGGCCCTGACCGTTGAAGATCGCCCATCCGCGCTTCTGTTGCGCCGTGAGCGCGTTTTCGTCGCCCGCCATATAGCGGTCGAAGGGCGAGTCGAACGCGACCTGCGTACGCTCGTACGCCGCGATCGCTTTGGTCATGTCGTCGTAGTCGGGAGCGCGTCCAAAGACGTCCTTGAACTGACTCTGATATTCGGCGATCGAATCCAGCTTGTTAACCACGGTCTGGCGGTCCGGCATTCCCATCTCGATCGGATTCAGAATCGGGTCGCCGGACTGCGCTTCGAGCGTCGGCTCGCGGCCGTCCCAGAACTGCTCGACATTGAACGTCGAGTCGAGGATGGTCGGCGCGTTGCGCTCGCCGCTCTTCATGTGGACCCCGTCCGACGTGGCCTCCTGGTCGGTGAAGCCTTTGTGTGGGTCGTGACAGTTCGCGCATGAGATCGTGTTGTCGGACGACAGCCGCGCGTCGAAAAAGAGCGCCTTGCCCAAGGCGACCTTGGCCGCGCTTTGCGGGTTATCGGGCGGGAGAATCAATTTGTAAAGTTGCGCGGGAAATCCGGTTTGGCGGGTACTCTTGGGCTCGGCCAGCGCGTCCGGCTTCGGCCCCGGCATCGTGGCGGCCGCGCGACCTGCCGCAATCGAGATCGCCACGGTCGCGAGAATCACAACTGCGACTAGCCTGGCAGTCATTGCTCTCCTCCTGGCGCGAGCTTCCTTTAAGCGGTGGTCTGATAATGGGATCATGTCACATTCCGCGTCAATCGCCATCGGCGACCAGGCAATCGCGCAGCACACGAACCTCGCGAGAGGTGAGTGAAAGCCCCTGACCCCAGGTCGCATCGCTGGTCGCGGCGGCGTCGCCCACCAGCACCACGCCGTCGCGATATTAAAAGTTCCGGATGCCCAGCCTGGCCATGGCCTCGTCTAGACTGGGGTCTTCTCGGGCAAACTCCAACTTGCTCGTCCCCAGGTAGGGGTTGGGGAATTTGGCAATTTCCTCGGGTGAACTATCGCAGTACACCTCGAGTTCGTGTTCGTCGGGGTCGCGGAAATAAATGCTCTTGGTGACTCCGTGGTCAACGGTGAAGGAGATCGGCACGTGTTTTTCCTTGAATTCTTTGTAAGCCGCGCGCAGCTCCTCCTCATTGCGTAGGCGAAAGGCGATATGGGACAGCCCAATTTGCTTGGGCCGCAATCCTTCTGCCTCGGATCCGACCTCGAACAGCGCTATCTCATGATGGTCGCGTCGATTGTTGGCTAGAAACACTCCGGGAATATTTGGGACATCCATCATCACGTCCATCCCCAGCACCTCGGTGTAAAACTTGCGCGAGCGTTCCAGGTTCCGGACCTTGATGACTACGTGACCAAGCCGTTCTGGATGGATCATAAGATACTCCTTTTGCTTATTGCCTATTCCGTGCGCTGATGACCCCTCCCTGCGAATGGCCATAAGTTTTCACGCCGGCGAATCCCGACGAGCGCGCACGAACCGGAATTTCCGTATTTGAGTCTCCGATTTCAACAACCCATATAGACGGGGGCGGTCTCGGTCTGCAAGATTCCAGTTCGGCTTTCGTCTAACGGTCTCTCCCGCCGGCGCCACAATCCCCCTTGATCGAGGGCGAAGAAAAGACGAAACTCCTTCCATGAACGCCGTCGCCCATTCGCTCCCGTTTCACGCCGGCGTGCATGCGGCCCTGCCGCCCGTCCGCGATGTCGAATTTCTCGAGATGCCGGTCAAACAAATCCTCAACCGGTGCGACAATCCGCGGATGCCGTTTCGATGGACGATCAACCCCTACCGCGGATGCGAGTTCGGATGCGTCTACTGTTACGCCCGCTACACGCACGAGTTCCTGGAGTTGCGCGACCCGATCGACTTCGAGCGGCGGATCTTCGTCAAGCGGATGGCGGCGGAAGTGCTCTCGCGTACGCTTTCGCGCACGCCAATCGGCTCGGACCCGATCGCGATCGGCACCGCGACCGACCCCTACCAGCCGGCCGAGCGGAAGTTCGGGCTGACGCGCTCGATGCTCGAAGTCTTTGCGCAACTGGGCGGGCTCTGCCTTTCGATCACAACCAAGTCGGGCCTGATCACGCGTGACCTGGAGTTGCTGAAATCGATCAATGCGCGGTCGAAGCTGTCGGTGAACTTTTCGATCATTACGCTCAACCGGCGCCTGCAGCGGATTCTCGAGCCGCGCGCGCCGCGTCCCGCGCTCAGGCTGCGCGCCCTTGCCGGATTGAGCGCGGCGGGAATCCGGTGCAACGTCCTGATCATGCCGATCATACCCGGCGTGACGGACGCTCCGGCAAATCTCGAGGCGGTCATCCGCGCGGCCCGGCGTGCGGGCGCAAACGGCGTCTGGTGGCGATCGCTATTTCTGAAGCCGGCGGCGTCGCGGCGGTTCATCCCGTTCGTCGCCGGGAATTTCCCGCATCTGAGGGAGCGGATCGACGAGTTCTACGCGCGCTCGACCTATGCCCCGCGCGCCTACGACCAGCGGCTCGGGGAGCTGTTCGATCGGCTGAGAAGAAAGCACGGCTTCGAGCCGGCCGCGGAACGCAATCCGCAGGCTGCGCCGCCCGCGGCGCGGCCCCCGATGCAGTTGAGCCTGGGCGTCGGATAGCCCGGGTCTTTGCTCAGTTGAGGACTGCGCGACGTGCGCTGGCTTGAAGTCGCTCGGTCTTGCGGCGCACTGAAAAACGCCCAAGCTAAACTGAATCGGAGCGGTTGTCAGGCCGTATGGTGCGCGGGGCGGGACTTGAACCCGCACGGGCTGTTTTAGCGGACCGGCAATAACCCATGCGATGCGCGGATTTCCTCACGGGCGCAAGGGGTTCGGCCACTTCGCCAGTTCACTGCTTCTCACTCGGTTCGAGCCCTTTTCAACCTGGAATCCGCACCAGAACCCGCACCAGCTTTGGCCCGGAAGGCCGCGTCGAGCCGAGCCAGCGCGCTCGATTCCGGCCGGCGCATCCAGCGCCCATAGCGCTTGAAGACCATCTCGGTGCTGACGTGGCCCAGCATGGCCGCGATATGTTGCGGATGGTCGCCCTGCTCAAGCGTGAGCCGCACAAACGTATGCCGGCACTGGTAGACCACGCGCGGCGTGACTTTGGCCCGGCGCAGAATCCGCGGCCAGTTGCGCCTGCGGAAGTTTAGCAGATCGATCGGCGTTCCAGCGTCAGACGGAAAGACCAACTCGCCCTTAAGCTGCGATCGCGCCCGCTGCTCCATCAGCGCCGCGCGCACCGTCGCGCTCATCTCGACCTCGCGCTCCGAGCCCGGCGTCTTCGGCAACCCAAAGCCGAAACGCGAATGCACGGTCCGGCGCACGCGGATTAGGTTGTGCTCCCAATCGATCGTGTTCCACGCCAGCGCCAGCACTTCTCCCGGTCGCATCCCGGTGAAGAGCAGCACAGTAAGAAAAGAACGCTCCCAACCGGCCGCCGCTGAAAGCAGCCGGCGAACCTCATTCAGGTCGAACGGGTCAACTTCAGGCCGCGGCTCGCGCAGCCGCTCCACGTATTCCATCGGATTGTCGGCGACCAGCTTGCGCCGGCGCGCCACGCGGAACATCGAGCCCAACAGCTTGAGCACGGCGTTGATGCGCCCCGGCGACAGCGGCCGTCCGCCCGCGCCCGGCGTCCGCCGCAGATCGTTCACCAGGGTCGCGATGTCCCCGTCGCTGATTTCGCGCACCGTCATGCGTGCCAGCCGGTTCGGCAGCAGATGGCAGCGCGCCAGCACGCGGTAGTTGTATGCGACCTGTGGCGTCAGGTGCGGTTTGCGCTCTTCGAGCCACCTTTCGGCGAACTCACCCAGGGTGAGCGTTTCGTTGCTCGCTGGCCGGCGCGATCCGTTCGCGACGTGTGCCCCGTGCCCATAGGGCGCTTGCCAGACACCATCGGCGATCTCGGTCTTGCGCCGTGCCAACAGCGCGCGGGCCTCGGTCTTCTGGCCGCCGTACTCGCGATGCTCACGACGATCAGACCCGACGTAGTTAATCCACCAAATGCCGGAACCTTTCGGCCGCTCGAACAGTCCCCGATCCTTCCCGCCCAATCGTGCCATCGCGATTACCTCACTTGAGTGCGTCGCCAGCGCCGGGCGCCGAGCGCGGCCCTGTAGGGGCTCACCGGCCCGAGCAGCGCGGAGTCTACCAGGACCTGCCCGCAGCGCGTGCAAAATCGCGCCGCGACGCTGTAGAGAGCCACCCCGCAGCGCGGGCACTTGGTTAGGTGCGCGAGGCGCCCGACCAAAGCGAGCAGCAGGGCGAGTGCCCGGAACATCAGCTCGATTAGCTTTAGGACCAGACAGGCGACGAATAGAAGCTCAGTCAAGCGGAAGGGCCAATTCGACGCATCCCAAATCGCTCTGATTATAGAGCCTTCCGGTCCCATGTCAGATTACCTCACTTGCGCGCGTTGCCGATCAGATTCAGCGCGCCGGCGAGACTCGCGCCACACCGCGAGCAGAAGTGGGAGCCCGGCGCGTATGCTTGAGCGCCACAGCGCCCGCAAGTCGGGAACGCCGGGTTTGTTCCGCTCGATGCCATCTCTATCTCACCGTGGAGATCGCCGGCGCCTCGGTCTCCTTGATCAGGGCGCCGACCTTGACCGCGATCCGCGCGGCTTAGACTAGGTGCATTCGTGTCCCTACGTCCTGCCTCGCGGGTATCCACCCTTGGGTCATTCGGCTTGAATCTCCACAGCCCCACAATACGCTGGAAGTCTGCTTCGCTAATGATGCGAATTTTCTGACCGCGGCCGATCAGCTCTTCCGCTTTGCGGTGCTTTGAACTCTTTTCGTAACCCGCGAGTTGACGTACATCTCGGTTGCCGACGACGAGCAGTGTCGTCCGCTTCGTCACGTTCGCAGCGACTTTGCAGCCCGCAGCGGACGCTGCATCGGCCGCCTCATCGCGAGGAATCGACAATTCGCCTGTAAAGACCATGACTTCGCCGTAGAGCGGCCCGTCTGGATTTCCATCGCGGGCGACAGACAGCGGGAAATATCGACGAATCGGCCGCTCAACGCGAGGATGAGAGGGCTGCTTAACATGCGGATTGACCGGCTCTCTTACAAGCTCAAGCCACTGGTCGATGCTCAGTCCAGTTTCTGCGATCGCCCGCAGTAGGATTTCGCCTGCGCAGCGAGCGTCTTCAAGCGCACCGTGTGGGCAGTAGTCGATGCCAAACTCTGCCGCGAGGTTTTCAAGTGCATATCCAGAACGAGAAACAGTTGGCCATGCGCGCCTTACGACCCAGGAAGAATCGAGCCACCGACATTCGCAAGGTGCCAGCTTGCTCTTTTCACAGGCCCGGAGCAAAGCAACGCGATCAAAGGCTGTGTGGCTAACGACGATATTGCCTTGCAGGAACGAGCTTACCTCTGGGAAGACCGCAGCCCACTTCGGGGAATCCCGCACCTTCTCTTGACCAATGCCATGAATGGAAGTATGACCTGGGTCGAAGTAATCTTCAGGATTGACTAGCGACTCCCACGAATTGTGCAGGCTTCCATCGGAGAAGGATGCGATGCCGACCTCGCAGATGCTCGACGGGTCGGCGTTGGCCGTTTCGACATCAATCACCACGAAGTTCATGGGTAGGCCCGCCCCCAAGCGATGAGAACCACGCCGCCTGCCCATTCGACCACACGCGGGGTTATCTCCATCGTCAGCTTTCCCGACATTTCTTGAACCTTTTGCGTCTCTTACTCCAGCGCGCCCGCGCCGCGTAGCTCGCGCTTGCCGAGCGCTCTTTGGCGGTCATCCGCCGGGCTCGCGCCCGTCCGCCTCTACGTCCCGCCTCTCTAGTATCCATATCCTACAAATAGTTCTATCCGTACCGCTTGGCAGAATCTAGTGCCTACCGGCCTGCCGCACGATCCGTTCGGGATCGTGCGCATGTTGCTCAATTGGTTCTGCTTCCATCGCGTCGCCCTCACACTCAGGAAAGCGCCGGCGATCGGCGCCGTTCCTGCCACTCGACCAGATCGATGCGGCGGAAATGTTTGCCGCGCTTGCCCCACAGGATGAACGGAATCTCGCGGCTGAAGATGAGGTTATAAACCTCGCCCGGCGTCGTACCGAGAAACTCCGCCGCCGCCGCCACGTCGATCTCGCGAAGAAAGTAATCAACCAGCGCCGGATCGCGGGTTCGGGCGATGAGCGCCTCAAGCGTTCGTCCAATGTAGCCAGCGCGCCGGCTCGATTTGCCCGCCCTTGCTCATCGCCCGGCCGGCGCCGCCCTCCGTAACTCGCTGTAGAGTTTCCTGACCCGTGTGTGTCGCCCACCGCGCGCCTCGATCGCGACCACCACGTACTTACGTCCGCGCCAGACGATGACGCCTTGACGCCATCTCCCGCGATGCTCGATCCACACCCGCGCGCCTTCCGCCGTTGTCCACCAGGTAAAGGCGAAGCAATCGCCGGCATCCGGCCCGAAGCCTGGCAGCGCTTGCGGGGCGTAATTGCCCATCACCGCTGCCTCACGCCTGCGCGCGCGCCCGCGCGCGCGAAAAGTCTGCGGGAAGATGACCCGACTGACCCTGCTGCTCCCATGAAGCGCTTGGGAGAGAAGGGGTTGAGCAGCCGGGTCAGTCCAGTCAGGTCAACCGACTGTGCGGCGATGAACCGACTGCCTCCAGGCGCGATCACGGCTCATCCTTTCCCGGAATCCAGAGCCACTGTCCCTTGAGCTTCTTGCTCTTATCATCCCAGTGAGGCTCCGCTTTGACGCCCAGTTTTTTGCGGGCGCGCTTGAGAGTCATGTCCGAGATGCCGTGGTCGTGCGCGCCACGGCAGACGATCGACGCATCGGCCTTGCCGCGGCTGAGCGCCTTCTCCAGGTACTCGCACGCCTCCTTGAGCTTGCCGGGCGTGATCTCTCCCGCCTCTGCCATCGCCTCGGCCGCCTCTTTCTCCACGGGCTCACCCCACTCGATCCTGACCACGCCGTTGCGGCCGGCCGTCAGTGCGAAGCGCCACGGAACCGGCTTCTTCGCGTAGCTGCTCTTGAGGCAGAGCAGGAGCCTGGCCATCTTCCTGCTCCGGGTCCTGCTCGACCGCGAAGATGGCGCGCGGTGCCTGGGCGAAGGCGCTTGAGCCGAGTATCCGGTAGAGCGCCTTGGCCTCGCTCCGCTTGTTGAGATGCCGCACGCAGAGGATCGCCAGTTCCTTTTCTTCCGCCAGCCTCATCAGCGGGGCCAGCGCGTGGCGCACCGCGGCCTCGTCGTTTAGGTCGGTCTTCGGCGCGACGAAATCCGCGAGGGGATCGAAGATTACGAGTCGCGCCGCCGTGTCGCGCACGAACTCCGCGACGTGCGCGATTCCTTCGGGCAGGCCCTTGAACAGCGGCCCGCTCGCATCGGTGCGCGAGAAGTCGGGTTCGACGATTGATACACGGTCCAAGTCGGCCCGCGCGGCCTTGAGGCGCGGAACCAGCGCCGCCCGGATGCTGTCCTCGATGCCGTAGTAAACAACCTGAGAGCGCGGGGCCTTGGCGCCGTCGGGGAACTTCCGACCGCGGGTGATGATGGCGATCAGAGCCGCGAGCAGGACGCTCTTGCCGACGCCTGAGTCACCGCAGAGAAAGGTCAAACCGCCGAGAGGTATCCAGTTTGGCCACAGCCAGCCTACCCGTTGCGTTTTGGTCTTGCGCGCTCGCCCGAAGCGCACGCCGTGCTTGGTGAGGTATGCGTCCGAATCGCGTAGCTCGACTACCTTGCCCTTGCCGAAGCCCCGATCGAAGTCTTTGTGTAGATCGCTCATCAACCCTTCACCCCACCAGGTCGTTGAAGTCCGCCCCGCTGCTCAAAGGACTGACTATTCGCGATTGGTACCCGCGCCCCCGGTATGACTCCTCTGCCGCGCGCGCGGCCTTGAGCCCAGCCGGGTCATTGTCGGCCGCGATGATCGCTTTGCGTGTAAAACTCGGCAGCCCGACTTGCGCGAGATTCGCGGTTCCGAGCGCCGCCCAGACGTGAAGGCCGGTCGCCTGGAGAATCGAAAGCCCCGTCTCGATGCCCTCGCACAAAACCAGCCTCGGGAGACGCCGGCCGTGAGATGAACCGCGCATCCGCGCTCGCGCCCGAGCGCCTTCTTGTTCGGCTCGACTTCGGCCTTGCCGGTCCCATCGGGTTTTAGGAACGTGCGATGAACCCCGACGATCGCGCCGTGCAGGTCCTCGATCGCCGCGACCATCGCGGGCAGGTAAACACCCGCCGCGTACCAGAGCCGCGGATGGAATCGAATCGACGTGGGGATCGCGAGCCCCACGCCGGCGCGCGCCAGCTTCGCGGGATCGGCGCCGGCGCAAAGCGGCGACGGCATTTCGCCCGTGAAGCCGCGGCCGAACAGGTAATCCTGAACGATCGTACCGCGCGGCTCGCGCGCCTCGCGCCAGATGCGGCGGGCCGACTCGATGCCCGCCCTTTTGTCGGCGCCCGCCGACTTGGCTACTGCAGGCCGTGGCTTTGCCTCGCGCATCGGCTCGACCCCGAGCGCGCCGATGATGGCCTGGTAGTCACAGCCGGCGAAGCACTTGAGCCGCGCGCCTTTTTCCCCCTCGCGGATCGAAAGGCTGCGGGTCTTGCGGTCGTCATGGGCCGGGCAGAACGCCATCCAGTAGCCGCGCTCCGGCTTGATGCCTCTTAGCCGCCCGAGTACCTCATCCACTGTCATCGCCCGCCCCACTGGAGTAGTCAGTTACGACTCACTATAACTACACTGAACATCAGCGCAGCCCTTGACCTGGTATCCACTTCGCCCCGGAACGTGGCTGTACGGGGCTCTAATCGAGACGTTTACCGAGGCCATGTCGAATTCTCCCGGTTTGGCCCTTCGCGACGGGCGTTGCGCTCGATGATCAGACAGACTCCGGGCGATCGAACCCTTCAGCGCCTCTTCGGCGAGCACTTTCAAGTGGCGCTCGATCTGCCTCAGAAGTTCGATCAGACTCGTCGCGACGGTCGGCGCTTGGCGGCTGCGGTGGGATGCGGTAAAGTTTTGCTGCCATCAGTTCGAGCCTCGCGCGGCGCCCGGCCATCAACCGGCGCCGCGCTCCTGTCTTTACCCCCGCGCACTCACGCGATTTTCGATCTCGACTCGACCATGCGCAGCCAGTCGGCAAGGTGGGCGCGCGAGACACGCCACTCACGCCCGATGCGATAAGCCGCGAGCCGTCCAAGCCGAATCTGTTGTGCGAGATACTCCGGCGTCACGCCCACCAGATCGGCCACGTAGGAGAGCTTCAGAAGCGCCTCGGGATCGTCATACGCGTGCATCACGGCCCGTGGTATCACGGCCGGCGCGAGGCAGTGAAAAACTGCTAGGAAATTCAGATCGGGCTAGAGCAAAGGATGCGGGCCGGACCGCGCGCCCCACAGAGCCGCCGGCATCAGCTCACAAACCGCCCAGCGAAGTTCCGATGCCGTGAAGCTGACCCCGTACCACGGGAAAGACAGGTGCAGCGCGAGCGCCGGATAGAAACCTCCGGGTAGCGGCCGGCGCCCGCGCGCGCGGGGCCAACATAGTCGGCTGCAAGCTCGTAAAACGGCCGCTTTAGTCCTGGCCGCCCGCGCAGGCTTCGGCGCCCGTGCTCGCTGACAAGAAACGTTCCACGCCACGGTTGAAATTCCGCCAACTCAGGCAGGCGCCCCGCCGCCGCCGCGAGCCCGCCGAGAAGCTCGCGGTGCGTTTTCTCCAGGCGCCGCCACGTGAACCCAGGACATTCGCCGGGAGCGTGCGGTTCGTTCTCGAGTCCCAGTGTCAGGCCGGCCACCCGGATGCGACCTTCGCGAAGACCCTGCCCGTGAATGGACTCGAAAAAGCTCCATGTGTCCCGCCAGTCGGCCGGCGTGCAAATACCGTTGTGCAGAAAGTGCTCCGCCTTCTCCCGCGCGGCCCAGTAGCGCGGCGATCGCGGAAGATCCGTCGGCTCATATCTGACCGGGTGAAGGCGCACGATGAAGGGGATGCCTCCGACTTCGCCGGCGCGCACGATCGCAGGCTTGCCCTTGGCGCACGCCAATCGCGCCGCCTCGGGGTACTCGCGGCCAAGTTGCGCGCGGCGCCGTCGCCCTCGCGGTCTGCTCGGGGCTTCGGCTACACTGGCATCGTTCTTCACAACAGCCCGGAGTCTAGCGCGGGCTCGGGCGAACGCAACCCTCGCCACAAACAGCGAGGGACCCGCGCCAAAGCTTCACGGCCGCGGCGGCTTCCCCCCTTGCCGCCGCGGCCTCAGCTTCTCGCCGCCGAAAATCAGCCACCGCGATCGCGCGTGCGAATTGGGTTCTCGGTCCCGCTCAGCCCTCGCCGGCGCCCAAGATCGAAATTGCGATCGCGCCCCACTCAATCCTCGCGTGTCTCCGATCGGGGCTTCGCCGGCGCGCTTGGTTCAACGTCTTGGCCGCGACGCGGCGATCGCCGGGTTTTGGATTCTGCGATGACCCGCCGCGGCGCGGTCAACCTGGTCGCTTGTTTGCTGGCGTGCGGAGCCGCAGACGGGGCTTCTAGCCGGTTGCTGCGTCGGGTTGAGCAACAGCATCGGGCGCCGGCGCTGGCGCGCTCTCGTTCGCCGCAGGCGACTCCGGCTCGGCATCGGCGCCGCCAACGTAGGCAGTGAGCAGCGCGATCAAGTGCTGCTCGACTGCCAGCGGAATGGTCTGCGGCATCGTCCGCCCCGCGCCGGCCCGCGTCCTCAGGCCGATCGCGCCCTTGCGCATGATCGCTTCGGCCGCGTCGAACGCCTCATCGCAGAGCCGCTGCACCGGCTGCTTGATCGGGCTCGTCGTCGCGCCTACCGCGCCGTGGATCGCTCGCAGGTTATCGCAGACCTGATGCAGCCGTACCAGGTCGCGCGGCGTCAGTTCTGCCAGCCTGCTCCGAGAGCGCATAGATGCGATCCTACCGGCCCAGCGCCCCCGTGTGAACCTGTGTTACAGCCCGTGCATGTACCCCGCGTCTTGCAATCCCTGTGTCCGGCTTCTCCTCAACGGGTCTTCTGAAACAGACGGTCAGACGGTCAGGAAAAAACTGTTTCGCCGGGGGGAGTAGGGTGGGAGGAAATCGAGAGTCGAGCCCGAGGCGACGGAGAAGCGAGACCGCCTGCCTCTGGATTGCCGGCGCTCTGGGGAGCGATTCAAGAGTCTCCAGAGCGGAATTTTCGGGAGCCGCGAACATCTGGCGATCGTGCTTTGGCTCAGTCCCGCACCTTGGAAAGCGGAGTCAAGCCGATCGCGCGGGCGAAGTATCCTCGCCGCGCGTGGCCGACGATCAGAAGCTGGAGCCGATATGCTCGTTCGCTCGCGCGCCGGCTGATGATGATTTACCGGAGCGCGGGAGACGAGCATCCGATCATCGCCGCCCACCTCGGCAAATCTCGCGATGAGCCGGGCAAGAATCCCGCGCCCCGCCGCCGCGGTATCATGCTCACCGCGCGGCCGGGCGCGGGCCAAGGTCAAGCACCGCGCTATTCGTCGCGGCGCCAGGCTCGCGCCGTTCGTTGTGGGCCACAACCGCTTGAGCGAGCACGTAGACTGCGAACCAGAGCAGCCCGGCGCGAACCAAGAATCTGCCGATTCGACGCATGATCGATCCTCCGCTGTTACAGCAGGCTGCGTGCCAGCCTCCAGTCTACGGCCGCCTTGAGCTTTCCGCGCCCGCCGCTGTTGCTCGTGCGCCACGAGGCTCGCGCCGATCGTAGTGGGGCCTTGATCCCGCGCGCCCGCGCCGCATCCTCGATCCCGTCGATGCGATCGCAGTAGACGAGGCGCGCCTCGATCGGCCATTCGCGGAGCGCCGCGCGCGGCGACGGCGCCGATTTTGCCCCGGTCGCAGCGATCGCGATCGTGTTCAGCCTTGCCAGCGATGCTCCGATTGACGATCGATTCAACCCGGCACGCGCCCGATTCCGCGCCGCGAGACCTGACACCGCGCTCGACGGCGAGTCGGCGCGCGACCGTGGCGCTCTCGCCTCATGCCCTCGAAGCGCTCAAATCACGGGGTCGATTGGCCCGCAGATTCCCCCGCAGCGATCCACTCGACGAAGGCCCCTAGTCCGTGGTCTCCCGCCGAAATCCGCACCAGAATCCGCACCAGCTTTCGCCGCACGTACCAGCGCCGCCCAGCAAAAGCACCGAAGTCCTTCTCTGCGTTGGGGTTTGATGCCTTTAGAGTTTTGGTGCGCGGGGCGGGACTTGAACCCGCACGGTATTTCTACCACGAGCCCCTCAAACTCGCGTGTCTGCCGTTCCACCACCCGCGCGTTACTGTCGGACCCTTCACCCTAACCCTGACCCTCACCCTAACCCTCTCCCTGGTCAGGGAGAGGGGACAGAAAATCTGCTCAGGACACTATTCTGACGGCGCTACGCTCTGACGGCGCTACCCGTTCCGACGGCGCTACTTCGGCGCAGGAGCCGGGGCGACCGGCATCAGCGCCGGCATTGCCGGGTTCGGCGCCGGTTTCGGCGCGTTCTGCGGCATCGCGCTCCTCTGCGCCGCCCGCGATCTCTCAAGGAGGCTCCCCGTAGCGCGGCGGGTCAACGCGTAAGCCAGGAAGATCGAGGTCGCGAAGAATACCACTGCGAGCCCACTGGTCAGCTTGGTAAGGAAATTTCCCGCGCCGCTGGATCCGAACACGGTCTGGCTCGAGCCCCCGAACACCGCGCCGATATCGGCGCCCTTGCCCTGCTGGAGCAATATGATGATAACCAGCGACAGGCACACCATCGCGTGAATTCCGACAACTATTGCTACCACATTCGCCTCGGTCGCTTTCTCTCGGCGGAGCCCGTCAGCCGATGTCCGCTCTTACGATGCGGCTGAAAGCTTCAACCTTTAAGCTTGCTCCACCGACCAAAGCCCCGTCAATATCTGGCCTGGACACCAGCGAGTCAACATTTTCGGGCGTGACGCTGCCCCCGTAGAGAATCCTGACCTCGTGGCCGGCGGCGCCGTAGCGATCCTCGAGCGCGCCGCGAATCGCCCCGTGAACCGTCTCGGCCTGCTGGGGCGTGGCGGTGAGGCCGGTCCCGATCGCCCACACCGGCTCGTAGGCCAGCGTGACGATGCCGAGATCTGACTCCGCGACATCGAGCAGCCCGTTCTGCAACTGCCGCAGCACGACCGCGAGCGCGCGGCCCGAGTCGTGTTCGGCCTGGGTCTCGCCCACGCACAGGATCGGATGAAGCCGATGGCGAAGCGCCGCTCTGACCTTCTTGTTGATCAGCTCGTCGCTCTCGCCGAAGAGGTGGCGGCGCTCCGAATGGCCGACGATCACGTAGCGCACCCCGAAAGCCTTGAGCATCGGCGCCGACACCTCACCGGTGAACGCGCCCCGGTCCTCGAAGTGCATATTCTGCGCGCCCAGCGCGATCATCGAGCCGGCCAGCGCATCCGACGCTGCCGGAATCGCGACGAACGGTGGCGCGACCATCACTTCGCGCGAGCGCGCCGAGTCGTCTTGTAAGTCATCTTGTAAGTCGGCGTCGCGATCGATTTCAGCGCGGAGCGCGGCGATTAGCTGCTGGGCCTCGCGCGCCGTGAGGTTCATCTTCCAGTTCCCGGCGATAAGCTTCTTTCGCTTCATGCGTGCGCCCCGTTCATCGCTCCAGCGCCTTGACGCCGGGAAGCTCGCGGCCTTCGAGATATTCGAGCGTCGCGCCGCCCCCGGTCGATATGTGGGTAAACTTGCACGCCCAAGGTGCTCCCGCGACGGCCGCGGCGGTATCGCCGCCGCCGAGCACGCTATTTGCGCCGCTTTGAGCGACCGCCTCGCCGACCTTGAGCGTGCCATGCGCGAACGCCGGCAATTCGAAAAACCCGAGCGGGCCGTTCCAGACCACGGTCTTCGCGCCCGCAATCCGCGCGATAAAGTCCTCGACCGTGCGCGGGCCTATATCGAGTCCCATCATCTCGGCCGGGATGTCGCTTGTCACGCGGCCTTCGGCGCCGGGTTCGGGCGCTGCGGCAACGACATGATCGATCGGCAGCACCAGGCTCACGCCCTTGGCGGCCGCCTCGGCCATCAGGTCGCGCGCCAGGTCGAGCTTGTCTTCCTCGACGCGTGATCGGCCGACGCCGATGCCGCTGGCCTTCAGGAACGTGTAGGCCATCGCGCCGCCGATCAGGATGGTGTCGGCCTTGCCGAGCAGATTGCGGATCACGCCAATCTTATCGGAGACTTTTGCGCCCCCGAGTATAACCACGAACGGGCGCGCCGGATTTTCGGTAACGGCGCGCAGCGCTTCGAGCTCGCGCATCATCAGGAAGCCGGCGCCGCGCTCGCTCAAGAATTTGGTGACCCCGACGGTGGAGGCATGGGCGCGATGGGCGCTACCGAAGGCGTCATTGACGTACACATTCTTGCCCCGCGCCAGCTCATGCGCGAAATCGCGGTCGTTGGCTTCTTCCTCGGGATGGAAGCGCAGGTTCTCCAGCAGGATCGCACCGCCCGGCGCCAGCGATTGCACCATCCCCTCGGTGACATGGCCGATACAGTCGGGTGCCAGCGCGACCTTGGCGCCCAGCGCGGCGCTTAAGTACTCGGCCACCGGCTTGAGGCTCAATTCGGGCGTGCGTTCCTTGGGGCGGCCAAGATGCGAGCACAGGATCGCGGCGCCACCCTGGGCCGCTATGTACCGGATCGTATCGAGCGTCGCGTCGATACGGGCCGGATCGGCGATCCGGCCGCCCTCGAGCGGCACGTTGAAATCGCATCGCACCAGCACCTTCTGGCCGCGAAGGTTAAGGCGCGTGATCGGAACTACTGGCACGGCAGCTTGACCCGATACGATCGGAGATCAGAGCCCTTTGGCGACATAGGCCGTGATATCTGCAAGGCGCTTCGAGTAACCCCATTCGTTGTCGTACCACGAGAAAATCTTGACTAGATGCCCGTCGATCACCTTGGTGAGCGGCGCGTCGAAGATCGACGAGTGGGGATTGCCGTTGAAATCGCTCGAAACCAGCGGCTCCTCGCTATACTGAAGAATTCCCTTGAGCTCGCCGCCGGCAGCGTTCTTCATCGCGGCGTTGATCGAATTCGCGTCGGCGTCGCGCTCGACCACCGCGGTCAGATCGACAATCGAGACGTTGGCGGTCGGCACCCGGATCGCGATTCCGTCGAGCTTGCCCTTCAGCGCCGGCAGCACCAGCCCGATCGCCTTGGCGGCGCCGGTCGAGGTGGGCACCATCGAGAGCGCCGCCGCGCGCGCGCGCCGCAGGTCGTGGTGCGGCCCGTCCTGGAGCATCTGGTCGGAGGTGTAGGAGTGCACCGTGGTCATCAGGCCATGGACGATCCCGAAGCTGTCGTGCAGGACCTTGGCGACCGGCGCGAGGCAATTGGTGGTGCACGAGGCGTTGGAGATCACATGATGCTTGCCCGGGTCGTAGGACTTCTGGTTGACGCCCAGGCATAGCGTGATGTCGGCGCCGTCGGCCGGCGCGCTGATCACGACTTTCTTTGCCCCGGCGCTCAGATGCATCGCGGCCTTGTCGCGCGCGGTGAAGAGCCCGGTCGATTCAATCACCGCCTGGACGCCCAGCCGGGCCCACGGGAGCTTCGCCGGGTCGCGTTCGGCGAGCACCTCGAAGGCCTTGCCGTCGACCAGGATCTGGCCGCCTTCGGCTTTCACCTGAGGTTTGAGCGGGCCGTGGATGGAATCATGCTTGAGCAGATGGGCCAGCGTCTTCGCGTCGGTGATATCGTTCACCGCCACGACTTGCAGGTCCTGGTTGTCGAGCGCCGCCCGGAAAAACATCCGTCCGATACGGCCGAAGCCGTTAATCGCAATCCTGGTCGCCACAGAAACGAGTCCTCCCCGATGAACGAGCCCCACTAGAGATGGCTCAAAGCTATCACTATCAGCGCATTCTCGCATCATTCGGGCAATATCTGCGGGCAAGATCTGCGGGCAAGCTACGCGCGCAAGCTGCGGCGCCGGCTTTGCGGTCTCGTCGGACATCTCATCGGACCTGCGTTGCCCACCACCGATGGGTATAATACGGTTACTATTTGTATCCGGCGGGATATTTATGCCCAATGCGGCGAACGGCCTCGGGGTGGTGGAGTTGTTGCGGGCGACGGGTCCCGTGGTCCAGGCCGTGCTTTACCTGCTGGTCGCGTTCTCGGTCGGAAGCTGGGGCATAATCATCTACAAACTCTGGCAGATCTCGCTCGCGCGCCGCGAGTCGCAGAAATTCACCGCGATCTTCTGGGAATCGAAGAACCTCGCCACCATCCACACCGCGAGCGTCGGGCAAAAACACAGCCCCGTGGCGCAAGTGTTTCGCGCCGGCTATCAGGAGTTGCTGCAGACTGACGCGCGCCAAGCGCCAGGCGGTCGGCGCCGAGGGCGGATTCTCGACCGAGCTGGGCGGCGTCGAAAACGTCACCCGCGCGATGAAGCGGCAGGCCAACGTCGAGCTGACCAAGCTCGAGGCCGGGATCACTTTTCTCGCCACCACCGGCTCGACCTGCCCGTTTATCGGCTTGTTCGGCACGGTATGGGGAATCATGACGGCGTTTCTCGGGCTCTCGGCGGCGCATTCATCGAATATCCAGGCGGTCGCGCCGGGAATCGCCGAGGCGCTGATCACGACCGCGGTCGGCCTGGTCGCCGCGATCCCGGCGCAGGTGTTCTACAACTATCTGACCGCGCGCGTGCACGTGCTCGCGACCGAAATGGAAAACTTCACCTCCGAATTTCTCAATATCGCGGAACGGCACTTCTTGTCTTGAGCCTGAGGAATCGACGATGGCTTTTGAAGCGGGACAGCGCGGCTCACTGGTTTCGCAAATCAACGTCACGCCGATGGTCGATGTGATGCTGGTGCTGCTGATCATCTTCATGGTCACGGCGCCGATTATCCAGCAGGGAGTCGAGGTGAGCCTGCCCAAGGTCAGGGCGGCGGCGCTGCCCGGCGAGGAGCAGCAGTTCGTGGTTTCGATCACGCGCGCCAGCGATATTTATCTCAACGACGCCAGACTCAGCGCCGATCGAGCTGACGGACAAGCTTCGCGCGATCGCGATCGAGCGCCCCGATCGCCAGGTCTTCATCCGCGCGGATGAGGAAGTCGCCTACGGCGTTGTGATCCGGACGATGGCTGCGATCAAGGCGGCCGGAATTCAGAATGTCGGGATGGTCACCGAGATGCCAGCATCCGAGTCCGAGCAGGGCGCGAACGGCGGCAAGCATGGAGAGCCGGGACCGTAGCGGCGATGCGCAGCCGTCGCGCACCGGCTACGTCGCGGCGATTCTCATCTCTGCGATCGGTCACGCGGCCCTGGCGCTGCTAGTATTCCTCGTACTGCCACGGTATCTGAATCCGGCGCAAAGCGAGGCGCAGGTTTACTCGGTCAACCTGGTCAGTGGGCTTCCGGCCGGCGATCTCGGCGCCCATCTGCCGAAGCTTTCCTCCGCAGCCAATGAGCCCGAACCGCCCCCCGAGACCAAGCCGCCCAAGGCCGAAGAGCCCCAGGTAGTCGCGAAGAATGAACCACTGGCGCCTAACGAGGACAAGAACGCGATCGCGCTGAACGCACTCAGCTCGCCCACGCCCACGCCGGCGCCTACGCCCGCTCCAACCGAGGCGCCCACCCCTGCGCCGACTCCGACCCCCGCGCCCGCTCCGACTCCTGCGCCGACCGCTAGTCCGGCGCCGACGCCTGCGGCGACTCCGGTGCCGGTGGTCATCACGCCGATACCCGCGCCCGCCACGCCCAAGCCGCGATCGAAGCCCCATACCACTCACATGAAGCCCGCCGCGCAGCCGTCGATCGCGATCGCGCGGGCGCACCGCACGCCTTCCATCCAGGAGCGGCTCAACAAGGTGCGCGAGCAACTGCTGGCGGAGCATCTGGCCAAGGGAGACGAGGAATCGGAAGAGACCGAAGCGGAGAAGGCTTCGGAGGAAAAGCCCGAAGAAGACGAATCCGGCGGCGGTCCGGTCGCAGCCAGCCATGCCAGCGAGGGCGAGGGGGTGGGGGTCGGCGGTACCGCAACCGGTACGGGCGGGATTCAACAGGACCCCGATTTTCTGCTCTACTATAATGCGGTGGAGGAGAAGGTTAAGAAGGCGTGGAGTTTCTCCGGCGGGAACAGCGATCTGCAAACCACGGTGAGCTTCTCGATCGGGCCTGACGGCAACCTGGCCGCGGTCAAGATCACGGAAAGCTCGCACGATCCCGCCTTCGACGATTCAGTGATTCGCGCAGTCCGGCGTGCCGCGCCTTTCCTGGCGCCGCCCGAGAAGTTTCGCTCGCTGTTTGGCGAGGGTGTGGAAGCGGTCTTCAAACTCGGTGAAATGACTTCATGACCACCATTCCTGGCCGGCGGCGCGCCGTGGGAGTAACGACGGACGATGCTCGTCGTCAAGCTACAAGGTTGAAATGAAGCGGTTTGTATCGGAACTGGGAATAGTTGTCCTGATCGCCGCCGCAGCTGCGGCAGCCCGCGCGCAAGAAGCGCCATCGCCACCGCCACTCTCTGCCCCGGCGGCCGCGGCGCCGTCGGCGCCCACGCCGCCAGCGCCACCGTCTGAGGCCAGTCCGGCTTCATCTTCCGGCAAGATCCGGATGGAGATCGTCGGACCGGGTTCGCGGCTCTCATCGATCGCGCTGCCCGAGCTCAAGAATCTGGCCGGCGACGACCTTCACGAAATTTCCGGCGCGTTCGTCAACACGCTTTCCCACGACCTGAAGCTCTCCGGCTATCTTCGCGTGATCGATCCTCACGCCTATATAGAGGACTCGCAGGACTCGGGAAACGAGTTGGGCCATTTCAACATGGCTGACTGGAGCTCGATCAACGCCGACTTCCTGGTCAAGGGCGGCGTCACCGTCAAGGAGGGCGAGATCGCGCTCGAAGCGCGCCTGTTCGACGTGGCCCAGCAGCGGCAGATGATGGGCAAGCGGTACACGGGCAACGGCGACGAGGTGGCCCGGATGGGACGGCGCTTTGCCGACGACATTCTGAAGGCGATAACCGGCGTTGAGGGTCCGTTCGATGCGAGGCTCGCTTTCGTGTCCACGCGCGGGGGCCGCTTCAAGGAGATCTACACCGCCGCGATCGACGGGCAGGATGTCTTCAAGGTCACCAACAATCCGACCATCAATCTGTTTCCTTCTTTGGACCGCAGCACGCGCTATCTGCTCTACACTTCCTACAAGACCGGCAGGCCGGCGCTTTACCTGGCGGACCTTCAGGCACGCCGCGAGCTTAGAATCCCGAGCATGCTGGGCGCACCGATCGAAGGCGCGCTCTCGCCCGACGGCCGTTATATCGCGGCCGCTATCGAACATGGCGGACTGACGGATCTTCACCTGCTCGATTCGGCGGGGCGCGAGCTTCGGGCCTTGACCGATGGCGGTCCGATCAACGTCAGCCCCGCGTTTTCACCCGACCAGACCAGGCTCGCCTTCACCTCCGATCGCGCAGGATCGCCGCAGATCTACGTGCTGGATCTGGGCGGCGGCGGCGAGCCTCGCCGCCTCACATACAGCGGCAGCTACAACACCAATCCGTCGTTCTCGCCCGTGGGCAATCGGATCGCCTATCAGAGCCGCGAAGGCGGGCGATTCAACATTTACGTGATCGGCCTGGACGGCGGCGATCCGGTCCGCCTGACCGAAGGCGAAGGTTCCAACGAGTCCCCGTCGTGGTCGCCCGATGGCCGCTATATTGTGTTCAGCTCGACTCGCAACGGGCGCGCGCGCCTGTTTCTAATGCAGGTCGAAACCGGCAAAATCATTTCCGCGCTGTTGGAGGACAAAGGTGATGACACGAGTCCAGTCTGGTCGTGGTGGCTATCGGAATAGAGCTGCGCTTTTGGCCGGGGCCGCGTTAGCCGTCCTCGCGACGGTCTCCCTTATCGGGCTCGCCGGATGCTCGTCGAAGAAAAAAGCCGGCGTGCAGGGCACCGGCGCCGAGAACGGCGCAAATCCTCTCGGCGAGCAGAACATGGGCGGCAAGAACTCGCTCGAGCAGTTCCAGAAGGGCACCTTGAGCGGAGCGAACGGTCCGCTGACTGACATCCATTTCGACTTCAATGACTTCACGGTCCGCCCGCAGGACGGTGAGATACTGCGCACCAACGCGACCTGGTTGACCGACCATGCCAAAGCTCGCGTCCAGGTCGAAGGCCATTGCGACGAACGCGGCTCCGAGGACTACAATATCGCGCTCGGCGCCAAACGCGCCCAGGCCGCCAAGGATTACCTGGTGACGCTCGGGGTCGCTGCCGAGCGAATTTCGACCATCAGCTACGGCAAGGAGCTCCCGGTTTGCACCGAGCATGAGGAGAGCTGCTGGGCGCGCAACCGGCGCGCGCATTTCGTCGCCTCGGAGTAGTTCCGGAGAGTAGCGGAGTAGCAATGATGGCTGCGAGTCGCTCGAGCGCAATCTTGATAGCCGTCCTCGCCGCGGCGGCGTTGGCCGGATGCGGCCAGGCCGATATCGATCAGCTACGCGGCGATCAGATGCAGATCCGCGAGATGATCGCCTCGCAGAACCAGCAGATCCTGGGGCTCTCGCAACAAATGCGAAGCCAGCGCGCCGAAATCGAGGAGCTCTCGCGCGGCCCCGCCGGCACCGCGAACGCCAGCGATCAAATCGCCGCGCTGGAGGAGCGCCTGAACAAGCTGGAGGCCTCGGTCAGCGCGATGCAGACTGGCACGGTTTCGGCGGCTCCAGCGCCGGGTGCAAGCCCGGCCGCGGCGCCTTCCGCCCCGGTTCCGATGCCCGCGGCGACGCCGGCCGCAGCCGCGATTCCCGATTGGCAGGCCGATCTGGACAAGGAGCTCGCCGCGCCGTCCAGCGGGCCGGGCGCCAAGCAGTATCGCGAGGGGCTACAGGCGATGAAGGACGGCCAATATCAGGCTGCGGCCGCGAAATTCAGCCTGCTCCAGAGAAGGTTTCCCAAGTCCCCGCTCGGTGAGCCGGCCGAGTACTTTTCCGCCAACGGGTTGTTCGGGTCGGGAAAATACGACCAGTCGATCCTGCAGTTCAACGATCTCGTGATGCGCTACCCGAAAGGGCGCTTCGCCAGCGCCGCACTGCTGCGCGAGGCCGAGGCCTTCTTGAAGATCAATGACAAAATCGACGCGCGCCTCACCTTGCAGAAGTTGCTGGCCGACCACAGCGACAGTCCCCAGGCTTCGCGCGCGAACGAAATGATGAAGGATCTGCAGGGCTAGTGCCGGTGCGGGTTCCTGCGGCTGCGGCGGGCCGGACCACGATGAAAACGGCCAGGGCGCGGCAGAGTCCGCCGATCGAAATCATTCGCGATCTCGACGCGCTCAAGCCCCACCTGCGGCCCGTGGTGGCGCTCGGCAACTTCGACGGGGTCCACCTGGGCCATCGCGCGATCCTCCAAACCGCGATCGATCACGCCCACGCCGAACGCGGCACCGCTTTCGTCCTTACGTTCGATCCGCTGCCTTCGCGGGTGCTGGCGCCGGCGCGCGCGCCGCAGTTGATTCTCGCACCGGAAGACAAGCTCGATCTGCTGAGCCGCTCCGGAATCGACGGCGTGATCGTTATCGACTTCACGCTCGAATTCAGCCGGATCGGACCGCGCGAGTTCGTCCGCGACTATATACTCGGCAAGATCAACGCGCGCGCGGTGGTCGTCGGCCACAGCGTCAACTTCGGACATAAGCGCGCAGGCAACGCGTCGGTGATGATGGAGTTGGGACGCGAGTTCGGCTTCGCGGTGACGGTGGTCGGCCCGGTCAAGGCGGCCGGAGTCGAGGTCAGCTCGACCAAGGTGCGTGAGCCGATCGCGGCCGCCGACTTGAAGGGCGCGTCCGACCTTCTGGGCCGCTGCCATTTTCTCAGCGGACGTGTCGTGCGTGGACGCGAGCGCGGCAGAAAGATCGGTTTTCCGACCGCCAACCTGGAGCCGGAAACCGAATGTATCCCGCCCGACGGCGTTTACGCGGCCCGGGTCGTCCTGGAAGACGGACTGTACCCGTCGATCGCGAACATCGGGATGCGCCCGACGTTCGCGGAGGCGCAACGCTCGATCGAGACGCACATCTTCGACTTCGATCGCGAGCTCTATGGGATGAGAATCAAGCTTGAGCTGGTGGAACGAATCCGCCCCGAGCGCAAGTTCGACTCACCCGCGGCACTGGGCAATCAGATCGCGATCGATATCCGGCGCGTGAAGGAAATTCTCGGCACCCGCTAAGCGACCTGGGTCTGTGCGGCGTCGCTCTCGCCCAGCATCTGGCGCAGAGCCGCCGCGGAACTCTCCGGCGGCACCGGATTGATGTAGAAGCCGGTGCCGACTTCGAAGCCGGCGACCTTGGTGAGCGCCGGCGTGATCTCCAGATGCCAATGATAATGCTGGCTCGGCGCCTCCCGCAGCGGCGCGGAATGGATAATGTAGTTGAACGGCGGGTCGTCGAGCGCCGTCTTGAGCGCGCTCAGCCCGGCCTTCAGCGCCTGCGCGAGCGTGCGGTACTCAGCCGCCTGAGCGTGCTCGAAGTGCGAGCCGTGGCGCTTGGGAATGATCCACAGCTCGAACGGGAAACGCGCGGCGAACGGACAGGCCACGATGAACCCGTCATTCTCGAAGATCACGCGTTGGCGGTCGTGTCTCTCCTGGCCCATCACGTCGCAGAAGATGCAGCGCTCCTTCAGCGAGTAGTAGTCGCCGGCGCCGCGCAGCTCCTGTTGCACTTTCAGCGGCACGATCGGCAACGCGATTAGCTGGGAGTGCGGATGCTCGAGGCTGGCGCCCGCCTCGGGGCCGTGATTCTTGAACACCAGCACGTAGCGGAACCGCTCATCCTTGGCGAGGTCCACCACGCGCTCGCGATAAGCCCACAGGATCTCCTCGATTTGGCGCGGCTCGAGGTCGGCCATCCCGCGGTCGTGGTCGGGGCTGTCGATTACCACCTCGTGGGCGCCGATGCCGTTCATCAGGTCATACAGTCCATCACCGCGCCGTCCCGGTCCTCCTTCGATCCTGAGCGCGGGGAACTTGTTGGGCACCGCCCGCACCCGCCATCCGGGTTCATTGATCAAGGTACCGGGCTCGCGATAAGAGAGCACCTCCGGAGGAGTCTGCGCCTCCATCCCGAGGCAGAAAGCGCAGGGGGCACCCTTGCGTTGGTGATGGTGCCCGGTGAAATCGGAGGGGCGCTTGCCACGCTCCGTTGACATGATAACCCATCGGCCGACAATTGGATCCTTCCTTAACTCAGGCATTGGGGCCCTTCCTATAAACTCCCCCGTTACCTCATTTACCGTGCTTCCCCGCTAAATACCAGCCGTGGGCCAAGCTGAGGCGAGAGAGAGATGAGGGAGAGATGAGGGAGAGAATAAGGTGGGCTAATTGAAGACCGTTCGCACCGCGCGCGGAGCTTCAGCCGGATGCTGATCTTCGACCGGCCGGCACAGAGCATGGGCCAGCACCTCGTCCACCGTATCGACGAAGATCATCTCCATCTCCTTGAGAACCTCAGGCGGGATGTCCTCGAGGTCGGTCTCGTTGCGCCGGGGGAGAATGATGGTCTTGATTCCGGCGCGGCGCGCGGCCAGCACCTTTTCCTTGATCCCGCCTACCGGCAGCACCTTGCCGCGCAGCGTGATCTCACCTGTCATCGCGAGTTCGGGGCGCACCGGACGGCCGCTCAGGAGCGAGGCCAGCGACGCGGCGATCGTCACGCCGGCCGACGGCCCGTCCTTGGGAATCGCGCCCGCCGGCACATGGACGTGAATGTCGGATTTCTCGAAGAAGTCGGGAGGGATGCCGAGGCGGTCGGCGCGCGAGCGGATATACGAGAGCGCCGCCTGCGCCGATTCCTTCATCACGTCGCCGAGCGAACCGGTGAGCGTCAGCCCCTTCTGCCCGTTCATCCGGGTGCTCTCGATGAACAGAATGTCGCCGCCACTCGGCGTCCATGCGACACCGGTTGCGATGCCCGGTTCCTGCGTGCGCTCGGCCAGTTCGGAGAAAAACTTGGGCGGACCCAGGTAGCGATGCACTGCGGGCGGATCGATCAGTTCCGGCGCGGTCTCGCCTTCGGTGACCTCGCGCGCGACCTTTCGGCAGATGCGGGCGATCTCGCGTTCGAGATTTCGCAAGCCGGCCTCGCGGGTATAGTTCCTGATGACTTCGAGCGTGGCTTCCGGCGCGAACTCCAGTTTGCGGTCGCCGAGCCCGTTCTCGATTAGCTGCTTGGGAATCAGGTGGCGCTTGGCGATTTCGAGCTTTTCCTCCTCGGTGTAGCCCGGCAGCTCCAGCACCTCCATCCGGTCGCGTAGCGCCGGCGGATCGGGTCGAGCACGTTAGCGGTGGTCACGAACAACACCCTGGACAGGTCCAGCGGCACGTCGAGGTAATGATCGACGAAAGTATTGTTCTGTTCGGGATCCAGCACCTCGAGTAGGGCCGAGGCGGGATCGCCGCGGAAGTCGGCGCCGAGCTTGTCAACTTCGTCAAGGATGAACAGCGGATTGTTGGATCCGGCGTTGCGGATCCCCTGCACGATTCGGCCCGGGAGCGAACCGATGTAGGTGCGGCGATGGCCCCGAATCTCGGCCTCGTCGCGGATTCCGCCCAGCGATAGCCGCACGAACTTGCGCCCCAGCGCGCGCGCGATCGAGCGGCCGAGCGAGGTCTTGCCGGTGCCCGGCGGCCCGACCAGACACAGTATCGGCCCTTTGCTGTCCTGCTTGAGCTTGCGGACCGCAAGGAATTCAAGGATGCGTTCCTTGATCTTCTCCAGATCGTAATGGTCTTCGTCCAGCACCTGGCGCGCGTGCTTGATGTCGAGGTTGTCTTCGGTCGAGATGCTCCACGGCAGCGTCACCAGCCAGTCGAGGTAGGTGCGCACGACGGTGTGCTCGGCCGACTCGGGCGGAATCATCTTGAGCCGATCGAGTTCCTTATCGGCCGCCTTGCGCGCATCTTCGGGCATCTTGGCGGCCTCGATCTTGCGCTCCAGCTCGTCCATCTCGGCGCTGCGCCCGTCGCTCTCGCCGAGCTCTTTCTGAATCGCCTTGACCTGTTGGCGGAGATAGTATTCGCGCTGGCTCTTGTTGAGCTCGCTCTGCACCTGCGACTGGATCTTGTGCCCGAGCTCGAGCAGCTCGATTTCGCGGTTCAGGATCGCGGCCAGCTTCTCCATCCGCACCCGCACGTCGAGCGTGGTGAGCAGATCCTGCGCCTCTTCGATCGCGATCTTGAGGTACGAAGCGACTAGGTCGGCCAGCCGTTCCGGCTCGCGCACCTGCATCGCCATCACCTGCAATTCGTCGGGCAGGTACGGAACCAGCGACACGAACTTGGAAAACTGGCTCACCAGATGCGCCTGTAGCGCGTCGAGCTCCTTGCTGCGCGGGACCGTATCTGTCAGCCGCGTGACGCGGGCCGTGAAGTACGGCTCCTGCTGCAGGAAGTTGACCAGCTCGATTCGCGCCAGTCCCTGCACCAGCACCCGCACGCTCAGGTCCGGATAGCGCAGCATCTTGAGGATTCGCACCGCGGTCCCGCGAGCGAAGAGCCCGTCGGGTTTGGGATTCTCCTCTTCGGGGTTCTTCTGTGCGGCCAGCCCGATAATCCGCTGCGCCGCGCCCACCTCCTCCAGCAGCCTCAGCGAGGAGGCGCGCGAAACCAGGAACGGATGAACCTGACTGGGGAAGATTACGATGCCGCGCAAGGGCAGCACCGCGACCACTTCGGGAATCTCGACCTTGCTCAGGTCTTCTTCCGTCTCGAAGCGCTTTTCCCCTTTGGTCTTTTCACTCATCGATAGGCAATCCTTCTCCTGGAGGGCCCGTCCGCACTTCCACCACCAACATCATTTACCGTAGTATACGACATTGGCGCAGACAAGGTGACTTCTTGTTTGAAGCTAACCACGATTCAACCGACGCGCCACTGACGGAGCCGGCTTGGGGAAGTACCAATTTGACAAGCTTTTCAGCCAGCAGGAGGCCAACGAACTGCTCCCGCGGCTGGAGTTGCTGATCCGCGAGCTGCAGATGCACGCCAATCAGCTTCGCGAGCGAGTGACCGATCTCGCCAGGCAGGACAGCGAGCTGGAAGAGATGGGACTCCAGGACATCATCGACCGCCATCCGCAACTCAAGGCGATCACGAGCCGGATGGCCGAGCTGGCCGGCCAGATCGAAAGCTTCGGCTGCTTCCTCAAGGACATCGATCAGGGACTGATCGACTTTCCGGGCGAGGTCGAGGGCGAAGTGGTTTTTCTGTGCTGGCAATTCGGCGAGCCGCGGCTATTGGCCTGGCACACGATGGAGAGCGGCTTCGGTTCGCGCCGGCCGCTTCCCAACACGCCTAAGCCGTATCTGAACTGAATCCAATCGAAGCCGATCGAAGCTGGGCGGAGAGCAAATCCGGCGCGAGACCCATCTATACCCTATGCTGGCGTTATTCGTTTACCTGCTGTCCCTCGTCTGCTGGCTGGGCGCGATAATCTTCTTTTCCGCCTTCGTCGCGCCGGTGATTTTCACGCGCCTGCCGATCGAGGAGGCAGGCAAGGTCGTGAGCGTGATCTTCCCGCGCTACTACCTGCTCGGCTATGGGGCCGGAACCGCCGCGCTGGCGCTGGCGGTTTATTTCGCGATCTCGCGCGGGGCGCGCGGATGGTGGAGCGGCACCGCGCTCCTACTTGCAGTAGCGCTCGCGCTCACTTTGTACGCCGGACTGGTGGTGCGGCCGGCGGTGAACGCGGTCCGGCAGGTCTACGAGGAGCCCAATCCCGATCCGGCGAGCAAGGCCGAGTTCGACCGCCTGCATCGGCTCTCCGTGACGCTCAACGGCTGCGTCCTGATTCTCGATCTGCTCGCGCTGGCCGGCACCGCGGGAGCCTTGTCGCGTCATGGCTGAGCGCGAGTTCAACGCGGTCGTGCTCGACTTGTACGACACGCTGGTGCGATGGGACCCGGCGCAATTGCCCGAGGTCGAATGGCGCGGGCGGAAATTTCGCAGCACCGATCCGTTTCAGATCGAGATTCTCCAGCCGCGATTCGAATACAAACTCAACGTCGAGCGATGGCTCGACGCGTATCATTCGGTGGTCGGGGAAATCATGGCCGAGCGCGAGCAGGGCGAGACTGAAACCACCTGTGACGAGCGCTTTGTCCGGGCGCTCACGCGATTCGGGATGCCGCCGGGCGCCGCGATGGCGGCGCTTGCCCGTGAACTCACGCAGGTTCACATGCGGCACGTCAGGCGCATTACCTCTGCTCCCGCGGAGCGCGTCGCGGCGGTCAGGAAAATCGCGCCGCATTACCGGCTTGGACTGCTCTCCAACTTCGACGATTCCCGGACCGGACACGCGGTGCTGTCCGACACCGGCGTCTCGCATCTGTTCGAGGCGGTGATCATTTCGGCCAACGTCGGGATGCGCAAGCCCAATCCCAAAATCTTCGCGCGGATGCTCGCGATGCTCTCGCTGCCACCGGGTGAGGTCCTTTTCGTCGGCGACACTCCGCAGCATGATATCGTTGGAGCGGCTCGGGTCGGGATGCGAACCGTATGGATCAGCGGCGGCAAAGGGCCGTGGCCCGAGGGAATGCCGGCGCCCGACTTCGTGATAGCCGGCCTCGACGAGCTGCCCGCGATAGTCGGCCTCTAAGATGGCGCGCCGGACCGCGATCGCGGTGATCGGCGCCGGCGACGCGCCGGGTGCATTGCGCAGGCTCGCATTCGAGGTCGGCCGCGAGATCGCAGCGCGCGGCGCGGTTCTGGTCTGCGGCGGCTTGGGCGGCGTGATGGAAGCGGCGGCCGAGGGCGCGCACTCCGCCGGCGGCGAGACCGTTGGCATCCTGCCCTCATATGACTCAGACTCCGCAAATCCTCATATCGACTTTGCGGTCGCGACCGGAATGGGCGAGGCGCGCAACGCGATCGTGATCGGCAGCGCGAATGCGGTTGTCGCGTTGAGCGGTGAAGGCGGCACGCTCGCGGAGATCGGCTTCGCGCTCAAGCTCAGGCGGCCGGTGATCGCAGTGAGCGCGTGGGATTCGATAAGCGGACTCCATCGCGCACCGAGCGCCGCCGCAGCGGTCGAGATGGCGCTCAAGCTCGCGCAGCGCCGGCGCGCGAAAGGCGGAACATGACCTGTTCGCGTCTTGCGGAGCTTCGCCCATTTGTTACAATGTGACATACAGAATCCATGGGTAATGTTTCGATTTGCAACAAGGTGAGATCATGGCGGCCAGAAACTCAACGGTGCTGAGCGAGAAGTTCGAGCGAGTCGGCGAGACTGGACTCGATGAACGTAAGCGGGTCTCCCTGTCGAAAGCTCTGGAGGCTCTCAACGGGCTTCTCCATCGGGCGCTCGGAGGACAGGACCCCAGCGAATTGCGCTTCATCATCTACACGAACGACGCGTGCCAGATATTGCTCTCGCCGGAAGTCGCAATTCCCCTGCACGAAGTGTGGCTGTACAAGAACCACGAAGCGCTGGCCAGCGTCCGCAGGGGCCTACAGCAAGCGGCCGAGGGCAAGGTTCACGATCTCGGTTCCTTCGCGAAGTACGCCGACGACGAAATCGAATGACGGGTGGGCCTTGGCTTCGTTCAAGCTGGCGTACACCAACGAGGCCAGGGCTCAACTCAAACAACTCGAGGATAGCCCGGCCTTACAGAAGCGCTTGCGTTCCGTTCGCAAGGCGCTTGGTCTTTTGGAAACGAATCCTCGGCATCCGAGTCTTCAGACCCACAAATACGAAACTCTCAAAAGCCCGAAGGGTGAAGAGGTCCTTGAGGCCTACGCAGAAAACAAGACTCCTGCAGCGTACCGAATCTTTTGGTATTACGGGCCTGCGCGAGGCAAGATCACGATCGTAGCAATTACGCCCCATCCGTAAGCCACCAAGGATGTAGGCCTCGGCAACTTGATGACCGATCGCACCACGCGTAATCCCGCCCATGACCTTATCGAGCGATCGCCGTTCACCGCGATGCTCGGCGTCAAGATCGAGTCGGCTGGCGAAGGCGAGAGCGTCGTGCGCCTTCCATTCAGTCCTAAGCTGCTCAACGAGGGCGGTCCGAACGTGCCGATACACGGCGGCGCGATCGCGTCGCTGATCGATGTGGCGGCTTGCGCGGCGATTTGGAGTTTGCCCGAAACCACGCGCAGCGCGACGATCGCGATGACGGTGAACTACACCGGCCCCGGGATTTCGAGCGACCTGATGGCGCGGGCTAAAGTGCGACGCTCGGGCAGGAAAGTCGCGAGCCTAACCGTAGAAGTGCGCGACGCACGGGATGCACTCGTTGCGGATGCTCTCGTGACGTACAAGATAAGTTGAACGGCGAGGCGCCAGCGGGACTCGGGAGTGCGAACATTAGTGGAATGGGATTCCTCGCTTCGCTCAGAATGACGCTGAGCAGCTTTCGCTGGATCCACAAAACAAAGCCCCGTTAACGTCATTCTGAGCGGAGCCCGCGAAGCGAAGAGTCCCATGCCACACTCGATCGCACTCGCATTGCAACCTCGATGACCGATCCGCTCCAACTCATCCGCGACGCCGGCAATCGGCGCGGACTCAACCTGATCGCCGCGATTCCTGCCGCACGCTATGCGCTCGCCCTCGGCCCCAAATCGCAACTGCGCGAAGCCGCCCCTGAAGCCCGTTCGATAATCGTGATCGGCAACGGCGGCGGCGACTTCTGGCGCGCGCTCAAGGAGCATACCGCACGGCGTCCGGGATGTTTCGGCCGCGGGCATCCGGCGGGCCAGGCCCAACTCAACGCTATCCTCGACCTCGACAAGAGCGACGCCCAAGCGGCGGAGCCGGCTCGACCCTGTCATGGAGGTCGCGGCGCGCGTTCAGCGAGAGCCGGCGGACACAAACGCCGCTTCAACCTTCTTCGTTTGCGCCGCGTCCCTAAGAGCACCCGCAACCATGCCCGCCCGGACACTCAACAAATGGATCGTGCCAATCGGGATCGTCGTGGACCCCGCAGCCTTTCCGCTTTCGGCGCAGGTCTTATTTTCGCACACGGCATGGAGATGTGTACTGGAGACCCCTCGGGGTTTGGAACCGGTGCTTCGGAGACCGCCATATCTCGTTGGCAACTCGCGCAGACAATTCTATGCCCTGACCCGCTCATCTCTTGTTCCTCCATGTCAGCAGGGCTCTGTGCTAGCTTTCGACTTTCTCCGGAAACAGCCCCGGCATCCAGCGCGAAGCCAAGGCGGCCGGGAAGGCCAGCCGAAGCGGCGCGCGCGGGCCTTCTGATACGAGTACGTTTTTTGCGATGAGGGCGGCGACGATGCGGCGAGCATGGCGGTCGGTTGTCCCCAACGCGGTGCCTACTTCACCACGCGGCAACTCGCCTCGATAGAGCAACGCTTCGAGCACGCTTCCGGCTTTCGCCGGCAAGGCGTTGAGCCGAACCTCTTCCTCGGCCCATAGCAGGATGCGGGTCCGCAATCGCTCGGGTTCTACCAAGCCCTCCATGAAGCCTACCTGGTCGAGACAAGTCTCGAGGAAAAAGCGTGCGAATCGCGCGAGCGCCTCCTCGCTCAGATGTCCCCTTCCGTCGAGGGCATTGCGACGCGGGAGGTCGCACTCGGACAGATGCGACTTGTAGTCCGCAACATTGCGCGCGAGGCCACGCGCCACTGACCAGATAGCGCCCGTGTCGAGCGCTTCCAGCAGCATTGCATGCGACATCAAACGCGCGACCCTGCCGTTGCCATCGAGGAAAGGGTGAATCCAGGCCAGGCGATGATGCGCGGCTGGCGTCGCGAGAATGGCGTCGGTTCTTCCGAGATTCCCGTAGACCCGCTCGAACCGTTCCAAGAAGCGCGACAAAGCCCCTGGGCTGACCGGGATATGCCGGCCCACTTTCACGTTGCGCTTGCGCAGTTCCCCAGGCACCATCTTGATACGCTGGCCGGTCTCGGGATTTTCGACCCACAGCAATTCGTCGGGCAGCAGCTCGCCGAAACGGCGATGCACTTCGCAGATCCCCGCGCGCATGGTCGCGCGTCCTCGCAGTCCGCCGCCATCAATCCATTTCTGAACCGCGATATGCGCTTTGGCTTCGAGCTGGAGATTTCTTTTGCGGAGATCGGCGTTGTAGTCGTTCTTGAGCGCCCGTTCGATATCGATCGGATGGGTATCGTGCCCCTCGATCAGGTTGCTGTAATAGCAGTTCATCGAACGGACCAGGTCCGCCAGCGCCGTCACGATCCCTGCTGGCAGACTCCGGCGAAAGCCGGCCGACCTCGCCGCAAGCTCGACGGCCAAATCCGTGAGCTCACAGCGGAAGCGGGAGCCCTCGGATATCAACATCGGCTCCATCAGGCTGACGGGTTCCCCCGGGTCGGAAAGAAGCCCTTTCCCGTCCGCTCTAATGTCCGCTATTGTGTCCGCATCAGTTTTGGCCATTTTGCCAATATTAGCCTACTCTTTTACCGATGTTAACCCCTCAATCTGTCATCACAAATGTCCGCTTCTGATGTCGTCAGGGAGATACTCTCGGAAGAATCTCATGCCACAAGCGATCGCACGTGAGTTGCAACTTCGATGACCGATCCGCTCCAACTCATCCGCGACGCCGGCCATCGGCGAGGATTCAACCTGATCGCCGCGATTCCCGTCGCGCGCTATGCGCTCGCCCTCGGCGCCAAATCGCAACTGCGCGAAGCCGCCCCTGAAGCCCGTTCGATAATCGTGATCGGCAACGGCGGCGGCGGCTTCTGGTGCGCGCTCAAGGAGCATGCCGCGCAACATCCGGGATGGTTCGACCGCGAGCATCCGGTGGACGATTACACCCGCGAGGTGATCGAAGGTGACATCGTCGCGCCCGTGCGCGCGCTGGATCTCCGATGCTCCGTAACCTACCCGTTTGTCCAGGACCGCTCGGTTTTGAACTTCATGGAGCTGGGAAAGCTCGCCGGCTTGGGCGGACCGAGCATCATCGGCGTGCTGGTAAATCCCAGGTACGGCCCCTGGATCGCGTTTCGCGCGGCGCTATTGGTCGATGCCGATCTCGACGCGCTGGGCGACGCGGCGGGTTTCGACCCGTGTCCCGGATGTATCCCGCGAAGCTGTATCCCGGCCTGCCCGGTGGAAGCGGTGAGCTTTCCCAAGGGATGGGACATCCCGCGATGCCTGGAGCATCGGGTCGAAGTCGAGCCAGACTGCGCGTCGCGATGCCACGCGCGCGTGGGATGCGTGCTCGGCCCGGAGCATCGCTACCCCGACGACGAACTTGCCTACCATCAGATGCGTGCGCTGCGCTCGATGCGTCCGTATTATCTTCGGCACGTTAAGAAAAGTTGACATGCGCACGGACTCGCAGCCTCTCACTGCCGCTTTATCGCGCCAGTGTTGCGCAAAGGCACCAGCACGAGTTCTCGGGACGGATAGCAGGTCAGATCGGGAGTCGTGCTCTGGTGTCCGGCCCGATCTCGTCGAGACACACCTCGCGATGCTCGCAGGCCGAGACGTGGGCGGCGATGGCGAAGCCGAGCGTTGCCGCTGCATCGTCGGCATCCTGTGGGGGTTGGCGGCCTTCAATCAACGCGTCGATGAAATCGTGCACGCCGAGGCGAAAACTTTCCGACCAGTCGTTTGGAATGTCGTGCCAGGCGCGCGTCTCGCCGTCCCGATACAGGACCAGCGCAGGCTCGTCGAGAAGAGAACCCGTACAGCGGTTGATCCAGATGATGCCCTCGGTCCCGTGGATTTCGATGCGGTCGTCACTGGCGTAGTACTTCGAGCGTACGCGCATGCCCACCGACGCGATGACCTCCCAGCTGCCGAACTTGGGCACGCCGGCGTACTTCCAACTGATCAAAGCGGGCCCGTCGTAGAAAGCGTCCGACCCAAACCGGTTGACGTGAATCCACGCGTGCACGCGTTCGACCGGCTCGGCGACGAAGAAGCGCGCCATGTTGTAGCAATGGTAGCCGTGGTCGAAGCAGGTTGGGCCGCCGCCGCAGGTTTCCGGATTCATGCGCCATGCTAGCGACGTGGCCGGCACCCGCCAGCCGTCATCGAAACGTCCGGCCGCCGTCTTGATACGCACCGAGATGGGCTCACCGATTGCCCCTTCCTGGACCAGCGCGCGCGCCTTGACGTGCGGCGGATAGTACATGAAGTTCTCGAAGACACGCAGCCGGCGTCCCGCAGCTTTCGCCGCTTCATTCACGTCGTCGAGTTCGCGGAGCGTCAACGCCGGCGGCTTCTGCAACGACACATGCTTGCCTGCTTGCAACGCGGCGATGGCGACCTCCCGATGCAAGTGGTGTGGTATCAGGATCTCCACGGCGTTCACGTCGGAGTCGGCGAGAAGCTGGTGATAGTCACGATACGTCTTCTTTGGTTGCCACTCCTGCTGTCGCTGACGTAGTAGCGCTTCGTCGTTGTCACAGATTGCTGTCAGCTCCGCGCGCGAGTGATCGCGATAGCCCAGGACCTGCAGGCTGGCGATGCGCCCGCAACCAATCAGACCAACGTGTACGCGTTCGAGCGGCGTCATACTGCGCTTATTGCATATCGTGTGTCACCTGTCTGTGACAGATCGGACAGATTGACAGATATTCCCTATAACTTTTAACTTTCCGAGCTAACTCTATGCGTGTCAGACTGGCAGCTTCTCAGTGCGGCGCGGCGACCGGCATGCGATAGCGGGCCAGGGTTTCCGCGATCACGCGCAGCACCTCGCGGTTTGCGATCATCCCGACGTGGGTACCCGGCACCTTCGACGTTGGCCTCGCCCGGCTTGATGCAGCTCTCGGGAATTACCACTCCGTCGTCGCGGCTCCATAACGAGTAGGCCGCGACGCTCGCCGGCAGCGTGGTGGCGACGTTGCGCACGTACTCGCATCCGCATTCCTGCGTCAGGCATCCGGGCCGCTTCGCAAACAGCGCGCGCGATATGCGGAGCATCAGACGGATCCCGAAGGTCGCGCTCTCCAGCGTCGTAGAGCCGACCGGCGTGCCGAGCGTGATCACCAGGTCGGCGATTTCGGGCGCCCGGCGGGCCAGCTCGCGCGCCATGAATCCGCCGCGGCTGTGACCGATCACCGCGAGCGGCCGGCGGTGATTGTTGCGCTGGCGGCGCGCCGACTTTATCAGGTCCGCGATCGTCTCTTCACCGCACCGGTTGTTGATTCCCAGTCCCCACGTGCGCACGTCGTAGTCCAGCCGGGCCAGATCGCGTCGCAGAATGAACAGCGAGGCGTCGTTGCCCCACAGGCCCGGGACCAGCAGAACGCCGCTGCCGTCGCCGTGCGGGAAGCCCTCGTCCCACAGGCGCCCCATGGCGCCGATGAACTCGGTCCCCGACCACATCTCACCTATCAAAGCGCCCAACCGCGATCGTGCCATTGATCAGATTCTCCCCGGCGAGTTACCTACAACCCTGACCCCTTCCCCGACGGAAGGGGAGAAGGAGCGAACAGGTGCGATGAATCCTCCCTGGTGGCAGACCGCCGTATTCTATCAGATTTACCCGCGCAGTTTCGCCGACTCCAACGGCGACGGAATCGGCGATCTGGACGGCATCACCGCCCATCTGGATTACCTCAACGACGGGACGCTAAACGACGGCAACGGCAAGTCGCTCGGCATCGACGCGATCTGGCTGAGCCCGATCAATCCCTCGCCGCTCAAGGATTGGGGCTACGACGTCAGCGACTATTGCGGGATCCACCCCGAGCTAGGCGACTTGCCGAGTTTCGATCGGATGCTCGCCGAGGCGCATCGGCGCAATATCCGGATCATCCTCGACCTGGTGCCGAATCACACCTCGGACCAGCATCCGTGGTTCCTCGAATCGCGGTCGTCGCGGCGCAATCCCAAGCGCGACTGGTACATCTGGGTTGCCGGCGAGCCGGACCGGCCGCCCAACAACTGGCTCAGTGCGTTCGGCGGCCCGGCCTGGGAGTACGACGCCGCCACGGCCTCATGGTACATGCACTCGTTCTTGAAGGAGCAGCCCGACCTCAACTACCGCAATCCCGAAGTGGCCGAGGCGATGCACGCCGCGATGGCGTTCTGGCTCGACCGCGGCGTGGACGGCTTTCGGGTGGACGTGATCTCACATTTGATGAAGGATGCGGCGCTGCGCGACAATCCGCCGCGGACCGACTCGAGTATCTTCACCCGCCGCGACCCGCAGGGCCTGCAGCTTCATTTATATGACCAGGAGTTGCCCGAGACTCACGACGTTATCCGCGGCTTTCGCCGCGTGCTCGACCGCTACCGCGACCGCATGATGGTGGGCGAAGTGTGGGTGCGCGAGCAGCAATCGCTCGCGGCGTTCCTGCGCCCCGATCAGATCCAGCTCGCGTTCAACTTCCGTTTCTTCATGTGCCCGTGGGAAGCGGCGGCATTCCGCAACGTGATCGAAGAGACCGAAGACATCCTGCCGCCGAAAAGCGGCGCATGGCCGACCTACACGCTCTCCAATCATGACTTCCCGCGCCATCTCAGCCGCTACCAGAGCGACACAGAGACCGAGGCGCGCGCGCGGGCCGCGATCGTGATGCTGCTGACGGTGCGCGGCACGCCCTTTTTGTACTACGGCGAGGAGATCGGGATGCGCGACGTGAACGTCCCGTTCTTTGCGGCGCGCGACAAAGTCGGGCGCGATCAGTGCCGCACGCCGATGCAATGGTCGGCCGGCAAGAACGGCGGCTTCAGCGTTTCGGACCAGCCGTGGCTGCCAGTGGGCGATTGCGCGGCGATCAACGTCGAGCGTCAGCGCGAAGATGATAGATCGATGCTGGGGTTCTACCGGCGGTTGATCCGATTGCGCAAGCAAACTCCCGCGCTGCTCGAAGGGAGCTATCGCGCAATCCCGGGTCCCGACGATTGCCTGGTGTTCTGCCGCGAGCGGCAGAATCAAACGGTTGTGGTCGGGATAAATTTCAGCGGCGCGGAGCGCCGCTTCGATTCGCCGCCGGGCACGATGCTCCTGAGCACGATCGAGGGTCGCGAGGGCGAGAGCATCGGCGAGTCGCTCCGGCTTGCCGCTAACGAGGCGGTCATAATCGAATTGTCGCGCTGAGCGGCGCCCTCACCCGCGCGCCGAAGACGATCCCAGCCTACCCTCACCCGGCGAGCGATTTGCTTACGCAAAGGCTCGCCGACCTCTCCCTGGTCAGGGAGAGGCGTAAGACCACTGCGGCATCGCTGCTCCTATCCCTCTCCCTGACCAGGGAGAGGGCAAGCGGCGCGGCGTTTGCTCTTTTCTTGCAAACGCCGTGACGCGCGGGTGAGGGCATTGGCGGGCAACCGAAAATTTACGGCGCGAGATCCTCGCTCTCCCAACTCGCGGCCGATTCCGCGATGCCTTGCTCGATCGATGCGAAGCCCTGGCTGTAGCCCGCCGCGCGCAAGGCCGAAACCTCAGCCTCGGTGAAGCTCTGATATTTCCCTTGTAAACTTTCAGGGAACGGAATGTATTCGATTTCGCCCTTGCCCAGGGACTTGATCAACGCTCTCGCGATGTCGTTGAAGCTGCGGCTCGCGCCCGTTCCGACATTGAAGATTCCCTTGACCGGCGCCGGCCTGCTGGCGAAAAACCGGTTGACGCTCACTACGTCGCGCACGAATACGAAGTCGCGCCGCTGTTCGCCATCGCGGTAGCCGCCGGTTCCCTCGAACAGCCGCGCGCGTCCGTTGTGCTTCAACTGTCGATAGAGCTGGTACACCATCGAGGCCATCTTGCCCTTGTGGCGCTCGCGCGGCCCATACACGTTGAAGAAGCGCAGGCCGGCCACCGTGCTCTCCGCTTCGCCGATTCGCGCGCGGACGTGATTGTCGAAGGCGAGCTTGGAAAGGGCGTAGAGGTTGAGCGGCCGTTCGTCCGCCGGTATGGTACGCCACGATCGGCTGGCACCATACACCGAAGCGCTCGAAGCATAGACCAGAGGCACCTTATGCTCGAGCGCAAAGTCCAGGATGCATCTCGAGAATGTGAAGTTGTTTTCCATCATGTATGCGCCATCGGACAGGGTGGTGTCCGCGCATGCGCCCTGATGGAAGATGACCTCGATCGGCTTGCGGAAACTCTTTCCGGCAATCGCCGCGAGAAACTCGTCCGGTTGCATGAAGTCGGAGAAGCGCAGGTCGCATAAGTTGCGGAAGTTTTCCGCCAGGCGGTTGACAATCAAAATGTCGGTCTCGCCGCCGGCGTTGAGGGCGGCAACGAGATTGCTCCCGATGAAGCCGGCTCCGCCCGTCACGATGATCATGGCCGTTACGCCAGCCGAGGTTATTGGGGTGATTCGAGCGAGCGGCCGAGCCGGCGCGCGTTGCGCTGCTTCCAGCCGCCCTTATGGTATGCGTAGCCGGCGATCAGCGGGAGCGCGATGGTCGCCTCGCAGTAGACCATCTGCTCGTAGGTGGTATCGACCTTGCCCCAACTGCTGGCCTCCTTGAGCGTGCTACCGGACAGTGCGCCGTCGCGCACGTCGGCGACCGTGATTTGGATCGCGTATTTGTGCATCGGCACGTCGCGTCCCAGGATCTCCGCCGCCACCACTATGTCCTGGGCGAAGTTCTTGGGCACGCCGCCGCCGATCATGAGCAGGCCGGTATGCTCGCAATTGAGTTTGATTCGCGTCAGCTCGTGGAAATCGGCGACGCTGTCGATGGTGACTTTGGGTTGCTTGCCGCGCGCCGCCTGATGCGCCACCAGACCGAAGCCGGCCGAACAGTCGCTGAAGGCCGGACAGAAGATCGGCACGTCCTCGCGAAACGCCTCCAGCACGATGCTCGCGCCGGTTCTCGCCTCCACTTCCGACAGATAGCGGCCCATCTCCGCGATGAACTCGCGCGAGGTGTACGGTCTCGGCTCCAGACGGTCGGCGATCTTGCGGACGGTCTCGTCGCAGACTCTAAGCTCGTCCTCGTCGATCAGCGTGTCGTAGATTCGGTCGATGTGCAGTTCACGCAGCGCGTCATCGTCCATCCCGGCCTTGAAGCGATCCGGCGCCAGGTAATGGCCGAAGCCCAGCGCCTCGAAGAAGTCCTGGTCCACGATGTTCGCGCCGGTGCTCACCACCGCATCGACCATGCGATTGCGAATCATGTCGGTGAACACCTTCTTGAGGCCCGCACTGATTAGCGAGCCGGCCAGACACAGGATCACGGCGCAGCTTTCGTCGCGCAGCATCCGATCGTAGATCTCGGCGGCGCGGTGAAGGTCGCGCGCGCTGTAAGCCATGCGGCTCATCGCGTCCACGATAGGCACGACGTCGTGGGCCGTGATGTCATAGTGCTCGATTCGTTCGCGAAGAAGACTTTCCCTGCTCGGTATCGTCATAGTGATAATGCTTGCGGGCCGTTGGTCAGCGCTTCAGCGGCTGCGCGTGTAACGAAAGAATAACCATCGTAGGCCCTCCAGCAAAGCGCGGCGGACGGTTTTGATGCGGCGCGCGATCGCCTTGAATCGCCCCCAACCGTGTGCGCTAATGGGCTCGCGGGACGGGACCACCTGCCCGGGCCTGGGAGGAGCGATCGCGCCATGGTGGAAAAGACCATCAAGCTCACCGGCATGTCGGCCAACTCCATCGAGGATGCGGTTCAACTGGCGGTGTCGCGCGCGGGCGTGACGATCTCGGGAATCCACACCGCGCAGGTCAACGAAGTCTCGGCGAGCGTAGAGAACAACAAGGTTGTCCGATGGAAAGTGACGGTCAGCCTGACCTTCCAGGTGAAAGATCAGATTCACGAGTAGAGTGATTCATCACTCGGCCGCGCTGCATGTTCGCAACAGCGGCAGCGGAGACCTGTGCCGGCAAAAGTAGTCGAAGTCCATCCGGGCATCTTCGAGATTTTCCTTCCGCTCCCGATGAGGCCGACGATCATCAACGTCTACCTCATCGATTGCCGCGGTGCGTGGGCGCTGATCGACACCGGGATGAATACCGCAGACAGCATGGCCACGCTCGAGGAGGCTTTCGGCGAGATCGGTATCGGCTTCAAAGACCTCGACGTGCTGGTCAGCACGCATCATCACATCGATCACTTCGGCGCTTCGGGTGAAATTCAGCGCCGCAGCGGCGCCAAGGTCTACATCCACCAACTCGAGCTCGAGCGCGCCACGCGGATGCTGGGCTTCGGCAGCATGGCGATGGCCGATCGGCCGGAGGCGCGATCGTTTTTCACCAGCCACGGCTTTCCGATCGAGCAGTTCGCGGCCGAAGGGATGCGCCCGACCTGGATGGGAACGAAGCTTTACGATCCCGCCACCAGGCTGGATCGGACGATCGGCGACGGCGACATAATCCCGGTCGGCGAGCGCAAGCTCGAAGTGATCTGGACGCCCGGCCATGCGCCGGGGCACAACGTAATTTATCTCAGGCAGGAAAAAGTGATGATCGTCGGCGATCACCTGCTGCCGAAAATCACGCCCCACGTCGGGATCTATCCCGATACGGCCGGCAATCCGCTCGGTGACTTCATCGCCTCGCTGCTCAAGGTGCAGCGCTTCGATGTCGAACTGGTGCTGCCGGCGCATGGCGGGGTCTACAACGACCATCGGCATCGCGCCAACCAGATAATCGAGCATCATCGCTATCGCGAAGCCGAGATGCTCGATCTGATCCGCAAGCGGCCACAGACCGCCTTCGAGGTGGCGGACCAGGTGTTCGGCGCCGAGGAGCGGCCGATATTCCACGTGATGGCGGCGACCTTCGAAACGCTGGCGCATCTCGAGTACTCCTGCCACGAAGGACGCGCGCGAAAAGTTGAAAGCGGCGACAAGATCCTGTTCGAGGCCCGCTAGGCTCATCGAGACGGCCTTGCGCCGGTCTGCCGGAGGTTTGATAATTGAACCGGTCGCGTGTATCTTGACGCTGCTTTCGAGTCGGGGGAGGAACGCCCGATTTGCCTTTGAATCAGGCGGCGGTGTTCAGACTGAAGGAGGAATTCATGAAGACCACGATCGGGTTGGCGCTGGCCTCGGGGCTGTTCGTGATCGTTGCTGGATGTGCGGCCGGCGGTGCGGGTGGAGCGAAAAGCGCGGCAACCGCCGGAGGTAGCACAGTCGCTTCAACAGGGGGCGAAATCAGGAACTTCAACCTTGAAGTCAAATGTCCGGGAGTTCACTACCTGAAGACTCACGGCAAGAGCGATGCGGACATCATGGAGCAACTGCAGATGGAGCAGTCCGACATCGACGCGTGCGAGGCGTGGGCCGCCGCTCAGCCCAAGGGATACGTCCCGCCTCCGCCGCCGGGAGTCGCTGCGGCCCAGCCTCAGCCGGGCCAAGCTCCCGCCGTGCACTAGATTCGAGCGTATCGGCGCTCGCGGACCATCGTAATGGTTCGCGCGACGGCTCGTCCCTTGTGCGCCGGCAAATAAACGAAGCGGCGTGGCGTGCCAGATGGCACGCTCGCCGCTTTTCGTTCTGTGCTATGCGTTGTGAAAGCCCGCGAGCGGACGCGGGACTGATTCGGAATCAGACCGCCTGAGACATGCGCCGGCTGCGCCGCTGCGCAGGAGCACTGATCCTGCCGGCTCGCACGACCGGCGATCGGCGCGCCAGACGCCGCGGAGAGGAACCGGCCAGTTGCTGAGTGCGCCACTCAAGCAGCCCTCCGCGCAGAAACTTCGGCTCGATTCCCAAGGTCTCGCACACAGTCTCGAACGAGAACGGGCCTTCGCCACCCTCTTTGCACAACCACTCCTCAGCTTCGGAGAACAGGCGCTTGCGCAGTCCGCCCTTCGCGTCGGAGTTGTTCTGGAAGCACCTCAGCGCATCTTCGAGCAGCGCCAGCATCAAGCGCTTGACCGGCCGGAGCGCACTGTCGTCCCGCCGGGAGTCGTAGTACTGGTCTGGAGTGATAACGTCGGGTACCAGCAGTGATCCGAGGGCCCCATTTTCCCATTCCATTTGAGTCGCCTTCCTCATCTACGCGTCACCGGATGGCTCCCTGAGGCCCAACCGGTTCGCTGGCTTGGTTCGATTGTGAAGCAACCACTGTGCCTAAGCTTTGAGCGCGCTCCCAGCAGCGTGGAAGCCAGTTGAAGTGGCGAAATTGAGTGCCGCCAGCTATGAGGTTCGCTTTTTGCGAAGAGTTTAGCGTTTTGCAAACCCGATTACGGGTAAAAATGTGCCGAAATTGGACTCTATCGTCGCACTTTTGCGACGGCTGCGGCGAGTCCAGCGCAGGAATGCTCCTGCGGATCCTGTCGGCCCGGACTGCATCGGGGACCGCCGACTTCCGAGTACCTGTTGCACCCGCGAATCATCGCGTGCCGGGAAGCTACCACGCACTGTCAGCCGAGCTACTGAGCCGGAAATACCCCCTTACTGAACGAGTCCGGAGCCGCCGTCGCACGATCCGCCGGGACCGAGCTTGCGCTCTTCGAGCCGAAAGCTCAGCACGTCGAACAGGCATCTGGCGCGCGAGTTGAGCGCTTCGAGCAGGGCCTGCTTCTCGAGCGAGGTAAGATCGAGGTGGAAACATAGAAAATTTACCAGCTCAGTCCCGCGCAGCCCGCTCTCCTCTACCGTGGCACGCCAGGTCTCGAGAGCGAAATCGCCGACATAGCTGACCAGCAGCGCGCGAAGCGATTCCATCGCCTCATCGTCGAGGTCCAGCGCGTGCGCTTCGACCGGACACCAGTCCACCTTGGCGCGCCGAAAGGAACGATCGCGAAGCTCGCGGACGATTCGGAACTCGACCAGCCCCTCCAGCACCAGATTGAAGCGTCCGTCGGGCAGACGCACGAGATCGCCGATCCGGCCCGCGCATCCGACCTCGAAGATATCGGGATAGGCGTGGTAGTCGCGTTCCCAGTCGCCCTTGAGCAGCACCATTCCGATTACGCCGTGGTCGGCGCCGACTTCAGCCACCATCTCGCGATAGCGCGGCTCAAAGATATGCAGCGGAACTTTTACGCCTGGAAACAGCACCAGGTTGGGGAGCGGAAAGATCGGAATGATGGGCGGGAGTTCTTCCACATTACCCCGGCTGGATTTGAGAGGCCGGCTTGCGGCGTCGTGCTGGCATCGCAGCTCTTGTGGTCCGCTTTCTGGCGATTAAGTTTATACCCAAGCCGCCTCGCGATACCATCGGCGCTGCCCGGAACCTTGACGGCATGGCCGAAACTTGATTGATGCTTCCCAAGGGGTTTCTCATCGTCAACGCCTGATTACCGCCTCCGCTTTCGTTGGGGGTTCGGGAAGGAGGATGTCATGGACTTGTCCGGAACCGTAACGGACACAATCCTGATGCTGCTGCGATGGGGTCACTTTCTCGCCGGCATCACGTGGATTGGTCTTCTCTACTATTTCAACCTCGTGCAGACGCCGTTCTTCGGCGAGACCGAAGCTCCGGTGCGCAGCGGCGCGATTCAGAAACTGGTGCCGCGCGCGCTCTGGTGGTTTCGATGGGGCGCGATGTTCACGATCATATTCGGGGTCACGTACTTGCTGATCTGGTGGCACAAACTGGATTGGACCTTCACGGCCTGGACCGTCGCGATTTTCACCGGCGGCGCGATGGGCCTGATCATGTGGGCCAACGTCTGGTTCGTGATCTGGCCCAAGCAGAAGATCATCATCGCCAACGCGGTCGCGATGGCGGGTGGGGCGGCGGCCAATCCCGCCGCCGCGGCTGCGGGTCGCCGCGCCGGGCTCGCCTCACGCACCAACACCCTGTTCTCCATCCCGATGCTGTTCTTCATGGGCGCCGCGAGCCACTATCCCATGTTCGCGTATCCTTCGAGCAGCGGTATCACCGAGTGGATGATCCTGGGAGGCGCGGTCCTCGCGCTAGTCGAACTCAACGCGCTGGTCGGCACTCAGGGTGTGACCAAGAAGCCGCTCGACTCGATTTCGGGAGTGATCACGGCCGGCTTCGTTCTCTGGCTGGTGATGTTCATCGTGATCGAAGTCAGCCTGCTTTGATCGCCGAAACGAACGAGATTGAAGATCGAGAACCGTAGGGGCGCGTAGGTCGCGCCCCCTACTTGCCGGTGGCGGCCGCTTCGGCAAGGAATGCGGTGATCTCGTCGATCTGGCCCGCGACTGCGGGAACGCCCGCATCGCGTGTGTGGCGCGCTTGGGCTTGTAGCCCGGCGGATAGGTGAGGTGCAGGACGCGCGCTTCGAGCAGCTCGCGCGACGACCCCGCGAGCGCGGGACCTTGGCTGCCCGGCAGATTCGGATTGGGATTGTGACAGACCACGCAGTTGGACATGTAAATCTGCCGCCCGCGCCGCGCCGGCGTAATCGGTTCCGAGTTGCACGCGGCGATCAGCAGGACGGCGGGCAAAGCCCGCGCGAGCATTCGTGTCACGCGCCGCTCCTTGGTTGCGCAAATATCGCGCATCGCGCAGAACTTTAGGCAACGAAGCGGTCCCATTCCAGTGACCGGCACGTTCGGCGCGGGAGGATCGCTACATGACACGGAACTTTGCTCACGACGCGACAGCCGCGGTCGCATCGGCGACGCTCGGTGCGCGATCGCCGGCGCGATCTTCTTCGGCAAAGATCGAATCGCTCAGATGTGACAGTGCGCAAGCGAGCGCGCGCCGGCCAGTCGCCCGATCTTTGCGGCCGAGCGCGTTCGAGCCCTCGCCGATCAGCGCCATCGCGTTGGAGATCGCGAAATCCTGGACCATGCGCGCCCCGCGCTCGCCGTATCGTTGATTCATCAGCCGATAGAGAACGCTCAAGTTGGACAGGTACTTTTCGAGCCGTTCCAGCGCCGGCAGCAGACGCCACTGAACCAGCGGCGAGGCGATGAACGCGAACGGCCCCAGCTCACGGACCCGGAGCCACGCGTAGAGCTCCAGATGACCGCCCGCGCCGCCGAAGGCTTCGTCGAACCCGCCGCACCGCGCCATCACCGCTCTGCGAACGGTGACGGCGCTCGGAAGAATCGGCCACCAGCATCCGCTGAAGAGGTCGTCGAGCGAGGGCGATCGCATCGTATGCGGCGCTACGACGGCCGGCGCGAGCGAAAGGGCCGTCACCAGGCCCGCATCGTCGGCGAGGCAGGCGTCGGAATAGGCCAGCACCGTATCGCGAGCGCCGTCGAGCGCCGAAACGCTCCGGGCGAGCCGCCCCGGCAGAAACTCATCGTCCGCATCCAGGAACGCAACGTACTCGCCGCGAGCGACGGCCAGCCCGGCGTTTCGAGCGGCCGCGACTCCGCGATTGAACCGCATCGTCACCGTCCGAATCCGGCGATCGTAGAGTTTCAGGACTTCGCGGGTTTCGTCGGTCGAGCAGTCGTCAACCACGATAATTTCCAGCGCGTCCTCGAGCTTCTGGGCAAGCCCGCTTTCGATCGCGCGCCACACGGTGCCCGACGAGTTGTAGGCGGGAATAACCACTGAGACGCGAGGTGGATTGTTCTGAGTATCGGGGCCATGATTGGTTGCCAATTCCACTGGCGATTCGGTTTTAGCCGGTCGATTCAGATCGGCCCCCGCCAGATCGCCGCCCGGTCTGAAACCGGCGAAGAGTTTGCGCATCTCGAGCATCATCGAGCGCGCCTTGTCGAACGGCTCGGGCGCTCGCGCCGCTTCCGCCCGCTGAGCCGTTTCTGCGGCGAGATTGTTCAGCGCAACGATGCTTGCCGCGATCTCGGGCGCGTAAGCTGATTCCAGCAGCCGATTGACGCGCGCGAGAATGGCACGCGTCCGATAGACGCAATCCCGCAGCGGCGATTCGAGTTTCGCCTCGCAGAACCTGCGCGCCCTCGCGCACTCATTTACGAGCTTCGCGTAGGCCGCCGCCAGGACTGCTGCGTTGCCTGGTTTTGTGGGACGCTCCACCGTCGCGAGGCAATCAGCGCAAGCGCTGTGCCAGAATCCCGCGCCGGCGTGTGGCCCCGTCAGGATGCATTCTGACACGGCTAGTCATTCCATTAGCTCGCTCATAGGAGTGAATCTTCTCGCGCTCGTGTTGCATCCGGCCAGTCAGTTGTCACCCGGCTGATACAAAAGATTCGTCGAGCTCTCCACCGAGTTGCGAGTACGCCCTCAACTCGCGGGGGACTCGGCCATCGAATTGACTCCTAAATCATCGCTTCTGCGGGTCCGCTTGCGGAATAAGGCTGCTACGGGCGTTCTCGGCTGATGAATTGCCGATGGTACTTTCTGGGGCATTCCACCAGCCTCCGCCGAGAGCGACGAAAAACGCGGCGGTATCCTGAAGTCGTTGTCCCATCGCCTGGATACGGCCAAGTTTCGCCTGCTGATATTGGTAGTCAGCGATTAGGACCTGCAGATAATTGACCGTGCCGGCCTGATAGTTTATCTGTATCAGATGCAACGCCTCGGCTGCCGCGTTGAGCGCCTGCGATTGTGCACGGAGAGTTTCGGCGTCATGCTGCAGCGCGTCCAGCGCATCCGCAACCTGCGCAAGGGCTGCTAGAACGGTCTGCCGATAGTTTGCCAAGACCTGCTGATAGGCATCGATTGCCGCCCGTCGCTGGTACCAGAGCGTGGGTCCCTGGATCAGCGGGGTGGCGAGGGCCGCTCCCATCGTCCAGAAGGCAGCGTTACTCGCAAACAGAGCGGAAAGCGAGGTGCTGTTCCAACCGTAGTCGGCGTTCAGTGTGAAGCTCGGAAACAGCGCTGCGGTTGCCACTCCGATCTGAGCGCTGGCGCTGTGTAGCTCGGCCTCGGCCACCAGGATATCCGGACGTTGACGGACCAAATCGGAAGGCAGGCTCACCGGCAGGTCGTCAGGAAGCTTGAGTTCGGAAAGCGTGACTCGTGGCGGCGTCCAATCCGCAGGTGCCTGACCTGCCAGGGTCGCGAGCAAGTGCCGACTGTGGGCCAGTTGCTGCAGAAGGGGCGGCAGCGTCGCCTCCGTTGTGGCCAGTTGAGTTTGGATGCTGAGCAAATTCGCATAGGGAACGACACCCGCCCGCGCCTGCGCGGAGGTGACGTTGGTCTGCTCCTCAAGAAATCCAATAATCTGTTCCGTTGCTTCGATTTCAGCGCTGTACGCTGCCTCCGCCACGACCCCGTTGACAATGTTGCCCGACAGCGTGAGGTAGGAACCTTGGGCGTTGTAATGTTGCACGTCAACCTGCGCGCCCAGACTCTCTACGGTGCGCCGCTCGCCGCCGAACACGTCGAGCAGGTAACTGACTGTCGTCGAGAAGGTATAAAGATTAAAAATGCTGGGGCCGGCGGTCTCGCCGAATCGAGCCGGCGAGAATTGCTGGCGCGCGGGTTGGAAGCCGGCGCCGAGCTGCGGGTAGAAGATGCCGTAGCCGGCACGGAGGTTATCCTCGCTTTGCCGCAGGCTCGCCTGCGCGGCTTGCAGCGTCGGATTGTTAGCGATGGATTGAAGGACCACCGCGTCCAGCTTCGGGCAGTTGAACAGCCGCCACCAGTCTGCGGCAATCTTCGCCCCGCGCTCGAACCGCTGCGCGCCACCTTCGGCAGCAATCGTTCCGGCGGGCTCTTCCTCGTAGGTGTAATGCCGACTGGCCGGTCCTTCGGGGCGCACAAAGTCCGGTCCTACGGCACACGCCGCAAGACAACATGAAAGAAAGACGCAGAGCGTCGGTAATAGATGATCGCACGCACGGCGGCACGTCCTCGCGCGGCTATTTCTCGGCAACGTAAACATCCACTAACTGGCCCGGATAGACTGGAAGATTCTTGGGCCTCGCGAACCGAAAGATGACCGGTAACACTCGCACATCGACCCTTTCGAGCCGCTGGTCGGATAATTCGATTTTTGGGGAGACATAGGGCTGTATTCTTACGTACTCGAGGGGCACGCTGATATTCGTGCCTCGAATGAACATTTGGGCTCGCATCTGAGGTCCTGGGGCCAGCCTGTGTATGAGTATTTCGTCGATGTAGCATCGAACGCTGGCATATCCTTCCGAGGCTCCCATTACGATGACCGGGTCAGATCCCTGCGTGTACGTGTCGTAAGTGCCCTGGGGCGCAACGTAGCTTCCAACCGCCGCTTGAATGGCAAGAATCGTACCGTCGGCAGGTGCCTTGATCGTGTACTTCGCAAGCAGGGCACTGGAGGAGAGGTAGGCCTTTTCGTCCGCCTGGTAGATCTTTTCCTGATTCCTGATATCGTAAACCCAGGCGCCGGCCTTGGTGAGGTCGTACTGCTTCTGCACCACCTTGAGGTTGGCCGCGGCAACCTTCACGGCGTTTATCGCGTCATCGAGCGTGTACTTGCTTACGGATTTGGGATCTAGCTGATAAGACGCCTCCTGCTTCTGGAGCTCGTCCTCTGCGTTCTTCAGTTGTGCGCGCGCATAGGTCAGCTGAGCCTTGGAAACCTCAAAGGTTTCCTGCCGAGGTTCGGCCCGGAGTTCTTCGAGCATGGCGCGCGCGGCTTCCGCCTGGGATTTCTGCTGCTCCGCCGTCGCCCTCTGAACCGAATCGTCCATCCGCAGCAGTATCGTTCCTCTCCGGACAAACTGTTCCTCCTGGACCGGGATTTCTACAATCGTGCCAGGCACCTCAGGATAGATGTTGATGTTCTCGCCGTTGTTCTGGTAACTTTCGACGATGCCTTCCGCATAGATACCCTTGGCGTATGGGTTTGCCGCTGGATTGAACGCCGGCGCCTGCGGTACGGCATGCAGTCCGTAGACGTATGCGCCAACCAAGCCCGCTGCCAGGCCGAGAAAGGCTAGCAGTAGCTCTATCCTGGGCCTCATACGACTTCCCCCTGCTGGAAGCCGGTTATCCGTCCGTCCTCCATCTCCATGATCCTGTTGCTGTACTCAAAGATCCTGCTGTCATGCGTGACAATGAGAATGCACCGCTCCGCGGTCAGGATTTCCGCTTTAACAAAGGAGACGATCTTGCGCCCGGTCTCCCCGTCCAGCGACGCGGTGGGCTCGTCCAATACCAGAATTTCGGGTTGATGAACGATGGCGCGTGCGATTGCCACGCGCTGCTGCTCGCCGCCGCTGAGCTTGGTTGGCGGAAGTTGCGCCTTGTCGGCCAGGCCCACCACCTCGAGATAGCGGGACGCTGCGCGCAGGGCCTCGTCCCAGCTTCGCTTCTTGAGAATCAGCGGGATCGCTACATTCTCTGCGGTCGTCAGGCGCGGGAACAGATGATAGTCCTGAAATACGAAGCCTATCGTGTTCAACCGAAAATCGGCAATTTCGTCATCTGACAGACTCCAAATGTCGCGGTTGTCCACTTGCACCGAACCGGAGTTCGGTCGAAGAATCCCGGAAATCATGCTCAACAGAGTCGTCTTACCGCTTCCCGACGGCCCCACGATGTAGAGCATCTCGCCCCAATTCGCCTCGAAACTCACTTCGTTCACCGCGTAGGTTCTCGCGTCACCTTGTCCGAACCATTTGGTGAGCTTTTCGGCCACGATTGCCGCCCCAGGCATATCAACCTCTGAAGATATCGAACGGTTCGATCTTCAGTACCCGGCGTATTCCCGCGTAGCTGGAAACGCTCGCGATTATCAGAACGAGCAGCAAAGCGAGCCCCAGGTTGGTGTAAGTGACGCGCGAGGAATATTCCGGGAGTCTTAGCTTCGCGGCGGCAATCACGAGGGTGGAGAGACCAACCCCGAGGCCGTATCCAGCGAGCGAAGTGAAGCCGGCCTGGAACAATATCATGTATACAAGCTCCCGTCCTTTAGCCCCAATCGCCTTGAGTGCACCAAAGTGCTCGAGGTTTTCGAGGATGAATGTGTAGAAGGTCTGGCCCGAAATCGACAGGCCAACAATGAAACTGATAACAGTCATCAAGAGCGTATTGGTGCCGATCCCGGTCTGATATTTCAGGTAGCCCGATATCCGGTCAGTAAACTCCCTGCGGGCCAGCGCCAGGTAGCCAAGCCGCGCAACCTGCTCCTTGATGTAAGGGATGTCAGAGTCGGCCTTTGGCTCTACCAAAATGTATGAGGTAGTAAAACGAGTGGACGGTATGTACTGCAAAGCCCTATTGTAGGTGGTGTAAAGCGTCGGAGTGCCGTACAGGCCGCCGGTCGCGACTTTCGCGATGCCGACGATGACGCCGCGGTGGTCATTGATTTCGAATTCTGTCCCGAGCCTGGGATTCTCCAGTTTCGGGAACTCCTCGTCCTTGACTATGATAAATCCGTTTTCAGCAAAGATGTCTTCGATGTTTCCTTCCAGCAGCTCCGGCCTTCCGAACAGGCTGGCGTCATCAAGTCCCACCACCATAACCGGTTGATAGGTGCCGTCGTGGAGTTTTACCAGCGCTCCACCCGAGTACAGAGGAACCGCGTACTTCACGCCGTTTATGCTGCGCACCGCGTCGAGCACGTAGTCCGGCATTGGAATGCTGTTGAGCACCGTGTTTACGGCCGGGTCCATCACCCAGATGCTGGCGCCGACGTTAATCACGGTGGCCGACGCCTTGGTCAGGATTCCGGCGAAGGAGGAGGTCATCTGCACGATGAGGAAGACCGAGAAGGTGGTTCCCACCAAAAGCGCAGTATATTTGCCTTTGTCGTTGACCAACAGTTTATAGGCCAGGATCAGGATTTCTTTCATTGGTGATTCCCTCGCGCAGGAAGTTCACTCGCCCATCCTCGGATAAAGACGAGCCGCGATCGCAACCAGACCGGTAAAGGTCGTGATCAGAACCAGGAAATCGAGCCCGATCCCAATAGTGCTGACGCCGTTGCGGAGCATGAAGGCGCGGAGTCCGTCAACCTCGTAGGTCAAAGGATTGAGGCGGGAGATAGCCTGCAGCCAGAACGGCATCAAGCGTATCGGATAGATCGCGTTGCTGGCGAAAAAGATCGGCATCGTCAGCGCCTGTCCGATACCCATGAAACGTTCACGGGTCCTCACGAGGCAGGCGACGATGAGTGACAAGGTGCAGAAGAGCGCTGAGCCAAGTGCGATAAAGGCGATCACGCCGAGCACATGCCGTAGTTCAAGGCTGACCTCGATGCCGAGGACAAAGGCGAGCCCATAAACCACAACCGCCTGTGACAGACCTCGCGCTCCCGATGAGAGCGCCTTGCCCAGGACAAGCGCGGTCCGGGGCGCGGGACTGACGAGATAGCGGTGGAGGACACCAAGGTCACGTTCCCAGATGGCGGCGATGCCATAGAAGATGGCGACGAAGAGCACGCTTTGAGCGAGGATGCCGGGCGCCAGAAAGTCGAGATAATTCATGCCCGCACTGAGCCCCCGGACCTGAGCCATGACCTGTCCAAACAGAACGAGCCAAAGGGCCGGCTGGACAGCTCGAGACAGGAGTTCCATCGGATCGTGGCGGAGCTTGCGCAGCTCGGCATCCACCACGGCCAGCACTTGCGTAGCGTAGTCGGTGACAGGGGGGATGGCAGAGTGCTCAGCCATGTTCACGCGCGCTCCGTCGTGCCTCTCGCGTCTGCCGATACCCGCCCTCCGGCTCGATCTCCAACCCGGTGTAATGAGCGAAGACGTCGTCGAGCGTGGCCTCCGGTCCAACTTGCCTCTTGAGTTCTGCGGGGGCGCCGATGATCTCGATTCCCCCGTGGTGCATGAGTGCGATACGGTCACAAAGCTCGTCCGCCTCTTCCATGTCATGAGTCGTTATAAGGATCGTCATACGATAGGTCTGGCGCAGCGCGCGGATATGATCCCAGACAGCGTGCCGGGCGAGAGGATCGAGCCCCACCGTGGGTTCGTCCATCACCAGGATCTTCGGCCGATGTAGCATGCTCTGGGCGATTTCGAGGCGTCGGATCATTCCTCCGGAGTAATGCTGCACCAGGCGGTCTGCGTCGCGGGTCAGATTCATCATGGCGAGCGCCTCGGCGATTCGCTGTGCGCGCTCCCGGCGTGGGATCACGTAGAGGCGAGGCTGAAAGCAGCAGATTCTCGTATCCCGTGAGTGCGCCGTCTGCGGACAGCATCTGTGGCACGTAACCGATGCTTCGGCGCACCTCGCCCGCCTGTGCGATGATGTCGAACCCCGCTACCCGTGCGGCTCCTGATGAGGGCGGCAAGAGCGTCGTCAACATCTTAATCAGAGTGCTTTTGCCGGCGCCGTTCGAGCCGATGAGGCCGAAGATTTCGCCGGGCAAGACACTTAGCGACACGTTGTCTACGGCAACGAGATCGCCGAAGCGGCGACTCAAAGCAGAGGTGCTGATCGCAGAGTCAGTGTCGGACGGCGTTAGGGTCGCGTGAGAGAGCGCAGCGCCTGTATTGGCCTCAGGCGCGAACTGGAGAGACGGACTGGCGGTTGTACACGTGGATTCTCGCATCGGCTGTGGCCAAACTCTTGACCTGACTATCGATTTTCCAGCACCGTGAATTCCGGGCGTTCCCTGCCACCTTTCCAATTGGAAGCAAGAACTGTGCGAGTGCCGCGATCGCGAGATAATCGCAGCAGCCACGTCGGCTTGATAGATGAAATTCAACTCTGTGAGTCGCCGAAGGTCCTCATCGTCGAGCGTTCGTTTAAGAGGCTCGGCGCACGAATAACTGGCCATGCCAGGATTCGCGACTTCTCGCCAACTTGCCGTACAGAGCAGCACGACGACGTGACCCCTAAACCAGGCCGCATGGGCTTTGCGTGAATCCTGCGCGGCAACCCGTTAGCTCGGCTCAAAAAGGTGACTGAGAGAGTTTTCGATGCAAGAGAGTATACGTTTGACGCCTTCGGTGGTTTCCACCACGACATGTTGGCGCGGAGAAAGCTCGTTTATCGGCACGAACTCCCTTCGTTGGCAAAGGTACACTTCCTCAGTCGCATCCGAGGGGCCGCTGCCTCTGCTGGTTCTCTCTCGCAGGCGGCGTAATGCCTCCCTCTGATCTGCCTGGCATTCCACGAACAACACTGGCACTCCGAGCTCGACGAGCAGTAGCGAGGGCTACGCCACGATCCTCTGGTCGCTTAAAAGTTGCATCGATGATTACGCCGCAGCCATCGCGCAAATGGCCGGCCGCTTCGGCGAAGAGCGCATGGTAGGTCAGCCGATCGAAGGCCGGGCTGTAAATGCCTGCGCCGTACGGGGTGCCGGCGTGGAACGCTTCTGGGACGCCGGCCACGTGCTTGCGGATCCGATCGGAGTTAAGCATCTCAAAGCCGGTGCGATACTGGAGCATCCGGGAGACGGTGGATTTACCCGTGCCGGCGAGTCCACACACGACCACGAGAGCTGGCCTGCCGTGCGAGGCGTAAGAAAACGCCAGAGAAAAGCTCGCGCGCGCACGGTCGCGCGCCTGGTCGCGTTCAGGTGCGGGAACTTCGTCCTCGAGGCTCTTGAGGCTTTCGACCTTCCCACGGACACAAGCGCGATAACACTTGTAAAAGTTGGTCAGCGTCGGAAGTGTCTCATCGGCTGCCTCTTCGGCATAAGCATGAACCAGTTCATCGGCGAGTAGCGGCGCGTCGAGCGAATCGAGGTCCATAGCCAGAAAAGCGATGTCCGAGGCAACGTCCGCGCAGCGCAGCCGCTCGCTGAACTCAAGGCAATCGAAGATCTGGATTCCCTTGGTCATGCAGATATGTTCGCATCTCAGGTCTCCATGACCATCGCGCACGTGGCCTTGACCTACGCGGTCGTTGAGCACTCCCCAATGGGCGGCGACGAAGCGTTTGATATAATCGTCGATCGCATCGAACTGGCGGTTTGTAACTGTATAGTCCACGAAGCGCTGGCATTCATCGAGATTGCCAAGTACTGAGCGCCAGACCGAAGTCGCCGATCCATAACGCCAGCCTCCGGCCGTGGATGCCTCCCGATGGAAATCAGCCAGCCTTTTCGCCAGCGCGCCGATCACAGCGTCATTCACCTCACCGGCGCGCACCAACCTGTCCAACATCCGGTCTTCCGGAAGCCGGCGCATCTTGACTGCGTACTCCCGCGCCCCGGGGTCGAAGCCCCTGGTCACATCACCAAGCAGGAATCGGCGGCCATCGCGAACTATTGGCACGACGCCGAGATAGATTTCAGTAGCAAGACGCCGATTCAGGCGCACTTCTTCGCAACACAGACTCGTAACGCACGCCGAGCGTCGAACAATCGGCAAAATCGAAGTGCACTGGCTTCTTGACCTTGTAGACATATTCGCCCGCGAGAAACACATACGACATGTGGGTCTGCTTCAGTTCCACCCGCGCCGGGCGATGCGGGTAAAACCCAGGCTGCATCATCGCCTCGAGGAGGCCCGACATCGAGCCTTCCGAGATCGGCTCCCTCGCAGGGTTGCATTCAGTAACCACCGGGCAGTCGCTCAGTCCTCTTCGAGGAACGCGCGGAGTACGTCGCTGGTGGTCATCACGCCCACTAACTGCCCATCTTCGAGCACCGGCAGCGCATCGATTTTCCGCTCGAACAGGAGGCGCGCAGCCGCATGGAGAGGCGTGGTCGGCGCGACGGTCACGGGGTTTTCAGTCATTGCGAGCTTGGCCTCGACCTCATCGGCGCGTCCCATGTGGCTGCGCACGTCGCGATCGGTGATGATGCCGACCAAACGTCCACCGTCGAGCACCGGTGCGCACCGAAAATTGCCCTCATGCATGCGGGTCTGAATCGTTGAGAGTTTCTCGTCCGGAGTGGCAACCACCGGGCTTGAACTCATCCACCGCGCCACCAGATTCTTGTCTGGCTCGCCGCGGCGGACGCAGAGCACCGGGCACGGGGCCTCGCGGAGAACCATTTCCGCGACGCTGCCCAGCATGACTCGGGAAAACCCCCGGCGCCCGTGGGTGGCCATTACAATCACGTCGGCCGCCGAGCGCTTGGCGGTCCTGATGATCGCGCCCGCAGGCTCGCCGAGGTGCGTCAGCAACTCATACTTGATCCCCGCAAGCCGCTTGGCCGCCATCTGGCGAAGCTTTTCCTTCGCCGTCTCCTCCTGGCCTTTGTAGACATCGACATACAGGGGCATTCCCGTCGGCGCGATTACCATCGGGACCACGTGAAACAGCAGAACTGTTCCATCGGTCTGGCGCGCGATCTGCGCAGCCGTTTCCAGTGCCGCCAACGAATTATCGTCGAAGTCGACCGGGCTCAGAATTCTTCTAAATGGGAATGACATCGGAGGACCTCCCTAACCTGAAATCGCATCGGCTGCTGTCTACTTTTCCTGCATGGTCTTGATGTAATTCACGACATTTGAGATGCGCTCTTTGACTTTCGCTTCGCTCTCCGGGGTGAACTCGTTTCCTGCCTGCTGAAGATTCGTTCCCCAGAATGGCATGTCGAAGCGTGAATGTCCGGGAATGCCCGACCGACCGTCGATCGATTGGTACACTTGATCGGCCGGGAACACTCCGCCATGTTTCCTGCTCAGTTCTGTCAGATCGGGCGGCTTGATCCCGGGAATGACATAGAGCGCCGCGCCATGACCCTTGCCGTCTTTGCCATGGCAAGAAGCGCAGTTCTGCTCGTAATCCTGCTTGCCGGTCGTTCCTGCCCAAACGTTCATGGCGCTGAACCCGGAGACCAGCAGTGCGACAATCGACGCACAAGCTCCTTGCCTTAAGAATCCAATCAGCGTGAGCTGCATTTCATACCTTCCGAAACGCGGTTTCGATCCTTGGCTTGCCACTTCACAGTTCCGCCGTACCGATCCTTTTCCTCCAGAGCCGCCATGTCAAACCTGGAAGTCCCTGGCCCCTAAGGACACATCGCCGGCTCCGCCATGACTCCAGTCGCACCATTACATCTGATGACCACGGATCGCGGCGATAGGCAGGCCGCGACGCGCGGCGATCTCAATGTCGCTCTTCCCGTCGAGCAGATCGCGCACCGCGTTGCCGTCGGGGGGCGGCACTCGGCGGCGAGCCCACTCGAGCAGATGCAGGCCGCCACCTGCGCGCTCGCGTGCCGCAACGTCATCAGAGAACCGCGACATCAGAGATATCCTAGCTTCTTGGCGCCATCGAGAAGCTCGTCGCGGAACTCTGGATGCGCAATAGCGATTAGCGCCTCGGCCCGCTCGGCCGTGGATTTGCCGGTCATGTCGGCCACCCCGTACTCGGTCACAATGTATTGAGTATCGGAGCGCGGATCGGTGGTCGGCCCTTCTATCTTCGGAACTATGCGGGAGATGGATCCTTTCGCCGCGGTGGAGTACGCAGTCAGAATTGACTTTCCACCCATGGACAACTGCGCCCCGCGAACGAAATCCAACTGGCCTCCCGGCGCACTGTACTGTTTTCCCTCGATGGCTTCGGAGTTGACCTCGCCGTCAAGCCCGACTTCCAGAAAAGCACTGATCGATATCACTCGATCGTTCTGCCCGATCACGTAAGGGTTGTTGACATAGTCCACCGGGTACAGCTTCCATGCTCGAATTGTCGTTCAAGAATTCGTAGAACGCTTCGTCGCCTGCCGCGAGGGTGAATACGTTCTTGTGTTGGTTGACGTTCTTGAACCTGTTTGTGACTGCACCTGATCGAATGAGCGCCACGAGCGACGGCATCATCAACTCCGTATGAATGCCCAAGTCCTTGTGGTTGGCTAGCGCTCTGCAGACCGCATTTGGTACTCCGCCAATTCCGATCTGAAGCGTGGCCCGATCGGGCACCATCTCCACGATAAACTGGCTGATCCTTTCGTCGAGTTCCGTGGCCTCTCGCGAAGGCAGGGCAAACAGCGGACTCTCGTTCTCAACGATTGCGTCAACCTCGGAGATATGAACGCACGAGTCTCCGAAAACGCGAGGCATCTTCGGGTTCACTTCCACGATCAGCTTTTTCGCAACGCGCGCGGTCGGGATCGTGTAGTCTCCATTGGTGCCGCAGCTCAAGAACCCAGCCTTATCCATCGGAGCGGCCATCATTACGAATGCGTCGATCCCTATAGCAGCCAGGGTCCGCGGCATGGCGCTGAAGTTCCCCGGCATATAAAAGACCACCCGCCTATTGTCTTGTCGCCCCCGTTCGAACAGCATTCGCTCGGTCACGGTCGGAAAAAACGGATAGGGCTTGATCACGTGCATGTAGTCGTACTTGAGGATGGTAGCCGCGGCGGCCGCGACCGAATGCGAGTAATAAACGCGAAGCTTTTCGATCCCGCCTCGCTTTACCCTGTCCTCGAGTGCCTTTAGCAGTGCCGGCGGTTCACTGACCGCCATTCCCATCGAAAGCGTCCCACGCGCTGGAATAAGCTCCACCGCGGCAGCCGGTTTCATCAGCTTCGATCGGTATTCAGCTTCGTACATTGATGCCCCTTTCACATTGCTCCTCGAGATTGCCCCACTTCCATCGAACCGCGCCCATTTCACAACGCCGCAGGTCCGGTTGGCGGCTAACCACTGGCGCCCTGCGGTACGAACTCGCCCGGAAAAGATGACACACACGCCATAACGTGGGTAATCGCATCGGTGTCGTATTCGTCTCCCGATCGGTACGCTTCGAAAAACGAGTTCAATCGCGCGACGCGCTCCGGCCACGCCTCAACGGCCTGCAGGCCGAGAGAGACGCCAAAGTTTGTGAATGCAAATTTCACCGCATACGCTCCCGGCTCGCGGCAGAAGTAGCCGGGCGGATCGATCCACATTCGGTCAAGCATAGCGAGACTCCGTTCGCGCTGAACGCGTGCCCACTTTTCCTCCGGAAAGAAGCACGTCATCCAGAGCATCATTCCAAGACCGAGGTCTTGATTGATCACAAGATCCCGATAAGTGCGTTCAACTATGGTCTTCATCTGCCCGATCTCTTCGGCGAGCGCTGTTTCATCAAGTAGCCGATAAACAATGCATCCATGGAACGGATCGAGCGCGCCGAGTCCGAAGCCCGGGTACGGTGCGCTCAGATCTTCGAGCATTTTCCAGTGCACGCCCCGGCCCGGAATTACGAAAGCGGAGTGGATATCTTTCACCAGTCGAATAGCTTTTGTCCGACATTCCGGAACAATGACGCCCAGTCGTGATAGCGCGAAGACCCACATTGCCAGATAGTGAAAGTACTGGCCATCGCGGTCTGCAGCTTCGCCGATCCGGAAACCGCGCCGGCGCCCCAGAACGCGCTCGACCTCCGCGACAACCCACTGAGCTTCATCCAGGAACTCGTTCTGCTTCAGTTCCTGGTACAGCGAGACCAGAAGAACGACGCCGAAAGCGTCGGTCCATAGGTATCGCAGCCCATTGGGCCAGATGCGCTGCTCGCGCATCCAGTCGAGCTTCCTCAATACCTTCGCGATCGTCGCTGTCATCTACTGATGCTTGCGGCGCTCAGGCTACGCAATGCCGGCCAAATTTGCCAAGGCGTTGCGGGCCGATCCGGCTTTGACAAGCAACACCGGCTCAAGGGATCAAAACGCCGACTCAGATTGCTGCTTTTGCTGCTCTAGCTCACGGCGCTGCTGCTCGATTTCGCGCTGCTGTCGCGCAAGCTGCGCCTGGGTCTGCGACTGCTGCCCTTCAATGCTCTGCATCGAGTTTCCAATCAGCGCGCCGCCCGCGCCGCCGATGGCCGCGCCAATGGCGGCGCCGGCGCCAGGCGCGCCCACGCTCGCTCCAATGATTGTGCCGACCACTGCGCCTCCACCGGCGCCGATGAGCGTTCCCTTCTCGCGAGTCGAGAGTGGTTAACTACCCGAGCATCCAGAGAGCACGAGCCCACAAAGTGCCACAAGCAGGATGCTAATCGAAATGAAACCTGATCTCTGCATGGCCTTTACCTCTTATTCGGGTTGTTCGGCGCTTTCGCTCCGACCCAAGCTCCGTCCCCCAAAGCTCTTGTCAGGGCAGTCCCGCGATCGTCTTGCCGTGCTCGTCAGCGAGTGCCAAGCCCGGCTTGCCGTTGGCGCGAACATGCAATTCGGTCCGAACCCTGCCAGCGCCATCCGAGAGCACGAGCCCGGGCTGACCGTCGGTTGCTACGCCCAGTCCGGCTCGTGCCAAGCCGGTCTTGGGATCAAACAGCGTCAAGGCTGTCTCCCCCTTGGCCGATACGACCAACCCGGCGAGCTGCGTGCCATCCGCGGCGAAGATCCGGAGGCCGGCGTCACCATCTACGCCCTCGCCGACCACAGCCACCTTGTCGCCGTTCTTATCGTAAAAGCCTACCCCAGCGCTGCCATCTGAAGCCACGCGGATTTCAGCGCGATCTCGCCCGCTCGCGTCGAGCACCGCCAGGCCGGCCATTCCATTCGGCAGCACTTGCATCAACGCCCGATCTTGTCCCGTCGAGTCAACGAGAACAAATTTCTCGGCAGTAACCACCTTGGGGTGCCTGGAGTGCCTTTCTGCTGCCATCGCGGAACTGCCGGCGGGCCAGAAGTGGCTCGAAAGTGCGCCCCCCAGAGCCGCCGCCAAAAAAGTCAGCACCACATATGCCGAACGTCTTGCTTCGCCCATCATCGCATTCCTCCATGTTTGCACTTACAAAGTAAACGGGCTTTATGACGACCGTACGTCGTGCGGCTCGATTAAAGCAAACGAAATGTTCTTCAGAGAGCTAAGCCGCGATTTCCGTTTTGAGTCTCCAATTCCAGACTGTACCTTAGTATCGCAAGCTGATCGTCATGTCCAAGGTTCTTCCGTCGTACGAGAAGCTAGCGGCTGCGAACGAAGGCGTGCCGAGCAAGGCTTTGGCGTTGTTTGAAAACCCGTAGCCTTCCGTTGGACTGCTCGCGCATCCAGTCGAGCTTCCTCAATACCCTCGCGGGCGTCGCTGCCACCTAATTTGTCCGTCGCTAAACCCCGAACGGAAACGTCTCTGGCACACCGGGGGCGACGATTGATGGAAGTGGGGAGACCGCGCGAGTTTCATCGAACCAGATGTACTCGTCAAATTGCCGGGGCAAGCAGGCCTGAAAATAGTGGCTCGTGAGTTCGGATTCGGGCCGATAGACTACGCCGATTGCACGTTCCAGGCGATTGGCTTCCAGTTCGTCGCGAACCGCCTGTCTCGCCGGGTCTCTAAGATGCAGCATGAAAGCCTTGACTTCGGAGTCGTGGCAGATGCGCTCATAGCTGGCTTCGTGAGACGGCCGGATCCGCTTGATCTCCATCGGTCCGTCCCAGTCCGAGGCCGCCGCGACCGTTCCGTGGTCGGTACCAAAGCCAACCAGAAATGCCGACTCGGCAAACCCTGCGCGAGATAGCTGTCCGACGTTGTGCTCACCGCGCGCGCCCATCTCGGTCGCGGCCGCGTCGCCAACGTGTGAGTTGTGCGCCCAGACGACGCCCTTGCTGCCAGGACCGTGGAAATCCAGCAGCCGCTCCAGCGTGTCAAACATATGCTGATCGCGCAGATTCCATGACTCGACGGACCCATAATACATCACGCGGTAATAGCGCTCCGCCGCCGCCACTAATCGAGCGTTCTGCGCGGCGTCGAAAAAGCGATCGCCGTCGCGCTGGGAGTATTCGATCCGCCGATTCAGCAGGTCGCGCAGCATCGCGACAACGGCGGCTTCGCAGTCTCGATAGCGCCCGCTGAGCACGGCTTGCCCGTATGCCGCGGGATCATGTTCCCACGGACTCAGGCAAGCGTACCGGCGCCGCGCGATTGCGGCCGTCGCCGGATCGACGGTGCCCAAATAGGTGGTCACGGCATTGATCGAGGTGAAGAGGCTATACAGATCTAACCCATGGAAGCTGGCACGGCGCTCCGGATCCGGCGTCTCCGCGTTCCAGGCACGGAGCCACTCAACCAGTTCCAATGCTTCGTGGTTTCGCCACATCCAGGTCGGGAAGCGGGCGAAGGCCTTCCATTGTTCCTGCCGCGCCGGAGCATGACGCACGTACTGGTTGATTCGTGCGGCATCCGGCCAATCAGCCTCGACCGCAACGAAGTTGAACCCGCGCCGCAAGATCAGTTCTTTGGTGATGCGGGCGCGCATACGGTAGAACTCTGAAGTTCCGTGGGTCGCCTCGCCGAGCAGGACGACCCGCGCATCGCCTATCCGCTCCAGTAACGGGCCGAGGTCGGCCTGCTCGATGTCTGCGATTGGCGCGGCCGTGTCGCGGATCAGCTTGGCGATCGTCCCCGGACGGCTGCGCTGAGTGGATGGCCGCTCCCGTTGGGCGACGCCGGAATCCCATCCCTCTGCTCCGATCAATGGGACGAATTGAACCTCGCCAAGATCCTCATCATCGAAGTGGTCCTGGCTAGTCCGAGTAACTCGAACCAAACGTTGCAGTCGCGGGGTTTCGCCTACGGGTATGATGAGGCGGCCGCCGATCGCCAGTTGTTCGAGCAGCGGCTTTGGCACCTGCGGACCGCCGGCGGTCACCACGATCACGTCGTACGGAGCATGCTCGGGCCAACCCAAAGTGCCGTCGCCATGAAGAACCTTGACTTTCGTGTATCCCAGGGTGGCGAGCCGCCTGCTCGCCACCTTGGCGAGTTGCTCGTGCCGCTCGATCGTATAGACCTCGCCCACCACTTCCGAGAGTACCGCCGCCGCGTATCCGGAGCCGGTTCCTATCTCGAGAGCACGATCGCCGGCACGGGGCTCAACACTCTCGATCATGAGGGCCACGATATAGGGCTGCGAAATGGTCTGGCCGCCCTCGATCGGCAGGGGCGTGTCCTGGTATGCGAACTCGGCGAACTCATCCGGGAGGAAGGCCTCTCGCCGGACACGCCGCATCGCGCCGAGCACTGCCGGATTACGCACTCCGCGCGCGGCAATCTGATCGCGAACCATCCGGAGACGCTCGTTGGTCAGGTCAAGCATGACTGGGCACCTTGCTGCGGCTTCATCTTGCCGCGGCGGTAGCGACGTTTTCGGACTCTGCTGAACCGACCGTTCCCTTCACGCGGGCAAAACTGCCCGGACTGACCGAAATTGAATCGATCCCGGCCTGCACGAGGAAACGCGCGAACTCCGGATGGTTGCTCGGCGCCTCTCCGCACAGACCGACTTTGCGCCGAAGCTTGTGCGCCGAGCGGATCGCAGTGCTGATCAGCGTAGTTACCGCTTCATTCTGTTCGTCGAACAGCGGCGCCAGGCGCTCGGAGTCACGATCGACTCCCAGGGTCAGCTGCGTCAGATCGTTGCTGCCGATCGAGAAACCGTCGAACCGCTCAGCAAATTTTTCCGCGAGGATCACGTTCGACGGAATCTCGCACATCACGTAGACCTCGAGTTCGTGGTGCCCTCGTTTCAGACCGTAGTTCGCCATGGTCTGCAGCGTTTTGTCCGCCTCATCGAGGGTGCGGCAAAATGGGATCATTACAATGACGTTGCGCAACCCGATTCGATCTCGAACCTTCTGAAGGGCGCGGCATTCGAGTGCGAACCCCGCGCGATAATCGTCGCTGTAATACCTGCTCGCACCCCTCCATCCCAGCATGGGATTCTCTTCAGCCGGCTCGAACTGCGCGCCGCCGATGAGGCGCGCGTACTCGTTAGTTTTGAAATCGCTCATGCGAACGATTACCGGATCCGGATAGCGGGATGCGGCAATTTGCGCGATTCCGAAAGCCAGTTTGTTCAACAAAGTAGTCCAACTTGTCCCGATAACCGAGGGTCAATTTGGCGATCTGCCGTCGCGCTTTGGGATCCTTTAATTTGGCAAATGACACCAGAGCCATCGGATGGATCTTGATGATGTTGCCGATGATGAATTCCATTCGCGCAAGACCGATCCCGTCCGCCGGCAACCGCCACCAGCGGAGCGCCGCGGCCGGATTGGCCATGTTGAGCATGACCTTGGTATGCGTCTTCGCCATCTCGTGGAAAGCGAGGTCGCTAACCTCGAATGGAATTGCGCCGTCGTAAACGTAACCCTCTTCGCCCTCCGCACACGAGACTGTGACGGTCTGGCCGCTGTGAAGTATCGAGGTCGCACGGCCAGTGCCGACAATCGCCGGCAAGCCGAGCTCGCGGCTCACAATGGCGGCGTGCGACGTGCGCCCCCCGTGGTCCGTGATGATCGCTGCGGCGCGCTTCATGATCGGCATCCAGTCGGGATCGGTAGTTGCCGTTACCAGGATTGCGCCCTTCTCGAATCGTGCCATCTCCGAAGGACTCTTGAGTTTGCAGACCTTTCCGGAAGCAATCGCCTCACCGATGCTCAGTCCGGCTATCAACCGCCGGCCTCTGGCCTTGAGCCTATAGGTCTTGATTCCTGCCGCTTCCCGGCGCGCTTCCACGGTCTCCGGCCGAGCTTGCACGATGAACAGCTCGCCCGTCTTTCCGTCTTTCGCCCATTCCATATCCATTGCGCGGTGGTAGTGTTCTTCAATCGCCACTGCCCACCGCGACAGCTTTAGGATTTCCTCGTCCTTCAGAACGAAGGACGATCGCTCCCTGGATGAAGTGGGAACCGTGCGCGTGTAATTTCCGCCGCGCCTCGCATAGACGATCTTCTCTTCCTTGGCGCCGAGATTCTTTTCGATAATCGGGACCAGCTTAGGCTCTGTCAGCAGGGGCTTGAAGATCATGTACTCATCAGGATCGACTTCGCCCTGAACTACCGACTCGCCCAATCCCCATGCGGCATTGATCAGTATCGTCCTCGGGAATCCGCTGTCCGTGTCGATCGAGAACATTACGCCCGCGCTTGCGAGGTCTGAGCGAACCATCCTCTGAACGCCGACCGACAGCGCGACTTTCATGTGGTCGAAGTGATGGTTTTCCCGATAGACGATCGCGCGATCCTTGAAGAGCGAGGCGAAACATCGCCGGCAGGCATCGAGCATCTCGCGTTCGCCCCGCACATTGAGGTAGGTCTCGTGCTGGCCCGCGAAACTCGCGTCGGGCAGGTCCTCGGCGGTCGCGCTGCTCCTGACGGCAACGTCCACATTCTTGCGCCGGGCCTTTGCCGATAGCTGCCGGTATGCCTTTACGATCGCGTCCTCCATTTCACCGGGAAACTTCGCCGTGGCAACCATCTCGCGTATGGACTTGCCTGCACGAGCAAGTGTGATTTTGCTTTTCTTGAAATCCTCAAGTAGTCCAGCGATCTTCTCCCTGAGATGGTTTGAGTCCAGGAAGGCCCAGTAACCCGCGGCAGTGATCGCGAAGCCTTCAGGCACCGGGATCCCCTCATGACGCATGTTCCTGGTCATCTCCCCGAGTGAGGCGTTCTTTCCTCCCAGTTTCGCAACCTCGGAAGATTCCGGATCGGAGAACCAGATTATGTAATGCAAACCTTCGGGCATTTTCCCGCCTCTCAACGCGAACCCTCCGGCGATTCAAGGATTCGGCTCAGCCTACGCCCCGGCTCGACGCGATCTTTACCGTGGCATTCTCTGCTTGAAGATCCGAGGTTTCGGCGACCTCACCTGCGAAAGTCGATACCCTTAGCTCAGAGTGTGCCATGCCCCGGATGCGGGGCGCGCAAGCCGGGTTCTGGTCGCGCGGGGTTTTGATCCCTTTCGCACCAGCGCGGGTGGCGCGATCGGCGCCACTTAGGCATATCGAGAAAATACAGCCTGATCGCCTGCGCCCCACGCTTTACATACGAGGGTTGGGGGGCACGATCGATGCCGAACGGAGGCCTAATCAGCAAGGCTTCGAATAGCGGAAGGCTACGGATGCTTCCGTCGGAATCGGTCGCACTTCAGGAGTGATCGGTGCGGGGGACGTCGCGCGAAATCGCCACATCAGGGCGTCGCGAATGAGTAGTGCCCCGTCTGCTGATTCGGGCGATCGAGTACATGATCGCGCCGATAATGATGAACGGTAGAACCGTCAGGACACCCGTACTCAAGTAGAATGCTTGAAGCACTTCCGCGCGCGACGACGCGAAGCAGGCTGGGCATGCGAGCGCGGTCGCGGGGAGCATCGCAATCGCGCTAACAACGGTTGCGATCGCGCTACGTGAGATAGAGGAACACATAGAGCACCGGCCATACCGCGACAACGAAGAACCAGAAGAACGCGCATGCTTCCAGGCGGCCGTCAGTCCCCGCGTCGAAGCCTCTGGTCACGCTGTTGTAAAAGACAAAGGCGAGTGCGATCAATCCGCCGGCTACATGTACGGCATGAGCGCCGATCGCGGTGTAAAACGTGGCGCCATAGAGGCTTCTCGACGCGCGCAAGCCGAACGCGAGCAGCCGAATCCACTCCACGCCCTGGATCGTAAGGAACGTGAGGCCGAGCAGAATCGCCGTGCCGATCCAGCGCTGGATCTCTTCCAAACGTCGCTGTCTCGCCGATGCGAGCGCGCGATAGACTGCCCAGCCGCTCGCGCCGAGAACCAACGTATTGATGCCGGTGATCGCAATCGGCAGCCGCGGCTGGCCCGGTGGCGGCCACGCAAAGCTTCCGGCCCGGAGAATCATGAACGACATGATCAGACCGGCGAAGAACATCACTTCTGCGCCGATCAGAATAAGCACAGCGATCAGCGCGTTCGGAATCGCCTGGCCGGCCGCGGCCACGGTCCCCACCGCCGCGCCAACCAGCGGCTCATCTATGCATGGCGATGTCGGGTATGAGCGCAATTGCAAGACCGATGAATAAGAGCACGGGCGTGAGCACGACCGCGATGATGAACAGGCTTTCGGACTTCAGGTGCATGTAGTGGCGCATCACCAGCGCCGCTTTGATCGTCGCGATGCCGAAAATAAGCGCCAACGCCGCGAGCTTCGGAACCGGCAACGCCATCACCGCAAGTCCCCCGGCTAACAGCGCGACCAGCCAGAACCATACCTCAATATACTGATTGCGTCCTTGTCCGACACTTTCCATTCGCTGGCTTCCTTGATATGCCACGCTCGTTACGTCAGATAGAGAAGCGGAAACAGGAAAATCCATACCACGTCGACGAAATGCCAATAGAGACCCGCGAACTCGACTCGCTGCTGCGCGCGCGGCCAGAGCGTGCCTCGGCGAGCCATCGCGAATAACAAGGCATTGATTACGATGCCGGCGGTCACATGGAGGGCGTGTAGCCCGGTCATCATGTAGTAAAAAGACCAGAACATGCCCGACAGCGGCGTGAAACCTTCCGAGAGATCGGACCAGTATTCAAATGTCTTGATACCCAGAAATGCCAGACCGAGCATTACGGTGATGCCGAGGTATCTACTCACTGCGGCGCGGTCGTCGCGCTCGACGCTGTGGTGAGCCAGGATCATCGTGAGGCTGCTGGTCAACAGCACCAGTGTATTGAGAGCGCCGAGTTGCCATTTGATGTGGGCGGCCTCGGCCTCCCATCCGCCGTGCGCGATTCGCATCAGCACAAAGCATGTAATCAGGCCGCCGAAGATCATGATCTCCGAGGCGAGAAACCACCAGATGCCGATCTTTCCGATCGGCGAGCTCCCTCAGCAGCCGATCGGAGCCGGTGGACTGCGGATCGGAGGCCGCGGCTGCGCCCGATCCGGCGTCTGCCGAAAGCTCGATTGCTCCCATCATCCGCCTCCGCCCGCCGCGAGCTCGATCGCACCATCGGGCTCACTCTGCGGCGCCCAATCCTGCGCCGCCTTGGGCACGGTGTAGTCATAAGGCCCGCGGAAGACAACTGGAGCCGTTCTGAAGTTGCCGTGCGGCGGCGGCGAATCCGTCTGCCACTCCAGGGTGTTGGCTTGCCATGGATTCTGCGGCGCCCGCTCGCCCCGGAACATCGACCCGACGAAGTTCGCGACAAATGGGAGCTGGCCCAAGAGCAGTACGATCGTCGCGATAGTCGCGATCACGTGCAGCGGTTGCACCGGCTTGAGGAACTCGTACGCCGTCATTTCGTAGATTCTCCGCGGATTGCCGGCCAGACCGGTGAGGAACAAGGGAATGAAGACCACATTGAAGCATACGAACGTCAGTGCGAAATGAATCCTGCCGAGGGTCTCGTTCATCATCCGGCCGAACATTTTGGGGTACCAGTAGTACAGCCCGGCAAAGCCGCCGAAGAAGACGGTCGGGAAAAGTGTGTAATGGAAGTGCGCAACCACGAAGTAAGTTCCGTGCAAGTAGATATCGACTGCCGAGGAGCCGAGGAAGATCCCGGTGACGCCGCCCAGGATGAAGGTTGCGAGGCCGCCCAGCGCGAACAGCATCGGGGTCTTGAGACTGATCGAAGCGCGCCACAAGGTCGCGATCATCGCGAATATCATGACCGCGAACGGCACCGAGATGAGTATCGTAGTGATGCTGAAGGCCGTCGCGAGCCGCGGATCCATCCCGCTGACAAACATATGATGCGCCCACACGACGAAGCTCAGCACACCGGCAGCGATTACTGAGATGACTATTGTGCGGTAGCCGAAGATCGGCTTGCGCGAGAAGACCGGCATCACTTCCATCATGATTCCGAATCCCGGCAATGCGACGACGTAGACTTCGGGATGGCCGAAGAACCAGAAGAGATGCTCCCATAACAGCGGATCGCCGCCGCGATCGGGCGCGAAGAATCCAGTCCCGATCGTGCGGTCAAGCAGCAGCATTACGGCGCCTGCCACCAGCGGTCCCACCGAAAGCAGGAACACGACCGCCGCGATCAGTTCCATCCAGACCAGCAGCGGCATCCGCCACAATGTCATGCCGCGAGCACGCATGTTGAGCGCGGTGGTGAGAAAGTTCACGCCGCCCATCAGGAAGGAGGCGAACTCGAGCGCCACCGCGATGATCCACAGATTGATGCCCCAGTTCACGCCGGTATACAGCGGATTGTCGGACAGTGGCGCGTAGCTGGTCCATCCCGCGGCGGCCGGCCCTCCGGGAACGAAGAACGACGCCAGCAGGACCATCGACGCCGTGAACAGCGTCCAGAACGAAAGCGCGTTGAGGCGCGGGAAGGCCATGTCGCTCGCGCCCACCATCAGGGGAATCAGGTAGTTGCCAAACGCCCCCAACAGCATCGGCATCGCGACGAAGAACACCATGATCGTGCCGTGCATCGTGACAATGGCGTTGTATGCTTGAGGCTCTACGTAGCCCCATCCGGCGACCGAGGTCTCCGGCCACGCGAGCTGCCATCGGATCAGGTATGCCGTGAACCCTCCGGCAATCGCCATGAACAGGCTAAGCGACAGATACTGCTTCGCGATCGTCTTGTGATCGACGGAGAGAACGTACCGCCGCAGGAATCCCAATTCGTGATGCGGCTCGATCTGCGTTCCGGCAATGCCCTGAGCCTGAACTTGCCCTGTCACAGTCAATTCGCTTTTCGCGCGCGATCGCTATCGGCGCTCGCGGTCGATTGAGTAGAATGTTCCTTTAGCCATTGCGCATAGTCTTGCGCGCTCTGTACGACCAACGTGCCGGCCATTGAGTAATGGCCGAAGCCGCACAACTCGGTGCACGCGATCGGATAGCTGCCTAACCTGGTGGCCTCGAACCACGCGGGTATCGTCCTGCCGGGCACGACATCCTGCTTCAGGCGCAGGTTGGGAACGAAGAAGCTGTGAATCACATCCCCTGAAGTCAGCGTCAGCCGCACGACCTGGTTGACTGGCACGTGCATCTCATTTTCCTGCGTGAGGTCGTCGGCGGTGCCGAATTTGCCGTCCGGACCCGCATAGGTAAATTCCCAGTTGAACTGCTTCGCCTTGACCTGCACCTCGATCGTCGCGGGCGGCAGCTCTTCTTTGACCTTGTCCCAGACCGGGCCGCCTGCCGCATCGATGCCGAAATCGAGAGCCAGCACGACGACCGCCGGAATGAAAATCCAGGCCAACTCACGCCACGTTTCGCCACGATTGAAGGACGCGGCACGCCCAGTCTTGCGCCGGTAGCGCAGCACGAAGTAAAGCAGCGTCCCTTCGGCAAGAATGAACCACGCCCCGACGACGTAAAGGATCAGACGGAAGACCCAGTCGATATCTCCGCCGAACGTCGAGACGTTCTGCGGAAGCCATCCTGCTATCACTTATGCTTTCCCTCGCGACTTAGTATATGCGCTCGCTTTTGCTGAACGGGGGCCGTGCCAACCTGCGACCCCGAAATCGCAGCCACAGCCGTTTTCGACATCTCGCGCGAGGCGCAAAACGACTCCATCGGAACCAATTTGGTTCCGATTTTCTGCATCGAAAACCGCTCTATGTGCAGCGGAAGAGTCTGCTATCGATTCGTGATCCGTACGGACCGCATCACGTCAACGGACGCTCCGCCCATTAGAATCGATAGAATCGATGAAAGGGCATCTGATCGTCGATCCACTGCTCAGCGTCCGGTAGACTCCCACTTTGTTGCCATCCCGTCAAGGTGCCGCTGTGACGAGGCGCGAAGCCGATGGCACGGATCTCGCCTACAGACCTGGTTAATCTTCATGGCCCATAGGTCGAATCACCAAGAGGTAACGCAATGACTGCGGAGACGAAACGCTCGCCAAACGAAAAGGGAAAAGGACTGATCAGAAGCCTGAGCCGTCGCGGCTCGAAGTCGGACAAGAGTCCGCCCGTCTCGCGTAAGGCGCCTGCGCTCGCTGACCCCACGATCTGCGATCGATGCGGCGCCGTATATTCGCGCAAGACCTGGCGGCAGGGGCGCAACCTCAGCGGCGTGCTGATGGCTCGAGCGAAATGGTTGACATGCCCCGGATGCGCGCAGGCGGCGCACGCAGAATACTACGGCCGATTGCTGCTCCGCGGGGCCGGAATCCCGGCAGATATCGAGAGAATTCGCGCTCGCATCCGCAATGTCGCAAACCGGGCTACCGCAACCCAGCCGGAGCGAAGGATCGTTTCCCAGGAGTGGGACGGCGCCACCATGGAGGTGCTTACCACGTCGCAGAAGCTGGCCCACCGAATCGCCCATGAACTCGAGAAGGCCTTCGGCGGCAAGGCTACGTACTCATGGTCGGACGACGATGGGAGCCTGTTCGCGACATGGCAACATCCGGGACGTGCCGCGAAATCCGCTGCCCGGGGGAAACGCCTATAGGCGCCGAATCTTAGGCCGATAAACGTCGTACATAGCGTGCGCCGGCACCTGGACTAGAGCAGAACGGATTCGGGGATGTGTGCGTGCTTGCCGCGTCCTCCACGAACGGTGAGCACTGGAACTGGCGATTCGCGAACCACGTGCTGGGCGACGCTGCCGAGGATCAAGTGGTCCACGCCCGTGCGGCCATGCGTCGCCATCACGATCAAATCGGCGCTGTCGCGCTCCGCAACTCGCAGAATCTCGACTGCCGGTTTGCCGATCGCGACTTCGATTCGACGGAGTATCTTGTCGTCGAGAAACTCCTTCGCAACCTGGCCCAGCCGCTCTTCCGCACCACGAACAGGACCCGACTGGACCACGTGCAGTAGGACAATCGTGGCCTCGTTCTGCTCGACGATCCGTTGAGCGGTCTCAACTGTCAGCCTCGTATTCGGGCTGAAATCCACCGGACACAGCACTGTGCGAAAAAGTGCCTTAGACATTCGTTTTCACCCGCATCCTCCGAGAGCGCTCGACTAGCTCGCACTCCCGCGATGGCGCTCGGATTGAGGCTGGTAATGAGCCATTTTCTTGTAGATGGCCATCACGATCCGATAAAAGCGTTCGCCCGTGGCGTCCGGATACTGCTCGCGAGCGCGAGCCTTTGCGCGCTCCCATGCGATCTCCTCCTCGGGCGTCCTGACCACATTGACGGGCATCTTCGGAGTCCTCCTCCCTGCCTTAGCTACTGCCATGCCAAACGACCAAACATTGCAAGTCGGCTGCCGTGGTGAGCGCCTGTGCGCCAAGAGTTCTCATGTCTGCCCCTGGACCGATGGCAATAACCGAGATCGCGCCAACAGCCCAGAGTTCACTGATTCCAATGGCACCAAGGACGCGTCAGTCCTGATGCGATTGGCTACATGTACTCGGCGGTATTCGTTTCGAGTGCCCCTGAATGTAGATGGCGCGCGGTTTGCTGAAACGTGGTTACAATCAACGTGGACTGCCAGGATCTGGTTGCCTCATGGCAGCAGGCTAAAGCAAATGAAAGTGAAGGATTTAATGACCAAAGACGTTAAGTGCTGCGCAGATTACAATACGCACGTCTTAGCGCCGCGGTGTGACCAGGACACTGCGCTTCCGGAGTGAGCGAAACCCGACGCTGGAGAGTTGCAAGATGAGTGGCGAACTAAAGACCAACCGGACGAACGGCCGTGACGTGCTTCGAGAAATGCTGATCCGGCTCCGGGACGAAACCTGGGAGAGAATTAAGAACCTCCGAAGAGATCAGGAGCAGGAGTCCGAGTTAGAACCGGCCGACGAGATGGATTCGGCGCGCGCGACCGCGGAGATCGAAACTCATGCAGGACTGATCGCACGCGCGGAAGAGAAACTCAGATCCCTCGATGAAGCGTTCGCACGCCTTGACGCGGGCAAGTACGGCCGATGCCTCCAATGCGGCACAGCAATTCCGATCGAGCGCCTGATGGCGATTCCCTTCGCATCGTACTGCGTCGATTGCCAGGAAAAACGCAATCGCGCGAGGGCCGGCTGGGGAGAAGGAATCACCATTCCGCCGTACGACCACCAATGGACCTTGCCTGAGGAAATGGAGGCCCCATCGGAACGCGAATATCAGAGCACCGATCCCGAGGAACAGTTGACGATTCAAGCTCCTGAACAACTCGCATCCGGTGAGCCCAAGAATCAGCCGAGCCGCCAGACCTCGCCGCAGAAACGGACCCGCCGGCGCAAAAGATAAGCACACATCGGAAGGCTTTACACGGGCAATTTGGCCCGAACGAAAATCAAGGAGGTAAGTACGATGGCATTGCTGGAGAAGTGGAATCCATCAAGAGAGCTGGAGAGATTCCGGCACGAGTTCGACAACCTGTTCGAACGGTTCGGCTTCGAGCGTGGCGGGCTATTCAAGGACTGGCAATTGACTTCGCTGCGACCGGCGATCGAATCGTATATCGACGGAGACAAGTTTACCGTTCGCGTCGAGTTGCCCGGCGTCGATCCGAAAGACGTTAACGTCAAGGTCGCCAGCGGCGTCCTCACCGTCAAAGGCTCGCGCGAGGAAAAACACGAGACCAAGAAGCGCGACTTCTTCCAGCGCGAGTTCCGCTACGGCTCGTTCGAGCGGGCTATCACGCTACCGGAAGGAATGAAGGCCGAAGACCTGAAGGCCACCTACCACGACGGCGTCCTCGAGTTGACCGCGGCGATGCCGAAGGAAGCGTTGCCGAAGGAAGTCAAGGTTCAGATCCAGGGCGGCGAATCAAAGAAGCCCTCGTAAGATCACACATTACGCCGCCGGACCAACGGTCCGGCGGCGTAGCGGAGCAGGGTCGAGCACCCGGTGGTGGAGTTGGCGAAGGTTGGCAGTTGTGTGCGCAAGTCCGGCGAGTGCGCTTGCTCTACTCGCGGTCGGAAACCTCACCCGGCCCGCAGACGGTCCGGCCTGGCGAGCGAAGCGAGCGGTGGGTGGGGGGCAGCGGCAAATGCCCTCCGGCTTGATTTAGAGGCTGCCGCCCGCGGCCAGCCATAGCCGCTTAAGATCGTTGGGAAGCTGGCTCATAACATGCCCCGCCGTCCCCGTGGTCCCGCTGGGACTGCCGAACGCGTCCTGGAGCGCGCTGAAGACCGCGACCACCGCCCGCTCGGCTTCGGCCTCGGTATCGAGCGCAGCCATTCGCCCTACGTCGTAGAGGAACTGGGGCTCATGAACGCGCCTGATTCGGCGATCCGGCCGATCAAAAGACATCCACAGCATTTTCAGGGACGTCGGAAGTTGCGCGGCAACCTTGGCCGCCTCGTTGGGTGTGAGCCGATCACGCAATTCCTGGAAGACCGCAAAAATAAGGGCTTCCGCCCGGCGCTCATCGCAGTCGGCGCGCTCGGCAACTTCGCGAACAAAGGACTTCTCGTTCATTGCGAGGCTCTCCCTTAAATGACGCCGCAGGAAGTGAGCATCACCCGTGCCACCGGCGATAAGCTAAAGACCGCAGAAAAATCTATGCTCAGGGGTTTGGACTCCGGACAACTGTGACCTAAAGCGCCAACGAAATGGCTCGATGACGCCTACCGACACATGCGGCAACGGATACGGCGAGCCGCGAACCGGCGGTTCCTGCCGGCGGTTGCTATAGACCGTACTTTCCGATCTTCGCGTAAAGCTTCTTGCGGGAGATTCGTAGCAGATTGGCCGCCGCGACCTTGTTGCCTTCGGTACTCTCAAGCGCGCGCGCGATCACCTCGCGCTCAGCCTCAGCGAACGAGCCGATCGGCAGGTCAGAGGCAGATTCTGGCGCCCGCCTGGCCGAACGCGACGAGGCCCGACTCCCAGCGACACCCGCGGGCAAGTCATCGAGCCCGAAGACCGGAGAGCGGGAGAAAGTGAAGGCGCCCTCGATCGCGTTGGAAAGCTCGCGCACGTTGCCCGGCCATAGATACCTCTGCATCGCCTCGAGCGCGTCTCTTTCGATGCCTGCCACCGCGACCTTGGGCTGCAACTTCTCGTTGAAGAACGCGATGAAGTGCTCGACCAGCGCTGGAATGTCCTCTGTCCGTTCGCGCAGCGGAGGTACGTTGAGCACACAGGGCTGCAAGCGATAATAGAGATCCTGGCGTAGATTACCCGAGCGCACCGCCTCCTCGGGATCGCGATTGGTAGAGGCGACCAGGCGCACGTTGACGGGCACTTCGCGCGTCGAGCCCACCGGCCGCACCGTCCGTTCCTGCACGGCGCGCAAGAGCTTGCTCTGCGTCTCAGGCGCCATCTCGGTCAGTTCGTCGAGAAACAGCGTGCCACCTTCGGCCGCACGAAACAGCCCCAGGTACTCGGCGTTCGCGCCGCTGAAAGCGCCCCTTTTGTAACCGAACAGCTCGCTCTCGGTCAGCTCCTTCGGGATCGCCGCGCAGTTGAGCGCGACGAAGGGAGCACTCGGGTCAACTCCGCACTCTCGAATGGCATGCGCCACGAGTTCCTTGCCGGTTCCGTTCTCGCCGACGATGAGAACAGTGCCGCGGGTCTGTCCCGCACACTCGATCCTGTCGTAGAGGCGGCGCATCGCCGGGCTCGCGCCGACCAGACCACGGAAGGTGCGGCGTTCCTCGGGCGCCAGCAGAGCAGCCTCGCGCTCGCGCGCCTGAATCCGCGCGCCTGCGCTTGCCGACGCGGAGCGGAAGTACGCGTCGGCCAGCAGGATCATCCCGATGTGGCTCAGCTTGTCGAAGGCCGTATAGATCTCGAGCGGCGGGGGCGGGTCCTTGGCGAAGGCGCTGTAGGCGCTTTCCTCGTACAGATGCAGAGCGGCGACGAGTTCTGCAAACGGCACTCGGCGCTCGCAGAGCGCCTCGCCGGTGCGGATGGTGTCGATCGCATAGCGGTCCATGTCGCCCTCGAGCAGGCGCTGAGTATTGCGCGACAAGGCGGTGTGAGAGACGTCGCGAAACTCCGGCTCGGACAGGGTTCGCTGATCGCCGAAGTGGAGGGCGTAGAGCTCGTACCAGTGCGCGATCACATCGTCGAGGCGTTCGACGATGAGCTTCAGATAAGGCCGCAGCGCCTTCAGCTCCTCGTCCCGGAGGAGATGGTAGTGTCGCGGTCCGCCCTCTGGAGGTCCGGCTCTATTCAGGTCGTGCCTCTGCCGCACCCGCTGGGCAGCAAGCTCGTTGAGGCTGGCGTCCTTTTCGTGGCCTGTTTCGGCTGTTCCTGATGGAGACATAACGAGGAGACTGCCTCCTTTCGCTCTCCCGGTCTAGAGCAAGATGAACCGTGGCATACTTGCTGCTTCTGGGGGCGAGGCCGAGAGAGTCAGCGATTTTTGGTCAATACCACGCGGCCAGCACACCGATCAATGGAAAGTGGACACCAATTTGGAGGAAATTTGAAGGAAATACGCCTGGCGCCGACGGTGCTGCTCCTTTCTGATGACGAGGCGTTGGCGGACCTCGTACTCGGAATCGTCAAGCGGCCCTGGAAGCTGATTCGGCAGGGCGCCGACGGATACATGAGCCACAAGGTGTTCACGCAGCCAAACGTGCGGCTGGTGATACTCGACGATCAAGCTGTCGAAGAAAACGAGCGCAACTGGCTGCTCGCGCAGATTCGTAAACACTTCTTCGGCACCTCTTTGCTCTACGTCGCCGGCAGCCAAAGCGATGCCAACGAGAAGCGGGCGCGCACGAACGGTGCCCATTACTACATATCGAAGCCACTCGCGGTCGAGCGATTCGGTCGCGTGCTGCAATCATTTCTGCAAGTACAGCAAGGAAAAGGATAACCGATGCATCAAGCGGACAAGAGGTCTGCGATGAACGCGAAAGAATCGACCGCCAAAAACCCCAATCGCATCGACGCGGGAATCCGTCGTCTCTCGGAGGAACTCAATCGCGAGGATTCCCAATTGAGATCATGCCTGCTCGATGCGGCACTCGCGGGGCTGCGGCTCACGCGGAATCCGCAATCGCGCGAGCTGAGGCGCGATGCTGCCCAGATTTGGGCCGCGATCCAGCCAATCCTTTCGCATCACCTCGAAGCCGAAGACAGCCAGTTGCTCCCCTGGCTGGACCGGCAAGGCCGTCTCTCGCCGGAGGTCGGACGCAAGGTCCGCGAATGCCACGACAGACTTCGATCGCTCATCGGCGCAATCGCTGACACCGGCGTGGATCATCTCACTGAAGCGGAGGCGCGCGATGCCGGACAAGCATTGAGCGGACTCGCGGTCTACCTGGACGACGCGATCGACGACGAGGAGCGCAAACTCTTCCCAACGATCCAGAAGGCGCTCTTCGGAATCAGCCGTCGCGCCTGAAATCGACAAGGCACGCAAAGGGCGCACTCACGCCGTGCCTTCGATTTGATGGCAAAGAGCAAAAGGTGTCGAATCGAAGTCATGTCGTCCGGCCTTCCGCGCAGCCTCCCGAGCCGTTGGCGGAGCTGGCGTTAGACCTCCGCAACTGCTGGGAGCATACGACCCATTCGGTGTGGAGCAGGATCGACCCGGAGCTCTGGGCGCTCACCCACAATCCGTGGCTGGTCCTGCAGACGGCATCACGAACAAGAATCGAGGCGCTCGAAGCCGATCCTGAATTCCGCGCACAAGTCCACGAACTCGCGCGGATTCAGCGCGAGTATCTGAGAACGTCCCGCGTGGTTCCAGCATGCTTACCCCAACTCCCCGCTCGGCTGCGTCGCATACTTCAGCATGGAGTTTGCGTTGAGCGAGGCACTCCCAATCTACTCTGGCGGACTGGGTAACGTGGCCGGCGATTATCTGAAGGCCGCCAGCGACTTGGCAGTCCCGGTCGTGGGGGTGGGTCTTCTTTATCAGCAGGGCTACTTCCGCCAAATCATCGACCCGGACGGCACCCAGCGTGCCCTGAATCCGTACAACGATCCGGGGCAACTTCCGGTAATACCCGTGCGCGGCACCGACGGCGAATGGCTACGCCTCAGCGTCAATTTGCCGGGCCACAAACTCTGGCTGCGCGCCTGGCAGGTGCAGGTCGGCCGGCTGAAACTATACCTGCTCGACAGCAACGACCCTGCGAACCAGCCGGCCTATCGCGGTATCACCGGCGAACTCTACGGCGGTGGGCCGGAGTTGCGCCTGGCACAGGAGCTGGTGCTCGGGATCGGCGGCTGGCGCCTCCTTCGCGGTCTCGGGATCGAACCAGAAGTCTGCCATCTCAACGAGGGACATGCGGCGTTCGTCGTGGTCGAACGCTCCCGCAGCTTCATGGAGGAAAACGCGCTGCCGTTCGAGGCCGCACTCAGCGCAACGCGCGTCGGCAACCTGTTTACGACTCACACTCCCGTCGCGGCTGGCTTCGATCGCTTCGCTCCGAGCCTTATCGAGGCGTATCTCACGCAGTACGCACAAGAGCGCCTCGAGATCGATATTTCGCGCCTGCTCGCACTGGGCCGCGAGCATCCGGACGATCCAAATGAACCGTTCAGCATGGCCTATCTGGCTATCCGTGGCTGCGGAGCGGTCAACGGAGTTAGCCGCCTTCATGGCACGGTCAGCCGCCATATATTCCAATGCCTGTTTCCGCGCTGGCCGCAGGCTGAGGTGCCCATTGGCCATGTCACCAATGGCGTACACACTTCGAGTTGGGACTCGGCCGCCGCCGACAGGCTGTGGACTGAAGCCTGCGGGAGAGAGCGCTGGCGCGGCACAATGGAAACCGTCGGAAGTGACATACGCGGTGTCTCGGACACCGCCCTGTGGGAGCTTCGTGCAACCAATCGCCTTGAACTGGTGGGCTACGTGCGTGAGCGCCTCGCGACGGAACTGGCCGCGCGCGGTGAGGATGCCGCGGTCGCGCAGTCCATATTCGATCCAAACACACTGACGCTGGGCTTTGCGCGCCGCTTTGCCGCGTACAAGCGGCCCAATCAACTCCTGCACGACCCCGAACGTCTCGTTCGCATTCTCACTAATCCCGATCGCCCGGTTCAATTGGTAATTGCTGGTAAAGCTCATCCCGAGGACCAACCTGCCCAAGCAATGGTGCAGGCATGGGTGCGCTTCGTTCAGCGTCCGGACGTCCGCCGCCACGCCGTTTTTCTCAGTGACTATGACCTGTTGCTCGCGGAGCGCCTCGTTCAGGGCGCTGATCTTTGGCTCAACACTCCGCGCCGTCCGTGGGAAGCCAGTGGAACCAGCGGGATGAAGGTCCTCGTCAATGGCGGTCTCAACCTGTCAGAACTGGACGGCTGGTGGGCTGAAGCGTACTCGCCAGAAGTAGGCTGGGCGCTAGGAGACGGAAAGGAGCACGGAGAAGACCCTGCCTGGGATGCGACGGAGGCGGATGCGCTGTACAAAATTCTGGAAGATCGGGTCATTCCGGCTTTCTATTCGCGCGACCAAAACGGCATTCCAATCCACTGGGTCTCGCGGATGCGCGAAAGCATGGTTCGCCTGACGCCCCGGTTTTCGGCTAACCGCGTCGTGCGTGAGTATACAGACAATTACTATGTCGCCGCGGCCACCGCATACCGCGACCGCGCTCACGACCACGGCGCACTTGTCCTCTCGCTACTTGAATGGCAGAGAGCTCTCTTGCGGCATTGGCCTGATACGCGGTTTGGTGAGCTCCAGATCAAGACCTGCGATAGCAGGCATCTCTTTCAGGTTCAGCTTTATCTCGGTGATTTGAGCCCGGAGCAGGTACGGGTGGAACTATACGCAGAGCCCCTCGATGGGGCGCCTGCAGTCCGATCGGAAATGACGCGCGGGAATCCGCTGCCCGGCTCCACGAAAGCATTTGTATATGGCGCGGAAGTTCCAGCCGCACGCTCGCCTGCCGATTACACGCCCCGAGTCATACCGTGGCATCCCGCCGCACGGATCCCATTGGAAGACTCCCACATTCTGTGGTTCCGTTAGGGCGACTGGATTTCTATAAGGAGAAGAAAAATGAAGGTTGGGCAAATTATGAATCGCAACGTCAAAGTCTGCCATCCGCAGGACTCGCTGAATAAGGCCGCACAAATAATGTGGGAGGAGCGGTGCGGCGCGGTCCCGGTGGTTGATGAGGCGTCCATGCCTATCGGGTTTCTCACCGACCGCGACATTTGTATGGCCGCCTATACCACGGGCCAACCGTTGGCAGCGTTAAGGGTTGAGGGAGCGATGGCCCGGAAAGTCGTAGCTTGCAAGACCGACGATGATCTGAGTTCCGCGGCGCAGTTGATGCGCCTCAATCGCACGCGTTGACTCCCGGTGATCGCCGCGGACGGAACGCTGGCCGGCCTTCTCTCGCTCGATGATCTCGCTTGCGAAGCAGCCCGGCCGCTTCGGGGCGGGGTTAATGACGAACTGAGAAACCTCGTCCTGGAGGTGCATTTGTCGATCAACCGTGGACGCGTCCGCCTCCAGCCGCCGGCCTGAGTTGCGCGGCCTGCTCAGCGCTGATCAGATGGTCGCTGCGGCCCGTCAGGATCGCTCCGGACCTGCGGGTGATCGCCGTTAGCCTGATATCTATGGGTTGTCATTGCTGATGCTGATGTGGAAAACTGCACCTTGACGTTCTAACAGCGTTTTGTGACGAGGATCAGTTTGACGACTAGAGAGGATACGCTCAGCCGACGGCGGTTTGTCAGGCTTGGCCTGTTCGCTTCGGCGGCTTGTCTTCTACCCAGCCCGGCCTTGGCCGCGCTGTGGCAGGTCGGCAACGACGCTCGAAAGCTCTCCTTTCACAACCTGCATACTGACGAAACCCTTACGACCGTATATTGGGCCGACGGCAAGTACGTTCCGGGCGCTTTGAGCGAGATCAATTACATCCTACGCGATTTCCGGCGCAACGAGGTCAAGCCGATCGATGCGCGTCTGCTTGATCTGCTGAACGCACTGCGGCTGAATCTCGACACGAACGCTTCTTTCCAAGTGATCTCGGGCTATCGGTCGCCGCTGACCAACGCGATGCTCCGCCGCGCGAGTGAGGGAGTGGCTGCGCACAGCCTGCACCTCAAAGGACAGGCGATAGACTTGAGAGTGCCGGGGATAGAACTGTCGGTCGTGCGTGGCGCGGCGCTCGCACTGCGCGGTGGCGGCGTCGGTTATTACCCTCGTTCTGATTTCGTGCACGTCAACGTCGGCCGGATACGAACCTGGTCGTGAATCGTGCCTGCAGGCGGGCTCTCATTCTGGCGGTGCTGGTCGTCCCGCTTTGGTTGGGTTGGACATTGTGCCAGGAGTCGGCGACCGGCAACTCCTCTGCTGGTAGCTCGCAGGGCCAGGGGAATTTCTCAGCGCAGGCCCAGCAGGAACTGAAAGCCCTGATTGGCGCGGGGATGCTTTCCGACCTGCGTTGGCCGAATTTCACTGACTATCGAATCCAGGTCAGCAAGTTTTACGATTCCGTCAGCTATTCGGCCGCCTGGCTGCGGGACGATGAGCCAACTCCACAGGCCCGCGCGATGATCCGGCTCTTCAAACAGGCTTCTCTAAAGGGACTTGATCCGGAGGCCTACGACGCCTCGCGCTGGGACGGCGGTCTGGCGAAGCTGGCGCCGTCGGTATCGCATCCTCTCGAAACGGACCTGGTGCACTTCGATCTGGCGCTTACCGTTTCGACGATGCGTTACATTTCCGGCTTGCACATCGGCAGGGTGAACCCGCAGCATTTCAAGTTTGGTCTCGACGTCGAAACCAAGAAGTTCGATCTGCCGGAACTTCTGCGAACTCAGGTGCTTCAAGCTCAGGATGTCGATACCGTAATCGCGAAGGTCGAACCGCCGTACTCTGGCTACCGGCGAGTTGAAGCCGCGCTGGCAACCTATTCGAAGCTAGCTCAGGAAGGCGACGGCGCGCCGCTCCGAATACCGGAAAAGGCCGTCCGGCCGGGGAATGCGTATCCGGAATTGGCGCAGTTGATCCGGCGTTTGCGCCAACTGGGGGACTACCCTGCTCCCGGCAGCGCTTCCGGCGGCGATGTGCCCACGGACGCGGCGATCTACGAGGGCGCCGTCGTGGACGCGGTCAAGCACTTCCAGCAACGACACGGTCTCAAGCCCGACGGCGCGTTGGGCAAGGGCACCATCGCTGCGCTCAACGTTCCGCTGAGCGTTAGAGTACGGCAGCTCCAGCTCACGCTCGAGCGCTATCGATGGATGCCGCCGCACTTTCCCGAGCCGCCCCTGCTCGTGAATATCCCCGAGTTCCGGCTGCGCATCTTTCAGTGGGAGCCGGGTGGTCCCCTGTCCATGAAGGTGGTGGTTGGAAAGGCCTATCGCCACCAGACGCCGGTATTCGCAAATGACATGCGATATCTGATTTTCCGTCCTTACTGGAATGTCCCGCCTTCGATCCAGCGCTCCGAGTTGGTACCGAAAATCCGGCGCGACCGGAATTACCTGGCGAAAAACCAATACGAAGTAACCGACAGCCGCGGCCAAGTCGTTACCGATGGCCCGGTGACGGACGAGGTCTTGAGCGGACTTGCCGAGGGCTCACTGAGTATGCGGCAGAAGCCGGGCCCCAAGAATGCGCTAGATCTGGTCAAGTTCATATTCCCGAATTCCTACAACGTATATCTCCACGGTACGCCATCAACGGAATTGTTCTCACGAGCCCGGCGCGATTTCAGCCACGGCTGCATCCGGGTTCAGGATCCGGTGGGTCTTGCGGCGTGGGTGCTTCGTGACAAACCCGAGTGGAGCGTGGACCGGATACGCGCGGCGATGAACGGTGACCAGACGTTGCAGGTCAATCTCGACAGGCCAATTCCGGTCCTCATCCTCTATGCGACCGCATTCGTTGAGGAAGACGGCGAAGTCCGGTTCTATGACGACATATACGGCCACGACGCATCGCTCGAAGCAGTGCTGGCCGGCGGTTATCCATATCCGGGCTGATTCGCATCATAAGTCAGAAATGCTCACCTTGACTGTCGAGAGCAGCCGACCCTCAAATGCCGGCGCGGGTTTGCACCGCACGACAGCCATTGCGCGCGGCGGAATCACGGACCCGAAAAGATGAGCGCCGTCCGCAGATTCGTGCTCGCTGTGATCGTCCTCCTTTTTCTGACGGCTGCCGGGACCGCCGGTTACATCATGATCGCGGGAATGTCGCTGATCGACGCGGTCTACATGTCGGTCATCACGATTTCCACGGTCGGGTTTGAAGAGGTGAAGCCGCTGAGCCCCGCAGGCCGGCTGTTTACGATCGGGCTCATCGTCACGGGCGTCGGTACGGCGCTCTATCTGTTCGCGGTTGTTGCGGAACTGCTGATCGAAGGACGTCTGCGCGAATACCTTGGGAAAACTGCGATGCAACACACGATTCATCAACTCGACCGGCATGTCGTAATTTGTGGCTATGGACGTTTCGGCAAGGTTGTGGCTGACGAGATGTCGCGCAATTCGATGCCCGTCGCTGTTATCGATCACGATCCGGCCAGAGAGGCCGATCTGGTGCAGGCGGGCTTACCGTACGTGATCGGTTCCGCTCTGGATGACAGCGTGCTGGAACGCGCCGGGATTCGCCGGGCACGTGAGATCGTGGTCGCAACCGCATCCGACGCGGACAACGTCTACATCACGCTGTCCGCTCGCGAGAAGAACCCCGCGATCCGCATCCACGCGCGCGGCGAGTCGGAATCCGGCCTGCGCCTGGCTGAAGCTCGCAGGCGCCGACCAGGTGCTCTCGGCCTACCAATGGGGCGGGATGCGGATGGCGGAATCGATCCTCCGGCCCTCGGTAGTGGACTTTCTCGAGCTGTCAGTTCCGGGCCGTGGACCTGAGGTCGATCTCGAGGAAATAAGAGTCGGCTCCGGAAGTCCGATGATCGGAAAGACGATCAAGTCAGTGGAAGACGGGACGCGGCGGGTGAAGATCGTCGGGCTCAGAAAGGAGGGGGAAGAAATTTCTCTGATCCCGGACGCGTCAACTGCGATCGGTGCTGGAGACCTCCTGGTGGTCATCGGCGAGCGCGGCGAGCTCAAGAAACTGAGCGCGACGATCTCCGCCTGAGGCGATACGGTATGCCCGAGTCTCGAGGGCTTCCCGCTAGTGGTGTTCCAGCTTGTTGCCGTTGCGTACGCGGCCAGAAAAGCCGTTCGCCGCGACTGCTTCGATCAATTCGGCCGGCTCCTGCCGGACATAATTGGCGCAGCGCAGCACGACCTGACGCTCGCGCGGACCGTCGAGACTCGACTAGAAAGACCCGCTGCCAGGTGCCGAGCGCAAGACGGGAATCGGCGACCGGGATCGTCTCGCTGGTCGATAGCAGCAGATGCATGCAATGCGAGTGCGCGTTGGGACGTTCGTCCGGCGCGATCGGCGGCTTGCGGCGGCTCATGTCATTGTGATTGTAGCCCTGCTCGGGCGGGCACAGGCGGCGCAGAAACTGCTTGAAGTCTTCGAGCAGCAACTCCTCGGCCTCGTTTATTTTGATCGCCGCGGTGGTATGCCGCGAGAACACCGTCACTTCGCCGTGCTCGATTTCGCTCGCCGCGAGATGGGTGTTGATCTCGCCGGTCAGGTCGATGAACTGGATCGGTTGGAGGGTGCGGACCTTTATTAACGCTTCGGAGAGCATAACGGACCGGCGCGAAAACGATCCGATGCGCAGACTGAGTGCTTGTGGAGAATCTGGCTTATGCATCACACTACCTACTCAACTTCCAGCGAAGATTCTCGAACGGAGTATCAATCTAGCCTTGCTGGAGGATCATAAGCAATTTTTTTCGCATCGTTCGAGCGGCAAAATCCCGACCGACTAACCATCCCCGGTCAGTCGGTCAGCATGCAAATCGCACGCAGAATCGAATGAGTAGTGCCAAGGGCACAAAAAGAAAGGCGCGACTGATTCAGCCGCACCTTCCCTGCACGAAACAAAGCGAAGCGTTTTCAGACTCGCGCTTTATTTTCCCAGGCTTCTCAACTCGCGCTGCGCAAGTTCGAGATCGGCGTCCACCATCAGCGCGACCAGTTGCTTGAAGTCAACTTTCGGTTGCCATCCGAGCACGCGCCTGGCTTTGCTCGAGTCGCCGCAGAGAACATCGACCTCCGAGGGACGCAGGAAGCGCGGATCGAGACTCGAGGTACTTGCGCCAATCGAGGTTGAGCCGCTCGAAAGTCGACTCCAGGAATTCGCGCACCGAGTGGCTCTCGCCGGTGGCGACGACGAAGTCGTCGGGCTTCTCCTGCTGCATCATCAGCCACATCGCCTCGACGTAGTCGCCAGCGAAGCCCCAGTCGCGGCGCGCCGTCCAGGTTGCCGAGGCTCAGCTTGTCCTGCAGGCCGAGCTTGATCCGCGTCGCGCATCGGGTGATCTTGCGCGTGACGAAGTTCTCGCCGCGGCGCGGAGACTCGTGGTTGAACAGGATGCCGTTGACGGCGAAGAGCCCATAGGCCTCGCGGTAGTTGACGGTCTGCCAATGGGCGTAGACCTTGGCGCAGGCGTAGGGGCTGCGCGGATGGAACGGCGTGGTCTCGCGCTGCGGAGTCTCGGCGACCTTGCCGAACATCTCGGAGGACCCGGCCTGGTAGAAGCGCACCTGGCGGTCGTGCCGCTTGTTGTGATCGCGGATCGCCTCGAGCAGTCTGAGCGCGCCCAGCCCGACCACGTCGGCAGTGTACTCCGGCTGGTCGAAGGAGATCCGGACGTGCGATTGGGCCGCCAAATTGTAGACTTCGTCGGGCCGGGTCTGCTCGATTATCCGTCTCAACCCGGTGCCGTCGCCGAGGTCGCCGTAATGAAGCTGAAGCCCCTTGCCTGACTTGAAGCCCTGGCGGAGATGATCGATCCGCCCCGTGGCGAAGCTGGAAGTGCGGCGCACGATGCCGTGGACCTCGTAGCCCTTGTTCAGGAGCAGTTCGGAGATATACGACCCGTCCTGACCGGTGACACCAGTGATCAATGCGACCCTGGCCATCGGGCTACTCACTTCCCGGGTCCGCATCGCGGGCCCAAAGCAGCGCGTTCGCCATCTCAGTCACCTGGTACCAGGCGATGGGAGTCGCTGTCGAAATGCTGCGTTGAGAACTCCAGCAACTCGGCGTCTTCGAGCGCCAGCATCTGATGGACCAGGCCAGGCGGCACGTCCATGCATTCGCCGGCATTCAGCTCGAATTCCTCCATCGTCGCCGCCTCGGGCGATTCCTTTACAAACACTTTGAGCCGGCCGGCGCGCAGGTAGAACGATTCGCTCTTGAGCTTGTGAAAGTGCAGCGAACAGCGCTTGCCCTTTTTGATCTCGAGAATCTTGCCGCAGTAGAGGTCATTGTTCGCAATCCATACCTCTCTGCCCCATCCTTTGGGTACGATCCGGACCGGCTGACGAATCCTGTTCACCGCTGACAAACTCACGTTCTGGATTGGGCGCGATTATCGCACGCAACCGCGGTATATGCGAGTCCCTGTGTAGGCCGCGGCCATGCGCCGTGTTACGCTCCTGGTGGTCCCGACGCGGGCATGTCCTCGATGCGCGATTCCTCGATGAGCGATCTCCGGCTCGCTCCTGAAGTGGAGTTCCTGCTCACGTGCTGCGCGAATCCGCTCGCCGGCCAACCCGCTCCCCGCGTGCTCGATCTGCTGGGCCAATCGATCGATTGGGACGCTGTGTATCGACTCGCGATCCGGCATCGGGTGGCGCCGATACTGTATCGGTACATCAGTACCAATTGCGCGAGTTCCGATTGCGTGGGCCGCGTTCCCCAACCCGTGCTCGAGCGCCTCAAGCGTGAGTTCCATCGCAATCTGCTTCGCACGCGCTACCTGACCGGCGAACTGGTGCGGCTGATGCGCGCGCTGGAGTCGAACGGGATCGAAGCGCTTACTTACAAGGGTCCCGCGCTCGCGCTGATGCTCTACGGCGATGTCGCGTTACGCCAGTTCGTCAACCTCGACGTGCTCGTTCGTGACTCCGAGGTGGAAAAGGCGGCGCGGGTTCTTGCCGGGCAGGGCTATTCGCGCGCGACCGACTACAACCTCAACGAAATGGGGGTTATCCAGGATTACGAAGATGTATTCTGCAACCAGGGCGGCCTTGGCATCCTCGACTTGCACTGGCGAATAATGAACCACTTTCCGTTCGCCCCCGAGTCTGATTCGCTATTTGCCGGCGCCCGGCGAATAGCGATCGGCGAGGCCGCAGTGCTCACGCTTTCGCCGGCGGACATGATGCTCGTGCTATGCTTGCACAGCACCAAGCATGGCTGGACGGACCTTTCGAACCCGTGTGACATCGCCGGGATGGTCCGGGCGAATCGCGATGTCGATTGGGCCAAGGTGCTCGACAAGGCAGGGCCGCTTGGGGCGCAAAGAATGGTGATGCTGGGTTTCAACCTGGCGCGGGAGCTTCTCGGCGTGGAGTTCCCGGCTGCGATCGCGCGGATGGCGCAGGATGACCGGCGTGTGATCGCGCTGACCAGGCGCGTGATCCGGCAAATGTTCCTGCGGCAGGCGGACGTGACGCCGCTCTCCGAGCCCTGGATGGTCCCGCTGCTTTCAATCGAGCGGGCCGGCCCGAGAATCCGCTATTGCTTCGAGCGTGCATTTGCTCCAACCAGGGAGGAAACCAGGTTTTTCCCGCTGCCGCGCCTTCTGCTTCCGCTGCATTACCTGACCCGACCCGTGCGGCTGGTTCTCAAGCTCAGGAAGTACCTGGCCGCACGCTTCGCACCATCGGCGCGCGGCGCGCACGAGAAGCTTCGATGATCGTTGGCTTGAGATCTATCTGGCGCCGCGGCCGAGGATCACCACCTTGACGGTCTGAAGAATAATCTGAAGGTCGAAAAACAGCGACCAGTTTTTGATGTAGTACAAATCGTAGCAGAGCTTCTCACGCGCGTCCCCGACGCTCGCGCCGTACGGGTAGCAGACCTGTGCCCATCCGGTCAGGCCCGGCCTTACAAAATGCCGGTAGTCGTAGTACGCGATTTCCTCGCTGAGGCGAGCGACGATCTCCGGACGCTCGGGACGCGGACCAACCAGGCTCATGTCGCCGCGCAGCACGTTCAGCAACTGCGGCAACTCGTCGAACTCTGAGCTTCCTGATTACGCGCCCGACCCGCGTGACCCGTGGATCTTCGGTGGAGGCCCACACCGCTCCGCTGTTCCGTTCCGCGTCCTGGCGCATCGAGCGGAACTTGCCGATGTGGAACACCGCGCCGTCCAGGCCGACGCGATCCTGCGAATAGAAGACCGGCCCCTCTGAGTCGAGCTTTATCGCGATCGCGGCGGTGAGCAATACCGGCAGCGTTACGAGGCCGATCGCCAGCGCCGCCGCGATATCGAGGCCCCGCTCGATAAGCCTCTGCCAGTGCGAGCCCGCGAATCCCGGCGCATACAGCAGCCACGATTCGCGCACGAACGGCAACGGCAACTTGCCGGTGGTCAGCTCATAGAAGGTCTCGAAGTCGAAGACCTGAATGCCGCGCGAACGGCATTTCACCAGCTCGCGCACTGACGGCGCGTGAGCGCCGTCGCCGAGCAGCACCAGGATATTCGGGTTGTAGCGGCGGGTGAGATCGTCAATGGACGACACCTGATGAATCGTATGCGGCTGCGCGCCTGCTATCCGGTTGCGATTCGCGCCGTCCGCGTAAGACGCAAACCCCAGAAAGCGCCAGCCCAAATGCTCCAGGCGTTCGGCCTCCTCGGCGAGCTGCGGCGCGTATTCCGCAAACCCGAACGCCATCACGCCGATACTCAACCGGTCGAAGATCAGCCGGTTCACCGCTACCCGCCAGAGCAGGAGCACGCTCGAAGACGACAGCATGTACACGATGTAGAACCGCCGTCCGTAGTCGAAGGCCGGGATTGCGAACACGACGATCGCAACCAGCACCGTGGCCTTCGCGCTGGCGGTAAGCACCGAGCTCGCGACCCAGGCACGGGTGCGCCGCCGGGTGATCTCGTACAGGTCCTGAAAGTAGAACAAGGCGAGGTACATAGTGGTAAGGGTGAGCGCGGCGAGATGGTAATGCTCGGGCGAGGGGAAGCTGAAGTCGGCAGGGCCGGTTTCGGCGAGAGCATAGTAGGCCGCCCAGACCGAGACCGCGAAATCGCCGCCTATCAGGAGCGCCCAGCGCGCGCCGAGTCCTTTTGGAGCAAACATGATTCCTTGTGGTCCTTCTCAAGCCGGCGTGGCAACCACAAACCATAGTTGCCCGACGCGCTCGAGTTTCACTCGCCGCCAACTGGAACGGGCCAGCAGATCGTCAATTTGCTCGGGGCGGTAGAAGAAAACCGGACACCTCTTCAGGCCAAGGCGCGCCTTGCGGACCGCGGCCCGCAGCGTGCCCGCTCGCGGGAAGACCGCGATGAGCTTTCCGCGGGTGTCGGCGCGCATCTTCTGGAGGTGCGTGAGCGGATCGGCGATGTAGTCGAAGTAGCCTATCGCGATGGAAACATCGAACGGCTGCTCGAACTCGTGCTCGAGGTAGCCGCCCAGCAGGAATCGGCAGCGCGCGGCGATACCGCGCTGCAGGCCGATCGCGTTGGCGAGATCGAGCATCGCCGGCGCGAAGTCGATTCCGCAGCATTCAGCCGCGCCGCGGCTCGCCAGCTCGTGGCAATAGCGGCCCGAGCCGCATCCTATGTCGAGCACGCGGCTGCCGTTCAACGCCGTCGCATTCTGCGATCGTCATCTCGTAGCGCTGGTAGATGTCGCGGCGCAGCCAGTTGTTGAGCATGCGCATGATCGGCGAGGTTCTGCCGCTGTAGATCGCGTCGAAGTCGCCCGCGGCGTTGTGGAAAAAAGTGCGGACCTGCGCGGCGGTGTACCGTTCGTTCACAGGCCCAGAACCTGGCGGGCCGTGGTGAAGCGAAATTCGCGACAGAGCCGGCGCAATCTCTCAACGGTTCGGGCGAGATTGTTGTAGTGCCGAAAGCGTGCTTGCCAGGAACCCGCCAGCCGCGGCTGACCCGGATCAAGTTCCCACGGATGCAGGTAAACGATCGCTGAGCGGTGTTCCGCGTTTATGCGCCGCAGCGCCCATCGCGTTACGGCATAGGGGTAGAGCCGGAAGTAGCCGCCACCTGCGACCGGCAGATTGGCGCCGCCTAGTTTGACGGTCGCGATCGGGAACTCCCAGAAGCCCGGCCGAATCTCGTAGGGTGCGCGCGGCCCGCCCGGGATGCCATAGCCGGGACGCCGAACGGGAAAGATGCTCGAATCGTATTTGAGTCCTGCTTCCTGCAGGACATCGAGCGCCCACAGCGATTTGCCGGTAATCGAAAACGAAGGCGCGCGATGGCCGAGCACTTTCTGTCCGCCGGCTTGCTCGACCAGGTCGATCGACTTGCGCAGATCGTCGCGAAACTGGTTGCGCTGCAAGTCGTAAATCCGTCGATGACGGTAGCCGTGGGTCGCAAGCTCGTGACCGGCCGCGGCGAGCCGCCGAACCATCGCCGGGTAATGCTCGGCGGCCCAACCCAGCACGAAAAACGTAGCCGAGATTCGATGTTCGGCCAGGATTTCCAGAATCCGGTCGGTGTTGTGCTCCACCCGGCTTTCGAACTTGCTCCAGTCGCCGAATGCGACGCGGGACTCGAAGTTCGACACCTGGAAGTAGTCCTCCACGTCGAACGAGAGCGCGTTGACGACCGGGCCCGGATTCCCGGGCGATCGCATTTCGGGCCGCGATACTCCCATCATTCGCGATCGCGATCGTTCCGCAGTCAGCTCCCGTTGCCGCGGCTTAACTTGCTGTCTGCGCTACCAGTGCGATACGGTCGCGTGCCGCATCGCCGAAAACCGTTTCAAGCCCGGCGCTGTACCGATCGGCGGCTTTGGAAAGTGTGTAGCTTTTCAAGAAAGCCCGTCTCCCGTTGCGGCCCATATCCGCGAATCGGTCCGGCTCTCTTACGAGCTGCCGGACGACATCGGCCACCTGTGCAGCTTTCGCATTGGGAAGAACGACGCCGCAGTGATTCTCCAGGACCGTGCGGCCGATCTCGCTTCGATCGTCAAGGAGCGCCAAGATCGGAACTCCGCAGGCCATTATGCCGTAGGTCTTGCTCGGCACCGAAAGCCCCGTGAATGCTCCGCCGAGGGCGACCACTCCAAGCTGGGCGGCCGAAAGCACGGCGGCGAGGTCCGCGATCGGCTGGAGCGGCAGACATTGAACGTTGGTCAGGCCAACATCGCGAATCGCTTTTTCCACGATACTCTTTTTTGCCCCGCCGCCGATGAACTGAAATACAATCCGGGGATCATTCGAGACCAGTTGTGCGGCTTCGATCAGACATTCAACGTTATGGTTTCGTCCCAGATTGCCTGAGTATTGTATGACTATTTTGTCTGCCACTCCCGCCGTCCGAACGAACGCGTTGTCGGCCCGGGGTACCGGCAATACTTCAGCTTCGTCGGACCAGTTGGGAATGATTACGACTTTGGCCGGGCGCGCTCCCGTGAGGGAAGTGATAATCTCCGCCATGTCGCGCCCGATCGCGATCACGAGCGCTGCCTCGTGAAAGATCGCGCGCGTAACTCTGCTCCAGATTCTGGCTACCGGAGATCTCTCTCCAATCGTTCCCAGTTTGACCAATGAATCAGGGAACAAGTCGTAGACGATCTGCACATAGGGCATCGCGAACAGCCGCCTCATCAAAAGGGCTGCCAACCCGACAAATGGCGGATTGGTAGTGACTATGAATCCGGCCAGTTCGCGCCGATCGCGCACGACTTTGAGCGCTATCGCGATCAGGTAAGAGACGCCGAAGACGAGGCGCCCGGCCACGCCGCCCTCATGGCGTCCGAGCGGCCGCACGCGGACGACTTCGACGCCCTCATGGCCCCCGCAGAACTCCCGGCTGCGGTCTTCGTCAGCGATCGGACCGGTCGGATGAGAGCAGTAGACTCTCAGTCGCCATCCCCGCCGAGCCAGACTGACGGCCAGTTCCGTCATGTGCAGGCCGGTGGACTTCATCTCCGGGTAGAAGTGCTGGCAGAGCAGCCCCAACCGCTTCTCCGGTTCCATCGGGGAATTTCCCCTGCCGCCCGCCATCCGCGCCAACCTTGAGTCTCGGCTCGGCCCGGCCTTCCCGGTCGTTTGCCGCTCAGCGGTCACCAGCACTCTACTTGACGAAGCCACTTTAGCTTCTCTCGCAAGTCCCATCCCGCAGCCCGCTACGCAACGCCGGCTGTGGCCACGGGTGGTCGCGCGTTCGTCCGACTATGAGTCTCGCCCGGCGGCCGCCTCGGCTCGCAGGAGCTCCCGGGCATTCAGGAGCTCTGCGGCTCCCACGCGGGCTTTGGCTACGTGCTTATAGACTTCCAGTGTTTCACGCGCCGCGCGCAGCCACGAAAATCTCTTTACATTCTCATGACCGGCAGCGATCAAGCTTTGCCGAAGCGGCTCGTCCGCAATGATTCTCCGGATGGCAGCGGCGATCCGGTTCGGCGTCGAAGGATCGAAATACAGCGCGGCGCTGCCTGCAACCTCGGGGAGCGCGCCCCGGTCCGAGCAGGCCACAGGTACGCCAGCGCTCATGGCCTCGAGCACCGGAATCCCGAATCCCTCGTACACAGACGGAAAAACCAAGGCGCTTGCGTGGTCCAGGACGGCTTGCGCTTGCAAGTTCGTCAGGTAGCCCGTCACGAGCACCGACTTCTCGATCCCGAGTCGCCGGGCCAGCTCGCTCGGAGACACACCATTCGCAGGAATACGTCCGACCAGAACCAGTTGGCGGTTGACGCTCGGTGGCACCAGGGCGAATGCGCGGATCAACCCGTCGATGTTTTTGTGACGACCGGTGCTGCTGAACGCCATGATATAGTCTCTTGAGATGCCGAGCCTCCGCCTCAAGCCGGGCCATTCGTTGCGATCGACCGGCAAGCGCGAAGCCGGCGCGTTGTGGACCACGAATATCTTGCCTGGTCGGACTCGCAAGCGCTTTGCGATTTCCTGCGCGCTGAACCCACTCACCGCTACTATGGCCTCAGCGACTTGAGCGCTCGCTCGCGTGAGCAGTTTCAGAATCGGACGCCTGGCGCCTCTGACGCTTTGAGGGATAGCCCAGGCGTTGCAGTCGTGCATCGTAACCACTTGCGCGCAACGCGCCATCAGGAGGCCCGTGTATCCGGGCGAGTGAAGAACGTCGAGGCCCGCGCGTCCGGCCATTCCCGGCAACCGGCTCTGTTCCCAAACAATCCTTCGGGTGCGCGAGACGGCCGAAAAATCGCACAGTTCGCGAGCGAAATTTGCGCCGCAACCCCCGAACTCGCCGTGATTTTCGCGGTTCGTGAAAAGTACGTAGCTGTTGGCGCGATCAATCGCGGCAAGGCCGGCAATCAGGCCTCGCACATGGGTCTCGGTGCCCCCGACCCGACCCGGGAGCATCCAAAGAAGATTGATTCCGATCTTCACCCGACCATCGCGTCAGCGGCCCATCTCGTTACCGAGACTTCGTGGGATCGATAGCCAGCCGCTCAAAGCTCGGAAAATCTTTCCATATCGTTTTGCCGCCGTCCATCAAAACTCTGCGGCTGAACAGAGCCGCGCCCGAGAGTTTTGCACAAGCGAACGAAATCGCCGAACCGGTTCCCGTTTGCCCGGCGATTGCGAGACCGCACGCTCCCGTCCTCAGGCCGCATCAGTGGAAGGGGCGATAGAAGGGTTGAATAGCAATCGCCCGCTCAGATGCAGAACCACGACTATCGAGATTGGCACGACTACTGAAAATTCAACTATGCACTTGACGATCGAGACATAAAACGGATCGCGAAAGAAAGTGAACCCGAACCATCCGGATATCATGATGTAGATCGTGCGCAGAAGCGGGGAACCGGCCTTTCTTTTCAGAACCGCCATCGTAAATCCGAGCCCGAACAGTGCGCCGATCGTGCCGAGCACGCCGAAATTAATCATGAAGGAAAAGAATGAATTGAGGCCGCCCCCAGGCGAAAACGTCACATAACCAACGTCTTCCGGCTGCAAAAACAGATCCATTTTGCCGGGGAACAGAAATGTAGGTACCAAGTTGAGAAACTCGCTCAATAGAGGGACTGGATACCTCAGTTGCGGTAGCCGATCGCTGGCGAGAAAGTGCATCAGCGACATGGCCGTGAACATCGGTTCGCTGGCGAGATTCTCGACGATTCCATAGTCGGCTTTGCCCATGCGCCACACGCCTACGAACCCAGCCACCAAAAGTCCGATGCTGACGAGCGAGAGCAGGTTGACCGCAGCAAACCGCCGGAAGAAGACCGACCTGTATACGCACAGCATGAGGATTCCCGAAACCATGTACATCCTCGCGCCCATGCTCACATCAAGGAGCGATGCGAGCAGATACAAGAGAAGAAAGCGGCCGACCAGCAGCCTGCGAAACGCCCCGTTACCCCGCTCACCCTGGTCTTTGGCGGTGCAATCGAGCAGCAGCAGGATCATCAGCATCGTGGTCAGCGCGCCCAGCGCGCTCCGCAGCGGATCGGGTGTCCAGGGATCTACTCCGGTTGCATATCCGGTGAAGAGCTGGCCCCTCAGCGCAAAGCTCAACGCGGCAAGGCAGATGGCCGAGAGCCAGAGCAGAGGTTTCAGGAGACGGCGATCAAACGCCGGCGCGCCCGGGCGCGGCGACGGCCGGGAGTGAATGCGGGTACCCGGCCAGGTTCCGCACAGAAAGACGCAATAGCATACGAGCGACAACAGCAAGAACCCCTCAAGAGCGGAGTTCGGCACAGTATAGAAGAGTGAGTACCATGCCGGCATTCCTGGATGGCTTGGGTCCGCAAACACTCCGCCCAGACCCGCGGCCACCGGCATGATCCAGTAGAAGAGATAACCAAAGGTGAAGGTCGCGAGGTGGTCTATCTGTATACGCTTGACGCCGCAGTGTCCCAGGACCGCCGCGATGGGGAGCATCACGTTCAGCGCGACCAGGATCTGCAGAAGGGCTGTCTGGTTATCCATTCAATGAAGGCGGTTAGCCCGAACTTTAGGGACCCGGTTCAATTGCAGGACATGATGGCCGCGCGGCTCCCACCACGACTGTTGATTGCTGTCAATATCCACAAGCTAGTCATTCAACGCGAAGCTATCGGTCTTCGGCCGGATGGCTACCGCTAGCAGATTTTCCGCGTAGATGTGGTCGGACATTTTGAGGATCAACTCCGCGCGCAAGAGCAGCCATCTGACCGCGCTGAGAAAGCCCTTCACGGCATCGCCGGCGGGCATGACCCGTATTTCGCTGAAACCGGTGGCGGCCAGAACCTGTCTGATGCTTTTGACCGTGAAGGCGACTTCGTGGCTGAAATCGCCGTAGAGAATGTTGCCGAAAAAAGGCCATTCGGCGTTGACAGTGTGGACGATCAACCGGCCCCCGGCTTTGAGCGAAGCCAGTGCTGCCTCGAGAAAATCCAGGACTTCCGTCTTGTTGAGGTGCTCGAGCAGATCGATCGCGACGATACAGTCGAACTCGTTCCGGTGCTGTCGCAAATAGGCGTTGGCTTCCGCGAGGTAGAGATTTTCAATGCCGAGATCTTTTCCAATCCGGACCTGTTCCGGGCTGACATCTATGCCGATGGCATTACGGAATCCTTTCGATCCGAGATAATGGAGAAAAGCTCCGTAACCGGAACCGATTTCGAGAATTCTGGCGTCGCGCGACTCGGGAAGAACAGCTCCGAAGCGCGCCTCGAAGCTGGGACGCTCGGCTTCGATCTCCGCGCGTGAGACCTCGCGGCCCCGCGCGAAATGAGTCGTCGAGTACAGCCGATACAGACGCTCGCGATAGTCAACACTGGGCACGTCGGCAGCCATGCGGATCGGGTCAGGGATTTCCGCCTCGATCGCTCAACTGCGGCCCGCGCGGGATCTTCATAAGGAGCAGCAGCGCGCACAAGCCAGCAGCCGGCACCAAGGCGATCGGCGCCCGGGTGATCGCCGCCGACCACGCCATTTGATCCATCTCAGCCACAAAAACCAATAGCGATCGACCAGCCTCATCCCCGGCGTGATCGATCGGTTCGGCTTCGGATGCGGCCGGAGTCGCCGGATCAGAGGACCTTGCTGGTGAGGACGGGTCCATCGTCGGGCGCAATCCGGGGCGTTTCCCGGGATGGGCTACTTTCCCGGCGCGTCACCAGGATCCACCCACTGGCGAAGATTGCGCCCAGAATCGCTGCGAGCGAGCAATTGAGCGGGATCGACGGGCGGTATGCCCGGCGGGGAGCGATCGGGGGTTCGAGCACGGTGAACGCGAAATCAGCCTGAACCTGGGCGAGTTCGAGCTGCTGCATCTGGCGCGCGATCAATTCGTAGAGCTGGGTTTGCAGCAGGTAGTCCGAGGCGGCGCGCGCCTCGGTTTTCAGCGAGGCTATCGCGGTGGTGGCGTCCTGAACCTCGCGCCGGCGCAGTTGGTCGCGCAGGTCGTCGATGTAGTAATTCAGGATCCGTTGCGCGTCAGCCGCCGAACGATCCTCATAGTAGAGCGCGATGTTGCCGGTCTTCGGGGAGTACTCGCACGAGAACCGCGACTCCATCAGGAGGTATCGCTGCCATTGCGGGTCGCTTTCGCCGCCGCCGAGGTGTGACAGCGAGTTGAGCGAGATCCCCGCCGGCCTCTGTGTGACGTGATGATGCTCGATTAGCGCGGTGGTGAAAACGAAGCTCTGGAGGATAGTCGCGTATTCCGCGGCCTCGTCGCCCGCCCGCCCGCCCATCAATCCTGAGAACGAGCCAAGATTGTCGGGAACCACCAAACCTGCGAGCTTGCCTTGAGTGTCGAGCTTCGGCGTCGGCCTGAGGATCGCCATCGCGCGGTACGATCTGGTCATCACGTATTTCGTCATCAGGAAAGCCGCCACCAGCATGACTGCCATCGCGCCGACGATCGTCCGCCACGATCGTCGCAGAATCAGGAGATACGGCAGCAGGTCGATCCCGTCGCCGACCCCAGACAGACCGCGATATTCGCTCGCGAGCGATCGCTCGAGCCTCGCGACGCGGCGCGGCTCGCCGGAGCTCTCTACTGGTTTGCGATCAGGCACTGCTCATTCCGCGTGCGTCTCTCAACGGGAAACCATAGTCGGCTCCGGCCGTTTGGCCAAGCCAAAAAGCCTCCGATGGCGACAGTTGGTCGAATTCCGGAGGCCTTGGCCGGGCCGGGCTGAACGACTCAGACTCCGCGCGGTCTCAAGCGAGCAGATGTTACGGGTCGGGTGAAAAGAGTTACTGCGGCGGAGTTGGGAAAACAGACCAGCCGGAGTTCACCAGCCATCGGCTCTGAGGACTTTACCGAAAGTCTTGAAAATTATTTTGCAATCGAGCCACAGTGACCAGCTGTCGATATATTCGCAGTCGAGCTTGACGACTTCGTCGAACTCGTGGATCGCGGCATGGCCGTTGACCTGGAACAGGCCGGTGACTCCGGGCTTCATGCTGAGCCGGCGGCGATCCCGATCCCGGTAGCGCCCGACCTCTATAGGCTGCGAGGGTCGCGGTCCAACCAGGCTCATCTCGCCTTTGAGGACGTTCCAGAACTGAGGCAGTTCATCGAGGTGGTAGCGCCGCATCCATGCTCCGGTCGAAGTCACGCGCGGGTCGTTTTCAAGCTTGATGAAAATCGCTCCGAGCTTGCTGCGCGCCAACAAGTCCTTTTGCTGCCGTTCAGCATCCACGCACATCGTCCTGAACTTGTAGCATTCGAACACGCGCCCGTTGCGCCCTATCCGCCGCTGATGGAATATCACGTCGCCCGGAGATTCCTTGCGAAGGCGCGGCCGGTACCAGAGGTAGACCAACCCGCAGAGCACAATTCCGACCAGCGAACCTATGATGTCCATCGCCCGTTTCACGAGTAACGGCAGAAACTCCTGCGGGACGGTCTCGAGCGAGACCAAATAACGGCCGGCACCCATGTCGTCGATATGATAACGGCCGAAGTCGGCTGGCGGCATCTTCACGAGCATCCGAAAGACCAGTCCACGTTCCGCACAAGTCTTCTGCAAATCGTAAAGACTGTCGGCTTGCTCCCACGGGAGAACCGCGGTCACCTTGTCGACGACATAGCCCTTGAGCACTTCGTGCCAGTTAACGGCTCCTGCAACTGCGACCTCGCGCCGGTTCCGTCCGCCAGCGGCGAGCGCCAGCGCGCTCTGCTGCGGGCTCACGACTCCGGCAATCGTCAAGCTCCAATGCGAATGAGCGGCGACCAGGCGCAGGTATTCCTCGGCATCTTCGCGCTCGCCGATGACCAGCACTTGCCATTCCTTGCGCTTGCGCCAGCGTTCAGCGAACCGATCGATTACCTGCTTGACCACCAGTTTCTCGGCCACCAAGGTCGGGATCGAGACAATCATAAAGGCCTTGAGTGCAAACACGCTGAAGTTCGGCCCTTTTGCCAGATAGAGCGTGCTCAAGACTATGAGGGTAGCGAATAGTCCGGCCTTGGCTACGTAACCGATTAGGTGGCCTTCATTCTGACAAGAGCCGGAGCGGTAAAGGCCCGAAAGCGCCATTGACGCTATAAAGGCGGGTAGGACTATCCAAATTATCGATAGGTAATCGAGGCGCTGCGAACCGTTGGCGGGAGAGAGAAAATCAGTCAGACCCCAAGCGAGAGCCGCGCATGCGATCAAAGTGACCACGTCGGCCGCCAGCGTTAGCTCGACGAAAGTTATCTCGTTCCTGCGCATCACGTTTCCCGGCTATTCGCGAACCTCGGTGCAACGCAGGAGCGTCACCGGTCAGGGAATATCATCGCTCTCGGCTGGGGACTTTCCCGCGACATGCAGGAAGTCAGTCGCGGAACCGAGGAATGCATGCAGCGCGCCCGAGAATACGCCGAGAAGTTGAGCGCCCGAGCGGGCGGCCAAGATGAACGGCGAGAGCGTCCCGACCAAGGCACTCTTGCGAAACGCGCGCATCAAGAACGGCAGGGCGCTCAACAGGAACACCAGCGCTACCAGAGCCGACAGCGGCACCGGCGACAGCCGGAGTAGATCGGCGACTAGTCCCGCCGCCAACGCCGGGCCGAACAGCATTTGAAGCTTCATCAATTGTGGCGTGTGGCTGTCCTGGATCGCCTTGGACGGATTCTTCTTCACCGCCATCACGCGCCAGAAGGCAAACTTGTATTTTTTCTTCAGATAGCTGGCGAAGTCCCGTGGATGGCTATGGTAAACGATCGCGGTCGGCACGAACACCATTTTCCAGCCGCGCGCCGACATCCGATAAGACAGACTCAACGTCTTCCGCGCAGGCGACCGGAAAGATAACGTCGTAGCCGTCCATCTCGAGAAACCGCTCGCGCCGGAAAGCGGCTGAATAGGTGTCGATGAAATCGATCTGCGACAAGCGCCCCATCCGCCGATAGCGATCTTCGTACTCGATCTGCACGAAGCGCGGGACAATTCCTTTCTGCCGGGTGCGATAGACTCCCTTCGCGCCGACCACCTCCGGATCGGCGAACGGCTTCGACATCTCGGTCAGCCAGCCCGAGAGCGGCTCGCAGTCATCATCGGTAAAGACGACGATGTCGCCCAAGGCCTCGCGCGCGCCGCGGTTGCGCGCCGCGGCAGGCCCGGCATTGGGCTGACTGATTACCCGGACGCGCGGATACCCCGCCGCAACTTCCACAGTGTCGTCGGTCGAGCCGTCATTAACGACGATGATCTCGAACGGGCGATCGAAGTTTTGACTGTGCAAGGCCGCGAGGCAATGCTTGATTTTGCCGGCGCCGTTCCATGTCGGGACAATAACCGACACTGACACTGGAGAACGAGTCTCCCCCATCCTTATGCTTCCTCAGGTTGCGCGGGCCCGCTAACTGGAGCCGGGCTGGATCCTCCGAAACTGCCACGTAACAAGTACTTCCAGAGCGTCGCGAACCCTTTCAGGTTGCGTTGGAATTCGCGCGGATCACGGAGCGATTGTAGCAATTTTCCGAACATGTAGCCGGGGCTCAGGTAGAAACGCCGGCGCGCGCGGTCGCAGAACTCCACCAGTTGCTGATGCGTGATATGGGGAAGATTGACGACGCTGTTATGCAGGCCGTCTTCGGTTAGCCAAGCCGACCAATCCTCAGTGGAGAGATAGCCTCGCTCCTTGGCCTCCCGGTAGGCCGAAGTGCCCGGATAGACCATGATCGGGAAGAACTGCGCGGTGTCCGGATTCAGCTTCTTGGCGAATTGCAGCGTCTTCTCCATGCTCTCCGGAGTTTCATTGAGATTGCCGACCATGAAGCACCCGTGGACCATGATGTCGGCCTTGCGGCAGAGACTGACGAATTTCTTCGCCTCCTCGTGATAGCCGGCATCCCTGGTCGCGGTGTTGTTCTTCTTCATGCCGCGGATCACGTCAGTATCGCCGCTTTCGAAGCCGACGCAGAACAGGCGCGCACCGGCCTGGTGCAGCGCAGAGAGCAGCTCGAGGTCGGCGCCAACGTCGGCCCGGCAGTTGGCGTCGAAGGGCAGCTTGTTGCCCCTGCTGATCAGCTCTGTGGCCAACTCGATCGTGCGCTTCTTGTTGATGATGAAGGTATCGTCCTCGAGCATCACGGTTTTTACTTCCGGCATCTCGCGGGCGACAAACTCGAACTCCTCGGCCACATTCTCCTTCGAGCGATAACGCATCGTGTGACCGCTGAAAGTCTGAGGATAGACGCAGAAGCTGCAATAGTACGGACAACCGCGGCTGGTATCGAAGACCACCAGTGGCCACAGCGAATGTCCGTAGAAGTAGTCTCTGGCATTCAGGAAGCGCTTGTAGACCTCGCTTACAAAAGGGAGCTCGTCCAGGTTGCTGATTGCAGCGCGAGGCTTGTTCGCGACGATTTCGTCATTCGCGTTTCGCCAGTTCAGTCCTTCCACCGAATCCAGGCTCGCGCCACAGTCAAGCGCCGCCAGCCAATCGCGCACCGTGTATTCGTACTCGCGCAACGCCACCGCCTGCACCGACCGGGACATGGCGAAGGTCTCGGTAGGCATCGCCGAAACGTGGCGGCCGACCAGCAGCAGGTGCAAATCGGGATTCGCTGCGTGCAGGGCGTCGAGCACCTGAATGTCGTTCACGATACTGGGTGTCGAGGTGTCGCAGACCACCGCCTCGATACGCTTGGCCTCGATTCGGTCGAGAACCCCCTTCAAAGACAGGTTCGCGGCCGGTGCGTTGACCAAATCCACGTCATGGCCCTGTTTGATCGCCACTCCGGCGGCGTGACAGAGCCACTTCGGATAATACAGCGTTCCGCTCTTGGTAACCGCAGGACTTCGCTGTTCGCGAGAAAATCGGGGATGAAAAGGCGGATTAAGAAAGAGAACGCGCATGCCTACACCTATGCTCAGTCCATCAGGTCAACGGCTCCGTGTTCGCCAGCCGCGCTTTCGAGGAGCAGATCCTCATTTGTTGCAAGATCACGGGGAACCAAAAGACGGCAACCTTCCGAAATCCTGTGTGAACAGGTTTCGTAGTAGGGCGAATCGATGGTACAGAGAACCCGCACCGACATCAAGCGCTGCCCGGCTCGACGAGCGTTGCAATTCGGTCAGTCAGCAGATCTCCGAATTGCGAATTACCGCGCGGTTCGGCGGACGCCGGTCTTCGCCGCGCGGGAGACTACGGACCGACCGTCGGCGCTGGCGACCTTAAGAGATGGTCAGTGTCCGGTAACCCATCAAGGGCTCTCAGAACTGCATTAACGGAGATTGAACGCATACAAACGTTATCCTGGCATGGTTCGTAATTTCTGCCGTCATAGCAGGGGGAACAAGCGAGCTCTCCTCCAAGCCACAATGCCCGCATCTTCCTGCTCGGTGGAACCACCTCTGCCGGGTTCGTCGGCCCGAACAGCGCGACAAGCGGCGTCTCCGCTCTGAATTGTCAGGCTCGCGTTGCCAACTGCCCCGGCAACCTCTGAGCAGGATCAATCGCGTCGGCCAGGATCTGCGCGCTGGACTTCCAGGTCCACAGGTTGTCCGGCGCCGTCGGCCGCTCAGCCGCCAGCGCTGCCAGAATTCCACCCCTGATGCCTTCGGCATCCGGTCGAATGTATATCGCGCGGTCGCCGCCTGCTTCTCGAATCTCCGGTGCATCCGTAGCGACTATCTTGGTCTGGCAGGCCCTCGCCTCAAGAACAGGCATGCCGAAGCCCTCGTTGAGCGAGGGCAGCACGAACACTTCCGCGCCACTGTATAACGCGGGCAGATCTTCGTCGGCCACGTACCCGAGCGCCATTACATCACGGAGACCCTGCTCTGCCGGGCGCGCAACTTTGGCGGCCACCCGTTCGCTATCATTTCCGCCGAGTACCAAGGTGTAGTCCGTCAGAAGCCCATCTTCCTTCATGGCTAGAAACACCCGGATCAGCAGGTCTATGTTCTTGTGCGGCTTAGCGTTGCCGACGGCAATCAAATAAGGCCGGCGAATCGCGTGACGGCGCAAGACCGTCTCTACCTCGCGATCCGACGTGCGCCGGAAATGTTCCGATACGGCAGGCCGCACAACCGCATCAGCCTGATATCCAAGGAGTTCGGAGAGTTTATGCGCGGTCCCCTCGGAGATCACCAAAAGGGCGTCAACTCTCGAAAGCCGCTGTTCGAGAAGACGATGGCCGTAAACCATGATCCGGCGCATAGCGTGCGGAACTGTCCGGTGGCCCAGATCGTGGACCGTAGCCACCAGCCTTACGCTTCGCGGCAGATTTGGAATCAGGGGCGCGTGGGTTGCCCAAAAGACGTTGATGCGATCGCGCTCGCAGAGAGTCCCGGCACGCAGCAGCATCCAGGCATGTTTGGTTGCCCATGAACGCCGGAAGCGCTCGAACACCCCTGCCCAAGGGTCAACTCGAGCCTGCCAGCGGGGTGATGCGACCGGCATTTCTATAGGCCACGGGGCATAGAGACGGAATTCCGCGCCCGGCAGCAATTGATCCAGTTCCTTACATAATTCCGATACGTACTGGCCGATTCCGGTCAGCTTGTCGCCCATCAGCCGGGCATCGATGCCAACTCGCAAGCCACTTCCTCTTTTCGGGACGACAGCCTCCCGTCGGCCAGCCGAATGATCTTCCGAATGAAACTGTGCGACAGGCATCCGATTCGCAGCGGGAGTTAAGGAAGCCGATTCGATCGACGGGTTAGCCAGCGTGGTACGCTGACAGCTTCCATCTTCAGTAGGTATAACATTAGCGACACTGCGCTACTCGCCTGTGGTTGTGCGCCTTCGAAGCAATCTGTCTACCGACAGTCGCGCAGCGAAAGCGGCGCCGTTCAACGAAGATCTTCAGTCTTTTCGGCGACCATGCACGCCACTCCCAAGGCTTGTCCTGCCGCGGTCAACTCCGGTTCAGGTACCTCGTTGCCGTTTTCGGGAAGCCAAAACTCGAGGTCTCTGCTGAGAAAGAATCGGGTGGTCAAGCAGCGGAACGGCCCAAGGAGTTCCCTCAGGCTCTCGCGGTCATAGATCCGGTGCAGCGGCGTGACTCGCCTGGCTCCAAAGGGTACCGTCAGGATCAACCTCCCTCCCGGCTTCAGGGCATCATAAAGCGCTCTCAGCACGGTGCGGTCATCTCCGAAGTCCCCGGCGCCATCGTAGAATCCAAGGCCGCAGTGCTCGACGGTCGAACAGGGCAACACACGCATCGAACTCATTACGAAAGCCCATCTTCAGCAGGTTCCCCTTGATGAACTTCAGATTCGGATGTGCGAAGGGGTAATCGCGCAGGTCCACCGCCGTGACGCTGTGACCGATGCTCGCCAACTGCAGGGCGATCATGCTCGACGCGCAGCCGAAATCGAGCACGGCCGCAGCGGCGGGAAGAACGCTCAACTCCTGGAGTACGAAAGGCACTTCCACGATACGTTCGTTTGTCGTAACACGGCGGCGTCCTAACAGATATCCTTCGACTAATCGGACCAGCTTGCTCCTGCCCGGTGTGCCTATCTCAAGCGACACGGTCGCCATGAACTGGGCTGCGACAGGAGCCTTGCAGAAGGCCTCGAATCGGTCGCGCACGGCCATTTACGACAACACCGGGCTGGGAACCGCCCAGGCTCGCCCAACGCGAACCGCGCGAAGCCTGATGGGGTAGATTAGCCATGATAGCGCAACTACCGGGATAAGCCGATAGAGCAACATTCCGCAGGGGTTTCCAGCGAACATATACAGATCAATATACATCGTCACCACAATGCCTGATTGACCTCCTATGCTACTGCTGGTGTGCGCGCAATTGGAGACATCGAGAGAGACGCGATGAACCAATAGAAAGCCATGACCGGAATATAAAGTGTTTGTCCGTCGCTGCAACAGACTACCCAATACCCGATCATCGCTAGCCCCATACTATCCAGGTAGACGATTCTCCGCCAATGGATCAGGCACCGCAATATTGGCGTCATCATGGCAATCAGGAAAAGCAGGAGGCCAATTGCACCATAGGTGTTAAGGACCGACAGATAGACAATTTCCCATATCTCTCCCTGGGAGACCCGTGGAATCAACTCCACGCGCTTCAGAACTTGCAACTGTTCCGCGCGACCGCCCAGGTCAGGATCGAACAGAAATCGCATAAGATCATTGCCAGCCAGCAACCTGCCGACGTAAAAGACTCCGACAGCGACGGCGATCATCCCGAAAACGCTGCCCGCCAGCTTGCGAATAGTCCAGCGGCCAATGAATAGCGGTCTTGCCAGCTCGTAGAAGATGAGTCCGATCCAGGCGGTCCGGCTCAGGGTCAGAACCAGCGAAAGCTTGATTATGGCACTGGTTAGCCGGCGGGGATGGCCAGCCTCACAGAGCGGAAGCATGAGCAGGATCGCGACACCATAGAGGTTGCCGTTATTGTAGGTGGAAATGAGCTTCATCCAAAGCCCGGGCCTCCCATTAAACTTGTTCCCCATCTGGCCAACATCATCCGCGTTGATGGTCAGATAGGGAATTTCGATGAGGTTTCCGGTCAGCGCCTTGTATAGAAACAGAAAGATGCCATATAGCGCCACGAGCAGCACAGCGGTCCGTATAGCTCGCAACAGGAATTCAAGATCGCACTCGTCTATATAAGGGGCGAGCACCCCGCAGAAGGTTAACGGCAATAGGGCGAAGCTAACAAAGAATGATATGGTGAAACCCGGATCGTGAGTGCCGTTGGCTATCAGAAGGAGGCCGGCAAAAGTCACCAGCGGGAACACGGCCACCAGGGCCACGAGCCGGTAAACACTGAAATAACGATAGCGCCCGGTCGAAAAGCCCCAAACAAACGCCCCGATCGAAACCGCGCCTAACAGCAGGTAACCAAAGGTGATGGGCACATCGCGTACCTTGAAACCCGCTTTCGGGAATACCACCAGAAACGCCACCAACAGGCAGACGACAAAAGTTTGCAACCTGTTTCGTCTTGCCATCCGCCGCGTCCCGTTAGGGTGCTCGCCTAAACCAGCCTGATCCATCTTCAACCGTCACACCGTTCAGGCTCGTTACTTGTGACCCTTGGCTCTCGACGTAGTACTCACCATAGGAACGTGATTGAGGTAGACGAACCTTGGCCGACGAGCCCGGTATGGGCCAACGTGTTCCAACAGCTGGGCCATACAAGGTACGTCCCACAGCAAAAGGCGAAGAAGTTAATTAGCAATACGATCGTACTGAATGCGTCAAGGTCTTACGCGCTAAATCGGCCGCTCTCAGACCTAGGCCCGCGGCTTGCGCCTTGACTGCTCTTGCGCAAACTGACGAGCACCCAAGTCGCACAGAAGGAAGCCGCCAGAAATGCCGCGATGAAGGCGTCAAGCGCAACCTGCGGGCTGGAAGGGCGATCCGACGCGGCCGGCGGATCGAGCACCCGGAAGGCGAAGTCGGCTTCGACCTGCGCGGTTTTCCTGCGCTCCACTTGCTTGGCCACCAGCTCATAGAGTTGCGCGCGTAGCATCGGGTCCGGAGTCGACGCTGCCTCTGCCTCCAGCGAATCGATTGCGGAGGTTGCATCGCGAGTTTCCCGCGTGCGCAGAAGGTCCAGAAGGTCGGCGATGTAATAACCAAGAATTCGCTCGGCATCACTCCGGCTTTTGGCCTCGAAGCTGATCGTAAGATTGCCGGTCTTGATGGAAAAATCGGAATCGAAGCGGCTCTTCAAAACCCGGTAGACCGCCCAGTCCGGATCTTTTGGTTTAGAATGCAGAAAACTCAGGAGTCCAGGCTTCAGCAGTTCGTCCGTCAGTCGATGGCGCTCGGCGAGGGTTACAGTGAAACGGAAGCCGTGCAATATCGCGACATACTCCTCGGCGTCACTCCCGGATCCAGTCAGACTCGAAGCCAATCCTGCCAATGTGCCCCCGCCCAGTCCGCCCGTCAGACCGGAAATCCGGTTCTCAACCGCGGAGCTTGAAATCGGACGGACTACCGCAGTTGCGCGATACCACTTGGGAAACGCAAGGCCGGCAGTTGTAGCAGTGATCACGGCCGCAACAATCGCCACAGCAGCGATCGTCCGCCATCGCGCGCTGAGCGCGGCCAGATACGGGCGAAGATCAACAAACTCGTCGTCTTCCCGCCATCGCATTGACGCGAGACTGGGAAACTTCGGCGGGCTGGGCCGCTCTCGGCGCGGTGCTTTGAGCCTTATCTAAAGCCATCGGCGCTTGTGACTATCGAGGGGACGACATTACCGATAGAGTCTCGACCGGTGGCTAGGTCCCTTCCGGCGAGGTCGCTCAATCTTTCATCCAATAGCGTTCGCAGCGCTGCCGCACAACTTGATTTGATCCCGGAAGGAATCCGTTCCGTATGATGCTTCATGCGGAACGACGATGCAACTCTTGCGGTCTTGTTCAAGCCGAGACCCTTGGGGAAGCCTGCAGGCGGCCCGCACGACGGATGCGCCTCATTGATCGGAGAATGATTCCTGTAAACCGTCGCCGCCTGCATTGCCTGCTCCCGGTGACAAGCTAGCGAGGGCTTGCAGCCACGCTGGAACACGTTCTTATGCGCTCCTTTGATGATCAGAGCGCGCGCTTGGTGGTTTGCTCCTCGTAAAGCCGCCGCAGGCTTGCGACATTCTCCGCCATCCGAGTTATCGCGCCGCTTCTGTTCGCCATACGAATCTGCCGATGTAATCAAGAGCCGCTTCGCGCTCCTCCCCGCTGAAGGCGAGCATCATGTAGATCACAGTAAAAGCCAGCGCGGCCGCGGCGGCAAGCAATGGAACGGCAGCACCGCCGGTCGCAAGGTGCGCGAACCAGAAAAAGATCACGCCCGCGGCTGCGGCCGACGGAAGCGCGGGCAGGACGATCGCCCGAGTAACCCGGCCAAGACCGGTCTCGATAATCCGGGCCGCGACGATCGGTACATACCACGCAGTCGTAAGAAGCCGCGCGACGATCGTTCCAGCAACCACTCCCGGCAGTCCGAAACTCCGTACCCACCATATCGAGAGCCCGAGGTTGAGCAGGCTTTCGACGGTATGCATCGCCGCCGCCCCATAATGCTGAGTTGACGCGACCACTAAAAACCAGGGCGGGTTAAGCAGGACCTGTATCGCGAAGAGCAGTATGAGGAGGTCAAAGGTGAGCGTTCCGGGAAATACCTTGTGGCCGGCCCACAAACGCAGGAACCACGGTCCAGCTATCCACAGCGCGATCGCGCCAGCGCCGACGTAGAGCATCGCGAGCCGCCCCATCAGCGATAGGTATTGCCGAAGTAGCGTGATCTTACGCTGCGCATAGAGGGCGGACATGGTCGGCACAAGAGTGAAGACCAACGTCGAGAACGCAGCTACGCCGCCGATCACAAGCAAGGAGAAAGCGACCGAATAACGGGTGACCTGTTCCGGCCCGAGTGCGTAACCGATGATCAGGCTGTCGATGCCGAAGCCGACAATGCCAGCGACCTGAAGCACCCCGAAGGCGAGGCTCGGTGCAATCAGGGACCGCATTTCTTGGGCAGAAAATTGCGAAATCCTCGGCGCCGCCCCTTGGGACAACGCGTGGCTGCGGAAATAGGCCGCGACATTCGCACCAACAGCCGCAAGGCCCTGGATAATCGCGATGCCCAGGAGTTGGGAGCCGGCGAGCAGTAGTACCGCGGTTCCTGCTATCCGGCCGATCATAGTGATGGCCGCGATTCTTTGCTCTTCGTAAATCTGGCCGAGGCCGCGCAGCAGTATGCCGTAGGCCCTTAGCGGCAGAGACGACATTGTGAGCGCCGCCAATGCAAAGAAGGCCATCGGGGCCGCGCTATCAGATGGGGAAACGAATGTCCGGCAGAGCCAAGGTGAAAAAACGGCCAGCAGCGCGGTAACCACCGCCGCGATTATCGCGTAGCCATAAAACACCGTCGAGACGAGTTTTTCGATCTGAGATTGGGAGCCGGTCGCTCGCGCCTCTGCGATGCGATTGGTGAGCGTCTGGTCCATCCCGATATTCGCCAGCGACAAGTTGGCGGCGAGAGTCGTGATGACAATGAATTCGCCATATAGGCGGGCGCCAAGAAACCGCGTAAAGAGAGGCACGAGCAGGAGCGTGGCAAGCACGCCACTGGCGCGATTGATATAGCTATAGGCAATATTGCGGCCGATTGGCTCCGGCCGAAAAGTATCCCCCGCGTTTATGGGACCTTCGCGAAGCAAACGACTATCGCGCGCCGACCCTGTCAAGATCGACCGTCGCTGCGCAGTCCTGCTAGCGCCATACGAGATTCGACCAGGCGGGGTTGAGGCCGGTCGAGAGCATCACGAGCACCCGGAAATTGCCGGGCCCGCCGAAGTTCATATGGTCAACGTACTCCACTGCGATGCGGGCTCGACCGTCAACCAGCATATCACCGCTCCAGCGCGTGGTTTGCGGAATACGCAGGAAGTCGAAAGCTATTCCTCCGCTATGTTCCTTGGAGAGCGCGAGACCATAGATTGAGGACGGGTATGGTGAATTGCTGCCCAGTGTTGGCGCGCGTTCGGTGCAAAAGATGTCCATGTCGGCCTTGTTGAGGCCGGGGAACCATCTGCCGACTTGCAGGTCGATCTCGCTCGCATTGGGTCCGAGCGCATCGCCCATCAGCCATCCGTTATAGGCCGCATACAGCGAGTCGCCGTGAGTCGAGTAGTTCGGTTCCAGGATCGAATACTCGAAGCGAAGGTCGGTAAGGCCGTCCTGGGTGAGTCGCGGCAGATAGAAACCGCCCTGGTATGAGACGGCGAGAAACGGGAGAAACCGGCCGATCCCGCGGACCTCATCGGTAAGGTTGTCTTCGCCCGCCATCTCCTGGTAAAGCTCCGCGTTCCTCAGCCGGGGAAAGTAGAATTTCAAAAAGATTCCGGCGCGCGACTTGGTATTGCCGGCGCTGGGGGAGCCCGTACTGAAGCCGGTGGCGCGGCCGAGGAAGCCGAGGTCGTTGTAGAAATCATTGTGGCGGCCGCCGAACCGGATGGCGTGCGTGAATCCGAATTCGAAGTCCGGGAGCGGCTTGAAGCTGAAGTTCTGGCCGTCAATCCAGGGATGGGCGAAATAGCGATCGCTGTCGAGCTGGCCGAAGAAGAGTTGGAATCGGAACTGGCCCAGATAGCGCAGGATCCAGGGCAGTTGGGTCGGATGGACGTTCTGAAGGCGTAGGGCAGGAAACGGCGCGGCGTTGTCCCCCTGCGACAGCGCCGCGAAGTGGCCGGTTCCCCATTGCATCTCCTCCTGCCCAAACGAGAGCGCGAAGTTGCCCAGGCTCACAACCGCTTCGCCGTCGAGAAGCCGAAACCTTTCGGTATCCGCGAGATCGTGCGTGAGTGGTCCGGTCACCGCCGGTTCTCCGTAGGTGGTAAGAAACCCGCCGAGACCGCCCCACAAGTTCCATCGCAAGACTTCGTTGCTCCCCGTGCCGGTCGGAATGCCGTCGTTGCCGGGCAAAAGCGGCGTGCCTTCGACCGCATGTATTTGTATTCCTCTACTGCCGGTATCCCAAAAACGCTGCTCGCCTCGCGAGAAGATGTATTGCGCTTCGATTCGCTGGACCGGCTGGATCATGGTCGGCTGATTGTCTTCGGCGTTGTTCTCCAGCCATCCGACTTCTTCGCTCAACTCGGAGCGCAGCGCTCCCACGATCGATTGCGCCAGCGCATTGCGCCGTTCCGAAATCCCGAGGTTCTTGCCGGCCTCCAGCGTCAGCCGAGCGGCTTCGATCCTGCTTATCGGCTTGATCTCGGATAGATAGGTGTCGAGCACCCCGAGGCCGTTGAGCGTGTCGAGCTCGTCATAGACGGGGCTGTCGAGTGGAATATAGACGACATAGGTGGAAGCCAGCGCGGCGGCCTCTCCGAGCAGCAGCATTGCGATAAGCACCGGCCCAAGCAGTGCTTTGCGGCCGACTCTCACCTGATCTCCGCGGCCTGCGCGGTGTCGGGAGAGCGCCGCAAGGCGGCCTCGCGCCCGGCCCGAAGCTCGGCCAATTGATCCATTGGATCAACCGGCCGCTTGCCGGGCGACGGCTTGAGGGCTATCCGGTTTCGCGGACGAATCAGCTTGGCCTTGAGTTGCGGCGACAATCCGTCCGTCAGGTAGGTGAACAGCACGCGCCGGACATAGTCCTGCGTCTCGGGAAATGGCGGGATGCCGCGATATTGCGTCACGGCGGCTTCGCCGGCGTTATACGCGGCCAGAAGGCAGGCGAGACTACCGGCCGAGCCAGGCGCCGCACCGAGCGATATCTTTAGATGTTCGAGGAACCGCGCCGCGCCAAGCGCATTCTCGACCGGGTCGAACGAGTTATCGACTCGAAAGCGCTTCGCCGTCTCCGGCATCAGTTGCATCAGGCCGCGAGCGCCCTTGGGCGAAATCGCTTCGGGATTGTACCCGGACTCGACGCTTGCGATCGCGCGGAGCAGGCCGGGGTCAAGATCGTACAGGCTCCCTACCACGCGGAAGAGCGCGTAGATGTCGATCGGCGGCGCGGAGTCTGTCCATCGGCGCGGAGCTGTCCATCGGATGGTTGGGCGCTTCCTGCGCGAGGGCGCGCGGGCAGGCGATCCCCGCGAGCAGGAGCATCAGAACCGCCTTTGGCAGAGCGGCCGTCGGCGACCAACTGCGCATTACAAATTCGTCGCCATTATCGCGACCAGGGCGATCGACTGAACCGCGGAGACGATTATCGTGCTTACGTCTTTGGCGTATTCGAGGCCGCTGATGAAGATCAGCTTCTCAGGCACGTAAACCGTGTCGCCGGGCTCCAGATGGGCCGACATCAGGCCGCCCGAGACCACCGGCAACAGCGGGAACAGCTTCGATTGGTTGCTGTTGCGGACTCCGTCGTCAGTGAGAATTTCGCCGTCGGCCTTGAACACAAAGATGTGGTCCTCGTCGGAGCCTTCGGCAGGACCGCCCGCGCGGTCGAGGTAGTCGCGGGTTGTGAGATTGGGGTCGAAGACGACCGCGGTCGGATGGTAAACCTGGCCGAGCACGCTTACTGCGGAAGGGCGCCTCGGGATCGTGATCTGATCCTGATCCTCGAGCAACACGTTGTCCTTGGTTCCCACCAGTTCATCGAGCGGACCGAGATGCACCACCATCCGACCTGACGCCTGCTGTCCCTGGCTTTCCTCGAGTATCTGGCTCAGGTATGCCAAGTTCTGAGTGCTGTGGCTCTCCTCGCTCTGACCAGGTTGCTTCGGCATCAACCCGACCTGCGCGATCTGCCTGCGCAGGCGGGCGCGGCTCTCGTCGAGGCTGGTCTGTTCGAGTTGCTTGACCGATCGGCGAATGAAGACCGTGGCGAGCGGGTAGGAGTCGGGAAGCATCCCGCCGCAACGTTTCAGAATCGCGGCCAGGCGCTCGCCCTCGTGGAAAGTGTAAGGGCCGGGCCGCAGCACCTGACCGTTGACCTGCACAACCCACGGCAGGTGCCAGTTCGAGGCGCGCCAGATGAAGAGCTGATCGTTGGCTTGAAGCGCCGTGTTGTGCTCATCCGAGCCCTTCAGCGCGGCGGCCAGATCGATATCGATATAACTGTGCCGGGTGCTGGTACCGTTGACCACCTGCGTGCGCGCGACCTCGGCTTGGGCCATATAGGCGTCATCCTTGAGCCCGCCGGCCAGATAGACCAAGTCGCTCACCCGCATGTCGGGGCTGGTCAGATAGAAGCCTGGATTGCGCACTTCGCCGAACACCTGGACGGTTGGCAGGTCCCTGATCTGATCGAGCCTGAAGACGGTCAGCTCGTCTCTGGAATAGAGCGAAATGTTCGCCGGGCCCGGCAGATGGTCCGAGAGCGCGCCGCTCAGATCTACCGGAACGATATGGACAACCCGGTTCGGATCGTGCTGGCGGCGGATCATGGCGTAGCGCATGAAGGTCCGAGGCGCGACGCCCTCGGCTTTGCGAATCAGGTCGGCAACCCGCATTCCCTGATGCCATTCATACTTGCCGGGACGAAAGACGTTGCCCTTGACGGTCACGATATCGTCCTGCTGAGGCAGCACTGGGAAGACCTTGATCAGGTCGCCGTCGTCAACTGGAAAGCGCTGTGAGCGGATCTCCTTCAGGTCGGTGTCCAGCACGATCCGGTTCTCATGATTCTCGACCCGCTCGACCTGAACCCTTCGCGAATAACCGAAGGGGCTGATTCCGCCCGCCAGTTTGAGTGCGTTCGGCAGGTCTGCCGGGCTGCTGCGGGAGGCTCATAGATCGCAGGGCGTTTCACGTCGCCGGCGATCGCGACGACCGGACCGATCACGGGCACGAAAATAACGTCGCTCTCCTCGACCTGCTCGTCGGCGCCGGTATCACCGCGCATCAATAGGTCGTAGAGGTCGAGTTCCTTGACGATCTGATTGCCGCGCCGGAGCTGGACCTTGCGCAGGCTTCCGATCTTGGTAATCCCACCGCAGGCGACCAGCACATTCGACACGCGCGATAGCGAACTGACGGTGTAGGGACCCGGATGGTTGACCTCGCCGATGACGAAGACCTGGATAGTCCGCAACCGGCCCATCGTCAGATCGACCTGCACGCCGGTTATCTGACCGGCGCGCTCCTCGACGAGCTTCCGGGCCTGGGCGAAGGTCAGCCCCGCAACTTGAAGCGGGCCGATCTCCGGAAGCGCGATAGCGCCGTCGCGACCCACCTGCAAGTCGAACGTGCGGTTGATACGGCCCCACATCAGAATCTTGAGCTCATCTCCCGCGCCAATCAGATAGTCGCCGCTGACGGGGACATTGTTGACCGGCGCGAAGGTTGACACGGGCAGGTTGAACAGCGAGTAGCCGTACTGCGTGAGCCTGTCCGGACTCGGCACCTGAGGGGGAAGGTTGCGATCGAGCGCTCTGAAAGACTTCTCGATCGTAGACAGATTCCGGAGGGGAGCCTGATTCGCCGTCTTGACACCAGGCCGTGTTCCAGGCTTCGTTTGCGCGCGCCTGGTCGTGGTGGCCTGGGCACCGCTGCCCGTCAACTGCGCGCAACTCTCCAGTTGCGTGAGTTGCTCGGCGGTCAGATTTAGATCGAGTGTTCGGGCGATGGCTTCGGCGTCGCTGGCGCTCAAGTGTCGTGACGCCAGTTGAACGCATAGTTGCTGCAGCTCGTCTGCGCTCAGCGGCCCCGTTGACAAGCGCGCCCTGAGCTTCGCGAGCTGCTCCGTGGTCATTCCGAGCGCGGCGCCGGCGGTGGCGGCGCTGTCCAAGCCCGAACTGGTCCCGGGCGTCATCTCGCCGTTGCCCGACAAGTTGGAAGATATGCCCGACGGATTGAGGCCCTGTCCGTTGCCAGAGCCTCCGTCATTGCCCGCGCCTGCCGCTGGCTCGCCTTCTGCGTTCACTCCATTGTCGGCGCCATTGTCGGCTGCGCCACCATTGTCGTATGCGGCGCCGTTGTCGGCTGCATTGGGATTGTCCGTTTCGCCTTCCGCCCCCGCGCCGGCGGAGTTGGCACCATTGCCATTGTCGTAGTTTTCGCCCGATTGGCCGGGTCCCGGGCAGGTGTAGCCGCCGTCCGAGGTTGGAGAGCAGCCCGGCGGTACGTTCTGGGCGGCGGCCACCGTCGCCAGCAGCGATGCGATTGCCACGAATGCGATCGCAATCGCGCCAGGACGAACAGACTTCTGCTCCGTCGAACGGTTCATAACTGTCTTTGCTCCCGGGATCTCTCCGGACTTCGATGACCCTGCGTGGCCAAGGTCGCGGTCGTGCGTGGAGGTCAACCCGAAACTCAATATCACGATAGGAAAGCGAACGCGATCATGCCCGGATCGCAGACCAAGCGTCCGCCCTCCCATCAAGGGGCGAAGCTTGCAAGTCCCGACATACGTGGACGCCGAGGGCTCACCCAACTGGCACTTGCCCGGCGCCGAGCCAATTTGAGGTCTTGAAGCGCGACTGAAAAAGCTAAAAATAATATCCAGTCAGAACCGAAGCCGTCGATATCGGGTGCCAAGACCCGCCGCGATTTTCGCTTCAGAAAAGGGAGATAACAAAAGCCGACACTCGTCTGCCACACTCCACAATCGTTTCCCCCGTGCTCACGACGCGCGCCGAGCAGAAACTTCAGCGCAAGCTGTTGAACTCCCGGCGATCAAGACCAAGCGCAGAACACCAAGTCACCTGCCTACCAGAGCCCTGAATGGTCGTCAACCACGCGGCTGTCGGCTGTATATGTTCAGCGATTATGTCCGGGTCTAACGGTTCAGCGATTATGTCCGGGTCTAACGGTTCAGCGATTATGTCCGGGTCTACGCGGCTGTCGGGAGGCGATCGGATGAGCCAGCGAGCCCGTCGGGGGGGGTGGTGTCCTGATTTGAAATCAGAATAGGACACCTGTCTGCCATGCTGTCATTCCCGCGCGTCTGCATTGTCTGGCGCGCGAGGAATCCCGGCTCCGGACGCCGGGACCCTTCGCGCGGCATCGCCCCCGGCGCATGCCACGCGCGAGGGTGACAGAATTAGGACAGTACCCGTCGGGGGGCGCGAGCAGATCGTCAATAGTTCTGCAGCTGCTCCCTTAGAGCAACATCGACCTCGAGAGATTTCCCGTGCGCCCCGACCATGACCAACTGGCGATGCGGGCCGTCGAATTTCACGCTCGTGCCGTTGGCCATCAGCCAGGTGTCGATCGAGGCGTCCTCGGAGCTTGCGCCGTTCGATAGTTCCGGGTTTCCCAAAGTCTTATGCAACTCGTCGAGGATCTGATCGCTGGAATCGGGATTAAAGCGTGCCACGGCCATCTGCATCCCGTGGCCGGGAGTAAACTCGTAGATGACCCATTGGTAGCTCGCGGACCCGGCCACGACATCGGTCAACCTGTACGCCTCTGAGCCGTAAGGGCTGGTTTCGGCGCTCCCCAGAGGATGGAGCTTTTCGGCGTCCATGAGGGAATTGCCGAACTTGACGCCGAGGAAGGAACTCGGTCCGCGGCTCGAAGGCATCGCGAGCGGGACCGCGGAGCACGCGCCCAGAAGACAGACGAAGAGCAAGCGCGGCGCGAGCGGCCATCTGGCCCGCTCCTGAAACGCCGGCGCAGGCTCCAGTCTGCGGCTCATACGAACCTGCTTACCGACGCCGCCGGCAGGACCACCCGCACGCCGGTGGTACCGATTGTGCTGAGCAGAATCGCCGCGCGCTCCGCGCCTGACAGGTAGCGCTCGAAGACCGCTTCGAGACCCTTGAACGGACCCTCGACGACCGTCACGCGCTCTCCCGGCGACAGCGGCTTGGGCGTGATTTCCACTACCCCATCGACCGATCGACGCCGGATCTCTTCTACGATTACCTGCGGAACGGCCAGCGCCTCGCTCCCGGCCGAGACCAGTCCCCTGACACCTGGCAGATATTTTATGTCGAAATACCGAGCTTGGAGGTCAAAGCGGGCAAAGACGTAGCTTGGGAATAGGGGTCCGATCGACTGCGCCATCCGGCCCCATCGCGGCGCTTTGGCTTTCAGCAACGGCAGGAAGATATCGGCCGCGATGTCCGAGAGTTGGTCGGCAACCCACCGTTCCTTCTGGGGCTTGGTATGGATGAGATACCAGTGAAGTTCGGCCTGATCATTCATCGCGGCGGCCAAGCGGCGGGCCGGGAAGAATCGCGGGCAAAAAGGGCGGCCCCGGCGTGAGCCGGTGCCGCCCTTGGCGAAATTGCAGTCTCAGATCTCGTACGTGAAACGGACCTCTACCTCGTTTATCCGCTGGTCGCGGCTGAACAGGAACGGGTCGGTATAGCGGCCGCTCTTGCCCAGATACCAAATCGCATTGAGGTCCAGCAGGATGTTTCGCGAGTAGCGATAATCGTTGGTGCTTTCCACGTATCCAACCTGATCGTCCCAGTCCCATACGTACTCGTTGGTCGCGGTCAACTGGCCGTTGATTAGCCAATTCGTGAACGCGAGGACGGTCAGCTCGCTGATCTCCCGCTGCTTCGACGTTGAAACTGGACTCCCGAAAACCGCGTTGTTCGGCAGGTCGGGATACCAGGTCAGCGTGTTCTGGAAGGTTATGAAGGTGTGCTGCTTGGAGAGCCAGGGTATGTAGGTTGGACGATCGCCCGCGACGATCCAGCGGGTATATTCCGTCCAGCGGGCTCCGGAATCGTTAGTCGTGTAGTCCGGTCCGTAGAGAGGTATATTGACAGCCTGTTTGGGAGAATAGACGGCGTCATACCGGTAGACGATGTCGGTCAGATCCTTGTCGTAGTAAGTTCCGGTAATATCGAAGTAGTTCTGCCGGACGACCTCGCTGTCGAGGAAAACCTTGAGATTACCTATTATCGGAAGCGGTTGCTTCGGACGGCCATACAACAGCGGAACCTCTTCCTCCGGCGTAAGCCCAAGATATTCCGCCCCGAATGGTGGGCTCAACCCGATGAACGAACCCGGGGGCGTGGTTGGATGATTGGGGGCGTAAAGCGGTAGCCCGTTGTAGAGCGGAGCCTTGCAGGTGTTGCAGAATCCAAGCTTCGTGGAGCGCGCCTCGTACAGCCAGATCAAGCTGGTCTGAAGGCCGTTGCCGATCGGAAGCAAGGTGGAATAGCGCGCCCCGAATTCGCTGTTTTGCAGGGAATTCGACAATGAGTTTTGAACCGTAATCTGTTGAGAGTCAAGGAACGCAGGGGTGTTGCTCCCGCCGGGGCCTATTGGCTGTACGACCTCCCTTAGGGGAGTCGGGTCTCCATCCGCGAGCGTCTGGTCCACGAACGGGCTGCCGTACTGGTTGTAGCCCGGGCCAGCGCCCGCGACCGCAGCCTGGGTGATGTACGGGCTCCGCGCGTCGGTCGTGTTGAGGAGGTTGGTGCCGCCTTCCCAATCGCCCGGAATCACGAACAGATCAAGCTCGTTGTTGGCCGTGTTCAGAAAGTCGGGGAAAATGTAATTGAGCTTGATCATCCGGAGGTTGATGCGTTCGTCTTCGGCCGATTCGAAATGTGTCCAGTGGTAGCGAAGGTCGGTCGGGTTGGTGACATCGGTGCCCGATAGCGCGTCGGCCTCGCTCCAGATCACCTGCTGCTTGCCTATCCTAGCCGAGAAGTTGTCGGAGAAGTTGAGCTGCGCGTAATACTCGCGCAGGTCGTCGCGCTCGAACTGCTGGATTTTGTCCTGGTTTGTATAGCTGGTCCAATCGCGGTTGGCTTGCGCGATTCCTTCGTGCTTGAGGTCCGGGAAGGCGTCGTACCACGGCATATAGCGTGCATACACGTCAGCGTCCTTGAGCAGAAGCGTGTCGAACCGTCCGAGGAGGTTGTAGTTTTTTACGATGTGGTAGTCTGGACGGATATCCGCCAATTGCCGGGCCTGAACCAAGTCCCAATGGTTGAAGTCGAAACTGCCCCCGGTCCGGTTGCCGGGTGTGCCGAGCTTGGCGGTATTGGGAAAAAAAAGACCGGCCGGTGGACCGACCGTCGTCGGCGTGGCGTTGCGATTCGAACCTTCGCCCCATCGCCCGGACCATCGGCTGCTCAACTGGCCGAAGACTGAAAAATCACCCTGAGTGATGGTCGCCATCGCAGCCGTCAACCACGCGGTCAACAGGCATACCACCGCAACCCCGGCCAATCCGCGTGATAACCCGCGGCCCGCAAACCCGTAACCTTTGTTCGACATAATAACCCCCAGCCAAAGCGCAACACCAAAGATAATTGGCACACTCCCCCGCCTCACCCCGTGTACGGAGGCTCACCCATCGCCAACGAATCAATTTTGCCCACGTACCATTCCCAAGGTGACATTGTCAAGTTGTTCGCCCGTGATGGTGCTCAGCCGCGCCCCCGGGGTTTGGAAACCAGGGCGCTCTGCGAAGGGTTCCCTCGCGGAGCTCACGGCCGAGCGCGTCCTCAGACCGGCTGGCGGCCTTCGGGCCATCTCGGCCGGCGACAGCGAACGCTCCAGTATCGTCCACGTCGCGGGGCTCAGACGCGAGCCGCCGAAGGTCGCGGGCATCTGGCCAGGGTCGCGACCCCGCCAGCAACTCGGCCCTCGCGGCGCGGGGAGTGAGAGGTAGCGGCATCGACGCAGCGCCCGCGATGGTCGCGAAGATGCGCGCCAAGCCCGGCGGCGAAGCCATCGCGGTAACAGTCCCACGGGTCGGGTTATGAGCTGATTCGGTGACCGGTGCGGCAGTGTTCGGGCCTTGTAATATCCGACAGGAAAAGAGAATCGCGGCGCGATTAGTTGTTCCGATCCCGCCGGTCAGCACTACGGCAGCCGGTAGATGAAGATCCCGTATCCGACCCGGTTGACGGGCTGGTAGGCCCTCAACTCGTCGTAAACGCCCTTCCATTCCGTGTCGAACCCGCGCTCCGGCTCGGCGAACGCCATCTGGCGCGTCAACACGGAGATCGCGAACCATCCGTGCGCGATCGCGGCATCCTGCTTTTCCTTGATCAGTGCATTACCCAGATAGTATTCGGGGTCGGCGCGGCCAAAGTAGTCCAGTGAAATTTCCTTGATATCTTTGTTAATTACGTACTCGCGCAACCGGTCTAGGTCCTGTCCCCAGTCGTAGTTCGAGTCAATAGCTATCTTCCAGCCATTCTCCGTCCCGCCGGCCAGCATATTGTAGTATGGCAAGAAGTATGGAAACGACGAGGTAGTGCCGATAATCAGGCCGGTCATCACGGCGGCGACCGCAGCGCGCCTGAAAGTGAAGCGGCCGGCGCCCGGGTCGTCGCGAAGCCACCCCGTAATACGCCTCGACACCAGCAGGTAGATGAACGGAAAGGTCGGCATTACGTGGCGCACGCCGATATTGAGGCCCGACCGAATCGCCAGCGTCCAATAGACCACCACGAAGGTCAGCGCCGAGAACTCCGCGAAGTTGGCATGAATCCAGCGGGTCAGGCGCACCCCAGGCGGTTGTGCTTGCCGCCTGAGGAATCCTCGCACCCGCCGGAGCGCCAGGCATATCGCCGCCAGCGTCAGAACGTGAAGCGCGAGCGGCTCCTTCAGCAAATACAGCGTCGGGAAGTAGAGCGATGAGCCCGTGGCGGTCAACCTGCCGAGGAAGTAGGCGAAGTCGCCGCTCGCGACGCGGCCGGTGGCGAGCAGCAAACCGAGCAGGCATTCCCCGAGCGGCCGCGTCACCACCGAATTGAGTAGCGCGCGATCGAGCGGCAGGACGAACTTGCCTATTATCGGATGCTCGGACGCAAGCGGCAGAAGCGGAAAGACGTAGGCATTGCGGTATCGCTCGGGCGCGTCGGAGCCCCAAACGAAGCATCCATAGACTATCCAGATCAGCGCAGTTGCGACCACGGCCAGAGCGCCCGAGCCGAGCAGATACCGCCTCACCGCGCGGCCGCGTTGCGGATCGGCCGGCAGCGTGAGAATCCAGGCGGCGAGCAACGCCGCCAGCAGCGGCACGAGCAGGGCAGCCGAGAATTTGCATAGCTGGGCGGTTCCGAGCGCGAGTCCAGCGATCGCGACGTTGGCCGCGCTCGGACGTTCGAGGAAGCGCAGAAATCCCGCGATACCGATAAAGAAGGCGAACGAGGCGCCGAGATCGCTGTTGACCAGCCGGGAGTGACATAGAAACGTGGGCGAGAACGCGAACAACAGCAGCGTCATCAGGGCGGTGTCTGCGCCGAAAAGCCGCCGCGTCCATATGAACAGCATCGTGCCCAGAAGCACCGCGAGCAGCATCAGCGGCAGCCGCGCCCAGAACACGATTCGATCGGCGTCGTTGCCCGACTCGTAGAGAAAAAGCCGTCCCTGCTCGGACGAGTTGTTCTCTCGCATCGCGGTCGTGCTGGCAGGAAAGTCGGGATGTACGGCCAGCTCGGCAAACAACGCGGAGAGCGTCTTTAAGGGCGGCGGCGCCTCGGCGTTGATCCGATAATGGCGCTGCAGGATATGCAGGCGAAGCCGGCCCCGATGTGCGAAACCTCGTCATAGGTGGCCGACTCGTTCCACGCCGATCCCACCATCATCGCGAGCATCGCGAGCAAAACCCCGCCCATCACCAGCAGGCCGCGAGTACCGTCGAGCCAGTTGGGCCAGTTGGATTGGAGTGCCGGGGGGTTCGATCCCATCACCACAAACTACGGATGCCGGGAAGCCCGGTTTCGATCCAACTTCTTACATTGCGCGCTGAAAATCCAGTGCGGCAAGTGAAGCGCCGGGTTCGTGGGCGTGCGATCCGCGCGCCGCGAATTTGTGTCGTCTATCGGCGCGGAGATACACTTGTAGTCGTGAAGTGCATTGGGCGCGTTGTTCCCGCGTTCTGGCTCGTGGTCGCGACGCTGTGGCTTCAGGCCTGCGCGCCCTCCGGCCTCGGCTCGACAAACTCCGTCTCTCGAACCTCTTATTCGCCGACTCCGGTACAAAATCCCGTGCCTCATCTTTCCGCGGGCACCCTGACCGATTCGCAACTGGGTCAGCAGATGACCGACTACTTCAAGGGCAATCGGCTGCCGCTGGTCGGCGCGCAGGCCTATACGGACAGCAGCGGTGAGCGTCAGGTGGTGCTCTTCGGGCTGGTGGCCACCTCGTTCGGCAAGAGCGACGCGGTGCAGAAGGCGGCCAGCCTGCTGAACGATCCCGCTATCGCGATCGTAAACCGAATCAAGATTGATCCGACTCTGATGACGGCGAACGGTGCTCCGGAGCAGCCGGCCCAAAATGCCGACAGCAACGGCGCCACCGCGCAGACGCCGCCGCCTCCACAGATGGGCGGTGTGCAGGACTACGAGAGTCAGAACCAGGCCAATCGATATAGCGCCTATCAGCAGGCCCAACAGCCTTATCCCCAGAGGATGCTCCCCTTCGTGATGGGCGGAGTCGGCTTCGGGTCCGGCGGGATAAGCAGCTTCGGAGGCTCTGGTCTGGCGCTTCCTTTCGGCAGTTCCTACGGGGCTCCGAATCCGGGTGCGTATCCTGCACCGGGTCCGTACAATCCGTTTTTTCCCTGAAACTGTTAACCGCCGGGTGGCCTCGGCTTTCATAACGATTGCCAGGCTCTCGCCGTTTCAAAGCGCGAAGATCACAGCGGCCCTTGCAACACAAGTGCGATCATTGGTAAATTGCAGGGCTTACGCATGGTACGGGACAGGCGCTTCGCACCGGGGTTGTTTCGCGCGGCGGGTTGTTGACCATCGGCTGCTACCCCCGGCGACCATGGGCGATTTGGCAGGCGACGAACAGCATTCAGAAAAAAGCCTGTCTTTTTAACTAGTTACGCCGATGTAGCTCAATCGGAAGAGCAACTGATTTGTAATCAGTAGGTTGCCAGTTCGATTCTGGCCATCGGCTTGGCTTGACGGGCGGCTTTGCGGAGAGGTTCCCGAGCGGCCAAAGGGAGCAGACTGTAAATCTGCCGGCTTATGCCTTCGGAGGTTCGAATCCTCCCCTCTCCACCAGTAACGCCGGAGAGCGGGAATAGCTCAGTTGGTAGAGCGCGAGCCTTCCAAGCTCGGGGTCGCGGGTTCGAGTCCCGTTTCCCGCTCCAAAACGATGCTCCCGGCGGATCGTGGTCGGCGTTCCTTCGGCGGTTGGATTCGCGCCCATGTAGCTCAGTCGGTAGAGCACTTCCTTGGTAAGGAAGAGGTCACGGGTTCGATTCCCGTCGTGGGCTTTGGAATTTTGAAGCCAAGAGGCTTGGGTAGAGAATCATGAGAGACCTGATCGGATTGGCGTGCGAAAGCTGCAAGCGCCGAAACTACACCACCACGAAAAACAAGAAGCAGCAGACCGAAAAGTTCTCGATCAAGAAATTCTGTCCGAGTTGCCGCTCCCATACGCTCCACAAGGAAACCAAGGTCTGAGTGGCGGCTTGCATCGCGGTGGACGCAGTATCGACGGGCAAATGACACACGAGGCGCACATCAGGGTCAGTAGCTCTAATTGGACAGAGCATCGGACTCCAAATCCGAGGGTTGCAGGTTCGAATCCTGCCTGGCCCGCCAAGCCTTTGGGGCTGGCATTCAGGCCCGGAAATGGATAAACTGAAAAGTTACCTCGAACAGGGCATGAGTTTCGTCAAGGAGGCGTGGACGGAACTTTCGAAGGTTCATTTTCCGTCGCCCAAGGAGACCATGCAGGCGACCGCCGTGGTGGTGGTCCTGACGATCGTGATGGCGCTGTGGCTGGGCCTGGTCGATTTGGGCGCTACCAGAGTCGTGCGTGAGTTGCTCGGTTGACGAGCCGGGCGCACGGGCGAAGGGCAGCAATTGGGATCAGGTTCAAAAATGCACGCGCAGGCCGAAACTCCGGAGTCCGGGGAGCATCGCGAGGCGCCGTCAGGCGCGGCGGCTCCGCGGAGACCGGCGCCGCGGCCAAGAAGTGGTACGTCGTGCATACCTACTCGGGCTACGAGCACAAGGCCAAGGCCGCGCTCGAAGAGCGGGTGCGCAATCGTGAAGATGCAGGACAAGTTCGGCGACATATTGGTGCCGGTCGAGCGCGTTCAGGAGCTGGGCAAGGGCGGCCAGCGCAAGATCTCGAGCCGCAAGTTTTTCCCCGGCTATATCTTCGTCAACATGGTGCTGGACGAGGAAACCTGGCATGTGATCAAGGACACGCCCAAGGTAACGGGTTTCGTCGGCCATTCGACCAACCCGCCCGAAGTGCCCGGAGTCCGAAGTGCTGCGAGATCACGCAGCAGATGGAGGAAGGGGCGCTGCGGCCCAAGCCCAAGGTGCTGTTCGAGGTGGGCGAGGCGGTCAAGGTGGTCGACGGGCCGTTCCAGGATTTCAACGGCACGGTGGAAGAAGTGCGGCCGGAGAAAGGCAAGGTGCGCGTGCTGATTTCGATCTTCGGGCGCGCCACGCCGGTCGAACTGGATTTTGTGCAGGTGGAAAAGTCGTAACGGCCGAAACAGTTGTAGCGGGATCGGCGCCGACGGCGTGGATGCGCCGGCGGCCGATCCGCCTGGGACATCAAGTGGCCAAGAAAGTCGTTGCGGACAGATCAAGCTGCAGATTCCCGCCGGGGCGGCCAATCCGTCGCCGCCGGTCGGGCCGGCGCTGGGCCAGCGCGGCGTCAATATCATGGAGTTCTGCAAGGCCTTTAACGCCCAGACCCAGAACATGCAGGGGCTGGTGATCCCGGTGATCGTCACGGTCTATGCCGACCGCTCGTTCACTTTCATTACCAAGAGTCCGCCGGCCTCGATCCTGTTGCTCAAGGCGGCCGGAATCGAGAAGGGTTCGGCGACGCCCAACAAGAACAAGGTCGGCAAGGTGACGCGCGCGCAGGTCGAGGAGATCGCCAAGACCAAGGTCAAGGATCTGACCGCCAGGGAATCTCGCGGCGCGCGGTCAAGACTGTCGAGGGCACCGCGCGCTCGATGGGAATCGAAGATGCAGCGGATAAGGAAGCATCGCCGATGGCAGGCAAGAAATATCGCGAAGCCGCGAAGAAGATCGATCGCGACAAGCGCTACCCGCTCGACGAGGCGATCAAAATCGTGGCCGGCAACAAGGTCGCCAAGTTCGACGAGACGGTCGAGATGGCGGTGCGGCTCAACGTCGATCCGCGCCAGGCCGATCAGAACGTGCGCGGCACGGTGGTGCTGCCCAACGGCACCGGCAAGGTCCACCGCGTGCTGGTGCTGGCCAAGGGCGAGAAGGAGAAAGAGGCGCGCGACGCGGGCGCCGATTTCGTCGGCGGCGAGGATCTGATCAAGAAGATTCAGGAAGAGAACTGGCTCGATTTCGACCGCGTGATCGCGACGCCCGATATCATGGGGCTGGTCGGGCGAATCGGCAAAATCCTGGGCCCGCGCGGCCTGATGCCCAATCCCAAGGTCGGCACCGTCACCTTCGATGTCGCCAAGGCGGTCGGCGAGGTCAAGGCGGGCAAGGTCGATTACCGGGTGGACAAGGCCGGCGTGGTTCATGCGCCGATCGGCAAGCTGAGTTTCGGCGAGCAGAAGCTGCTCGAGAACGCCCACGCGCTGCTGGCCGCGATCGTGCGCGCCAAACCGGCCAGCGCCAAGGGCAATTACGTGCGCAACGTCGCGGTCTCCTCGACGATGGGGCCGGGGGTGAAGATCGATACCGCCGAGGCCCGCGTAGTGGCGGCCGCAGCGTGACCGCGGCGATCGGTACATCGGGGCATGAAAAAGGAACAAAAGAGCGCGCTGACCGGCACGCTGGCCGAGCGCTTCGAGCGCGCCAACATGGCGCTGGTGTCCGAATACCACGGGATGAGCGCGGCCGAGTCCGACCGAGATGCGCCGGCGCGTGCGTGCCGCCCGACGGCGAGATGCGCGTGGCCAAGAACACGCTCGTCCGGCGCGCGATCAAGGGCACCGCGTTCGCGGCGCTGGAGGAAAAACTCGGCGGTCCGGTCGGATTGATCCTGAGTTACGAGGATCCGGTCGCGGTCGCCAAGACGTCACCTCGTTCAAGGAGCTGGGCGACAAATTCAAGCTGCGCGGCGGCGTGCTCGACGGCAAGCCGCTCACGGCCGAGGAGATTCAGGCGCTGGCCTCGATGCCGCCGCGCGAGGTCGTGCTGGCGCAACTGCTCGGGCTGCTGCAGGCGCCCGCGACCCGGCTGGTGCGGCTGCTGAACGAGCCCGGCTCGGCGCTGGCGCCGCTGATCGACGCGATCGGCAAGAGGAAGGGCGAGGGCGGCGGCGGCCCGGCGGCTGCTGCGCCAGCGGCCGAAACGTGCCGCGCCTGAATCAAAAGGTGAATCAGCGCCGGGGTGAACAGCCGGACGCTTTAATGCGAACTCGCGGGGCGCTCCCACGTTCCCGGATTCGACCAGAAGAGTAAGGAGATCAAAGCAAGATGGCAGAAGCACAGGTGAGCCGCGATCAGGTCAAGGATTATCTCAAGAACCTGACCCTGATGGAAGCGGCGGCTCTGGTCAAGGAGCTCGAGCAGGAGCTCGGCGTTTCGGCGGCGGCGCCGGTCGCGGTGGCGGCGCCGGCGGCCGCGGCGGCAGCCGCGGCGGTCGAGCAGGACGAGTTCACGGTCGTGCTGACCGGATCGGGCGACAAGAAGATCCAGGTGATCAAGGTGGTGCGCGAGCTTACCGGGCTCGGCCTCAAGGAGGCCAAGGACCTGGTCGACGGCGCGCCCAAGCCGGTCAAGGAAGGCATCAGCAAGGCCGAGGCGGAGGAGATCAAGAAGAAGCTCGTGGACGCGGGCGGCACGGCCGAGTTGAAGTAGGAGATCGGCGGCCTACGGCCTTACAGTCCAGGTCCGGACCGTCGAAGTCCGGCGGAAAATTCGCACGGCGATCGCGATATCGGGCGCCAGCCGCGACCCGTGCCCGGACCGGTCGGTGTGTGCGGGCGGCTGGTTTCGCAGCCGCGCAGGTTCGATTCGGCAGATTCGGTTGCTTCGCGGCGCCCGTATCGCTCGCGACCGCGACGCGCTCGAGGATGCCTTCTGGCGCGAAGCGCCGGGTGAGGTCATCAGGTGCGTAGCCGCCGTCGAGGTCGTCAGGGCGCCAGGCGCCCGCAAAGGTCAAGCCCGTAGAGGTTAAGATGCTTCAGACGCAGACCAGTAATCTTCGCCTTCGCCGCTCGTTCGGCAAGATCAAGAAGATCATCGATATCCCGAATCTGATCGAGATCCAGAAGCGCTCCTACGACGAGTTCCTGCAGGCCGGCGTCGGCGCCGAGCAGCGCACCGACACGGGCCTGCAGGCGGTGTTCAAGTCGGTCTTCCCGATCAAGGACTTCAACGAGACCGCGTCGCTGGAGTTCGTGAGCTACGAGCTGGGCGAGCCCAAGTACGACGTCGACGAATGCCATCAGCGCGGCATGACCTACGCGGCGCCGCTCAAGGTCAAGATTCAGCTGGTCATCTGGGACGTCGAGAGCGGCCGCCGTTCGATCAAGAACGTCAAGGAGCAGGAGGTCTACTTCGGCGAAATTCCGCTGATGACCCCCAACGGCACCTTCATGGTCAACGGCACCGAGCGGGTCATCGTATCGCAGCTCCATCGCTCGCCCGGCGTGTTCTTCGAGCACGACAAGGGGCGGACCCATTCGACCGGCAAGCTGTTGTACTCGGCGCGCGTGATCCCTTATCGCGGGAGCTGGATCGATTTCGAGTTCGATCCCAAGCGACGTGCTCTTCGTCCGCATCGACCGGCGGCGCAAATTTCCCGCCACCGTGCTGCTGCGCGCGCTCGGGATGACCACCGAGGACCTGCTCAATTACTACTACCGGAAGGACGTGATCCTGCTCTCCGGCAAGCAGCTACGCCAAGCAGTTCAATCCCGACCAGTTGCTCGGTGCCCGCGTCAGCCGCGAGGTGAAGGATCCCAAGAGCGGCGAAGTGATCGCGCGCGAGGGGCGCAAGTTCAACAAGGCGATCGTCCGCCAGATGGAGCAGGCGAAGATCACCGAGGTCCCGATCGGCCTGGACGAGGTGGTCGGCGCGAATCTCGGCGCACGACGTGCTCGATCCCGAGACCGGCGAGGTGCTGCTGCAGATCAACGAGGAGCTGACCGAAGAGGTCCTCGAGAAGCTCCGCGAGCGCGGCGATCAAGAAGATCGAGGTGCTGTACACCGAGGACCAGCCCGGCGGCGGACCGCTCCGCCTGACGCTCGCGCAGGACAAGCTCGCCGAGCCCGAGGAAGCGATGATGGAAATCTACCGGCGGCTGCGTCCGGGCGATCCGCCGACGCTGGAAACCGCCACCACTTTTTTCAACAACCTGTTCTTCAACCCGGAGCGCTACGATCTCTCCAAGGTCGGCCGGCTCAAGCTCAACCACAAGCTCAAGATCGACGTGCCGCTGGAGCAGGGCACGCTGCGCCGCGAGGATATCCTCGAAGTCGTGCGCTACCTGCTCGAGCTCAAGAACGGCAACGGCCAGGTCGACGATATCGACCATCTGGGCAATCGGCGCGTGCGCGCGGTCGGCGAGCTGGTCGAGAACCAGTTCCGGATCGGCCTGGTGCGCATGGAGCGCGCGATCAAGGAGCGGATGAGCCTGCAGGATATCGAGACCCTGATGCCGCAGGAGCTGGTCAACTACAAGCCGGCGTCGGCGGTGATCAAGGAGTTCTTCGGCTCCTCGCAGCTTTCGCAGTTCATGGACCAGACCAATCCGCTGTCGCGAGATCGCGCACAAGCGCCGGCTCTCGGCGCTCGGACCGGGCGGGCTGACGCGCGAGCGCGCGGGCTTCGAGGTCCGCGACGTCCATCCGACCCATTACGGCCGGGTCTGCCCGATCGAGACCCCCGAAGGGCCGAATATCGGCCTGATCGCGGCGCTCTCGACCTATGCGCGCGTCAACGAGTTCGGCTTTATCGAAACCCCGTACCGCGAAGTCGAATCGAGCCGGGTCAGCGACCGGATCGTCTACCTCTCGGCGCTCGACGAGGAAGACAAGGTAATCGCCCAGGCCAACGCGCAGATCGACGCGCACGGCGCGCTTCACCGAACGAGACTGGTCTCGGCGCGAATCGGCGGCGAGTTCACGCTGGTGCCCGCGCGACGACGTGCAGTACATGGACGTGTCGCCCAATCAGCTCGTCTCGGTCGCGGCTTCGCTGATCCCGTTCCTGGAGAACGACGACGCCAATCGCGCCCTGATGGGCTCCAACATGCAGCGCCAGGCGGTGCCGCTGCTCAAGACCGAAGCGCCGCTGGTCGGTACCGGACTCGAGCAGACCGTCGGCCGCGATTCGGGCGTGACCATGGTCGCGCGGCGCGACGGCGTGGTCGAGAGCGTCGACGCCGAGCGAATCGTGGTGCGCGCCGACAAGCAGGGCGCGCGATGCGCGCGACGCCGGCGTCGATATCTACAACCTGGTCAAGTACCAGCGCTCCAACCAGAACACCTGCATCAACCAGCGCCCGGTGGTGGTCAAGGGCGACGGGTCAAGACCGGCGACGTGCTCGCCGACGGCCCGTCGACCGACATGGGCGAGCTGGCGCTGGGCCGCAACGTGCTGGTCGCCTTCATGCCGTGGGGCGGCTACAACTTCGAGGACTCGATCCTGATCTCGGAGCGCGTGGTCAAGGAAGATCTGTTCACCTCGATGCATATCGAGGAGTTCGAATGTATCGCGCGCGACACCAAGCTCGGCCCCGAGGAGATCACGCGCGATATCCCCAACGTCGGCGAGGAGGCGCTCAAGGATCTCGACACCAGCGGGATCATCCGGATCGGCGCCGAAGTGCGGCCGGGCGATATCCTGGTCGGCAAGATCACGCCCAAGGGCGAGACCCAGCTCAGCCCCGAGGAGAAGCTGCTGCGCGCGATCTTCGGCGAGAAGGCGGGCGAAGTGCGCGACACCTGCCTGCGCGTGCCGCCGGGCGTCGAAGGCACGGTGATCGACGCGCGGGTGTTCGCGCGGCGCGGCGTGGTCAAGGACGACCGCACGCAGGAAATCGAGAACCTCGAGGCCGAACGCCTCAAGCAGGACGAGACCGAGGAGATCCGCATCATCCGGCAGGAGACGCTGCGCAAGCTCAAGCGCGCGCTGGCCGGCAAGAAGCTGGCCGGGCGCGTGCTCGCGACGACCGCCGCGTCGCTGCTTCAGAAGGGCGACGCCATCGCAGCCGACCAGATCTCGACGAGCTGCCGCCGGCGCTGTGGCGCCAGCTGCGGGTCGAGAATGAGCGCCGCGATGGCCGAGGTCGAACGCCGGCGCTGTCGAGGCGATGGAGGACCAAGCGTCGAGGAGAGTGCGCAAGCAGTACGGCGCCAAGATCGACCGGCTCAAGGCGGGCGACGAGCTGGCGCCGGGCGTGATCAAGATGATCAAGGTCTTCGTCGCGATCAAGCGCCGCCTCCAGGTCGGCGACAAGATGGCCGGGCCGCCACGGCAACAAGGGCGTGCTCTCGCGGATCCTGCCCGAAGAGGACATGCCGTGCCTGGCCGACGGCACGCCGGTCGATATCGTGCTCAATCCGCTGGGCGTGCCCTCGCGGATGAACGTCGGCCAGATTCTGGAGACCCATCTGGGCTGGGCGGCGCGCGAGCTGGGACGCCAGATGCAGCGACGAGGCTGCGAAAACTGCGCCGACCGCGGCGCAGCTGCAGAAAACGGCTGCGCGATCTCTACCCCGACAAGGAGCACAGGAACTGATCGAGCAGCTCGAGCGAACGGCGAGCTTGTCAAGCTGGCCGCCCAAGTGCCGCGACGGTATCCATTGGCTCGCCGGTCTTCGACGGCGCGCGCGAGGAGGAAATCTTCGACGCTGCATCGGAACGCGCGGGACTGCCCGACGAGCGGCCAGTGCACGCTCTACGACGGCCGCACCGGCGAGCCGTTCGAGCAGCAGGTCACGGTCGGCGTGATGTACATGATGAAGCTGCATCACCTGGTCGAGGACAAGATTCACGCCCGCTCGACCGGACCCTACAGCCTGGTCACCCAGCAGCCGCTGGGCGGCAAGGCGCAGTTCGGCGGCCAGCGGCTGGGCGAGATGGAAGTGTGGGCGCTGGAGGCCTACGGCGCGGCCTACACGCTGCAGGAGATGCTCACCGTCAAGTCCGACGACGTGGCCGGACGGACCCGGATGTACGAGGCGATCGTCAAGGGCGAGAACACGCTGGAGCCGGGCCTGCCGGAGTCGTTCAACGTCATGGTCAAGGAGCTGCAGTCGCTGTGCCTCAACGTGGAGCTGCTGGAGCAGGCGCAGCGCGTAAGCGCGGACAGGCCAAGCCAGGGAGAATAGTCAGGCAATGGAAGATCTCTTTGGCATTTTCGAGAAGCCCAAGAATCCGCTGGCGTTCAACGCGATCCGGATTTCGATCGCGTCGCCCGAGATGATCCGGTCGTGGTCGCACGGCGAGGTCAAGAAGCCCGAGACCATCAACTACCGGACCTTCAAGCCGGAGCGCGACGGGCTGTTCTGCGCCAAAATTTTCGGCCCGACCAAGGACTACGAGTGCAACTGCGGCAAGTACAAGCGCATGCGCCATCGCGGCGTGGTCTGCGAGAAGTGCGGCGTCGAGGTGATCCAGTCCAAGGTCCGGCGCGAGCGGATGGGGCATATCGATCTGGCCGCGCCGGTCGCCCATATCTGGTTCCTGCGCTCGCTGCCGTCGCGGATCGGCACGCTGCTCGACATGACGCTCAAGGAACTCGAGAAGGTCCTCTACTTCGAGTGCTACGTCGTGACCGATCCGGGCGAGACGCCGCTGCAGCCCAAGGAGCTGCTGACCGAAGCGCAAGTATCGCGAGGCGCGCGAGCAGTACGGCGACGGTTTCAAGGCCGAGATGGGCGCCGAGGCGATTCGCAATCTGCTGGCCGAGCTCGACGCTCGACGAGCTCGCCGAGGAGCTGCGCGCCGAGATGAAGAGCGACCGCCAGCGAGGCGCGGCGCAAGAAGGTCGCCAAGCGGCTCAAGGTGGTCAACGCGTTCCGCGAATCGGGCAACAAGCCGGAATGGATGATCCTGACGATCCTGCCGGTGATTCCGCCCGACCTGCGGCCGCTGGTGCCGCTCGACGGCGGCCGCTTCGCCACCTCGGACCTGAACGATCTCTACCGGCGCGTGATCAACCGCAACAACCGCCTGAAGCGGCTGATCGAACTCAACGCCCCCGACATCATCATCCGCAACGAAAAGCGGATGCTCCAGGAGGCGGTGGACGCGCTGTTCGACAACGGCCGGCGCGGCCGCGCGATCACCGGACCCTCCAAGCGCCCGCTCAAGTCGCTCAGCGACATGCTCAAGGGCAAGTCCGGGCGCTTCCGCCAGAACCTGCTCGGCAAGCGCGTCGACTATTCGGGCCGCTCGGTTATCGTGGTCGGCCCCGAACTCCGGCTCCATCAGTGCGGCCTGCCGAAGAAGATGGCGCTCGAGCTGTTCAAGCCGTTCATCTATAGCAAGCTCGAGGAGAAGGGCTACGTGACGACCATCAAGAGCGCCAAGAAGATGGTCGAGAAAGAGGGCAAGGACGTCTGGGACATCCTCGACGACGTTATCCGGGAGCATCCGGTGCTGCTCAACCGCGCGCCGACGCTCCATCGGCTCGGCATCCAGGCCTTCGAGCCGGTGCTGATCGAGGGCAAGGCGATCCAGCTCCATCCGCTGGTCTGCGTCGCCTACAACGCCGACTTCGACGGCGACCAGATGGCGGTCCACGTGCCGCTCTCGATCGAAGCGCAGGTCGAGTCGCGCGTGCTCATGATGTCGACCAACAACATCCTGTCGCCCGCCAACGGCAAGCCGATCATCGTGCCGACCCAGGACATGGTGCTGGGGCTCTACTACATGACGCGCGAGCGCCCGCTGGCCAAAGGCGAGGGCAAGTTCTTCGCCAATCCCGGGCGAGGTGCGAATCGCCTACGACCACGGCGAGGTCGACCTGCACGCGAGGGTCACGGTGCGGATGCAGCCGGTGAAGGAAGGCGAGCAGGAGTCGGAGGAGGGTGACGTTGCAGCCGCCGAAGTAGAGCTCGAGGCCGCCGGCGACGGCAAGGCCGGCAAGGCGCGCCGCGCGGCAAAGGGCAACGGAGCCTTGGGCGCACCGGCCAAGTCTCCGGTCGAGCGGATCGAGACCACGCCGGGCCGCGTGCTGCTCTACGAGATCGTGCCGCCGGGAGTGCCGTTCGCCGAAGTCAACCACACGATGAAGAAGAAGGAGCTCGGCAACCTGATCGATCTCGTCTACCGCCGGGCCGGCAACAAGGCGACGGTCATTTTCGCCGACCGCCTGAAGGACATGGGCTTCGAGTTCGCGACCCGCGCCGGAATCTCGATCTCGATCAAGGACATGACGATCCCGCCGCAGAAGGCGCAGCTGCTCGAAAAGGCGCAGAAGGAAGTCAGCGAGATCCAGAAGCAGTACAACAACGGCGTGATCACCGACGGCGAGCGCTACAACAAGGTCATCGACATCTGGGCCGAGGTCCAGGACCAGATCGGCGCCGAGGTGCATCAAGGGGCTCTCCACCCAGGTCTTCGGCAAGGACAAGAACGGCAAGGAAGTCAGCGGACCGTCGTTCAACCCGATCTTCATCATGGCCGACTCGGGCGCGCGCGGCTCCGAGCAGCAGATCCGCCAGCTGGCCGGCATGCGCGGCCTGATGGCGAAGCCGTCGGGCGAAATCATCGAGACCCCGATCACCGCCAACTTCCGCGAAGGGCTGACGGTGCTGCAGTACTTCATCTCGACTCACGGCGCCCGCAAGGGTCTGGCCGATACCGCGCTCAAGACCGCCAACTCGGGCTATCTGACCCGCCGCCTGGTCGACGTGGCCCAGGACTCGATCATCACCGAGCGGGATTGCGGCACCATCGACGGCATCGAGATGACTCCGCTGGTCGAGGGCGGCGAGATCATCGAGGGGCTCGGCGACCGCGTACTCGGCCGCGTGGCGCTGGAGGACGTCCGCGACCCGTTCACCAACGAGGTCCTGGTCCGCGCCAACGAGATGATCGACGAGGACCGGGTCAAGGCGATCGAGGATGCCGGCCTCGAGCGCGTCAAGATCCGCTCGGTGCTGACCTGCCAGTCGCGCCAGGGGGTGTGCGTCAAGTGCTACGGACGCGACCTCGGCCGCGGGCATCTGGTCAACCTGGGCGAGGCGATCGGGATCATCGCCGCCCAGTCGATCGGCGAGCCGGGCACCCAGCTCACGATGCGGACCTTCCATATCGGCGGCACTGCCAGCCGGCGCGCCGAGCAGACCACGCTGGAGGCGCGCAACGATGGCGTGTCCGCCTGCACAACCTCAACACCGTCCGCAGCAAGAACGGCCTGCTGGTCGTGATGTCGCGCCATGGCGAGGCGGTAATCGTCGAGCCGGTGGTCGGAGAGGACGGTATCCGCCGCGAGCGCGAGCGCGAGCACTATCCGCTGGTCTACGGCGCCAAGATGCGCAAGGCCGACGGCGATGCCGTCAAGGCGGGCGAGTTGATTGCGGAATGGGATCCCTACACCATGCCGATCATCACCGAAGTCAGCGGACAGATAAAATACGGCGACATCCTCGAAGGCAAGACGATGGAGGAGCGGGTCGACGAGCGTACCGGCGCGCGTTCCAACGTCATCGTCGAGTTCAAGGACATCGACGTGCGCCCGCGAATCTCGATCAAGGACAGCAGCGGCAAGACCGCGAAGATAAAAGGCGGCGCGCAGGATGCGCGGTACTATCCTGCCGGTCGGCGCCTACATCAGCGTGCCCGACGGCTCGATGGCCGATCAGGGCGACGTAATCGCCAAAATCCCGCGCGAAACCACCAAGACCAAGGACATCACCGGCGGCCTGCCGCGCGTCGCGGAGCTGTTCGAGGCGCGCAAGCCCAAGGAGTTCGCAGTCATCTCGGAGATCGACGGCCATGGTTTCCTTCGGCAAGGATACCAAGGGCAAGCGCAAGGTCGAGGTCAGTCCGGAGATCGGCGAAAAGCGCGAGTATCTGATTCCCAAGGGCAAGCACATCAGCGTGCACGAGGGCGACTTCGTCAAGGCCGGCGAGCCGCTGATGGAAGGTTCGTCCAATCCGCATGACATCCTGACCATCCTGGGCGAGAAGGAGCTGGCGAAATACCTGGTGGACGAAATCCAGGAGATTTACCGGCTCCAGGGCGTGCGGATCAACGACAAGCATATCGAGGCGATCGTGCGCCAGATGCTGCGCCGGGTGCGGATCAAGGAGGTCGGCGACACCGATTTCCTGGTCGGCGACCAGGTCGAGAAGTGGCGCTTCGAGGAGGAGAACGGGCGTGTGCTGACCCGGGGCGGCGAGCCCGCGATTGCGGAGCCGCTCCTGCTCGGAATCACAAAGGCGTCGTTGTCTACCGAAAGTTTCATCTCGGCGGCCTCCTTCCAGGAGACCACCCGGGTGCTCACCGAGGCCGCGATCAACGGCAAGGTCGATCGGCTGGTCGGGCTCAAGGAGAACGTCATAATGGGCCGCCTGATTCCGGCCGGGACCGGGATGCCGTCCTACAGCCAGGTCGAGATCAAGGTCGAGGGCGCTCCGGCCGACGAGGGAGTCACGGAAACCGAGGCGGTGGCTTCGCCGGCCGCCGGGGTGGCCGATTGACAGCATGATTAAATTTTCATAAGTATGGGTATTCCCCCCAAGGGCGAGGGATTGCCCTTGGGGGGTTTATTTGAGCGCTCGCACTGTCAGACGCCAGGACCCGGTGAGCAGTGCCCTGTGAACTTGGGGGGCGGGAGCGGTTCCGAGTTGATTTCGCGCCGGGCGAAATCGCAGGAAGAAGAAAAAAAGTAACGTGCCGACTATCAACCAGCTTATTCGCGGCTCGCGCGTAAAGAAGCGTTACAAGACCAGCGCGCCGGCGCTGCAAAGCTCGCCCCAAAAACGCGGGGTCTGCACGCAGGTCAAGACCACCACGCCCAAGAAGCCGAACTCGGCCTTGCGCAAGGTGGCCCGAGTGCGGCTGTCGAACGGTTACGAAGTGACGACTTATATTCCCGGCGTAGGGCACAACCTGCAGGAGCATTCGGTCGTCCTGATCCGCGGTGGCCGCGTCAAGGATCTGCCGGGCGTGCGCTACCACGTGATTCGCGGGACGCTCGACTCGATCGGCGTGCAGGATCGGCGTCAGGGCCGCTCCAAGTACGGTTCCAAGAAACCCAAGTAAGAGTTATGTCGCGTAAAGGCCAAGCCCGAGTCCGGGAAGTGACCCCGGACCCAAAGTTCCACGACCGCACGGTCGCGAAGTTCGTCAATATCGTGATGGAGCGCGGCAAGAAGTCAGTCGCCGAGAACATCCTCTATGGCGCGATCGACACGGTGGCCGAACGCACCAAAGAGGACGGACTGGTGGTCTTCAAGCGGGCGCTGGATAACGTGCGGCCGGCGGTCGAGGTTCGCTCGCGCCGCGTAGGCGGGGCGAACTACCAGGTGCCCGTGGAGGTGCGGCCGCTCAGGCGCAATTCGCTGGCGATGCGCTGGCTGGTGCTGGCGGCAAGATCGCGCGGCGAGAAGTCGATGCAGGAACGGCTGGCGGCGGAAATCCTGGACGCGGCGGCGAATCGGGGCGGGGCGGTCAAGAAACGCGAAGATACCCATCGAATGGCCGAGGCCAACAAGGCCTTCGCCCATTATCGCTGGTAGAATACCGAGAGTTTTCGGATGGCTCGTGAGACTCCCATAGAACGGGTGCGCAACATCGGCATCATGGCGCACATCGACGCCGGCAAAACCACGACCACCGAGCGCGTCCTCTACTACACCGGGATCAATTACAAGATCGGCGAGGTGCACGAAGGCACCGCGACGATGGACTGGATGGTGCAGGAGCAGGAGCGCGGCATCACGATCACCTCCGCGGCGACCACCTGTTTCTGGCGCGATCATCGGATCAACATTATCGACACGCCCGGCCACGTCGATTTCACGATCGAGGTCGAGCGCAGCCTGCGCATCCTGGACGGCGCGGTGGCCCTGTTCTGCGCGGTCGGCGGCGTCGAGCCGCAATCCGAGACCGTGTGGCGTCAGGCCGACAAGTACAACGTTCCCCGCCTCGCGTTCATCAACAAGATGGACCGCGTCGGCGCCGACTTCGAACGGGTGGTCGGCGAGATCAGGGAGCGGCTCAAGGCCACTCCGCTGCTGGTTCAGCTTCCGATCGGCGCGGAAGAGAAGTTCCGCGGCGTGATCGATCTGATCGAGGAGCGCGCGCTGGTCTGGGACAGCGACACGCTCGGCGCCGAGTACGCGGTCGGTCCGATCCCCGAGGATCAGCGCGAGCAGGCGGCGGGCTATCGCGAAAAGATGATCGAGACGCTGGCCGATCACGACGAGCGGCTGATGGAAATGTTCCTCGAGGGCAAGCGCCCCGAGCCGGCCCTGATCAAGCAGACCATCCGGGCCGCCGCGCTCAAGATGAAGCTCGTGCCCGTGCTGCTCGGCAGCGCGTTCCGGAACAAGGGCGTGCAGCCGATGCTGGACGCAGTGGTGGATTACCTGCCCTCGCCCGCGGACGTGCCGCCGGTAGTGGGCAAGGTCGGCGACCAGACCGAAGAGCGATGGCCGCGCGACGACGCGCCGTTTTCCGCGCTCGCTTTCAAGATCATGACCGACCCCTACGTCGGCACTTTGACTTTCATCCGGGTCTACTCGGGCAAGCTCGAAAGCGGAGCCTCGGTGCTGAATTCCACCCGCAACAAACGCGAGCGGATCGGCCGGCTGGTCAAGATGCACGCAAACAAGCGCGAGGAGATTGCGGAGGTGCTGGCCGGTGACATCTGCGCGGTCGGCCTGCGCGACACCAGCACCGGCGACACGCTCTGCGACCCGGCGCATCCGATCGTGCTCGAATCGATCGAGTTTCCCAAGCCGGTCATCCAGATCGCGATCGAGCCCAAGACCAAGGCCGATCAGGACCGCCTGGGCGAATCGCTCAACAAGCTCGCCAAGGAAGATCCGTCGTTCCAGGTCAACTCCGACAAGGAAACCGGGCAAACGCTGATCTCCGGGATGGGCGAGCTGCATCTCGAGATCATCGTTGACCGGCTGCTCCGCGAGTTCAAAGTTGACGCCAACGTCGGGAAGCCGCAGGTCGCCTATCGCGAAACGATCCGCAAGCCCGCCGAGGCCGAGGGGCGCTTCATACGCCAGAGCGGCGGTCACGGCCAGTTCGGAGTGGCCGAAATCCGGATCGAGCCGCTCGGCAAGGGGGTCGGTTTCGAATTCGTCGATGCTACCAAGGGCGGCTCGATTCCGCGCCAGTTCATCCCGGCGGTCGAGGACGGAATCGTCGAGGCGATGGAAACCGGCGTGCTGGCGGGCTACCCGATGGTCGATATCAAGGCCACCCTGCTCGACGGCAAATATCACGATGTCGATTCATCCGAAATGGCGTTCAAGATCGCCGGTTCGCTGGCATTTCGCGAAGCGGCCGAAAACGCCGACGCGGTGCTGCTCGAGCCGGTGATGGACGTTGAAGTGGTGACGCCCCAGGAATTCATGGGCGAGGTAATCGGCGACCTGAACTCGCGCCGCGGCCGGATTCTCGATATGGAGAACCGGCCAGCGCGCAGGTGATCGAGGCGCGCGTGCCGCTGGCCACCATGTTCGGCTACGCCACCCGGCTGCGCTCGATCACGCAGGGCCGGGCGACGTATACCATGCAGTTTGCGGTCTACGAGCCGGTGCCGCATGCGATTTCTCTGGAACTGACGGCGCGCGACGGCGAACCCGCGCGAGTTTAGGCGCCAGCCGGCGACGGGAGCACTACCCCGAGGGAGACAACGATGGGCAAGGCGAAATTTGAGAGAACCAAGCCGCACGCCAACATCGGCACGATCGGCCATATCGATCACGGCAAAACGACGCTGACCGCGGCGATCACCAAGGTGCTGGCCTCGAAGAAGCTGGCCGAGTTCACGCCGTTCGACAAGATCGACAAGGCGCCCGAGGAGCGTGAACGCGGAATAACGATCGCGATCGCACACGTCGAGTACCAGACTGTCAACCGCCACTACGCGCACGTCGATTGCCCGGGCCACGCCGATTACATCAAGAACATGATCACCGGCGCCGCCCAGATGGACGGCGCGATCCTGGTGGTCGGCGCCAACGACGGCCCGATGCCGCAGACCCGCGAGCATATCCTGCTCGCCCATCAGGTCGGCGTGCCCTCGATGGTCGTTTTCATGAACAAGGTCGATATGGTCGACGACCCCGAGTTGCTCGACCTGGTCGAGCTCGAAGTGCGCGAGCTGCTCAAGAAGTACGATTACCCCGGCGACGACATCCCCGTGATCCGCGGCAGCGCGCTGAAAGCGCTGGAATGCGGATGTGGCAAGGACGATTGCCCCAACTGTAAGTGCATCCTGGAACTGATGAAGGCGGTCGACAGCTATATCCCGCAGCCCAAGCGCGAGACCGACAAGCCGTTCCTGATGCCGATCGAGGACGTGTTCTCGATCTCGGGACGCGGCACCGTGGTCACCGGCCGGATCGAGAAAGGCAAGGTCAAGGTCGGCGAGGAAGTCGAAATCGTCGGCTTCCGCGATACCCAGAAGACCGTGGTCACCGGTGTCGAGATGTTCCGCAAGATCCTCGACGCGGGCGAGGCGGGCGACAACGTCGGTGTGCTGCTGCGCGGCCTCAAGCGCGAAGAAGTCGAGCGCGGACAGGTTCTGGCGCAGCCCGGCTCGATCACACCGCATACCAAGTTCGAGGCCTCGGCCTATATCCTGACCAAGGACGAAGGCGGCCGTCATACGCCGTTCTTCTCCGGATACCGGCCGCAGTTCTACTTCCGCACCACCGACGTGACCGGCATTCTGACGCTTCCCGAGGGAACCGAGATGGTGATGCCGGGCGACAACATCAAAATTGTGGGCGAGCTGATCACGCCGATCGCGATGGACGAGGGACTGCGCTTCGCCATCCGCGAGGGTGGGCGCACGGTCGGCGCAGGCTTGGTCTCCAAGATACTGGCGTGAGCGAAACCGGATCGGCATCAGGAATCGAGGCGCGCGGCTAACAGGATGAACGATAAAATCCGCATCCGGCTCAAGGCCTACGACTATCGCCTGCTGGATCAGTCAGTGCGCGAGATTGTCGACACCATCCGGCGTACCGGCGGCCGCGTTGCCGGCCCGATTCCGCTGCCGACCCGAATCGAGCGGTTCACCGTCAACCGCTCGCCGCACGTTGACAAAAAGTCGCGCGAGCATTTTGAGATCCGCACCCACAAACGGCTGCTCGACGTGATCGAGCCGACTCAGCAGACCATCGACGCGCTCGGCAAGCTCGACCTGGCCGCCGGCGTGGACGTGGAGATCAAACTCGAGTAGCGCCGATGTTGACCGGACTAATCGGAAAAAAGCTCGGCATGACCGAGGTGAACGACGCCGTTGGCCGCGTCCGCGCAGTGACGGTTATCCAGCTTGGGCCGTGCATCGTGACGCAGATCAAGACCGCGCCGACCGACGGTTACGACGCGGTGCAGGTGACCTTCGGAAAAAAGAAGCTCTCGCGCGTGACCAGGCCGGAACGCGGCCATTTCGCCAAAAGCAACGTGGCGGCGGGTATTCGGACGCGCGAGTTCAAAAAGGCCGGCGAGGGCGAGCTTAAGCTCGGGCAGAGCGTGACTCCGGGCGAAGTGTTCAAGCTGGGTGATTTGGTTGACGTGCGCGGGGTCTCCAAGGGCCGCGGTTACGCCGGCGTGATCAAGCGCCATCACTTCTCCGGCTTCCCGGGCTCGCACGGAACGCACGAATACTTCCGTCACGGCGGCTCGATCGGCAACCGCTCATACCCGGGCCGCGTGCGCAAAGGAATGAGGATGGCCGGTCAGATGGGCAATGAAGCCGCGACCATTCTGAACGTGGAAGTGGTCGAAGGTGCTGGCCGAAGACAACGCGATCGCAGTGGCCGGCTCGGTGCCGGGCGCTGACGGCGGGCTCGTGACGGTCAGTCATGCCGCCAAGCCGCGGCGCAGGACCATGGTGGTGGCCGATGCGTAAGGGGCAGGCGCAAATCGCACCGGTCAGACTCCCGCTCTATTCGGCCAAGCGCGAGAAAGTGGGAGAGCTCGAGGTTTCGGGGATCGTCTTTGGCCGCGCGGGTGAGAATACGCTCCTGCACGAGGCGGTCCGGATGCAGCTCGCCAATCGGCGCGCGGGCAATGCCGCCACCAAGACCCGCGGCCTGATTTCCGGCGGCGGACGCAAGCCCTGGCGGCAGAAGGGAACCGGCCGGGCCCGCGCGGGTTCGACCCGCTCGCCGATATGGCGCCACGGCGGGACGACCTTCGGCCCTCAGCCGCGCGACTATTCGTACAAGATTCCTAAAAAGGCTTGGCGTCAGGCGCTGTGCATGGTGATCTCGGATCGCGCATCCGCCGGCAAGCTCAAGGTGATCGAGTCGCTCGAGCTTGCGGAAGCCAAGACCAAGGCCGCCAAGGCGCTGCTCGATTCGTTGGAACTCACGCATGCGCTGATAATTGTCGGCGAAGGCGAGGAAGGGTTTGCCCGCGCCGCGCGAAATCTGGCGGACCACAAGGTCCTGGCGCTCAAGGGACTCAACGTTTACGACGTGCTGAACTACGACGAGTTGCTGATGACCGCCAACTCGGCGCGCGCCCTCGAGCAGCGGCTTGGAGGCGCGGCGCAATGAACCAGGAGAGCCTGATTCTCGGTCCGTGCGTCACGGAGAAAGGCACCGCCGCCAGCGAGAAGGCCAATCAGGTCGTGTTCCGCGTGCTGCGGGACGCGAGCAAGGGCGCAATTCGCCACACCGTCGAGCGGCTCTTCAAGGTCACGGTGCTCAAGGTCAGGACCGCGAACTTTCTCGGCAAGCAGCGGATGCGCGGGCGGATCGCCGGCAAGCGTCCGGACTGGAAGAAGGCTTACGTCACCCTCAAGGAGGGCGATCGGATCGAATTTTTCGAGGGCCTCTGAGCCCGCATAATATGAGACCGAATAATTTGTTATGGCATTGATTCAGCTAAATCCGCGCACTCCCGGCCAGCGCTTCATGCAGATCTCGGACTTCTCCGATCTGGCGAAGAAGCCGCCTGAGAAGAGTCTGGTCGCGCCGCTCTCCCATTCGGGGGGACGCAACAACCAGGGCCGCATGACCATGCGCCATCGTGGCGGCGGCAACAAGCGGCAGCTCCGGCTGATCGATTTCAAACGCAACAAGGACGGCGTGCCGGCGGTGGTCTTCGCGCTCGAATACGATCCCAACCGCTCCGGCAATATCGCGCTGCTGCACTACGCGGATGGCGAGAAACGCTACATTTTGGCGCCGGAAGCGTTGAAGAAGGGCGACCGGGTCGAATCCGGCCCGCAGGCCGATATCAAGCCCGGCAACGCGCTGCCGCTCAAGAACATTCCGCTCGGCACCTTCGTTCACGCCGTCGAGCTCAAGCCCGGTGCGGGCGCGCAGATGGCGCGCGGCGCGGGCACGATGGCGCAACTGATGGCCAAGGAAGGCAAGTTCGCGTTGCTCAAGCTGCCCTCGGGCGAGCAGCGGATGGTGCAGGCCGAATGCCGCGCGACGGTCGGCCAGGTCGGCAACCTCGACCACGAGAACATGTCGATCGGCAAGGCCGGCCGCAACCGGCATATGGGACGGCGTCCGCACGTGCGCGGGGTGGCGATGAACCCGGTGGATCATCCGCACGGCGGCGGCGAGGGACGCTCCAAGGGAAATCATCCGCAGTCGCCGTGGGGAACGCCGGCCAAGGGCTACAAGACCCGCGGCAAGAAGCTGTCGGATCGTTACATCGTGAGCCGCCGGCCGCGCGGAAAACGGGGCTAGGCGGGCAACCGAGGATACGGGATAGAACGCACAGATGCCAAGGTCAACGAAAAAAGGTCCGTTTGTCAACGGACATTTGTTGAAGAAAGTAGCCGCAGCCGTGGGTTCTTCCGACAAGCGGATCATCAGGACTTGGTCGCGCCGCTCGATGATCGTGCCCGACATGATCGGACTCACCTTCGCGGTTCATAACGGCCGCAAGTTCATTCCCGTGTACTGCACGGAGAACATGGTCGGCCACAAGTTCGGCGAATTCTCGCCGACGCGCACCTTCCACGGCCATTCCGGCGAGCGAAAGAGCGAGGTCAAGCCGGGTGGAGCTCCGGCCGCGCCTGCGGCGCCCGCACTCCGGCTGCCGCTCCGAAGGCGGGCGGCTAGCATGGTCGAAGGATGATCCATGGAAGCGGTAGCGAAGAACAAATTCATCAGGATTTCGCCGCGCAAGCTCAGGCTGGTGTGCGATCTGGTAAGCGGCAAGCGCGTGGACGAGGCGCTTTCGATTCTCGATTTCACGCCCAAGAAGGGCGCCAAAATTCTTTCCAAGGCGTTGCTGTCGGCGGTTGCCAACGCACGCAATCAGCAGAACGTGGACGAAGACCGGCTGTACGTGAAACGCGCGCTCGCCGAGACCGGACCGATCGTCAAGCGCTCTCTGCCGCGCGCGCGGATGAACGTCACTCCGATTTTGAAGCGAACCGCCCATCTGACCGTGATTATCGACGAGCGGCCTGAGTAGGAGCCTTATGGGACAGAAAGTGCATCCACGGGGGCTGCGGCTCGGGATCATCGAGGGATGGGATTCGCGATGGTTTGCGGGACACGGCTACGCGGACCTGCTGCACGAGGACCTGCAGCTCCGCGATTTTATCAAATCGCGCCTCTATCACGCGGGAATCTCACGGATCGAGATCGAACGGATGGCCAACAAGGCCAAGATCAATATTTTCACCGCGCGGCCCGGAATCGTGATCGGCAAGAAGGGCGTCGAAATCGAGAAGCTCAAGGCCGATGTGCAGAAATTGATGAAGACCAAGGAAGCCTTTATCAATATCCACGAGGTGCGGCGTCCCGACCTCGATCCCCAACTGGTGGCCGAGAATATCGCGCTGCAGCTCGAACGGCGGGTTGCGTTCCGGCGCGCGATGAAAGAGGCGGTGACGCGTGCGATGCGGATGGGCGCGCAGGGCGTGAGGGTGCAGGTTTCGGGGCGCCTGGCGGGAGCGGAAATCGCGCGCCGCGAATGGTATCGGGAGGGGCGCGTTCCGCTGCAGACGCTGCGCGCCGACGTTGCCTACGGCTTCGCCGAGGCCAGGACTACCTACGGCGCAATCGGAATCAAGGTATGGATCTTCCGCGGCGAAATCCTCACCCGCCAGGAAGAAGAGGCCAAACGCTCGGGCGCTCACGCGCAGCAGTAACCAATGCTCGCACCAAAGAAAGTCAAGTACCGCAAGATGCAGAAGGGCCGCGTGCGTGGACTCGAATCGCGCGGGCTCGAGCTTGCGTTCGGCGACTACGGCCTCAAGGCCGTGGAGACCGCGCATATCGACGCGCGCGCGCTCGAGGCCGCCCGAATCGCGCTGACGCGCCATATCAAGCGCGGCGGCCGGGTCTGGATTCGCGTCTTTCCCGACAAGCCGTTCACCAAGAAACCCGCAGAGACCCGGATGGGCAAGGGCAAGGGCCCGCCCGAAGGATGGGTCGCCGTGGTGCGGCCGGGACGAATCCTGTTCGAGATGGAAGGCGTCGATCATGCGACCGCGAAGGAAGCGATGCGGCTTGCGGCGCACAAGCTTCCAATCAAGACCATCGTAGTCGGACGCGAGGGAGGGGCCCTTGGAGCTTGACGAACTGAGGGAGATGAGCCCCGAAGACCTGCGCGTCAAGGAGCGCGAGTCGCGCGAGGAGGTCTTCCGGCTGAAGCTCAAGCTGCGCACCAATCAGCTTGACAATCCGGCCGGATACCGGCGGGCGCGCAGGGAATTGGCGCGGATCAAGACCGTGCTCAGACAGAAGCTTTTGGCGGCGCAGCCGGCGGCGCGGCTTCCAAGGTCAGCGATGCGGCAGCTAATTAAACAGCGCGAAGGGGTGGTCGTTGCCGCCCGGATGAACAAGACCGTGGTGGTGCAAGTCGAGCCGCCTGGTGCGAGCATGGCGCTCTACGGCAAGCGGGTGCGCAAGCGCCGCTCGCGCTTCATGGCGCACGACGAAAGAGCCGAATGCCGCGAGGGCGATCGGGTGCTGATTATCGAGGCGCGTCCGCTCTCCAAGAACAAGCGCTGGCGCGTCAGCCGGGTGATGGCGCAGCGGCCGGCGAGGTAATGGAGAGCCGCGATGGTGCAGACCAGGACAGTGCTCGAAGTCGCGGACAATTCCGGCGCGCGCAAGGTGCAATGTATCAAGGTGCTGGGCGGCTCGCGGCGCAGATACGCCACCGTCGGCGACGTGATAGTGGTCTCGGTAAAGGAAGCGATTCCGAACGCCAAGGTCAAGAAGGGCGAGGTCGACCAGCGCCGTGATCGTGCGCACCGCCAAGGAAATCAGCCGCAGCGACGGCAGCTATATCCGCTTCGACAACAACTCGGCGGTGCTGCTCGACGATCAGCACGAGCCGATCGGCACGCGGATTTTCGGGCCGGTGGCGCGCGAGCTTCGCGCCAAGCGCTTTCTCAAGATTATCTCGCTCGCGCCGGAGGTGCTGTGATGCAGGCGCGCAAGACCAGCAGCCGCATCCGGAAGAACGATCTCGTGATGGTTATCACCGGGCGCGATCGCGGCAAGACCGGCAAGGTGATGAGGGTGGTTCCGGAGAGCGGGCGCGTGCTGCTCGAACGGCTCAACGTGGTCAAGCGTCACTCGCGCCCGCGCGGCGCGGCCAGTCCCGGCGGAATCGTCGAGAAAGAGGCGCCGATCGCAGATCTCGAACGTGATGCTGTTCTGCGATCGGTGCAACGCGCCGGTCCGGATCGGAATCAAAGCCGCAGCCGACGGCGCCAGCACCAGGATCTGCCGGCGTTGCGGAGAATCGGTGGGTAACGACTGATGGCCGACGAAACCAAAAAGCCCGCCAAGGGCGAGCGGGCCGCGAAGCCGGATCGGACCGAGAAGCCCGATCGCGGCGAGCGCCCCGACAAAGGTGACCAGCAGGCCCGGCCGAAACGCGCCCCGAAAGGCGCCGCAGCCGAGAAGCAGGCCGCCCCGCAGAAGCCCGCGAGCCGCGCCCGCCGGAGCCCAAGCTGCCGGCGCGGCTTATGGTGCGCTTCGAGAGCGAGATCATGCCGCATCTGATGAAGGAGCTTAAGATCGAAAACAAGCTGCGGGTGCCACGGCTCGACAAGATCGTCCTGAACATGGCGCTCAACGAGGCGCGCGACAACGTCAAGGTGCTCGATGCGGCGGTTGAGGAGGCTCAAGCAGATCACCGGTCAGAAGCCGGTAATCACGCGGGCGCGAAAGGCGATATCGAACTTCAAGCTGCGCCAGGGGATGCCGATCGGCGCGATGGTTACGCTCCGGCGCGAGCGGATGTGGGAATTTTTCGACCGCTTCGTCAACGTCGCCCTGCCGCGCGTGCGCGACTTCCGCGGAGTCAGCGACAAAGCGTTCGATGGCCGCGGCAACTACTCACTCGGCCTGCGCGAGCATACTATTTTTGCGGAATTGAATCTCGACAAGGTCGACAAGGTAAAGGGCCTGACTATTTCGATAATAACCACGGCGCGCAGCGACTTCGAGGGACTGACGCTGCTGCACGCGCTCGGGATGCCGTTCCGTGGCGCGCTGGAGCGCGCGGCCGCCCCGATAGCCCCGACAACCGCGACAGCCCCGACTGCCGCTGCGGCGCAGGCGAACTGAGATGGCGAAAACCTGCTTGATGGTGAAGGCGAAGCGCGTTCCCAAGTTCAAGACGCGCCAGCATAACCGCTGCCCTCTGTGCGGGCGTCCACGGGCTTATTACCGCCGCTTCAGGATGTGCCGGCTGTGCCTGCGCAAGCTGGCGCTCAAAGGCCAGTTGCCGGGCGTCGTCAAGGCGAGTTGGTAGGAAGTTTTAATCGATGTCGCAGACCGATCCGATCGCTGAGTTGTTGACCAGAATTCGCAACGCGACCCACGCGCGCCACGAGCGCGTCGAAGTCGCCCATTCGCGCATTCGCGAGGCGATCTGCCGGGTGCTGGCTGCGGAGGGGTTCCTCGACACCGTCGAGACCGGCGGCGAGGCTCCCAAGCGCACGCTCGCGCTCAGGCTGCGCTACTCGGACAAACGCGAGCCCGTGATTCGCGGGATAAGGCGCGTCAGCCGCCCGAGCTTGAGGAGATATTCGGGCGCCAGCGATATCCCGCGGGTGCGCGGCGGGCTCGGCGTGCAGGTGCTCTCGACCCCGCTCGGCGTGATGACCGACCGCGAGGCCAGGCGCAAAAAAGTCGGCGGCGAGATTCTGCTGGCGATCTGGTAGAGGCGATCCGATAGAGGAAGTCGAAGTCGTCATGTCGCGTATAGGAAGATTACCCGTCACCCTTGAAAAGAACGTCACGGCAGTCGTGGCCGGCGGGACTCTCAAGATCGAGGGGCCCAAGGGCAAGCTGGAGATGCAGCTCCAGCCCGGATTCGGCCTTGAGATAAAGGACTCGAAGATTGTCGTCACTCGCTCCGGTGACTCCCAGGAAGAGCGCTCGAAGCACGGGTTGATCCGCAAGCTGGTGGCCAACATGGCCGAGGGCGTGAGCAAGAGCTTCACCCGCGTGCTCGAGATCAACGGCGTGGGCTATCGTGCCGAGGTCAAGGGTAATAACATCCAGATGACGCTTGGCTATTCCCATCCGATCCTCTACCAGTTGCCGCCCGGCGTGAAGGCGAAGGTTGACCGCCAGGTGGTCATTACTCTGGAGAGTCCCGATCGGCAGTTGATCGGACAGGTCGCGGCCCAGATCCGCGAGCTTCGGCCGCCCGAGCCGTACAAGGGCAAGGGTATCAAGTACGCAACCGAAACCATCCGCCGCAAGGCGGGTAAAGCCGCCGCGACCGCGAGCGCGGGCTGAACGGAACGCGATGCCTTCCGAGAAGACGGAAAAACGTACTGCCAGGCGCGAGCGGGTCAGGCGCAAGGTGGTGGGAAGCGATGCGCGCCCGCGGCTCTCGATCTATCGCTCGCTGCATCATATATATGCGCAGATCATCTCGGACGAGTCCGGGCGCACGCTGTTTGCGGCTTCGACGCTGGGCGCGGAGCTGGCCGCGAATCTGAAGAAGAAAAGCAACGTCTCTGCCGCCAAAGCGGTCGGCAAAGAGATCGCCGGTCAATGCCTCAAGAACGGAATCAACGAAGTGATTTTCGATCGCAACGGCTTTCTCTATCACGGCCGGATCAAGGCCCTGGCGGACGCGGCTCGCGAGGCCGGACTCAAGTTTTGAAGGGCGTGGAATCGAAACAGGCTGCGCGCGCAACGCGGTACAGGCCCAACGCAATATTAGGATAGAGCAAAGTGGCTGAACGCATAGATCCTCAGGGACTCGAGCTGAAAGAGAAGGTTGTGCATATCAACCGGGTCGCCAAGGTCGTCAAGGGCGGCCGGCGCTTCAGCTTCAGCGCGCTGGTGGTGGCCGGCGATCAAACGGGCTGGTCGGTTTCGGGCTCGGCAAGGCCAATGAAGTTCCCGAAGCGATCCGCAAGGGCGTCGAGCGGGCCCGCAAGAGCCTGGTGCGCGTCCCGATCGAGGGCGGGACGATCCCGGACGAAGTGATCGGTCGCTTCGGCGCGGGCAAGGTGATCCTGAGGCCGGCGTCCGAAGGCACTGGAGTAATCGCGGCGGGCGGCGTGCGCGCGGTAGTGGAACTGTCGGGAATTCGCAACATCCTGACCAAGCGGCTGGGCTCATCCAACCCGCACAATCTGGTCAAGGCTACGCTGCAGGCGCTGACCGAATTGCGCGACCCAAAGGATATCGCGCGCTCGCGCGGCCGCGAGCCCGAGCGCCCGGAAGCGGCCTGAAAATTCGGCAATGCAGAATTCGGGAATGTAAAAGATGTCCGAAACCATACATGTGAGACTCGTGGGCAGTCCGATCAGCACCAACCGGCGCGTGCGGAAACGCTCAGGGGGCTGGGGCTTACGCGCGTCGGCCGGGAGCGCGAACTCGAGCGCACGCCGATGGTGGAAGGGATGATCCGCAAGGTGTCTCACCTGGTTCAGGTCAAGGGCAAGCAAGAGCAAGGAAAGGGCTAACGGCGCCAGACGATGGACTTGAGCACGCTGAAACCGTCCCCCGGCTCGAAGAAGCGCCGCAAGCGGATTGGCCGCGGAATTGGTTCGGGCCATGGCAAGACTTCGGGCCGCGGACACAAGGGCAAGGGTTCGCGCAGCGGCGGGAACACGCCGCCCGGCTATGAAGGCGGCCAGATGCCGCTCAAGCGGCGGTTGCCCAAGCGCGGGTTTCGCCGCCTGCTGAAGAATGCGGCGCGCCGCGAGCGCCACGCGTTGGTCAATCTCGCGCGGCTGTCGATCTTCGCCGAAGGCGAGATGATCGATCCTGCGACGATGGCGGAGCGCGGCCTTGTACCTCAGGGCCGGATGGTGAAGGTGCTCGGAAACGGCGAGCTCGAAGGCCAAACTGACGATCAAGGCGCACGCCTTTTCGGCGGGAGCGCGCGAGAAAATCGCCGCCGCGGGCGGCACTGTGGAGTTGCTGAAAAGCGCATAACTGAATGCTTGAGGGGGTTTCAAACGCCTCGCGCATCCCGGAATTGCGCCGCCGGCTGTTGTTCACGGCCGCGATGCTGGCCGTGTATCGAATCGGCGTGGCGGTGCCGACTCCGGGAATCGACGGGCAGGCGCTCGCCTCGTTTTTCGACGCGGCGCGCTCGACCCTGTTCGGATGGATCAACCTGTTCTCGGGCGGCGCGCTCGAGCGCTTCTCGGTGTTCGCGCTCGGAATCATGCCGTACATCTCGGTCGCGATCATTTTGGACCTGATGAAGATCGCGTCGCCGTATCTCGATGAGCTTTATAAGGAAGGCGAGGCCGGCCGGCGCAAGATCACCCAGTACACGCGCTACGGCACGGTCGGGCTGGCGGTCCTGCAAGGGATGATGATCGCCGTGTCGCTGGAGAGAATCCAGGCGCCGGGGGGTGGATCGGTAGTCTACAATCCCGGCTGGAGTTTCCGGCTGCTGACGGTCGTGACCCTGACCGCGGGCACGATGTTCATCATGTGGCTCGGCGAGCAGATCACGGAACGCGGAATCGGCAACGGCATCTCGCTTGATCATCATGGCAGGCATCGTGGCGCGGCTGCCGAGCGCGCTCGGCGTCACGGCGCAGTTCGTCCGCGAAGGCGAGATGAGCATCTTCCTGCTGATCTTTATCCTGGCGGTCGCGATCGCGGTCACGGGCGGAATCGTATACATCGAGACCAGCCAGCGCCGGATCCCGGTGCAGTATGCGCGCCGCGTCGTGGGGCGCAGGATCTACGGCGGCCAGACCTCGCATCTGCCGCTCAAGATCAACACCTCGGGGGTCATACCGCCGATCTTTGCCTCGTCGATCCTGGTATTCCCCGCGACCGTGGCCACCTTCGTGCCGGCGCTCAAGGACTATTCTGCGTTTCTCACGCCGGGCGGGCCGATATATGATGTAGTATACGTGGCGTTGATCGTCTTCTTCTGTTACTTCTACACGGCAGTCACGTTCAATCCGGTTGACGTCGCGGACAATCTCAAGAAGAATGGTGGGTTCATTCCGGGTATTCGGCCGGGACGGTTCACCGCCGAGTACATCGACCGTGTGTTGTCGCGGATCACGCTTGGCGGCGCGATCTACGTGAGCGCGGTGTGCATCCTGCCGACGATTTTGATCGAGCGCTTCAATGTGCCGTTCTACTTCGGCGGCACCGCGCTCCTGATCGTGGTCGGCGTAGCGCTGGATACGGTGGCCCAGATCGAGACCCATCTGCTGACCCGCAATTACGAGGGCTTCATGCGGCGCGGGCGGGTTAAGTCGAGGAGGGGCTGACCGGTGCGCCTGGTAATGCTTGGCCCTCCGGCCGCGGGCAAAGGCACGCAAGCGCGGCTTCTGGCGGAAAGGCTCAAGGTGCCGCACATCGCCAGCGGCGACCTGCTGCGCGATGCGGTGCGCCATCGCACGCCGCTGGGGATACAGGCGAAGAGCTACATGGATCGGGGCAATCTGGTGCCCGACGAATTGGTGTTGCAGTTGATTGACGAGCGGCTTCAAAAACCTGACGCGCAGGCCGGGTTCATCCTGGACGGATTTCCGCGCACGGTCGCACAGGCCGAGGCGCTGACGGCCAGGCTGCAGGCGCGTGGCGCCGCGCTCGACAAAGTGATCGCGCTGATGGTTCCGGACGAAGAAGTCGTGAAGCGAATCTCGGGGCGGCGCACGTGCCGCAATTGCGGCGCAATGTATCACACGATTTTCGATCCGCCCCGCAACGTCAACGTGTGCAACGCCTGCAATGGCGAGCTCTATCAGCGCGAGGACGACGAGGAAGGCACGGTCCTGATGCGGATCGAGGTGTACCAGGCGAATACGCGCCCGCTGTCCGATTATTACGAGCGGATGGGGCTGCTCGCCCGCATGGACGGAGTGGGCAGACCCGACGAGATCAGCCGGCGAATCCTGAAGGCGCTCGAGGATGTGCGCGTTCAACCGGCGGCCCCGGCGCGGGCGAAGGGCGGGGCGTGATCCTGCTCAAGACCGGGGAGGAGATCGCCTTGATGCGCAAGGCGAACCAGATTGTCGCCGAGATCCTCGCGGCGGTGGCGGAAGCAGTTCGCCCCGGAATCACTACCGGCGAGCTCGATCGGATGGCTGAGGAGTTGATTTACAAGAAAGGCGCCAAGCCGGCCTTCAAGGGTTACGCGCCGCGCGGCGTGGTTTATCCCAAGTGTCTGTGCGTGTCGATCAACGACGAGATCGTTCACGGCATCCCGTCGGGCCGCAAGCTCAAGGCCGGCGATATAGTCGGGCTGGACTTCGGCGTCGTGTACCAGGGATTTTACGGCGATTCGGCGCGGACCGTGGCCGTCGAGAAGGTTCCCGAGCGGGTCGAGCACCTGCTCAAGGTCACGCGTGAAGCGCTCTACGCCGGAATCGAGCAGGCCCGCCCCGGTAATCGATTGGGCGATATCTCACGCGCGGTGCAGGAAGTCGCGGAGGGTGCGGGATTTTCGGTGGTCGAGGAATTCGCCGGCCACGGAATCGGCCGCAGCCTGCATGAAGATCCGCAGGTGCCGAATTATTTCCGGCGTGGAATGCCCAACCCGCGCCTGCAGGAAGGGATGGTGCTCGCGATCGAGCCGATGGTGAACGAGGGCGGCGCCGACTTGAGAATTCTGGACGACGGATGGACCGCGGTCACCGCGGACGGAAGGCTGTCGGCGCACTTCGAGCATTCGGTCGCGATTACCGGTAAGGGGCCGCAGATCCTGAGCGAGCTGGAGCATGTCTAAGGGCGACGCGATCGAAGTGCAGGGCACCGTTCTGGAAGCGCTGCCCAACGCCATGTTCCGGGTCTCACTCGAAAACGGCCATCGGGTGCTGGCGCATATTTCGGGCAAGATGCGGATGCACTACATCAAGATTTTGCCCGGCGACAAGGTCACCGTAGAGCTGTCGCCTTACGACTTGAGCCGCGGCCGGATTACGTACCGGATGCGTTGAAGATCTATTATGAAGGTTCGACCCTCGGTAAAGAAAATCTGCAAGAATTGCAAGGTGGTACGCCGCCTTGGTGTGGTGCGTATCATCTGTTCCAATCCACGCCACAAGCAGCGTCAGGGATAGGAGGTCGCACCGATGGCGCGCGTAGCGGGAATCGAGCTTCCCAGGAACAAGCGGATGGAAATCGCGCTGACGTATGTCTACGGAATCGGGCGCTCCGCCGCGCTCAAGATCCTGAAGGCGGCCAACGTCGATTTTGGCAGAAAGAGCGACGACCTGACGCCCGAGGAGCAGGTCCGCATCCGCCAGGTGCTCGACGATGGCTACAAGGTCGAGGGCGATCTCCGGCGCGAGGTGCAGCAGTCGATCAAGCGGCTGACGGATCTCGGATGCTATCGTGGCGTCCGCCATCGTCGTGGATTGCCGGTGCGCGGCCAACGCACGCATACCAACGCACGCACGCGCAAGGGACCTCGCAAAGTAGTGGCAGGCAAGCGGCAGGCGCCGCCTAAGGGATAACCATGGCCGACGAGAAGGAACCCAAAACCGAATCGGTTAAGCCGCCCGCCGCGGCAGGCGAAGCGGGCGGAGCCGCCGCCGCCGGCGCTCCCGCGCCTGCGCCCAAGCGCCGACGCACCAAGCGCGTCGTGCCCGAGGGGGTTGCTCATATCCACGCGACCTTCAACAACACGATCGTCACGATCACCGACCATCAGGGACTGGTGGTCGCATGGTCGAGCGCGGGATCGGTCGGATTCAAGGGATCGCGCAAGGGTACGCCGTTTGCGGCCCAGATGGCGGCGGAAGCTGCCGCGCGCAAGGCGGGCGACCTCGGAATGCGCAGCGTAGTGGTCTATCTCAAGGGGCCGGGCGGTGGACGCGAATCGGCGGTCCGCTCGCTCCAGCAGGCGGGACTCAACGTGCAATCGATCAAGGACGTTACGCCGATTCCGCACAATGGGTGCCGTCCGCCCAAGCGGCGCAGAGTCTAGGACGAGCGAAGGTAGGCAAACGTGGCCAGAAATCTCGGTCCGGTATGCCGGATGTGCCGGCGGGAAGGGCTCAAACTCTTCCTCAAGGGCGAACGATGCTATACTGACAAGTGTGCGATCGAGCGGCGCAACTATCCGCCCGGCGTTCACGGTCAGGCCCGCACCCGCTTCTCGGAGTTCGCGATTCGATTGCGCGAAAAGCAGAAGGTCAAGCGGATCTACGGTTTGCTGGAAACCCAGTTTGCCCGCTATTTCACGATCGCGGAGCGGATGCCAGGTATTACGGGCGAGAACCTGCTCGTCCTGCTCGAGCGCCGGCTCGACAACGTGGCGCATCGTCTCGGCTTCGCCAGCTCGCTCGCGCAGGCGCGCCTGCTGGTACGCCACGGACATATCGAGGTGAACGGTAAAATAGTCAATGTGCCGTCGTACCTGGTTGAGGTCAATCAGGTCGTGAGCGTGACTGAGAAGAGCAGACAGAAGAAGGTAATCGTCGAGGCGATCGAACTGTCGCAACGGCGCGGCGCGCCGCCCTGGATCACGCTCGAACGCGAGCAGTTCCGCGGCTTCCTGCGTTCGCTGCCGGCGCGCGGCGACCTCACGATGCCGATCAACGAGAAACTCATCGTCGAACACTATTCGCGATAGCCGAAAGCCTTGCGCAAGAGCCTTTCGATAGATCAGATCGGCCCGATTCGGGTGCTTTGATTTTCGGAAATTTCTCTCTTGTCGGAGAGACCATGCAGAACGATTGGCGTGATTTAATCAAACCCAAGGGTGTCGAGTTCGAGGAGAAGGAGCTGACGCCGACTTACGGCCGGTTCTTTGCCGAGCCGCTGGAACGCGGCTACGGCATCACGATCGGCAGCGCGTTGCGTCGCGTCCTGTTGTCGTCGCTGCCCGGCTTCGCGATCACGGCCGTCCGGATGAACGGGGTGTTGCACGAGTTCTCCACCATCCCGGGCGTCAAAGAAGACGTGACCGATATCGTGCTCAACCTCAAGGAGGTGCGCCTGAAGCTCCACGAGGGCGAACAGGTCACCGCCACGCTCAAGGCCAAGGGCGAAGCTCAGGTCACCGCGGCCGATATAACCGGCGGGCCGGGGCTCGAGGTTCTGACTCCGACCCAGCATATTGCGACGCTGGACAAGGGCGCGGATCTCGACCTGGAGCTCGTGATCAAGCCCGGCCGCGGCTACGTTCCCGCCGAGCGCATCGCGGAAGACGAGCCCATCGGGACCATCCGGCTCGACGCGATCTTCTCCCCGATCCGGAAGGTCAACTTCACGGTGAGCAACGCGCGCGTCGGGCAGCGTACCGATTACGATCGGCTGTCGTTGGAGATCTTCACCGACGGCTCGATCAGTCCGCGCGATGCGCTCACCTACGGCGCGCGTGTACTGCGCGACCAGATGTCGATCTTCGCGGGCGCCGAGGAAGAAGCCGAGGCGCCGATCGCGGGTGAAGGCATCCAGCCGGCCGCCACCGCGATCAACGAGTATCTGTCCCGGCCGGTCGAGGGCTTGCCGATTTCGGTGCGAGCGTTCAACGGGCTGCAGAATGCCGATATCAAGTATATCGGCGAGCTGGTGCAGCGCAGCGAGCAGGACATGCTCAAAATCAAGAACTTCGGCCGCAAGTCGCTCAACGAGATCAAGGAAGTGCTCGCCGACATGGGCCTTTCGCTCGCGATGCGTCTCGAAAACCTGCCGCCACGCAGCGAGCTCGACCGGATGTGGGAGGAACAGGAGCGCCGCGAGTCGGCCTAGCAGGCTGTTGAAAAAGGATTTTCACAGCCCGCTCCCTCACTCTTATCTCTCCCAGAGGGAGAGAAGATTAAGGAAGGAAGCCAGTTTTCATGCAGGGTGTTGAGAGCCGTACATTTCTCCAACTCACGTAGTCTTACTTTCTCAACACCCTGCCAGGCCGCGCAGCCGGCCAGGAGGAACACCGGATGCGTCATCTCAATCAGGGCCGCAAGCTCAACCGGACCGGCGCTCATCGCAAGGCCCTGTTCCGCAACCTCGTGCTCGCGCTGATCAAAAGCGGGCGAATCACGACCACCGACGCCAAGGCCAAGGAGCTCAGGCGTTACGCGGACCGGATGGTCACGCTCGGCAAGCGTGGCGACCTGAGCGCACGCCGGCGCGCATTCGCGTTCGTCCAGTCGCGCGACGCGGTCAAGAAGCTGTTCGATGAGATCGCGCCGCAGTTCAAGGATCGCGCCGGCGGCTACACGCGGGTGATCAAGTACGGCTTTCGCCGCGGCGACGCTGCCGACCTTTCGATCATCGAGTTCACGGGGTCGTCCGAAGAGGCCAAGGCCAAAAAGCCGCGCAAGAAGGCTGCGTCCCGCAAGGAACAACCCGAGCGCGAAAAACGCGCTGCCGCCGCCGGCTGACCTGAAGGTACCCTCCTTCTTACGCCTCTCCCTGACCAGGGAGAGGCCGGCGGGCGCTGCGCTCGCCGGGTGAGGGTATTCTTTTACTCCCCTTCCAGCAGCTTCGCCCGCAGCGCCATGTGTGCGCTCCTGATCCCGGCCAGGATCCCGTCCTCGAAGTTCCACTCCGGCACCGCGACCAGATCGGGGAAGTCGTGCGGGTTGCGGATGTCCTCCGCGGTCAGTCCGGGATGAATCCGCCGCGCCAGCTCCAGCACTTTTCGCTCCTGCTGGGCGATCAGCTCGAGCATCAGCCGATCGATTGTCGCCAGGGCCTTTCGCGAGTCTCCCGACACGGCTCGAATCTTATCGGCTTTTGAGTTTGGTGTCGCAGGGCGGTAGAAACCGGGAGAGGCTGAAGAGCGACTTTTGAGGCGCTGTACCCTTGACTTTAGCGAAAATAAGAGTACAAAAGCACTCTCTGGGCGAGCTTGGGATCATTGGGGCCACGATAAGGGTCTCCTCCTCAAGGCTTCGTCGAGAGGGGGAGGGCTCCGTGCTCCAAGCAGGTGCCCCAATGAGTTTCGAGGGGCTTCGAATTGCGTCCAGGCGGCGTCCATACGCCGCCGACGCTCTTCCCCGTGGGTTGCTCCTCGTAAGGCCGCCGCCGATGGCGGCACTCACTCCAACGTCTCCTTCCGTCGCAACTCCCTTTGTCACCGTCTTCAGCCACACATGTAGTCGCACGCTAGGGCCGACCGGCCTGACGTTTCGACTCGATTGTTTCTCCATTATAGGCGTAGAAGCGTCGCGTTTGACCGGCGGCCGAATCTGGTCCTGCCGGGAGGTAGAACCTGCCGGACTTCGGTCCGGATGAAGGGGGAGCCCATGATCATGACACAGTCGAAGAAGTCGGGATTGGTTCTCATTGCTATGCTCTGGGCCGTCCTCTGCGCGTTGAGCTGGCCGATGCCGGTTTCGGCGGCGGTTTCGCCGTTCCAATCGCGACGGGGAGTTGGAGTCTGGCACTGAGTCCCACCACCCCCTTCCCGCCAGTTACCGGCCCCGGCGCCCGCTCCTCGACCGCCATGGCGTACGACAGTGTCCACAACCAAGTCGTCCTCTACGGTGGCTTCCCCAACTTCGCGGACACCTGGACCTGGGACGGGGCCGCTCCCACTTGGATCGGCGCCGTCCAACCGGGTGTTCCGGGCGTCCGATACAATCACGGGATGGCCTACGACAGCGCCCGGAGCAAGACCGTCCTCTTCGGCGGGTCCAACGGCACCACGGTGATGAGCGACACGTGGGAATTTGACGGCGCCTCATGGACGCAGGTCGCCACCACGGGACCCGGCCCGCGCTACAGGTTCGGGATGGCCTACGACAGCGCCCGGAGCAAGACCGTCCTCTTCGGGGGGTACGACGCGAGCGATACTGCCCAGGGGGACACCTGGGAGTGGGACGGCGCCGCATGGACGCAGGTTGCCACCACGGGGCCGAGCCCCCGGGGCTTTACCGCGATGGCCTACGACGCCAGCCGCGGCCGGACCGTCCTTTACGGTGGTGCCGGAACCAGCGGCTTGCTGAGCGACACCTGGGAGTGGGATGGCAGCGTCTGGACCCAGATCGTGAGCCTGGACGGACCGGGTCCTCGCGAGCAACACGCCATGGCCACCGACAACGGCGGTTCCAGAGTCCTGCTGTACGGCGGGAGCAACGGCTCCACGATCTTGTCCGACACTTGGCTGTGGAACGGCGCGGCCTGGACCCTAGCGCAGACTACGTCTCCGCCGGGCGCCCGGTCGCTTTTCGCGATGACCTACGACAGCCTTCTGGGCCAAGTTGTGCTGTTCGGAGGCGTTGGCTCGCCAGGGGATAAGCGAGCGCTTGCCGCGCCCGAAGCGGTTGGTTTTACAGGGGCTGATCTTACTTGGCTGTGGTCTTCTGCCTGCGACGATCAACCGGCGGTCCTGGACGCGAAGGGTAACGTGGTCTTCCCGTCGAACCTGGATACGAGCGTGCCGGCCCCGAGGCCCACGGCTGTCGTCGATGACATGGGCGTCCCCGTGGTGGACCTCTACCCCGCGGCCGGCTCAGGCCTCGATAACTGGTACCCCAACCTCACGTGCAACCCCTCGATCGGGGGAACGCAACCGTCTGAGGCCAGCCTTCAAGCCGAGTTGCAAGGCGGGCTGAAAAAGTTAAAGTTCCAGATCCTGTTAAACGCCGGCGAACATCTCGGTTGCCTTGAATTCTCTGGAGACGCAACTCGCGGCGCAGGCGGCGACGGAACCCACCCCGTTCGCGAAGGCCACACCTCTGGTGTCAACACCGTACATTCCGCCGGCCAGCCCGCAGTGCCGCCTGTGCAGCAAAGTCAAAAAAGGAGTAGCAGCAACAGCATGCGGCAGCGGCAAATTCGTCTTCGGCGGTCGTGACATCGTCTTCGTCCACGGCCTGGAATTGGACCCCGTGCTCGAAAAAGCATTTCTCTGTCCGTCCAATAATCCTCTCTGTTCGTCCAATAACGGCGTCCTGGCCACTTGGGAGAATATTAATAGTAGGCCTTCATTCTATGGGGCGCCCGGCGTGTCCATCAACGCCGCCGACGGCTACTGGAAGGCGCAGGCAAAAACGTACTGGCGGGATCACATCACCAGATTCCTCGAAGGCCCCGGGTACCAGAATCGTTACCTGATCGTCGCCTGGCCCTCGACGGAGCGCCTCGAGATCGGCGCCCAGGCGATCCTCACCCAGATCGCCGATGCCATGAACAGCGGCATTGGGGTCGTTGATCCGGGCGGTTGCAATAACACGGCCGGCTTCGGCACGCCGAGCTTCGTGGTGGTCTCCCACTCGACTGGGGGATTGGTCACCGACGTGGCCATGGCCGCGGCGGCCAACCCTAAGCTCAACCTCGGGGTGCAATTCATTCCGAATTACTGTAAGGCGCACATCGGCGTTGACGCCGCCTTCTCCGGCTCGCGGCTGGCCACAGCAGCGATCGCTCTCTCCGGATACGCCACGGCACTAAATTTAATTCTGCCTGACTTGTGTCCGTTGGCGAATGACGCATTGCTGGCCCTCGACGTAGCGGGCTCGTACAACCCGCCGCTCAGCTGCACCAGCACCGGGTATTTCACCGCCATGAAGAGCAGCGTCCTAGTGGACTTAGTGCCCTCGATCACCCAGGGAAAATGGGGGAGCTACGTAGGGGGGACTCTCGTGGGGGGGAGCTACGTAGGGGGGACGCCCGTGCCCACCCTGACCGTTGTGGGTGCCCACCCCAACTACCTGTCCCCGATTAGTAACCTGCTCCACCCCGGGTACAACGACGGGGTGTTGACCGTCGAGAGCCAGGAGGCCAACCTAAACGGTGAGCCTGTTGTGGCCAAGCGGCTTCCTGCCACTGCCCCCCCTGTTAGGGCTGGTTCGGACAGTCAACATGGGCATCCTCGGGTCACGGCCCATCCTCTACTTTGCAGACCAATACTTCGACCACTTCCCGCAACTGATCACCGCGGCCGCCGGCCCGACCCCGTGGGTGTCACCCACGGGAATGTTGTGGTCGCCAGGCTATGCGCAGTTCGGCGTCAGCAGCGGTTTCAGCCCGCTGGCGCGTTATCACAACCATTTTTCGTTCCTGTTCAGCGCGACCGATCACTTCGCGGGCTCGGTTGGGCCATTCAACGTCAATGGCCCCTACTACAAGAACACCGGCACGGATTACAACTGGGAAACGACCCGTGCGATCACCGATCCAGCGGTCTACGCATCGTACCAGATACCGGCCGGCGGCGACGACCTCCCGCTGTTGGATCAGAATGACCCCCTCCTCCAGGTCAACGAGTTTAAGAGAGGGAAGAAGATCCAGTTCACGATCAAGTTCTTCCATTACAAGAAGCAGCTGACTTGGTGGATTTGGAAGCGCCGCTACCACCTGTTGGCCGGCTCGCAGGACAGCTCGCAGAACAAGGTTCAGATGGAGTACGTCTACGGATCGGTCCTCACAGGAAACGTTCTTCCTGCTGCGTGCCTGCCTCCCCCGATCTCCCAGGAGCCGGTCTCAATGAGCGTTATCATTGGGGGTACCGCTACGTTCACCGTAACGGCAAAGGGCGGCGGGCCGTTCATATACCAGTGGTACCACGGCAGTACGAAGATCCCCAATTCGAACAGCAGCACGCTGACGATCTCCAATGTCACCGGCGCCAACGCGGGTAACTATTACGTGGTGGTCGAGAGCATGATCGGGAGCTGTTCCACCGTGGGCGCGCTCCCAAGCAACACGCCGGCGGTGCTGACGGTGCTCAAGCCTACGCCCACGCCTACGCCCACCCCCACGCCGACGCCTGCCCGAGTTTGCGACCTGCAGATCACGAAGACCATGAGTCCGAACCCCGTGGTGAGCGGGCAAGAGGTGCTCGTCACCATCACACTGACAAATCTTGGAGGCGGGGCGTGTAATCCTGGGCCAGCCCCCGGAATCACGGTGCAAGACTCCTCGCCTGGCCTCTCCTTCCACGAGGTCGATGTTAACCCCAACCCAGGGTCGGCTTGGGTGGGATCTTTCCCGGCGTCGGGAGAGGTCATGTTGACCAGAGTAAGCGCATTGCAAGGCGGTTCCTCTTTCAAGGAAAACGCGCGGGCAACGGTGACCGCCCCTGCGGGTAGCCTTACGAACTGCGCGACGGTTACCAACACGACGAACAACATCAACGCGAGCAACAACCAAGCGTGTGCGACCATCCAGGTCACGGCAGCGCCTACGCCGACGCCGACTCCAGGTGTACAGCCGATTCCCTGTCCGTCCCCCACGACGATCAACCTCTCGACTGGGCTTGGGACCGTCGGGGGCAGTGATCCGGTGTGGAATTTGATCGCCGCTCCCACGAGCGGCACGGTGCCGCGCCTCGCAACTGATGTTGCCAAGTATTGCGGTTGGGACCTTATTCCCGGCACCCAGTGGGTCTCTGCCAATACCGCTTGCGCAAACAGTTCCTCTTGCACCGGGGGCAGCGGTTCCGGTTGCGCCGCGGGCACTTACTCTTATGAGATTTGCTGGTATCAGTGCGGTAACCTAACGGGAACGAGCCCCCCCCAGTTGCAGATTCTTGCCGATAACTCGGCGACGGTGCTGCTTAACGGGACCCAAATCGGCGCGACAACCTCGAACGTCCCCTTCCTGAACCCGCCCACGCCTGTCACCGTAAACGCGGGCGGCGGCCCGAACGGGAGCGTCGGCCTGAACGACCTCCAAATCGACGTACAGAATAACCCCGGCGGCGCGAGCCCGACTGGGCTCGACGTGCAGCTCAGCCTGACCGGGAAAGTCGCGGTGGTCCCCTGCGTCCATTTTTGAAAACGCGAGGGGGGGCTTTGCGCTACGTCGCGCAACGACCATTGCATTGCCAACGTGACCCGATAGGCAATGACGGCGAGCGCGCAGCGAGTTGGTGACACTGCAGAAGCTGTTGGGGGAGTGAGGGCAGCGCGCGTTTCGGACCTCTCCGGCGCCTGCGGCCTAGTCCGCAGGCGCAAGCCGGGAGAGGTCGCTGGGCGACTTATCTACAAGTCGCTCACCGGGTGAGGGGAACCTAGGCTGCGCTTTTCGCTGCGCGGCTCTCGAACTCCAAGCCGCGCGCGCCCGCGTCAACCTTCACTCGCGACCCATCGCGAATCTCGCCCGCCAGCAGCTTGCGTCCCAGCGCGGTTTCCAGCTCGCGCTGGATCATCCGCTTGAGCGGCCGCGCTCCATAAACCGGGTCGTAGCCGCGGTCGGCGAAATAATCGCGCGCCTTGTCGGTCAGCTCCAGCTCGATCTTGCGCTCGCTGAGGCGCTCGCGCAGCCGCTCGAGCTGAATATCGACGATCTTGCGCAACTCGTCGCGCTGCAGCGGATGGAACACCACGATCTCGTCGATCCGGTTCAGGAACTCCGGCCTGAAACTCTGCCTCATCACATCGAGGCATTCCGCTTTCATTTTTTCGTAGTCCCGCCCCTTGAACGACAGGATCAACTGCCCCGCGATATTCGAGGTCATGATCACGACCGCGTTCTTGAAGTCCACCGTGCGGCCCTGGCCGTCGGTGAGCCGCCCGTCGTCGAGAATCTGGAGCAACACGTTGAAGACGTCCTGATGCGCCTTCTCGATTTCGTCGAACAGGATCACGCAGTAGGGACGGCGGCGCACGGCTTCCGTCAGTTGCCCGCCCTCCTCGTAGCCGACGTAGCCGGGCGGCGCGCCGACCAGCCTCGAGACCGCGTGCTTCTCCATGTACTCGGACATGTCGATGCGGATCATCGCGGCTTCATCGTCGAACAGGAATTGCGCCAGCGCCCGCGCCAGCTCCGTTTTGCCAACGCCGGTCGGTCCGAGAAAAATGAACGAGCCGATCGGCCGGTTCGGATCCTTGAGCCCGGCGCGCGCGCGCACCACCGCGTCCGCCACCGCCGAGACCGCTTCGTCCTGGCCGATCACGCGCTTGTGCAGATGCTCCTCGAGATGGGCGAGCTTCTGCACGTCGCCCTCCATCAGGCGCGAGACCGGAATCCCGGTCCATCGCGTTACCACCTCGGCGACATCCTCCTCGTCAACCTCTTCCTTGATCAGCCGATCGCCGCCGCCCTTCTTGATCAGCTTCGATTCGTGCTCGGCCAGTTCCTTCTCGAGGCCCGCCAGCTTGCCGTATTGGAGTTCGGCGAGCTTGTTGAGGTCGTACTCGCGCCGCGCCTTTTCGATCGCGAGTTTGGTCTGCTCGATCTCGGCCTTGAGCTTCGAGATTCCCTCCAGCCCCGACTTCTCGCTCTGCCATTGTGCGTTCAGCGCGTCGCGCTTTTCGCGCACTTCAGCGAGCTCTTTCTCGATCCGGGCCAATCGGTCGCGCGAGGCCTGATCGGTCTCGCGCTTGAGCGCCTCGCGCTCGATCTCGAGCTGCATGATACGGCGGTTGACTTCGTCGAGCTCGGCCGGCAGCGATTCCTTCTCGGTGCGCAGCTTGGCCGCCGCCTCGTCGATCAGGTCGATCGCCTTGTCGGGCAGAAATCGATCCGTGATGTAGCGCTTGGAGAGCGCCGCCGCGGTCACCAGCGCGGAGTCCTTGATCCGAATCCCGTGATGGACTTCGTAACGCTCCTTGAGCCCGCGCAGGATCGAAATCGTGTCCTCGACGCTCGGCTCATTCACCATCACGGGCTGAAAGCGCCGCTCCAGCGCGGCGTCCTTCTCGATGTGCTTGCGATATTCGTCCAGCGTGGTCGCGCCGATACAATGCAGCTCGCCGCGCGCCAGCATCGGCTTGAGCAGGTTGGAGGCGTCCATCGCGCCTTCCGCGGCGCCCGCGCCGACCACCGTGTGGACCTCGTCGATAAACAGGATCACGTCGCCGGCCGATTCCTGAACTTCCTTGAGCACGGCCTTGAGACGTTCCTCGAACTCACCCCGGAACTTGGCTCCGGCGACCAGCGCGCCCATGTCGAGCGCAACGACTCGCCTCTTCTTAAGGCCTTCCGGGATGTCGCCGGCTACGATTCGTTGGGCCAATCCTTCGACGATCGCAGTCTTGCCGACTCCCGGCTCGCCGATCAGGACGGGATTATTCTTGGTGCGCCGCGAAAGCACCTGGACGACGCGGCGGATCTCCTCGTCGCGTCCGATCACCGGGTCGAGCTTGCCTGCCGACGCCATCGCGGTCAGGTCGCGTCCGTAGCGTTCGAGCGCCTGGTAGGTTGCCTCGGGATTGGAAGAGGTCACACGCTGACTTCCGCGCACCTTCTTGAGCGCGTCCATCAGCTTCGCGTGGGTCAGTCCCGCTTCGCGCAGAATCTTCGCGCCTGCGCCGGGGTCGTCCAGCGCCGCGACCAGCGCGTGCTCGACCGAGATATATTCGTCCTTGAGCTTGGCAGCTTCCTGCTCGGCGCGCGCGAGCACGCGGCTCAACCGCTGGGTCATGTAGACCTGGCCGGAGTCCGCGCCGCTGCCGGTAACGCGCGGCAGCTTGTTGACTTCGTCCTTGAGCTTGCGGAGCACCGTGTTGCGATCGACGCCGGCGATTTTGATGACCGACGAGGCGAGTCCCTGCTCGTCTTCGAGCAGCGCGGCCAGCAGATGCTCGACATCGACGGCCTGATGATGGCTGCCGAGCGCCGCGTTCTGTGCGCGCGCCAGCGCTTCCTGCAACTTTTCGGTAAAGCGGTTAGGGTCCATGTCAATAGAAATTAACCACTTTTGCGAACTGGGCAACTATTTGGGAGAAGCCTTTAAGTGGAGATAACCCTTGAAGTCAGCACTCCGGCGGACGCCCGGACTACCCTCACCCGGCGAGGCGCGGACTGGCGTCCGCGTTCGCCGATCCTTCGACTTCGCTCAGGGCATGCCTCACCCCTGGTCTGGTCAGGCAGAGGTGTCAGACATTCGCGTTGCCACTCTTAACCTCTCTCCCTGACCATGGACAAGGGTGAGGGTTCTTTCACTTGTCGCGCGCCTGCGCGGAGGCGCGGGCGGCCAAATCGGCCTCCAGATAGCGCGGATTTGCGACTTTCAGTTTCTCCTCGACCAGCTCGCGGACGACCTTGAACAGGCGCTCGCGCCAGGGGCCGCGATCCGCGTCGCCCTTGCGAATACGCTCCACCAGTTCCTGATTCAAGGCGCGCCCGGCCTCGCGAAGCTCCTTCACTCCGGCCGAGTCAGACGTGGGCCGCCCGAGCAGATCGGCGAGCGATCGCACTTCGGCGCGAAGTTGCGGCTCCTCCAGCGCGATTTCGCGCGCGACGATTTTCAGCACGTTGGCGGCCACCCGCGATTGAAATTGCCGGCGCCCTTCGGTCGCGGGCATGATCTCGCGCTCGATGAACTCGGCCGCGGCTTCGAGCAATTCGATCGATGTCGGCCGGTCCTGCATCTACATTCCCTCGATTAGATTCAGCAGTTCCAACTCGGTTTCCGCCGTGCGCCGGCCGAGGCTGGCGAGCTCGACGCTGCGGACGAACCCGTCGAGATGGGTGCGCGCCTGGCTGATCGTGATTATCCCCCATCGCAGGTTGCCGAACACTTCCCAGAAGCGCACCGCGCCGGGATCGACTGGCGATCCGCTTACTTTTTCATACTCCTTGAAGAAATCCTCGCGCGAGCCGAGCCCGCCCATCGGCTTCGTGTCCGCGCCGAAACGCCACGCGCGCACGCAGATCCAGCCGAGGTCTTCCATCGGGTCGCCGAGATGCGCCAGCTCCCAGTCCAGAATCGAGCGCACGCCTTCGGGGCCGAAAATCACGTTGCCGATCCGGTAGTCGCCGTGAACCAGCGCCGTGCGCGGAGTCTTCGGAATCCGCGCCAGCAGATAGCGGAACGCCAGTTCGAAAGCAGGATGCGGTTCCAGCGCGAGCAGTCCGAAAGTCTGCTGGAAGCGAAGGACTTCGGTCAGTGCGGCATTCTCGCCGGGCAGAGCCAGGAAATCGAGCTTGTGCCTGACCGGATCGATGCGATGGATTCGGGCCAGGATCGAAGCCAGTTGCGCGGGCATCGCCTGGCGGGCATCCGCGTAAGCATCGTCGCGCAAAAGGCGGCGCGCGAGGGTCTCGCCCTCGATGCGCTCCATGATGAAGAACGCGGCGCCGAGCACGGCCGGATCGTCGGATAGCCACAGCACCTCGGGCACGGGCAGGCCGTCTTCGTAGGCGGCGCGCAGCACGGCAAATTCGTGGCGGCGGCTGGTCTCGATTCGATGGGCGCCGGGATCGCGCCGCAACACGAGCGCGCGGCGGGTCTCGGCATGGCTATCGTTGATGGCGGCGTCGAAGGACCAGATCTCGCGCGACGCGCCACCGGGCATCCGCTTGAGGTTGTGGATCGTGACGGAGGCGGCGCCGGTTTGCTCGCGGATGAATGCGCCGAGCTTCTCGGTCATTTCGTTGGGTTCCATTCGCTGCCCGTCTCCCAACCTGTAGCACGAACTTTCGGCGTGACAGAAACCTCCGTTGGATCGGATTCTGTCGAGGCCGCCCTCACCCGCGCGTCACGGCGTTTGCAAGAAAGAAGCAAACGCCGTGACGCTTGCCCTCTCCCTGGTCAGGGAGAGGGAACGGAGAAGAACGCGCGATGTGAATTAGTCGCGTCTTCCGATCAGTTGCGCGAGGCCGTCGCCGAGCAGGTTGAAGCCGAGCACCGAGATTCCGATCGCGACGCCGGGCGCGGTCGTGACGTGCGGCGCGACCAGGATAAAGGCGCGCCCCGCGTCGATCATGTTTCCCCAGCTCGGGATCGGCGGCCGCACGCCGACGCCGAGGAACGAGAGCGCCGCCTCCGCGATGATGATCCCGCCGACTCCGAAAGTCGCCTGCACCGCAACCGGGCCGGCCAGACCGGGCAACAGATGGAGGAACAGCAAGCGCGCGGGGCGCGCGCCGAGCGCCCGCGCCGCGCTGACATATTCGCGCTCGCGTAGCGACAGCACTTCGCCGCGCACCAGCCGCGCGTAGCCGGTCCATCCCATCGCGACCAGCGCGATAATCAGGTCGCGAAGATCGGGCCCCAGGATGGCCGCGATCGCGATCGCGAGCAGAAAGCCCGGAAAGGCCAGCACAATATCCACCGCGCGCATGGTCAGGCCGTCGACCCATCCGCCGGCCATCGCGGCGACGCCGCCCACGATCGCCCCGAAGGTCAGCGTCAACGCAACCACCGCAGTCGATACGCCCAGCGAGATGCGCGCGCCCCACAGCACCCGCGCGAGCACGTCGCGTCCGAGCGAGTCGCATCCCAGCGGATGTCCGGGGCCGGGCGGCGCCAGCACGCTTTTCAGATCGATCGCGAGCGGATCGATCCCGCACAAGACCGGTCCCGCGATCGCGGCCGTCGCCAGCGCCGCGACGATCGCGCCGCCGATCAGCAGGGAGGGATTTCCACGCATCCGGGTCACGAAAGCCTGATGCGCGGATCGATCGCGCAGTAGACAAAGTCGGTCGCCATGTTGACCATCACGTAGGTCAGCGCGTAGGCCAGCACGCATCCTTCGACCAGCGGATAGTCGCGCGCGCTGATCGCGTTGATCATCAGCCGGCCCAGGCCGGGCCACGAGAAGATCATCTCGGTGACGACCGAGCCCGCGAGCAGAGCGCCGGCCTCCAGCCCGAGCAGCGTGACGACCGGGGTCAGCGCGTTGCGCAATCCATGGCGTAGCAGCGCGTCGGTCTCGGAGAGTCCCTTGCTGCGCGCGGTCCGGATGTAGTCGGCGCCGCGCACCTGGGCGAGGCTTTGGCGCAGCATCCGCGCGAGGATCGCCGCCAGCGCCGTACCGAGCGTGATCGCCGGCAGGACCAGATGCGACAGGCCGCCGCGGCCGGTCAGCGGCAGCCATCCGAGGTCGAGCGACAGCACGATCATCAGCAGCGGGCCGAGATAGATGTGGGGAATCGAGATGCCCAGGATCGCGAAGCCCATCGCGCCCAGGTCCGCCGCGCCGCCGGGATTCGCTCCGGCGATTATTCCGAGCGGGAACGCGAGGAGGATTGCAGTGAGGAGACCGGCGCCCGCAAGCTCGAGCGTCGCGGGAAAGTGTTCGCGGATAAGCGCGGCGACCGGCGCGTGAGTCGAGATCGATTGGCCCAGGTCGCCGTGCGCGAGGCCGTTTAAGAACGCGAGGTATTGGATTCCGAGCGGCCGATCGAGTCCCATCGCGTGCCGCAGGCCGACGATATCGGTGGGCGAAGCGTTGTCACCGAGCATCGCGATCACCGGATCGCCCGGCACCAGATGGATCAGGGCGAAGGTCAGCGTCGTCACGCCGAGCGCGACCGGAATCAGCGCGAGGATCCGGCGGACGAGGTAGCCCGTCACTCGGCAGGTCCCGCGGCGGCGGCGATCGAGAGCGACTCGCCGCCGGCGAGTATCAGGTTGGAGAACGAGCGCAGACTGCCGTTGGGAAACGGAGTGAAGCCTTGTAGCCGGCGGCTCATCACGGCGACGTTGTCCTGCCACCACAGCGATACGTAGGGAAGATCGTCCGCCGCGAGCTGTTGCACTTGGGCGTAAATCGCGCGGCGCTGTGCGCTGTCGAGCGTCAGGTCGCCCTGCTCGACCAGCCGATCGATCTCGGGATTGGAATAGGAGCCCCGGTTCAGCCCGGCGGGCGGAGTCATCTTCGAGTTAAAGACCATATAGTAATGATGCGGGTCGTTGATTCCGACCCATTGCATCGAGGTGAGATCGAAGTTGCCGCGCTGGATATCGCTATAGAAGGTCGCCCATTCGTTGCTCCGGACGGTGAGCACGATACCCACGCTTCTCAGCATCGCCTGAATTGCCTCGCCAAGCCGCCGGCCCTCCGGCGTCGCTTTGTAGACCAGCCGCAGCGGCCGCATGCCGTCGCGGCCCGCAGGATAACCGGCCCGGTCGAGAAGTCGGCGCGCCGCGGCGGGATCGTAGTTATAGCGCGCGACGTCTGCGTTGTAGGCCCAGTTTTCCGGAGTGAGCATGCCGCTGGCGACGCGCGCGGTCCCGCCCAGCATCGAGGCGGCGATAGCGTCGCGGTCGATCGCGTAGGCGATCGCGCGGCGCACCCGGATATCGCGCAGGTGCGGGTCGCGAAAGTTGAACGCGAGATATTGATAGGCGCTCCCCGGCGATTCGACCACGGCCAACTCCGGCCGCGCCCTCAGATAGCCGAGCAGATACGGCTCGACATTGTTCTCGGCGAAATCGCATACGCCCTCGGCCAACTCGAGCGCGCGCACGGTCGGGTCGGGCACGATCTTGAAGACGATTCCGCGCGCGGCCGCCGCCTCGGGATGGGGCGCGAACGGATTGCGCTCCACAACCAATCTTTCGTCACGCGCGAAACTCACCAGGCGAAAGGGACCGCTGCCGATCGGAGCGCCGAAACTCCCGGCGATACCCGGCGCGCCGGACGGCACCACGCCGAGCATCGCAGTCTCGAGCGCGGGCGCATACGGATGGCGGGTGACTACGCCGACGGTGTAGTCGTCGAGCACGCGGACCGACTCGATCGGCGCCAGGCCGGCGCGTTTGGGCGACAAGTTTGCCGGGTCGGCGACGAAGTCGTAGGTGTACTTCACGTCGCGCGCGGTGAGCGGGCGGCCGTCGCTGAAGCGCGCATCGCGCCGGATATGGAAGACCAGCGAGGTGTCGGACGGCCGCTCGATACTCTCGGCCAGGTCGCCGATGAATTGGCCGCGCGCGTCGATCTTGACCATCGAGTCAAAGACCAGCTCGGCGATTCGCGACGAGGACGCGTCGGTCGCAAAGCGTGGATCGATCGAGAGCGGCGAAGTTTCAATATCGACTTGCAGATAGCCGGGCGGCTTGCCGGCCGCGGTGCGGTCGCAGCCGGCCGATTGCGAGAGCAGCAGACCGAGGACCAAAAGAACACGCGGCGTTGAGAACGCAACTGAGGGCGCCCGCGTTGAGAGCGCCCAGATGCTGCGCGTGCTCGGCCTTGGGATCATCTTGGGGGCGTCTGCCGCTGATAATATCAGAAGCGAGCGGGTTAGTCGCTTTGGCGCTTTCGAGATTGTAGCGATTGTAAGGAGGCACGCCGATGGACAAAGGCTGGAAATCCCGGGTGTCGATCCGGCAGGGCGACCTGACCGAGGCCGAGGTGGACGCGATCGTCAACGCGGCGAACAACGATCTGCAACTCGGCGGCGGCGTGGCCGGAGCGATCCGGCGCAAAGGCGGCCCCGCGATTCAGGAGCAATGCGACCGGATCGGCCCAATTGCGATCGGTGAGGCCGCGGCGACCACCGCCGGCAAGCTCAAGGCGCGACACGTGATCCATGCGGCCAGCATGCGGCTTGGCGGCACGACCTCGGAGCAGAACCTGCGCGATTCGACCCGCAACTCACTGCGGCGCGCGGCCGAGCTCGGGATCGAATCGATCGCATTCCCGGCGATCGGGACGGGAATCGCCGGGTTCCCGATGGATCGATGCGCCCAGGTGATGCTCGAGGAAGTGCGCGCGCATCTGGGCGGCACGACTTCGCTGAAGCGAGTCGAATTCGTGCTGTTCGATCCGCCGGCGCTGGAGATTTTCGAGAAGGCGTTCGCGAAGATGGCTTGAGCAAAAAGAATCGCGTCGCTCGTACGAGCCTGAGAGCAGTGTTTTTTTCGCCAGTACGGCGGCCCCTCACCCGCGCGCGCAACGCGCGCCCTCTCTCGCGCAACGAAGCGCGATTATGAACGACCTGAGGAGGTCGGCCAGCGTGGTCTAGCCAGCCGCTGGGAGCAGCGCATGCTTACACTAACTGTCGAGAACCTCACTACCGACGATCTCAAAGTCTGTGCCCGGTCCCCGCTTTCGAGTGAATATGACGAGGTTGACTCCCGAATTGCGAGCGGACGGGACGAGCAGACCGTCATGTTCGAGCCATTCGGCAGCACCGCCTATCCTCTGACAGCCTGCGTGATCGACATTAGAAAGCTCGGGCTCCCCGATCCCCAGCTCGAGAAGCACCGGCAGACTCGAAAGATCGAGCACCTTTTCTAGATGGATACGCAGATTATAGATTGTCCGGTTGACCGTCGGCTTTAAGGGCTGCACGGCTACGGCATAATCTCCTTCGGCGAGAGCTGTCGCACGATCAAGGCTGCAGTAGATGGCCGGAACACCAGGCGGATTCCACCGAGCACCTGATTCATTGGCGCGGGTAGGCGGATTGTCTGCAAACATGTGCCTCCACGCCAGTCCGTCCCAAGTTCGACTCTCAAGTGCTTCGAGAAGCTTCAGCAGCTCCGGCGCCGGGCGGTAAACCACCTTTGTCCCCTCATCCGCACAACATCACACATACGCGCCGTCCTTTAGTTGAGCAATTAGCGCACGAACGTCGTCCAAGTTGCCCGCCCGAATCCTGTCCGCCGGCGTGTCGCCCTTCAGCAGCTTGTGAGGTTTGAAGAGCCATAGACGGGCCTGCTCCGGGGAGTAGAACTCGGAAAGCTCTTCCGCAAGCCACGTAAGAACCAGAAGCTGCTTGAGTCTGTCCGGTTGGGGTTCGACCTTCCCGGATTTCCATCGTGAAACGGTCTGCGGCGTAGTATCGAGGAGCCGCGCGACTTCGCGAAACTTGATTCCCGCTTGCCGCTTGAGCTGGTTCAGCTGCGCTGCAAGTGCCTCTGCCATTTGGGAAATATCACCTCCTTTGTCGCTACGCTGAGGCCTTGGAGCGACTACGTGCGCGCCGCCCGTCCGGCGCTTGTGACCAACTCTTTAGAGGATTCTCACGTGCCACGGCGCCGAGAGTACCGCGCCACGACTCAAGCCTACGTCTTTGACTTTCTAGTCCTGGATATAAGCGAGTGGCTTGGAGCGCCAAATCGGTGGCGGGCCGCAAAAAATTGTCCATGTAGATCTGCCGACGCAGCGCAACGGGAACGGAACTGACTCTGCCAACCTCCTGAGCTCTCGTGATGATGAAGTGTCTCCGCGGATTGCCCAGCATGTCTTGCAGGCCCCTTGGACAGCACGTCTCTCGACAGCCAAAAAAAGTCTTTGTCCCGCGAAGATCAAAGAAGGCACGTGCAACTTTCGCCGGCAAAAAGGCCCCGAGATCTTTCAAATATACGCGTGGATGGGCCAGGAAAGGCCGACCCTTTTTTGGGGGCCGTGTCAGCCTACCAAAGTCGAAGCTTTCGCCAGTCGTGATACCGGATTCGATTCCCCCGACCGCACCAAACGCCAGGAGCGCTATGCCCACGGTACCGGATCGTTCCGCTACGAGCGGAATGCCCAGCTGGTGAAGGTCTTGGCAAGCCTCGATATAGCTCCTCAACACAATTGGACCGCTCGCAGTTGTGCCGAATGGGTGGACGCGCAGCCATACAGAGTCGATCGGCAGGTCTCTCAGCACGCGGACGACATCTTTTCTAATCGATGAGTCGCGGAAGGCCGTCGAGGGGAGAGCCAGCGGGTAGTATATGGGGATGCGACTCGCTCCCAACTCGTCGAGACGAGCGCGGACAGCTTGCGTCATAAAGGCGTCGACCCGGAGCCAAGGACTCTCCGAGCTGATCAAATAACGTGTCGGAGCAAGCACGGCAGAAAACCCGTTCTCTACTACAAAGGCCGCAATCGCCCTCGCCGCTTCCTTCCCAGCAGGTGCACACAATTCATCCGGCTGCTTTTGCCCCGCACAGGCCCATCCGAGCCCCGCAAGCTCCGCACGTGATTTCGCGGTCGGACTGCCCAACTCCATCATGCGCGTGTCGAGGACCCTTTCGGCTCCTCGTCGGGCAGCCTCGCCCCGTAGCTCGTGCTGGACCTTCAGCCGGCCAGGATCGAAGATGATTCCCCTTACGCCTCCTACGCCTTCCGTTAGCGCCTGCGCCAGGACGGCATGATCGTTACGACCCGGCCTCAAGTAAAGGGCCAACGGCGCCTCGACTGGCCGAAGCAACCTGGGAAAGCCTTGATTTTCAACGTTTTCGTCCATTTAGTTAACTCTCTCGTGCAAGCTACCGTGGTAGTTTTTACCACACAGACGTTAACATATCAATGAACATCAACCCATCAACAAGCACCTCAGGCTGGCCAAACGAAACGGGTTCTGCGTAAGGACAAGACGCTCGCAGAGTTCGATGGAAGAACGGCTACCTCGATTCGCTTTCGTGATGATGCTCCTACTCGTCATCGTCTCTGTGCTCGATGCGGTCGGGTTTATGGCTCTTGAGCACCTCGTCAGGACCGGACCCGGCACTGGCTCGAGCGTTTCAGCATCTTCCTACGGCTTGGGCCCTCGTCAAGTCTCGCATAATCGCTCAACGAAGCGGGGGATGTGTTCAAACTCATGCGAGCGGGAATTGCGGGCGATGCAGCATCAGATCTGAGAGGTATCTGCCCTTTTCCCAGGGAACGCGCGTCTGAGATGGATCGCGAGGCGCGGAACGATGCGTCCATCCGCCGAACATTGGCACGGATAGAATCTCGCCGGAACACTCTACCGAATATATAAGGGCCGCCGCTGCGATCGCGATCGCGCGCAAGAAAAAATCCCGCCGCGTCATCTGGCTACGCGCGCGCGATCGCATGGCGGCCGGGAGCGAGCGCTCCGCCTCGGAGCGGGGCGTCCTCGAAGGCCAGTTCCGCCGTCATCCGCTCCGGAATGCTGATCGTGCCGCCGCGGTCGCGGTCGAGCTCGATCTCGATAAGCCCGTGCGGCGTCGGGACCGTTCCCGACAGGCGCGTGAGCGGGCCAAAGAGCGGTCGAATTGCGGCGCGATCGTAGCCCGGTGAGAGCGGACGGACTCCGAGCACGTGAGTCGTCAGGTCGTAGGTCGGAGTTCCCGACCAGGCGTGACAGCGGCTGGCGTCGCCGCTCGGGCCGCTCCAATATTCCTCGAACGCGGTGTTGCCACGCTCGATCTGCGGCCACCATCGCAGGCAGAGTTCCTGGATTAGATCGCGGCGGCCGGCCCTGGCGACCGCCTGATGCAGGAAATGCGAGAAAAACGGCTGCGCTGCAACCACGTTGCACTCTTCGTCGAACTTCATGTACTCCGCCGGATTGAAGCGATGAGCCACGTACGCCGAGCGATTGTCTGCGATCGTCGGCGTTATCACCAGCCGGCGCTGATCGAGAATGTAATCGAGGATTCGGCTCCAGCGCGCTCTGGGGGCGCATCCCGAGACAATCGCGGCGGCGTTGGTCTGCTGACTGACGCGCCGGCGCGGACCTGCGTCGTCGGCCGCGTCTACGTACACGCCGCGATTCTCGTCCCAGAGCAGCTCGAAACTCCGCCTGGTCCGCATGGCGCGCAGCCGCAAATCGGCCGCACGCCGCGGCTCTTCGAGCCCGTCGTACATCAGGGCGGCATCGTCGAGCGCGGCGGCGTAAAGCGCGTCGATCGCGCCGACCACCTCGGCCCGTTCGGTCATCGCCCAATCGATGAAGAGCCAGCCCGGCATCCGGCGGATCAGCCCGTCGTGGCTCCTGAAGCGCTCGAAAGCGCCCAGCACATCGAGAGCGGCGGGGATCAGCTCGCGCACCGTGTCGAGATCGCCCGAATGCTCGAAGTAGCGGGCCAGGGCGCGGACCCAGTGGAGCGAGAAGTCCGGGATAGTGGTCGAGGCGTTGGAAAAGTCGCCCGCGGCGACCATCGGGAGCAGGCCATCGGCGCGCCGCGATTGGGTGAAGATCCTGAGGTTGCGGCGCGCGAGCCGCCAATCGGTGCTGGTGACGTAAGTCAGCAGCGAATGGATATAAGAATCGCCGAGCCAGGCGCGCTGCTCGCGAAACGGACAATCGACAAAGGCGTCCGTGGAGCAGAGATCGAGCGTGCGCGCGCCGATTTTCCAGAGCGTATCGAGGCGCTCGTCGTCGGACGAAAAGCGCGCCTCGTCCGAGCGCGGATAGCGCCGCTCGATCGCGCCGGCGCCGGTGACGTGGGCGCCGCCGCGTGCGATCGCCGTCAGGTAGCGAAATCCGGCCGCGTCGAAGCCCTCGACGCGTTCGTGCCCGGCGCCGCCCAGACGGTAGCGCAAAGCGTAAAAGCGCGGACTGATTTCGGCCGTGCCGTCGGAGCGCAGATCTTCGCCGACGTACAGATCGACCGTGGCGCCGCGCGGGCCGCTCACCTCGACCCACGGAGTCCCGATCGTGATCCGATTCGCATCCCAGGTCGCGATCGTCGCCCGGCCTTCGGCCGCGCCTTGGCCGGAGCTTGCGCCGGCGGGCGGATAGGCTGCACATGGGTCTTCATCGTCGCGATCAGGAATCGAACGGCTGGAGAGCGGATTCAGCTCGATCGGAATTGCGGTCAGCGGCGCGATCTCGGCGAGCTCGGGCGCGGTGTACGGTTCCACCGGGATTCGAGTCCGATTGACCGCGAGGGTTCCGGCGGAGAGCTCAGCCGCCGGCTGCCACGACGAATCGTCGAAGCCCGAATCCGGCCATCCGGCAGGAACCTCAGCGCCGTCCAGGATTTCAGCCGGTGGGACGGGAAGCAGGCGCTGCGGCGTGATTTCGGGCCGGTAGGGTGCCACGCGCCCCTTCCACGACCCGTCGGACACGACTCCAATTGCGGGCGCCTCGAAGGCGAACGAGCCATATCCCAACTGCAAGCTCGGCCGCGCGGCCTGCCACCACGGAACCGGCCGTCCGTAAAAGCGCACCAGTGCCGCGATCGCATTGGCGCCGGCGCGAAGATACGGCGCAAGATCGACTTCGGTATAGGCGAGGCGCTCGGGCGTCGAGCGAGCCGGACCGCGCGCCACTTCGACGCCGTTTACGTACAGGATGAAGCGCGAGTCGGCGGTGACGCGCGCCGCGACTTGCCCGGGAACGGCCGCAAGATTGAGGCTCACGGCGAAGGTAGCAGAAGCGGTTGCGCGAGGCCTTTGGCGGCGCATTTTGGACCGCAAAGGGGTTGGCGATTTCCGCTGGAGGCTCGGCCCAGATCCATCGGGCTTGCCAGGTGATCGGCCATTCATGCATCCAGTTTTACTCCCTGAGTTCGCTGCCGAAGTTCGCTCGATCATCATGCCATCGCTTCGGTCGGGCCTGCCATTGTCTTGCGGCGCGGCTCCGTTTCGTCAGAGCTTCGCTTTGCGTTCTGCCGATCTAGCTATGACGTGGGCACGCGATTTCTCACTTGGCAATTCCCGGCCTGCATCGTATAGTCGCGTCTACAACGGCTTAGACGACCCGGCAGGTGAGACTCTCCCAGAAATCCCTCTGACCAAGCCCGTCGCAGGAAACATATGGCATGGCATGCGACTCTCCGTCGAGTGCGGCGGCTTGGCCTCGCGAACGACCGGGCGGATGGACCGCTGAGTCCGTCCGTCTGAATTAATCGCCTGCGGAAACGTCACTTTTTCAAGCCTGTAGCGTATACCCTTGCCGAAGCATAGAAGCACCCCGAAGCTGGGGCTTGGAGCGTTGCTGGCCGCACTTGCGGCCGGCTTGCTGATCGCGACGTGGCTTCCGGCGACCACCGGAACCACGACCGCCGAGCGAGTACTGGGGCAGAGCGGCTTCGGCGCCAATGCCGCGAGCGGAGGCGAGACGGGACTTTCCGGGCCGGCTTCGATTGCGCTCGGCCCCAACGCCGCCGCGGCGCATCTGTACGTCGCAGACACCGGGAATAATCGGGTGCTCGGCTACCGGGACGCGGCGGCGCTCTCGAATGGAGCGGCCGCCGACCTGGTAATCGGTCAGCAGAATTTCTGCTCGACGACCTGCAATGCCGGAGGCAAGGCCGGCGCGGCGACCCTGTGCGCGCCGGCGGGCGTGGCGGTCGATAGCGACGGGAACCTCTACGTCGCCGACTCGGGCAATAACCGCGTCACGGAATACGCCGATCCGTTCGCCGCGTTGGCCACGGATCAGCAGAGCGCGGGCTTTATTGCCGAGCGGGTCTTGGGCCAGGCCGATTTGAGCTCCGCCGGATGCAACCAGGGCAAGGGCGGTTTCGTCGCTCCGACGGCCTCTACATTATGTAGGCCCGGCGCGCTCGCGATCGACGGCGATCAGCGGCTCTACGTCGCCGACTCCGGCAACAACCGCGTGCTCGGCTACGATCATCCGCTCGAGCAGCGGCCGGCAACATCGTGATCGGACAACTCGACTTCCGGTCGTACAGGTGCAACCTGGGTGGCGCGCCCAGCGCCTCGAGTCTATGCCTGCCGAGCGGGGTTGCGGCCGACAAAAGCGGCAACCTTTACGTCGGAGATCAGGACAACAATCGGGTGCTGGAGTTCGACGCACCGCGCAACAACGGCCCGCCGGCTCATCTGGTGTTCGGCCAGGCGGCCTCGAGCCAAGCCGGCGGATGCGCCGGCGGAATCGCAAGCGCGGATGAGCTGTGCCTTCCGCAAGGCGTCGCGCTCGACAGCGGTCAAAACCTTTATGTCGCGGACCGCGGCAACAACCGCGTGCTCGAATATCTGAATCCGCTCGCTCCCGGCGCCGGGACCCAGGGAACCTCCGGCTCGGCGAGCGATACCACCGCCGATTTCGTGTTCGGTCAAAACGGCAGCTTCGCGGCCACCGCCGGCAACGCCGGCGGGACAAGCGCGGACAGCCTGTCGCAGCCCGCGGGCGTCGCGGTGGACGAGGCGGGCAGCCTCTACATCGCGGATAGCGGCAACAACCGGGTGCTCGAATATAACGCCGCGTCCGTCCCGGTCAGCGCGATCACTCCGGCGGCATCGCCGACGCCGACCCCGGAATCTTCGCCGTGCCCGAGCGTCTCCGCGCAATCGAGCGGAGCGCAGAGCAGCCAGCCGGCGCCGGTAGCGCAGGCTGCGGCCCCAATCAAGGTCAGCGGCAAGAAGCTCGGGTTCGGTAAGGCAGTCTTCTTCGCTTCGACAGGCGGCGCCACAGTCAACAAGAAGCTCACGCTGACCAACACCACCGGAACTGATTTCGCTGATACACTCACGATCGACCCGTCCAGTACCGACGCCGGTGACTTCGCCGCCACCGACAGCGCCACGACCAAGGAGTGCAACGGCACGGTCCCGGCGAAAAAGAGTGCAAGATCACGGTTAGTTTCACACCGACCGATACCGGCACGCGCACGGCGATCCTCGACATCCAGGATTCGACCGGGACCACGCAGGCCACCGTCAACCTGACCGGCAACAGCTTCGCCGGCGCGCTCAAGTTCTCGACGAAGTCGCTGTCCTTCGGCACGCTGCCAAACGGCGGGACGCCGACGAAGAAGAACATCAAGAACCTCAAGATAACCAGCACCTTCGCGATACCGGCGACGATCTCGAGCGTGGGCGTGTTCACGGACAATACCGGCACGACGCCAAGCACCGAATATACCGTTCAACACGACGACGGGATGCTCCAGCATGACCGTCGTGAAAGGAAAGACCGGGGCCTGTGTGCTCGCCGTCACATTCGACCCTTTCACCGGAACCGGCAAAAGCGATCCCGGCGTTCTTATTGTCACCGACGACGCCGCCAAGAGCCCTCAGATCGTCAAGCTTACGGGTAAGGCGACCGGCCCGACGACGGCGGCGCCGACGCCCACTCCGGGCCCGAGCGGAATCTGCACGGGCGACGCCGACTGCACCGCTACCGATGCTGGCACGACCTGCCAGAGCGGCACCTGCGCGTGCAGCAACCCCTCATTCACCGACTGCGGCCCCATAGGCGGATGCACGGACACCACCTGCCTCGGATGCACGGACACGACCAGTGATTCCAACAACTGCGGCGGATGTGGCTCCGAATTCGTATGTCCGACGGGCCAAGTCTGCGTGGACAGCTCGTGCGTGGCGGGCGTGGCTTGCACCGGTAACAGCGACTGCACCGACGCCGGCACGACCTGCCAGAGCGGCATCTGCGCATGTAGCAATTCCTCGCTCACCGACTGCGGCGCCCAAGCCGGATGCACGGACACGACGTGCGTCGGATGCACGGATACCACCAGCGATCCCAACAATTGCGGCGGCTGCGGATCCACAGCGGGCTTCGCCTGCACCACAGGCAACGCCTGCGTGGACGGCACGTGCACGCCGGAGATCACCTGCACCACTACCGCCGACTGCGTCCCTAACGGCGCCGATCCCAACACGACCTGCCAGAGCGGCATCTGTGCGTGCCCCACGGGGCAAACCGACTGCGGCAGCACTGACGGATGCCAGAGACGTTCACGACCAGCTCCACCGACTGCGGCACTTGCGGCAACGCCTGCGATGCAACCGGCGACAATGGAGCATGCCAGGTCGGCCAATGTCAGCTCGGGACTCCCACGCCGACTCCCACTCCGAACGGATCGCCGATTCTCGCGCCGAATCTGATCCAGTTGTTCGGGGTGCAGATCGGAAACAGCCAGTCGCAGAATATCACGCTGACCAACGATCAACCCGATAACTCACTCACCCTCTCGGCGATCGACATCACGGTCACCAGTCCGTCAGGCGCAACTCCGGAATGGTCCGAGACGGACACCTGCGGAATAAACGGCAGCGGCAGCCCGATACTGAATCCTGAGGGCAATCCGGGCTCGCAATGCACGATCACCGTCACATTCTCGCCCACTGACGGCGGTGTGCAGATCGCCTCGCTCACCCTCGAGAGCGACTACGCCGGCGCGTCTCCGGGGGTGGCATTGTTTGGCTCGGCGCCCGCCGTTCCGACGCCGACTTCAACGTCGAGCTCGGGGGGCGGGCCGGGGACGCCTCCGGCGCCTCAGATCGTTCCGTCGCAAATCAACTTCAGCTCGCAGGCCATCGGTAATACCAGCGGGGACCAGATCGTGACCGTGACCAACCAGTCGCAAATCCCGCTGATCTTGAACGCGTCGCCCGGCTTCTCCACCGATTCCGGCCGGGGTCTCCGTCAGCGGTCCATTCACGATCAACGTCAACAATTGCTCGGGTGTGACGCTCAATGCGAGCCAGAAGTGCACCGTCGCGGTCGCGTTCGCCCCAACGATCACGGGTCCGCAGACCGGAAGCCTGGTCTTCACCGACAACGCTGTAAGCAGCCCTCTCTATCCGCAGGCGGTGCAGTTGATTGGAAACGGAACCGTTGGCACGCCCGTTCCGACCCCCGGCGGGCAGACGCCGCCGGTTCCCAAGATTTTGCCCGCGAGTATCGACTTCGGCACCGAGACCGTCGGCGTCACCAGCGGCTCTGAAAATGTGACCGTGACCAACCATTCGAGCATCCCGCTGGTGATGGCATCGCCGGCTGAGACGATCACCGGTCCGTTCGCCATTCCCAGCGGGGCGACTGACACCTGCGAGGGCGTAACGCTGGGGGCTGGCGCCAGTTGCGTCGTGAGCCTCGCTTTCACTCCGACCGGATCGGGCGAGGTCCTTGGATCGGTGAGCTTCCTCGATAATGCGCCGAGTAATATTCTGACGCCGCAGACGGCGCAGTTGCGTGGTTTTGGAACTTTCAGCACGCCTGTTCCGACCCCCGCTCCCGCCGGGCAGTCCGCCAGCGCGACTATATCTCCGGCCAGTCTCAATCTCGGGGCGGTCGAACTTGGAAATAGCAGCGCAACCATGAACGTGAAGATAACCAGCACTTCGGCCACCACACCGCTGGTCATAGACGCCGTGACGATCACCAGCACCGGAAGCGATAGCGTCGCGGCTCAATTCTCCGAGGCCGACAATTGCACTGCCGGTCCCCTCGGCGACGGACAAAGCTGCACTGTGAGCATCACCTTCACACCGGCCGGAGCCGGCTCCTTTCAGGCAAGTTTGGTCCTCAGCGACAATGTCCCGTTCAACATCAGTCACCCACAATCGGTGTCGCTGACCGCATCAGGATATTCGCCGCCGGCGGCGCCCACGCCCGCGCCGACCAACTCAATTCAGCTCTAAACGCGAAGTCCCGGCGCCTGCCGCCGATCAACTCGAGCGCAGGCGGTTCCCGGCGCCCGACTAGGGCAAGAACACGGCCCTGACCCAAGGGAGAAAGCCACGACGGCGGGGCAGTCCGTGCGCCATTTCATCGAGGTCATCGGCTTCGGCGACGAGATCGCTGTGAGACTCGGGATCCTGGTAGATGCGGTCGAGGATCGGCTTCTTGTCGCGCCGCGAGCGCCGGTCGTCGGCGTTCAGGCGAGCTTCGAGCGCTTCGCGCAGCGCGACGGCCTCGACCCGGAATGAACCGTGGTAGTCGGCCCTGAGGTTCACCGCGACGTTGCCGGGATCGACGTTCCCTCGCTTCCACGCCAGGCGCATCTCGCGTTCGCGGCCCGCCGCATAGTGCCTGAGCCGGCTGGTGAACTCGACCACCCTTTGCCGGAGCCCGGAGTTGGAGAGCCGCCAGACTTGCGACGGTCCGCCCGCGAGGCGCCTGGAGTAGTAGATACCGAGCAGGAAGGCCGCCAGGCATACGCCGAGCAGCGTCCGCCAGGATTCGATCAGCCGCGGAACCTCATACTGCAAGCGCTCCGCGATGCTCGCGACGAGCGCTCCTGCACTTTGCCAAAAGGTCATGCTCGCGAAGAATATCACAATCGCGGGAGGGAAAATCAGCGCGCGAGCCGGAAAATCAGCGCGGCGGCGATCCCGGGTCGAACCGAAGAAGCATCCGCGAGGTTTCGGACGCCGCGCGGCGCGTTACGCGCCGGTTTTGCCCAGAATGCCGTTCGGGGTGCCTTGGCGGTGTGTGCGGACGCTGCGGCTATCGCCGGGATCAAGCCGGTAGCGCCTGCGCCTGCGCCATAGCGTCGACACGTTGATACCCAGGGTGGCGGCGGCATCTTCGAGGGTCGGGCTCTCCTCCAGGACGCGCAGGATATGCTCGCGCTCGACGCGCTCGAGGCTGGCCGAAGTCAGCGGCTCCGCGCCCGCTCCCAACTGCTCGCGGAAGAGCGCGTCGGGCAGATAGTCGGCCGTGATCGCATCGCCCTGGCACAGTACGGCGGCTCGCTCGACGGCGTTGCGCAATTCGCGCACGTTGCCCGGCCATCGATAGCGCGTCAACGCATCGCAGGCCTCGGGCGCAAAGTGAAGGTCGCAGCGACGGTTCCGCACCGCCGCGCCCGAAAGCATCCGTTCCGCAAGTGGCATGATATCGCCCGCGCGCTCGCGCAGCGAAGGCACGCGCAGCGTGATCACGTTGAGGCGGTAAAAGAGATCCTCGCGGAAGCGATGCCTGGCCACCTCCGACCATAGATCTCGATTCGACGCGGCGACGATCCGAACGTCCACGGTGATGGCTTTCTCGCCACCGACCCGCTCGAAGGATTGCTCCTGGACGAATCGCAAGAACTTGGTCTGAAGCACTCCGCTCAGGTCGGCGATCTCGTCGAGGAATACCGTGCCGCCGTCGGCCGCTTCCAGGCGTCCCGGCTTGTCTTTTATCGCCCCGGTGAAGGAGCCGCGCACGTGCCCGAACAGCTCGCTCTCCAGCAGGTGCTCCGAGATTGTGGTGCAGTTCACGGTGACGAACGGATGGCCGCGGCGGGCGCTCCACTGATGGATCTGGTTCGCCAGCACGTTCTTGCCAACGCCGCTCTCGCCCATCAGCAGAATTGTCGCGTCGCTGGTCGCCGCTTGCTGCGCGGTCTCGAGCAGACGCCGCATCGCCGGGCTGCGTGATTCGAGAAACGGCCATTCATCCACGGTGTCGCGGAGCACGCGGTTTTCTCTTCGGAGCGTTCGCACTTCGAGCGCCCGCTCCAGCACATGTTGAAGCTGGCTCAGCGAAAACGGTTTGGTGACATAGTCGTAAGCGCCGGCCTTCATCGCGGCGACCGCATCTTCAACCGTGCCGTAGGCGGTCATCAGGATGACGAGCAGTTCGGGAAAGCGACGCCTGATTTGCTCCAGCAACTCCAGGCCGCTGGTCTCCGCCATGCGATAGTCGGTGAGCACTAGCTCAAACTCGCCTGCGGCCAGATGTTCGAGGGCTTGCCGGGCGGACTCGGCGACTTCGACCTGGTGGCCGCACGACTCGAGGTATCCAGCCAGCGTGTGGCGAATGTTTTTCTCGTCGTCGACGACCAGCAGCTTTGCCATTAGCTGACTCTCTCCGGATGACCGGCTCGAGTTTCGAAGCCCACGATCTCGACCGCGATGTTTCGCGCTCGATCGACCAGGTTGGAGCAGAGTGGCCGGCGTAAGAAGATCGGCGAGCGCGTTCGCCCCCGGCCGATGACGATCCGATCGACTCCGGCGCGTTGCGCGAAATCGAGCAGCGCCGCAACCGGTTCGCGCTCCCTGAGCCAGACGGCCTCGGTGCCCTCGTGGGCGGCGATCGCGTGCTCGAGGAGTTCCCGCAGCCGCGCTTTCGCGCCGCCGCGGCAGGACTCGGACAGCGTTTCAACGTGAACCAGGTACAGGCGCGCGCCGAGCTCGTTGGCGGCCTCCAATCCTTTTCGCATCAAGGCGTCGAAACGCGAGACATCCGTGGAAAGACAGACCATCACAGCAGGGACGGCCTGGATCCGTGCGCCCACGTCAACCAGGCGCGGGAGGCGTGGCGCCGGTAGAGGCTGGACAGCTCCGGGCAGAGAAAGGCTGAGGGTTCCTGGCGCCGATGCATTGAAGGAAATCATGATCATGCCTCACGGCATCGAGACAGCATCAAGCGTGCCGGTCGCAGCCCTCGCGTAGTAGCCGACTTTCCGGCATTGAGCGGGCCGACGCATTGCAGGTCGAGCGGTTCTCAATTCACTTTGAAAAGTATCGCTCGATATGCGGCGGCCCGGCTCCTCTTTGCCTTAGGCCGGGGCTCCGTAGCGCTTGCGAAGCTCCAGGTTCACTTCGAGCACATTGATGAACTTCTCGCCGATCAGTCCGCCAAACGGCGCCGTGGCGCTATCCTGCAGGATGCCCTCGATTTCACTGCGCACATCAGCGGGATTGCGTTTCGTATCGGCTGCCCACTTCGACGCGACGCGATCCAGTTGGTACTCCGCGTTCTGCAGCGTGATGTGCGGATCGAGCCCGGAGGCCGAAGTCGTCACCATGTCGCCGGGAACGTCCTGCAGGTCCGCTTGCGCGTGATCCTGACGCCACATGTCGAAGAAATTCGACTGGATATCGGAGCCGTCCTTGACCGGCTCAATCACGGTTTCACTCTTACCGCCCGGGAGCTGATGAGTTACGGCTGAGGGGAACCGGCCCGGATTCTCCTTCGAGAAACTCTCGAAGAACACGACGGCCAGATCAGGGGCCTTAGGCTCGGGAGTTCCCGGATTGTCCTTGATGAACTGAGCCACTTCGGTCGGATGCTTCTTACCCCATTCGTCCACGTACTTGGGGTGCGTGGGGTCCGCGTTCACCCATCCCTGCGCCAGGCTGTTATGATTGTCCGCCCACTGCGCGACGATATGCGGCTGGCCGCCGAATCCGTCCTGCTGGAACCACGCCTCGATATCCGGCGCGACCAGTTGGCCGGCCTTGGGACCGCTCTTGTACTTTACGATCGGGCCGAGCGTGGTCGCGACACGATTGCGAAGCGTATAGTTCGACGCGGCCAGCGCCGATGATGTGCCAGCCGAAGCATCGTAGGACGCGGCAGAAGGCCGGGGCTGAAAGTACTCGTCTTTGGTGAACGGCTGCGCGATCAGCAACGAGCCCACCGGCTTTCCGTCCGGGCCGAGCAGGATACTGCCGTTGGCCTGGAACGGAAAGATGGTCTGGCCGATCGCCCATAATGTCAGCGGAGCGATCCCGCACGCGATAACCACTGCGAACAGCAGCAGCCATAGACTCTTTGATATGTTTTGCGACATTTCGATTACTCCTTGGACGCTCGATTCAGACCGCCAGATGCATCGCAACCATGACCACATCGATCATCTTGATCGCGATGAAAGGCAGGATTACGCCGCCCAGGCCCCAGACCAGCAGGTTCTTGCGCAGCAGCGCGTCGGCGCCCAGCGGACGGTAGCTGACGCCCTTGAGCGCGACCGGAATCAGCGCCGGGATGATCAGAGCGTTGAATATGACCGCCGATAGAATAGCCGAGGTGGGCGAGTGCAGGTTCATGATGTCCATGCCCTTGAGCCAGGGCAGCGTGCCCGCGAACAGCGCCGGAACGATCGCGAAGTACTTTGCGACGTCGTTGGCGATCGAGAAGGTAGTCAGCGCGCCGCGCGTCATCAGCAACTGCTTTCCGATCTCGACCACTTCGATCAGCTTGGTCGGATTGCTGTCGAGATCGACCATGTTGCTGGCTTCCTTCGCGGCCTGCGTGCCCGAGTTCATCGCCAGGCCAACGTCCGCCTGCGCCAGCGCGGGCGCGTCGTTGGTGCCGTCGCCGACCATCGCGACCAGCTTGCCTTCGGCCTGCTCCTTGCGGATGTAGGCGAGCTTCGCCTCCGGCGTGCATTCGGCCACGAAGCCGTTGACACCGGCGCGCTTGGCGATGGTTGCCGCGGTGAGCGGATTGTCGCCGGTGATCATGATGGTCCGAACGCCCATCTTGCGAATCCGTTCCAGCCGCTCGCTGATTCCCGATTTAAGGATATCTTCGAGAACGGTCACACCGGCAATGTTCGCCCCTTCCGCCACCACCAGCGGCGTCGCGCCCTTCGATCCGATTTCCTCGACGATCTTCTTCAACTCCGCCGGGATCGTCCCTTTCTGCTCCTGGACGTACTTGATTACGGCGTCGGGCGCGCCTTTGCGGATATGGCGGCCGTCGGGCAGATCGATGCCGCTCATCCGGGTCTGCGCTGTAAAGGGAACGAACTCAGTACCGCGCGGGACGGTCAGCTCGCCGACCTCGGTAGCCTGTTCGTGGTAGAAACTGACTATACTTTTTCCCTCCGGGGTCTCGTCGGCGATAGACGCGAACGCCGCCAGGCGGCCGAGATCGCCCACTGAAGAGCGCCCGACCGGGATGAACGCCGTCGCGTGCCGGTTGCCCACCGTTATGGTGCCGGTCTTGTCGAGCAACACCGTGTCGATGTCGCCGGCGGTCTCAACTGCCTTGCCGCTCTTGGCGATGATGTTGGCCTGGAGCGCGCGATCCATGCCGGCGATTCCGATCGCGGCGAGCAGCGCGCCGATAGTGGTCGGGATCAGGCATACCAGCAGCGCCACCAGCGTCGGCACGTCGGTGCCGAGACTCCGTAGCGGCTCGGTGATGCCGAGATAACCCATCATGTAGATTTCGGCGTTCAACGCCATCGGCCACAGCGGGACCACGACGATCAGGAAGATCAGCGTGAATGCGGAGAGCACCAGCATCAGCGCAATCTCGTTGGGCGTGCGCTGACGGACGGCACCTTCGACCAGCGCGATCATGCGATCGAGGAACGACTCACCGGGTGCGGACGTAATTTGCACCACGATCCGATCGGACAAGACCAGCGTGCCTCCGGTCACGCCCGAGCGGTCGCCGCCAGCTTCGCGAATCACCGGGGCGGATTCGCCGGTGATCGCCGATTCGTCAACCGACGCGATACCTTCGATGATCTCGCCGTCGCTCGGAATTGTCTGGCCGGTCTGCACCACCACCCGATCGCCCGGCCTCAGGTCGGACGAAAGCACTTCCTCGATAATGTCCTTGCCCTTGAGGCGATGGGCCGGCGTGTCGCGCCGCGCCCTGCGCAGCGATTCCGCTTGGGCCCTCCCTCTGGTTTCAGCCAGCGCCGTCGCGAAGTTCGCGAACAGCACGGTCAGGAACAACCATGCGTCCAGAGCGATGAAGTAAGAGACCGGTATCAATCCCTGCGCACCGCCGGCGAGAGCGCTGACGACGTAGAGCAAGGTCAGAAACGCGCCGACTTCCACTACGAACATCACGGGGTTGGCCCATTGAATGTCCGGACGGAGCATGACGAAGGCCTGCTTCATCGCGGGACCCATGAGCCTCGGGCGCGAACAGGGCCTGGCGTCGCGTGCGGCGCGGTCCCATCGTTATTTTCGTTATTTCAGCCGCTGACCTGCTCTCAGATTTAGGCTGCGGAACCTTGATTGCTTCCATCCTACGAGACTCCTTGCGAAGAGGGTACTGCTTTCGCCGCTTAGAACCATTCGGGGCGAATCAACGCCACCCACAGGTATACGAACAAAAAGGCCGATACTGCCGCAGTTAGATAAATCATGGTCGGACTCCTAGATCTTCTCGCAGGCGAGCAGGAACAGGTAAAGACTCACAAAGCCTGCTATTCCACTAATGAACATCGCCGGTATCCAAATGTCCAGGTTCACTTCACTAGCCTCCAATAGTCATTTCGCCGAATGCATATTCAGTTTGCCGCATCATGTGATGCGGCGTCGCTAACCGCCGAATGGAATTGGACCTAGATGCTCGGCCATAGGTCCAAGCGCCGCCACCGGAAGGAACAGCAGCGCCCCGATGATGATCACGGTACCCAGCAGCAGAAAGCCAAACGTGGGCGTGTCATCGCGCAGCGTGCCGATCGTGAACGGCGTCGATTTCTTGGCCCCCAAGCTCGCCGCCATCGCAATCGGCGCGATGATCGGCAAATAGCGGCTGATGAGGATGACGATCGCGGCTGCGAGATCCCACGGAACCGCGGTCGGCGCCGGACTCGGGTTGTTGTTGAGACCGTAGGTGACGCCGAGACCGTCCATCGCGGAGCCGTTATTCGCGGACGCCGACGAGAACTGGTACACGATCTGGGAAAAGCCGTGCGGGCCGGGATTGCTCTCGGCCTTCGTCCCCCAGCTTGTCGCCGCGAAGAGTCCGCTGGGGCCGAGAATCATGATCGGATGGACCAGCAGGGCGATCATCAGCAGAGCCATCTCGCGCCCGCCGATCTTCTTGCCGAGATACTCGGGCGTGCGCCCCACCATCTGACCCGCGACGAAAATTCCCAAGATCAGGAAGAGCAGCATGTTGATCATGCCGACGCCCTTGCCGCCGTAAATGCAATTCACCCACATGCCCCACATCGGCGACAAGGCCGCGATCGGGTTCAGGCTGTCGTGCTCGCTGTTGACCGCGCCGTCAGTCATATCGACCGTTATCGCGGCGAAAGTTGCGCCCGCCGAAGTCCCGAAGCGCAGCTCCTTGCCCTCGAGATTGCCCAGATGCTGATCCACGGGCAGTCCGGCGACGGCTGGCAGCGTGAAGTCGCGTTTGCCTCCCGGCGCGCCGGCGCTAGGGATCGAATAGCTCCTGGCTTCAGGATGCGCGGTCAGGCCCGGGTTGGGCTTTAAGGTATCGAACCAGACCGACCACACAATCGTCCCGACCATCAGCGTCATCATCACCGAGAAGATCACCCACGCGTGGCGTAATCGACCGAGCATTCGGCCGTACATGAAAACGAGCGCCATTGGGAACAGCATCATCGCGACGCATTCCAAAAAATTGGTGAACGCGCTCGGGTTCTCGAACGGATGGGCCGAGTTCATCCCGAAAAATCCACCGCCATTGGTGCCGAGTTGCTTCATCGGCTCGAAGGCAGCCAGCGGCCCGACCACGATCGTCTGCTGCTTGGCAACGCCCTTGTCGTCGGTGCCCATCGCGGTCGGCTCCAGCGTGTTGACCTGGTAGTTGGTCTGGAACGTCATCGGCATGCCCTGCTGGACCATCAGCAGGCCCAAAACGAATGCGGCCGGCAGGAACATGTAGGCGACCACTCGCCACATGTCGAGGAAGAAATTGCCGACCGTTTTGTCGCTTCGAAAGGAGCGGATTATCACGCTCAGGGCGCAAAATCCGATCGACGCCGACAGGAAGAAGTTGGGAAGGCAGAAAAAGATCTGGCTGAAATTCGAGAAGGTCTGATCGCCCGAGTAGTGCTGCAAGTCGGTATTCGTCGTGAACGAGATGACCGAGTGAAGGATGGTGGTCGGTTCGATCATCCCGCGGCCGAGCCCGTTCAAGGGCAGCCAGGGCTGCAATGCCAGCACGATAAAACCGAACACGAACATTAGCGCGTTCATGATCAGTATCGAGACGGTGTACTGCTTCCAGTTCTGCGGCCCGCTGTCCAGCCGCTTTTCGAACCAGCGCAGGAAGGCCGGCGGGTGATATTTGCCGTCCATTATCCAGGTGAGATACTTGCTCAGCGGGATCGCGAGAAGCGTCGTGCTCGTGAGTATCAGAACCGGCAATAGCCACATGATTCAAAATTCTCCTCTCGTATTTCAGCAATACCTCTGCTTGAGAATTGCCTCGTTTCAAGCCAGGCACGCTTCCAACAAACGAAAGTTCCCACAGCGCGACCTAGTGCAGCAATCGTACCAAGACCCGATTTCGCGAAAACCCAGCACTTTTTGCCGAAGCGGGTGAAGAGTCTCGAACAATTGCAATCAACTGTTGCTTCACTTTGAAAATCGGGAGAGCAAATGGCTCAAGCTATCGCGGTTAGGACGGATCGGCGAAGACGCGGTATTGGTGACGAGCTCCAACCAAGTGGATTTCACCGATCATTAGCCACTTGAGTCCGTTCGGTCCAAAGTACTGAACTCTTCGGTTGTCATTGCCGATAGCAATGCCAATGCGTCATTTTGAAATCTCCCTGCGCCGCCAAGGGCGAAGAGTCCAGTGTTTTCGGGCTATTCTCGAGGGGCACAGTTGATGCTGTCCTGACAGATCGATGGTGCGGATTTTATCATGAGGCTCGAAAGAACCCATTCAAGCGACCCCTACCGGCGCCACACAACCGCGCGGCACGAGTTCGTTATCGGGCCTCTGTGCGACAGCGAGGCGTTTAGAGGGAAGGTCAGGCTATTCTACTGCCTCCGATGCAGATCGAGCTTCGTCGTCTGTGGGAGCAAGGTCGCAGTAGTCCACGAACGCGGGAAACCTTTGGCCGGCGGCGAGAGCTCCACGCGATCGGGCAATCTTGAAGAAGCTCTTTGCCCGGTTCTGGAAGCCTTTGCTTCGGAGTCCTTGGCCAAGGTCCCTGCCACAAGCGCCATGCTCCCAGGGAAATCAGTTTAACCCAGCACTACATTTCCCAAGCGCATTTCTTCAACCTGAACGTCGCCAGACAGTACGAGTCCTTGCCTCGCTTGCGAAGAGGCTTCCGGAGGTGCCGCTGAATTGACCTTCCTATGGTGCACACAACGAGACTTGAATAATCCCTCGCGAGAGTGCCCTGCGATGGATGGAATGCTTAATGGGGCCATCGGCGACGGAGTGATGGGCCCAATGGAGTCGTCGATTATCGAGGAGTTGCACTCTGCTCTGCTGCGAAATGCAATCGTGGATTGCTTCAATACGAGCGACCACAAATTAACGAGAGCAGAAACACCTCAACTTCGCGCAGTTCGTGAGGCGGCATGTTTGATGCAGTAACCGAGGAATTATGATGGACGTAATTTTTATTTCAGCGACGCTCGCGTTCTTTGTGATCGCAATCGCCTACGTCTGGGGGTGCGTACGCTTATGACTCCGTGGGAATTAGTGCTTGGCTCGATTATGGCGGTCGGACTGACCGTCTATCTCGTCTACGCAATGCTGCGCCCGGAGAAATTCTGACGCTGTCGAGGGGCCGTCATGTTGAGTAATGCGTTGATCCAAATTGGGCTCTTCTCCGTGGTCGTCACGATCACGAGCGTGCCGCTCGGTCTGTACATGGCACGTGTATTTGCCGGTGAACGGACCTTTTTGGACCCGGTGCTTCGTCCGGTCGAGCGGCTGATTTATCGGCTCTGCGGCGTCCAACCGGGAACAGAGCAGACATGGGTTGAATACACCGTCGCGATGTTGCTGTTCAGCGTGGTCGGGATGGTGGTCCTCTACGCGCTGCAGCGTCTGCAGGGTCTGCTACCGCTCAATCCGGCTAGGCTTCGCCGGCGTCGAACCGGGTTTGGCATTCAACACCGCAGCGAGCTTTACGACCAATACCAACTGGCAGGCCTACACGGGCGAATCGACCATGAGTTACCTGACCCAGATGGCGGGATTGGCCTTCCACAACTTCGTTTCCGCCGCCGCAGGCTTGGCAATTGCTATCGCGGTTATTCGGGGCTTCGTGCGCCGCAGCGCAAAAACCCTGGGTAACTTCTGGGTCGATCTGACCCGTGCAACGCTGTGGGTGCTCCTGCCGATCTGCATCATTTTTACCATGGTTCTTGTGTGGCAGGGCGTACCTCAGAACTTCAGCGCCTACACGCAGGTCAAAACGGTGGAGAAAGGGGCCGCAGACCATTGCTCAAGGTCCCGTAGCGTCGCAGATAGCAATCAAGCAGCTCGGCACCAACGGCGGTGGTTTCTTCAACGCCAACTCGGCGCATCCATACGAGAATCCCACGCCGCTCACTAATTTGCTCGAGATGTGGGCGATTTTCGTCCTCGGCGCGGCGTTGACGCACACGTTTGGGCGAATGGCTGGCGACAGGCGGCAAGGATGGGCTCTCTTCTCCGCCATGGGACTGCTGTTTCTCGTGGGCGTGATCGTGGCGACCTGGAGCGAGCAGCGGGGCAGTCCTCCGTTTGCCGCGATGGGAATCGACCAGACGGCGAGCGCCGCCCAGAGCGGCGGCAACATGGAAGGCAAGGAGGTGCGCTTCGGGATCGTCAATTCGGCGATCTGGGCTACCGCCACGACCGACGCTTCCAACGGGTCCGTTAACGCGATGCATGACAGCTTCACCCCGCTGGGTGGATTGGTGCCGCTATTCAACCTTCACCTGGGGGAAGTGGTGTTCGGCGGCGTCGGCACCGGGCTGGCAGGAATGATCGTCATGGCTGTGCTGACGGTCTTCATCGCGGGACTGATGGTGGGACGCACGCCCGAGTACCTGGGCAAGAAGATCCAGTCTCGTGAGATGAAGCTCGCGATGCTCTATATCCTGATCTTTCCGGCTATCATACTTCTTCCGACGGGCCTGGCGGTCGTCACCAAAGCGGGACTTTCGTCGATGGCCAATCCGGGTCCGCACGGTTTCTCGGAAATTCTCTATGCGTTTTCATCAAGCGCCGCGAACAACGGATCCGCATTCGCTGGTCTGAACGCGAACACGCTCTTCTACAATTCGATTCTCGGCGTGGTGATGCTGTTCGGGCGTTTCATGATGATGATTCCCGTTCTGGCCATCGCGGGTTCGCTGGTCGAGAAAAAAGCGGTGCCGCCAAGTGCCGGTACTTTTCCTACTAACGGGATAGTCTTCGTGATTCTGCTTGCCGCGATCGTGCTTATTGTCGGCGCCCTGACTTTCTTCGCGAGCTTGGGCGCTGGGGCCGATCGTCGAACACCTGGCCATGATGCACGGCAGACTCTTTTAACTATTGGAGTAAACGTCAATGGCTGAGCGACAGGCTAAAGCAATCGCCCTCTGGGACACCAAGATCGTCCAGCGCGCGCTGGTTGATTCACTTGGGAAGTTCGATCCCCGGATACAGGCACGCAATCCCGTGATGTTCGTGGTCGAGGTGACGGCAGTAGCTGTCACTATGATCTTCTTGCGGAAACTCTTCTCGGGACAGAGCTTCGGTTTCGAACTGCAAATCGCACTCTGGTTGTGGTTCACAGTCGGATTCGCCAATTTCGCAGAAGCAATGGCGGAAGGGCGCGGCAAAGCTCAGGCCGACAACCTGCGCAAGACGCGCACCGAGACGCGGGCGCGGCAAGCTCAAAGACGGCCGCGAGATTATGGTCGCGGCCACCGCCTTGCGCCGCGGCGATATCGTACTCGTCAGAGCAGGCGAGGTCATCCCCGGCGACGGTGAAGTAATTGAAGGCGTGGCCGCAGTCAATGAGGCTGCGATTACGGGCGAATCTGCTCCGGTGATTCGGGAAAGCGGCGGCGACCGCAGCGCGGTGACGGGCGGAACGACCGTTATCTCCGACTGGATTAAAGTGCGGATCACCGCGAATCCGGGTGAGACGTTCCTCGACCGTATGATTGCTCTGGTCGAAGGAGCTGAGCGACAGAGGACTCCCAACGAGATCGCCCTCAGCATCCTGCTCGCCGGCCTTACCATCGTTTTCATGCTGGTATGCGTGAGTTTGTATCCTTTCGCGCTTTACGGCGGTACGGCACTGACGCTGCCGGTGCTGGTCGCGTTGCTGGTGTGCCTGATTCCGACCACGATCGGCGGACTGCTCTCCGCGATCGGAATCGCCGGGATGGACCGGCTCGTTCAGCACAACGTGCTTGCGATGTCGGGGCGCGCAGTCGAGGCGGCGGGCGATGTTGATACGCTGCTGCTCGATAAGACCGGTACCATCACGCTCGGAAACCGCATGGCGACCGAGTTAATACCCATTCTGGCCGTTGCAGTGGAGCAATTGGCCGATGCAGCGCAGCTCGCCTCGCTCGCCGATGAAACTCCCGAAGGCCGCTCAATCGTGGTGCTGGCCAAAGAATCAGTACAGTTTGCGCGGGCGCGAGCTGGCGGAGAAGGACGCCCATTTCATCCCCTTCTCGGCGCAGACCCGTATGAGTGGCGTCGATATCGGCACTCGCAAGATCCGCAAAGGCGCTGCCGATCAGGTCGTCAAGTTCGTGCGCGAAAACGGGGGGAAGGTGCCAACCGAACTCGACGGGTATCGTCGAAAGCATATCCAAGGGCGGAGGAACTCCGTTGGTGGTCGCGGAGAAAGCCCTGATACTGGGCGTGATCCATCTAAAGGACATCATCAAGGAAGGGATCAGGGAGCGCTTCGCACGGATCCGCGCAATGGGGATGCGCACGGTGATGATCACCGGTGACAATCCGCTGACGGCGGCGGCGATCGCATACGAGGCAGGGGTTGACGATTTCCGTGCGGAAGCTACGCCAGAGACCAAACTTCAGCTCATTCGCGAGGAGCAGGCGCAGGGTAAGCTAGTCGCGATGATCGGCGACGGCACCAACGACGCGCCGGCGCTGGCGCAGGCCGACGTTGGCATAGCGATGAACGCCGGCACCCAGGCCGCGCGCGAGGCCGGGAACATGGTAGACCTCGACTCCAACCCGACCAAGATCATGGAAGTAGTCGAAATCGGCAAGCAGTTGCTGATCACGCGCGGCGCACTCACGACTTTCTCGATTGCTAACGACGTAGCCAAATACTTCGCGATAATTCCAGCTATGTTCCTGGTTGCCTATCCGGAACTTCAATCGCTCAACATCATGAATCTGGCAACGCCGCAGAGCGCGATTCTCTCAGCGGTTATCTTCAACGCCCTGATCATCATCGCCTTGATTCCGCTGGCTCTCCGCGGCGTGCAATATCGGCCGCTCGGGGCCGCCGCGATTCTTACGCGAAACCTATTAGTATACGGCGTTGGTGGAGTAATCGCCCCATTTATTGGAATAAAGGCGATCGATTTGCTGATTACCGCCATACACTTGGCTTAAGGAGATCATCAATGCGTCTTTGGACAGCATGCAGAATGACGCTGGTTCTGACCTTTCTCCTCGGCATCGTCTACCCGGTTGCAATGACGGTATTAGCCCGCGTCGTGTTCCCGTTCCAAGCGGAAGGCAGCTTGATAACTGGCGACGGCCAAATCGTGGGCTCTGAATTGATCGGTCAGAATTTCACCTCACCAGGTCATTTCCACGGACGGCCATCGGCCGCGGGAGACAAGGGCTACGATGCCACGAGCTCCAGCGGCTCGAATCTCGGTCCCACCAACAAGAGCTTTATAGATACCGTGAAGCAGCGCGTTAAAGACGTCGTGGGGAATAATCCGGGAGTTACGCCGGCGCAGGTTCCAGTTGATCTCGTCACGGCCTCAGGCAGCGGACTTGACCCGGAAATAAGTCCGGCCGCAGCCGAACTGCAGGTTCCCCGTGTTGCGAAAGCGCGTGGACTCAATGAGGACACGGTGCGCTCGGTCGTGCGCGCCCACACGCGGCCGCGCTGGGCCGGTATTCTGGGTGAACCGGGCGTGAATGTACTTGAACTGAATTTGGCGCTTGACGAAATGGGCAAAGGTCCTCCGACCGCATCGCACTGAAGACGGCTGTCGAGGATCTGCCTAATCCGAGATCACCGGACTGAACTCCGCCGTCGCAGTTCGTCTCACTTCGAGCGTGGTGATCTTTGGCCGATAAATCTTGAGCACCTCTTCCCTTGTCTGAGGAAGAAGAATGAAAATACAACGGATTCTGGTGCCTACGGACTTTTCGGAGCACTCCCGGGCGGCACTAAGATACGCGATCGAACTCGCACGTGAACACGAATCTGAAGTGGTGCTCGTTCACGTGGTTGAGCCGCTGCCCTACGGGGTGTCACACTGGTATGACCCGGCGGAATTGCTGGAGCGTTACGGCGAGGCGGCGTCAGCCTGCCTCGGTCGCCTGGAGAAAGAAGCAATACAGCTTTATCCTAAATGCCGCGGCGAACTTCATTTTGGCGCCGTTCATGAGGTGATCGATAAGCTGGTGAGCGATCTAAAGGTTGACCTCATTGTGATCTCGATGCAGGGGCGAACCGGGCTGCATTATTTTCTTCCTGGCGGCACTGCTGAAAAGATCCTGCGCTACGCCAAATGCCCCGTTCTAAGAAAGCGTACGCCTGCATGATCCGGAACAATTCGTTTTCCTTCGAATCACCTTTCTTCGGAAAATAAAAGCGTTTGAAATTCACATCGGATGCTCGCCCCGCGCCCTACCAAGCTCCGCTCGCAACGCGACATTAACCTGTGGCGGATCCCGCTGCAGCTCTCGCTCGCCGCAGTCGCGCTGTTCGGGATCACCCTGATTCCGGACATCCTCGACAAGTATGGCGTCATTCACATCCCGTCGTGGTTGACGATGGGCAGCATCGACGACGCGCGCGCGATCCTGTCGGCGATGATGGGCGCGGTCGCGACCGTGCTCGCGCTGATTTTCTCGGTCGCGCTGCTCGTGCTGTCGATGGTCTCGACGCTGTTCGGCCCGCGCTTGCTCTACCGGTTCCTGCAGGACTGGGTTACCCAGGTCACGATCGGCCTGTTCATGGGCACGTTCGTGTACATCTGCCTCGTCTTCCTCGTCACGCATCAGGATCCGGAGTCGTCGTTCATCCCGCAGATCTCGCTGATCACGAGCTGGGTGCTCGTCGTGCTCAGCTTCGGGTTCCTCGTCTACTACAGCCATCGCGTTGCGAGCATCGATCCAGAACCCCGACATGATCGGCGCGATCGTCGACGATTTGTACGTCGCGGCCGGCGGCGCGCACGTGCCCGGCCCTGGCGAGGGCACCGGCGCGGCGCCCGACGACGCCGCGATTCTGCGCCAGGCCGAGACCGGCGCGATCGTGTCGTGCGCGAAGAGCGGATACCTGCAGCACGTCGATCACGGCGCGCTGGTCGCGGCCGCGCGCGCGGCGGACGCACTGATCGTGCTGAGGTTCCGCCCGGGCCAGTTCGTGCTCCGCGGCGAGCCGCTCGCAGCAATCGTCCCAGCGGACAACGTCGGCACGCTCGAGGCCGCGATTGATCGTGGAGTTCACATCGGCCGTCACCGCACGCTCACCCAAGATAGCGAGTTCGGCATCGCGCAGGTCGTTGAGATCGCGATCCGCGCGCTGTCGCCCGCGGTCAACGATACGTTCACCGGCGTTGCGTGCGTCGACTGGCTCGCCGACGCGCTGCTCACGCTGGCCGAGCGGCCCCCGCTCGAAGGGAACTGGTACGACACTGGCAGCCGGCTCCGCGTGTGGATGCCGCCGGTGCGGCTCGAGCGCCTCGTCAAGCTCGCGTTCGATCAGATCCGTCAGGCCTCCGCGACGACGCCCGCTGTGCTGATCCGCCAGCTCGACGCGATCCGCCGGCTGGCGCCGCGACTTCCGGACGCCTGCCGTCAAGCGCTGTCGGATCAAGCGGACGCGATCCTCGAAACCGCGAGCGCGCTGGTCGCGCTTGATCGCCGCGACCTCGATGCGGCGTGGAACCGGGCGCACAGTGAACGTCCCGATAGCGATACGATCCGGAAGCTGCGGCGCGTCTATCTTCTCGACGCTCTGACCGATGAAGAACTCGGCGTATTGGTTCCGATGATTCGAGTGCGCCGTTTCGGGCGCGGAGAGGTCCTTATTCGCCAAGGTGAGATTGGCGACAGCTTTTACGTGCTCAGACGAGGCAAGGTCGAGGTGACGGCCAAAGGAGGCGACGGAGCCAGAGAGGAACGCATCCGCCATATCCAAGACTCGTCTCCGGAAAGCTTCTTCGGCGAAATTGCCCTGCTGACCGGGGAGCCGCGCAACGCCACGATCCGCGCGGCCTCGGATGTCGAGGTCTGGGAGATTGCCCATGAGGCATTCGCCAGGCTGTTCAAGTCCAAACCCGAGGCTGGGGCAACTATCGCGGAAGTCGCGGCCCGAAGATTGGCCGAGACCAGCGAGCGAACCGCTCAACCCCAAGGCCAGGGCTCTGCCCAGCGCTCCGCAAAGGGAGTCCTTGCAACCATGCGTAAAGTTTTCGACTTCTAAGCCGGGATTTGCATTTGGGTTAAACCATTCGCCGCGAACAGACCTCATCGCACTGAAGGCGGCTGTCGAGGCCGCGACACGCTCGGAAAGTCCGGCCAAAACATCCCGGTCGGCCTTGGGCTTTCCGAGGGCCTAGTTCCTGCTAAATAATCGCGTGGAGGCTACCAAACAAGCGCATATGAAGAGAATAGAAGCAGTAATCAAACGCTCGGCCCTGGACGATTTTCAACGATGCGCCAGGCAGCTTGGAATCTTCGGGTTTGACTTATCCGAGGAGCATACCAGGCGCCAGGACCAGCAACGGCTGGCGATGGCCAGGGAGTTCACTCCCGACACCACCGCCACGCTTAAAGTAGATTTCGCGGTCTCCGATGAAGAGACCAAGCCCACCGTTCACGCCGTTCTCGAATCAGTCCATCCGGATAGCATCGGAATCTTCAGATTTGACCAGGATACACGGCCGAATATGCTCAAGGGTTGTTTGACCGCGCTGATTACTCCTTTTCGCAACGGTAGCATCGATGAGAAGGCCTTTCAGTCCCTGGTGGAGTGGCAGATCAAGGAGGGTGTCCAGGGTGTTTTGGTGTGCGGGACGACTGGCGAGTCCCCCACGTTGAGCCACAAGGAGCATATGCGCGTGACCGAGCTGTGCGTGGAGGCGGTGAAGCGCCGGATTCCCGTTCTCGCCGGCACCGGTTCCAACTCGACCGAAGAAACGATCGAGCTCGCCAGGCACGCCGAGCGGGCCGGTGCGGATGCTCAGGTGGTAGTCACTCCCTATTATAACAAGCCTACGCAGGAAGGGCTGTATCGCCATTTCAAAGCCGTGCACGATTCCTGCGGACTGCCAATCGTGATTTACAACATACCATCGCGTTCTGTAGTCGATATGACTATCGAGACGACGACGGAGATCGCCAAGCTGCCGCGGATCGTCGGCGTCAAGGATGCGACCGGTGATCTGGCTCGTCCGGTGCGAACCACGCTCGCGGTTGGGGCCAATTTCTCGCTCCTGGCGGGCGACGATAGCACCGCTCTGGCGTTCCTGGCGCAAGGCGGTCATGGGCTGATTTCGGTAACCTCAAACGTCGCACCGAGGCTGTGCGCGGAAATGCAGCACGCCTGGCAGCGCGGCGACGTATTGAAGGCGCAGCAAATCAACGAGACGCTGGCCCCGCTCCATCACGCGCTTTTTATGGAGACTAATCCTTCGCCCGTGAAGTATGCAGCGAGCTTGCTCGGGCTTTGTACCTCCGATGTGCGTTTACCTCTGTGCGAGGTAAAGGACGCGACCAAGGCCAAGGTGCGGGAAGCGATGGCTCGGGTAGGCTTGTTAAGGGTCGAGGATTCAGCGTGGCGTGGCCGCGGTCAGTCTATAACCTCAGATCCATGCCTTTCGGACCAGGCGCATCTTCACCAACTGGGTGAGTATGCAGCTCGGCCCCGTTCGCTTCGCGATCGATCCGAAGAGCCAAGCCGCCCAGCGCTCGTTCGCGCACAAACTCATCGTCCGCGATACGAAGTTTAAGAAGAAGATGGCCGGAGCCCGCCTTTTTTCCCGTTTTTCGCGGGAGCGGATCGAGGGTCAAAGCGGTTTTGTCTGGAGTGGGGCGAGCAGGCGGGCCAACAGCGGCGTCGCCGGGTTGGCCGCGATCGCCGGCCACGATCCTTCTTGGACTATGCGGCCCGACTCGATCGCACAGGCACGGGTGCAGAGCCGCTCGAGGATCTCTGCGCGGTGGTCGACTGCGATCAGTGTAAATCCTAGGCTCCGATGCCACTCCAGGAGCGCATCGATAAGCTCGCTCATCGTGGGACGGTCCAGAGCCGTGAACGGCTCATCGAGCAGCACCAGCGGCGGCCGCCGCGCCAGCATCCGCGCCAGCGCCACGCGCCGTGCCTGGCCGCCCGAAATCAGCCTCGCGCGTGGCTCCATATCGTCCAAGGGCGAGCCGCTGCTTAAGTTCTCCGAGCCATCGCGATGTGGCCTGGCGTTCGTGATGGCGAAACCAAAGCCGACATTTTCGGCGACGGTGAGATGCGGGAAGAGCGAATCGTTCTGAGTCAGGTAGGCGAGCGCCGGCGATAGAGCGGCGCATTCGGCGGGAACATAACCGCGCCGTCGAACCGAATCTCGCCCGCGTCCGGCTCTTCCAGGCCCGCGAGACACGACAACACCGTGCTCTTGCCCGCGCCGGAAGCACCGAACAGGCCCAGCCGTTCGCCGCGATCCAGGCGAATCGTACGTCCACGACGAAGGACGGGCGCGCCTTGACGATATGGGCCTCAAGCATGGGCGGAACGTCTCAGCGCGAGTAGCTGGAGCAACCAGGGCAGCGGCAGCGCCGTCAGCAGGAACACGACCAGCAGCGGCATCACCGCCGGCATTCCCGCGTCCTGCAGGTTCACCCAGATCTGCACCGGCATCCCGGCCGGATAATAGGCGGTGACCATTACCGCTCCGAATTCGCCGAGCGCGCGGACCCACGCGAGGCTGAGCGCGGCGGCGAGGCCGAGTCGCGCCAGCGGAAACGTGATCCGGCGAAACACTTCCGAGGGCCTGAGTCCCAGCAGCGCGGCGATGACTTCGAGATCGCGCGGGACGGCCGCGAGCGCCGCGCGCGCCACCACGATGTAGTAGCCGATGCTGACGTAGACCTGCGTTACTACAAACGCGATCGCGCTGTTGCTGGTCGGGACGCCGATCCGCAGCAGCCACGATCCCACACTAGTGGTCGGCCCGAAGGCGAGCGATAACAGGATACCCAGCGCGAGCGGCGGCATCAGAACCGAGACCAGCACCGCGGCCTCCCATATTATGCGGTCGGAGCCCCGATGGCGCGCCAGATGCCACGCAACCGGCGTTCCCAATAGAACATCGAGCGCGATGGCTATTGCAGTGAGTAGTAGAGAGACCCTGACCGCCGATGCGGTCGAGCCGTGCGATAGTGCCGTCCCATTGCCAGACGCCGACCGGCGCGAGCAGGCCGGCCAGCGGATAGAGCAGTGCTGCGATGAAAGCCAGCATGCCCAGACGGCACCACCAGACGGATCGCACGGATGCATAGTTAGGCGGTTGCGCAGAGACTTTCAACGGCCCGCGCTTTCCTGGTCAGGGAGTCAGAGGGGCCGCGTCGCCGGGGCCGTCGTAGTGATTGGCCGAAAAGATCGCGCGCGCCTCGGGACCGCACAACCAGTCGGCAAAACGTTTTGCGAGCGCAGGCGCGGGCGCATCGTTCAGGACCGCAGCGTAGAACACCAGCGGCGCAGGATGGAGCAACTTGCCGTTCAAGGTCACGCTGGCGGTTCCGTACTGCGGCTCCAGCGCGGCGTCGCCGAGGTTGATCTCCCTGGGCAGCGGCAGGTAAGGCAGTCCCAGCGCGGCGGGTTGAGTCTTGTAGGCGGAGCTTGCGTCGAGTTGGCCGGCTTGCAGGCGCGCCATCACTTCGGGCTCCTGGAAAATCTGCTCGGGATTTATTTGTGGTCCGAGAATCTGCGCCGCGAGTTCCGGCTGCCGATAGTAAGTCGCGGCGAGTTGCATCGTGAAGATGATATTCAGTCCCTGCGGATCGGTATTCGGATCGGTACGTCCGAAACGCAAGCCAGGCATTTCGAGAATCTGCCACCATGGCTTCGCGTTCGGCTGATCGGCGTGCGCGAACAGCGGCGCGAAACGGCTGCGCGGACTGTATGCGATTACCATCGCAGTGCGGGCGATCGGAATCGCTTTATCTGCTTTACCTGCTTTCAGGACGATGCGCATCGGACCCGGCGTGACCGCAATGAAGACGTCCGGCCGGATGCTCCCGGCGACGATCAGATTCGCGAGACCGGTGGAACCTTGCGCGCGCCCGCGCAACTCCGCCCCCAGCGACTTGGCGATGGCGGCACGCATCGCGCCGTCCATCATCGAACCCATCGAGCCCGCGTATGCGACCTGGAGCGGCGTCAGAGGCTCCGCGTGCGCAGAGCGAGGCGTAGAGAGCGCCAGGCCCAGCGCGAGCGCGATCAGGCAAAACGTTCGCCGCCGGCGGGTGGTCATGTTCGCCTGGACCGCAGCCTCAGAACGGAAGCCGGGCCGACAGGACCCACGTGTTGTGATACTTGGAGTATGTTGACACCGCAACCTCCATCCCGGCTCCGATCGTAGCCCCGAGGTGGCCCAGGAGCGGGAACCGGCCAAGCACTACCCCGGGAGTGAGGTACACCTGGTTCTTGCCGGCGTGCTCGCCGTCGGGGTACCAGGTGTAGTTCACCTCGAACTCAGGCCATATGACTTTGGCAATGCGATATTGAAAGGCCGTATTGTAAGCGAGCGGCATCCCGAGCCGGTCCAGCCCGCCGTCGGGGAAGGTGACGCCGACCGTGCTCTGGAAATCGAAATCGCCGAACCCCTTGCCGAACGCGATCGTCGGAGTGTATTGCCCGTGTCCCTCGCTATTGCCATTGGTGCCGGTCGGCGCCGAGAAACCCATGAACAGCGAGAGGATGTAGTTTCCGTTCTCCTCATCGGCCGAGAGCAGGCGATACTTCACCAGCGCCGTCCAGTCGCCGAAGCTGTCCGAGCCGCGCCCCTTGATGCCCGCCTTGCCCTGCGCTTCAAACGCGGAATAAGCAGGGAGCCCGAGGATCACTTCCACCCTGTCCCAGGGAATCAACTCGAGTCCCTTGCCACCGCCGAAGTTGATGGTCAACTCGCCATGAGGCTGCGCCTCGAAGAGCTGGTCGTAGCGGAATTCCTGCTCCAGGCGCGGCGTAACCGTTACCAACGGCGTGATCCAATGGGGCTGCTCGGCCTTGGCCGCGTCCGAGCGCACGAACCAGTCGGCGAGGTAGTTCTCGACCGACGGCAATATGGAGTCGCTGCCGCTCGCCGCCGCGTCCGCGCGGCATCGCGGGGCGGCTGCGAGCGTGAGTACGATAGCGCCGGCAACGATCGCGGCGCCGCGAGACCAGGGGGATCGTTCGCGTGTGATTTTCATGATAAGCTTTATGCCATTGTACAGGACACATGACAAGGATCATGGCGAAAATTCGTGATTGCCGCATCGCGGGCGAACTGACGCAGAGCGAGCTGGCGCGGCGCGCCGGCATCTCGCGCCAGGCGCTCAGCGCGATCGAGGCGGGCGCTTACCAGCCCAGCGTGGCGGTCGCGCTCAGCCTCGCGCGCGAGCTCGGCACGACGGTCGAGTCGTTGTTCGCGCAACCCGATGGCGACGACTGCCGGCATATCGAAGCGCGATGGAATACGGAGGCACCGGCGCCGTCTGCCGGCGTCGTGCTGGGCCGTGTCGGCGGGCGGGTGGTGGCCGTGCCGCAGCCGGCGGCCGGTCTTTCGCTGGCGCCGCCGTCAGGACTGGTCGAACGGGCCGGCCGGATGCGCGCCCGGATCTCCACCCTTCGATCGCCGGACGAGATCGATTCGACCTTGATGATCGCGGGATGCGATCCGGCGGTCGCGATACTCGCCGACTGGTTGGCGCGGCGGCGTTCGCCGATACGTGCGGTCGGGCTGCGATGCTCGAGTAGCCGGGCGCTTGCCGCGATGCTCGAAGGGCGCGCGCACGCCGCGGGGGTACATCTCAAAGATCGCAGGAGCGGCGAATACAACCTTGCTGCGGTGCGCCGTGCGCTCGGGCACCGCCCCGCGATGCTAGTGAATTTCGCGCGCTGGGAACTCGGGCTTGCCACCGCGCCCGGCAATCGGCTTGAAATTCGCGGCTTCGCCGACCTCGGCCGGGCCGGACTGCGGATCGCGAATCGCGAGCGCGGTTCTGGTGCGCGTTCGGCTCTCGACGACGCTCTCGCAGAGCTCGGCTTGCGCGCCGATCGCATCTCCGGTTACGAATATGAGTTGAGCGGGCATCTCGAAATAGCCGCAGCGATCGCGGCCGGGCAGGCCGATACCGGGGTGACGATTCGGGTCGCGGCGCAAGCCTACGGATTGGGATTCGTCGCGCTCAGGGAAGAACGCTACGACCTGGTTATTCCGGGCCCCGAGGCCGATTCGCCGGTGGTCAAGGCGATGCTCGATGCACTCAACTCGCGCCGGTTCGCGCGCGAGGTGAACCAGTTCTGCGCGTACGACACCGATCAGATGGGGCGCGTGTCCGGCCGCCTGAATTGACTAGTCCTTACCACTATCAGGCTGCGGAAAAAGTCTCCGCAGCCTGCTTCCCCTCTCTTATCTCTCCCAGGACAGGGGGAGAAGATTGAGGAAGGCAGCCAGTTTTCACGCAGGGTGCTACTCCATCGATGAACAATGTCGCCCTTGGAAACCCTTTTTCCGCACCCTGCTAGTGTAGTGCCAGAGCCCTCCGGTGGCTGGCCCATTCCCCCGGCCTCCGCGAGCGAAATCGACGCGAGTCCCGCTGGACTACAGCTGCGGACCGGTCGCTCGACGACCAGCATCCGATAGAGCGCTCAGCCGGTCAGCAGCCAAAGAACATCGCGCGACATCGCTTGCCGCGGCTTTGCAGACTTGTTATGGGAGTACGTTCGCGGGGACTTGCAATTCCGATAGAAGGACGCAAGCGGCATTCGGGGAAAGAGGCCAAGGTGATATGTTTCCATCGCTGCCGGATATGGATGGCGACGCAGCAGTGGGTCCAAGGCGCGTTTGCATTGCTACCTGGGAAATCGAGGGGCCGTCGCGCAACGGCGGGATCGGAGCAGCGTACGCCAGCCTGGCCGATGCGCTAAAGCGCGCCGGCCACAACGTCAGCATCCTGTTTCTGCTGGGCTACCACCCGACCGATGGCAACATGGTGGATTGGATAGAATATTACCGCACCAGGAAAGAAATCAGACTCATTCCGCTCCCGATCGCGTCCGATCCGCCGATTCACGCGAGTTGGGCGCCAAGCATTTCGTATCACGCCTATTCGTGGCTCAGGGAGCATCAGGGAGAATTCGACATCATCCATTTTCCGGATTGTCATGGACTGGCCTTCCACAGCCTGCTGGCGAAGCGCCAGGGCCTCGCATTCGGAGATTCCCTGTTCGTGATCGGCACCCACGGTCCTGTCTTCTGGGTGAAAGACCACAGCATGGAATTTGTGTGCAGCCCCGGAGAGCTGGAAATGGATTTCATGGAGCGTTCCAGCGTCGCGATGGCCGATGTCGTGGTGAGCCCCAGCCAGTACCTTGTTCGTTGGATGGAACAGACCGGCTGGGAGTTCCCGCAGCGAACCTACGTTGTGCCCAACGTTCTACCCCAATGGGTCTGGTCCCGGGTTGGCGAGTTCAATACGGCTCGACGCCCGATACGGGAGATAGTCTTTTTCGGGAGACTCGGAATCGGGAAAGGTCTCAAGCTCTTTTGCGACGCAATAGACGATCTTTGCGCGACCGACGGGCGGCGGGATTTTGAGATAACTTTTCTCGGCAAGGAGACCCAGATATACGGCCGTTCGAGCCTCAGCTATTTGAGCGACCGATCCAAGCAATGGCCGATGCCATGGCGGGTGGTATCCAACCAGTATCAGAGGGCGGCCGTGGAGTACCTGCGCCGAGAGGGACGCTTGGCCGTAATCTCCTCGCTTAACGAAAACTCCCCGAACAGCGTGCTCGAATGCACCGGCGCTGCGGTGCCAATGCTCGCGAGCGCCGTCGGCGGTATTCCCGAGATCATCGCGCCGGAGGACAGGGAGAAAGTGTGCTTCGCGCCGCGCTCGGACGTTCTGGCTGATCGCCTCCGCGAAGTTCTCGAAAAAGGAGCCTTCGCGGCTCGGCCGTCAACCTCGTTCGTTGACACTGAACGCAGATGGGTTGCCTGGCATTCCGGAGTGGCAATCCGGGCCCGGAAGGCTGGTGTCGCGGAACAGCGATCGGCCAGCCAATCAACCCTCCCGTTGCTGAGCGTGTGCTTTGCCCACGATGTCCGCGAGAGCGGAAGCGAATCTACATTGGCCTCGTTGAAGCAACAGGACTACCCCAACCTTGAGATTCTGATTGCGGAGTGCGGCGGGGGCCTCTCGTCGCTATCGGGTCGATTGGACGGGGGACCCAAATCCGAAGACGCAAGGGTTCATCGCATACCACTGAGAACTTTCGAAATCGGCGCGGGAAGGAACGCCGCCGCTCGCCGGGCGAAGGGTGAATATCTCTTCTTTGTCAACAATCACACTCTTTTCCCGGCGCCGAATTCGCTCTCGACCTTTGTGCAGGTCGCAAAGAGGGTAAGCGCCGACATCCTCACTTCGGTGATGAGTTTCGTGCTTGCGTCGTCAGATGGCCTGTCGGAAGACCGCGTCGAGCATTTCCGGCGTCTATTTATGGGAGGCGATGTAGCTTCCGGTGCCTTCGTCAATTGTTTCGGAAGTGTCAATTGCCTCGTGCGACGAGATGCGTTCGAAAAGATTGGAGGCTTCACCGACGAATCGCAAGCCACCCTTGACGACTGGGAATTTTTCTCGAAGGCCGCATTGCTCGGGCTGCGAATAGAAACGATGCCCGAGGTGCATCTCTGGTATCGCGAGGATCGCCATCAGGACAATCTGATTCATTCTCTGGTGAGCGCCGTCCGGAGCGTCAGACCCTACATCGCGACCGGAAACAATCTGGCGCCGGCTGTTCAACAGGCGCTTCAAAAAGTGACTATGCTCGGGCTGGGACTGAAACTCGGAACCGATGTCTATAACGGGGTTGCCCCGTCCCGAGGTGACCAAGGGCCGGCCCCGTCCCGTCGTGAGCAGGGGCCGGTGGTAACCGGCTAAGATGCGCTCCCGACGGAGCCAGACCGCACACACACCAGTCTCGCGTTCCACCGTACGCGTTTCTTCCCCTTGACGATGATTCGAGATGAGTGGTCTTCAGTTCGAAGTTCGTCCTCAGCCGCCTAGCAGGGTGCGGAAAAAGGGTTTCCAAGGTCGACCATTGTTCATCGATGGAGTAGCACCCTGCGTGAAAACTGGCTGCTTTCCTCAACCTTCTCCCCCTGTCCTGGGGGAGATAAGAGAGAGGGAGCAGGCTGCGGAGACTTTTTCCGCAGCCTGCTAGTCCGCGCCCTTGCCGTCGAGCCGGAAACCGATGCGGACGGTAACCTGAAACGTCGGCTTGGCTTTCTTGTCGATCGAGCCGCGGATATCGCGGACTTCAAACCAATCGAGATTGCGCAGCGTTTCACTGGCCTTCTTGATCGCGGCGCGAATGGCCTGCTGCACGCTGTCGTCCGAGACTCCGACAACTTCAATCACCTTGTAGCTCTTGTCCGCCATGATCTCACCTCCGGGCGTTTGGGTTCATCTCGATCGCTTCGGGAAAGTGCGCGGCGAAGACCGCCGGGTCTTCGACCGTCCTCAAATCAAGCTGAAAGGCGTCGTCCGCTATCCGGCCGATAATCCGCGCGCGGCGAAACAGCGCGGCGATGGCGTTGGGCGATAGCGCGTCGTGAGTCACCCGCAAGGCGCGCGTTTCCAGTTCGGCGGCCGGCAGCGAGCCCGAACCGGCCTGCGAAGCCGACGCGACGACTTCGATCCGGAATCCGCCGCCAAGCCGCTCAGCCAGTATAGCCTGCGCCGCGATCGCTGCCACCTCCAGCTCCCGCACCGAACGCCGCAGATGCCGCAGCGTTGGTATCGCGATATCGATCGCGTTTGAGCGCAGGTAAAGCCGCAGGGTCGCCGACAAGGCCGCGAGCGTCAGCTTATCGCATCGGAGCGCCCGCTTGAGCGGATTTTCCCTGAGCTTCGCGATCAACTCGCGCTTGCCCGCGATCAACCCGGCCTGAGGACCGCCCAGCAGCTTGTCGCCCGAAAACGTGACGAGCCCGGCGCCGGCGGCGATTCTTTCCGATACGATGGGCTCGCGCGGCAAGCCGAATTCGCGCAGATCGATCAGCGCTCCGGAACCGAGATCTTCCATCACCTCGACGCCGCGCGCGCGGCCGATCTCGACCAGCTCCGCGAGCGCGACCTCGGCGGTGAATCCGGTCACGCGGTAATTGGAGGGATGGACCTTGAGCAGCAGCGCGCTGTCCGGACCGATCGCGCCGAGGTAGTCGCGCGGATGGGTGCGGTTGGTCGTGCCGACCTCGCGCAGCCGCGCGCCGCGCCGGGCCATGATCTCGGGCAATCGGAACGAGCCGCCAATTTCGATCAATTCGCCGCGCGAGACGATCACTTCGCGCCCCTCGGCGAGCGAGTTCAGCGCAAGCAGCACGGCGGCGGCGTTGTTGTTGACTACGGTTGCGGCTTCCGCGCCGGTCAGCGCGCAAATCTCCGCTTCGACGAGCCCGTCGCGGTCGCCGCGGCTGCCACCCGACAGATCGTATTCGAGATTCACCGGCGCGCGCGCGGCCTGCGCGACCGCCTCAATCGCGGCCTCCGGCAGAATCGCGCGGCCCAAATTGGTATGCAGCACCACACCGGTGGCGTTGACGACCGGCTTGAGCCGCGGCTCATCGGCTGCGATCGCGTGCTCGGCGCCGCGCAGGATCTCCTCGACTATCGCGCCGCGCGTTTGCGCGATGCGTGAGCCGCCGGCCTCGCGCGAACCGCCAGTCTCAATCGTCGCACGGATTTCCGCCAGCACCCGCTGCACCATCAACTTTACGTACGGGCGTGCTAATGCGGTCAGAGCCGGGGCTTGCTCGGCCGCGCGGAGGCATTCATCGATAGCGGGCAATCCGCGCAACAAGCCGATGCGATCTGCCCGATCTTGTCGATCGTCCCGGCCGTTCCCGCGCGGGCGGGACGCGCGGCGTTTGTTGGCATTGGCGGCCACGTCGCTCCAATTATCACAGATTATCGAACGGCGAGAGAGGTCTTAGGAGGCATTTGGGTCTTGGGCGTAAGGCGCGGCTCTTCGTCGCGCGCGTCGAAGAGGGGCCGCATCTGCGGTCCCGAGAAACGCGCTCGGCTCGACGCCGAAGCGTTCAGCGAGGGCAAGGATTTGACGCACGTTGAGCGCCCGGCGTCCGGTTAGTATCTCGGATACCACTCCCTGGCTTCCGATCTCGGGCAGATCCTCCTGCTTCAGCCCGTGTTGCTCCATCAGGAAGCGCACGACATCGGCGCCCGAGACTTCGGGGAGACTGTGGCGTTCCTTGTCATACGCCTCGATGAGACGCTCAGGGTTTCAATCAGCCGGTAACGCGGATCCTTCGGGTGGTCGCCAATCTCATGCTGGCGGCCAGGTTGCTTTCCAGCATCCGCCCGATGACGCGCTGCTCCTTCCACAACGAAACCGAATGGCCATGCGGCGTTCGGAGATGCCGATACCTCCGCGTCAGAGGGCCAGCGGCAGCAGCGTTCGCCCTTGGGAAAAATGGCGACAAGGGCGATGAACAGATCGTCCCAGGCTGCTGAGGAGAATCCAGACTGCGAGTGAAACCAGGCACACCACCAGCCGGTTATCCCGGACGAGTGCACGATGAGAGCAATCTCGGGCAAGTGGATGTAGTGCGTGCGGCAAGGCGGAAATCTCGCCGATTTAGTAAAAGGCTCCGCTACCTGAAAATGTTCGTTTGTGGGGCAGCTTGCCAAGCTGCGGGCCGACCTGGCTGAAAGTC
>CAWBYV010000019.1:0-14163 GCA_963793115.1 uncultured delta proteobacterium
CAGAGTCGAGGATTCGAGGGTCAAGCAGGCCTTGCCGAACGCGACCGCCGGACGAAGCGCAAACCGATGAACGATGCAGTCTTCGCTCAACGTCGCGAACCGGCAGTTCAGCCGTGCTAACTGAGGTGGCGCTATGGACGGTGGCGAAACCGATCCGTCTGCGCGACTAGTCGATTTCCTCCGTCAGCGCCTCGGCAATTCGGCGCTCACGTATACCGCGCCACCTGTAGAGCTCCCAGGCGGGTTCGAGAGCCGGGTCTACAGCTTCGCGTCCTGATCGCGGTCACGACCTCGGAGCAACTCGGCGCGCCGTTTCTGATCATTCTGATCATGCAAAGAGTGCCCGGCACCACGATGCTGGCGCAGTTCGAGGGTCTGGGCCGCGGGCGGTTCTGATTCTCCGTCAGGTTGTGTACGCCTCGATGCGCGCGGGCAGACGGGCTTATGAGCGGGCGTATCGGCGGCTCGCGCCGCTGCCGGCGCCGCGAGTCCAGTATTACGAGGCGGTGCGGTGCGTCTCGGAGCCGGTTTGGATGGGAGCGCGGTTTATGATCGGCGCTAGCAAGACGGGAGTATAGCGACACCGTCGGCGGAGTTCACTTCGGAAAGCTGTCCTGATATTTTGGTGTGCGATCCAAGCCCGCTGCGTCGTTTGCGGAATCGGCGCTAGAGCGGTTCGAGAAGATGGTTGAACCATCTGAACTCCGAGCATTCGGCTCGCGCGTTTTCATGGCATGGCCATAAGAGGGAAAGCCGGCGCGGGCGGCGAGCCGGGCGATAGCATCAGCAATGAGGTGATCCATGGCTACCAGTATCCAAGCAGAAGAAAGGCAGACGAGCCTGCTGATGAAAGGCGCTGAGGCCCCGATAAGGGCCGAGGGCTTCAACCATCTGCACATCAATGTGCGCGACCTCGCGCGCTCGATTCGCTTCTACGAGGAGGCGTTCGGGCTCAAAGTCGGGTTCAGCGCGGGTAAGGACCTGATCTTCATGGTGCCGGAGGCAGGCGGGCACTCACTGGCATTGCACCAGGTTGGACCGGATGAACCGGTCGGGATGGCGGGTGGATTCCAGCACTTTGGATTCAAGCTGGATGTCAACGATCACGATCGGGTGATCAAGCAGGTCGAAAAGGCGGGCGGCAAGCTGGTCTCGCGCGGCAAGCACGGCGGGCGATTTCCGTACGCATACGTCGCCGATTCCGACGGCTACGTAATCGAGCTGTAGCGGAATGGCTGTCAAAACAATCGGGGTAGTTGGTGCGGGACAGATGGGCGCTGGAATCGCCCAGGTCGCCGCGCAGGCCGGACTCGACGTCGTGATGCACGATCTCTCGGAGGACTTTCTCCGCCGCGGTATCGAGTCGATCGGCCGCAATCTCGACCGGATGATCGAGCGCGGCCGTTTCAAACCTGAGGATCGCGAGCGCGTCCTCAAACGGATCAGGACCACCACCCGATACGAGGAGTGGCTGCAGCCGATTTCGTGATCGAAGCCGTAGTCGAGAACGAAGATGCCAAGATCGCGGTGCTTCAGAAGCTCGACAAGGTCTGCCGCCCCGAAATTATCTTCGCGTCGAACACCTCCTCGATTTCGATCACGAAAATGGGCGCGAAGACCGGCCGCGCCGACCGCGTGATCGGGATGCACTTCATGAATCCGGTGCCTGCGATGAAGCTCGTTGAGATCATCCGCGGACTCGCCACCTCGAAGGAAACCTACGAACGGACGCAGGCGCTCGCCGATCAGCTCGGCAAGAGCACGATGACCGCCGAGGATTTTCCCGGCTTTATCGTGAACCGCGTGCTGCTCCCGATGATCAACGAGGCGATCTACACGCTGTACGAAGGCGTCGGACGCGTCGCCGATATCGACAAGGCGATGAAGCTCGGGACCAATCAGCCGATGGGCCCGCTGGAGCTGGCCGACCTGATCGGGCTGGACACCTGCCTCGCGATCATGGAAGTGATGCAGCGCGTGCTCGGCGACGACAAATATCGCCCGTGCCCGTTGCTCAAGAAGTACGTCGATGCGGGCTACCTGGGGCGCAAGACCGGCCGCGGATTCTATACCTACGATCAGGCCGGCAACCCGACTGCGCCCCTCGCGTGAAACGATCCATCAGCCCGCCCTTGAATTCGCTGGCGGAGCACGCTTGCGTGCCCGCCGTAGGGACGGTGCAATGTGCCCAGGGCGGCGGCCTCATCACGCGCCGAGCGCCGAGGTGCAGAACGCGCATCGCCTCGCCCCGATCGGTACCTCGCTCAGGCATTCGGGGCATTTCCTGGTAGTCGGCGGCGGCGGCGGCTGAAAGCGCGCCGCCAGGGTGTTCACCGGAAGCACCACAAAAAAATAGATCGCCGTCGAGACCAGCAGAAACGAGACCCCCGCGTTGATGAACTCTCCGATCAGGAAGTGACTGCCATTGATCGTGAACGCAATCGCCGAGAAGTCGGGCTTGCCGACCACCGCCGCGATGAACGGCGTGAGCAGGTCTTTGACGAAGCCGCTGACCACTGCGCCGAAGGCTGCTCCCACCACCACGCCCACCGCCATGTCCACCACGTTGCCCCGCAGAATGAACGCCTTGAATCCGCTCATGCCAGTGTGACCTCCGCTGAGTTGTCAGCCGGATGGTAGCAGACAACGCGCGCACACCGGCATGATCGGAGGGGCCGCGTCGGCCGCGACCTCCGAGAACTGGTCGGCAACCGATCGTTCCTTCTGGGGCTTGGTATGAATGAGATACCAGTGAAGTTCGGCCTGATCAGTCATCGCGGCAGCCAGGCGGCGGGACGGGAAGAATCGCGGGCAAAAAGGGCGGCCCCGGTGTGAGCCGGCGCCGCCCTTGGCGAAATTGCAGTCTCAGATCTCGTACGTGAAACGGAACTCCAGCTCATTTATCCGCTGGTCGCGGCTGAACAGGAATGGGTCGGTATAGCGGCCGCTCCGGCCCAGATACCAAATCGCGTTGAGGTCCAGCAGGATGTTTCCCGAGTAGCGATAATTGTTGGTGCTTTCCACGTATCCAACGTCGTCATCCCAGTCCCACACGGCGATGTTCGTCGCGGTTAACTGGCCGTTGATTAGCCAGTTGGTAAACGCGAGCACCGACAAGCTGCTGGTCTCGCGTATCTTGGCTGTCGAAACGGGTGAGTCAGCAACCGCGCCGTCGGGCCGGTCCGGGTACCAAGTCTCGGTCTGCTGGAAGGTTATGAAGGTGTGCTGCTTGGAGAGCCACGGTATGTAGGTCGGGCGGTCGCAGGCGACGATCCAACGCGTGTAGTCGGTCCATTGAGCTCCTACGTCGGAGGTGTACGGCTTCCCACCAGTTGCGAAGAAACTTTGTGGGAAAGGCACCGTTGGGGGATGCGCCGGCAGGTTCACCGCTTGTTTGGGAGAGTAGACCGCGTCGTATCGATAGACGATGTCGGTCAGATCCTTGTCGTAGTAGGTGCCGGTAACGTCGAAGTAGCTCTGCCGGACATACTCATCTTCCAGGTTGATATAGAGGTTACCCACGGCCCCGAGAAGGTGATTTTTCGGAGCACCATAGATCAAGGAGGTGGGCGAAAGACCCGCGAGCTTTGCTATGAAGGGAACGCTGAAGCCAACGAAAGACCCCGGCGGAGCCTCGCCGGGTGAAACAACAGCATTGCCGGGCGGCGGCGCAAAACCGCTCACGTAATACCTGGGGTCTGGGTTCTTACAGGCAGCGCACCATTGAAGTTTGTCCGAGCGCGCCTCGTACAGATAGATCAGGCTGGTCTGAAGGCCGTTGCCAATCGGAAGCAACGTGGAGTAGCGCACGCCGAATTCGCTGTTGTCGAGCGAATTCGACAGCCCTTGGACATGCGTGATAACCTTCTCGTCGAGGAAGACCGGGGCCGCGAGCGTGGAGCTGTATGTCTCGTGCAGAGGATACTGGTCTCCGTCCGCCAGCGTCTGGTCCCGGAAGGGCTGGCCGTACTCGTTGTAGCCCACGGTTCCGGACCCAGCTTCGACGGCAGCTTGGGCGTCGTACGGGCTCCGCGCGTCGGACGTGTTGACTAGGTTGGCGCCACCTTCCCAGTCGCCCGGAATGATGAACGCATCAAGCTCGTTGTTGGCGGTATTCAGAAAGTCGGGGAAGATGTAATTGAGCTTGATCATTCGGAGGTTGACGCGCGAGTCTTCGGCCGACTCGAAATGTGTCCAATGGTAGCGAAGGTCACTCGGGTTGGTGACGTCGGTGCCGGATAGCGCGTCGGCCTCGCTCCAGATCACCTGCTGCTTGCCTATTCTGGCCGAGAAGTTGTCGGTGAAGTTGAGCTGCGCATAATATTCGCGCAGGTCGTTGCGCTCGAACTGCTGGATTTTGTCCTCGTCTGTATAAGGGGTCCAATCGCGCCCGGCTTGCGCGATCCCTTCGTGCTTGATGTCCGGGAAGGCATCGTACCACGGCAGATAGCGTCCATACACGTCAGCGTCCTGGAGCAGAAGCGTGTCGAACCGTCCTAGAAAACTGTAGCTTTTTACGATGTGGTACTCCGGACGGATGTCGGCCAACTGCCGTGCCTGAACCAGATCCCAATGATTGAAATCGAAGCTGCCGCCGGTCCTGCTGGCCGGCGACCCGGAAGCAGTCGGCTGGCCGGGAATAAGCGAATACGCCGTACGAGGTCCGGGCGGAATCGGGATGTAGGGGGCGGCAGTGCCGCCGTGGGCAGACCCTTCGCCCCATCGCCCCGACCATCGGCTGCTCAGCTCGCCGTAGAGTGAAAAATCACCCTGAGTGATGGTCGCCATCGCGGCTGTCGACCACGCGGTCAACAGGCATAGCGCTGCAACTCCGGCCAATCCGCGCGATAACCCGCGGCCCGCGAACCCGTAACCTTTGTTCGACATAATAACTCCCAGCCAAAGCGCAACACCAAAGATAATTGGCAGACTCCTCCGCCTCGCCCCGTGTACGGAGGCTCACCCATCGCGCCGCTTCTAAAGAAGATTTCCTCTAACGAAGATTTCCTAGCGGTACGAAGCCCTTGTAGCCTTTATCAGGACCTTCGAGCAGTTCGACGCTGGCGCCTACGGCGTCCCTGGAAACGATCTTGACCCGGGTCTCGCTGTCGATCTCTTTGGACTCGTGCTCCGCCATCGCATTCATCCATGCGACAAACTTCTCCGCCCCGTCGGTCTTCTGGTGGATGCCCAGCGCCCGTTTAATGTGAAGCGCCGCATTGTAGATGTCCTCGCTCTGGTAGACCTTGACCGTGGGCTGGCCGTCGCCGGCGACCAGGCGATGGTTGCATCCCGACACCGCGAGCGTGATTGCCAAAATAGCTATAGTTACCCATGCACGCGTTCTCATTGTACTTCTCACTTCTCCATGTAGCGATAGCCGTAGTGATAGCCACATCATATTCCGATCGCGCGAGCGCCCTGCGCAGGTTGCGCGCAACACACCGGAAGGCCGCCCGAGGGAGGCCGGGCGGCCGTTCCGGTGGCCCTCCTGCCACGCACAGGCTCGCGCCGCTGCGGTTGGGGGTTCTTCTACGGGGTCGGCGTCCCGGAGAACACGCTATTCACGATGCCGCTCGCCCACGGATCGCCTACCACGCCGAAGCTCTGTTCGACATTGCCGGTGGCGGGGCTGTTGACGGTCGGGATGTGCATGATCATGTCGAGGGCCGGGTCGTTGCAGCACTGGGCGAACGAGTTTACCCCGGCGGCGCACAGCCCGAAGGCCGAGATATAGAAATGCAACACTTGTATCGAGCTTACGTCGTTGGGGGTCGCCGACGTATTAGTGAATATCGTAGCGTCAGCCGATGTCGTGTAACCGCCTCCGCCCTGGTTGGGCAGGCTGCCGCTAGAGCCCGGATATGTAAGGGCGCAGTTGTAAGGCGCCTTGTTCGGGTCTGTAATCGTGCAGACCGGTCCGCACCTTTGAGCATCTTCCGTTTGCGCGGCCATGCCACCGCAAATTCTGCTGGTGAACCCCGAGTTGACCCCATTCAGAGCCTGGAGACTCTTGGTCTTGGCGTATGCAGCATCCCTGAATATGTTGAAGTCGGCTTCTCCAACCACGCTCCCGTTGCCGTCGTAGGTGGTTTGCATGACGCCCGACATGATGTCACCTGGCCCGAAGATAATGCTCCCGGCTACGGTCTTTATGTCGGTGGTTGTAATACCCTTGGGAAGCGAGAGAGTGGGGCACTGCTTGGTCCCGTTGCCGACGTTTTTCCCAATTTGATGTACGACCTGCTGGAGGCCAGAGCTTGTAACGTAGACTCCCGCGCTCGCCTGGTCATTGAGGTTCAATTGGAACGTCGAGACGTACGTTCCCGCGATATTGCCATGGTTGAACTTGGCAAATGCTGCCGTCGGAGCCAGCAGCGCCCATCCGAGCGCGCCTGCCATCACAGACAATAAAAGCCTTCGCATCGAAATGTCCTCCTGTTTTCCGCGCAGCTCTCGCGCGCGGATGTTGCGGAATCCTGCGCGCCCCAATCGAAACCGTTTCGCGCGCTTTGTTTGTGGAGCCTTGCGATGCCGCAAGGCCGCGGACTCGAACAATCCACGTGCATAAGTAGCATCGGCACATAACGCGCGAATTAATTGGCGGTGAACTGGCGGCGAAGAAAGCCGCCGCCGGCCGCAGCGCCGCAACGCTACCGACGGTATTCTCCTAAAGTGTAGGCAAACGTTCGTGCGAGAGCGCGTAACCGTGAAGACACTGATGAACCCCAGCGGCGTTGCGTGGCGCGTTCAGCGCGAGGCCGTGATCCTGCTCGGCGGCAGGCGGGCGCTCCTGATGCAGATCGCTCACCCGGCGGTCGCAGCCGCGGTCGCGGAGCACAGCAACTTCAGGCAGGATCCGTTCGGGCGGTTGCGGCGGACCATCGAGCCCATGTTCGCGCTCGCGTTCGGGACCGTCGAGCAGGCTGAGGCGGCCTACCGGCAGATCGATTCGGTTCACGCCCGAGTGCGAGGTCAGGTGCGAAGTCCGGCAGGCGCGGATGTGCTCGCAGGCGGTATTTCCTACAACGCGCGCGACCCCGAGCTCCTGATGTGGGTCCACGCGACGCTGGTGGACACTGCGATGCTGGTCTACCGGCGCATGGCCGGCGAGCTTGGCCGGCACGACGCGCGGCAGTTCTACCAGGAGAGCAAGATCGTTGCGCGCCTGTTCAGAATTCCCGACGGGCTGATACCGTCCGGGCTCGGCGAATTTCAGCGCTACATGCGCGAGATGATCGGGCGCGGGCCGGTGCGGGTGAGCGCGACCGCGCGCGCGCTTGCCCGCAGCATCCTGTATCCGCCGGTCCCGCTGGTGCCGTCATTCGCCTTCAACGTCGTCAATATCGTCACGACCGGCCTTCTGCCGGCTCCGCTGCGCGAGCAGTTCGGGCTCAGATGGAGCCCCGCGCGCCGGTTGCTGTCGGACGCCGCCGAGGCCGCAATCTGGATGACGTTGCCGATTCTGCCTGAGGTTCTTCGCGTAGTACCCGCCGCGCGCGCCGCTGAACGCGCCATAAGAGCAGTATCCTGAACGTCTCAGGCGGCCCGCTTGCATCAGGATTAGAAGTTCGACAGAGTTGCTCCTTCGCCTGAGAGATTTTCGTGCGTATATTTTTGGTTCACGTCCGCGACCCTCAATTCTATGCTCTGCCCGCGGAGACCCGGGCGGATAACGGCAATATCCGCATCATGGGGTTCCCGCCGATCGGAATCATGTCGCTTTCCTCGGTGCTCAAGCGCGCCGGACACGAATGCGTCATGTTCGATCAGGCCAACCCTGAGACTCCCAACCATGTCATTATCGACCAGATCCGCGAGCAGCGCCCGCAAATGGTGGGGTTGAGCTTTCTCAGCACGACCAGTTACCCATACGCCAAGATTCTCGTTCGACAGATCCGCGCGGTCGATTCCAACGTCAAAATCGCATTGGGCGGCGTATTCGCGACCCTCAACGCAGCGCTGGTGAAGATGCAATGCGCCGAGGTCAACTTTGTATGCCGCGGCGACGGCGAGCAATTGATTCTCGACCTGGCCGAGCAGTTTGAAGATCCGGTTGGAGTCGCGGGACTCACCTGGGCTCGCGACGGAAAAATCCTGAACAACCCGAACCGGCCCGCCGAGCGCAATCTCGACCAGTGGCCGTTTCCGGACCGCGAGGGATTGGCGCTCGATTTCATCGAGTCGATGCCGCTGGACGTGCCGGCCGTGCTCTCGATGGATCGCTTCACCACGATGCAGACTTCGCGCGGCTGTCCATGGCCGTGCGTTTTCTGCGACATCCCGATCTTCAATCAGGGCAAGTGGCGTTCGCGCAGCGCGGAACACGTGGTGGCCGAGTTCAAACACTTGCAGGAGCACGGCTATGGAGCGGTCTACTTCGTCAACGATCATTTCCTGCTCCAGCCCAAGCGGATCGAAGCAATCTGCAAGGGGATAGTCGACGAGGGTGTGACTATCCAATGGGGCTGCGAAGGGCGAGTCGATTCAGTAGCGCAGTATCTGTTTCCTGCGATGGCGAAGGCGCACTGCCGCACCTTGATGTTCGGTATCGAAAGCGGCAGCCAGAAGATTCTCGACCGGCTCAAGAAGGAGCAGACCCTCGAAGAGGTCGAGACCGCCGTCGCCAACGCAAAGCGGGCTGGCATAGAGATCGTGCACGGCTTCTTTACGGTCGGCAATCCCGATGAGACCGTGGAGGACTTGAGGGCCACTTTTGACTTTGCGGCGCGGCTTCCGCTCGATACCTTCAACTTCAACCGGTTGTGCGTCTATCGCGGAACGCCCATTTGGCAGGAGTACCTGAAGCGCGCACTGGTTGACGACGCTCGGGACTGGTTCAAGTATTTCAAGTGCTCGGAGATCGATCCGACCTGCCTCTCGGGCGAGGTGATCAACCGCGAGCGAACCGCCGGCATGCGTCGGTTGTTCCTCTACAAGCTGAGGCACTATCCGCTGCAGACCTTCCGGTTGCTGCGCCGCTTCGGGCGCTATATGCGCACGCGCGACATCATCTACCTGATTCTCAAGCCCTTCCTGGGCAAGCGCAGCGGTCCGACGAAAGCCGAGACGCTGTCGCGGGCCGTCGAGCATCTGGAGATCAAGGATTCCGCAGCGGCGCTCACGCTCGTCCCCGACCATATGCTCGAAGAGGCGGTTGCCGCGTCTAAGGCTGAGCGGCAGAGACTGCAGGTCGAGTCTCAAAGCCCCTAGCAGGGGGCCTTGCAGACTTATGAAGTGCTCCGTGGTCTCATCGCTGGCGCCGGACGGGGCTTTTGGCGCATCGGGGGCGATCGTCTATTATGGCGCTCCAGCGAGGCGATTTTGGCAGCACTGGATCCCACGATTAACGAGACGGAAGCCGCGTCGCTGGCCCGACTGTACCAAGCTCGCTTCTCGGCAGCGGAGGTGGTCGCCAAGGAGCGCGTATGGGCGATCCTGTGCGATGACTTCTTCAGCCGCTTTGTGAATCCGGCCGACCGCGTGCTTGAGATCGCGGCGGGCTATTGCGAGTTCATCAATCTCATCCGCTGCGCCGAGAAGTACGCCTACGACGCGAATCCGGATACGGCCGGCTACGCCGCGAAAAACGTCAAGGTGGTGGTAGGCGACTGTCGCGACATGTCGATGCTTCCTGCGGAACACTTCGATATCGTATTCGCCAGCAACTTCTTCGAACATCTGGAAAGCAAACACGACATAGACCTGGTGCTGCAGCAAGTCAGGGAGCGTCTTCGCCCCGGTGGGCGGCTGTTGGTGCTCCAGCCGAACATCCGATACCTCGGCTCCCGTTATTGGGACTTTTATGATCATACCTCGCCGCTCACGCATCTCAGCCTGCGTGAAGGGCTCATCAAGAACGGGTTCGAAGTCGAGTTGCTGATTCCAAAGTTCCTGCCCTACACTTTCAAGTCGCGATTCCCCACCATGAGCTGGCTCGTGCGCCTATACCTTCGACTGCCGCCCGCTCAGTGGCTTTTCGGCAAGCAGATGTTCGCGGTCGCAGTCAGACCCAGGGAGGGAGCCATCGATGGACTTTGACTTGTGCGTGATCGGCGGATGCGGCCACGTTGGGCTGCCGCTTTCGATCGCGTTCGCGCTGCGCGGCAAGCGGGTCGCGATATTCGATACCGACCTGGAGGGTGCGGCCAAAGTCAGCCGGGGCGAAATGCCTTTCATCGAGCAGGGCGGCGAGCACGACCTGCGCGAGGCGCTGGCCAGCGGGAGGCTGGTGGTGGCGTCCGCCCCCGCCGTGATTGCACAAAGCGATGCGGTAGTGCTGGTCGTTGCGACACCGATCGACGGTCACATGTCGCCCTCGTTCCAGGCGATCGACGCGGTGCTCAACTCGTATCGCCTCTATTTTCGCGACGGCCAGTTGCTGATCCTGCGCAGTACGCTTTATCCGGGAACTTCGGCGCGGGTCGAGCGATGGCTTTCAGAAAGCGGTTTCAGGATAGATGTCGCGGTGTGCCCCGAGCGGGTCGCGCAGGGACACGGGCTGGTCGAGATCTTCAGCCTCCCGCAAATCATCTCGGCGTTTTCCCCAAGCGGTCTGGATCGCGTGCGTAAGCTGTTCAGCGTGCTCACCGAGGACCTGGTTGAGATGGGACCGATCGAGGCGGAGTTGACCAAGCTCTTCACCAACGCGTGGCGATACATCAAGTTCGCGGTCGCCAACCAGTACTACATGATCGCGACCGAATTCGGGGCCGATTTCGATGCTATCTACCGCGGGATTACGCACAACTATCCGCGCGCGAGCGATATGCCGGGTCCCGGATTTGCGGCCGGTCCGTGCCTGTTCAAGGATACGATGCAACTCGCGGCGTTCGCCAAAAATCGTTTCTGGCTCGGGCATGCCGCGATGCTCGTAAATGAAGGGCTGCCGCAGCACGTGGTCGAAACTCTGCGGAAATCGTACCGCGAGCTGGGCAACAAGACCGTCGGGATTCTCGGGATGGCGTTCAAGGCGGAAGTGGACGACCCGCGCGATTCGCTGTCGTACAAGCTCAAGAATCTGCTCGGACTCGAGGCGCGCGCCGTGTTGTGTTCCGATCCTTATGTCGTCGAGCCGGGGCTGGTTCCGGCCGAAGAGCTGGTCGAGCGCTCGGACATAATCCTGATCGGGACGCCGCACAAGGTCTACAAGCGGCTCGACTTGCGGGGCAAGCCCGTTCTCGATATCTGGGATTTGCGAGGGCAAGGAAGAACACTGTGAAAGTTCTGGTGACCGGCTCGGCCGGGTTTATCATGGGATACCTGGTCGAGGATCTGATCCGGGCCGGCCATGCGGTGGTCGGGATCGACAACTACTCCAAGTACGGCGAGGTCAGCCGCAGCTACGACGCCGATCCACGCTACCGGTTCGTGCGCGGCGATGCGAAGGACGTTGATTTGTTGAAGGACTTGCTTCGCGATTGCGACACGATGATCGCCGGTGCCGCGAAGATCGGCGGCATCTCGTACTTCCATCAGTACGCCTACGATCTGATCGCCGAGAACGAACGCATCACGGCGGCCGCCTTCGACGCCGCGATCTCGGCGCATGGCGAGGCGCGCCTGCAAAAGATAGTGGTAGTGTCATCCTCGATGGTATTCGAGAGCGCTACGGTGTTCCCGACTCCCGAAGGCGCCCAGGCGGCCTGCCCGCCGCCGCGTTCGACCTACGGATTCCAGAAACTTGCCTGCGAGTACTTCGCGCGCGGGGCCTGGGAACAGTACCAGTTGCCGTTCACGATCGTGCGTCCCTTCAACTGTGTCGGCATCGGCGAGGGCAGGGCGCTCAACGCGCCCACCGTGCTCTCGGGCAACGTCAAGCTCGCGATGAGCCACGTGCTCCCCGACTTGGTGCTGAAGGTCTTGCAGGGTCAGGATCCGCTCCACATTTTGGGCGCCGGCAACCAGGTCAGGCATTACACCTATGGTGGCGATGTCGCGCGCGGGATCCGGATGGCGCTCGAGAGCGAACGCGCGCGCAACGAGGACTTCAATATCTCCACCGCCGAGTCAACCAGCGTGCTGGAACTGGCCGAGATGGTCTGGAAGAAGATCAATCGCGGCAAGCCGTTTCGCTACCTCAGCGACCCGCCCTTTCCGCACGACGTACAGATGCGGGTGCCCGAGGTCGCCAAGGCCCGCCAAATCCTGAAGTTCGAGGCGCGGACCGGCCTCGAAGCCGTACTCGACGAAGTGATACCGTGGATCGCCGAGCAAATGAAGCTGGGACGGATGTGAGTGCGCTAACCAGCTTCGTGATCCCGGTCCGCAACGAAGCCGAAAACATCCGGCCGATGCTCGAAGCGCTGGGCGGTGCGGTGCACGCCCCGGCCGAAGTTTTGATCGTCTACGACGAAGAAAGCGATCCCACCCTGCCGGTCGTCAGAGCGCTCGTTCCGCCTCCGTCCACGGAATACCGGCTGGTACGGAACACTCTGGGGCGCAGGCCAACGCGCTCAAGGCGGGTTTTGCCGCGGCTCGAGGCGACGCGCTTATAGTGATGATGGCCGATCAATCCGACGACCTGCGCGCGATCGGTCCGATGATGGCGCGGTTCACCGAGGGCTACGACCTGGTCTCGGGGTCGCGCTACATGCCGGGCGGAGCACAGATCGGCGGTCCCTGGCTCAAAGGTAAGCTCTCGCGAATCGCGGGCCGTTCGCTGAAGCTCTTTGGTCTGCCGACTTGCGATCCGACCAACAGCTTCAAGCTCTATCGCACCGCGCGCCTGCAACAACTTGCGCTGGAAAGCACCGGCGGTTTCGAGATCAATCTCGAGATCGTCGCCAAGGCCTGTCGGGCCGGATGGCGAATCACGGAAGTGCCGTCGCGATGGGAAGACCGCATCGCGGGCCAATCGAAGTTCAAGCTCTGGCGCTGGCTGCCGCGCTATCTGCGCTGGTATGGCCGCGCGCTGGGCGGCATCGCAGCGTTGCGGCGCTCCTCAGCCAACTCGCAATAGGATTCCGCCGGGGCGCACCAAGCCGCGATCGCGAGTGCCTGCTCGCTGCCCCTTCTTGAATTTGAACGGATAATCCGCTTCGCTGGATGCGGACCTGCGGGGGTGGGCAAGTGCTCGGATCATTCCTTTGAACTTGGCCTTTGAACCTGGAGTCCAATCCAGCGACACGCTTTGATCCTCGTCATGCGCAATCCTCGCGACTACCAGGTAGATGAGACCCTTCGCGACGGCGGGTTCATCCGTATTCGTGCGATCCGGCCCGACGACAGCCAGCGCCTGCTGACTCACTTCGAAGCGCTAAGTCCGCGCTCGGTGCATAACAGGTTCTTCGGGATGAAAAGGACGCTGAGCGAAGAGGAGCTGACCCGGTTTACGGATCTCGATTTCGTTCATGATGTGGGACTGGCGGCGATACTGGGAGAAGTTGGCGACGAACCATTCGTTGGCGTCGGCCGCTATGTCGTGTCGCAGGATGGTCGGGCTTCAGGCGGGCGGGCGGAAGTCGCGTTCGCGGTACTGGACGAACATCAGGGACGCGGGATCGGCACTCTCCTGCTGAAGCATCTGGCTCGAATAGCGCGGCACAACGGGATTCGGGAATTTCAGGCGGACGTGTTGTCTGACAACCGTCAGATGCTCGAAATCTTTGCCGACAGCGGGTTTCCAATTCGGGGAACGACCGACTCCGGCGTGGTCCATTTGTCATTTCCGATCGCGGAACCCGGCCAATCGGATCATAAGTGAAGGAAGATCGCCTCCTCAGTCGGCTTCGTAGAAGGCGTGCAACACGTCGGCCGTCGTGATGATCCCGACCAGCGCGTCTCCTTCGAGCACCGGGAGCCGCCGATCTTCCGCTCGCGCATCAGGCGCGCTGCGTCCTTGAGCGGAGTCGCGGGTGTGACAGTGAGCAACTCTTTCGTCATCACCTTGGCTACTTCGGTGTTCTCCAGCGATCCCGCGTGCTGGCGCAGATCGCGATCGGTGACTATTCCGACCAGCTTGCCGTTATCGAGTACCGGAACGGAGCGGAACTCGCCTTCAGCCATTTTCGCGCGCACGGCAGAGAGCTTATCCGTGGGCGAGGCCGTGACCGGATTCAGCGTCATCCAGCCCGCGACCACGCTTTTGCGATTTTGCCCGGCGCGGACCGTTAGCACCGGACAGGTCGCCTCGCGCAGCACCACCTCGGCCACGCTGCCCCA
>CAWBYV010000020.1:0-337254 GCA_963793115.1 uncultured delta proteobacterium
ATCTTGGCGAGGTCGAGGATGACGGTGATGAGGTCGAGCAGCGTGCCGGCGCTGAGGAGCATCGCGTCAACGTAAGCGCGCTGGTCGGGGCCGAGCTGGGTCTCGGCGAGCAAGTCGGTCATCCCCATGATCGCGTTGAGCGAGTTGCGGGAGCTGATGCGACATGTTGGCGACCAGCTCTTCGTTCACGAAGATAAAGCGCCCGCCGCGAAGCTGGACCATCGAGAGGCTGGCTCAGATCGGCGTCGAGCAGCCGTTGCATCCGGCCACCGCCGCTCTCCGGCCGCGTGGCAGTTTCCTCCTTTCGCCAATGGTTCCATAGCCGGTTGCTTTCCAGCGCCAGCGCGGAAGCGGCCAGGGCTCCGAGCCACAGCATGCCGAGATGCGGGCTCGGCGGCCGCACGGCGATCGTGTCGATCGCGGCGGCGGCAAAGAGCGCCGCGGTCAGCCCGTTCTGCCATCGCGGCTCCCACGGCACCAGCGCGCAGGTCGCCGTCATCAGGACCAGAATCGTCACGAACAGCGGAACCTGCTCGCCGAGCCTGACGCCGCTCCAGACCGCAGCCAGGACGAAGAACATGCAGAAACCGAACGTGGCCTGCCTCCAACGATCGGCGAATTGACGCCGGTACGTGAAAGAAGCAAATGCGAAACAGGAGGTCAGTTGCAGCAGGTCGCATGGCAGGGTCTGATAAGCCTCCGCCGAACCGACGAATTGATGCTGGATGAGATCGCCCAGCAGCGCCACGATGGCGAGCGCCAGGCAGGGCCGAAGCCGGTAAGCTATGGCCTCGGGGTCGAACATATCGAGCGGCGGGGCCGTGGTGTCGCGCCGCTTGAACTTGAATCCGCGCATATCACGAACTCCGATTACCAGCCCGGGTGGCCGCGTGACTGGGCGCTTCGAGCGCCGATATGGATGCAGGCCGATCGGACCCGCCGCTGGCCACAACCCGGAAAGTTGCGAAAGAATCGAACGCGTCGCGCGCTGCACGCCCGGGTCGATGGCGCGGAGCGCGGTGCGCCATCGGTTGGCGAAGCCGCGCGGCTCCATCTCGGCGAGCCAGTCCCAGCAATAGCGATCGCCGCTGTGGCCGCTTACCTTCGCGAGCACGCCCTGTCCGCATGGAAAGCAGAACAGATACGGTGCGCGCTTGCGGCCGATCCGTGGCGGCGTCGCGACCAGCACCTTCTCGCCGAGAAAGTTGGTCGCCTGCTCGAGCAGCGGAACAAGATGCTGGTTCACGCCCGTCACCAGGACCCTTGAGCCAAGGAAGATCCGCCTCCCGCTCGCGGGACTCCGTGAAGTTCCCGATGCGACCCCGAGCTTGAATTGCAGGCCCGCGCGGCGTGGTGATTCGAGTTGCCTGCTGCAGAGCGTGCAACGGCTCTCGCCCACCCGGAAACCCTTTCCGAGCAGGAAACAGGCCGTCTTACGCCTGCCCGACCGAGCCTCCGGTAATTGCGTCACGGGTGTCAGCGGCGTGACGGCGCTTGGCGCCCGCCCCGGGCCGGATCACCTCCCGCGGCTCAAGCGGCCTCGGCGATCTGCTGAGCATTCTGTCCGGGCGCGCGCAGCGGCACCGCCCAATCCCAGATGTAGCGCTTCTTCGCCAGCTCGGATTCCGCGCGGCCCACGATGTTGTCACCGCATCCTCCGCAGAAGAAGTAGGTGCGCTCGTTGTTGCTTCCTAGGCTCAGCACCAGCGTCTTCTCGCCGGACGGCTCGCCCGAGAACCCGCGCCCGCAGGCGCTGCATCCCGCCCCGTCCAGCACCTCGACCCGGTTGACAATCAGGTAGCTCTCCATGTGTCCGTTCCGCTCCATGATCCTCCTCCTCCTAAATCCGACAAAAGTGATAAGCCGACAAAATTTCTCCCGCGTCCGTCCTGGTCCCTCGAAACTCCGATCCTATCCGCGCACCCCTCATCGAGCCGCGCGCCACCGGGACGGCCGGGACACAACCAAAAAATATCACGAAATAGCAAAGTGTAGCAAGAGCTTCACTACAAGTAGGGCGGCGCGTTTTTCGGGCAGCGCATTGCGCCGCGGCTGCCGGCGGCGATGCCCGCCCGGCGGTTGTCCGGGCGCGGGCGCTACGAACCCGAGCTCTGGGCGGGAATGAGCATCTGATAGCTGGCGCTGAAGCTCAGGGTTTTGGCTTTCATGAGGGGTATATTCAGGGGATAGGTGCACGTCACGACGACCTTCGCATCCTGATCCGTAGAAATGTAGGAGTCGGTTGGGTAGGACACTGAGGTGGTCAGATTCAGGCTTGGCGCGAAGGATTGGGCGACGGCCTGCACCTGCGCGGTGGTGGCCGGCGAGCGGCTGTTGGGTCCGTTCACGACCGCATAGCGGACGGCTTCCTGCGCGGCCTCATTTACAGTGCTGTAGGTGTAGACCGCAGTGGCCAGTTCCATCAGGCCGAACATCAGGATCGGGAAGACGGTGGCCGCCACCGCAAACTCGATCGTGGACTGGCCGGCGCGCAGGCGATGCCCCCGGAGCAAGGGCGCAACGAGCCGCATCATTGCTGCACCGGCATGATGGCGCTGCCGGTCAGCGTCACGCTGGAAGGAATGCCCGGGTACGTCACGATGGTTTTGAAGACCGCCGAGGTGGAGACCGATACGTAGGCGCCATTGCTTCCCAGATCCGCCGTGAGGGCAAATGCTGGCAACAGCTTGACATAAAATATAACTAGATGTAATAATCAGGCACAGCATTGAGGCGGAGCAAAGGCGATGGGGCGGGGACACTTTCGTCGAGAGGTGACCTCCATGAGAACGGGTGACATAGCGAAGCGCCGAGACCGCACGGGCCGATGGAGAGGGAACAGCGGCCAGATGCTGGTCATCGTCGCATTGGTAATGCCGGTTCTTCTGGGCGCTGCCGCTCTGGGCACCGACGGGAGCTGTCTTCTATTTCAACTGGGCTCAGTTGCAGAAGGCAACCGATTCGGCGGTTTTAGCCGGAGCAAACTACCTACCCGACAATCCCTCGCAGGCGATCGCAGGCGCCGTGCAATTTGCTGAGAGCAATGGCGTCAAGGCGAGCGAAATCGTATCCAACACGGTCGCCGCCAATGACCTTTCGATCACGATGAAGGTGCAGCGCACGCTGCCTTTCTTCTTCGCGAGGGCCCTGGGGCTGAAGAGCGGCGCAGTCGTTGTAACGGCAACAGCGGCGCCACAGAATCCACCGACGACAGTGAACGCGAATGTGCCTGGGGACGTTCCCGCTGGTGGAGACGACAATGGAAACAACGGCACCACCTGTGCAAGCATTGGCGCCTGCGACCTTATACCGATTGGGCTCGACTCTAACACTGTTTACAGTGACGGCGAGCAAATAACCCTTCAGCAGGGTCAGCTTGGCCCGGGCAACTGGGATTTGCTGGCGCTTGGCGGCGTCGGGGGAAACAATCTCAGAACCAATATCGCCAACGGCTATAACGGAATGGTCAGCATCGGAGACTGGGTTACCACCGAGCCGGGCAAGAAGGTGGGCCCGGTGGATCAGGGCTTTCAGGATCGGCTGAGCCACAATGCCATCTCGGGCGGTACCTTCTCGTCGCACAGCCTGAGCGATCCGCGAGTCCTGGTACTGCCGGTGGTTAACTGGGAAGATCAAAATGGCCGCTCGTCGGTGGAGGTGACGGCTTTTGCCACTGTTTGGCTCGATAGCTACAGCAGCGGTCAGGTCACCGTGAACTTCATCAGCCAGGTTATCGCGAACAGCTTCGGCTCGCCGGGCGCTTCGTACTTCGGCTCGCGCGGGGCCCCGATCCTGATCAAGTGAGATTGAGGTTTTGCCCAACTGCCCGACGGGAAGCGCATGCGCGACATTGGGGGCCAGCCGAGAATGAATGCCAATAATCCTGAGCGCTTCGGGCGGCGCCGATTTGTCAATTCCGCGAAACTCTGGCGGCGGCTGGGTTGTCTCCGTGGCGGACAATCGGCCGTGGAACTCGCGCTCATCCTACCGGTCGCATTGATCGTGCTGATAATAGGGGTCCAGTTGGCGATTATCGGAGTTGCGGGCCTCAGTCTGGCCCAGGTGAGTTACCAGGGAGCACGATATGCAGCCACCAACCCCAGCGCCTCTCAGTCAGCGGTGCAAGCGTACATGATTTCGGTGGGATCGCCGCTCATCACTGCCCATTCCGGCTCGTATCTGAGCAGTACCTTGAGTCCGGCTCCGCCGTGCGCCTTTGGCGGCAGCGTGACAGTCGCGGTCACATTCGATGTCAGTCACCTGGTAGCGTTCTCCAAGCCGTTCTTTGGAATCTCGTTTCCAACCTCGCTAAGCAATTCGGAAACCGCATTCTGCGAGTAGACAGAGGGAAGTCAAATGAAATTGGTGCGCTACCCTTCAATCCTGGTGGTTTTCGTCGGCATTACCAGCGCCACAAGCGCGTTCGCCTACCACGTAAAAAATGTGGTGGTGGTAAATAGCACGTCGTATGCAATTTACGAGATCTACGCTTCACCCAGCGACGCCTCTGGCTGGGACACAAGTAACAACCTGGTCGCCGGCCAACCAATAGCACCTGGCCAACAAGCCACGCTTACCGTTCCGAGCGGTGACTACTCGGTCGATCCCGGCTACCGCTGCCAGTCTGATCTCATGGCCGTCCTGTACGGCTCGGCGCAATATGCTTACCAGTACCAGGTCAACGTTTGTCATGGCCCGACTTGGACCGTCGCCGTTGGTCCGTAGCGCCCGCTTTTGTAGCGCCCGCATTTGATCGGCTTCGGCCGGCGCCGCTCACGGCGCCGGTTGCGTCCGCGCCGCCGCGGGTTGGCCACGGGCGTCTTGCGGCGGCTCAGGATTGCATCGCCGCGAGGCCGCGCGATCTCAAGTTGCGCAGGGACGTCCGGAAGGGCGCGTCTACCGGACCGGCGCCGGAGGTGGCGGCTTTAACACCGGGTCGCAGATGTAATGGCCCGCGACTCCGCCAATAATCGCACCCAACACCAATCCCACCGTGAGGCCCGACCCGATGCGCCGGGCGCCGTCCTGGTTGCTCGACTCGTTGCCGATTGCCGCCCCGGCCACGCCTCCCACGACTCCGCCGGCGACCGCGCCCACGACGGCACAGGTCCCGAGTTGCCTCGGGTATCCGCATCCCGCCGCCAGCAGAAGGCTCAACGCCGCTACGATCGAAATGCCAGCTCCTGTGGATGTTCGCTTCATTGGCTTCACGCACTCTCGACCTTACGCTACGAAGCCGAGAATCACTACTAATCCCTCCCGGTTGCTGCAACCGTCGGCCAGCGGGATCGGTCCCCAACGCATGTCGATCCCGACGATGATCACGCGCGATCGTCCGGACCATCGCCGGCTCCGCTCGCTGGTCAGCAAGGCCCTTCACGCCGCGGATCGTCGCCCGGATGGCGGGCCTGACGGCCGCGGCTTGTTAGTGCCTTGCGGGCCGCTGCGCGGTGATCTGGTCTACCTCGGCCAACTCGTCGGCGCTGAGCTTCCATCCCGCCGCCTTCACGTTCTCGCTGACCTGCTCGGGGCTGGTGGCGCCGGAAATCACGCTCGATACCTGTGGTTGCGCGGCGAGCCAGCTCGTCGCCAACTCGACCATCGAGTGTCCGTTGGAGCGCGCGAATTCCTCCAGGCGCTCGAGCGTCGCGAAATTGCCGGCGGTCAGCACGCGGTCGGCCATCGGCCGCATCAGGGCGAGCCGGGTGCCCTGTGGAGGTTCGGCGCCGCGGCGGTATTTGCCGGTCAGGAAACCGCTGGCGAGAGGAAAGTAGGGCAGAATGCCGACGCCGTAATGCGCGCAGGCCGGCGCCAGCTCGCGTTCCACGCGCCGATCGAGCAGATTGTACAGGTTCTGCGCCGAGATGTACGAGGACAGGCCGCGCTCGCGCGAAATCCACGCCGCGTCGGCGAGCTGCCATCCGGCGAAGTTGCTGCATCCGATGTAACGGACCTTGCCCGCGCGCACCAGCGAGTCGAGCGCCTTGAGCGTTTCTTCCTGCGGAGTCGCGGGGTCCGGCTGATGGATCTGGTAAAGGTCGATGTAATCGGTGCCGAGCCGGCGCAGGCTCGCCTCGACCGCGTCCATGATGTAGCGGCGCGAGCCGCCGCGCATATACGGACCGTCGCCCATCGGCATCCCGAACTTGCTGGCGACGATCGCATCCTTGCGGCGCTCGCCAAGCGCCTGCCCGAGCATTTCTTCGGACTTGCCGCGGCCGCCATAGATGTCGGCGGTATCGAACAGGGTCACGCCTTCCTCCAGCGCGCGCCGCACCACCGCCCGGGTCTGAGCGGCATCGACGCGCATCCCGAAGTTGTTGCAGCCCAATCCGGCGACCGAGACCTGCAATCCCGATTTGCCCAAAGCACGATGTTCCATAATTTGTTGACCTACCCGCCGACGTTTCTACCCGCCGGCATTCTAGCGCGCGCAGGCGAAGCCGTACATCGAATCCGAAACGCAGCCGGACAAGATTCAGCGTCGCGCGCGTTTTGTGGCGCGATTGCAACAGCTCGCGGTTTGCATCCGCCCGTGTCGCGCTGTTTCATGGAAACATCTTCTGGGCTCGCATTTCGGTGGTGGAGGAGATGGCTGCGGGTCAACCCGCCTGGTTCGTTGGGCAGCGGCGTATGGGAACGCCGGGCGCGGAAGCGACCGAGCCGGCGGTGAGCCGCGCCGTCGATCGCGGCGCGTCGCTGCTGCGCTCGTCGCCGGCGTTCGTGATCCTCGCGATCGTGGCGACGAGCACGATCAACTTCGCTGGTCCCGACCTCTGGCGCTATCTGCTCGGGGGCCGCATTTTTCTGACCACGGGGAATCTCCACCTGCGCGACACATTTTCCTACACGGCGTATGGACTGCCCTGGCTTCAGCACGAATGGCTGGCGCAGACCATCATGACCCTCTTCTACGCGGGACTGGACGGCTTCGGCCTGAAGCTTCTGAAACTCGGTTGCGATGCCGCGATGGTTTGCCTGCTGGTGGCCGCAATGAATGAGACCGGCGCGCCCGCGCGGGTCCAGCGGCCGGTGCTTATTCTGGTCGCGCTGGCGTTGGCGCCGCAGATGCAGTTTAGGCCGCAGCTCTTCACCGACCTTCTGCTCTGCGTGCTGGTCGCCCTGATGGCGGCCGAAACTTACCGGCGATCGTCCAGGCTCTGGATTGCGGTTCCGCTCTTCGCCCTGTGGGCCAATCTGCACGGCGGGTTCGTTGTAGGATTGGCGGCGCTGGCGCTATATGCCGGCGTCGTGACAGTGTCCGATCTGTGGGAGCGGCGCGGACTTGGGCGCGGTGCGCGTCTGATGGCGATCACCTCGGGTTGTGCGGCAGCGACGCTCCTGAACCCCTTCGGTATCAACGCCTGGCTAATCGCGACGCGTACGGTCAGCGATCCGTTCGTCAACCAATACATAGTCGAGTGGATGTCTCTGCCGAAGGTGCTGGCGGGAAGTCTCGGCAGCGCCGCCGCCCTAATTTACATCATTCCGATCGCTCTGGTTGTCGCGCTGGCCGTCGTCTTCGTGATGACGCCGACTCTGGATGATGCCGCGATGATGGCGGTGGCAGCGCTGTTCGCGTTTTGTGCCATCGCCGCGGTCCGCAACATGCAGCTCGCCGTAATCGCTGCGGTGATACCGCTGACGCGCCACGCGGGTCTGGTGGCTCGACGGCGCAAACGATCCTGCGAGGCTCGCTCTCATCCGGAAGCTGGTCGCGGGTTCAATCCCATTCTGGCGGGCGCACTGGCCGTGGTGCTCGCATGGGCCGGCGGCTCTTCTCGCCGCGCTTCCGGCTTGGACTCGACTATCCATCGGGCGCGGTCGCATTTATGAAAGAGCATCGCATCCACGGCGACATACTCAGTTCGTGCAGATGGGGTGGCTATCTGATGTGCCACATGGGACCGGAAAGCAAGGTATTCATGGACGAACGGTGGAATCTCCTTTACCCGCACAGAGTAATGGAGGAATTTGTTCGCTTCGATCAGGCGCAGCCGGGCGCCACTGCGGTCCTTGACGAGGGTCGCAACGATTTCGTTCTGGTCCCGCCGACTCCAAATCCTGCGGCGTCGTGATGAGCGACGAACATTGGAAGATAATCTATCGCGATTCGGTCGCCGTTCTGTTCGCCCGGGCGCCGTCGCCCTTGGCTCAGAACACGAACCAATCGTCTCCACGTCCGGCGCCGCCGGACTTTTTTCCGTAGCGGAAGCGGCGCCGGGGAGAATAAGGCGCCGGTGGTGTTCAAAGCCCGGTACCACTGAGCGCGACGCTTTGATGCACGACCGGTGCGTTCGCGTTCACGGTCAGCGTGCCGAGCTGCTGGCCGGTAACAGTCGGCGAGAACCTCACCGAAATTTTGCAGCTCGCGTGCGGCGCCAGGCGATCGCCACAGTTGTTGGTCTCTGCAAAGTCGCCCGTGACCGCGATGCCGGAAATCTGGAGAGCCGCGCCACGCCGGTTTGAAAGCGTGACTTTCCTGGGTGGGCTGATGGTGCCAGTCGCGCGCGAACGAAAGCTCAAACGGGCCGGAGATAGCGCAACCCGGGTCGCTACGCCGCTCAAGCTGACAAAAAGCTCGCTCGTGCCTTCGACCACGGTGAGCGTTCCGCTATGAGTTCCGTCGCTCTTGGGCGCGAATCTTACCGAGATCGAACATTGCGCGCCGGGAGCGATCAAACGCGGACAATGGCTGAGTTTTTTGAAGGCGCCGGTCGCGGAGATGAAGCTGATTTTCTGTTCCGCCGTCGAGGGATTGATGACCTCGACCGTCTGCCATGCGCTCACCGCGCCGGGAAGGAGCGGCCCGAACGACAGGCTGGTCGGCGTGATCGGAACCACCGAGTAGGTGACGCTCCTTCCGGCGATATCGCCCTGACTGTTCGTGGCCGTCACCTGGAAGTTGTTCTGCCCGAGCGACGAGGTATCGATGTCGTCGCCGTTGGGAACGGTTCCGGTGCAGCTCGTCACGACCGCAAAAGGATCGCTGCATGAGTAAGCGGCCTGCACGATTTGATTCAGGCCGTAGCCGTAGGCGCTGTCGATAGGTGCGGAGATCATGATGGCCGGCGGCGTCAGGTCGGCCACGGCGTAGGTGACGGTCTGCGACGCGCTGTCGCCGTAGCTGTCGATCGCCGTGACCGTAAAGGTCTTGGAGCCGAGCGAGGCCGTGTCGATGGGAGCGCCGTTGGCCACCGGCCCCGCGCAGGTCACGACCGGTACGCTCGAATCGCTGCATGAATATTGGGCGGTTACGATCTGGTCCAGCCCATAGAGCTTGGCGGTCGGCGACGTAATCGTAATCGCCTGTGGGATGCGGTCCGAGACTATGTAGGCGATCGTCTGCGAGGCGGCGTTGCCGTTGCTGTCGGCGGCCGTGACCGTGAAGGTCTGCACTCCGAGCGACGACGTGTTGATTGCCGCGCCGTTGGCGACCGTGCCCACGCAGGTCACGATCGTGCCGTTCGAAGCGGTGCATCCATAGCTGGCGAGCACGACCTGGTTCAGGGCGTAAATCGCGCCGGTCGCCGGTGTGGTGATGGTGATGGCCGGCGGCGTCACGTTGGCCACAAAGTAAGTCGCGGTTTGGGTCGCCAAGTTGCCGTAACTGTCGGTCGCCGTGACGGCGAACGCCTTGAGCCCTGGCGAGGTGGTGTCGATCGCGGCGCCGTTGGGCACCGGACCCGCGCAGGAGACGACGGTGGCGGTGGCGATCGAGTCGCTGCACGAGTAGCTGGCGAGCACGACCTGATTCACCCCGTAGACGGTGCTGGTCGTAGTCGTCGGCGTCGTAATCGTAATGCTGAGAGGATTTGGAGTAGGCGAGGGCGTGGGAGTCGCGGCCGTTGTCGGAGTCGCCGTCGCCGACGCGGCGGGCGTCGGCGTGGCGGTCGGCGTCGGAATACTGGTCGCGGTCGGCGTCGCCGTTGGCGTCTGGGTTGCGGAGGGGGCGGGAGTTGGAGTCGAGGTCGGAGATGGAGTCGCGGTCGGCGTTGCGGTCGGGGTCGCGCCCCCGGCGAGCGGCGTCGGAGTCGGCGACGCCGCCGGAGTAGCACCTGGTGTGCCGGCGGGGAGGGGCTGATCAAACTTCAACGCGCGGTTGTTGATCGTATCGGCGACGTAGAGGTTGCCCGCGCTGTCCGCCGCGATTCCTTCGGGTCCGCACAGGCTGTCGGCGTTCGGGACCGGCGAACCGGTCGTGCCACTGTTGCAGGTTCTGGTGGACGGACTTCCGACCTGGCCGAAGATCAGGTCCGCGGTGTCATTGGGCGAAGAGATATTCGCGAGCGGCGTGTCGAATTCGAGCACTCGGCTGTTGGCGGTATCCCCGATATAGAGATGGCCTGCCGCGTCCAGCGCCAGCGCCGCCGGACTGCAAAGCGTTCCGGGGCCGGCCGCCGTGGCCGATCCTGCGTTGCAGGCGTTGGTGATAAGGCTCGCGGATTGCCCGAACACGAGGTCCGCGCTCTCATCGCCTGAGCCAGTCACGGCGGTCGCGACCAACGGCGTGTTGTACTCGAGCACGCGATTGTTGCCGGTGTCGGCGACGTAGAGATCGCCGTTGGTGTCCAGCACGATTGCGGTGGGATCGCACAGGCTGTCCGGACCCAGCCCGTTGCTGTCGCCGGGCGCCGTTCCGGCGTTGCATCCGCCGACCGTGAAGATGCCGTTCTGACCGAATACCCGATCGGCGCTGGTGTCGCCCGCGCCGTCGCTGCCCGGCGGTGCGAGCGGATTGTTGTATTCGAGGACGCGGCTGTTCGAGGTGTCGGCGACGTAGACATTGCCCGACCCGTCAATCGCGACGCCTGCGGGAGCGCATAGGCTGCCGGCGCTCGGCGGCGGGTTTCCATTCGAGCCGTTGCTGCACACGTTTGCAGTCGCGCTGCTCTGGCCGATCACCAGATTGGCGGCTTGGCCCGCGCTCTGCCCGCTGTTGAACGGCGCGCTGTACTCCACGACGCGATTGTTGCAGGTGTCGGCGACGTAAAGATTGCCCGCCGAATCGACCGCGACCGCGCCCGAGGCGGCCTGAGGCACGAATGGAGGCGGACGTGATGGGCATGACGGCGCAAGGTCAAGGCACAGACCCGCCTGACTGATGGCGCAGGAATTGGACCCGCCGTCGGGTTGGCCGATCACGATGTCGGCGGGCTCCCCGGTCGTCAAGCCGGCCGCGTTCGCCCATCCAAGCACGCGATTGTTCGATGCGTCGGCCAGGTAAAGATGGCCCGTCGCGTCGATCGCAGCTCCGGTCGGGTAGACCATCGATCCGAGCGAGGTGGAGTTGAAGCTGTTGTGGTTGAAATCGACTTGGCCCAGAACCAGGTCAGCAGTCGTATCGCCGGCGCTGCCGGGCATTCCCGCGATCGCGAGCACCGAAAGCACGCAGCCGATCACGCAAGCAATTGCCAACCTTGCCGTCGGCGCTTTACGCAATCGCCGGTTCAGCTTTGCGAGCATTTCCAGACGGCGAGCATCGGCCTGACCAAACATTCTGACGAGGTTGGACGAAAAGACCAGCCCCATTATGCGCTCCGTTCAGGAACGCGAGTCGCGGGTTACGCGCGCTGGGTAGGGTCGAATCGTCTAAGGGGTTGAGGCAGGAGGACGGTCGGGGCGGCTCCTTTGGCAGGAGGGCTTCGGTTGGATTAGGCCGTAAGCACTCAGAAAGTCGTCCCGACCACTTCTTTAGACTACCGGGAGGACACAATATTCAACCATCGGTCGGCCGACCCACGTCAATTCGGTCCACGGGCTGATGTTGGCGGCGTCGCGACCAGCAATATGAAGCTTTTAGGCATACTTAGTTAAGCTAACTAAAGCTATCGTGCTGTGGACAGTTGGCACGATCGAGCCTCAACTTGGCCTGATCGCCTCGCATCCTGGCGGGTTTTGAACGGGCGTGGCGGGCCCGGCGACTTCAGGGGCGAGGTCGTTCAGACGGGCAGGGAGTTCTTTACGCGCTCAAGTGAGCTTGCGATTGAGTCTGCGCTGTTGGTGGCGCGCGCTATCGCTTCTTACCGGCGGCTTTGATGGAGTATTGGTAGCTGAGCCACTTGCCGTTCTCGTTACTGAGGGTGACCGTTTCGATGGCGGCCTTCGTGGTCTTGCCTGCAGTAAAGGAACTTCTGTAGCCCAGAACAGCGTAGTGGCCGTCAGGCGATCCCGGCAGACTGGTGACGGTTTGCGCCGACACGAGCTTTCGCGATCCCAGAACGCCGAACCTTCTCCGGTTGACGGACATCACGGTATTCCATGATGGCTTGGTGATGCTGTTCTTGATTGCTGGCGCGCAGGAGTCCCAGCTTTCGTCGTATTGTCCGTGGTCGATGAGCGTCAGAAACCCGTTGGCTGCGTCCATAGCTGCCTGTGGCGCCGGAGCGTTGTCCTGCGCTCGGGCCGCCTGCCCGGCGATTAGCAACAGGAAGGCTGGGAGCATTGCGGCGAAAATCCTGATCCTGTTCACGGAATGGAATCCTCCTCTGCGTCTGATAACCCCGATATCGAGCCCCGATGATGCCTGCCGGTGCATCGATCTTTCTTTATCAGCGAAGACGCGATTATGTCGAGTACCCGCGTCAGGCTACGCGCTTGCGACAACCGGCGCAGCGGCCATCTCTTGCAAGCGGCGATCGGGTTTGCGGCATCGCATGATCATCTCGCTGCGCGCGATGTAGGCTGTTTCCTCGACCTTGAAGCCGTAGCGCTCGAGTATCTCGGCCAAGCTTTTGCGCGTGTAATGCGTGATGTGCTCGTCGCGGTAACCGCCGGGTACAAGGAATCCATACACCGGCTCTATCATGCGCCATCCCAGGGTTGCGTAGTCAGGCGTGCCGATAATCAAAGACCCGCCGGGCCGCAGCACGCGATCGATCTCGCTGAACAGCGCCTCGTCGTACGGGACGTGCTCGATCACCTGCGAATGGATAAGGCAATCGAAGGTTTCATCCCGAAACGGCAGCGCCATCGCGGAGCCTCGCACGAGCGGAATTCCGCGCCTGCCCAGGAACCTGAGCTTGTCAAGGTTGATGTCGAGGCCGACGGTGTTGTTGAGGCTCTGGACGATCACGCTCGAGCCGCATCCTATGTCCAGCGTGCGCCCGGCCGCGCGGGCCCAGAAGGTGGTGATCCGATGGCGCCGGCGCTGCCAGAAGCGCTGAACGGGTATCGCGCTGTAGAAGGCGCGCTCGTCGTAGTCGGCCGATTCAACTGAATTGCGCAACTGCCAAAGCTTGGCCGCGGAGCGCATCAAATCCCATCCGAAGCGGATCACGCGGGCGTTCGACCGGCCGCTGCCGCGCGGGAAGTAAGTGAACGGCACTTCGATCACGCTGAAGCCGCGCGCGTAAGCCTTGACCAGCAGCTCCTCCAGCACGTCGAAACTGCGGCCCTCGAGTTTGATTCCCTCGATCGCCTGCCGGCGGTAGAGGCGGAACCCGCTCGAGAGGTCGCGAACCGGCATCGAGAGCAGCCGGCGCAGCACGCTGTTCAGAAACCGGCTCAGCCCGCTGCGGAACCACGGTCCGTAGGAAGCGCCGCCACGCACGTAGCGCGACGCGATTACGATGTCTGCCTGGCCGCGCGCCCGCCACATCCTGGCGACGAACTCGGGCTCGTGCGACTGATCGGCATCGAGCGTGAGAATGTAGTCGCCGCGCGCTTCGGCCAGCCCGGTCTCGGTGGCGCCTGCGTAGCCGCGCCGGCGTTCCCTCACCACTCGCGCGCCGAGCCCGGCTGCCGCCTCTTGGGTGCCGTCGAGCGAGCCGCCGTCGATGACGATGATCTCGAAATCGACACCCTCGCGGGCGAGCTGCGCGCTGAGGCGCGGAATGAGCGCCGTCAGATTATCGCGTTCGTTGATTACGGGCAGGATTACTGAGAGATCCATTGAACGTGCGAACCGGAGCTTCCGCGAGCCGTCATTCTATCGTGCGGTCGCTGAGGTTCAAGCTGGTTGTCGCTGGCTGATTGCAGTCTCGGGGGGGCCTCAGACGGGCATCGCGCCCGGCTCTCGCCAACGAAGCTTGCCGGGGGTTGACGCGGCGCGCTAATCCGCTGGGACGGCAAAGTCACCGTTACGACGCCGTCAGCCGCTTGTATGCCTTGGCCGGCACCCGTGTAACGGCTCCTGACCACGCCGACGATAGAAGATGGCCGTTACACTCACATTTCGTCCCGCCCGGTCTGATCGTCCCGCAATTGCGCGATCGATTGCCGTCGCCGGAGCGGCGCACTGGCCGGATCACTCAACCGAATAGCACAAGAACGCCTTGGTCTGCGGCAGGGCCGAGTCCTTTGCCGGATAACAGGCGAACTGCGCCGTCAGGTTGGTGGTGACAGGAGCCGTCTGCGAGCCGGTCCGGGCATTCTCGCCGGTCTGAGAGTATTGGCCCGTTTGCGCATTCTGCCCAGACGGAGACTTCTGCGTCCGCTTGCCGACGAACTGGCCCAGGTACGGACTGGCGTCACGCTGCACCGTCACTCCGGCGCTGGACTGACCCGAGTTCCCTTTATGTTTCGACCCGCCGCCCAACAGATTCGACAAGCCGCTCAAGCCTTGGCCGAAAGACTGGCCGGAAAGCGCGATCAGAAATACGACGAGGGCGGCGACTGCGGCCGCGCAAAGTTTCCTCATCATGATTTTGCCCGCTGCCTTCAGGAAGGCGGCCACGTTGACATCGGAACAGTGGCTGAAACCTCCTCGTTACTCAACGCTCAGGGTTGCGGCGCACCACTCGGCAAGCGCCTGACGCTGATTGGTCCGGGTTGCGGCTTGCACATCAACAAATTGTCGTGTGGACCCTTTTGGCACTTTCCCTCGATATTTTTGGCGCCGCGCGAAAAGGAGCAGGGGTCGCCGGCCGACTTCTTATCGCAGGCCGAGATCCTCACCTGCCTGAGCGCTGCCACTTTCTCGCGCATAGTCATTGGCTTTCCCGCCTTGCTTGTGGCAGCCGCTGCCGGTGCGTTCGCCTCAGACGGCGCCGGTGCGTTCTGCGCACGCACCACCGGTGCGAGCATCATCACTGCGAGAAATGCCGCGGTGAAAACAATCTTGAACTTCATGAACCCTCCTGTGACCCCACCTGAAAACCTGAAGAGTATTTTGCCCTTTTCCTGGAGACATGGCGAGAGGGTCTCCGGTTACGTCGAACTGCACGCGGTCGCGCGAACTTGCCTTGCAGGCCTTGACTCCCGCCGCCGGATTGCCGAATGGGCGGAGATCGCCGTTCGCTGTTACAAATTCGGCAGTCCGGGGGCAGGAGAGAACGCTCGTCGATGGAACAGCCAATTCATGCCGCCGCTAAATCGCGTACCTGGCTGTGCGCAGCCGCTCTCCTGGCGCTCGCCGGATACGCAACCGCGCTGGCCCTTGATCAATGTCGGCTGGCACTGGCGCCAGGTAATACGGCAAGTAATGCCGCCATGCAGGTGTTCAAGGCGCAAATCGCACGCGATTCGCCGGGACTTTCGGGATCGCCGAACTGACTATCGCGCTTGATGCGCTGCGTCGGCGGGTTGGTTCGCAGGCGAATCTGTCGCCAGCACTGACACACCGCGCAGCCGGGCCCGTTGTACGGGGTATAGCCGGTGCAGGACCGGGAGCGCCCGAGGCACCAGGAACTCCGCGGTGTCGGCCAGGATCAGCACCCGCGCTTGCCGATTATTTTCGCTCAGTAGCGCCGGGTCCACCTGGTCATTGCGCGAGTAATAGCGTACCGCAAACATCCCATAACCGGGGATGACGTTTACGGGCTCCCCGGCCTTGAGCTCCGGCAGGGCCGCTTCCGTCGCCGCACGCCATTGGACCCCCCACTCCACGTCGCCGGAGTTCGGGTCGTAAGAATGGATTCGGACGCCGGCCAGCACGACCAGCAGGGCAAGCGCGACGATCCGCGCCAATGATGGGCGGAGTTCCGAGATTCCAAGCCCGACGAGAATGCACAATGGCACGAGACAGGTTAGCGCCCATCGATGGGCGAAAAGGGGCGTCCATGAGTAAATGGTCACTACCAGCAGCATGATTGGTCCCAGCCACAACGCGAGTGGAATAGGGGGCACAAACATCCATGCGAGCGCGAAGCCTATGCCCTCCGAATGCCGCCCCCAGCCGCGAACCGCTCCCCACGCGGCGAGCCCTAGAGTCAGGGGGACAACCGGGCTTCGAACTGCGATGCCGAATAGCCCAAGGACATATTCGGTCAGAAATCCGGGTCGAATCCAACTGAAGAAGCTTGCTTTTTCGAGCAGCAAGCGCCAAGGCGTCAGACCCACCAGGATAGCGCTGGCTGCCACCAACGTAACGGCAACATTCCAGGCATATGGCCATCGGGTAGCACCCGGTCGTAATGCGTAGAGCAAGCACAAGCTCTCCGCCAGAAAGACCAGGCCGGCAACGAAACTGGTCGCCGCCGCGAATATAGCAAACAGGGCAATCCCGGCATAGTTCACAAAGCGACCGCGGCGAACGGCCCGCACGAAGAACCAAATCTGGATGAGAGTCGCGTCCAGCATCAGCTCATACATCCGCCCCTCTCGCGAATATCTGATAGCTACGACGTTGAGCGCGAAGACCAAAGCGCTCAGGGTGGCTATCGAGTCGCTGTCGGTGCTGAATAGCGAAGCCTCACTGTCCGCTTCGGTCGCGAAGAGTGCGCGGGTAACGACGAAAACCAGAGCGATGGCTAGCGTACCAAGGACGGCGGAGAGTGCCCTTATCGAGGCGATGTTATCGCCGAAGACGAGCATCCAGAAGTGCAGCGTCAAGTCATGGACTGCCAGCTTCCCCGGGTTGAGCTGCAGCCCGAGGTGGAGAACCTGACCCACGGTGGGAGCAGACGCGGCCAGCCATGATGGCGCCTCGTCGGCAGTCATATCCGACGCGCCCAGAGCATAGAACCGCAACCACCCCCCGGCTAAAACCGCAGCCGCAAGAATGAGCGCGTTTGGTTTCAACTTAACCGGAATTTCCATTTTGAATTCTGATTTAGACCCGCACCGACACTGGGCAGATTGCAAACGCAAAGTCCGAGTCCGCTTGGACCCCACCGCGAGATTTTCTTTTTCGTCACCGAGTATAACGTGATATTTTCTTTTTCGTAATCGGGTATAACGTAATATTTTCTTTTTCGTCATCGAGTATCCAGAGGCGCCGATCGGGATAATATCGCAACAGCTCATCATCCTTGCCGCCGGGCATCGCACGCGCCCATACGATGCGAGACTGATCGATATCCGCATCATTGTACACCCACTCGCAGTCAATAATGTGGTCTGGGCCGTATCGGACTAACACGAGGTGCTGGCCAGGCTGCTTCTGCAGCAATGTGAGCACTCGGTCGCGTGGCGCAATGAACTCTCGCATATCGGCCCCGTTATAAAAGCGAGACGTGGGATTCATGATGCGGGGAACGTCGAATATGGCGATGCAGCAAAACAGAGCGCACGCCGCCATGCGCCTCTTCCCAGGCGAGAATCGGGATGAAACGTCTTGCACGGCGGCGGTGGCAACCAGGAACACGAGGACCGTCGCGGGCGCGAAGTAGTGCGGCAACAGGTTAGCTTCAACTGATAATCCCAGGTAGAAGAGCAGTAGAAGCAAGAGGGGAACTTGTAATTGACGATTTCGCACCAGTCGCTGGGAGCTGATAAGTATGCAAAGAAGCAGCGGCAAGCCAAGAAAGAAATGTAGAAGTTCGATGAGATTATCGCGATGTACCAGAAGGATGTGCTGACGATCATATTGCATCGACTTGCCATCAGATCCGATCCAGAATGCGCGAAAAATCTCGTGGTCGAATTGTGGCTCGGGCGGAGGGTTGTTTGACCAGAGGAAATGCGACCATGACGGGTATTGCCTAACGTACAAGTTGTAGGGCATCTGCAGCGGGTCCCCTGTCACCCGGTAGTTGTAGTAACCCATCCAGATGAAGGTCGGCAGCAGGACGGAGGCAAGCGGCAATCCGATTGAATGAAGCAACTGCGAGGAATTGTGGCGTCCCCGCCGGATTAACAGAATCAAATGGACCAGCAGAAAGATGGCAGACGAGGCGCCGAGAACGAAGCCTTCGTAAGGACGTGTATTTGCAAGAATCGCCAGCCCGAGGCCGAACGCAAATGCCGGCGCCGGAGAGGCACGCCGCAACAGCCGGGCAAGTGCGCCCACGACAAGTGCTCCCCCGATTGCCGCCACTGTGCCGCCCCAGTAGGTCTCGGTCCAGTAGCTACCGGTAAGCCGCAGCGCCGCCAGCAGACCCCCGGCGATCGCCCATGGCGGCTCTAACCAGCCCCACAGCGCCCACGTGATAAGTCCGGATAGAACAGCCATGCCGGTCCAGAGTGCGGCCCAAGGCGCATGGAAAATCTGGCCCAAGGCCAGAACCAATCCCTGACCTGGAGGGTACTTCGAGGCATAAGTTGGATGCGACAGCTCATGGAACGTCTCAAAGTGGATCCACATCGGATGGGCGGGATTCGTGAGGCGCCCGCGCGAAAAAGTATCTGCCGCCAGCAGATAACTGAATTCGTCGTGAACGGCTGGTTTTGGCAGCGGGAATAGGGGCGTTAGCAGAAGCCGCAAGCTCAACGCGATCGCGCCAACAAAGATCGACGCCACCACAGCGCTGCGGTTGCAAAGAGGGATTACCTTGGCTGGCCAGTTCAGAAAGTTCAATTGTCCGGCGCGGCCCCATTCCGAGTGGGTTGCTGATCTTACCCCTTGTTCTCTTCTAAGGTGGCCGGTCTCCTTAGCCCGTGTTTATTCTACTTGTGAGCTACTAAGCGGGGATTTGCGTTTTACCCGGAATTTCCATTTTGAATCGTGATTCGGACTAGCACGAACACCAGGCGGCTTGCAAACGCGAGGTTCGAGTCTCGGTCTTGAGTGCAGGGCGCTTTCCACGGCTCCGCAACGGACCAGTTGTGCCTCGCGTTGGCGTGAAACGCCCGAAACTGGCGCTCTTCCAACCGAGTTTTTCAGACACTTATCTCTTTGCCTCCCTATCTCGTCAGCGAAATCTGCTCCGCTCTGCTGGCCGCCTATCCCGCTGGCGACGGCAGTGTCGCGATCCTCCGCAGCATGCTTCCGAAGAGCCAGCGCGTCAGATGACTCTCCACCTGGAGCAACCAGTAGTACCGGGCATGCTTTATCAAACGCCCGCCGGTTTTCACCAGGCGCTGCTGCAAGCTGGTAAGCGACCAGGCGGCGATCCGCGGCGGGAACACCAGCCGCCGCCACAAATTCCCGAGGTTGCAGGCGATCACGCTCAGCCACAACCGCACCTCGTTGGAGCGGGAAAGGTGGCAGCTTAGCCGCGTCATCAGATACCAGCCCGTGCGCGCGAGCGCGGCGGCGTGGCTGAGCTTCACAATGGAGCCGCACGGCGCCAAGATTTACATGGCGTCAACTCCGCGGCGGGGGGCTGGATTGGCTATTGAACGTGCATCCCCACCGTTCGACCAGATCTATCCGGTGAGGAGCCCCGCCCTGTTCATTGCATCCAGTGCTTCTGCGAGTCGATCGGCCTTTTGCGCGAGCTTTCGCCTATATTCAACGCGAACTTCCACGCCGACCGCCTGGCGCGACTCAACCACTACTGACGGCTGTCCATGTACGGCGCCGCGGCTGCGCGCTGCCAAAAGCTCTAGTGGAGCGGTGGCTGGCCCGGGGTCGGCACCTGCTGCGAGGCGATTTTCTGCTCGATTTTCCTCATCAGCGCCTTGCCGTTCGGATCGTTCGGCGAGATAGCCAGCAGTACGCGGCACTGCTCCCGTGCATCAGTCTCGCGGCCCATTCTATGAAGCGTGAGCGCGGCCATGAGACGAGTGAACGTGTCATCAGGGACCAGCGCGAGAGCCTGCATGTAATCTGACAGCGCCTCTCCGTTGCGCTTCTGGCTGGTCGCAACAATACCCATCATGGTCCAGACGCGCGGATCCTTCGGATCGCTTGCCGCCAGATCTTGCAAGATCGCGCGGGCCTTCGCGACCTGCCCGTGGTTGAAGCTTATCTGCGCGCGCGCGAGACGAGCCAGGAGGACTCCTCCAGCCATTGACTCGACGTGCTTCAGCGTCGCCTCGGCATCCGGCTGATCGCCGTTCAGGTCGTAGAGTTCAGCCAAACCGATGTAGGCATCCGCGGGCTCGTACGGCATCAGCTTGAGGCCTTGGGCCTCTTCACCGGCAGCTTCCTTGACTCGACCCAGCCGCGCATGGACGACGCCCAAATCGTAAAGCGCCGCACTCACAGGCTTGAGGCTAAGCGACTTTCTGAGTTCCCTCTCGGCCCCGATCAGGTCGCCATGTTGCTTCAGCTCCATGCCAAGGTTGTAGTGAGAGACCGCTTGACCCGGCGAGGCCTCGACCGCCGCGGCGTAGGCGGTCATCTCGTCGCGCCAGAAATGCTGAACCCTCCAGAGTGCCAGGAAGCAGGCAATCAGGAGCGAGGCCGCGGCGCCCCAGACCAGTCGCCTTGAAAAAACGCCCAGAGCAGCGACGGAAGTCGCCCAATACGCCAGCATCACGCACCAGCCCACAGACGCCAGGTAGACATATCTGTCCTGGACCAGCCCCAACTGAGAAAGCCCGCGCAGGTTCATCATCGGCGCGACAGAGACCACTATCCATGCGGAAGGCCAGCAGAGCCAGATCCGCGGCAATCACTCGCGGCACGGTCATCAGGGTCTCGGCGCCGGTCAAGTGATTGACATCTGGTGGCATCGATCCAATGAGAAAACCAGGCACTATCCACCGGGCGGCCAGATAGACGAGCACTTCCACTGCGAAGGGGGCTCCGCTCCCCAATGCGTTGACGATTCGTGGCCATAGCCGCGCGCGCGCGAACCCGGTCTCGCCATTCAGCGGTGGCTCGAACAGGAACGAGTAAAGCGTGATGAGCGCGACGAACGCGACTGCACTCTCGTGCGTGAAAAGCGCGGCCCCATAAAGCAGAAGCGAGAACGCCCAGTAGTGGTGCCCGACTCCGCGTCGCCGTGTAAAGAGGTAGAGCGCTGCCAGTTCGAGCGTGGCGCTCAGCGAGAGCGGGATTGCCGAAGCCCATACCACCGGCTGCGTGGACCGGAAGCAGCCCGAACAGCAGAGCTGCGAGCACGGCTGCCGGCCATTCGTGGGTCAGATGAAAGGCAAGCTTGAACACCAGCCAGACGGCCACCAGATGCAGCCCGACCATCGCCGCATGCCACGGGGCGGCATGCAGACCAAAAAGTTGGTAGTTCACGCCGAGCCATATGTCCTGCAAAGGCCGGTAGTATGCACTGTGGCGCGGGCCTTGAAACCACCATAAATCGTTGAACAGCGACTTCCATGGAAACGACCACTGCCCGATGTACGGGTTGCCGATAATCATCTGGCGATCGTCGAAAATAAAGCCGTTGCCCAGGCATCTGAGGTAGGCAAGGAGCGTGGCAAGCAGCACGGCGCCTAGGATCAGGGATCGAGGCCGCGCGAAAGCAGCGCGGGTGCCGCGAGCTGGTGCGGTTGTGGGCGCCTCTTGCACCTGTTCGATTACCTCGCCGATTCGATCAAGGTCCGCGCGGCCCGGATATTCAGACTCGCCCTGTGCCCGTGTAGCTTGGTTTGGTGGGCCGCCCGAGACTCGAACTCGGGACCCGCTGATTAAGAGTAGCGCTCCAGAACATAAAACCGAGCCCTACCAACCACTTCTTCCGCGAAAAGCCGAGGGAAAGCAATGAGCGCCGGTCACGGTGATGCACCGTGTTACGGTATTCTTCTTCCTGTTCTGGCACGAAGTTGGCACCAGAATTCCTCGCGCCTTGACAAAGGACCTGGTGATTAAGAGTCAACATTCAGTTCAAGAGCATTCGCGAGATCAGGCGGATGCTCGAGGTATGGCGCAACACGGCTTCTTTCGCGGTTGCATCAGATGCTCAGAGAAGCGGTGCAGGAGCGCCGTGCGCCGGCGCTTGGTTTCATGCCAGGGAGGTTTCGGCCGTGCTCCGCGTCATTCAGCGCGGCGAGCGTTCGCGCGGAATCGGCTCTCCGCTTCGGGAGTCCAGCATTTGCACGTCCCGCCATAGTGATACTCTCCGGCGTCCGCGACATAGTAGCTGGATGGGCGCCAGCGCCCGTCGCTGTCCAGCCTCGGTGCGACGATCTCGACGGCCGATTTCTTGTTCTGAAAAGCGGTCCTGTATTCGATAACAACGTACTTCCCGGGGAATTCCATCGGCGGATTCGTGTCGCAGACAACGGACACGACCTGCCGGGAAGTGACCGGCCCGAGCAATCTGCGGAGATTTCCAATCCCTTGCTCCCAGCTTTCCTGGCTGAAGCGGTGCTTGGCGACGGGGTTGAGCTGGCTCCAGGCCTCGCGGTTCGCCCCCTCGTCAACGAGCGTGAGCCAGGAGTTCGCCGCTTTGGTTGCCTGCTCGGCGGCGGCCGCTTCCGCATGATGGTACGTGACCGGGATGCAAATCAGCGCGAGAGCGAAGACGGAAAGAACCGCGATCGCCGGAAGGTCGCCGGAAGGACGCAGGAGCCGCCGGCTCTGCGCGCCTATCCAGGCAGGCATGTAGCGCCAGGCAGACACCATCACCACGTAGAGGACCAGCGGATAGGTGGGCGAGTAGTAGCGATCGTTCTCGCCGAACTCGATCATCGCCTGAACGATCGAAGCCGCAAGCACGATCGCAATCACGCAGAGATCGAACGCAGGCGGCCGCCGGCCGCGAACGAACTCCAGCATCGACAGCGCGGCAAAGATCAGGAACAGCAGATTGACCGCGAGCAGCAGATGCTGCTCGACGTGCCACATCGTCCATATCCAGCTCGCGAGCGCGCCACCCCGAAAGTTATAAGGGCGCTGCGCGGGAACGCCTGTCCAAAACAATAGCCAGGCCCGTCCCACATCGCGGGCATACAGGAGCGGATGGCTGGCGAACAACCCGAGCGACATCCGGGTAAGCTCGCGCGTCAACTGCAGGCTGGTGTATCCGCTGGGAGCGTTCCAGAAAAAGATGGTGTCGGCGTGCGAGCCGGTGCGCGCAACCTGCACCGCGCGGGCTTCGAGGTAGGCGTCGCGAATCGCCGCGTACCGGGCTGGCGCCAACTCGACGAAGGCTCCGCTGTGATTGGTCAGGCTGAATCCGATCTGCGTCGTGAGGCCGAAGTAGCCCAGCGTCAACTGGTTGAACACGCACCAGCCGACGAAGAGCGCGGCCGGGGGCGCCGCGAAAATCGCCAATCTTCGCCCCCGCTCAGCGCGACCGGCGGCGGATCGGCCGAGCACCGCCAGCAAGCCGAAATAGAGCGGCGCGAGAAACGCGTACATCACGCGGGTAAATCCGGTCAGCGCCACGATTGCGCCAAGCAACGCATGATCGCCGGCGCCGAACCGCTCCGCGAATAACATTCGGGCGAATACCAATACGGACAGCATCAGGAGAAAGGTGCAGAGGGTTTCCGACAAAATGGTGGATTCGTAAACAAGCGGGCGAAGGCTGAGCCCATAGGCGAGCCCGGCGGCGAGGGCCAGCGCAGGACTGCGCGTGCTGCGGTAGACGATCCTCAGCAGCATCGCGGCGACGGCGATGCCCAACAGAGACTGGACGAACCTGATGGCGTTCCAGTTCAATCCGCCGGCCAGAAGAAGGATCGAATAAACGGGGGTCCGCCAGCCAGTGTAGTCGGCGAAGTCGAGCCATCCGATGTCTCGCGCCAACGCCTGGTAACTGGTGGTGTCGGGATATCCGAGCGGCACGGAGTTGAGCCCCAGCACGAGCCTGACGATCGCCGCGGTCATGACCATCGCGATCAGCGCCCTGGAAATCGAATCGGCGCCGACAACCCGCGCTGTGCGCGCCGCGCTTGCCGCTTCACCGCGTCGCCCGCGGTGAGCCCGTATGTCCGCTGCGCGCCGCACCGGTCAGCGATTCGAAACGCCGCGGTGGATTTGGGTCATCAGCGCCTGCGCGTCACCGTCGTTCAGCGCCTCATCCGGCACGATGCGGCATTGCTCGGGTGCCTGGGAGTCGCGGCCCATCGAGCGCAGCACCTGCGCGGCAAGAACGCTAACCGAGGGATCGTTCGGCGCGAGGCGAAGAGCGTGGCGCAGCGCGGCCAACAAATCATCGAAGCGCTTCTGGGCGGCCAGCGCGATTGCGAAGATCCCCAGAGCCACGTAAGAGGCGATCCACGGCGACAGTCGCCGCGCACTTGAAAGCTTGCTCATCGCCGCAGGGCGCATTGATTACCGCATCGCCTTTCGCAATGCTACTGCCTCGGCGCGCAAAGCAGCCCGTCCGCGGCCACGCGTCCGCATTTGAAGAGCTAGTCACTCGCTCCCGCGATTTTCCGGTTGCCGGTGCCCAACGCCTGGGCGATCATCGAATCGAAGTCCGATTCAGGCCGCACGCCGAAGAGTATGCGGCCGTTGATATAGAACGTCGGCGTTCCTTCAATCCTCAGGTTGCGGCCCTCGCCAACGTTGCGGGCCAGATCGTCTCCGTACTTGCTCCGATCGAAGCAGGAGTTGAACCTGGTCATGTCGAGCTTGAGCCTGGCGGCGGTGGCCTTCAGATCGGCGGGCGCCAGTTTGGATTGATCCGCGAACAGCGCGTCGTGAAATTCCCAGAACTTGCCCTGGTCTCCCGCACACCGCGCGGCCATCGCGGCCTGAAACGCGTGCTTATGCTCGTACTGCGTGAAATCGAAGTACACCAGCCGGACCTTGCTGCCGTATTTCACCCGAACCTGCTTCAGGGTGGTCTCCGCCTTGCGGGTGAAGGGACATTCGAAATCCCCGAATTCGACGATCGTCACGGGAGCATTCTTGGGCCCAAGCGAATAATGGCCGTTGGTCGGAATGTTGAACAGGGGCGACTTCAGATGGTTTGTTATCGCAATCTCGGTGCTCAGGCTGGCCAGCAATTGCTGGAGTATCGCGCCCTTCTCCTGGTTCTTCAGTAACGCGATGATGCCCGGTTTCTCCTGTTCGTAGGGGCGGGGGAGCTGTCTCCGCATGACCTCGTATTCCCGACGGACCTGGTTTTCAGGCGGCTCCTTGACCTTGGCGTCGACTTCCCGCGCGGTGTAGGCGTCGAGGCTGAGGTGCTCTTTCTCGGCGGCCTGCTGCAGCAGTTGATCGGCCGCGATCGCCTCGATGGCGTGCTCTCTGACTTCGTAAACTTGCGCGTTGAGGTTGTTGATCTCGTCGCGGTACTTTTGGTCCACTTCCGCTTCGGTGATCTTGTGCGTTCCGACTTTCGCCAACACGGCGTCCGGCGCCTCTGAATCTCCGGCGTAAGCCGCCAGGCCACCGACCATCAGCAGCGCCGCCGCCGACGCGAAAATCGTGCCGGCTGTCTTGCGAATTGAAACCATCCCGTCGAACTCCTGTCTCTGAAATCCCTACCGGTTTGACGCAATCACAACGACGCGAATTCTATCCAGACCGCCCTTGATATTGCCAGCGCTGTTTTTCCGGCCGGAGCCAGGAAATTCATCATACCGCGAAGCGCGAGAGCCAAGGAACATCCTCCGGGTGCCGAGCGCGATTTTGCCTGGAATCCGTGGGCTCCGGAGCGCCGCCGGCGCGAAACCCGGCTTAACGCGGCGATTCGGCGATAGGGTCCGGCGATCGGAAGATGCCGGCGTCGAGCATCCGCCCCAGATCGGCTGCGGTCTCGGGAAGATGATGGATCTGGGCAAATGAGGGCCATTCCCCGGCGCTGGCTTCGCCGCTCTCGGGCGACAACTTGTGAAGAACGTCAAACAAAGTGTCGGGCGGGATGCCGATGCGGGCCAAGTATTCGACCGCGATGCGGTTGGCGTCTACCTCTTCCCAGCGTGAGAAGCCGTATTCCGGCGTGGTCAGCACATCGGGGTACTTGGGCACCTCGGGGATAGACTTGGTAGATGCCGCCAGCCGGACTTGCTCGCCGACCCTGAGATTATTCGGGTAATGCTGGTAGCGTTCGTGGCCCATCAAATGAGCCATCGCCGCCGCCAGTTGATCGTCATTGAGCTTCTCCACCAGGCTTGTAGTGATGAACAGCGTGCCGTCGGGCACGCCAAAGCCGCTCACGACGCTCGAATCGAAGAGCACCGCTTTCCACTCAAGGCCCGGCAGCGGGTTTGCCAGCTTGAGTCTGCTCAATGCCTTGTAGGCTCGGATGGCGTAGTCGGCGCGTCCCTCCCGCATCTCCGCGGCGAGGCTCTTTGCCAATGGAGCCCAATCCCGCCCGTCCACCTGGCTTGGCGGCGGGGGGCCCAGCGTGGGCACTCCAAGAGCCTGGTACGCCGGAGGTGGAATGGTCACCGGCCATGGCGGGGCCATCGGGCCGGCCCCCAGCGCGATGCGGAATACCGAACGAGGCACCGCACTCATCCTGAAGACTCGGCCACTGTGGTAGCGAATGGCGGACGCATCGAAATCCAGCATTAGCGTTTGATAGACGAACGTGAGCGGAGGATTCGCGTAGTACATCGCGAACCATCTGCGCTCGATGGGGGCGAACGACCGGTTGATCTCGACAGCGTCGGGTAAGCCATCGGTCTGGAGCGCCGCCTCTACGGTCGAATCGATAATCACCTCGTCGCGCAGCAACTGACCGCCTTGGGTGGTCGGCGCAGTCTCCTCGATCGCCGCCAGAGTCGGCGTCCGCGGGAACTCCGCGCGTACTACGGCGCGCGGCAAGGCGTGCGTGTTGTACAGCGTCCGGAGCCGGGCTTCGGATTGATAGAACGGGGCTTCGAACCAGAAGAAGTTCGGCTGAAACAACCCGCATCCGGTCAAGGCGCCGGCCGCGATGACTCCCCAGAGTAAACGAACCACGTATTTTACGGCGGATCGCCGTGATTTCTATACGGACGTATGTGCGTCGAGTCCTTGCGGACAAGCAAGGTGATCGACACGGCGGTCGCATCCGACCCGGCGGCATCGGCGATCGTATGGACTCGAATATAGTTCCGCTCCAGCAGGTAGGCCGGAACCACCTCCAGAATTACATCGGGCTTCAGCTCGCCTATTGAGTAGTCATAATCAGACTTGTTGTGACCCGGGAAGAACGAAATCCACTTGGCCCATCCTTGAGGCACTGCCGCGCCCTCCCGCGCGATCTTTCGGTCGTTCTTTCCAAACAGATCGATGGCGCGACGCTGAGCGAAGTAGGGCATAGCACCCGCCGCCCCGACCGCGATCGTGGCCTCGGCGTCCGTGGCTCGTCGGAGCAGGAGCCCCCCCCGCACCCAGCGTTCGTTGTCCGGAACTTGTATGGGCTGCTCCAGCAGCAGGAGTTCCTCGAAAGGGTATTGATACGTGATCGCTTCGCTTTCCACCCCAGGCCGGTTGCTTCGCCCGACAGCAACGTTGAGGTTAAGCAGCGCGATCATGGTGAAGCCCGCCAGAATTCCGCCTGAGCCAAGGCGTCGCGTGATGCTACTCTGGTCGGCAAGAGCCCTGAAGACGCGGCGTGCGCAGTAATCCAGCGCGCAAGCCAGCACAACGAAGAACAGCGCCACTGCGACGGACAAGTAGCGGTTGCTCCCGCCCCACCATTCCCACGCATCGCCGCCCACGTAGACGTTGTAGGCCAGCTGGCCCGCGAATATCAAGCCAAGCAGCGTCAGACGGCGATCGCGCCGCAGGATGATCAAGGCGAGCGCCAGCACCGGCAGAAGCGGATTCATCTCGACCAGAAACTTGGCGGTCACCAGCGCGCCTCGAGTCATCCGCGGCAATAGAGGATATCCTGTCAGCTTCAGGTAATAAGTATTCGGCAACAGGTCATTGAAGTAGTAAAGTCGAAAAAGCGTTTGTCCAATTACGGCAAGTACAAGTGGTATCGCGCCTATTAGTGCGTGGCGCGCCCGTCGGGGTGCATCGACGACCGCCAGAAAGGCCAGGATCAAAACCGCCGGAACGACCATGTCGGGTCTGATCAGGGTAGCGAGACCCAGCAGAAGGTAAAGCGGCCCCGACCAGCGACCCGTATCCAGATAGCGCACCGCCATCCAGGCTTGGGCGCTCATAACCAGCGCCAACAGGCTTACCTCGGTTCCCTGTAGACCCCAGTTGTTCAGGGGCAGGTAGAAGGCCGTCAGGCCGCTCGCGCAAAGCGCCGCGCCGCGAGACCCGCCGGATAGCGAGTGCGCCAGACTCCAGACCAGCACGAGGTTTGCCATCAGCAGAAGCATCCCGCTGATCTGCACGAGCAGACAGATTTTCGACCGCGGCACCGGGATCCGATGCAGCATCGCCATGTAACAGACCCAAAGCGGATTGGTAAATCCTTCTACCGGCTTTTCGCCCGGGTTCCAGACCAGCCCCCGATGATGGGCCAGGTTGTCTGCGTATCGCATCGAGATCATGGCGTCGTCGAAGAGACAGAAATACCTTTCGCCATCGATCACGAAACTTGTGCGATAGATGAACAGAGCAGCGTAGGCGGAGAACAGCAGCAGGAGCAGTATAAGATAGCGATCGAGCAGGGAAGATTTACTCTCAGCCGAAGGCATCATTTTCCTTTTGCCGGACGGCTACTTGGCGGGTTTAGACCAAGTGGCCTCTCATTTCAACGACGCGACGGGGTGTTCAGGCCACGGCGTTCGTTTGTTTGCCTGATTCTCATGTAGTGGTCTCGAAATTCGGTGCGGCCATGTCGTCGCCTCTCTTCGGTTTTAGCGGAGTGCGGAGTCGGGAGCACGCGAGCGATCTCATCCTTTCAGTTTACTTTGCTTATCCGTGCGATGCGCTTGCAAGCTGCCGCGGTCCCGCAATGCCACTGGGAGTCCACAGCGCGGAGCCCGGGGGCGCTAATGTCCTGCCGATGAGCGCGTGATGTCGTTCATGAGACTCGCGGCGCCGGCGTGATTCGGGTCGATCGCCAGCGCCTTGTGGCAGTCGTCGAGCGCCTCGCGATTGCGTCCTTTGGCGTGAAGCAGCCGGGCGGCGTAAAAGTAGGGTCTCGGGTCTTGCGGCGCGAGGCCGATGCTGCGTTGGTAGGCCGCCAGCGCCTCGTCGTCGCGGTTCTCATCGGTCAGAAGAAGACCGAGCATCGTCCATACGCGTTCGTCATTGGGATAATGGCCGGTAAGATCGCGCAAGGCCTTTTCCGCGCCGTTGGTGTCGCCGTGCCTCATCTCTATCCGCGCCCGCATGATCGCGACCTCCTCGGCACCGTCAGGCAGGGACTCAGTGCTCTTAAGGATCTGCTCGCTGCGTTGCTCGTCGCCGTCGAGGTCGTAGAGTTCCGCGAGCTTGGTGTAGGAGGTTGCCGGAGAGGCGGGCTCCAGTTGGAGACCGAGGCTCAATTCGAGTTCGGCCTCCCGGTAGCGGCCGAGCTGCGCGTACAGCAGGCCGAGAGTCTGAAGTTCCCGACCGCCCCCGCGGCGGTGGAAGTCGCGGGTCAGGCTTCGCCACTGTTCGACCTCGCGCGCGGCCCCGGCGATATCGTGTCGCTGCAGCAAAACGGCGCCCAAACCGGCATGCCAGACGGCCGCTCCGGGAAATTCCTCGACAGCGATCCGGCAGAGCGTGTAATCGTCATGCCAGTAGTGCTGCGCGTTCCAGAGCGCCGCACCGTATGCGACGAGCACCGCGGCGGTACCCGCCCACACGGCTTGCCGATGCGGATTGCGTCGCGCGAAGCCGGCCAGCGCGGTCGCGACCATCAGGCACCATCCCACTGACGGCAGATAGAGGTAGCGATCCTGCACGATCATGTCGGAACTAAAGGAGGGGAGATTCACCGCGGGGGCGATCGAAATCGCCATCCAGGCGGCGCAGAACAGATAAAGCTCGCGGCGCGACGAATTCCGGATCGCCAGCCCGAAAATTCCAGCGGCGACGACTACCATCGCAGTCGCCATCAAGAAGTCCGGCGCGGCGAGGCCTGCCGGAGGAAGCAGCCGATGCGCCGGACCGGCCGCCCATGGAACCATCAGCAGCCGCAGGTAGATCGCGAGCGCTCCGGGCATGCTCATCAGAGCCTGCCCGTAAGTCAGGTGATCGCCGACCATCGGGCGGCTGATGAATCCGAGCACGAGAAATCTTACGGCGAGATAGACGAGCAATTCTGCTGCGAAGGGCGCCGCGCTCACGGCCGCGGCGGTCGCCCGCATCCGCGCGCGCAGAATCGTTGACGGGTTCGTTGACCGGTCTGCCGTCGCGCGATCGGGCCGCTCGAAGATCAACCCATAAAGAGCGACCAGCACCGGAAGCATGACCGCGCTCTCGTGCGTGAGCAGGGCGCCCGCGTACAACAACATCGCGAGCGCCCAATTGCGATACGGGGCTTGCGCGCGCCCGATAAACAGAAGCAGGGCCGCGAGCTCAAACGCGGCGGCGAGCGGGAGCGGAATCGCGGAAGCCCACACCACCGCCTCGGCATGACACGGAAGCACCGCGAACAATGCCGCCGCGAGCAGCGCGGCCTGCCGGTCTCCAGTGAGATGCGACGCGAGCCTGAATACGAGCCAGACCACCACCAGATGCAGCGCCACCATCGTCGCGTGCCATCCTGCCGGGTTCAGGCCGAACAGATGGAAATGCAGGCCCAGCCACGTATCTTGCAGCGGCCGGTAGTACGAGCTCGCCGGCAAATGAAGCGGATCCAAATACCACCACGAATCGTGCGAGAACGAGATCCGGAAAAGGGACCACGACCCGATGTAGGCGTTCTTCACGATCATCATGTTGTCGTCGAAGACGAATCCGTTGCCGAGGCATCTCAGGTAGAGCAGCAGCGTGACGAGCAACACGCCACCCACCATCAGAGACTCGCGGCCGACCCGAGACGCGGCGCGCCGCTCGCGGCCGGCTTCGTCTTCGCGCTGCCCTTGTTGCTGTACCCGAGTTGCCATTCGGTGCTATGGATGGCTTGGAGGCCGGGCGCCACGGAGGCTGACGTGCCGGGGCGTCGCTGTCGCACAGCAAGGATCGTAGCAGCGAGCAGATAGGTCAAGAGCGCCCCGGGCGAGATCCAGCGGCCGATCACCCCTTCCGGCGGCGCGTATTCCAGGCGCAACACATGATGGCCCGCAGCCATCGGTACCACCATCAGCATATAGTCAGTCGGCATGACTTGATACTCGCTCTGGATGCTGCCCGGCATGGAAACAGCTCGCCAGTAGCGGCTGTAGGCGTCGGTGATCAGCAGGAGCATCGGCCGCGGAAGGTCGGCCGCGATCATGAGCGAGTTCGAATCGGTGCTCAACAGGCGCACCGTTCCCGGCGGCGTGTCCGGCGCTGGCCGCGGTTCGGGGTCGGTCTCCAGAATCACTGTCCTTCGCGGATCGAGTGACGGAGCGTTCAGAGCGGCCAGAATCCGGTCGCGATCCTGAATCTGCTCCATCCGCTGACGAGCAGGAGGTGAGGCAGGCTTCCGGGCGTTTCGACCATGCCAAGCTTGTGGCCTTGAACCTGAAGCACAAAGGCCAGTCTCAGGAGACGTAACAAACGACTCGCGTGGCCGAAAGTCAGCTTGATCGGTGAATCGGCCGGCTTGCCGCCTTGCGAGTAGATCGCGAACTGCTCGTACCGCTGCAGCAACACGGGGTCGTAGCCCGAAATGTCGTTTGCCCCCATGGCCAGCGCACTATCCCAGATGCCGACCTGGAAGGGCCCAAAGGTCGTGGTGGAGAGGTTGAGGATTCGGTAGTCGCCTGGATGCGCGGCCAGAAACTGGCGCACCTCGGCCGGAACCGTCGCGGCGAGAGAAAAGCTGGTCACAAGCTGGCGCGATGAAATAAGAACCTCCGCAATGCCTAAAATCGCCAGAATGTAGGCTGCGCCAGGCCGGGAAGCGCGCAAAAGGAACAGCGCCGCAAGAACCAGGCATAGCCCGGCGCCAACCAGACATTGAGAGCCCGCGAAGCGCTGCGGCGCAGAGAGAAAACTGGAGTCGGTGAAATCGGGCACGACGACGAAACCCAATGGCGATTGCAGCCACGCGCGCCAGATACTGTTCTAGGGTTGTGCCAACAGCCGTGTGGCGACGCCGATTACCGCGGTCTTGAGGGTGCCTCGTTTCGCCATCGCATAGAGTGCCGGGAAGATCATCTTGTGGGCGAGATCGCCCGTCACACCGAAGAGCACCGGGGCATCCGAACGAGACACGGTCATCAGGCGCCTCCCTTCTTGGCGGCGGCCTCTTCTTCGTGGCCTCCGAATTCGTAACGCAGGGCGGACGCACAAGGCGATAACGCTCCCCCGCGGCGGCAAATTTCGACAATGTCTGCCAAGCGGTCTGTGCCAAAGCCATTTCTCGCAAGCTTGGCTAACACTTTTGTTGCCCGTCCCGCGGGCTTGAGAGACTAGCGGAGCATCAGTCGTGGACCGTGAGCCGCATGAGTTTCCAGCGTCCCGTGCAGCAGATGTGGCCCGCGGATCGATTTGCAAATTGAGCGTCCCAGAAGCGCGCGACCGGCTGATGGGCGCGCGCGCCATCGAGGGGCTCGACGCGTTTTTCGCGCGTGAAGCCGACAATCGCATTGGGCGCTTGCCAAATGAGAAACCATTCGATGTCGCTGCAGCGCGTAATTTCGTCGGGATTCTCTCACGCTTTTGCAGCTCAACGAGTCTTGATAGAGCGGCGACGACGCCTTCATGAAACGCAGCAACATTCGCATCTCGGCGATCCGCTTGCGATCGAAGTCATTCAGTGCGGTCTCGAACCACAGGTATTCGGTCTTGGGGCTTTGACCTAACGAAACAATATTCCCTGTGACGCGATACGGATGATCGACCAGCACGGGACCGTGCAGGTTTCGGATCTCGATCGCACCAAAGAGACCCACTGCGGCGCCAAGCTTTCCGTGCAGACTCGCGATCGGGCTCGCATAGAGCAGTTGAACCATGGTTGCCGGGGTCGCGATCGCGCCACCCCAGGGAGATGGCCCCGTGTACCACGCCAGCGGCTCGGTGATCTCCTTCATCCGCTCGGCCATTGCCGCAGGCGTCAAAATCACGTCGCTTTCCTCAAACTGGTCGCCGGCCTTCAGGGCGCGAAGGATGCGCATCTGGCCGGGGTCAAACCGATCCAGCGGCCGGCGCATCAGCGCGGTCGGTTCGTCCGGAGCGCCGACTGAAGCCGTGCCTTCGGCGACCCGCATTCCGTCGTCGCGTTCGATCCACGCATCGACCTGAACGTCGGCAGCTTCGGCCGGCGGCTGCCGGACGAACACACGCACGGCTTCACGATCGGTGGTCGCGTTCAGAAAATGGATCGAGAGCGTGCCGCGCTCGAACCAGCGCTCGCCGAACGCCCTCAATAGCAGCGGCGGGAACAGTTCGAGATGAATTGAACCGGCGACCGTACCGCCGCGAAAACCGAGCTTGGTCGCGGTCGAGTCATCGTGAATGCTTCCCCGCACGTTGCGGGCGCTGTTGACGGATCGCCGCAGCGGTCCGACCAGAACCTGATCGCGCAATTCGATCTCCGAATGCATGGCGGTTCTCCAATTCCCGATTCAAGCGGTTTCTACTCCGGCCGGCGAAACAACTCAACGACTGCAAGACTTCGGACTGAACCGCCCGGGTTTCGCATCCGTGAGCTTACGAAAGTCCGGGTCACGGAATGACGACTGCAGGATGACGGTCCTTGCGCCACGCCAATGCCGAGACTAATCTTTCGCTTCTCATTTAGGAGCCCATCCCCATGTCCGCTCGCCTGGTGTTCTACTGGCACAATGGCCGCAGCCTGGGCCACACCTCGCGCTCCGCGACGATCGCGCGCGCAGCGCTCGAGCGGCTGCCCGATGCGCGAATCTTCGGGCTAACCGGTGCCTCGCGAGGTCTGGAGTTGCTTCCTCCCCGGATGGATGTCGTGAAGATACCATCGTCCTTTTCATACGACCTGCCCGGCGGCGTGATCGCGCAGCCGGCGGCGGCGATCTCGAAGCCGGAATTGCACCAACTCCGCACCAGCATCATCAACGTGTTTATCGACTCGTTCAATCCCGATGCACTCATCGTTGACTACTACCCGTACGGCCAGAGGCACGAGCTGGAGCGCGTTCTTGACTCATCTGCGGCCATCAAGATCCTCGGCCTGCGCGGCGTGCTCGGCGCGCGGGCCGAGACTAACGAGGAATTTTTCTCAACCGATGTCGTCCGACACATCGACCGCACATATGAGAAGGTCCTGATCTACACCGATTCGGACGTCATCGATCTGGAGATGCTGTATGAGATTCCGCCGGTGCTTAGGCGCAAGCTGCACTACACCGGCTACGTCGCCCGAAGGACGCCGCTTACACGCGACGGGGCGCGGCGCCGGATTGGGTGCGACGATCGCCTGCTGATCGTCGCAACGTTCGGAGGTGCACAAGGTGCGCTGCCTCTCTACCTTTCATTATTCAATGCGGTGCGGCGCGTGGTTCCGAATGACGCCACGGTCGTTGTCCCACTCGGGCCATATCTTAAACAGACCGAAGTTGACTGCATCTACCGCAGTGCATTTTCAGACGGGCGCATCCGCGTCGTGCCGCTTCTCTATGATCTCCCGATGTGGATGCGCGCGTCGGATCTCTTCATCGGCGCAGCCGGCTACAACACGATTGCGGAGGTCTTGGCGAACCGGCCAAACGCGATCCTCATCCCTCGACAGATCAATAGAAGCGAACAGACGATCCATGCGCAGGCGCTCGCGGTGAAGTCGCTCGCGCGCTGTTTGCCACTCGACGCGTTCGCGTCTGGCAGCCTGGCGCAGATGATCGTCGTCGCCCTCGCAGAGCCCTTCCCGACGCACACCAAGCCATACCGTGTTGACGGCGCAACCGAGGCGTCGGCGATTATCGAGGCCGCGCTTTGATTGACCCGCTTTCAGGAGCGCGCCTCGCACTCGTCACGTCAGACACGGGCATCGCGGTGAAGCGCCCGGTTTTCGGCGGCGGCTGCAAGGTCTGTCCGTGGGGTGCGATCGGGGAAATCGTCCGCGCCGCCATGCGCCCCTACGGGTACGACGTGCTGATCTGCTATCACTGCTTTCGCGCCGACGCGCCGCGGATCGTTGCCGCGGCGAAAATGCCGCCGCCCTGGAAGATCGGGATGGAGCCAGGCATCATTGCTGACAGCGACATCCCGCCGCCGCCGAACGGTCCGGTGGATTTCGGCGGCACCAGCCTTCAGATTCTGTGGTGGGCTTACCAGGGGACGCATCAGTACTCCGGCGAGGGCCCGCGACGGAACCTGCGGCTGATCGCCACCATCCAGTCACCAAACTACTTGATCGTCGCGGTCAAGGCCGGCCTCGGGATCACCGACCTTGGCCAGATCCGGAGCAAGCGTTGGCCCGTACGCGTCCTGATCGATAGCCGTGACGTGGCACATGCGGTGCTGGACAACTACGGCCTCAGCAAGCAAACGATCGAGGAGGCCGGCGGACACTTAGGCAACGGTGTCGATCCTCCCGAGCGCAAGGACTTCGATGTCATCATCTATGGCGGAACTTTGGCCAACGCACCGGAATTCAACGTCTGGTACGAAGTGAGCCAGAAGTATGACCTCACTTACCTGCAGCTCCCCGACGCGCTCCTTGATAAGCTGGCCAAAGACCACGACCTGCAGCGCCATGATATCCCCAACGGTCTGCTGCGCGGGATACACCGTCCGATTCCGACCGTGACTCGCTCGGGTCATGCCGTTTACGGCCGCGACGACATGCCGGACGACTTTGCCTACACGGTCGCCAAGGCGCTCGACGAACATCAGGACCTACTGCAATGGAGCCATCTCAACCTATCCTACAACCCGAAGACCGTGTGGAAGGCGTTCGGCGTGCCGCTGCATCCAGGCGCCGCGCGATACTATCGGGAGCGGGGCTATCTCCATTAGCGGCCACGGTATGGAATCTGTCGGCTGATCGAAGAGGATCGCTGGGGGATTGGCCCGTGGGCATGACGCTCAACCACGTGTTCGACTTGCAAAGCCTCGATTCCCCGCTTGCAGCCGGGCCGCTAGGTTAGAGACTTCTCGGCAGCGAGTAAGAACTCAGGACGCGCACGTAGTTGGAGCGCTGGAACGCCGCCGGGTTAGGCACATTGCGCTGACTCATGCTGCCGCACATCTGTCGAATGGATTCGTACTCGTGTTCCTCCATCCAGCTCAGGAGATCGCGCAGGACGCCGTCCAGATGCCCGATCCCGTTGTGCAGGAGTGCCGAGGTCATCATCGTAACGCGCGCGCCCGCCATCACCGCTTTCAACACATCTTGCGCGCTATGGACGCCGCCGGTGATCGCCAGGTCGGCGCCGATGTGGCCGAAGATGATCGCCACCCAGTGCAGCCGGAGCAGCAATTCCTGCGGGCTACTCAGAGTCAGGCTCGGCGAGACTTCGAGCAGTTCGAGATCCAAATCCGGCTGATAGAAGCGGTTGAACAGCACCAGCGCATTCGCGCCGGCGCCATCGAGCCGTTTGGCCATGTTGGCGGGCGCACTGAAGAATGGCGACAACTTCACTGCGACGGGAATCTGTACACTTTGTTTTACTTCCCGAACCAGCTCGGCGTATCCCTGCTCGACGTGGCCGCCGGTGAGTTCCGGGTCGGTCACAATCGAATAGAGGTTCAACTCGATGGCGTCGGCGCCCGCTTGCTCCATCTCGCGCGCATAGCGGATCCAGCCGCCGGCTGAGACCCCATTGAGGCTGCCGATGACGGGAATCGAAACGCTCGCCTTGGCCTTGCGAATCAGCTCCAGATAGCCGTCGGGACCGAGGTTGTACGTCGTCAGGGCGGGAAAGTAGTTCAGCGATTCGGCGAAACTCTCAGCGCCGCGCACGAGGTCCGCCTCCAGCGCTGCGCTTTCCAGAGTGAGCTGCTCTTCGAAGAGGGACGGCAATACGACCGCGGCGATTCCGTGATCTTCGAGACGCCGAATACGGTCTATCGAATCGCAAAGTGGCGAGGCCGAAGCGACGATGGGGTTCTTCAAGGTGAGGCCCAGGTATTTGGCCGTGAGGTCGATCATGGCCTGCCTCCTTTCGGCGTCTCGCTCGCAGCGCTCTGTGCTTCGGCGGCGGTATCCGGCGGTGCGACTGCCTGGCCGGCCATCGCGGCGCGGTTCGCGTACACACGCCACTGGCGCTCCACATCGTCCTGCGCCATCCGCAGCAATTCGCGCGCGGCTTCGGGATTGCTGCGCGCGAGCATCGTGTAGCGCGCTTCCTGATAGGCGTATTGCTTGAGCGGAATGCTCGGCGCCTTCGAGTCGAGCTGGAAAGGATTCTTGCCTTCCTTGCGTAGCGCCGGGTTGTATCGCATCAGCGGCCAATAGCCTGAGAGCACCGCGTTCTTCTGCTGATTGATGCCGAAAGCCATGTCATAGCCGTGCGCGATGCAATGGCTATACGCGAGGATCAGCGAGGGGCCGTCGTACGCTTCTGCTTCGAGGAAGGCGTGGACCGTGTGCGAGTCGTTGCCGCCCATCGCCACGCGCGCGACATACACGGAGCCATAGCTGATCGCCTCCATCGCGAGGTCTTTCTTGGCGATCTGCTTGCCGCCGGCGGCGAACTTGGCAACCGCGCCGCGCGGCGTGGATTTCGACATTTGTCCGCCGGTGTTCGAGTAGACCTCGGTATCCAGCACCAGCACGTTTACGTTCATCCCCGAGCCGAGAACGTGGTCGAGTCCGCCAAAGCCGATGTCATAGGCCCATCCGTCGCCGCCAAGGAGCCAAACGCTCTTGCGGACCAGCCCATCGGCGATCGCGACGAGATCGCGCCCGTCGTTGCTCGTGAGGCCGGCAAGCAGGCGCTTCATCTCGGCGACGCGCTGGCGTTGCGATGCGATACCTGCCTCGGTGGATTGGTCTGCCTCGAGAATCTCCGAGACGAGACGTTCGCCTATCAGACTCGCAAGCCGGCGCAGCAGTTCCCGCGCGTAGTCAACGCGCTTGTCGAGCGCGAGCCTCATCCCGAGCCCGAATTCGGCGTTGTCTTCGAACAGGGAATTTGACCACGCCGGCCCGCGGCCTTCGGCATTCGAGGTGTAAGGGGTGGTCGGCAGATTGCCGCCGTATATAGAGGAGCATCCGGTTGCATTCGCGATCAGCAATCGATCGCCGAAGAGTTGGGTGAGCAGCTTGATGTAGGGCGTCTCGCCGCACCCTGCGCACGCGCCGGAAAACTCGAAGAGCGGCTCGAGGAGCTGCGCATCCTTCACTTGCGCATGCGTGAGGCGATCGCGATTGAACTCCGGCAGCGACAGGAAGAAGTCCCAGTTCCTCGCCTCCGCGTCGCGGATTGGAGGTTGCGGCGCCATGTTGATCGCCTTGTGCCGTACCTCGCTCTTGCTCTTGGCCGGGCAAACTTCGACGCACAGGCGGCATTCGGTGCAATCCTCGGGCGCGACCTGCAGCGTATAACGCAGCGCCTCGAGGCCGCGCCATCGTGGCGCCGCCGACTTGAACGACGCGGGCGCATCGCCGAGGTGACTGGGCTCGTAAACCTTCGCGCGAATCACCGCATGCGGGCATACCAGCACGCATTTCCCGCATTGGATGCACAGGTCCTCATCCCAGACCGGAATCTCCTGCGCCATGTTGCGCCTCTCCCATTTCGCCGTCCCGGTGGGAAAGGTGCCGTCGGGAGGCATAGCGCTGGTAGGCAGCGAATCGCCGTGGCCTGCGATCAGAGTGCCGAGCACATCGCGAACGAACGCGGGCGCGTGCGAGGGCACCGGCGCGAGAACGTCTATAGTGCTACTCACCGACGCGGGGATGGTGACTTCGTGCAGATGCGCCAGCGTCGTGTTGACCGCGGCGAAGTTATTTCGCACGATCGCTTCGCCGCGCTTCCCATAGGTATCCTGAATCGCGGATTTGATCGCCGCAATCGCTTCGTCTTGCGGCAAAACTCCGCTCACCGCAAAAAAGCAGGTCTGCATGACCGTGTTGATGCGGCCGCCCATGCCCGCATCGCGCGCCACCTTGTACGCATCGATGACGAACAAGCGCAGCTCCTTGTCGAGGATCTGCTGTTGCACGTTGCGAGGCAGATGGTTCCACACCTCGTCGGGCGCGTATGGCGCGTTGAGCAGGAAGGTTGCTCCCCGATCTGCTGCCGCGAGAACGTCCATCCGTTCGAGAAAGGCGAACTGATGGCATCCGATGAAGCTCGCCTTGCTGATCAGATATGTCGAACGGATCGGGTCCGGCCCGAAGCGCAGATGCGACACTGTGACCGAGCCCGCCTTCTTGGAATCGTAGACGAAGTAACCTTGCGCATAGCTGGGCGTGTTCTCACCGATGATGGCGATCGAGTTCTTGTTGGCGCCCACGGTGCCGTCCGATCCCAAGCCGTAGAAGAGCGCCCGCACGGTCTGCGGGCTCTCGGTCGAAAACTCCGGATCGAATTCGAGGCTCGAATGCGTCACATCATCGTGGATTCCCACCGTGAAGTGATTCCTGGGAGTCTCCTTCCTGAGTTCATCGAACACCGCTTTCACCATCGCGGGAGTGAATTCCTTCGACGACAAACCGTATCGCCCGCCGATGATTCGTGGCCCTCTGCCATCGATAGGGCCCGCCGCCCACGCCTCGCTGAGTGCCGTCACGGCGTCAAGGTACAGCGGCTCGCCGGTGCTGCCGGGCTCCTTGGTGCGATCGAGCACCGCTATCGCGCGCGTGGTTTTTGGCAGAGCCGCGGCAAAAGCGGCGCTGTCGAAGGGACGGAACAAGCGCACCTTGAGCAGACCGACCTTTTCTCCGCCTGCGAGGAGGCGCTCGATCGTCTCCTCGGCCGCGCCGGCGCCCGAGCCCATTAAAACGACCACCCGCTCCGCTCGAGGATCCCCGACATATTCAAAGAGGCGATAGCTGCGGCCGGTCCGTTCCGCGAAGCGATCCATAATGTCCTGAACAATCGTCGGGCAGGCGCGATAGAAAGGATTGATCGCTTCGCGCGCCTGGAAGAAGACATCCGGATTCTGCGCCGTGCCACGCAGCATCGGACGATCGGGGGTGAGTGCGCGATCGCGATGCTGGCGGACGAACTTCGCATCGATGAGCGCGCGCAGATCGTCATCCAAAAGCGGATGAATCTTGTTGAGCTCATGCGAAGTCCGAAAGCCGTCGAAGAAATGCAGAAACGGGATGCGCGATTCGAGCGTAGCGGCGTGCGCAATCAAGGCGAAATCGTTCGCTTCCTGAACGGAATTGGAGGACAGCAAGCCGAAGCCGGTCGCGCGCGCCGCCATCACGTCGCTGTGGTCGCCGAATATCGAAAGCGCGTGCGTCGCGATGGTCCGGGCCGCGACATGAATGACGCACGCGCTAAGCTCGCCGGCGATTTTGTACATGTTGGGGATCATCAGCAGAAGGCCTTGCGAGGCGGTGAAAGTGGTTCCCAGCGCACCCCCCTGAAGCGCCCCGTGCAGCGTTCCTGCGGCACCACCTTCGCTCTGCATCTCCATCACCTTTGGCACAGTGCCAAAGATGTTAGTGCGGCCTTCATCGCTCCATTGATCGGCCCATTCGCCCATCGGTGACGACGGCGTGATGGGATAAATCGCGATCACTTCGCTCAGGCGGTAGGCAATCGAAGCCGCGGCTTCATTCGCGTCCATGATCTGCATTTTGGGACCTGTACTAAAGCTGGCAGCTTAACGCCAGACGGTTTCTCTTCGCAAAGCGTCGCGAATAAAGTCTTCGCCCGACGGATGCGTGTAGTGCATATGGATGTATGGTGTTCGATGAATCGCGGTCGCGCCAGCTATCGATGAGGGGGCATGCCGCCAAACGCGGGCGCGTGAATCGTCCCGAGGAAACCGGGGCTGATCATCCCGAGCCTTCCCGATGGCGACGCGTTAGCAGGCGAGGCCGGCGAGAGGGGAAAGGCGGCGGGGGCGCCGACCGCGAAGTAGGCGACTGGCGGAGGCTCGACGATCACAATCGGCGGCTCGACAACTTCAGCGGGCTGCGGGGCGTCGGGAGCTTGAGCCTGTGCATCTGAGGAACGCGAAGCATCCTGCTCCGCGCTGGCGTCGGTTGGCACAGAGGAGCCAGAGCTAATGGGACTTGAGCATCCGACGCAGTTCTGGAGAGGATCTCTAGACCAGTCATCCACGGAGGAGTGCTCTACAAACGATGGCGCGGCCGGCTCGGATGCCAACGGCGCGGTCGGCTCGGACGCCAACGGCTCGGTCGGGCTATATGCCGACGGAAGAACGAGGACCTCTTTCTTCGCGATACCTTCCAAGGCGGGGGCGCCAGACGGGGGCTCGTTCGTGACAGACCTGATGGGTGCACGAGCCATCTGAGGCACGGCGGAAGACCGAGGCAGAACCGCGGCAAGCGTCAACGCGAAGATCGCGCCCGCGAGAATTCCGGCGAGGGCTCCGCGCCACCATGCATACCTGGCGGCAGCGGGCTCCAGACCGAGGCTCAAATTGCGATCGCTCCTGACCGACACTCTGCAAACAGGCTAACACAGCTCGCATCGCGACTCACGTCTACCGACAGGGCGGCACTGGTGCAGTTTCCCCGATCTGGCGGCAGGCCTCTGCTGGCGATTCGCGTTCGTCCATTATAGAAAGATCGCAGCGCCCCTTAGCTCGGACGGATAGCAGCACAGGATTCCTAATTCGATTAGCTATTGTTCGCTGATATCGCGGGTACAACGGGCGCGGGTGGCGGCGTCTATTCGCACAACTCAGCGATCACGATAGACAACTGTCTCATCACCGGGAGCACGGCGAATCTGGGCGGCGGCACAGGGCCGCAGCGATTGCATCGAACGCCGCGTAGGTCTGCATCTCCTTCTCCTCGTCCCAGAATTCGTCGTTCGCGCTGGTCTTGACGATCACCATATTGTCACGCGGCCTCACATAGATGAATTGGAAGAACACGCCTTGCGCCGTGTATGCACGATCGCCGCCGCCCGGAAACGTCCACCATTGATATTGGTAGCCGAGCGGATAGTTCGGGAGCAGCCTGCCCGGCTGCACCTGAGGCGAATCGGGAGTGATCGCATCCCGGGCCCAAGATTCCGGCACGATTTGTTTCCCGTTGGCCTTGCCATGATTGAGGAACATCAATCCGAAGCGGCCGTAGTCGCGAAGCGTCGCCTGGATGCAACAGAAGGCCGCCTCCATTCCAGAGGCGTCAGTCAGCCACGACGCGTCGCTCTCCATTCCCAAGGGCTGCCAGACCTTGCGCGACAGATAGTCCGCCGGATGCTCACCGGTGACGCGGTTCACCAGCCATCCCAGCACCTGCGTGTCCACGCTGCGGTAGTAGAAACGGGTCCCGGGTTGTTCCGCGCGCGTGAGGCAGCGAGCGTAGTCATCCAGAGATTGCGAGTTCTCCTCCATCGTCTTTTGCCACATCAGCGAGAGGTCGTCCTGGCCGCCGTAGTCTTCGGAGAATTTGACCCCGGATGACATTTGCAGGATGGCCTTGATCGGCACGCCGTCGTAACCCGATGTTTTCAGCTCCGGGAGATATTCCGTAACCGGACGATTCACGTCAGCTATCTTTCCATCCGCGATTGCGAGTCCGACCAGGGTTAAGGTGAACGACTTGGCCACCGACATCGAGGTGAAGTGCGACTTCGCGTAGGCTCCGAGGTAGTATTTCTCGAACACGATCTTCCCGTCCTTGATCACGAGCAGGCCGGTCGTGTTGGTGCGCGTCAGAATTTCTCCAAGCGGATAGCGCTTCCCCTTCCATTCGTAGCTCACGTCCAGGGCCCGCTCCGCGCGCGGCAGTTCCCATACCGAAGCCGCCCGGCGGATGACGCGATTCGGAAAGAGATTGTCCATATGACGGAAGGCGCCGATCCGAAACTCCCGGTCGGTGGCGATTCCGAGCAGGACGCCTTCATGCGCTCTGCGCTGCTGAGCGTTCGTCGTCGCAAGGCTCATCAGAAGGAGGGCTGCTGCGGCTGCGGCCAAGTTGCGCGATCGTTTCATTCCGAGTTTGAATCCTGATTCAGACTCGCACCGGCATCAGGCGTTTTGCAAACGCGAAGTCCCGGCTTTGAGTTTTAGACCTACCGCGGTGGCAGGGAACGCGCGTCTTGCTGATCCGCGAACACTCGTTCACGCTCGCTTGAGATACGTGACAAACCAATCGCGCGCGAGGTTGGATGCCTCGCGATAGTGCTGGTCGTAAATCGCGTAATGCTTGCATGGAAACGTCTCGTAACGGGCAGGCGCATTCTTCGCGACCACTTGAAACAGGGCATGCCCATTCTGCATGCGATCGAACAACTCTTCCTCCGCAGCATCGATGACCAGCGTCGGCACGTGAATCTCGTTCGCGGTACTGAGCGGCCGATAATACGCCATCTTGGCGAAGTCGGGCGTACCGGCGAGACCCGGTATGCCGTCTTCAACGGGTGGAATCGGCCCAATCGTGCCGCGCGCCCGCGCCATCGCTCGCTCGCGGCCGATAGCGATCGCCGGAGCCCCAGGTTGCTGCGCGCCGACCTGCGCAACGATCACTTTCACGCGCGGATCGTGCGCGGCCATGAACGAGACGTGCCCGCCGCCATAGCTGGAACCCCACAACCCAATACGGCCGGCGTCAACCTGCGGCTCGCCTTCCAGGAAATCGAGGCAGTTCGCGATGTCGCGGATTTGATCGAAAGGGTCAACGACCTCACGAACCGCACGCGCGCGGATCGAAACCCCGCCAATCGAGTCGGGCTGCGGAATGTCGCCGATCGGCACCAACTTCGCGCCGCTCGCGCCCCATCCGCGATAGTCGAACGTCATCACGATAAAGCCTGCCTGCGAGAACCACGGCGCGTAAGTTTGGTTGAGATGCTCCTTGAGCCCACCCCATCCGTGGCACAGCAGGATAGCGGGAAATTTGTCGGCGGGGGCGAGACCGTCGGGCATCCATAGATCGCCGGCGAGTTGGGTGCCCTCGCTCCAGATGGTGACCGCCTGGTGCACGTCTGATCTCCGTTCGCCCGGGCGCTATCGTTTGAACGATGGGCCGCTGTAACCGCTGGGCATGGTCTGCAGAGCGGCGGTGGATGGCGAGGGGAAATTCGGGCCGACGGTCAAGCCGCCGTCAACGATCATCGCTTGCCCCGTCACCCATTGCGATTCATCGCCGGCGAGAAACAAAACCATGTTGGCGATGTCTTCCGGTTTGCCCACTCGCGGGATCGTCTGCGCATGACCGAGCGCCTGTTCCAGGACTGCGGGATCGTCCATTCCCGGCATCACACCCCAGATCGGCGTATTGATCACGCCGGGGCAAATGCAATTGACGCGAATCCGATCGCGGCCGAGTTGCAGCGCGGCGGCGCGGGTCAGGCTGATCACGGCGCCCTTGGACGCCGCATATGCTGCGCCATACGGTGACGGTAGAAATGATGCGACCGATGAGGTCGAGATGATGGAACCCCCGCCCGCCTTGCGCATCGGCTCGACCGCGTACTTGATCCCGAGAAATACAGAGCGCATAAGCACCGCGATGGTGCGATCCCAGTCATCCGCGCTGATGGCTTCGATCGGGCCGACCGCGCCGACCAGGCCGGCATTGTTGAACATGATATCGAGGCGTCCGTACTCCTTGACCGCGCGCTCGACCGCCGATTTGATCGCGGGCTCGCTCGTGACATCGGTGTGTTGAAACACCGCACGGCCTCCCGCCGATGCGATTTCGCTGACAACGGTTTCGCCGCCTTGAGAGTTCAGGTCCGCGGCCACCACTGCCGCACCCTCCTTCGCGAGGCACAAAGCGGTCCCGCGGCCGATCCCACTCGCCGCGCCGGTGATCACTGCGACTTTGCCATCGAGTCTGCCCATCGAAATTTCCTCCACTGCGCGAGCCGCAGTCACGCGGCCTGGCCAGCATCACGATCTTCCGGTAAATTCCTGTGCCTAGTTAAAACCCGATCCGCTTGTGAAATCTACCACCGGGTGTGCGCGCAGTTGGAAGAGTTGACGGTGCGCGGTGTCGCGGCGATTGTCCGCCGACGGCTTCGACAGCTAGCCGGGCGCGATGAGCAATATCTTTTGGGCGCGCGGCCTGTGACCCGAGCCCAGCACTCATCGACACGAAGCGCGCTGCGCCCGCAGCCCTGGAGGAGTTGCTGTCATTTTCGGCCTCGGACATTGTGAGAGAGACCAACAGATAACTACTTGACACTAAATATAACTCGTCGTATGCTTTTGGTGAGAGACGCTATCAGGCAGCGCGGAAGCGGGAAACTCCGATGGATAGCCTCAACGAACTGACGAGCCGAAATATCAAAAGCGCGGCCGCGCCATGCGCCCACCCGTTCGCGCCGACGCGTGCCGTGACCGCTAAGCCGGCGGGCGCCAGCGCCGCTCCTCGACACCACAACTCCGGCAGCAGGGGATTGCCGAGGCGGAGTAGATCCGAGTCAGGTCAGGTGCTGGTCCTGACCGCGATGTCGCTCGCCGTCCTGCTGGGCTTCGCCGCAATGGCGGCTGACCTCGGCCAGTTCTGGACTGTTCGGCGAAAGATGCAGACCGCGGCAGACGCGGCCGCGGTTTCGGCCGCAATCGCGCTGCGGTTGAAGGAGGATGCCACGGCTGCCGGGCGAAGCGTGTCTGCGCTGAACGGCTTCACCGACAGCACCAACGGTGTGACAGTCACTGTCAACAATCCGCCGGCAAGCGGTTCGTTTGCAGGCAATGCAAGCTATGTCGAAGTAATCGTCGCACAGACCAAGTCGAGCTATTTCCTGAGCGCGCTCGGCTACGAGAGCGTCAACGTAAGCGCCAGGGCGGTCGGAAGCTCTACCAATAGCCCGGCATGTGTGTTTGCACTCGACCCGACAGCCTCGGGTGCGCTGAGTGTTAGCGGCAGTAGTTCGATGACGCTCGGTTGTGGTGCGCTCGTGGACTCAAGCAGTTCGAGTGCTCTGTTGACGAGCGGAGGCGGAACTCTGACCGCCACGGCGATCGGAGTGGTCGGGGGTTACTCGGGCAGCGGCATGACGCCCACGCCGAAAAGCGGGATCGCTCCGGCCCCCGACCCATTCTCCTACCTGACGCCGCCCTCGGTTGGTGCATGCGATCAGAACAATTTTCACGCAAGTGGGAACGGAACTACCACCCTGAACCATGGCGTGTATTGTGGCGGCATCCAGATCAGCGGCAGTGGTACCGTAATTTTCAATTCCGGTCTCTACGTCTTGGACGGCGGAGGCATGAAGATGACTGGCTCGGCTGCGCTCTCAGGGGCCGAGGTCACTTTCTACAATACCTACGACAGCAGCCACGCTTACGGCGGCATCTCGCTTAGCGGGACCGCGCAGATCAACTTGAGCGCACCCACATCCGGAACGTATGAGGCCATCCTGTTCTACCAGGACCCGACTGTTCCCTCGACCGGCGCAGCGAGTAGCATAACCGGGAACTCGAGCTCGACATTCGACGGAGCGATCTATTTCAAGACCACTCCGCTGAGCTACGGTGGAAATAGCAGTTCGTCTGGCTATACACTCCTCATAGGCCGGACGGTAACGGTCAGTGGAAACAGCACCGTGGGGGCCAACTACTCCTCGCTAGCCGATGGATCACCGATCAAGTCAACGGCGCTCTATGAATAGCGTTTGGCGTCACGGCCGTACTTTCAGGATCCTCCGCAAGGCCTCTTCCAATAGCGGCCAAAGCACGGTGGAGATGGCGGCCGTGGCGCCCATACTGGCCCTGCTGGTACTCGTCGGGACTGACTTCGGGCGTTTGTTCTACACCAGCATCGCGGTCAGCAACGCAGCCCGTGCGGGCGCGCAGTACGGATCGCAGAGCTTGATTGCGGCGGCCGATTCCGCAGGTATGGCGACGGCGGCAAAAACCGACGGCTCGAATGTTACCGGGCTAAGCGCCGTTGGAAGCCAATGCACCTGCTACAGCCCGAGTACCGTTACAGCATGTGCCTCGAGCTACTGCACCAGCAATCCGCAGGCGACGTTTGTCGAGGTCGATACCTCGACGACCTTTAGGACGTTGATGTCCTACCCGGGAATCCCTTCGTCGATTCCCCTGTCGGGCAAAGCCGTCATGCGAGTTCAGCAATGAAAAGGCTTACCTGCGCGCTGCGTAATCGCTCGCACACGAAAGGTCAGTCTATGGTCGAATTCGGCCTCATTGCGACAGTGTTTCTACTATTCGTTTTTGGCACGATGAATGTGAGTTCTGCGGTTTATTATTACAACGAGGTGTCATCTGCGTGTCGGGAGGCATCGCGCTACGCAATCGTCCATTCGCCTTCGAGTCCCAGTCCGGCCACCGCAGCGCAGATTCGGCAGATAGTGCTCAACTACGCGAGCGGCATGAATCCGGATAACATCACGGTCAATTCATCCTGGCCAGCCGATTCAAATCTTCCCAGCAGGAAAGACGCGAAGGTCCAGGTCACCTATCAATATACGTTGCGTATACCACTCCTCAAGACAGTCACTCTAAACCTCACCAGCACCTCGCAAGTCCTGGTTTCCCAGTAGGTCGCGCCGAAGTGGGCGGCCCAGGGTGTCGGCGCAATTCTGATGGACGGCAGATACGTGTGATTACTCGACGCTTGGTGCTGTCCCTGTCCTGACAATGTTGGCGTTAATGCGTGCTTTGAGACTTTCGGTTCCGGAACGTCACACGGACAGAGCGTTCGCCAATTCAGCAGCGAACCGGGTGTTGAGGAATCACAGGGTTTCCATGGAGGCGCGCGGCGTGCGACGCTTAGCGATGGATCGCCAGTGAAAGCGGCCAAGCCTATTTCAACCCGTCGGACGCGAATGCTGATCGAACTGATCATCATATGCACCTTGATCACGCACTGCGCCACAGGCATCGTCTATTGCAGCGGAACTACCTTCAGACTGTCAGTCACGGCAGAAATGGCCGTGAGAGCGGGAGCGCGATGGCTGCCCGCCGATCCCGCGCAAGCGGTGAAAGTCGCTTACGATTATGCACGACGCGCCGGCGTAGCCGCGGGCGAGATTAGCTACATCAATGTTGCATCGGACGATTGCGGAATCTCCATAAGACTCAGTCAGAGAGTCCCGGGGTATCTGTTGCTCATGACCGTGAGACTTCCGGACACGATTTGGGCAACTGCCACGGCGAAAACGTGCGGCCTTACCGTCGCGAGCGTAGGGATGGCGCAGGTAGGCACACGAGCGATTGCCGTAGACTGGCGTCGTGTTCGTGCCGGAGGCAAGCCGCCGGCTGAGTGCGGACCAGATCAACCAGGTCTAGCGCGGACTCCAACGCGGGCCGCGGGCGCTCGGCTATGAAACGAGCCTGTGGACCACGAACCGGGTCGTCCATCTGATCGAGCAGGAATGCGGGGTGAGCTATCACCCCGGGCACATCCTGCTCCATCAAGGCGGCGTCACCGACGGCCTTTTCCGGACAGCACCCGCGGCGGTTCCGTGCCTCTCCAAGCGAATTTTCAGTAATGACAGGCCCGTCGCGGCAGCGTGAAATGCGCTTTGGACTCAAACCCGGCCGCGAACTTCGCGTTTGCAAACCGCCTGGCGCCGGTGCGAGTCTAAATCAGGTTTTTCGAATGATCGCGGCCGCTCTTGCGCAGGGAATCGTAGGGTCCAGGTTGGCGCCCGAGTTCCCTTGCACGCAGCGGTCAGCCCAAAGGGTTTGTTCATGCTTAGTGCGCGGCTCCTGATCCTGTTTGTCCACGTAACCGCGGTCGTCGTGGCGCTGGGCGGTTCACTGTTCAGCACTTTTGCGGTCGCTCCGGTTCTGGCCGATGAACTGGACCCCGCCGCGCGAATCAGGGTCTCGCGTCGAATCGTGCGGCGCCTGGCGACGATCGTTCTGAGCGCGATGGCAATCCTGGTGGCGACCGGGATGCTCAATCTCTGGTTCATGGGCACGCTATCGCCGCTGCTTGGGCTGAAGCTCGTGTTGGTGGCGATCGTTATCGTGATGGTGCTTTACCAGTACGGCAGGATTGGCGTTTCGATATGGAGGCTCTCGGCTGCGGGGCCTTCGCAGGCGGTCGCTTCGCTTCAGGCCCGCTTTCGACGCGTCGGGCTCACCGTCGGAGTGCTGGTGCTGGTGATTATCTATCTGTCGCTCGGCTTGACGCGGGTGCCGGGAGCCCTGACGGTTCCCATCCCGTAGCGGGTGACGCTCGATGCGCATTCGATCCGCCAGGTTGATGGTAGGCCGCCTGACTGCTCTTGCGGTGCTGGTGGGCCTGCTGAGCCTCCTGAGTTACGTTTCGGGGGCCCATATCGTGCTGCGGTATCTCGATCCTCCGCTTGGAGCATGGTGGCAGGGCAACGAGTTCTGGATTATGGAGGGCGCTGCTTCCGCGCTTGGAATGCTGATCGGAATCAGAATTGGTGCCAGACTGGTGGAACCCGCGCTTCGAAACCGTATTCAGGGCGGGTCGATAATCGCCGCTGCGATTGCTCTGGCGTGGGTCGCGCCCGCATGCGCGACGCTCGCTCGCATTGGATGGAACGCGACCGGACAATGGGTCGAAAGCGGGATCGTGGGCCTGGCGGGATATAGCACCGGTTTGTTTATTGACGAGCTTCTGATCGCAGGCGTCTATTTTCTGAAGACCGCCGGCTTCGCTTTTTTCGCCGGATTGGTTCTGTTCGGATTGGTGCTGGCGGCATCGTTTGCAAGCGTGCGGCCCGGCGAGCCAGCTCAGAAACCGGCTGCCGGCGCATGACGGGTGGGGCCGGGCCGTCGAGGAAAATTCCCGGGTGTCCAACAAGCGTAAAGCAAACCGAGACGGTCGCGGCGCTGTCCTGAGCCGGCGCTCCTTTCTAAAGGGAGCGGGCGCGGCGGCCGCAGTTGCCGGGGTAATCGGATCGCTGCCGCCGCCGGATGCGCAGGCACTGGTCGAAGAGGGGATCACCGAGCGGATCGGACCCGGCCTGACGGTGGTTGACCTGAAGGTCAACGGAACGACGCGGCCCGTCACGATCGAGCCGCGCGTCACCTTGCTGGAAGCCCTGCGCGATCATCTCGGGCTGACCGGCGCCAAGCTGGTCTGCGACCGCGGCGCGTGCGGCGCCTGCACCGTCCATCTCGACGGCAGGCCGGTTACCGCATGCATGGTACTGGCGGTGAGCGCGCGCGGACACGAGATCACGACGATCGAAGGACTCGGCACGCCCGATCGGATGCATCCCGTGCAGCGCGCCTTTGTTGACCACGACGCGCTGCAATGCGGGTTCTGCACGCCTGGCATGGCGATGTCGGTGGCTGCGGCTATCCAGCGGAATCCCGGCCTTGGCCTGGAGGAGATAAAGCGCGCCGTATCGGGGAATATCTGCCGCTGCGGAACCTATCCGCACGTTTTCGCCGCCGCGCTCAAAGCGGCTGCGGAAATCAAGGGGAAAGCCTGATGTCGCGCCGGGTAAAGCTGCGGCTCGGATTTTCCGCCGGGCAGCGCGACATGACCGTAGTGATACCCGACGATGAACCGACGCCCTGGCAACTCGGCGAGCGGCTCGACGTGGTCGGCAAACCCGCGGCACGCGTTGACGGACCGCTCAAGGCTACCGGCGCCGCCCGATATACCTACGATGTAAACCTGCCGAATATGCTCTATGGCGCGATCTTGCGCAGTCCCTATCCGCACGCGATCGTGCGAAGAGTCGATCTGTCGCGAGTCCGCCGGCTTAACGGCGTGCGCGCGGCGCTGGGCTTCGACGGAGAAGAGGTCCGTTTCGCGGGCCAGGAAGTTGCCGCGCTCGCTGCGCTGAGTCCCCAACTGGCCGCCGATGCGATCCGCTCGATCAAGGTCGACTACCAGCAGTTGCCCTTCGTGGTCGATATGGAGTCAGCGCTCCAGACGGAGGCTCCGAAGGTTTTCCGCTCCGGGAACCAAACGGCATCCAGCGTTTCCGCGCGCGGAAACCTCGATCGCGGCCTCGCCGAAGCGGCGATGGTTCACGAGCAGACCTACACCACCCCTGTGCAGACCCACGTCTCGCTGGAGACACATGGAGCCGTCGCGAGCTGGAATGGCGACGAGCTTACAGTCTGGTGCTCGACCCAGGCAATCTTCGCGGTGCGAGACGACCTTGCGGTGCTGTTCAACCTGCCCGCCGACAAGGTTCGCGTGGTCACCGGATATGTGGGTGGCGGGTTCGGATCCAAGCTCGGCGCCGGGCGCGAAGTCGTGATCGTCGCGCAGCTTGCGAAACTGGCGGCAGCCCCGGTGAGGCTGATGCTCGCGCGTGCCGAGGAGCACGTCGCGACGGGGAATCGCCCCAGCTCGGTCCAGAAGGTCCGGATCGGTGCTTCGCGCGACGGCAAGCTGACCGCCATCGAGCTCACTCAGCACGGCAGCGGTGGAATCGGTGGTGGCTCGGGCAGTCACGGACCGTTCGTGACAGTCTACCAATGCCCCAACGTGCACACCGATGAGCGCAGCGTGTTCATCAACGCCGGGCCCTCCGCCCCGATGCGCGCGCCGGGATGGCCCCAGGGATGCTTCGCGCTGGAGCTGGCGATGGACGAGCTGGCGCGCAAGCTCGATATCGATCGGCTCGAGTTCCGCCGCCGCAACAACGCCGATGCGGTCCGCGAACAGGAATACGAACTGGGCGCGCGCGCCTTCGACTGGCAGGGCAAGAGCAACGCATCCCGCTCCAAAGGTCCGCTCAAGCGCGGGATAGGGGTCGCATCCGCGGCCTGGCACGCGCTGGGCGTTTCGGGGCCCGAAGCGCAAGCCATCGCCTATCGCGACGGTCACGTCGAAGTCCGAATCGGCACGCAGGACATCGGTACCGGCACGCGCACGATAGTCGCGATGGTCGCGGCGGAGGAATTGGGCCTGCCGCTCTCGCGGGTCACCGCTCAAATCGGAGATACGCGATTTCTCTTCTCGGTCCCCTCCGGCGGGAGCCTGACCGCGCCCTCGACCACGCCCGCGGTGCGCCAGGCCGCGGCCCATCTCAAGGAGAAGCTCTTCAAGATCGCGGCGCCGCGCCTCGCCGCAGAGCCCACCGATCTGGAGGCGGCAGACGGCAATATTCGGGTCCGGTTCGACCCCTCGCGTGCGATCGCATTCTCGGAAGCTGTGCCGAAGGATTCCCGGCGACTCGATCTCGGCTCAGGGCGAGCGCGTGATGAACTACAAGGGCTTCAGGCACAGACAGGCCGGATGCCAGTTCGCCGAAGTCGAGATCGACACCGAGACCGGCGTGGTACGCGTGCTCAAGGTAGTCGCGGTGCACGACGCCGGCCGCATCATCGACCCGCTCACCGCCCGCAGCCAGGTCAACGGCGGCGTGCTGATGGGAATCAGCTTCGCGCTGTTCGAGGAGCGCCTGCTCGATCCGCAGACCGGGCTGATGGTCAATCCGACGATGGACGACTACAAGCTGATCGGCTCGCTAGACACTCCCGAGATCGAAGCGATCTTCGTCGAAGTCGCCAACGGCGTGAACAACACCGGCGTGCTCGGTCTGGGCGAGCCAACTCACGTGGCGACCGCCGGCGCGGTTGCGTGCGCGGTTTACGATGCGATCGGTGTGCCGATCCGTTCGCTGCCGATAACGCCCGACCGGGTGTTGCAGGCGCTCAAGGCAGTGTGATGAACAGCTTCGAATTGATCACGCCGGCCAGTCTCGCGCACGCCTCAAGCCTGCTCAAGGACGGCGGACGGATTGCGATCGCAGGCGGCGTCGATGTGGTCGATCTGCTGAAACTCAATCTCATCGCGCCGGCAGCGATCGTCGACCTGGGCGGCCTCAAGGAACTTCAGGGTATCCAGGCGCGTCCGGACGGCGGGCTCAGAATCGGCGCGCTTACCCGGCTGGCCGAAGTTGGCGAGCATCCGCAGATTCGCGAGCGGTTCACGGCGGTCTCGATGGCAGCCTCGGAGGTCGCCACGCCGCAGATTCGCAACCTCGGCACCGTCGGCGGAAACCTGCTTCAGCGTCCGCGATGCTGGTACTTCCGCAATCCCGACATCCAATGCCTCAAGAAGGGCGGTGACAGGTGCTACGCGCTGGGCGGACTCAACCGCTACCATTCGATCCTCGGCGGCGGCCCCTCCTTCATCGTTCACCCCTCCAGTCTCGCGCCGGCGCTGATCGCGCTTGACGGCAGCGCCAGGATCGTTGGCCCCCAGGGTGAACGCACCGTTGCGCTGGAAAAGTTTTTCGCCTTGCCCACCGCAAATCCGGCGGTTGAAAACACGCTCAAGCCGGGCGAGGTGATCGTAGAGATCAACCTGCCGGCGCCGCCTCGCGGTGCGCGCAGCGTCTACCTGGAGGTGCGCGAGAAGCAGAGCTTCGACTGGGCGCTGGTCAGCGTTGCGGCGATGCTCGCGATGGGGCCGGGTTCGACCGCGCAGGATGCCAGAATCGTGATGGGCGCGGTGGCGCCAATCCCGTGGCGCTCGCCGGGAGCCGAAGCGATCCTCAAGGGCGGCGCGCTCGATCGCAAGCGGGCCGATCTGGCGGCAGAAGCGGCGCTCAAGCAGGCGCAACCGATGTCTGACAACGCCTACAAGGTGACGATCGCGAAGGTCCTTATCCGGCGCGCGACGCTGCGAGCGGCCGGGATCGAGGCGGCCTAGCGATGTCGGCCAAGCGCAAGTACTGCGCCTTGTTGCGCACCAAGACGGGCTACTACCGCTCGCCGGATGGGGAGCGGCTGATTGACCCGGATAGTTCGACCGCCTGCTACAACTGCCTCTTGACGCAACGGCCGGTCGGTCCCGAGGGGATGCCGGTGGACGCCAGGAGTTGCGGCGAAGATCGCGCCTGCTTCCGCGAGGAGAGCTAGCTAGCGGGGCTTCTGGCTCTGGCTGTCAACAGATGGAAGAGGCTGCTTTTGCGTGGCACGTAATCGCCGGCCAGCGCCGCCTGCCGCTTGTCATCCGAAGCGCTCAGCCCTTTCGAAGTCGACGTTGGTCTGCCGGTCAGACTGCGACGGCGCCCAGTTCCACAGCGTGTACTCGAAGTGACGGTAGCCGCCTGCAAAGTGCAGGCCTTTGGGAGGCCCGGGCAGAAGCCCATCGTACGGCATCCAGTTCGGGTACTGATAGGGCTCCCACGCGTGGTAAATCACGATCTGGTCGGGTCGCGTGCATGGGCTGAGCTTCGCCCTCACAATGAAGGAGCCGTAGTCGTTGAAGACGCGGATGTAGTCGTGATCGCTGATTCCCCTGGCCTTCGCGACATCCGCATTGATGAACGCGAAAGGCTCTCCGCGATGAAGCTTGAGCATCTCTTCGGACACGACCCAGTTGGAATGGATACTCCAGCGCAGATGGCCACCCGTAATTCGCATCGGTTGCGAGCCGCCGATGTCAGGCGGCTGCTTGTAGCGCACCAGATGCTCGTCCGCTTCGACGAACCACGGATGGTCGATGTAAAATTGTATCCTGCGCGTGGTGGTTGAATACGGGACCTTGCGCTCCACCTGGTCGCGGAACGGCGCATGGATCTGCCCCGGCACCATATCGGCGTTCTGCACCACGCTCGCATGCCAGGTGGGCCGGCCGCTAAGCCATGCCATGCCGTTCTTGCGCAGGTTGGCCAGGTTCAGATCTTCCCCGTCCACGCTCGTGAACCATCCCATCTGTCCCATGGCGCGGTAGGTGTCATCCAAAAGTCGTTCTTCGTCCTGGTTGCTGTCGCCGTACCGATTGCCGGACGTGGCACGCCAGCCGAGCTCGCGCACGAGGATTTCCCCGTCCCCGGATTTGTAGCGCTCGACTCCGCGCGCCAGGAGGCGAGCCTGAACCTGCTGCAGCAACCCGAGCACGATCTGGCGGTCGGTCTTCGACTCCCCGAGCATCGGCACATTCTGGTCCGTAAAGGCGGTCAGGCGACTGACCGGAAGCGAGAGGCGCATTTCGGCGTACTCGTAGAACGACGCGGCCGGCAGCACGTAGTCCGCGTAAAGCCCGCTCGTGCTCCAGCGGGAATCGACCACCACCGCAAGTTCCAGTTTCAACCACAGGTTCTTGAGATAGGTGTTCATGCCGCCGCGATGGCGGCGCAGCGGATTCCCTCCCGAAACCAGCAGCGCCTTGGGTGGGACGTTGCGGGCCGGGCGCTCGAACCCCTTCCACCACCCCTTTGCCACAGCTTCTTGGGCATATTCGCTCACACTGCGCGGCGCGTTGGGATCGTGAAGGTGCTTGTCCCACACCTCGCTGTAGCCCGCGTGGTAGAGCCAGAGGAAGACCGGCGGCGCCAGCGTGCCCGTCGACCGCAACCCCTCGCGTATCGCGCCCAGAGCCGCCTCGGCTGGGGGCATGGTCGGATCCATTTTGAAGTGCGTGCGGTAATTCTCCTGCAGCTTCTGCGACAGGTCCATCGCCGTCATGATCGGATCGGGCGTCTCCAGCAACTGTTGCGGCATTGCGCCGACGAAGGCCGAACCGGCGACCGCTTCCGTGCTGGCCGACCAGCCTAAAATGCCTGTGCCGGGTTTGCCGAGGTTGCCGGTCAGGGCCAGGATGTAGCAGTACGAGCGTTCGAGCAGATCGCCATGGTAAAGCTTTCCGGCGTTGGCAATGGAAGCAAAGAACACCTTGCGGGGCGGCTTGACCAGTTCCGCCAGCTTGGCGAGCTGCTCGGGATGAATCCCTGAGATTTCCTGGACCTTCTCCGGCGTGTATTCCGCCACTCGTCGCTTGAGCAGCGAAAAGACAGTCGTCACGGCAAGCCGCCTGCCGCCCTTCAGAGTCACCTCGAGTTCAGCCTCGAGCGCGTAATCGCACGCCATCGCGAGCGTGCCCTTGGGCAGCGGCTCAAGTTCGCCAGTCGCGCTGTTGACGGCGAAAAACTGCTCCGCGTCGCCGCCTTCGCGCAGGTCCGAATCGCGCAGGAAGGCACCGTTATCGGAGCGCACCAGCACCGGAGCGTCGGTTTGCTCCTTGACGAACTGCGTGTCGATCCACCCGCGGTCGATCAGGATCTTGGCGACGCCAAGCCACAGGGCCGGGTCCGCCGACCAGTTGATCGGCAGCCACATGTCGGCAAACTGGGCGCTCGGATTCTTGTCGGGCAAGATCGCCACGACCTTCGCTCCGCGATAACGAGCCTCCAGCGTGTAGTGGATTTCGGAGATCATCGAGTAAACCGGGTTGCCCTGAGTGATCAAGAGCGTGTCGGCAACAAAATAGTTCTCCATTCCCGGACTATGCTGCGATTGGCCGAAGGTGAGATATTGGCCGGGGCTGAAGTCGCCGATGAGGAAGTTGACGTCGAGCGCCACGCCGCCCAGACGTTCCGACGAAGCCCGGCATCGACCCTTCGCCGCCGCCGCGCAACGCTCCGGGACCGTTGGTGCCGCCGTCACCCACGATCGCCTGCGCTCCGTGGCGCTCGATGATATCGGCTAGCTTGGCGCCGATCTCCTCGAACGCCCGTTCCCAGGAAATCCTCTCCCATTGGCCGCTGCCCCGCTCCCCCCTGCGCTTCATCGGATACAGCAGCCGGTCGGGGCCGTACATCGAGCGCGAATGCTGGTAGCCCTTCTGGCATCCGCGCGGATTGCAGTCGGGCAGGCGGAAGTCGGGATCCTCGAACTCGGGAAGGGTGCAGGCGATCTCTTCGCGCATGACTCTGCCGTCCCGCATGTAGACGCGAAACGGGCAGCTGCCCGGCAAGCAATTGACCCGGTGCGTGCCCCACTTGCACGAATCCCACTGCCAGTAATTCTCGCCCGTCATCGCTACCTCCGCAGCAGAACTAAATCGCCCAGCGCTTCCGCCTGTGCTTCGATGAGCGCTGCGAGCGTGGTGGGTTCATCGGCCGTCGGTGCCACCTCGGAGTTGCTTGACTCGCCCGCTACAGGCTCTCGGCAGCTACCAGGCTCAGGACATCGTTGCAGCCGTCCTCGATCATCGAGGCGCGGGCGTCGCGCAGCAGCTTCTCGATCGGGTACTCGCGGCTCAGCCCGTTGCCCCCGAAGATCTGCAGGGCGCTACTCGCGACCTCGAAGGCCGTGTCCGTCGACGTGACCTTCGAAGCGACTGCCAGGTGCAGCTTCGGGGGTGTGTTCATCGAGTTGTAGAGCGTAACCTGCCGGCTCAGTGCCCTGGCTGCCTGGACCTTCCGGAACATCTCGAAGAGGCGCAGCTTCACGCTCTGGTGCTGGAAGATCGGCACGCCGCCCTGCACGCGCTGCTTGGCGTAGTCGATGGCCAGATCCAGCGCGGCCTGCGCCACGCCGACGAAGATCGAGCCCATCCCGCCGTTCGCGGTGCTCAGGATCATCTCGGTCGCGAATCCGTACGCATCCGGCGGGATCACCATGTAGTCGGCAGGGATGCGCACGTGGTCGAAGAAGATCTCTCCCTGATTCAGCGCGCGTTGTCCGATCTTGTTCAGCGGCCTGCCCTTCGACACGCCGGGGACATCGAGCGGCACCAGGAATCCGGCGTCGGCGCGTTTCCCGTCACCCATGTTGACGGCGCAGAACATCGCGGCCGCCTTGGCGATGGTTCCGTTCGAGACCCAGGCCGACTTCTGTCCGCTCAGGACGAAGGAGTCGCCATCCTTGCGCGCGATGCAGTTGGGCCGGCCCGGCTGATCGACGCCCGGCCTGTTCATGTAGTAGATCAGGTCGCTGCCGTGGTCCGGCTCGGTGCCCGCCCAGCAGCCGATGCAGTCCTCGGCGCTGAAGCGCTCGATCAGCTCGGGCTTCCCGGACATCTGGGCCATCATCCGCGGGAAGCCGGCGACGCCGAAGCTGATTGCCAGCCCCGAATCACCCCAGCCCAGCTCTTCGCTGATGATGCAGCGCAGTCTCGCCTGCTGTGCGGCTGTCAGGTCGGCGTTGGGAGCCGCGAGATCGGCGAGGCCGAGGGCGCGGTGTTTTTTGAACACCTCCCAGAGAATGGAGTCCGCGGCGATGACGTCCTGGGGGTCCGCCATCGCGTCGAGCTTTGCGCCCGCGGGTCGCATGACCTCCTCGGCAAATCTGTGAGCCGTCTCCCGAATAGCTCGCTCTCCCTCAGTCAGCTCTACTTCGTAGTCGATGCCGGCCATAGTACCCTCCTGAGCTGACTGCGCCATTTGGTCCCGATGTTCACACTCACCTTTGATGGTCGGATCGCTCTCATGAAACGCCGTCGCCACTCGACCGTGGTCCGCGAACAGCGCCGCCCGAGGCGTCGCGACGTTGAGGGCGGTCGGTTGACAATCAAACCCCGAATCGCTCGAAGACAGCGCGCGGCCCAGGTGGTTACGTTGCCAAGGCGTTAGGGGAGAGGCGGACCTGAGCCTACTCCTCGTCGACCGCCTGGCGGATCGCGTTGAGGATGAATAGATAATGGCGCGGCGACGAGATTTTGCCGAGCGCGTTGACCTCCGAGAGCACCCGCAGCTCGCCTCTGGTCACTTTGTTGCGCATCAGGAGGCCCTTGTCGCCCCTGAAGGTCTTCCAGGAATGGTCGCGACTCGGCGTGCGAGCCGGCTCGCATCGCTTCAGCAGCGCCTTGGCCTCGGGATGAGCCAGCAGAAAGAGCGGCTCGGGCTCCAATCCCAGCACGTCGCCGAGGCGGGCCAGCAGCGACAATGACGGACGTTGCCGCGCGGTCTCCAGATAGCCGACATGACTGGCCTTGACGCCCAGTCTGCGCGCGAGCTCACGCTGCGAAAGACCGATTGTTTCACGGCGCGTTTTAAGAATCTGTCCCAATGTTTTCTTCATAAGTCGTACTCAACCAATAGCGCCCAACGTAGTTTAGCGTAATGAATCAACCCGCAAAGATAGTGCATGTTCTGCATCGCTGGAAGGTCGGGAGAGAAGTCGAAGCCACTGGCCTGCTTGAACGTCACGCGGACTCGCTCGAAGGTGTCACCCGGCAGGTTCCCGACTCGACCGACAAGTCCCCAATTCCACGGGGTCTTGAAGAGGGCGAGCGCGGTCTCGCGTGAATAGGCCCGGAAGGCTACCGAAGCGTCGGCGATCAACTCGAAGGGGTCGTCGAGATGCGACGCGTAGTCTGCGTCATAGAAGGTGTGGAGCGGCTGGCGTCCTTGGTTGAGCATCTCGACGGTCAGATAGTGTGCGAACTCGTGGCAGAAAGTGGCCGCGCGCGCGATCAAAACGTGCGAGGTGTTGACGAAGATCAGTGGGCGCTGAAGTGTCCACGAATCTCGGTCCGCGTAGAAACCGCGCAAAGCGAGGCCTTCGTCACCACCGTAAGGCCCGGCCTTGAAGTGCAGGGAAAAGCTGGTCGCCAGCGAGCGCATCGTCTCGACGGTCAACGTGTGCCAATCGGCGCCCGCTCGCCCGAGGGTTTTCTCCACGGCCGACAACAGGGTCTTCAGTTCGCGGTAACCGACGTTCCGCCGCAGCGCCCGCACGTAGTCGCGCTTTGCCAGGCGTCGGAGCTCCCGTTCGGGCTTCCTCCAAGCCTCCAGTTTGTCGGTGCCGGTCGTCCTTGCCGAGGCGAGGATCTGTCGAAAAACCGCCTCTATCTTCGGGTCCAGCTTATCGGTCTTGTCCACTGTCTGCGACGCTCGCCTAGGCCTGCATTAGATATACGTGACGACGCATCTCTCGCTTGGCCTATTCTTACTTGGCTTGGGCGCATAGTTCAAACCCCCCACCAGCCCGAAAAAATTCAGGCTGACGCGCTTGACGGCAACTATAAGACGCTGTTAAGTAACAGTTGGTTAGCGATTAGCCTGGGGCGGAGAGTAAAAGGGGGGCCTTCGCCCAGTTTTGAACCATTCCCCCCTGAGACCCTGATTGCGCAGTCGTCGCGACTGCGCGTTACCCCGCGTCGGGTGCTTTCACTTCGGGTCTGTGGCAGTTTCCCTCCGCGACGCAATTGATTCCCGCACCCGCCCAGGTGAGAGCGAACTTCAGCGGATAGAAGAGATAGTTGAGCGGAGTCTGGATCGGGTCGAACGAGCTTTGAATCGGCGCTGATCCGGAATCGGCGGCAGCCCCGGTTGCATTCGCGGAAGCAGGGTTGGAGTTGGCGGCGCTCGTACCGGCAGGCAGGTCCGCGACTTGCGCCAGACGATCGTCGGGGCCGAAGGTGGCGACCTTGCCGCGCGCTACCCACGCATAACGCAAGACCCCGGCGCTGCTGCCACCCGGATCGGCCACGGTATCTTTCAGGTCCGGCTGTCCCATCGCCGCTATCGCCTGATCGGGCCTCATCCCGACTTCGAGGCTTCCGCCCGAGGTTGCACACGATATCAGCGTAAACGCCAGTGCCCAGATAACGAAACGCAGGTTACGGCGATCCCGCAGCATGATTCTCACCTTTAGCTGAGTGTCGGCTAACACACCGCCGTCTTTCGAGCAATCGAGAACGGCTTTAATCAAGCCGGCATCGCGGGTCTGCGATCAGTCCGCGCGCCGAGATCATGGTACATTTTCGAATTGCGCGCAGCCGGAAGACTTGCTCAGTCCGATCCCGTGGCCGGCGCGATCGTGACCGCGGCGCGGCGGCCGGGGCCGGTCTCGGGCAAGAGGTACATCGCCGCGATCGGAATTAACTGAAAGCCGAGGAAGCCGAGCATCACGGTCCTGAGGCCCAGAGAGCTGGCGAGCGCGCCGCCGAGAAATGGCGACGCGAACGCTCCCGCGTAGCCGGCGGACCATATCAGCGCGAGCCCGATTCCCATCTTCACCGGCGTCATCCCGGGCAATTCCATCAGGAGCGTGGTCAACGCGGGCGGCGAAGCTGCGGTACCGACTCCGAACATGATGAGCGAGAGACGGATGCCGCCCACGGAGGACATCGTGAGGGTGCCCAATCCGCCCAGCAGCATCAGGATCCCAGCCGGCCAGGTGAAGGGCTTGCGCATTCCAAGGAAGCTCGTGCCGAAACCGCCGCCTGCGGCCGCGAAGATCGCGGCCAGCGGCAGAATCGCGGTCAATTGCGAGGCCGCTTTGAGTTCGAGACCGTGATAATCGTGGAAGAATTGCGGCAGGAAAACCGCGAACATCTGATACACCCACATCGCGCCGAACGTCGCCAGCGCAACCAGCACGACATCGCGCATCCCGAGCACCTCGCGCACGGCCGACGCGCCGGGCGCTACTGCCGCGGCGGTCACATGCGTGGCTGCGGATTCGTGCTCGCGCCCGAACGCCATCCAGAGCAGCGCGACCGCGGCTACGCCCACGCCGTAGGTGAAAAGGACGGCCTGCCATGACGAGTGAAGCGCGTAGAACATCGGGACGGTGACGGCATAGACACAGGTCGCGCCCACGTACGAACTCAGCCAGTTGACCGTGTTGATCCAGGGCCATTCGTTTTCGCCGAACCATTGCATCACCAGCGCTCCGGGCGGCGCGATCATCAGTCCGAAGCCGATTCCCTGGAGCACGCGCGACGCGAGCAGGGTGCCGAACGTCGCCGCACAGCCGCTCGCGATCTGCCCAACGGCCAGCAGCCAGATTCCCCACAGGAGCGTGCGCAACGCGCCGAGCCGTTGCACGACCAGCGCGCCCAGGGCGGAGAAGACCGCCGAGCAGAGCGCGATTATCGAGACCACCAGACCGGCCTCGCCGAGACTCAGATGGAGACCGCGCATGATCGGGCTCAGGATCGGCGCCGGCGCGATCGCGGTGACCGTCTGGGCGAACAGCGCCACGAACAGCAGCGCCTCGATCACCCATCGATAGCGCGGCGGTCGGGCTTCTTTGATCATTGGCGCGACGATCCGAAGGCGAGCATCCGGAATAGAGTGGCGCGTTGGCGGCCCGGAGGCAAAGCCGATCCCAAAGATCCGACGCAAAGGCGATCCCCGGCGCGCCAGTAGTTCTGGTCGGCGACTACAGCTCTTCGCGGGCGTGTGTTGCCATGTAGGCCAGCGCCGCGCGCACCACCACTCCCAACACCGGCTCCGGCGGAACCCAGGATGGCCCTGGCAGCCGGCGCATGTCCTCAAGGAGGTCCGAATCCGCTCCTACTGCGAGATCGGCGAGCAGTTGCCCAGCGATAGTTCCCTGTGCCACGCCCACGCCGTTGCAGCCCGCGGCCACAAACAACTTGTCATCGAGCTCCCCGAAGAAGCGCGCGCCGTTGAGCGAAATGCCGATCACGCCGCCCCATGTGTACTCGAAATCCACGTCGGGCAGCATCGGAAAGCGTGCGCAGAAGGCGCGCCGATGCGCCTCACGTATATCTCTCCGTTGCGCCTCACGGACCTGGATAGTTGGGGAGTAGCGCACGGTGTTGCGAATGAGGATGCGGCTGTCACGCGTCTTCCTGACGCTCGTGCCCATCTTCTCCTCCGGCACGAGCCCCCACTCCGCCTCGCCGCCGAGGGCGCGCAGTTCCGCGTCGCTCAGCTTGCGCGACAGGCTCGCGAACGTCAGCACCGGCAGGACACGCCGCCGCAGCAGGCCGAGCATAGCGGTGTAGCCGTTGGTCGCCACGAACACGCGCTCTGCGGCGACCGTGCCGCCGCGAGTTGCGATCAGGAGGTTCCCGTCCCGACGCTCAATGCCGCGCACGGGGCACTGCTCAAACAGTTCGACGTTGGCAGGCAACGTGGCCGCCAAGCCACGAACCAGCGCGGCGGGCTGCACCAGGACGGTCCCGCTGGTGTGGACGCCAGCGCGGTAGTGGGCCGTGCCGGTGATCGCCCTCATCGCAGCGGCCTCATGCCGTATGTACTGTTCACCCATCGCGTCGAGGCCACCGCAGAAAACATCGAGGGCGCGCGTTCCCACGTCCCCCACGGCGCCGTGCAAGAGGCCGCATTCCGTCCAGGAGCAATCGATCGCGTGTGCCCGCACCAGCCTCCGGAGCGTGTCTCGGCCGGCGCGTGCCAGCCGTGCAAGGCGCTGATTTCCCTCGACGCCCCGCTGCGGTTCGTAGTGCGGCAGGTCAACGATGAATCCCGAGTTGCGGCCAGAGGCGCCTTCGCCAACGCGCTGCGCCTCAAGGACGATGATCCGCCAGTGCGGCCGATGCGCGGCTAGCTGGCGGGCCACTGCAAGGCCGGTGAAGCCAGCGCCGATGACCACGGCCTGCCCGCGCTCATCCGACAGCAGGAGGCGTGGCGGCGCGGGAGGCGGAAGCAATGCCAGCCAGCCGCAGTAATCATCGTCGGCAGGCAATCGGCGCGTGCGCCAGCTACTCGTCACTCCTCGCTCTCCCCGGCGGGACAAATGGCAGGTTACTCGATTGCGCGAGAGCCTCCAAGTTTACAGTTTCTGGTCGCCGCTGGCCCACCGCAGATAGCCAACCGCCCCGAGCAGATAGACCGCCGCGGTGAGATAGAAAATCGCGGCGAACGAACCGGTCGCTTGCAGAATGAACCCGGTCGCAGCGACGCCGACAATACCGGGAATCGTGGCGATGGTGTTGGAGATACCCATCAGGGTGCCGGCGTAGCGCGGGCCGACATCGAGATGGTTCACGCCGAAGGCCGCCAGCCCGAGCGAGTTGCCGGCCGCGGAAATCGCGACCAGCGCGATCGCGATACCGGGCGATCGGGCTGCGGGCAACGCGAGCAGCGGAACTGCTCCCAGAACGAACGCGGTGGTCTGAACGAGCTTGCGAACCGTGCCTGCCGCAAGGCCGCGCGCCGAGAGCAGATCGGCGATCCATCCGCCGGTGTTGCTGGCGGCGAAGGTCACCAGCCACGGGATCAGCGCGAGTCCTCCGACCTTGGGTAGGGGAACGCCGAAAATCCGATCCAGATAGGTCGGCAGCCACAGCAGCAGGATATTGAAACCCCAGTTGTGACAGACGTGCGCGAGCACGATCGCCCATACCGCCTTTTCGCGGAGGATTAGCTTCCACGGGACGCGCCCGGCGGGCGAGGCGGCGGGGCGGCCCGCAACTATAGTCGCGAGCTCGGCGGCGCTCACGCCGGGCGAAGTTTCGGGGCGGTCGGCGGCCTTTGCGATCCAAGCCGCCAGCCACAGGCCTCCGAGCGCGCCTGAGATGTAGAACAGCGCGCGCCATCCGAACGCCACGATTATCGCCGGGCTCAGGAGAAACGCGATCACGGTGCCCAGAAACATTCCGCTGAAGTTGAGCGTGATCGCGCGCGCCCGCTCGGCAGCCGGCGCCCATCGCGCGGCGAGGCTATGGATCGCGGGAAAGTTGAATCCTTCGCCCAAGCCGAGCACGATGCGGGCGCCAAGCAGCGCCGCGAACGAGGCGCTCGCGGCCGGAGTGAGAAAGGTTGCGGCCGACCAGACCGCGACCCCGAGTGCCAGCACCCGCTTGCCGCCGAAACGATCCGCCATCCATCCGCCCACCAGCTGCGGCCACAGATACCCCCAGAAGAAGGCCGAGAGGATCAGGCCCTGAGCCGCGGCGTCGTAGTGCTTTTCGGCGGCGACCGGGATGATCGCGACCGAGATACTGACGCGATCGATGTAGCAGAGCACGGTGGCGAGCGAAAAAAGCCCGATCACCGTGAAGCGCCGCGGCCATCCGCCGGCGCGATCGTGCGCTGCGTCTATTCCGGCAAGCTCGCCCATGGCCGAGGCGCGAGCTTATGCCTTGGCGTCGGATTCGGCGAGAGCTGTGCGAGCATCTCGGAACGAGCTGGTCCGCTACGAATTGGCGCGGTACGAACGAGCCCGGCGCGACGGCTCCGGCGGTTACGCCGAATCATCGCGCCGGACCGCGCGCCACGCAGGAAGAAAAGTGTTCAGCGCCCGAGCGCTTGCCGAATCGTGTTGAGTATATAGATGAAGTCGTGCTTGCTGCGCACGTCGCCCATCAGGGCGACCCGCGAGAGCGCCTCCATCTCCGGCTCCGAAATAGTGTGAATCCGCCGCAGCCTGGTGTCGTTGCGGAATTCGGCCCACGCGGACTTGGTGTCCTTCTGCTCCTGGTTCTTCACCAGATCCGCGGCCTGCGGATTGGCGAGGAAGAACAGTTCGCGGCGGTCGAGCAGCAGTACGTCTGCAAGCCGCGTGAGCACCTTGTCCGAAGGATGGCGCTTGCCGGATTCCAGATGTCCCACGTAGGGCGTGGAAGTTTTGATTCTGCGAGCGACTTCTTCCTGCGTCAGATCGAGCTGACGGCGCCGCTCGCGAATGACCTGGCCAAAATTGCGTTCCTTCCCCTTCGCCATAATTCATCCCTCCTAAAACCGCGTTGGCGCACGTAGGCTTGTCAATGCTTTTCCGGGCGATTGTCGTCAGCACACCCGGGAGCAACTGTTACGTACAGCATGTAGCATTGAGGCTACATGAAGGCAACAGTTTCTTCGCATTCGACCGGTAGACTCGCGGCAGTGAAAGCAGCCGTAATGCAGGATCGGCGATCATACAAAAAGTACAGTATTGGCGCGATGATTTCGCCGCCCGCGCGCGGGCCGCAATCCAGGCGCGCCGGATTCCCTTGCCGCGCGGGTTCAAACGAGCCTCGCGTGGAGCCGCGAACGCGGTTTCGAGCCGGATTTTGCCCTACTCACGCTATTTTACGACAACGTGTCATCGTTGCTGGGCTGGTCTCTGGCGCGCGATTGCAGTCCCTGCCGGGCACTACTCGTCAGACCGGCGCAAGATTCGTCGTGAGGGAGAATTTCTAAACGGGTTGTTGATAAGCTGGGGATGAAGCAAAAGCGGAAACAGCGGCTAACCTGTGGATAAACCTCGCGCAAGAAGCTGCCGCGCGGCTATCGAAAGAGCGTTCAGTTGCCGTACGGATTGCGGCCGCGTTCGACATGGACGGTGAAGCTTCGCACGTCTTCGAGCTGGCGGGCCGGGCTTGAGAAGCCGATCTTCGCGCCGCTTTGCAGGTGGCCCACCCGGACCTTGTCCTCCGCGAGCATCCGGCCCTTGCTGTCGTAGTAGTTTACGTCGAGGCTGATCGCGCCGGCGTCGGGGCCGGTGTTCGTGAGCACGCCTTCGACCGAGACCTGGTCTCCGGCGCGATCGAGGTGGCTGCTGACCACCTCGATCGGTTCGACCCGCGCGAGCATCGCGAAGATCAGCGCCACGAATGCGAGGGCGCCGGCGACCATCAGCGCGCTGGCGGGCCGGATCCTTCTGCGCTGCGCCACCGATGCTTTACCCGCCGCCGCCATCGCGTCAGTACGAACGCGGCAGGCCCAGGACGTGCTCGCTGATCGAGTTGAGCACCATTTCTTGCGAGACCGGTGCGATCTTCAGCAGGCGGGACTCCTTGAAGAACCGTTCCACGTCGTAATCGCGGATATAGCCGTAACCGCCGAGGGTCTGGACGGCGCGATCGCAGGCTTCGAAGCAGGCGTCGGCGGCGCGCAGCTTGGCGATATTGGCCTCGGCGCCGCAGGGCTTGCGATGGTCGAACAGCCAGGCCGCCTTGAACATCATCAGCTCGGCGACTTCCAGTTTCGACCAGGAATCAGCCAGCGGATGCGCGATCGCCTGGTTCTTTCCGATCGGCCGGTCGAAGACGACGCGCTCTTTGGAGTAGCGCACCGCGCGGTTGAGCGCGGCGCGGCCAATCCCGATCGCTTCGGCGGCGACCAGAATCCGTTCCGGGTTGAGCCCGTCGAGCAGGGATTGGAAGCCGCGTCCTTCGCCGCCGATCAGGTCCGAGGTCGGCACCCGCAGATTGTCGATGAACAACATGTTGGTATCGACCGCGTGGCGGCCGAGCTTTTCGAGCTCGCGGATCTCGACCGCCTCGGGATCCAGCTCGGCGAAGAACAGGCTCATCCCGTCGGTTTTTTTCGCGGCCTGCTCGTACGGCGTCGTGCGCGTGAGCAGCAGCATCCGCTTTGCTTCCCTGGCCTTGGTGGTGAAGACCTTGCGGCCGTTGATCACATAGTAGTCGCCCTCGCGGCGCGCCGCGGTCTTGATATGGGTGATGTCGTTGCCCGCGTCGGGCTCGGTAACGGCAAAAGCAACGTGCAGCTCGCCCTTGACGACGCCCGGCAGGTAGCGGCGCTTCTGCTCCTCGGTGCCGTGGAATACCAGCGGGCTGACGCCGAAGATCGAGAGATGGACCGCGCTCGCGGCGTTCATCGCGCCGCCCGATGCGGCGATCTCGCCCATCACGAGCGCGGCCTCGGTGATCCCAAGCCCGCTGCCGCCGTATTGCTCGGGAATCGCGACACCGAGGTAACCGGCGGCGGCGACGGCGGCGTAAAAGTCGTGCGGAAATTCGCGCGCCGCGTCCTTGCGGCGCCAGTACTCGTCGGGAAAACGGTCGCACAGCGTACGGACCTGGCGGACGATCTCCTGCTGCGATGCGGTCAGTTCAAAATCCATATGACCCTTCTCCGTTATCGGGTTCTGCCGGCGCGCGCCTTGTTGACTTTGATCTCGGCCCCCCTATTGAGAAAGCCGCCAAGACTCGGTAATCAACACATCTGTAGTGGTGGAGGACGGGCGGAGGCAAGCCCCATTTCGCAACCGAGTCCGTCGTTCACGCTCGGGGGAGGAATTGCACGATCTGAACAAATCAACGGCAGATGCTGCTTCGCAAGGCGTCATCGGGGGAGTCGATGAGGTTCGAAGATCATACAGGCGCTATCGTTTTCGGTCTTAACGCGGTCGGGTGATTCGGTACGAATCTTGAAGCGTTCGGACCGGACTCGTTCTCAGCGAGACTGGGGGAATCCAATTGCATCGCGGCGGTCGGCCGCACGAAGGAGGTAGTGTGACCACAGACATCAAGCAGCGGACACGATGGGGCGTCGGGCTGGTTGTCGGCTTGGCCCTTTTGCTTGCATTATGCGGGGCAAGCAGGGTTAGAGCCGCTGACGACGGAGGAGCGGACCCACCAAAAAAGGTAAGGAGGATAAAAAAGAAAAACAAATCGACCATGACTCCAATGGCCAGGCCGATGCCGACGGCCAGTGCAGAGGACAGAATCGACGCGCTGACCGGTGATGTGAACAACCTGCGCAAGTCGCAGGGCGCGACCAGCAGCGCGGTCGAGGAGATCAAGAAGGCGATGGTTGTGGCGGCGCCGCAGGCCAGTGCTACTCCGGCGACGATCGGCCAGCATGTCGGCGCACTCGAGCGCGACCTGGCGGCTACGCAGAAGAACATTTCCGACAACTTGGGCGTCAACATCCATGGGTTGGTTAACGCCGGCTACGAGCACAATTTCAACCAGTCCAATTACAACTACAACTACACCCATGCGTGGGACGAGAACGGATTCCAGCTCACGCAGGGCAACCTGCATATCGAGAAGGACGGGACGGTCGGCTTTGTGACGGACCTCAACGCCGGGCAGGTCGCCAACTCGATCTCGAACACCACGCACTACACGATCTTTCAGGGGACCGGGAACGGACCTGGCGGGCAGTGGTTCGACGCGACGCAGTACTATCTAACCTACACGGCGCCGATCGGCTCGGGACTCAGTATCGCGGCAGGGCGTTTCGTCGAGCTGATGGACGAAGAGGTAATACCCACGTACCAGAGCCAGAACTTCAACGAGTCTCGCAGCTTTGCCTTCACCTTGGGCGAGCCGCTAACCAATACCGGGGTCCGCGCGTCGTATACGATCAACGACTACGCCGCTGTAACCGCCGGTCTCAACAATGGATGGGACGATCCGGCGGCCTTCAACAACGGCGGCCCGACCGGCGAAGGCCAGATCGCGCTGAACAACAAGGACAAGTCGGTCGCACTGGTAGTGAGCGGGATCATCGGGTCGCAGGCGCCGGGGAACGCGCCCAGGTCGAACTCGTTGCTGGATGCGATCAACCCGCTTTTCACCTGGAAGCCCTCTTTCATCCCGAACACGACGCTGGTGAGCCAGTATCTGTACGGGACCCAGAACGGGGACGTCATCAACGGCCACAGCGCGTCCTGGCAGGGCGCGGCGCAGTACGTGGTCTACGACTGGAACGAATGGGAATTCGCGAGTCGCGGCGAATTCTTCAAGGATCAGGACGGCGCACGCTCCGGTGCCAATATCAACGGCGTTGTCCAATCGAAGACCCTGTGGGAGTTCACCCAGACCATCACGTATAAAGTGCCGGAAGTCACGGGATTGTTGCTGAGGGGCGAATATCGCCACGACGCTTCGAGTAGCCCTGACTTCGGGAACAACGACTTCGTCAATCCGGACACCGGCATCCAGCATCTGTGGAGCGGTCAGGACACTCTGAGTGGAGCGATGATCTACGCGTTCTGAGCCGATCGGGTAGCGTAGTCGGCAAGTATGCGCGGCGGATCCGGGACTTCCGGGTTCGCCGCTCTTTTCGCATGGCGCGATGAGCATCCAATTTGCATAAGTGTCGCAGTAGCCTGAGAGGAGGAATTCGATCTGCGGCGAAAGTTGTATTTCGCTGCCGGCACGCTGGGCAACTGCCCGACAAAAGGGCGGCAAGCGCCCGCCGCCAAGGCGTTTGCGTTGGGGTTCTTTTCATGGCACAAGGCGTAGACGACCTGCGACTGACGGCCTTGAAAGCCGGTCGCGAGTACCTTCCGAATCGGTCTCGCGGGCCGAATCGGCCTCGCGGGCCGCGGCGGTCAGTGCGATCCAAAGACTATTGAGCCAGGGATGCCGCCCCGGAAAGCGGCGAGGAGGGTTACGGTTTCAATGACTCCCAAGCAAGTCCTTCAAATGATCAGGGATAAGGGCGTGGTGATGGTCGATATCAAGTTCGTCAACCTGCTCGGGCAATGGCAGCACTTCACCGCGCCGATCAGCGAATTCAAGGACGAAGGGCCGTTCGAGGACGGACTCGGTTTTGACGGCTCGTCGATTCGTGGATGGCAGTCGATCGATGCCAGCGACATGCTGGTGATTCCCGATCCCGACAGCGCGGTGCTCGATCCGTTCTGCAAGGAGCCGACGCTCTCGCTGACCTGCAACATCCAGGACCCGATCACGCGGGCGGAGTACTCGCGCGACCCGCGCAATATCGCGCGCAAGGCCGAGTCGTACCTGAAGTCAACCGGGATCGGCGACACCGTATACTTCGGCCCCGAGCCCGAGTTCTTCATCTTCAACGGTGTCCGGTACGACACCAATCAGCACTCCAGCTACTTCTACATCGATTCGGAAGAAGGTTTCTGGAACAGCGGCAAAGAGGGCGCCAACCTCGGCTACAAGCCGCGCTACAAGGAAGGCTACTTCCCGGTCCCGCCCAACGACAGCCTGCAGGACATCCGCAGCGAAATGGTCCTCACGATGGAGCAGGTCGGGATCAGGGTCGAGAAGCAGCATCATGAGGTCGCGACCGCGGGCCAGGCCGAAATCGACATGCGGTTCCAGAACCTGACCAAGATGGCGGACTGGATGATGTGGTACAAGTATATCTGCCGCAATGTCGCGATTCGCCACGGCATGACCGTGACCTTCATGCCCAAGCCGATTTTCGGCGACAACGGCTCCGGCATGCACGTCCATCAGAGCATCTGGAAGGGCGACACGCCGCTGTTTGCGGGCTCGGGCTACGCCGGATTCTCGGAGCTCGGGATGCATTACATCGCCGGCGTGCTCCATCACGCGCCGTCGATCGCGGCCTTCACCAACCCGGGCACCAATTCATACCGCCGGCTGGTGCCGGGCTTCGAGGCGCCGATTAACCTCGCGTATTCGAGCCGCAACCGCTCGGCTGCCGCGCGCATCCCGATGTACTCGCCGTCACCCAAGGCCAAGCGGGTCGAGATCCGGTTCCCCGATCCGACCTGCAATCCGTACCTCGCGTTCTCGGCGATGCTGATGGCGGGACTGGACGGAATCCAGCGCAAGCTCGATCCGGGTCAGCCGCTCGACAAGGACATCTATGCGCTCACGCCGGCCGAGTTGGCGGAAGTGCCGAGCATGCCGGCCTCGCTCGACGAAGCGCTGGACAATCTCAAGCGCGACCACGAGTATCTGCTTAAGGGCGATGTTTTCACCGAGGACGTGGTCGAGACGTGGATCGACTACAAGATGTCGAAGGAAGTGAGCCAGGTGCGTTTGCGGCCCCATCCGTACGAGTTCGCACTCTACTTCGACGCGTAATCGCGCGACGCGCGCGACGAATCGGAATCACGAAGCGGCGGGCGCTCCTCGCGCCCGCCGCTTTCGCGTGATCCTGTAGGCGAAAGCCGCTGCCGTCGTCGATCCGAAACGGCCTGATGAATGGGCCCGGGTTGCTCATCGCATCGCGCTCCGTCGGGGGGGGGCACGGTCACCACTAGCATATGCGCGCGCGCCGGACACGCGCGAGGCGGCTTCAGCCCGGATGCCCATTTTCCCTGTGAAATACACCGGGAATAGCGTCGGCGATGGCGGCGGGAGTGACAGATGGGCTATGGAATATGAGCGATTTGCTTGAAGCTGCGAATCATGGCTGAAATCGAGCGAGGACAACCACAATCACGTAGCAACGGCCAGGGCGCCTAAAGCGCCTGGCCAACGGTGTGTGGAAAGGATGAGCTGGGCAGACTTTCTGATTTCAGCCGCGGCGTTCGTTGCCTTGGGTGGCTACTTCTGCGTTACGGCTTGGAGTGCCGTCGTCAACGGGATCAACGAAGACACCATCCTGAGCCTCGCTGCGATTATCGCGCTATCGGCAGGACTGGTGGCACTACGCGCGACCATATTGCGGCGCTCCGGCAAAAGCCCAGCCGAATCCGAAGATTCTTCCGATTCCGGCGCTCCCTAATCCGGCCTCCGGGAACCGCCATTTTCAATTAGTTGTGATTCGCTTCGCGCACCCCGAGGGATGAAAGCCAGACGGCATGGACTATGATGCCTTGACTCCTCGTAGAATTTATTTTCGTCGCGGCTTTCTTGGCAGATCACTGCCAAACCGGGACCAAACGGACCCAAGGCCTTGCGGGGGTGCGGCGTTTGGTCCATAAGGTGAGTTGGAACCCGAGAATCAAAACGGAAGTCCCGCCACAAATAGGAGCACATCGTCATGAGCCAACGGATTGATCAGTTTTGCGAAAATCTCCGAGTCAAACTCACAAATATCGACAGCGGTCTCCATGGTCTCAAAACCAAGATTGAGGGGAAGGCTCAACACGCGGATCAGGAGGTCCGAAGCCATCTCGATAAAGTCAGGAAGAGCATCGACAAAAATCGCGACAAGCTCTCCGCTTCACGAGCCGAAATGAAGGAGTGGGTGGAGGCCCGAAAAACCGCTACCGCCGACAAGATCGCCGATTGGAAAGCCAAACACGAGACAACCAAGTTGCAGAATCGTGCCGATAGCGCCGAGCGGTACGCCGCAGCCGCGGTAGATGTCGCTCTGGCGGCCGTGGATGAGGCTGAAGAGGCAGCGCTTGAAGCGTGGCTCGCGCGAGAAGACGCAGACTCTGCGCAGGCCAAAAAAGCATAAGACGTAATCCGCTGACATGGATTCACTCGAACCACAAGCGATTGCAGTCAGTTGATGGAGAGTGCCATGAAACGCGCGACTATCCTGATGCTTGCAAGCCTGATGCTTGCAAGCATCGCAGCGATGACGCCGACCATCGCGGCCGCGCAACCGCAGATCGCGGGATCCACGCTCGTCGGTATCGCGGCGGCAGAGCTGCGTGAGGTCACGCTGGGTTGGAGTGCAAAGCGCCAGGTGCTCGGGCAACCGGTCTTCAACGACAAGCGCGAGCGGATCGGAGCGATCGACGATATCGTCATCGCCCCCGATAAGGCAGTTTCGTACGCCATCATCGGAGTGGGCGGCTTCCTGGGCGTCAACAGGCACGATGTCGCGATACCGGTGAGCCGGATAAGGCAAGTCGAGGGCAAATTCGTTCTCGCCGGCGCTACGAAAGACGCCCTCAGAGCGATGCCCCCGTTCGAATACGCGCATTGACGCCGGTGAAGGGGGACCATGTGACGATCGCTGCGGTCGATCTACATCCCCTCACGAAGCCATCCGCGCAGTTGGGCAAGGCCGCAATGGTCACGCCTGTTGAGCGACTCGCACATGCCCAGATCGAGTCAATGCAGACAATTGGAGAAATAGGATGACTTCCCTGAATCCAAGCCACAACCACATGCAAAGCGCCATAAGGAACGCGCTGGGCGTCCACTGGCGGCTATTCCTGTTCCAGGGCGCGGCCATGATCATTCTTGGCGTGCTCGCCGTCGCCGCACCAGTGGCGGCAACCATCGCCGTCAACACATCGCCGTCAACATCTACATTGGTTGGCTTTTTCTGATCAGCGGCATCGTGGGGCTCGTCGCAATGTTCTCGGCGAAGGACATCCCGGCCTTTCTGTGGAACCTCATCACGGCGGCTTTATCGCTCGCGGTCGGCGCCTTGCTCATCTCGCATCCTGTCGCGGGCGCGCTCTCGCTCACGATTTTGCTGACCGCCTTCTTTATCGCCGAGGGCGTTTTCCAGATCGCAACGTCGGGCGCATATCGCGACGTGATGGGGGGCCTATGGGGCTGGATGCTGGTGAGCGGTATCTCGGATCTAGCGCTGGCCGCGATCATCATTCTCGGATGGCCGATCACCGCCGTCTGGGCGCTGGGCCTTCTCGTCGGCGTCAACCTGATCACGTCGGGTTGGGCGATCGTAATGGCAGCACTGGCCGGGCGCAGCGTCGCCGAGGCTCTCGAGGGCGCTGGCGGGCCGCAGCGATGATGCGGGCTCCCGCGCGGCGGCCGCACTGCCAGTGAGCCCGCCGCATCGTTTTGCCGCGCGCACCCTCCCTGGGATAGAAACCCCATAGGGAACAAGGTCGTGCCACGCGGTTCAGTTCAAGGCGGCTTATCCGCCATCCGGCCGTAACCGCTCGGTCCACACTTGGCTCCGGCACGTCGTTCGTCGCGAGAAACGGAGGAAGACACAGTGGCGGGTATGATCCCATTAGCGGACGCATCTCGACGGCCCGGCCGTTTCCCCGTCGTCACCACCGCAATCATCCTCGTGAACGTGTTCGTCTTCATGTTGGAACTGAGCGGGCGGTGACGCATTTGTAATGCGGTGGTCGGTGATCCCCGCCGATATTGTCGCAGGCCACCACTGGGTCACCATCCTGACGGCGATGTTCATGCACGGCGGTTGGATGCACATTATAGGCAACATGGTGTTCCTATGGGCATTTGGCCCGGAAGTCGAAGACGCGATGGGGCTGCTACGGTACTTGGCGTTTTACCTGCTCAGCGGTCTGGCGGCTTCGCTGGCGCAGATCGCTACTGATGCCCGGTTCCACCGTTCCCAATCTAGGCGCCAGCGGCGCGATTGCGGGTGTGATGGGCGCCTTTCTGGTCACCTATCCGCGTGATCAGATACGCACGCTGGTTCTGTTGGGCTGGTTCACCCGTGTAACCTTTATTCCCGCGGCGCTCTTGATAGGAGTCTGGTTCGTCATTCAGCTCTTCAGCCAGGTCGGCGCCGTGGCAGATGTACAGACGGGCGGCGTCGCTTACGCGGCTCACGTTGGAGGGTTCATCTTTGGGGCGGTTACCGCACGAATGTTTGAGAGTTCCCGGCGCATCTCCGAATCGGAAACCTGACCATGCCTTCCAACGCTGCTGAAACCCACGTCGCGATTCCGGGCCTGACGCCACAGGAAGCTGAGGCACGGCTGGACCGATTCGGACCGAACGAGCCCGCAGCGACACAGCACCATTCCGCTCTTTCCGATCTCTTGCGTGAGTCTATGAATCCGCTGGTGTTGATCCTGGTGATTGCCGCAGCCGCATCGGCATTGCTAGGTCAGGCGGTTGATGCCGGAATCATCGGCGCGATTGTTCTGCTGAGCGCCGCTATCGACTTGGCTCAGACCTATCGTTCTCAACGGGAAATCGAACAACTACGCGAACGGGTTGCCCCGACGGCAACCGTCCTGCGCGGCGGCGCGCGGAAGGAAATTCAGCGGCGTTACGTGGTGCCGTATCTCTTGCTGGTGGAAGCCGCTAAACGGCGCCTTCTCCGAGGGGCAACCAAAGAAAATCCGACCAAGCTTGGAGATACCGTGGTGACCACAACTTAGGTTGCGGCCAGGAGACTACCCGGCCGCTTCAGTGTTGAGTTGAGGGGAAGGATTAGAAGGTCAAGACGCAATTTTCCAGACCAGCATCAGCAATGACAACCCGTAAAATATCAGGTTAACGGCGATCACCCAGCCAAGGTAAAATACATCGAAGGCGGGAAATCCAATCCATAGCACTGCGGCCAGAATGAGCGTGATCACACCCGAAAAAACCATCCATCTCCAGTTTCGCACCGGGCGGAACTCAAAGGCCAGCAGCAGCTCCAGCACGCCTTCCAAGGTCATGAAAATGGCCAGAAGCGTCACTAAGGTCAGCAGCACTGGCAGGGGCTTCCACAGAATGACGATGCCGACGACAATCGAAAGGCAGGCGGATAGCAGCGACCACCAGTGCATTTTCGATCTCAGCGTCAGGATAAGCTGGAACCCACCAGTCAGCAGGAGAATGACGCCTATGAGCAGTTCGGTGTTGAGGGCCGTGACGCCCGGAAATGCGGCAACCAGTGCGCCGGCGAGGACAAATATCAAACCCTGAAAGATGTACTTGCCCTTGTGATTGCGCAGTTCCTGCTCGACGCGCGCGCCCAAGCCATCAGAATCTCCCGTCGTTGACGCGATTTTGGTAAGTGACATCGTCTCCTCCTTTCGCGGGCTGGCGCCGTCCAGGCGCCGCCAGCGCCCGAAGCGGCGCTAGTTCCTGAGCCAGCTCCACGATCCGCTGATGGATTCCGACCGGGTCGGTGGCCTGAAAGGCGTGGCCAGCGCCGGGGATCATGATGACTTCAGCTTGCGGGAGCATGCGCTTGATGATCGCGGCGTTCTCGGCCGGGACCAGCACGTCGCTGGCGCCGTGAACGATCAGCACGGGACACTTGATCTGCGGCAGGCGATCGTAGGCGTTGAACTGCATGATGCCGGCCGCCTGGCTCGCGACCGCCGCCGGCGGAGTGCGCGGCGCCATCGTCATCGCCGCGGTCAGCATCGGCTTGATCTCCGGATGCGCCGCGATGAACTCGGTGGGCATCATGATAGGCAGGATGATGTCGAGCGCCTTGTCCGGATCGGACGCCATCAGCGCGTTTCCCATCATCAGTTTTCCCACCACGTCGGGAGCGGCCGGCTTTGCGGTCGCGCCGCCCGCCATCGTGCATCCCAGCACGAGCCTTTCGACCTGTTCCGGATGCCGCAAGGCCAGTTCCTGCGCGATCATCCCGCCCATCGAAACGCCGAAGACCTTGGCCCGGTTGATTCCGAGCGCCTTGAGCAAGCCGCTCGCGTCGTCCGCCATCTCCGGCACGGTGTACGTACCCGCCGGCTTGTCGGACTCCCCGGTGCCTCGGTTATCGAAGTAAATGCACTTGAATCCGGTCAAGAGCGGCAGCACGGGAAGCCAGGCTGCCCCCGGCATCGCAAATCCCATTATCAGCAACAACGGATCGCCGTTGCCGTAGGTCTCGTAGTGGATATTCACCGAGCCGGTATTAGCTTTAGGCACGTTCGGAACTCCTGGGCGCGAATTGCGCGAGAGTCGCGACTGGCGCGGCGTCGCGGCAACGCCAACCCTCGGCGGTGGTCAGGCGATTTTCAGGATGCTCTCGGGATGCTGCTCGTTGGGATCGACTCCGGGTTCCATCCGGTATAGCACCGACTTGTCCACCACGAGCCCGCCGTCATCTGCCAGCGAGATCTTGAACCGATCCATCGGCCGTGGCGCGGGACCTTCGAAGTTCAGCCCGCTGATGTAGTAGCCGGAGCCGTGGCACGGGCACTTGAATTTCTGCTCCGTCTTGAGCCATCGCGGCGTGCATCCCAGATGCGTGCATTTGGCGAAGATCGCGTAGAAGCCGGCCTTGGTGCGGATGATCCAGGTGCGATAATCCTGCTTGAATTTCTCGCTGACTTCGCCGACCACATAGTCGCTCGGGAAGCCGGCCTTGAAGCGCGAGGGTGGCAGGAACAGGACGCGCGGAAATGCCGAGCGCACCGCCGCCAGCAGGCCGAGCATCGAGAAGACCCCAAAGCCGCCCCATCCGAGCCGCCCCAGAAAGTCGCGCCGGCTCCACAGCGATCCTGGCACGGCTTGCTCTTTCTCCGCGCGCGCGCGCCGCTGCTTGAGCTCAGTCTCGCCGACTGGGGCCTTGCCTTGGGGTACCGCTGCCATCCAGATTCCTCACTGCCACCGCAAAGCGTTGCGATGAATAAGACTGCCTGCTTCGACTAACCGACGTACCACCAAAAATTTTACCCCGCCGACCATTGCGCAGGCAATCGCGAAAGGGCCTCGCCGTGCGCGCGGATTCGGATGCGCTTCTGCGGCGCCGACGCTCAACCAAATGAGATCGGGTTCAGTGAATATAGGGCTGACCGCCGACGTAAGGCTCCGGCGGGGGAGGAGGGGCCATCGGCGACCCGACCGGCGGTGGCGATGCCGGCTGGGTCTCGATCGGAGACGACGCGGGGGCATGCGAGGCCAAGGCCTCTTCGTGCAAGTGGAACTTGGGGATCGGGTCGCGCGCCGGGAGGTAATCCGGCGCTGGCAACTCCCTTATCGGTGCGGGCGCGGTATCCTCTGAATACGTACTGTCCGTAGCGGGCGCCAAGAAGGTATCTGCCATGACATAGTGCAGCGGGCGCGTCACCGTCCATTCCAGCAAAAAGCCGACCGGCGCCACGAAGTAGCTCGCGATCTTCAACGGCTGCGAGTCTTCGTCGTTATACTCTCTAGGATTCTGCTGCTCGGTTAGTTCATCGGCTCGGCACAGAGCGGGAACACCGAGTATCATGATCGCCAAGAGGGCCAAAATCGCACGTCGCATGGGGCTTATTTTGGTGCCGTCCCGGCTCGATTGTCAACGCGAGGCCCGCACTTTGCCGCCCGGCCTGGTTTGACGGCAGAGGCGGCCGTATCGCGGCTATAGTTGTTTGGCTTGGCTTGCTTTGCGGCTTTTGAGGGGCGATCTTGGAATCCGTGCGCGAATCGTGGCGAAGAATCCGGACCGCTTCGCTCGCCGTGGCCGCGTTGCTCCTGATCCCGCTGGTTGTCTCCGCGGCCTCTCCGGCACGCCTCGCCTTCGTCGGTATCGACGACAACATCTACGAATGTACCGGCGATTGCGCCCGCCCGCGATGCGTCACCTGCCCGGTGCATGGAACGGAGGCTCGCGCCGCGGGGATGCGTGCGGCCGCTTTCGAGCAGCCGCAGGACGAAGGCGCCACGAAGTTCGCCTGGCCCACCTATTCGCCCGACGGCCGAAAACTTGCCTGTCTCTCGTCGGGCAGCAAGCAGGGCCGTCTGTCTTACGGCGTATACGTCTACGACCTGGAGAAGATGATCTCGACCAGGATTTTCGAGAGCTCGATCGAGCGCGCGATCTATCTGTTCTGGTTGCCCGACGGCGCTCGGCTCTCCTTTCTGGTCACCGAGCCCGACGGCCAGCTCACCCTGATGCTCGCGCAGGCGCGCGGGGACGCCCCGATCAGAATTGTCGCCTCAGGCGCGCCGCTTTACTTCGACTGGAACCGCAAGACCGAGCTCCTGCTGCATACCAATACCGCCGGGCCGGAGGCGGAGCGCGTGTCGCTGATGAATGTCACGCCGACCAGCCAGGACGTTCGAGCGCGTGCTGGCGCGGGGCCCCGCGCCATTCAAGTCGCCGTGCTGGTCGCCCGACGGCGCGCACATCGCGTTCGTAGCCAGTCAGGACGACCTCGCGCAGCTCTATCTGGCTGACGCCAACGGCGCGAATCCGAGAGCGATGACGAAGCTGATGGTCGGCGAGAACAGCTTCGTATGGGCTCCCGATTCGCGTCATATCGCATTCTCGACCGCGCAGTTGCCGCCCCATACCGTGATGGACGGCGTCAACCTGCTCGATATCCGCGACGGCAGCGTGAAGCGGCTGGTCAACGACGACATTGCCGCCTTCTACTTCTCGCCCGACTCGAAGCGAATCGCCTATGTGTCGGTGCCTCCGGAGCAGCCCTTCTACACCTGGAATGTGATCGATCTGCGCGCGGGTAAGACCCGCAAGCTCGGCAGTTTTCTCACCACCAACGAGGAGACCTTGGCCTGGCGTTACTTCGACCAGCTCGCGCTCTCGCACAGTATCTGGGCGCCCGATTCGAGCGCGATCGCGTTCGCGGGTCTACCGGTCGAGACGCCGCACGGCGCGATGCCGCCGCATCCGATCGGCACGCCGCCGCCGGGCGTGATGATCATTCCGATCGGCGGCGCAAAGCCGCGCCGCGTCGCGGATGGCGTGCTCGCGTTCTGGGCGCATGCGCCGGGGGCGACACCGGCGCTGGCGCATGCGCCGGGGGCCACAGCGCCGATGGCGACCGCGCCGGCGCGGTAGCCGCGATGCGAACCTACGCCGCGCAGCCGGCCACGCGCGCGCTGACGCCGACCGGCGGTTTCCTCGACGGGTTCGCCTACTCGCTCAATCCGTACATCGGATGCGCCTTCGGCGCGGCGCGGGGATGCCCGTTCTGCTACGTCCGGGCGCTGCCGATCGCGCGGGCGTCCGAAGACCCATGGGGAAGCTGGGTAATCGCGAAGACCAACCTGGTGGGCTTGCTGGAGAAGGAACTGGCTGCGCTCGAGCGCAATGGCAAACTCGGCGGTGCCGCGATCTTCATGTCGAGCGCGACCGATCCTTACCAGGGAATCGAGCGGCGGCTGCGGCTTTCGCGCGGCGCGCTGGAAACCTTCATCCGCTTCCGCCCGCGCCGAATCCTGCTCCAGACTCGCAGCCCGCTGGTCGAGCGCGATATCGACATCGTCGCGCGGCTCGGCTCGCACGCGATCGTGTCGATAACCGTCGAGACCGACGACGAGACCGTGCGCCGCGCGCTGACGCCGACTTCACCGTCGATCGCGCGGCGTCTCAGGACCGCGCGCCGGCTGCGCGAAGCGGGAATTTTCGTCCAGCTCGCGATCGCTCCGATGATGCCGAACAATCCCGAGCGCCTCGCCGCGATCGCCGGCGAAGCCGCCGATCGCGTAGTCGTCGATACCTACTTCGACGGTGACGGCTCGGGCGGTCGCCGCTCGCGAGCGCTTGGGATGGGCGATCTGTACGAACGGCTCGGCTATGCGCGATGGTTCCGTCCCGGCGCCGAGGCCGAGCTGATGTCCGCGCTGCGTTCGCGATTGGGCAACGATCGCGTGCTCTTCAGCCGCGAGGGTTTCTGCTCGGTGTGAGACGGTCGGCCACGCAAGGAAATTTATCCACCATCGCAGTCGAGCCGTGCCTACCCGCCTATCATGTCCAGGAGAGCTCTCGGGCTTAAGATTCGCACGCCTTGGAAGCAACCAAGATCTCGGGGATGAGAATCCCCGCTGACGACAACGGCAGCCTTCGCGGCAAGCGCGCACTCCAGGACGCGATTGTCCGGCTCGTCCCTCTTAACCACCGCAATTCGTTCTCGCGCTTCGACAGCCCTGGCGAACCCTCCTATGACGGTGAGGGCTTCGCGAACGCGAGTCGGTGGCCATTTGAATTTCCTCCTCAGCACGCCCTCGATTTCGTCGAGGATCGGCTTGGAGATAAACAAGTCCACCCTCCCTCTTCGCGCCAGCGCGAGAAACTGATCAGGTACCCCGCCGAAGTTGAGAGCGGAGATGTAGATATTCGTATCCGCGACGACCCGGAGCATTCAGCGTTCCGCCCGATACTCCGCCACGAGGCGCTCGACATCCGATTTCTCGATTCCGAGCTTTCGGGCCCGCGAGCGACCGAACTCCTGAAGCTCCCGCCAGCGGTCATCGAGCGCTTCGCGTGACAGCTTCGGTGGAAGCGGGGGCGGTGTAACCTTGGTTGTCCGCACGGTGCTTGCCATTAAAGCACGCATAGTGCAGCAAGGGCAGGGTGCCTCGCCGTGATGACGGACTCTGTAGGTGCCCTCACCCGCACCGCGCGGAAAGACTCAAAGGAATTGGCATCGATCGCGCGGCTTGCCCTCTCCCGCGGCAACGCGGGAGAGGGACAGGGAAGGCGTCGCCGCGGACGCTAAAGGGAGACCTGAGGCGGCGCTGCATTAGCGATTGGGGAACGATCGCGTGCTCTCAGCCGCGAAGGGTTCTGCGCCGTGTGAAGGTGGCCGGCGGGACGCCGGCCCTACTTCGGACAAATGGCTTCGTGTAGGTCCTTGCGCCGTCACTTGCCGACGTGCGGAATCACCTCTTTGGCGAGCCGCTCGATTGTCTTCAGGTCCAGTTCGCCCGCGAAGATGAACTGCGAGACTCCCCATTCCCGCACGCGACGGCCCAGCTCCCTGGCGCATTGCTCGGGCGTGCCGATCAGGGCCATCGGTGAACTCAGCATCTGCTCGGCCTTCAGGCCCATCCCTTGCGCGACCATCCCGGCCATCGACTCGGTCTCTTTTGCCGAACCGGTGAGCATCACGATCGCGACCATCGTGCTGATCTGGATCGCTTCCGGTTTGCGTCCGTTCCTGGCCGCCTCGCCGCGAACAAACTTGATCTTCTCCTGGAAGGCCGCGCCGGTCGTCTTGGCGACGTTTTCCATTGAAATGTGTCCGACGCTTCCAACCTCGGGGATGATATTTATCGTCGCTGCGTGCTTGCCGGCGATCCGCAGCAGTCCGCGCCCGCCGCCGCCGACCAGAATCGGGGGATGCGGTTTCTGCACGGGCTTCGGCCACAGGATCGCATCCTTCAATTTGTAGAATTCTCCGTCAAAGGTCGTTTGCTCCTGCGTCCACAGCGAGCGGATAACGGTCAGCGCCTCGTCGAGCCTCCTGAGCCGCGCCGCGATCGGCGGGAACGGGATGCCGGTCATCTTGAATTCGGTCTCGGTCCATCCGGAGCCGAGTCCGGCAATCAGACGCCCGCCGCTCAAGTGGTCCAGCGTAACTAGGCTCTGCGCCGTCATCACGGGATGGCGGAAGAGGTTGCACAGCACCAGGTGACCGGCGCGAATTTTCTTGGTCGCCTCGAAGACCAGCGCCAGCGCGATCATCTGGTCCCATGACAGCGTATGGGGATCGTAAGCGCCGCCCATCTGTTCGTAGACGATATGATCCGGCAGCAGGAGCGCGTCGTAGCCGAGCTGATCGGCGGCCTGCGCGAGGTCGCGCAATTCCTTGAAGTCTTTGCCGTTGATCTGTATTCCGAACTCCATAAGCTTCTCCAATTCCGCGCGTTTGGGCGCGGCGCAATAGTTGTGCGGGAATGCAGAGATACCTATGCCGATCCGGCTCGGGCCGGTCAACAAAAGCGGGCGAGGGCCTGAACGCCTCGCCCGCCTCACCCGCGTCGCTCCGCGTCCTCTCCCGCAACAGAGGGGAGAGGTGAGCTGAGCGATCGCGCTGCCGCAGGACTCAGGTTGCGTCGTGCAGCAGGTGGACTGCGCCGACCAGCGCCACGGCCCCGACGGTACACATCGCGATTGCGCCGATCAGGCCGAACACCATGATGCCGAGCGCCCTGAAAATCCATCCGCCGATCACGCCGCCGACCAGGCCGAGCACGAGATCCATGAAAATACCATAACCGCGTCCATGCATGATCTGCCCGGTGAGCCATCCCGCTATAATTCCGACGATCAGCCAACTCAACATTGGTTCCCTCCTGTGCCTTGTTGCCGGAGCAAGAAGCAGACCGGTCACACGATCCCCGTGGCGATTAAGCATACTCCGGCGGCTTGAGAATCGGGACGGAAGTCTCCATTGTTTTATCCAGCGTTCCCCGCCATGGCCAAGCGCATAATCCACATCCTGCCGGAACAGGTCGCCAGCCAGATTGCGGCGGGCGAAGTGGTCGAGCGGCCCGCTTCGGCCGTCAAGGAGCTGGTGGAGAATTCGCTCGACGCGGGCGCGAAATCGATCAGCGTCGAGATTGCCAAAGGCGGATGCGACCTGCTCAGCGTCGCGGACGACGGATGCGGGATGGGCGCGGAGGACGCGATCCTCTCGATCCGCCGCCACGCGACCTCGAAAATCCGCGACGCTTCCGACCTGACTGCGATCCGCACGCTCGGTTTTCGCGGCGAAGCGCTGGCCTCGATCGCGAGTGTCGCGCGGCTTTCGATGGGCACGCGCCGGGCTGGTGATCCAGATGGAGCCGAGCTGACGATCGTCGGCGGCGAGATCGAAACAGAACCGCATCTGTGCGATGGCGCCGGGGACGCGAATCGAGGTGCGCGACCTGTTCTTCAACACCCCCGCGCGGCTCAAATTCCTCAAAACCGTGGCGACCGAGCAGGGCGCGATCGCGGAGGCGATGCAGCGCCTCGCGCTCGCCAATCACGGCGTCGCTTTCTCATTGTCGGCCGACGGGCGCGTGCTTTTCGATCTGCCGCGTGCCAGTTCTCTGATCGAGCGGATACGCCAGCTTTTCGGCGCCAAGCTGGCGGCCCGGATGGTGCCCTTCGAGAGCGTACGGCCTGAGATGCGCGTAAGTGGGTTTGCGTCGCTGAGCCAGGAGTCGTTCCCGACCTCGCGGATGTTGTTCACGTTCGTCAACCGGCGCTCGGTGCGGGATCGCGTTCTGATGCGCGCGACGGCGCAGGCCTACGAGACGCTGCTGCCGCGCGGACGCCATCCGGCGGTTGCCCTGTTCGTCGAGCTCAGGCCCGACGACGTTGACGTGAACGTGCATCCGATGAAGACCGAAGTGCGCTTCAAGCGCGCCGGCGCGGTATTCGAGCTGGTCTTCCATGCGCTGCGCGATCGGCTCGCCGATCAGACGCTGGCGGGTGCCGGCGGCGCCGCGCAATCCGGTGTGCCCGCGCAGGCGGCGATCGTGCCGGAGTCGTCAGGTGTCGCGGCGTCCGCCGCGACGCCCGACGACTCCGCTGGCGCATCCGTCACGCCCGCCGGAGCTGCCACGACAGGCGCCTCGGGCGCAGGCGGGCGCGACGCATACGCGTCGCGCCCGCTGCGCCTGGTTCCCGACTCGCGATCGCCGGCGCGCGCCGAGCAGCGCGCGCTTGGCCTCGGCTACAGCGGCACGGGCGCGGCGGCCGTCCCGGCAGAGGCGCCCGTGCCGTTTGCTTCCGCCGCGCACGCGATTCCGCTTTATTCCCGCTTGCGGATCATCGGACAGATCTTCGCCGGGTACATCGCACTCGAAGGCGAAGACGGATTGATCCTGGTCGATCAGCATGCGGCGCACGAGCGGGTCACTTTCGAGAGACTTCGCGCGGAGCTTCGCTCGGGCAGCATCAGGACGCAACAGATGCTTGCGCCCGAAACGATCGAACTCGATCCAGCCCGCGCTGCGCAAGTTCAAGCCGCGCTTCCGGAGCTGCGCGCGCTCGGTTTCGAGCTCGAGCCGTTTGGGCCGACGACGATTGTGCTCAAGGGCACGCCGGCGGTTTTCGGCCCTGAGGGCGGTCCAAGACTGCTCTCTGATATGATTTCCAGCATGGGAGAGAGCGGATTCGGACTTCGCGGCGAAGCGGCGTTCGAGGATTTGCTCAAGCAACTCGCCTGTCACGGCTCGGTTCGCGTCGGCCGCTCGCTTCAGGAACATGAGATTGTGGAGCTGCTCGCCGATCTCGACCGAACCCGGTTCAAAACCAACTGCCCGCATGGACGCCCGGTCCATATCGAGTTTCGACGCGGACAAATCGAGCGCATGTTCCGCCGATGAATACTGCGGATGAATGTGTCGGCTGATACCGGCGCCAGCATCGCATCCGGCTCAGCTCGCGCAGGCGCGAAGATCCGCCTCGGGTTGATCGTCGGGCCGACCGGTACGGGCAAATCGGCGCTGGCGATCGAAGTAGCCGAGCGGCTGGGCGCCGAAATCGTCAACGCGGATTCGCGCCTGTTGTACCGCGGGATGGATATCGGGACGGCCAAGCCCTCTGCCGGGGAGCGCCGCCGCGTACCCCATCATCTTATAGACATTCTCGCGCCCGGCGAGCCGAGTGACGTTGCGGGCTTCCGCGAGCGGGCCCGCGCCGCTATCGCTCAAGTCGTCTCGCGCGACCGGCCGGTTATCGTCGCAGGCGGCAGCGGCCTGTACCTGCGAGTCTTGCGCGGGGGAATCTTCAGCGGCCCTCCGGCGTCGGTCGCGATTCGCGCCGAGCTGGCGGCACTCGCGGCCGAGCGCGGCGCGCCGCATCTGCACGCGCAACTTCGCGCGGCCGATCCGGAAGCGGCGGCGCGAATCGCGGTCAACGATCTCTATCGAATCGTCCGCGCGCTGGAAGTGTTTCGGATGACCGGCACGCCGATAACGACCCATCAGCGCCGCCACGGCTTCGATTCCGCCGAATATGACACGCTGACCATCGGGCTCAGCCTGCCGCGCGATCGTTTGTACGATGCGATCGATCGGCGCTTCGACCTGATGGTCGCCGCCGGTCTGGTTGACGAGGTTCGCCGGCTGCATCGCAGCGGGCTGTGGGATCGATACGCCGCCGATGCGCGCGATCGGCTATCGGCAGATCGCGGCGTACCTTCGCGGCGAGACGACGCTCGAGGCCGCGATCGAAATCGCCAAACGCGACACGCGCCGGCTCGCCAAGCGCCAGCTCACCTGGTTTCGCCGCGACCCTGAAATTGCATGGGTTGATGCGGTGACGGGCAGGGAACAAGCTCTGACCTTGCTGAGGGGGTTCCTCGCGCCATCCGCGGCCGGCGGCCAATGCCAGAGCTGATGCCAATGCCAATGCCAACGCCGATGAATCACGACGCAATGGGGCCCGTGCCTGCCGCTGGCGCTGGCCTCGAGGAGCGAATCGAGGCGTTCGATCGCGGGATAGCGGCGGCCACCAGTCCGCGCGAGCGCGCCCGGCTGGTTGCCGAGCGCAAGCAGGCGGCGCGCGACTTCGAGGCCGATCTCAGTCCGATCGAACGCGTGCGGCTCGCGCGCCATCAGATGCGCCCGCAAACGCTCGACTACGTCGGATTTCTGATCGGCGAGTTCTTCGAGCTTCACGGCGATCGCAGGTACGCCGACGACGGCGCGATCGTTGCGGGGCTGGGCTACTTCGGCAAGCATCCGGTGGTCGTCGTCGGCCATCAGCGCGGCCGTTCGACTCGCGAGCGGATCGAGCGCAATTTCGGCAAGCCGCATCCCGAGGGTTATCGCAAGGCGGTCAGAGTCTACGACCTCGCCAATCGCTTCGGCCTTCCGCTGATCACTTTTATCGACACGCAGGGCGCCGAGCCCGGACTCGGGGCCGAGGAGCGCGGTCAGGCCGAGGCGATCGCGGTCAGCCTTGAAGCGATGGCGCGCCTGGAGGTTCCCGCGATCGCGTGCGTGATCGGCGAGGGCGGCTCGGGCGGCGCGCTCGCGCTGGGGGTCGCCAACGCCGTCCTGATGCAACAGTACGCGTGCTATTCGGTGATCACGCCCGAGGGATGCGCCGCGATCCTGTGGCGCGAGGCGGGACCTGAAAAAGTCGCGGTCGCGGCGGCGGCGCTCAGGCTTTCCGCGCCTGACCTGCTGAAACTTAAAGTAATAGATGAGATCATTGCGGAACCGCCCGGCGGGGCTCATCACGCGCCCGCCGAGGCCGCCCGCGCGCTGGGCGCCGCGATCGCGCGCCATGCTCAAGCCGCTGCTCGGGCTGGCGCCGGCCGAGCTTCGCCGCGCGCGCGAGCGCAGGCTCGCCGCTATCGGCAGCGCATTCATCACGAGCGTAAAGCCATGATGGCGCCTTGAAGCGCCCGCGGCGCGTTGAAAAGCCGCATCCGATCGGATAGCCATTTCACCGATTCATCTCAATGCGTTCACGGCCATGCGTTCAAGACCAGCTTCAAAACAAACTTCAAGGCAAGCTTCAAAACTGGCCAGGAAAACCGGTTCCACACCGGCCACTGTCGCCGAGTTGCGCGCGCAGATCGACGCGATCAATCTCGACTTGATCCGCCTGCTGAATGACCGCGCCCGCCTTTGCGTCGAGGTCGGCCGCCTCAAGCATTCCGACGGCACGCCGATTTATCAACCCGGCCGCGTCCGCGCAGGTGATCGACCGGATGCTCGCGCAGAACACAGGACCGCTCGCCGGTGAGCAGATCCGCGCAATTTTCACCGAGATCATCTCGGCCTGCACCGCGCTCGAACAGGATTTGCGGGTCGCCTTTCTCGGCCCCGAGCACACCTACTCGCATCAAGCGGCGAAACGCCAGTTCGGATCGAGCGCGGTGTTCGTTCCTGAAGCGTCGTTCGCGGAGGTTTTCCAGGCGCTGGAGAACGGCCGCGCCGACCTCGGCGTGGTGCCGGTGGAGAACTCGACTGAGGGCACCGTGACGCTGACCCTCGATCTTCTGATCGACACGCCGCTGGCGATCGTCGGCGAGATCCTGCTGCCGATCCGGCACGCGCTGCTCTCGCGCGCCAGCGACCGCAGCGCGATTCGCAGGATCGTTTCCCATCAGCAGTCGCTGGCGCAGTGCCGCGGTTATATCGCAGCCAATTATCCCGGCTGCGAGCTGGAGGCGGTCGCCTCCAACGCGCTCGCCGCGAAGCGCGCCGCCGAGGATCCGTCGTGGGCCGCGATCGCGTCGGTCGACGCCGCCGCGGCCTACGGACTCAAGGTGATCGCGGAGAATATCCAGGACCTGGCGCACAACACCACGCGCTTCGTGGTGATCGGCAAGCATCCGGTGGGCCGCAGCGGCGCCGACAAGACTTCGGCCGTGTTCGCGGTCCGGCACAAGGTCGGCGCGCTGCACGAGGTGCTGGGGCTGTTCGCCAGCAACGCGGTCAATGTCTCGAAGATCGAATCGCGCCCGATGCGCTCGCGACCGTGGGAATATCTCTTTTTCGTCGACCTGGCGGGCCATCGCGAGGACCCCAAACTGAAGCGCGCGCTGGCGGCGCTGGAACGCAAGACGCTTTTTCTAAAGGTGCTGGGATCGTATCCTGAAGCGAGGCCGCTGGCCGAATAGCCGCCCCGCCTTTGTCATCGCCAATGAAGCCCGAGGATCTCGTTCTGCCGTCAGTGGCGGCGATCAACCCGTATGAGCCGGGCAAGCCGATCGAGGAAGTTCAGCGCGAGCTCGGTATCGGCGAGCCGGTCAAGCTGGCGTCCAACGAGAATCCGCTCGGGCCGTCGCCGCGCGCGCTCGAAGCGATCCGGGCGGCATTAGCCGAGCTGAATCGCTATCCCGACGGCGCGAGCTTCGAGCTCCGGCACAAAATCGCCGCGCAGATCGGCGTTACGCCCGAACAGATTTTTCCCGGCTGCGGCGGCGCCGAGATCCTCAATTTGATCGCGTTCCTTTTTTTGAGGCCGGGCCTCAACGCGGTGATCGCCGCCCATTCGTTCGTGATCTACCAGCTTGCGATCGCGGGGACCGGCGCCTCGGCCAAGGTTGTGCCGCAGCGCCCCAATTTGACCTTCGACCTGGACGCGATGGCGGCCGCGATCGACGATCAAACGCGGGTCGTTTTTCTGGGCAACCCGAACAATCCGACCGGAACTATCTACCGGCGCCCCGAATGGCAGCGGTTTCTGAAGCGGGTTCCGCCGCAGGTCGTGATCGTCGCCGACGAGGCCTACTTCGAGTTCGTTCGCGACCGGGATTATCCGAACTCGCTCGAAGACCACGATGGGGCTCGATTCCTGATCACGATGCGGACCTTCTCCAAGATTTTCGGGCTGGCGGGCTTGCGCGTGGGTTACGTGGTCGCCCGGCCCGATATCGTCAGGCTGCTGAACAACGTGCGCCAGCCGTTCAACGTCAACTCGCTCGCGCAGGCGGCGGTGATCGCTGCGATGGACGACGCGGAGCACGTCCGCCGCACGCTCGACAACAACCGCGCCGGTATCGAGTACCTGGAACGCGAGCTCACGCGGCTCCAACTCGAATTTGTTCCGAGTCAGGCGAATTTCATCCTGGTCAACGTTGCCGCCGGGCGCGCGGTCTACGACGCCCTGTTGCGCAAGGGCGTGATCGTGCGCCCGATGAACGGCTACGACTTGCCGCGCCACGTGAGGATCAGCGTCGGGCTGGAAGACGAGAATCGAAAGCTGGTCGCCGCCCTCGCAGACGTGATGGCGATGGCGAAGGTGCGGTCCTGACGCGATGGCGCAACTCTTTCGGCGGATGACGGTGTGTGGCGTCGGCCTGATCGGCGGCTCGCTGGCGATGGTCGCCCGGCGCGAGGGACTGGCCGGCGAGATCGTCGGGCTCGGGCGCACGCAGAAAAATCTCGACCTCGCGCTCGAGCGGAAGATCGTCGATCGCGCCACGCAGGATCCCGCCGTGGCGGCGCGCGATGCGGACCTGGTGGTGCTCGCCGTGCCGGTGCACACTATCCCCGAGGCGTTCGCTGCGATGGCGCCCTATCTGGCGCGCAACGCCGTGGTGACCGACGTCGGGAGCGTGAAGGCTTGGGTGGTGCGCGAGCTGGAACCGAGGCTGGGCCCCGCGATGGCGCTGGTGGCGGCGCATCCGGTGGCCGGCAGGGAAACTACCGGAGCGGTCGCAGCCGATCCCGAGCTGTTCAGGGACCGCCGCCTGATCATCACGCCCTCGGCGCGCAGCACACCTGAGGCGATCGGCAAGGTCGAGACGCTCTGGCGCGCCACCGGCGCCCGCGTTGAGCGGATGGAGCCCGGCGTGCACGACCAGCTTCTCGCGCGCGCGAGCCATCTGCCGCAGATCGTCGCGAGCGCGCTGGGCGCCGCTCTGGCCGACGAACGGGTCGGGGGAATGCTCGCCGCCGAGTTCGGCGCCAGCGGACTTCGCGACACCACGCGGATCGCGGCCTCGTCGCCCGAGATCTGGCGCGACATCTGCCTAACCAATCGCGATGCGATCGTGTCCGCATTGCAACTTTATCGGGCGACCTTCGATGAGTTCCTCACGATGGTCGAGCGTGGCGACGGTGCGGCCCTGGAAGCGCTCTTCGAGCGCGGCCGCAAGATTCGCGAGCGGCTCAAATGATGCGCGAGTGGATTCGAGGCCTGATTCGATGACCGGCAGGGTGAATCGAGCGCGGCCGATAATCGCGATCGACGGCCCGGTCGGGGCCGGCAAATCGACGGTTGCGATGGGGCTCGCGCGCGCGCTCAAGTTCGCCTACGTCAATACCGGTGCGATGTACCGTGCGGTCGCGCTGGTGGCGCGCGAGGCGGGAATAAGTCCCGATGATCCCGGCCTGTCCGGGAGGTTGGCGCCGCTGCTCGAATCGATCAGTATCGCGTTCGCCGGCGAGCGGCTCATCCTCGACGGGCGCGACGTCACCGCCGCGCTCGCGGAACCCGCAGTCGGCGATCTCGCTTCGCGCTTCTCCACGCTGCCGATCGTGCGCGCGCGGATGCGCGAGTTGCAGCGCGCGGCCGGTGCGGCCGGCGGTGTCGTGATGGAGGGCCGCGACATCGGCACCGCGGTCTTTCCCGACGCGGAGTTCAAGTTCTTTCTCGACGCCGACGTGAGAGTCCGCGCCGGGCGTCGCTTCGAGGAGCTCGCCGCCAGAGGCGTGAAGACCACCCTGGCGGAGGTGCTGGAGCAATTGACTGAGCGCGACCGCCGCGATCGCAGCCGCGAGATCGCACCGCTCAAGTGCGCCGCCGACGCGATCGTGATCGATTCAACCGCTCTGGACGCGCGGCGAGTCATCGAAGAGATCAAAAAGCGCATCGACGCTACACCCAAGAGCCCTTGAAACACGACTAGCCCGGTTGTAAGGATTGCAAGTAGCCCCGTATTTCCCAAAAGGTTCCCTTTTTAAATGGAGAAAGTTTTGCCTGACAATTTTGCCGGAGTAGACGCCGGAACAGACGCCGGAACAGAAGCCGGAGGAGACCATGAATTCGAGTCGATGATGGAAGCAGAGCCTGCGCGCTCCCCGGCCGGGCGATGTCCTGGTGGGCAGAGTCCTGGTCGTGGGCCGCGACAACGTCATCGTCGATATCAATTACAAGTGCGAAGGGCAGGTGCCGCTCGCCGAGTTCCTTGACTCCGACGGCAACGTCGCGGTCAAGGAGGGCGACGAGATCGACGTCTCCTTCGAAGGCACCGAAACCGACAACGGGACGGTGATGCTCTCGCATGCCAAAGCCGAGAAGTTCAAGGTCTGGCGCGAGCTCGAAAAAGCCTTCCGTGAAGAATCGCCGGTCGAGGGCGTAATCCTCGGCAAGGTCAAAGGCGGCCTCAAGGTCGATATCGGAGTGCCGGCCTTCCTGCCCGGCTCGCATGTCGATATCCGGCCGGCGCGCAATCTCGATCGATACATCGGCCAGCGCGGACGCTTCCAGATTGCTCAAGTTCAACCGCTCGCGCGGTAACGTGGTGGTCTCGCGCCGCAGCGTGCTGGAGCGCGAGCGTACCTCGCTCAAGGAGCAGACCCTCAAGGTGCTCGAGGAGGGGGTGATCCTCGAAGGCACCGTCAAGAACATCACCGACTACGGCGCCTTTATCGATCTCGGCGGCATCGACGGCCTGCTGCATATAACCGACATGTCGTGGGGCCGCCTGCAGCATCCGTCCGAAGCAGTAAAGGTCGGCGATCATGTCCGGGTAGTCGTGCTCAAATACGATCCCGCGCGTGAGCGGGTCTCGCTCGGTATGAAGCAGATCATGACCGACCCGTGGACCAAGGCGGCGGAGACCTATCCGCCCGGCGCACGGGTAAGCGGCAAGGTGGTGAGCGTCACCGATTACGGCGCGTTCGTCGAGCTGGAGAAGGGAATCGAGGGGCTGGTGCACGTCTCCGAGATGAGCTGGAGCAAGCGCGCCGTCCATCCCTCCAAGGTCGTCAACGTCGGCGACACGGTCGAGGTGCAGATTCTCGGCGTCGATGAGGCCAATCGGCGGATCTCGCTGGGGCTCAAGCAGACCGAGCCGAATCCCTGGCAGGAGCTCGTGCAACGCCATCCCCCCGGCAGCACGGTCAAGGGCAAGGTCAAGTCGATCACCGACTTCGGCGTGTTCGTCGAGATCGAACCGGGAATCGACGGTCTGGTGCACATCTCGGATCTCTCGTGGACCAAGAAGGTGCGCCATCCCTCGGAGGTCTTCAAAAAGGGCGACGAGGTCGAAGCGGTGGTGATCGGAATCGATGTCGAGCAGGAGCGCGTGAGCCTCGGGATCAAGCAGCTCACCGCCGATCCGTGGACCACCGTCGCGGAGCGCTATCCGATCAATTCAAAGGTGACTGGCAAGGTCAGCTCGGTTGCGGACTTCGGCGTGTTCGTTGAGCTGGAGGAAGGAATCGAGGGACTGATTCACATCTCGCAGCTCAGCTCGGAGCGGGTGGACAAACCCTCCGCGCTGTACAAGCCGGACGACCCGGTGGAGGCGCTGGTCGTGCAGCTCGACGCCAAGGAACGGCGGATCGGGCTCTCGGTGCGGTCGCTCAAACAGCGCGAGGAGCGCGAAGAGATGCAGGCCTACCTGAAGCCCGATCAGGCCGCGGCGCGCTTCTCGCTGGAAGACATCCTGAACGAAGAGCTCAAGCTCGATCGCGAGGACAACGGCAAGACCTCGCGTGGCGGCCGGGGACGCGACAATTAACGCGCGTGTCGGCCCCCACCTGCCAGGGGGCGGAGGGCTGCGCGATGACCAAGCGCGGAATAATCGAGGAGTTGCTGTCGCATCGCCAGAACGTTTCGCATCGCGAAGCCGAGACCATAGTCAACGCGATCTTCGACGAGATGGCCAAGGTGCTGGCGCGGGGAAATCGAATCGAGATTCGCGGCTTCGGCAGCTTTGCGGTCAAGAATCGGCGCGCCCGCCAGGGACGCAATCCCAAGACCGGCGAAGTGGTAGTGGTCGAGGCCAAGCGCATCCCGTTCTTTCGCGCTGGCAAGGAACTTCGCATCGAGGTTAATGGCGGCGCGGCGCAGGGCGGGACGCCATAGCAGCTCCGGAGCGCCGAGCCAGGACCGCCGGCTGTGGGCGCCTTGGCGCGCTGCCTATTTGCGCGCTGCGGCGGCCAACTCAGCCGGCGGCTGTATCTTCTGTTTCGGCAAGCTCTCGGCGCGTGAGCGCCGGCGCCGGTTGGTGCTCTACACCGATCCGCTCGCGCTGGTGATGCTCAACTTCTATCCGTACAACAACGGCCACCTTCTGATCGCACCGCGGCGTCATCTGGCCTCGCCCGAGCAGCTCGATCCGCGCGAGCGCGCGCTCCTGGGCGACCTGATCGCCCAGGCCGTGGCCGGGATGCGCCCGCTGCTGAATCCCGCCGGATTCAATCTCGGCGCCAACCTGGGACGCGCAGCAGGCGCAGGCTTTCCCGGCCACATGCATTGGCACGTGGTCCCGCGATGGGAGGGCGACACGAACTTCATGCCGGTGCTAAGCTCGACCCGCGTGCTGTCGCAGCATCTCGAAGCCAGCTTTGACCTGCTGAGCCCGATTTACAAAACGATGGCGCTTTCCGTATCCTAGAGACGAACTGGAGAGGCTTTTGGGATTTGCGATGGAACAAAGCCTGAACAAGGTTGGCAACCTCGGGGAACTGAAGCGCTCGGGTTACCAGGTGAAGGAGGCGCGTCTCGAGATGCGCGCCAACCTGCTCGGGAGGCTGAAAAACAGGCAGCGCATCCTGCCTGGGATCGTCGGCTACGACGGTTCGGTGGTGCCGGAGATCGAAAACGGCGTACTCGCCGGCCATCATATGGTGTTCCTCGGCGAGCGCGGGCAGGCCAAGTCGCGGATCATCCGCGCGCTGGCCCTGCTGCTCGATGAATTCGTACCGGCGGTCAAGGGCTGCGAGATCAACGACAATCCGCTCGCGCCGATTTGCCAGCGATGCCGCCGCGAGTTGGCCGAGAAGGGCGACGGGCTCGAAATCGAATGGATCGGGCGCGAGCGGCGCTACGCCGAAAAGCTTGCGACCCCCGACGTCTCGGTCGCCGATCTGATCGGCGAGATCGATCCGATCAAAGTCGCGGAGGGGCGCTACCTGGCCGACGAGGAGACCATCCATTACGGCCTCATCCCGCGCACCAATCGCGGCATCTTCGCGATCAACGAGCTGCCCGACCTCACGGAGAAGGTCCAGGTCGGCCTGTTCAACCTGATGGAAGAGAAGGACGTGCAGATAAAAGGCTACCGCGTCCGCCTTCCGCTCGACATCGTATTCGTCGCGAGCGCCAATCCCGAGGATTACACCTCGCGCGGCCGTATCATCACGCCGCTCAAGGACCGCTTCGATATCCAGATTCGCACGCACTATCCCAAGACGCTGGAAGACGAAATCGCGATCATGGAGCAGGAGTGCTCCTATCCGCCGCGCGCCGATATGCAGCTTCGGGTCCCGCAGTTCATGAAGGAGATCGTCGCGCAGATAACCTTCGAAGCGCGCGCCTCCAACGAGATCAACCAGAACTCGGGCGTCTCGGTGCGCGTGACGATCAACAACTTCGAGTCCGCGATCTCCAACGCGGAGAAGCGCGCGATCCGAAACGGCGAGAACGAGATCGTGCCGCGGCTCTCCGACCTCCATTCGCTGTATGCTTCGACCGCCGGCAAGATCGAGCTCGAATACGTCGGCGAGGACAAGAAGGGCGAGGACCTGATCGAGCGGCTGATCAACCGCGCAGTGCTCAAGGTCTTCGACCGTTGTCTCAAAGTCGAGGACTTAAAGCGCGTGATCGGCTACTTCGAGCAGGGCTGGGGCGTCGAGGTCTCGGACAGCTCACCGGCCTCGGAATACGTGGAGCCGCTGCGTGAGATTCCCGACCTGCGCGAGACCATCGAGAAGCTCGGCGCGTTCGAGAGTCCCGGCCTGATGGCGGCGGCGAGCGAGCTGGTCTTCGAGGGCTTGCACCTTCATCAGAAGCTCAACAAGGACCACCAGGGAGGCCGCTTCGCGTATCACGCGTAGCCGGGGCCGCGATGGTAGTCAGCCGCTACAGCCAATGGGACGGTACCCAGAAGCTCAGGCTCGACGCCGACAAGGTGTTCGAGAAGCTGGCCGAGTATCTTTCCTACACCGACGACATCCGCCAGGCGATGGAATGGATGATGCGCCAGGGGCTGGATTTCGACGGCGTGAAGGTGATGGGCCTGGAGGAGTTCCTCGAACAGGTTCGCCAGGAGATGCGCCAGCGCTACCGCGAATTCAACCTCAAGAGCTCGCTGTCCGAGATGGAGCAGCGGCTTGAGGACCTCCTGGGCCGCGAACGCCAGACCCTGGACGAGCTCAAGGGCAAGAAGCCGGGCGTCGAGGAAAAGCAGCGGCAGATCGCGCGGATGCCGCGCCGGCTGAGCGAATCGCTCCGCAAGCTCGAGAGCTACGACTTCGAAAACCCCGAGGCCAAGACCGATTTTGATTCGCGGCTGGAAGAGTACGAGAACATCCGCGATCTCGAAAATTTTCGCGATCGCCACGGCCATCTTTTCCACGGCCCCAAGAGCCTCAGCTTCGAGCAGGCGGTCGAGCTGATGCGCGAGATGGAGCGGCTCAAGCAGCTCGAGCAGGACCTGATGTCGGGCAACTTCCAGACCATCTCGATGGAGGACTTGAAAGAACTGCTCGGACAACAAGCGATGCAGGACTTTCAGAACCTGCGCCAGGTCGTGATGCTGCTCAACCAGTCCGGCTACCTCGCGCAGAAGGGCGACCACTTGCAGCTCTCGCCCAAGGGCGTGCGGCGAATCGGACAGCTCGCGCTGCGCGACATCTACCAGGGATTGCTCAAGGATCGGGCCGGCTGCGCACCTCACCGACCATCGCGGCATCACCGAGATCCGGCCCGAGGAGGTCAAGCCGTACCACTACGGCGATCCGCTCAATCTCGATCTGGTCGCGACGCTGAAGCATGCGCTGTCGCGCAAGCCGGGCGTGCCGCTCCAGCTTTCGCCGGACGATTTCGAGGTGTTCGAGAACGATTACGGCAACTCGTCGTCAACCGTGCTGTGCCTGGACATGTCGTGGTCGATGAGCTGGGAGGGGCGCTTCGCGGCGGCCAAGAAAGTCGCGATGGCGCTGGAGACGCTGATCCGCGCGAAGTTCCCGCGCGACTTCTTCTCGATCGTCGGCTTTTTCACCCGCGCGGTGGAATTGAAGCTGAAGGACCTGCCCGAAGCGTCGTGGAACATGGGCGACCCGTTCACGAACCTCCAGGATGGCCTGCGGCTCGCCACCGATCTGCTCTCGCGCCATCCCTCGCGCAACCAGCACATCATCGTGATCACCGACGGCCAGCCGACCGCCTACTTCCTCAACAAGCGGCTGTATTGTGAATGGCCGCTCTCGTTCGGCGGCATCAGCATGCGCGCGGCGCAGGAAACACTCAAGGAAGTCGAGCGCGTGACGCGCAAGGGAATCACGATCAACACCTTCATGCTCGACGATTCGCCGAGCCTGCGCGCGTTCGTAGACAAGATGACGCAGATCAACCGCGGCCGCGCGCTGTATACGCGCCCCGACCATCTCGGCGAATACATGCTGGTCGATTACCTGGCCCGCAAGCGCAAGCACGTGTGACGGCATGCGTCCGCCACTCTTAGTCCCACTGCCCGACCAGGGAGATGGTCAGGGTGAGCCTCTGTCATCGCCGGACAGCGATCATCTCGGGTCGAGCGCGCCCGAGCCCGGCCGAATCTTCACCGGCGATTGCATCGAGCTGATGCGGCGATGGCCCGCCGGATGCGCCGACGCCTGTATCACCGATCCGCCCTACAATATGAGCCGCCGCAAGGGCCTCGGATGGGCCTTCAGACTCGCACGTCACGATGCAGGAACAGTGGGACCAGTTCTCCGAGGACGGCTATTTCGAGTTCACCCGCCAGTGGCTCTCGCAGGTGTGCCGGCTCGTGAAGCCGAACGGCAACATCCTGGTTTTCGGCAGCTTCCACAATATTTACACGATCGGATTCGTTCTGCAGAAGTTGGAGCGGCGCATCCTGCAACAGATCACCTGGTTCAAGCCCAACGCTCAGCCCAACATCACGGCGCGCCTGCCGACCGAGAGCACCGAGTACGTGCTGTGGGCCTGCAACAACACGCCCCGCAAAGCTGCTCACTGGACTTTCAACTACGCCGTCGCGAAGCAAATCAACGGCGGCAAGCAACTGCGCAACCTGTGGACGATCCCGCTCACGCCGAAGTCAGAGCGCAGGATGGGTGGTCATCCGAGCCAGAAACCAATCGCGATTGCCGAGCGAATCGTGGAGTCTGGACCAATCCGGGCGATCTCGCGCTCGACTGCTTCCTCGGCACGGGCACGACCGCGATCGCATGCGAGCGGCTCGGGCGCCGATGGGTGGGAATCGAGAAGGATCCGGAGTATGTCGAAATCGCGCGCAAGCGGCTGGCCACCCCCAGACAGGCTGAGCTGAAGTAGGACCGGCGTCCCGCCGGTCCTCACCACGGCAGATCGAGCGACTCGGTAAGGAAGCGCATGAATGGCGTGGACGCTTCGCACGCCTCGACGAATCGATCCATGAAGCGCGGCGAGCAGGCGTCCTTTTCGCTCAGGTCGGTGATCGTCACGAAGTCCTTGCGCTTCAAGTCCTCGATCAGCGGGTGATTCGGGTCGTAGCCTTTGGGCGGGCGCTGCAGTTTGTCGCCGGAGAAGGCCAGGCCGCCTTGAACTGGCGCGCACTGACTGCGCGCTTCCACTTTTCGGGATGCGCGACGATCGCGTCGCGAATCTTCGCCAATGCCGCGCTCTGCGGATGCCACAGACCGCTTCCCGCGAAGACCTCGCCGACCGAGAGATGGAGATAATACCCGGGCGTCTCGATATCGCGCCGGTTGCCCGCGGCATGATGGAAATAGGCGCTGGCATGGGTCTTGTAGGGGCGCTTGTCGGAGGAGAATCGGATGTCGCGATAGATCCGGAACATCGAGCCGCCGACTGGCCTCGGATCGGCAAGGTAGTTGCGGTTCAGCTTGCGAAGCCGCGGTGCGAAATCCCCGATAAAGCGCTGCATCGGCTCGCGCACGTCGTTCTCGTAGCGGCTCTTGTTGGCCTGGAACCATTCGCGGTTGTTGTTGGCCGCCAGTTCGCGGAAGAAGCGAAAAAACTTCGGCGTGAAATAGGTACTCTCCATCGCTCTTGCGCTTTAGCAGGCTGTTGAAAAAGAATTTTCACAGCCTGCTCCCTCTCTCTCCTCTCCCCCTGGAAAGGGGGAGAAGACTAAGGAAGGAAGCCAGTTTTCACGCAGGGTGTTGAAACGTGTCGCGTTCATTTTCCAAACCTGAGCATTCTCAACACCCTGCTAGCACTTTCGAGGCGGTCCGCGCGAGCCTCGCGCGAAGCGGCGCGCGGGTGGAATCACAGCATCATTTCGATCAACTGCGGACCGGGCTCGGCGAAGGCGCGGCGGAGATTTTCGGTCAGCGTCTCGGCGGTCTCGACGCGCACCGCGGGCACGCCTAACCCGCGCGCCAAGCGCACCCAATCGAGATCGGGGTTGCCGAGTTCGGTGAGCGAGCGGGCCTTGCGGCCGGGCTCGGTCACGCCCGCACGATACAACTCGACCTGCAAAATGCGATAGCTGCGATTGTTGCAGAGCAGCGTCGTCACGTTGAGGCGCTCGCGGGCCTGGGTCCACAGCGCCTGGATCGTGTACATCGCGCTGCCGTCGGCCTGAAACGCAATCACGCGGCGATCCGGGCATGCGACCGCGGCGCCGGTCGCGCACGGAAGTCCCTGGCCGATCGCGCCGCCGGTCAGCGAGAGGTAGGTATGCCGCGGGGCTCCCGCCGACGCCATGAAGAATGGCAGGCCGGTGGTCGCCGCTTCATCCATCACAATCGCGCCCTCGGGCATCAGCGCTGCCAGCGCTGCGCCGACGGTCATCGCGTTCAGCGGTCCGGCCGGCAGGGCAGGGCGGTCGAGTGAGGCTTGCGCGCCTGCCGATTGCGAGGCGCCGATCGCTTCGGCGAGCGCTTCGAGCGCCGTGATCACGTCCTGCTCGGGAGTCGCGAGTGTTTCCACGCGGCATCCATCGGGTACGAGGCGGCTCGGCAGGTTGGGATAGCCGAAAAAGGCGACCGGCTCGCGCGCGCCGGCGAGCACGAGGGTTTCAAGTTTCCCCAGCGTGTCGAGCACCTGCTCGGGAAAGTAAGGCAACCGCTCAACCGCCGGCATCCCGGCGCCGCGCTCGACTCGAGCGGGAAAGGTCTCACACAGCAGACGGCATCCCGAGACCGCCGCGATTCGCGCCGCGGCGGCGAGCCCGCGCTCGCGAAGGGCGAGGCCGCCCAGCAGCATCGCGAGCTTCGATCCCGTCAGCTTCGATCCCGAATAACGAAATGCGGCCGCGGCCGAATCGATCGCGCGATCCGGCGGCGCCGGATGCGGCGCGATCTGAATCGGCGCAGCCGGGCCGTCAGCCGGTTCCCATTGGCAGTCCGACGGAACGATCAGCGTCGCGATCTGTCCGGACGCATCGCCGGCCGCCGCGATCGCCTCGGCGGTGTCGGCCGCCAGCGACTGCGAGCTTTGCACCGAGCGAATCCACGTCGACACGGGTCGCGCGAGCGAGACGATATCGGAGGTCAGCGGCGCGTCGGCGGCGACGTGCCAGGTCGCGTGATCGCCTATCAGATTGACGACTGGCGAGCGCGCGCGCCGCGCGTTGTGCAGGTTGGCGATCCCGTTGGCGAAGCCGGGGCCGAGATGTAACAGCGTCATCGCGGGCTTGTCGGCCATCCGGCCGTAGCCATCCGCGGCACCGGTACACACGCCCTCGAACAGTCCGAGCACGGCGCGAATTCCCTCGACCGCGTCGAGCGCCGCGACGATCGGCATCTCGGTGGTGCCGGGATTTGCGAAACACACTTCGACGCCCGCCGCGACCGCGGTGCGAATCAAGCTCTCGGCGCCGTTCATGTTCGGACCGCCCAGCCAGCTCTAACGTTCGTTTTCTTCAAGCAGCACCTGCGGCAGACCAAATTTCCTCAGCGGCGATTTGTTCGGCGGACATTGCAATCCTCCTTGATTCCAACTCGCGCGCGCAGCAGCCTCACCCGGCGGGCGACTTGCTGACGCAAGTTGCGCGCCGGCCTCTCCCGGCTTGCGCCTGCGGAGAATCCGCAGGCACGGGAGAGGCGAATCTCCCCGCTCACAGCCTCCCAGCGAAGCGAAGCAAGTCCATTCGAGCGAATAGGCTTTCTCGGCGTCGCCGGTCAAGGCTCAGGTCTCACGATTTCGGACTGGCGAAAGTCTGCGCAAGGCGCTGCGGCGGGAGAGTGCAGCGGCGGTTGCGGGATCGAGCCGGTCGCGCAGATGATCGCCGAGGAAGTTGAACGACATCACGGCCAAAAAGATGAATCCGCCCGGGATCAGGATCCACGGGTAGCGCGCGAGGTTCTGCACGTCCTGCGCCTGCGCCAGCAGATTACCCCAGCTGCGCGGCCGGCTCCTGGATACCGAGTCCGAGCAACGATAGCGCGCTCTCGCCCAGGATGAAGCCGGGGATCGAGAGCGTCGCGGCCACCACCGCGTAGCCAATCACCGACGGCACCACATGGAGCACCAGCACGCGCATCGCGGATGCGCCCAGGGCGCGCGCCGCCTCGACGTACGGACGCGAGCGCACCGACGCCACCATCCCGCGGATGATTCGTGCGAAGCCCGCCCAACTGATGAAGCTCATGATCGCGACGATCATGAAGAAGGTCTGCACGGCGCCCATCCCGGCCGGAATCACGGCCGCGAGCGCCAGCAGGAAATAGAACGACGGCAGCGACATCTCGATTTCCGACCATCGCATGATCAGGTTGTCGGTTAATCCGCCCACGTAGCCGGAGAGTGCGCCCACCGTGATCCCGAGCGAAAATGTGATCAGCACGCCGACCAGGCCAACGCACATGCTGACCCGCGAGCCGTAAATGATCCGGGAGAGCAGGTCGCGACCAAGCCCGTCGCTACCCATCGCGAACCAGGGCGGGTCGCCTCGATCGGTGGCAAAAAGATGTCCCCGCGCCAGAAAATGCACGTATATCCTGCGGCTGCGATCGGCAGCGAACTTGCGCTCCATCGGGTCCGCCATCCGCATCGGGTAGGCGTAGAGCAGGCCGTGCGGCCAATTCGCCGGCTCGCTCAGATGAAGCCCCATCGGCGGGCAATCCGGCAGCTCGCGATACTGAAGGGTCGGATCGTAGGGCGCGAAGAACGGCGACGCGGCGGCCAGCAGGTAGAAGAAAATAAGGCAGAGCGCGGAGCCGCGGACCGGCCACGAGGCCCATCGCCACTCGCGCGCGATCCTGGTGCACAATCGCGAAAGGCGTGGGCCTGAACCGCCGCCTGCCGGTGCGGGATCGATCGCGGTAGCCGGCGCGTTCACGAGCGCGAGGAGAAATCGACCCGCGGGTCAACGGCCACCAGCGCGATGTCGGCGAGCAGATTGCCGAGCAAAAGCATCGCGGCGCCCATCAGGACCGATCCCATCACCAAGTAGATATCGAGCGAGCGGACCGCGTCGAGCAGCAGTAGCCCGAGCCCTTGCAGGTTCATCACCGCCTCGACCAGCGCCGCGCCGCTCAGCAGGTCGGCCAGGCCGTAACCCGCCATCGTCACGAACGGATTGAGCGCGTTGCGCAGCACGTGCTTGTAGATCACGACGCGCTCGGAGAGTCCCTTGGCCCGTGCGGTGCGGACGAACTCGGCATTCTTGATTTCCAGGATCTGCGAGCGCATCAGGCGCATCAGACCGGCCATCCCCGACGTGCCCAGCACGATCACCGGCAGCACCAGATGATTCACGCGGTCGGCGAGCTTGCCCCAGAAGTCGAGCGTCACGTAGTCAACCGAAACCGTGCCGCCCACGGGGAACCATCCGGTGCGCAGCGCAAAGTACATCGCGAGGAACGCGAAAAAGAAGCTCGGCAGCGACATCCCGAAGAAGGCGAGGAACGACAGCACCCGATCGAGGATCGTGTCCTGTTTGACGGCGACCACGATACCGATCGGAATCGCGAGCAGCCAGGAAAACAGCATGCTGCTGACCGCGAGGATCATGGTGTTCAGCGCGCGCGAGGAGATCAGATCGACGACGCTGACGCGATAGGCGAGCGAGATGCCGAAGTCGAGGTGAATCGCGCTCCAGAGCCACTTGAGGTAGCGCACGAGCAGGGGTTTATCGAGGCCGAACTCGGCCTCCATCTGGCGGATTACGTCGGGAGAGATCGACGGATTGAGCTTGAGGCTGGAGAGAAAATCGCCCGGCACGAGCGACATGACAAGGAAGGACAGAAAAGTGATCCCGATAATGAGCGGGATCATGTTGAGCATGCGCTTTACGATGAAGCGGAGCATGAAGAGTGGGCGCTAAGGGGGTTCGGCGCGCGCAGCTCAGTCCGCGCGGAACCGGATCCATTCGGGTTTGTAGAGTCCCCACACCGTCGGGTCGTAATTTTCGAGCTGGTTCTTGTACGCGCTGAAGGTCATCTGGCGGACGGTCTCGATAATCGGCAACTGCTCGTGCAGGATTTCCTGGATTTGCCAGTAGTAGGGCGCGCGCTTTTTGGTGTCCATCTCGGCCGAGCCCTCGTCGAGCAGCCGATCGATCTCGGCCTCCCACGGCGTGGCCGGGGCTTTTTGGGCGGGGTTCCAGATGTGCAGGTTGCCTGACGAACGGTAAAAGTTCGCGCCGTTATTGGGCTCGATACCGCCGGTGAAGCCGATCAGGATGCAATCCCAGTCGAAGGTCGAATCGAGCTTCTCGACCAGGGTGGTGAACTCGAGCGGCCGGTAATTCACGCGGATTCCGAGGTTGGCGAGGTCCTGCTTGAAGATCGCGCACATCTGATCGCGCACGGCGACGCCGGTGTTGGTCATCAGGTTGAACTCGAGCGGCACGCCGTGAGGATCGACCCGGACCGCGGGCTTCACCAGATGATAGCCGGCGGATTCCAGCAACTGCGCCGCCAGCCTTGGATCGTAGTCGTAATCCTTGAGGTTGGGGTCGTGGAAAATCTTGTTGGCGGGCGAAATGCCGGCGACCGCCGGCGCGCCGAGTCCGTGGAAGCAAAGGTTGATCATCGCGTGCTTGTCGACGGAATGCGCGATCGCGCGCAGGAAAGCCGGATCGGTGAACCAGCCGAGCTTCGGATCGGTCTTGCCGCCATGCATGTAGTGGCGCGGGTTGCGATTGAAGGAGAAAAACAGTTCGCCGGTGTCGATTCCCGTGTCCGCGGTCGTTACGCTGAGCGAGGCGGCCTTGCTGCGCAGGTCGAGCACCTCTTCGGGACGTGGCGCGTAGACGTCGGTCTGGCCCGACAGGAACTTCAGATAGGAGGCGTTCTGGTCCTGCACGATCAGCAGCATCTCGCCGTGCAGTCTCGGCAGGGGCGCGCCGTGCTCGTCGCGCATCCAGTAGTCGGGATTGCGCTGGTAGGCCACGAACTGTGCCGGGACGTAGCGCGTCATCCGGAACTGGCCGTCGCCGACGATCTTTCCCGGCGGCGTATCGATGCCCCAGGTGCGATTGAAACTCCCGGAATCGAGCGCAGCTTTCAGCAGGTGCTCGGGCAGAATCTCGAACCCGATCGAATAGAGAATCGGCGCGAACGGCCGCGGCATCGTCATGACCACGGTGTAGTCGTCGGGCGCTGTGGCCTTAATCGGCTGGCCGTCGATGGTGAGAATCGGGCGCAGGCTGTTGGGCACCCTGGGGTCGTAGATCGCGCGCAGGGTAAAGATTACGTCGCGCGCGGTCAGCGGCTGGCCGTCGAACCATTTAACGTCGCGGCGCAGATGAAAGGTGATGGTCTTGCCGCCGTCGCTCAAGTCCCAACTCGACGCGAGACCCGGCTCGGGCAAGGTCGTGACCGGATTGGTCCTGACCAGCCCCTCGAAGATCCCGTTCAGCGCCTGGCCTGACGCGTTATCCGTAACCAGCAGGGGATTGAAAGTTCGCGGATCGCTGATCGTCGCCTCGTAGAGCACCTGTTCTTTGGCATGATCGGGCGCCGTGCGCCTGACGCGGCATCCGGCGCCCAACGCAAGCGCGATCAAGGCCGGCAGCAGGATCGTGCGCCTGCTCATGCGCGAGCGCCTACCCATCGAGCGCGCCAGCCCAGGGTTTCGCGATCGAGCGAAGACAGAGTCTCGCGATCGAGATCGATCTCCCTGGTCGAGGGGCCCGGCGACAACACGAACATCGAATCCGCGATCGCGCCGTTCACGATCGGACGCTGAAAGCGGAACTTCACCTTGCTCTGCGCCGGCGGGAAATCCGCCTCCACCTGGTAGGCCATCATGAGCCCGCCGATATCCTGAAAGTCGCCGTAGCGCACCTCGCAACTGATTCGCCCGTCCTGCAGCCGCTGGCGAACGAGCGCGAGTTCGCCGCCGGCGAACCCCAGTTCGAGCGTGCCACCGTCGGGCAAGCGCCACGACGCGATCAGAATCGCGTCCGCCGTGCGCACTGAATCCGGCGGCTTCGAGAGTAGATTCGGATCCGGCGCGAGTCCCATCAACAGGCCGATCGCGGATTTGGGCGCCAGCGGCACTTGCGCGAAGCGGTTCAGCGTAGCGGCGGTTGCCGCGCCGCGCATCAGAGTATTGTCGGAGGAGCGAAAGATGGCGACCTGAGAGTCCTTCGCGGCCACCACCATCGCTACTCCCAACGGCGACATCGCCTCGATACGCAAGTCCTGCGGGCGGCGCAGCGTGATGACCTCGCGGGCCTTCAGATGGTGCTTCGGATTCGAGAACTCCATCACGGCCGGGGTCTGCATCGAGTCGAGCGCGCGATCGCGTTCGGCGAGCGTGCGGATCAATTCGGTCGCGCGCGCAGTCTGGTCCGCGGACGACTCGGATACGGAAGCGGCCGGAGCGGATGGACGGGCCGTGATGAGAGCGCAGGCCGAAAGCTGGATGGCAATTGCGATCAGCGCAATCTGAAGGACCAATGCCGGGCGCGCGCGGCGCGCCGCTCGCGGCGCGGCCGGCGTCTTACTGCGCGGCGCTCCCCACATTCTGGAGGCCCTGAAGCTTGGTCTTCAGCCGCTCGATCTGGTCCATCTGGTCAGGTTCGTGGGCCTTCGCGTCCGTCTCCTGGGCCTTCTTCAACGCGTCCTGATATTCGTGGCGAGCCTCTTTGATCCTGCCGATCTTTACGTAGGCGTCGCCGAGATGCTCGACGATAGTGGGGTCGTCGCCGGTGAGCATCACCGCCCGTTCGAGTTGTTCGACCGCTTTCTTGTACTGGCCCTTCTGGAAGTACACCCATCCCAGGCTGTCCACGTAAAAGCCGTCTTCAGGTTCGATATCGAGCGCATGCTTGATCAGCTTTTCGGCCTCGTCGAGGTGGCTGCCCTGCTCGGCGTAACTGTAGGCAAGATAGTTCAGCGCCTGGGCGTTGCCGGGGTTGAGCTCGATCGCCTTGCGCATCTCCGCGATGCTGTCGGGCATCTGGTGGTTCTCGTCGTAGAGCGAGCCGAGCGTGAAGTGGACCTTGTCGCTGCGGGGGTCGAGACTCACCATCTTGAGGGCCAGCTCGATCGCGGAGGCCATGTCCTTCTTCTCGCGATAGACGCCCACCAGGTAGCTCATGATCTCGCTGTCGTTGGGGCGCTGCTTGAGCGCGTCATTCAACGCCGCGATAGCGTCGTCGTATTTCTCGGCTTTGTCGTAGAGATAGGCCAGTTGCAATCGCGACTCGACGTAATGCTCGGCGCCGGGCGGTACTTTCTGAAACTCGGCGAGCGCCCGGTCGTTTTCGTTGAGCTCCGAGTACGCGGTACCCAGATAATAGCGGACGCGGTAATTGTCCGGTTCGGAACCCAGCACGAGGTTGAATTCGGTGGCCGCGCGATCGTAGTCCTCGCGTTGGAAGTAGAGCAGGCCGATCTTGATCCGGGTGTCGGTCGGCGAGGTGCTGCTCTGCTCGACCCGCTGAAATTCCTTCAGCGCTTCGTTGTAGTTCTTCTGGCCCAGGTAGAGCTCGGCCACGTGCTTTCGCACCAGCTCGTTGTTCGGATTGATCTGAAGGATCTTCTGGTAGAGCGCGATCGCTTCCGGCTGCTTGCCCTGGGCTTCGCGCAGCACGCCAAGATCGAGCAGCACCAGCTCCGATTGCGGGTTCAGCTTCAGCGCTTTGTGGTAGTAACTCTCGGCGCGCGGATAGTCCTTGGCCGCGGCCATCACGCGTCCCGCGTAGTAGTAACCGAGGAACGAGCTCGGATCGAGGGTGATCAGGCGCTGAAAGGTCTTGAGCGCCTCGTCGTAGTTGCCGCGCTTGGCGTAGAGCGTACCGAGGTACAGGTAGGCTTCCTGATTGTGCGGGTCGAGCTTCAGCGCCGCCCGATACTGCTGCTCCGAGTAGTTGTCGTCGCCCAGCGCCGAACTGACGCCGGCGGCGAGCAGGTGGGCGTCGATCGAATCGGGCGCGATCGCGACTGCGTGCTTGACCTGCACGAGCGCGTCCTTCAGCCTGCCGTCGCGGACATAGAGCGTCGCCAGCCTCACCAGCAGCTCCGCGTTGCCGGGATCGTAACGGACGGTCTGCTCGTATTCCTTTAGCGCCTCCTCGCGATCGCCCTCGTTGGTGGCGACCTCGGCCTTCAGGAACGCACCCATCGCGTGTGCGTCGGGCGGAATCGGTACCGGCTCGACGCCGCCAAAAGGAAGCGCGTTCGAAGGGGCCGTGACCGGTTTCGAGCTTCCGTGGTCGAGCGTGGAGCAACCGGCGAGCAAGATCGGAAGCGCGGCAAGCACTGCAAGCACGCGTCGCACGGGCATTCTCATTCGGGGAAAGGCGCTACTACCGGAATTCGGCCAACAAATACAGTTAACACGGCGGTTTTGGGTCGTCAACGCGACCACGCTCCGGGACTATCCTGAAACATCGCTGAAACCATTGTAGAGATTGCACGACCCTGATGCGACAACTATCCGCTGGTCCGCTTCGCGCCGGTCGTCTCCTGCGCACGGTCGTGCCGTCCTGCACAGTCCCTTGCCGGCACGACCCGATGCTTGCGCCCCTTCGCTTCGTCGGGTAGAGCGGGAGGCCGGAGTGCGCGCAAGGGTCTGCTGGAAAAGACGCCACTGGAAAAGACGCCAAACGGAGAGTTCGGTTTCCACGCGGCTACTTCGCCGCCGGCCGCCGCCACGCGCAGACTCTCGCTGATCCCGCTCGTCGCCCTGATGTATCTGGTAGTCAGCGGCGGCGCCTACGGGATGGAAGACGCGGTCCGGATCGCCGGTCCCCGGCTGACGATTCTGCTCTGCCTCACCGTGCCGATCACGCTCAGCCTGCCGACCTCGCTGATGGCCTCGGAATTGACGGCGCTGATGCCGATCGAAGGGGGCTTCTATTTCTGGGTCAAAGAAGCATTCGGACCGTTTGCCGGCTTCATGGAAGCTTACCTCACCCTGCTTTACACCGCGGTTGACATGGCGATCTATCCGGTTCTGTTCGGAGCCTATCTGGGGTTCATCTTCCCGATCGGGTTCGCGGGCGAGGCTGCGTTGGGCCTCGCGCTGGTCTGGATGTCGGGGATTCTCAATCTGATGGGAGTCCGGCCGGTCGGCAACACCTCGATACTTCTCACCGCGACCCTGCTTGCCCCGTTCGTGGCGATGGTCGTGCTCGGCATGCCCCGGCTGATCCACTGGCAGCCGCCGCCCGAGCATCTGGCTGGGGCGCATTTGTTGAGCGGGCTCGGCGCGGGACTGACGGTCGTGATCTGGAACTTCTGCGGATGGGAGAACCTGAGCGTGGTCGCCGGCGAGGCTCGAAGAGCCGGGCCGCAACTACCTGCGCGCGGTCGCCATCACCCTGCCGCTGGTGACGCTGGGATACCTGCTGCCCCTGATGGTCGCCGTGTCGGGTCCCAACGCCCTGACCGACTGGCGAACCGGATCGTTTTCGCAGGTCGGCGCCGCGATCGGCGGTCGCTACCTGGGCGCCGCGGTCGCAATCGGCGGCGGCGTGTCCGCGTTCGCGATCTTCGAGGCCGGGATGCTGTGGATTTCGCGCATCCCGTCGGTGCTGGCGCGCGAGCGGTACCTGCCGCGCGCACTTTCGGATCTGATGGCCTCGACGGCGACGCCGTGGAAGTCGATCCTGGTTTGCTGCGCGGTCTACTCGATGCTGCTGCCGCTTGGATTCGTGGCGCTGGTAGTGATGGATGTCTTCTTCTACATGAGCGCGCTGGCGCTCGAGATGGGCGCGCTGCTGAGGCTTCGGCGGACGTATCCCGAGCGCGACGGGCGCCTGGTGATCGGGCGAAGCGGCCGGCGCTATACGCGATGGTGCTGGCCCCGATGCTTACCTGGATCGCGACCTTTGGGCTCGCGCTCGGAGCGGAGCATGCCACGCAAGGCTTCATCGCGGCGGTGGCGATTACGCTCGCGGGATGGCCGGTGTTTGCGCTCCTGAAGCGCCGCTACGGCGGCGCCGCCGGCGCGGGGGGGCGATAGCGGCCTGCTTCCTGCGCGCGACGTTCTTGAACCAGATCGAAAGCCGTTTCTGGCCGAGTGCTCCCCTCGCCACCCGGATCATCGTATCGACGACTTCGACTTCGGTCGGCGTTACCCCGTAGCCGTTCAGGTCGAGGAATACGGCCGCGGCGAGGAATGCCATCCGCTTGTTGCCGTCCACGAAGGGATGATTCCTCGCCATCCCGACAGAATAGGCGGCAGCGAGATCGAAGATCGACGGATCATCGCCATACGCAGCCAGGTTGCGCGGTCTGGCCAGGGCGCGTTCCAGAAGGCCGGCATCGCGCGCTCTCCTGCCGAATTCCGCAAGCGCTTCATCGTGGAGTGCGATGACTTCGTCCTTCGTCAGCCACGCGGGCTTCATCTATCGCTTCGCCAGATCGCGCATGGCGTTGCGATATCGGCGCATATGGCGCCGCCCGCTCTCAATCGCGGCCGCGAAGTGCGGATCGTAGGGAGTGAGCCGCAACCCCTCCGCCGTTCGTACTGCGAACAGCCGGTCGCCCTCGCCGATGCCCAGCTCAGCTATCATCTTGCGCGGGAGTATGAGTCCCAGTGAGTTGCCGATTCGGCGAAGTTTCAGAGCTTCGGATCCCATGGCATAGCCTCGCAGTAATAACGACTGTTATAACAGAACTCCGTCGTCGGCGAAAGACGGCTCATCGTGGGCGCAGGCGGTAGAGAATCAGCGGACCGGCGCGGGACGTTTCGTCGAGCGTGAACCGATCGTTCAGCCGGTCGAGCTCCTCCTTGAGGACTTGCGCGTAGTCAGGATCGTCGGCGCTCCAAAGCAACAAATAGACCGGTCGGCCTGAGCGCGCCTGCGAGGCGAGCGTGCCGGCTGTCGTGGCGAGTATCCCGGCGGCGTCGAAGAGCACCGGCGGAATCGGCCCGGTCCACCCTTGCGACTTTTTCACGAACAGCCGGCTCAGGTGATAGTCGGTAAATTCGCCGCCCGGATCGAACGAATGCAGCCCGGCAAAGCTGCGGCCGCGGCCCGGGACGTACAGCTCCAGGAATTGAAGAGAGATGTTGCTGACGATCTCCGCGCCGGGTTCGATGTTCCGATCGAGCGCCCGCAGCGCAGGGACGATTTCCGACCGGCGCGGCGGCACGGCCAGCCGATCGGTCACTTCGCCCGCGAGCGCGATCGCGAGCAGGAGATCCAGAATCGCAACGGCTACGACGATCGAGTGCTCGCCGATCGATCGGCGCCGTTTCGACCACAGCGCGGCGAGCCTGCGGTTCGCGATCGCGGCGCCGTAGCCTGCGGCCGCGAAAATGATGAAGCATCCCGGCAGTATGAATGCGATCTCGGTGAAGACGTAAAAAGTGTAAACCGCCAGCAGCGCGCCCAGAAAGAAGACGCCGAAGAAAACGATCCGCCTCACGGCGCGATTCTCGCTCGATCGAATCGCAGAGACCATGCCCAGAACCGCAAACGCCGCCGCGCTGAATGGATAAAGATAGAACTGCGCCATGCCGGAGCCGGTCATTAGTCCGTCCAGCCCGCACAGCGACAACAGATAAGCCGGAAGATTTCCCGACGGATTACGCGGCATCGTGGGGCCGAAGACATACGCCGCGTTGAAGGTGCGCGAGAAGCTCGCGTAGACTTCGGGCACCCACCACGCGTAGCCGCTCGCGAGCATGCTTCCGAGGAGAGCGAGGTTCTCGCGCGCCTGCCAGGCGGGCATCGGGGCGAACCCGATCGCGAACGCGCACAGCAAGGCAAGCGCTCGCCGCGGGCTTAGGGCGATCGGGGGCGCGGCCAGGAGTGCGGCGGCAACTCCGGCCAGGATCGCCAGGTTCGTCGGCCTGATCATCACGGTGAAGCCAGCCAGAAATCCGAAGATCGTCCAGTAGACGAGAGCCGTCGCATCGCGCACTGCCGGCGAGGCTTCCTCGGCGCGGGTCGCGCGCAGCAGCGCGAGCGCGGCGAGAATCGTAATCGCGAGGGTCGGCACATCGCTCAAAACCAGCGTCGAGTAGGTGATGAAAATCGGCGAGCAAGCCATCAAGACGCTCGCGACGATCGCGGCAGCGCGGCCGAACAGGCCGATCGTCAGCACGTACAGCCCGATTATCGCCAGCATCCCGAGCGCGACGGTGGCGTATCCGAGATTCGCTACGTCATGGCCGAGGATCGGATAGGCCGCGGCCAGGATCAGGGGGTATCCTTCGGTGTAGCGCGACGGGTAAGAATACCCTCCGAAATGAAGCGTGCTGCCTTTGGCCGAGTCAAGATTCAGCGCGGTGGCGGCATACTCGAGGCCGTCGGGCCACGGCATCAGTTCCACCGCGCGCTTGAACCCGCTTTGCGCCATCAGGATCAGCGCCAACCCGAGCACCATCGCGAGTATCACCGCGTCGCGCGGCGCGAGGCGATATGGCGCTCGATCCGGCGCGATTGAAACGGCAGCGGCGGCGGCGGATTTCCTGGATGGCGCGGGCATCTTCAAAGCGTTCCGGTAACGATCGTAAAACGGCCCAGGCGGCGCTGGCCGGCTGGATGCTTCTGTTGCTCGCTGTGCCGCGTATCGTCCGCCTGCTCTATCCCCAGGTGTGGATCGAGGACGACTTCTACCTGGAGGACGCTTACCTGGTGAGTATCGGGATGCGTCCGTATCTGGATTTCGTCCATCCGCACATGCCCCTGCTCGAATGGTTCACCGCCGGCTACTTCAGGCTGTTCGGCGCCAGCCTTTTTTCCATCGAGGTGCTCAACGAGGCCGCCATCTACGCGACCAGCGTGATGACCTGTGCGCTGGCGTACAAGGCCGCCGGGCGGCGGACGGCGATCTGCGCGGCGATTCTATATGCTTTTGCCGCGCTCGTCTTTCGCTATCACGTTTACGAACGCGAGTGCTTTGTGGGAGTGGCCGTTGCCGCGGCGGCGCTGGTCGCGATTCGCGAGGACCTGGGTTGGATGCGGCAGGGTGCGATCCAGGCGGCGCTGTTCGTAATCGCATGCGCGATCAAGCTGACGGCGATAATTCCAGCCGCGGCGATTCTGTGCTTCCTCGCCTTCGGGCGGCGGCGCTGGCGGGACGCGATTCTGGCCGGGGCGGGAATCGCCGCCGGGCTCGCGGCCTTCTCGGTGGTACTCTACCGATTGTACGGCTTCGAGTTCGTTTTCCAAACTTTCATCTTTCATTTCATGAAGGGACGGCTGCCGTGGCTCGAGGTTGCGGACTATCCGTCCGCGATCCTCGACCTGTTGGCGCCTCTGTTCGTCATCGGATGCGTCCGGATCGCCGCGGAGCGCCGCGTCTCTCCGGCGCTTGGGCTGGTGTTGCTGCTGGTGGCTTTTAACTATGCGTTTTTTGGCTTGCTCAGCCCGACCTCGTGGGGACACAACTACCTGGACTTCCTGCCTTATATTGCGATTGTCGCGGCGATCGGCCTCGAGCGCATCTGGACGGCTTACCGGGCGAACGAGTGGCGCATCACGGCCGCGAGTCTCGGGCTGATTGCTGTATCGCTGCTGTGGCTCACGCCGCTGGTCAACGAGAACTGGATGCGCGGGGGCGTCTACGGATTCGGCTATTTCGATCGCGGCGAGGTCCGTGCCTTGAGCGAAGCCTTAAGGCGCATCAGCGCACCCGATGACGAGGTGATCGCACCGTCGTTCATCTGCTTCGAGGCCAACCGCCGCGAGCTGATCCGCTATCCGGAAACCTACGGTGTCTATCGCGAGGTGGAAGAAGAGTTCAGGAAGTATGGATTCCTCGAGGCGCGCCGGCGTATGGGCCGCGTCAACTTCTTCGATCTGATTGTGAAGACGGCCGGTCATTGGACGGGAGGCGCCGACCAGGCGGTTGCCGACGGTGAGGTCAACGCCGTGCTTCCGACCCCGCAGACACCATTCGGGTCAGGCTTCTTGATGGAACACGGTTTCAGGCCCTACCTTATTACCGATAACTTCGCGCTCTGGCGGCGCGTGCCCGGTGCCGGCCAATCCCAAGGGCATTGACCGGCGTCTGAGGCATTGAATTGAGATGAGAAGCCCCGACCTGCTCAGGACCGCGGTACTCTGGATACACGCGCTCAGCGCGCTGGTCTGGATCGGTGCGTGCGCATCGCTGGTGCTGGCGGGTTCGGCGCTGGCCGCGGGCTCGGACGAAGCGCGCGACTTTATGCTGAAGGCGGCGCCCAGGATCGATCGCGTGAACCTGGCCGCGGCGGCAACGCTGCTCGTCAGCGGCGCGGTGAATCTCGCGATCGCCGGCGCGGCGCGCAACTACATTTTCTCACCGAGCTTCGTCGCGGTGTTGTGCGCGAAGGTCGGACTGTTTGCCGCGATGGCGCTCGCGCTCGTGGCGTCCTGGCGTGCGGAGGCCATGCTTGGTCACGATGCTCCGGGCGCGACCGCCCGGATAGTGAAGCTCTCCGGCCTGACCGTGGCGTTGGGAACGATCGCGCTGGCGCTCAGTTTGTGGTTACTAGGTGCCTGAGCAATCGCGCGCGTGTGGATGGCGTTTGAACGGGAGTCTGATGGAAAAGCCTCCGACCATCGAGCTGGGCGATTTTCGGGTCGCGTTCCTGACCGACGGGCTATGGCGCAACGACGGCGGATGTATGCTCGGCGTCGTGCCGCGCGTGCTCTGGCAGCGCGAGCATCCGCCCGACCCGCGCAACCGAATCCGCCTTAATCTGACCTGCCCGCTGGTGATGAAAGGCCGTGATGCCGTGCTGATCGATACCGGAATCGGCAACCGCCTCAGCCCGGACGAGCGCGAGATTTTCGACCACGGCGACGGATGGCTGCTCGACGGCCTGCGCTTGCTCGGCATGGAGCCTGGCGACGTGACGCATGTGATCCTGTCGCATCTGCACTTCGACCATTGCGGCGGTATCATCCGCCGGCGCGAATCCGGTGCGTTCGAGCCGTCGTTTCCGCGCGCGCGAATCTTTGTTCAACGCGGCGAACTGGAGATCGCGCGCGAAAGCCCTAACGAGCGGCTGCGCGCCGCCTATCGCCACGCCGCCGAATGCCTCGAGCCGGTGGCCGCGATGATCGAAGCGGCCGGCGGCGATACCGAGGTGATCCCGGGGCTCAGCGTGGTCGTGACCGGCGGTCATACGCGCGACCATCAGATCGCGATCGTGCGGACCGGCGGTGACTGTTTCGTCCATCTTGCCGATATCGTCCCGACCCGCTCGCATCTGCGCGCCGCGTGGAACCAGGCCTACGATCTCGACGCGTTGCGCACGATGCAAGAGAAGGACCGCTACCTTCGGCAGGCCGTGCGCGATCGATGGTGGGTGGGGTTTGCGCATGACCCGGCGATGTTCGCGGCCAGGATCGACCTGAGCGGCGGGAAGCTCGTGGCAGGCGAGAATATTGCGGTACACGAATGAGTCCAACCAATAGTCCCCCTGTGGAGATCTCGGGCCGCAACCCGCACCGGCCGGCGCCAGCGTCAGAAGTTTACTTGATGCGGTGTTGCAGCGTCCGTTATACTTATTGCGCGGATGGGCCCCGAAAATAGCACAACCGGCCGAGATCCTGTTCTATCATCCTTAGGCAGCCAGTCTCCCGAGGCCAACCCCAACAGGCCAACCCTCAAGAGGAGTCACCGATGTCCGACGGAAACGGCAACGCTTTCGAACAGGTAATCAAGACAGACCGGGCGGCGCGCGAGTCCAGGCAGTGGCGGGGTGCACTGTTGGAGTATCTCGAGCGGGTCAAGTCGGATCCGCTGGCCACCAAGCTTTCTCACGCCCGTATCTACGACCTGATCATCTCGTCGGGAATGCGCGACATTCACGACAGCGACGATGCGCGCACCAAGCGGCTGTACAAGGACGAAACGCTCAAGGTCTACAACTTCTTCGCCGATGAGTTCTTCGGAATCGAGCGGACGATCGCGCAGATCGTACGCTACTTCCATTCGGCGTCGCTCAAGGGCGAGGAGAGCCGGCAGGTGCTCTACCTGATGGGTCCGGTCGGCTCGGGCAAGAGCTCGCTGGTCGAGCGGTTGCAGCGCGGGCTCGAGCAGTCGCATGCGGTGTACGCGATCGATGGATGCCCGATGCACGAGGAGCCGCTCCATCTGATTCCGCGCCATCTGCGGCGCGAGTTCGAGAAGATGCTCGGGGTGCATATCGAAGGCGATCTCTGTCCGGTCTGCCGCTATCGGCTGAAGGAGGAGTTCGGCCAGCGCTACGAGGAGTTCCCGGTCGTCAGCCGCAACTTCTCCAAGCGCAACCGGACCGGAATCGGCGTGGTGCCCCCGGTCGATCCGAACAACCAGGACACTTCGGTGCTGATCGGGTCCGAGGACATCTCGAAGCTCGATCAATATTCCGAGGGCGACCCGCGCGTGCTGGAGCTCAACGGCGCGCTCAACGTCGGTAATCGCGGCCTGGTCGAGTTCATCGAGGTGTTTAAGAACGAGACCGAGTACCTGCACGCGATGATCACCGCCACGCAGGAAAAGGTGATTCCGGCGCCGGGGCGCCATGGGATGGTCTACGTCGAACGTTTGCATCGTGGCCCATTCCAACGAAGCCGAATGGCAGAAATTCAAGGCCGACCACACCAACGAGGCAATTCTCGATCGAATCGTGGTGGTGAAGGTTCCCTACAACCTGCGGCTTTCGGAAGAGGTCAAGATTTACCAGAAGATCATCCGCCACTCCGACTTCCGCGCGCACGTCGCGCCGCACACGCTGGAGCTGGCCTCGATGTTCGCGATCCTGTCGCGGCTCGAACCGACCTCGAAGTGCGACCTGATGACCAAGCTGCGCCTCTACAACGGCGAGGAAGTGGTCGAGAAGGGACGCACCAAGAAGATCGACGTGCAGGAGCTCAAGGAAGACGCCAAACGCGAGGGCATGTCGGGCATCTCGACCCGCTTCATCATGAAGGCGCTCGACAACGCGCTTTCCGACAACGCGTCGGGCAACTGCATCAATCCGATCAATGTCCGCGAGGCGCTGATCTCGATGACCAAGGAGGCCGACCTGCCCGACGACACGCGCAAGCAGTATCTGGAGTTCCTGCAGGACACGCTCCACAAGGAGTACCTGGAGCTGCTCGAGAAAGAGATCACGCGCGCTTTCGTCTACTCCTATAAGGAGCAGGCCGAGTCGCTGTTCCAGAATTATCTCGACCACGCCGAGGCTTACGTCAACAAGACCCGGGTGCGCGATCGCAATACCAAGGAGGAATTGCCGCCCGACGAGGGGTTCCTGAAGTCGATCGAAGAGCAGATCGCGATTATCGGCTCGGCGGCCGACGGTTTTCGCCAGGAGGTGATCGCCTATCTGTGGTCGGCGTCGCGCCGCGGCGAAAAGATCAGCTATCGCAGCTACGAGCCGCTCAAGGAGGCGATCGAGAAAAAGCTGATGACCTCGGTGCGCGACATCTCGCGGATCATCACCAAGGCGCGGACTCGTGACGAAGAACAGGGCGAGAAGTACGGCGCGATGGTGAAGAACCTGCTCGAGAACGGCTACTGCGAATCGTGCGTGGACGTGGTGCTCAAATACGCCGCAAACAATCTGTGGAAGGATTGATGCAGGCGCCGCACCTCTCCCTGGTCAGGGAGAGGTGTAGGAAAGAGAACTTGCCGGGCGTAAGGGGATTATAGTCAGTTGCGGATGGGGATCAGGTAATGTCCACCAACGAGACCATCTTTCGCGAGTATCGCCCCTCCGACGCCGAGCGCTCCGATCGTTCCGCCGGCGACCGCCTGCGCCATCGGCAGAAAGTCCGCGAATCGATCCGCGAAAATATCGCCGACATCATCGCCGAGGAATCGATCATCGGCAAAGACCGCGACCGCGTAATCAAGGTCCCGCTGCGCGGGATCAAGGAGTACCGCTTTGTCTTCGGCGAGAACGCCCCCGGCGTCGGCCAGGGCGACGGCAACGCGCGCTCCGGCCAGGTGGTCGGCAAAGTCGGCAAGGACGGCCGCGGCCAGGGCGACGACCAGGCCGGCGATCGCCCCGGCGTCGATTATTACGAGACCGACGTCACGCTCGAAGAGCTGATCGAAATCATGTTCGAGGACCTGGAGCTGCCCAATCTCGAACGGCGCGCGCTGCGCGAGATCGAGGCCGAGCGCTCGAGCAAGCGCAAGGGCTATCGCCACGTCGGAATCCGCGTCCGGCTCGACAAGCGGCGCACCGCCAAGCAGCGCGTGATGCGCAAGCTTGCGAGCGTCAAGCAAGCCAGCGCCGAGCCACCCGATCCGGTGCAGGCGTGGGAGCCGCGCCGTTTCCCGTTCCATCAGGACGACTTGCGCTACCGTCACGTCGAAGTCGAGACCCGCGAGGAGTCCAACGCCGCGGTGATCTGCATCATGGACACTTCGGGCTCGATGGACACGATGAAGAAGTACCTGGCGCGGAGCTTCTTCTTCCTGCTCTATCAGTTCATCTCGACGCGCTACCGCAACGTCGAGATCGTCTTCATCGCGCATCACACCGAAGCCAACGAGGTCACCGAAGAGGAGTTCTTCCACAAGGGCGAGTCGGGCGGGACCTTCATCTCGTCGGGATATTTGAAGGCGCTGGAGATTATCGCCGAGCGGTACCATCCATCGCTCTGGAACCTGTACGCTTTCCACTGCTCGGACGGCGACAACTTCGATTCCGACAATCCGGCCGCGCTCAAGGCCGCGCAGGAACTGGCCGAGCTGAGCAATCTGTTCGGGTATGGCGAGATCAAGCCGCTGGGATCGCGCTACTACGAATCCTCGATGCTGAACGTGTTCCGCAAGCTCGAAGCGCCCAATTTTCATACCGTGCTGATCGAGCGCAAGGAGGACATCTGGCCGTCGTTCAAGGCATTCCTGGCCAAGGATCGCATCAAGGAATGAGCCCGGATCGAGGAATGAGCCCGGATGGCTAACTACGAGCTCGAGCGAACTCGTCGAATGGGACGAGAAGATCCGCGAGAAGGTCGCGGAGTTCGGACTCGACTGCTATCCGCAGGAGTTCGAGATCTGCGACCACACCGGGATGCTCGGGTACATGGCGTACTAGCGGGATGCCGTCGCATTATCCGCACTGGTCCTACGGCAAGGCCTACGAGAAGCTCAAGACGCTCTACGATCACGGCGTCAGCGGCTTCCGTACGAGATGGTGATCAACTCCAACCCGGCGATCGCCTATCTGATGCGCGACAACACGCTGCTGCTCCAGATTCTCACCATCGCGCACGTATACGGGCATAACGACTTCTTCAAGAACAATTTCACCTTCAGATCGACCCGCGCCGACCTGACGATCGAGACCTTCAAGGCCCACGCGCTCAGGATCCGCCGCTATATCGAGGATCCGTCGATCGGAATCGACAAGGTCGAGCGCGTAATCGACGCCGCGCACGCGCTCTCCTGGAACTGCCGGCGCAACCTCGCGATCAGAAAGCTTGATCGCGAAGCGCAGATCCAGCGCGCGATCGAGGCTTCGCAGCCCCAGCCCGATCCCTTCCGGCGAATCCATCGGCGCCAGGAATTCAAGGAGCCCAACGTCTTCAAGGTGCCGCTCGAGCCCGACGAAGACGTCCTGCTCTTCATCCGCGATCACAATCCGTTCCTGGCCGAGTGGGAAAAGGACCTGCTCACGATCGCGGACGAGGAAGCGAAGTATTTCCTGCCCATGATGGAAACCAAGATCATGAACGAGGGCTGGGCGAGTTACTGGCACAAGCGGATCGTCGAGTCGCTCGACCTCGAGCAGGGCCTCCACCTGGAGTTCATCGTGCGCCACAACCAGGTGGTGCGGCCGATTACGGGCCAGATCAATCCGTATCATCTCGGACTCAGGATCTGGGAGGACCTCTATCGCCGCCACACCAATCCCACGCCCGAAGAGCTGAAACGCGACGGGCCGCCGGCCAAGTCGGGCGACCAGAAAATCTTCGAGGCGCGCGAAGTCGAACGCGACGCCTCCTTCATCCGCCGCTACCTGACCGAAGAGCTGATGCGCGAGATGGACATCTTTCAGTACGAGGCGCGCGGCGAGGACCTGGTGATCGGCAAGGTCTCCGACGACGAAGGATGGCGCGACGTGAAGGAGACCCTGATCAACGATGTCGGCACCAATTCGATCCCGGTAGTCAAGATCGAGGACGCGGACTTCGGCCAGAACCGCACGCTCTACCTGAAGCACAGTCACGACGGGCGCGACCTGCACCTGGAGTATGCCGAGAAGACGCTGGCCTATATCCACCGGCTGTGGGGCCGCGAGGTGGTGATCGAGAGCACGCTCCAGAGCAAGCGCACGCTGCTATGCTACAACGAGCGCGGGTTCTCGATGCGCGCCCTCAAATAAGCGGCCGGCCAGGTATCGACGGACATGGCGATCGCCGCAAGAAAACTCTCCCCGAAGAGGATCTTCAGTTACACGGTTCTTTTCGAGCCCGCTGAAGAGGGCGGCTATATCGTGACCTGCCCGGCCTTGCCGGGCCTGGTTACCGAGGGCGATACGCTGCGGCAGGCGCGCGCGATGGCCAGGGACGCAATCGGGCTTTATCTGGAGAGCCTGCGCGCCGACGGCATTCGAATCCCTGCGGACAAGCCTTTGAAGCTGAAGCCGGTCAAGGAAAAGGTGCGAGTTACACTTCGGGCCGCATGAGCCCAGTTCGCCTGCCACCGCTCAAGGCGCCCGAAGTGCTGCGCGCGCTTCGGCGAGCGGGCTTCGTCGAGCATCGCAGCAGCGGCAGTTATCGAATTCTTAAGCATCCCGCAAAGCCCGAGCTTCGCGTCATAGTTCCCTTTCACGGCGGCGATCTGAGACGCGGAACGCTCGAATCCATTATTGAGAACTCTGGTCTTACGGCCCAGGAATTTCTGAGACTCCTGTAGCGGTTTGGCGCGAACGTATTCCCGCCACTTCGCAGTCAAAGCGCGCTTACGCGAAGTACTCTTCCGCGCCGATCGTCGGGATCGCCAAGCTGTAGACCTGATTGTTGCGCAGCACCGTGAAGCTGATTCGGTCGCCCGGGAGATGCTTCAGCAGCGTGTCGTACAGCATCCGGCGCTCGCTGATATCGTGGCCGTCGGCGGCCAGCAGCACGTCGCCCTGCTTGAGTCCCGCCTTTTCGCCCGGCCCGCCGGGCATCAGGCCGGCGATCACCACGTGCTCGCGCAACGTGTAGGAAAGTACGCCGAGCCAGGCCTTTGGCGTGGTGACTCGCTTGCCGTGCTGGATCAACTCGTCGCGAGCCTGCAGGAAGCATTCAGCGGGGATTCCAAGCACCGAGCGCCCGATATCGACGAAGTTCAGGTATGAGGCCGCGACCATCTGGCCCCGGGAGTTGCAGATCGGGCCGCCACTCGAGGCGACGTTCATCGCCGAGGTCATCATGCACACCGACCGCTCCAGCACGAACTCCCACACCGCGTCGAATGGCCCGAGATAGCTTATGACTCCACAGTCGGCGCATCGCTGGTCAGCGCCCGAGCTGGTGACGATGAAGACTTCCTGTCCGAGCGCGCATTGGGCGGAGGAGACCACTTCAAGGTGCGGCAGGTTGCGGTGATCGATCTTGAGCAGCCCGATTCCCGTCCGGTAATCCTGTGCGACTACCCGGGCCTGCATCTGCTCGCCGTTGGACAGCGCGACGATCACGTTCCGCGCCCCCATCACGAGGTAGTAAACCGTCAGGATTACCCCGTCGGAGCTGACAATCACGCCGGTGCCGCGGCGGTCGGTGCCCAATCCGATAGTGGCGGAAACGTGATCGGACGGTACATAGGCATGCACGCCCACCGTCGCGGCGCATACCTTCTCCAGCACATGCACGCTCGCATTCACGATGTTCTCTTGGCCTTTCCGAGCTTACCGTAGGCACGCCCGGCCAAGGTTTCAAGCATCAATTTGTCATGTTCTGGACAGCGATCGCAAAGAAAAAGGGACGGTCCGCGTGAGACCGTCCCTGCTGGTAACTTGTCTGATTTCCGGGGGCGGGGTTATTTGGTCGGCGCCGGCGTCTGGGCGAGCTCGTTGGCGCGCATCGTCAGGAGTTGCACCGCCGAGCCCAAGTCGAGCTCGCTGTACTTGCGGTTGGCATACAGGTCGTCCAGGCGCTTGACCACGTCATCGGGCTTGAATTCCGAGACCGACAGCTCGGAGCCCAGTTGCCGGATTATCTTCTTCGCGCCCTTCCAATGGAACAACTCGGCCGCGACCGTGAGATTGTCGAGCTTGCCGAGGCTCACCTGCATCGCATCGGCATAGCCGTTGACATAGCCGGACTTGGCTGCGGGATTGAGCCGGCCCCAATAAAGGCCGTTGTGCTCAGCCACGGTCGCGCCCACCGCGACCACCCAACCCGCCAGCAACCCGACCACCACGCCAGCGCTGAACTTTTTCATGATTAAGCGGACTCCCCGCTTTTCTACACATCCAGTATGTCTTGCAGTACGTCTTGTATCAGAAGCCGGTTACACACAAAAGATGCCGCGCCGCCGGATTCATGAAAAATGTCCACAAACGCGACGTTTGCGTCGGCTGGGAGACCAGAAGACCCCGACGCGGGCGCCTTGTGGCTGAGGCGCGGGATTGAATCGCCGGTCGCGGCAATGCGATCATCGCACAGTCATTCTCTCCCACCGCGCTGAGATGTCAATCTGGAAGGAAGTTCTGGGCTTTATTGAACGGCCCGACATGGCGGCCTTCGAGCCGCTCGCGCTACGCGTCTTCTGGCATCAGTATGACGCTATAGGCTCCTACCGCGACTACTGCTTGGAGCGCGGCTTCGGCCCCGAGCGGGTCCGTTCGATCGACGACATCCCCGCGATCAGCACGGTCGCCTTCAAGTATGCGGAACTCGCGAAGCCGCCCGCCGAGCGGGTCTTTGTCACCAGCGGAACGACGATCGGCCCGGTCGAGCGGGGACGGCATTTCGTCCCGAATCTGGAAGTCTACCGCGCCTCCGCGTTGGGCCATCTGGCGCCGATGCTCTTTCCCGATCGCGCCAGGACTGAAGTTGGGATTAGCATGCTTGTGCTCCATCCCACAGCAAATCTTATGCCCGAATCATCGTTGGCCCAGATGCTGAGCTGGTGCGTGGAGAAGTTCGGCGACGGACGCACGCTCTGCGCTGCCGACCGCAATGGCGTCAACGTGGCGGAGGCGCGCTCTTTCCTCGGCCAATTGGCCCGCACCGGCGCGCCGGTATGCATCCTGGGCACGACGGCCGCGCTGGCCCGGATGCTCGCGACGATTGCTGCCTCCGATGCTCCGATTCGCTTGGCCGCGGGCTCGCGAGTCATGGATACCGGCGGCGCCAAGGGGCAGGCGAAGCCGCTCGAAGCTGGCGAGTTGATCGCGCTCGCCGAACAATGGCTTGGAATTCCCCCACCCTTGGTAATCAACGAATACGGGATGACCGAGATGTGCTCGCAGCTCTACGACTTGACGGCTTTCAACTCCCGAGGCCGCGATGCCGCCCCAATGCGCGCCTCTGGCGGGCGTCCGAAGCTGGGCCCGCCCTGGTTGCGGGCCGCCGCGGTCGATCCGGTGACACTCAAACGTGTTCCCGACGGCGAGGCGGGGCTGCTTTCCTTCTTCGATCTCGCCAATGTCGGGTCGGTGTCTGCTTTGATCACCGAAGACTTCGGTATAGTCGAAGGGCGCGAGGTGTTCGTCCTGGGGCGCGCCAGCCGTGAGGCTCGCGGATGCGCGCTCGGAGTCGAGGAATTCGCCGCGATCGAAAACGCCAACGCCGACGCTGACCGAATCGCATAGCGTGATCTCTCATGACTAGCCAAAACTTGACTAGCCGAGGTCCTGTGCTGAGCGCGGAGGCTTCGGGCCGCCACGCGCTCGCTGGCTCGACGCTCGCGTTAGCCCGGCTCCGCGAAACCCTTCGCCAGACGATCTCTCGGGATCGAATTGCGGCGGCACTCTCGCTGACGTGCGAGCGATGGCGTAGCCGAAGCCTCGAGGCCCGCCGCGAGACTATGTCGCTTGCGGCCCGCGCGTCTGGCTTTTCACCCGCCCTGCTGGACGAATCGCTCGACGCGCTGCTGAAACCGTTCCATCCTGCGGCCTTCGAGTCGCTCGCGGCGAAGCTCGCGACACGCCCGCAACTGCTCGGCTTCATCATGCCTGGCAACATCATCGGAGCAGGACTGCACGAGGTCTGCCAGGCTTTGATTGGCGGCGCGGCGATCGTGCTCAAGACCTCCAGTGGCGAGCCGCGCTTCTTTGCGGCGTTGGCCCGGACGCTGCGCGAGATTGACGCGCAAGCCGGCTCGCGTATCGCGGTCCTGAATTGGAGCCGCGTGAACACCGATCGGACCGCCGCGATGATGCAGGCGTGTGACCGGGTGGTCGCATTCGGCGCCGACGAATCGATCGCGGCGCTGGATTCCGGCCCCGGCCTTATCGCATTCGGCAGCCGCGCCAGCGGCGCGCTGGTCGCGCTGGATTGCGGTGGGATCGCGGTGGCGGACCTGGTCGCGCGCGACGTAGGGCTGTTCGAGCAGCGCGGATGCCTGTCGGCCCATCATGTGTTCGTAGAGGATTCGCGCGCCGGCGTAGCCCGCGATTTTGCCGCGCAACTGGCCGCTGCGCTCGATCGGTTCGCGAAGCAGTTCCCGCCGCCGATCGCATTGCCCCTGCAAGCGGCGGCCGCCATCCGCAGCGCGCGGGAGAACGCCCGATGGCGGCGGCTTGGCGGACGCGACGTTGCGATGTGGGAAGGCGAGCGTCTGGGATGGACGGTGATCTACGACGGCGCCGCCGGGTTTCGGCTCTCGCCCGGCAATCGCACGGTCTACGTTACGCCGTTCCGCAATCTCGCCGATCTTGGCGGCCGTCTCGCGCACGCGGCGGGGCGACTCGAAGCATTCGCGATCGCAGATTCGTCGGGCCAGCTTTCCGACGCGCGAGCACACCTTAAGAGTATCGGCGTGTCGTACCTCGCCGTGCCGGGCGAGCTGCAATCGCCGCCGCTGGAATGGCGCCACGGGGTCGGCGCGTTGCTCGATCTCTTCGTCGCGCGATGAGCGCTCCAACCGAATCGTTTGCCGAATCCTCTCCCGAACTCTTTCGCCGGTTTCTCGCACAGACCTCGGGTTTCCCGCTCGGTCTCGAAATCGTTCGCGCGGAGGGTTCGTGGCTCTACGCCGCCGACGGCAAACGCTACCTCGATTTCATCGCGGGAATCGGCGTCACCGCACTCGGCCACGGCCATCCGGCGGTGCTGAGCGCGATCGAATCCCAGATGCGCCGTCATCTGCATGTGATGGTTTATGGCGAGTACGTGATCGAAGCGCAGGTCGCGCTGGCCCGGCGCCTCGCCGCTCTGCTGCCGCCGCGCCTCGGCCGCGTGTACTTCACCAACAGCGGCGCCGAGGCGATCGAGGGCGCGCTCAAGACCGCGCGCAAATATACCGGCCGGCGCGAGTTCGTAGCCTTCGACGGCGCCTATCACGGCGACACGATGGGCGCGCTCGCGCTGTCGGGGAATCCGGCCTTCCGCGCTCCGTTCGAGCCGCTGGCCGGTCCGGTGCGCCATCTCCCGTACGGAGATTCAGACGCGCTGGACGCGATCGGCCGCGAGGTCGCCGCGGTCGTGATCGAGCCCGTGCAAGCGGAAGGCGGCGTCAGGATTCCCGGCGCCGATTTCGTCCGGGCGTTGCGCGAGCGATGCGACCGCACCGGCGCGCTGCTCATCTTCGACGAAGTTCTCACCGGTTTTGGCCGTACGGGCCGGCTTTTCGCGCTCGAACACTTCGGAGTCGTGCCGGATCTGATCGTCCTTGCCAAAGCACTCGGCGGCGGTTTGCCGCTCGGCGCATTCTGCGGCCCCACCGAGATTCTGCAAACGCTCGCGCACGACCCGCCGCTCGGCCATATCACGACCTTCGGCGGCCATCCGCTTTCCTGCGCTGCGGGTCTCGCCAGCCTCGATGCGATCGTCGCAGAGCGGCTCTGGGAGCGCGCGAGCGCCGTCGGCGCAACGATCGTCACACGGCTTGGGTGCCTGGCCGGCGATGAGATTGCCGCGCTACGCGGAATCGGCCTGCTGATCGGGATCGAGTTCGCTTCAGCCGCGATCGCGCGTCGCTTCGTCGCCGAGACCGTCGCGCGGGGTACCGTTGTGAACTGGACGCTGAACGCCGATCGCGTCGTGCGGCTCGCGCCGCCCCTAACGATTCGCGATGACGAGGTCGATTTCGCGCTTGCCTCGATGACCGAGGCGCTCGCAGCCGTCCGCAGGGCGAGAGCATGAGCAGGCTGCCCGGAGAGTTCGACGTTATCGCGCGGCTCACTGCGGACTTGCGCTTAAGCCGCCGCGTGATTCTCGGCCCCGGCGACGATTGCGCGATTGTCGCGCCGGGCCGCAAGCCCCAACTGTTCACGATCGACTCGATGGTCGAGGGCGTGCACTTCAAGCTCAAGTGGGGATCGCCGCGGATGCTCGGCGAGCGGGCGCTGGCCGTAAATCTGAGCGACATTGCCGCGATGGGCGGGTATCCGACCGCATGCGTGGTCAATCTGGCGCTCCGGCGCGGCTTGCCGATGGAAACGGTAGACGAGTTGTTCAGGGGTCTCAAGGCCTCGGCGAGAGCCGCGGGTGTCGATGTAGCCGGCGGCAATATCACCAGCGCGGCGCAACTGGCGATAACGATCGCGATGCTCGGCGAGCTGCGCGGCGCGGCGCTCAGGCGCGACGCCGCCCGCGTCGGCGATGAGATCTACGTTACCGGCACGCTCGGCGACGCCGCCGCTGGATGGCGGATCCTGGAGGGCAAGCTCAAGGCGGCAGGCTCGCATCGCAAGTTCCTGGCCGCGCGATTTTTGAGGCCGGCCGCGCGCCTCGAGGCGGGTCAGGCGTTGGCTCGAATACGTCCGGCGCCGGCCGCGATCGATGTCAGCGACGGGTTGTTGCAGGATCTCGGCCATATTCTGGAGCGCAGCGGTGTGGGCGCGGAAATCGATCCCGGCGCGATTCCAATCTCGCCGGCGTACAAGTCGGTGATGCGCGGCGAGATCGACTTGGCGCTCACCGGCGGCGAAGACTACGAGTTGCTTTTCTGCATCCGGCCCGGTAGTTCGGAACGCGAACTGACCGCCCGATTGGGCGTTGCGGTCCGGCGAATCGGTGTAATCGTTCGCGGCCGCCCCGAAATTTCATTAGTCGGTACCCACCCGCGACGATTGCCCATTCGGCGCGGATTCGATCAGCTCAGGTAGTGCGAGACCGCCGATGCTGATTCAACTGCTTTTGCCCCTGGTCAGTGCGCTGCTGTTCGTGAGCGCCTTGCTCGCAGCCTCAGAGACCGCGCTGTTCGCGCTGGTCAGGATGGAGCACACGCGCGGCACTCTGTCGGCGAGCATCACGCGCGCGCTCGATCGCCTGATGCGCCGCCCGGCGGAGTCGCTGATCGTCGTGATCGGCTTGAACGAGGCGGCCAACGTATGCGCCGAATGTCTTGCCACCTCGCTGCTGCTGCTGTGGCTGGGTCCGGTCGGCGCTTACGTCTCGGTGCCGGTGATGTTCATCCTGGTGTTGCTGATCGCCGACATTACGCCCAAGACGCTCGCGCTCGGTTTTCCCGGCGCGGTGGCCCGGATCACCGCGCGTCCGCTGGCGGCGGTGGCGGAGGCCGTTCATCCCGTGATCCGCGTTTTCGCGCCGAGCGGACCGGTGCCGCAGCCCGAGGCGGTTTCGGAGGCGGAATTCAAGGCGCTGCTGCGCCTGGGCGAAAGCCAGGGCAGGTCGAGCCGGCGGAGCGCGAGATGATCCACAAGGTTTTCGACTTCGGCAATCGCCGCGTGCTCGAGGTGATGACGCCGCGCGACCGGATCTTCTGCCTCGATATCGATACGCCCGGCGAGCGCCTGGCCGCCGAGGTCGCTCACGGCCACTTTTCGCGCGTGCCGGTCTATCGCCATCGCCGCGACAACATCATCGGGGTCCTGCACGTCAAGGACCTGGTTGCCCGGCGCCTCGAAGCCGGCAATCCGCGCCTGGAGCGCCTCATCCGTCCGCCTTCTTTCGTGCCGCTGCGCAAGCCGCTGGCTGAACTGTTCGACGAGATGCGCCGCAGCCGGACGCGGCTCGCGCTGGTGGTTGACGAATACGGGAAGTTGCAGGGGCTGGTGACGCTCGAAGATCTGCTCGAAGAATTGTTCGGTGAAATCCGCGACGAGTTCGATATCGAAGGTCCGGAGCTGAGCCAGGTGGCCGACAGACGAATGGCTGGTGTCGGGAGCGATCGAGATGCGCAAGCTGCAGGAGAGCTGATCGGCGATGGTTTGCCGGCGGCAAGCGATGGCGGGCAGACCCTGTCCAGCCTCGTGCTGCGGCGCCTCAAGCGGGTGCCCGCGCGCCTGGCGATCGTTTCGGGCTCGGCGACTGCAGGCGACGGTCGAGCGGGTGCGCGGCGCCACCGTCGAAGTGGTGAGGCTCAAGCGATGACCGCGCTCGAGTGGCGGCCGCGGTCGCGGCCTGCGTGATCTGGTGCAGGCGTTTTTCGCCGCCAGCGAAATCGCGCTGGTATGCGCCGACGAAGTCAAGCTGCGCGCCGGGAGCGAGCGCGGCGAGGCGCGACTCGCGCCTGCTCTCGGGCCTGCTCGCAGCGACGCGATCGCCTGCTCGCGCTGGTGCTGACGAGCAACAATCTGGCCGACCGTGATCGCCGCGGCGATCCTGACCAGTTTTCTCTACGCGCTCGAGCCCGCATCTCGGTCTGCTCGCGCCGTTGATTCTCGCGCCGTCTGACGCTGGTGCTCGGCGAGGCGCTGCCCAAACTGCTCGCGCTCAGGCGCCCGCTCGGCTTTCGCGCGCGTGGCCGCGCGGCCGCTCAAGCTGCTCGCGACGGCGCTCGCGCCGCTGCTCGCGATCGAGACCGCGCTCAGCCGCTGCTTGCGCCGGCTGGCCGGCGTCCCGCCGAAGTGCGAGAGCGTGTTCATGACGCCGCGAGGATCTCGCGCTGCTGGCTGCGAGCGCCAGGGCAGCGGCGCGCGGGCCGGGCGCGACGCGATCCTGCCGGCCGAGCAGCAGATGATCAGCCGCATCTTCCGCTTCTCCCACTCCGAGGCGCGCAAGGCGATGGTGCCGCTGGTCCGGGTCGAGGCGGTGCCCGACGACACCACGCTCGCCGCGCGCGATCGAAGTCGTCGCGGCGCGAGGGCTTCACGCCGCCTGCCGGTGTTCCACGAGCGCGATCGTCGACATCATCGGCGTGGTGCACGTCTTCGATCTGCTCGAAGCGCCCGACCTGAGCCGCCCGGTCAGCGAAGTGATGCGGCCGGTCAGCTATTTTCCCGAATCGACGCCGCTCGACGAGATTCTGCTCGCGCTCCAGCGCACCGGCGAGAACATGGCGGTGGTGGTCGACGAATACGGCGGCGCCGGCGGGAATTATTGACCATCGAGGATCTGCTCGAAGAGATCGTCGGCGAGATCGAGGACGAGTACGACGTCGCGCGAGGAGCTGGCCCGCGTGGTCGATCTCGCGAACGCTGCGGTTGTGCGCGCGCGCCGCGATCGCGGAATTCAACGAACGCTTCGGCGCTCAGACTTCCCGAGGGCGATGAGTATGCTACGATCGGCGGGCCTGGTGGTGGAGCGGCTCGGCCATATTCCCAAACCCGGCGAACAGCTCAAGGTCGGCGACCTGACGATTACGGTGCGCGCGGCGGACGCGCGCGCGGTGCGCGAGGTGATGCTTCAACTCGCCCGGCCGCTGCGGTCCGAATCCGCCCGCCGGCGATGACCGAGGAGCGGATCCGCGAAATTCTGGGCCGCGTTGCGTCGCGGCCGGACCAGCGCGGACGCGGCGCTCGAAGCGCTGCGCCATCTGCCCTTCGAGGATCTCGGCTTCGCCAGGCTCGATCGCCATCGCAGCGCTGCGCCGCGGCGTTCCCGAGGTGGTTTTCGGCGAAGGGAAAAGCGCGGCGCAGATCGCGGCGATCGGCGCCCGTGTGGTGGCCTCGGGCGACAACCTGATCGTCACGCGACTTGCCGCCCGACAAGGCCCGCGCCCTCAAGCGCAGCCTGCGCACGCTCGACTATCGCGCCGAGGCGCAACTCGGCATGATCGTCGAAGCGACCGCTTAAGACCCGCGGCCACGGAACCGTGATGGTGATCAGCGCCGGGACTTCGGATCTTCCGGTGGCCGAAGAGGCGGCGCTGTGCGCCGAGGTCTTCGGCAATCGCGTCGAGCGGCTTTACGACGTCGGCGTCGCCGGACTCCATCGCCTGACGGCGCAACCTCGAATCGATCAAGTCGGCGAGCGTGCTGATCGTGGTCGCCGGGATGGAAGGCGCGCTGCCGTCGGTGGTCGCCGGGACTGCTCGACAAGCCGGTGATCGCGGTTCCGACCAGCGTCGGCTACGGCGCCGCATTCGGCGGCCTCGCGGCGCTGCTCGGGATGCTCAACACCTGCTCGAGCGGAGTGACGGTGGTGAATATCGACAATGGATTCGGCGCGGCGCTCGCCGCCACCTTGATAAACCGGGTTGGAGAGCCAAACCGCTCGGAGAAACCTCGCGGGAATCCGCGCGGCGTGATGGCCGAAGCGCCAAGCGCGAACTCACCAGCGGCCGCGCACGGCGCGCGATCAAGATCGGCGAGCTCGCCTCGCAGGTCGGTTCCAGCTACCTGTGGACCTCGATTCGCAGGCCGTTCCTTACCGCGCACGCGCGCGAGCGCGAGCTGCTCGACGCGCACATCAAGAACGCCCGCCGAATCGTCGAAGGCTCGACGCATCTGCGCGGCGCGTTCCTGAAGCTTATCCAGATGCTCTCGATGCGCGAGGACTTGCTGCCCGGCCGAGGCGCTCGAAGTGCTCAAGGCGACCCGCTCGGGCGTGCCGCCGATGGACTACGCGACGATCGCGGAGCAGATCCGGCGCGGAGCTGGGCAGGCGGCCGGAGCATCTGTTCGCCAGCTTCGAGCAGACGCTTTCGCCGCCGCCTCGCTCGGCCAGGTCCATCGCGCGCGGCTGAAAAGCGGCGAGGAAGTCGCGGTCAAGGTCCAGTATCCCGGCGTGGACGACACCGTCGAGCAGGACCTGAAGAACGTGAAGCTCCTGCTCAGGACCTTCCAGGGGATCGCGCGCGACCTGATGCGCCAGAAGGTCGATACGCGCGCGCTCTACAGCGAGCTTCAGGAGCGCCTCAGAGAGGAGCTCGACTACGTCAACGAGGCGCGCAACATGACGCTCTTCGCCCGGCTGCTCGCCGACGACGACGAGATCGTGATCCCGCGGCCATGCAAGGAACTGTGCTCGCGGCGCGTCCTGACCATGACTTACGTCGACGGCTATGAGCTCAGCGACGTGCTCTCGCCTGGCACCGACGAAGAACTGCGCCGATGGGTCGCCCTCAAGTACTTCAAGCTGGTCTGGCGGCAGATCTTCGAGTTCAGCGTGGTGCACACAGACCCTCATCCGGGCAACTACCTGGTGAGCTATCATCCGCGGCTCGGGATCCTCGATTTCGGATCGGTCCGCCGCTTCGGCGAGCCGGTGCGGCAGGCCCATCTGCAATTCGCCCACGCGCTGCTCGACAACGACGCGCGCTCGATCGGCGGCGCACTGGTAAAGCTCGGCTATCTGGATCGTGACGACGATCCGGCGCCGATGGTCGAGATCGTGCGAATCCTGTTCGAGCCGGTGATGGTCGAGGGAGTCTTCGATCCAAAGGAATACGATTCGGTCGCGAAGGCAACCGCGGTCGGCGAGATCGCGTTCGGCACAAGCTCTACAAATCGCCGCCGCACAGCGTGTTTCTGCTGCGCGCGCTGATCGGGATGGAGGGGATCATCCGCGGGCTCGGCGATCCCGGGCGACTACCGCTCGATTTTCCGCGAATGCGTCGAAGCGGTCGCCGCCTGAGCGCGCCGCCGCTGGCGGGCCGAGGCGGTCGCCGCCCTCGAGCGCCATCGTGACGCCCGCTTCCGCCGCATCAGAGAGCCGGCGCGTATCGGGCGAGCAGAGCTGCGCTGGGCTTCATCAACGAGGTCGGCTTCTGCGCGGCGTTCACACCCGGACTCGGTGTGCCTGCCTGCGCGAGGCGATCGCGGGCGAGCGCGAGCCGGCGTTACCGGAACATTTGCAGCACGACTATGCGATCGGAATGACCTGGCGAATCAAGGACACGCCTGCCGGCGAAGCGGCTGGTCTACTATGGCAAGGTGATCGGCGGGCGGCCCGGTTTCATCGCGCTCGATCTGCTGCCGGCGTTTCTGCGCTTGCGCGTCGAGCCGGGCGGATGGCGAGCGCTGTATCGGCGCGGACAACTGGGGCATGTGCGCGAAGCTCGTGATGGATGCGCTCTCACGGCGCGGGGCGGCGGAAACGCGCGCGCTCAAGCTGTCGAGCGGGTTTGCGCAGCCGTCGCGGCGCGCTGAGTTCGATCGCGCGATGAAGGAGCTGCAGGGAAAATTCCTCGCGCTCAAGGTCGAGGAGCGCTACGAGCCTTTCACCTACGTGTGGGACACGATGGAGCATCGATGGGCGAACGGCGCTCAAGCAGGCGCGAGCGCTCAACCGCCGCGAAGCCGCCTACGCGATCGCGCGGCGCTACTTCGAGGTTGCGGGTTACGCGGCAGAGAAGGCTGCGGCGCGGCTTTTGGGAATCGATCCGGCAGGATTGGAAGCGGCTTCGCGCCGCCTCGAGCGCGACGGTGTGATCGTGCGCGGCGCCCGCCTCGAGGGGATGGCCGGGACTTACAACGTGCTCGCGGAGTTCGTTGAGTAGGTGGGTTCCAGGCAACCCTCACCCGCGCCGCTTCGCGGCGCGCCCTCTCCCTGGTCAGGGAGAGGGATCAGGAGTGATCGACGCCAGCCTCTAACACCTTCTCGCGCATCAGAGAGAGGAACTAAGGGTAACGGGCGCCAGCTTGTGGCGCCTCTCCCTGACCAGGGAGAGGTCGGCGAGCGCCGCGCTCGCCGGGTGAGGGTAGACTGAGCCTTCGCTGCTTCAGTTCAGCGCGGACCAGACATCATCGCCGAGCTTGCGGCCCTTCAGGTCGCCCAGCAGGACCATCCCCATCCGACGAGGCTGGATGCAGATGTTGGCCAACTCGACGATCTGGTCGTTGGTGACCTGCTCGATTCCCGACGCCACTTCCTCGAGCGGGATGTCGCGGCGGTAGTAGATCTCGTTACGCGCCAGCCGGTTCATCCGCGCGTCGGTGGATTCCATCCCGAGCAACATGTTGCCCTTGATCTGGCTGCGCGCGCGCGCCAGCTCATGCGGCTTGAGACCCTCGCGCACGACCTTGCGCAGCTCGCCGAGCGTGACCTCGATTACCTCGTTGACCCATTCGGGATTGGTGCCCGCGTAGACCGCGAAGTAGCCGCAATCGATGAAAGACGCCATGAACGAATAGATGCTGTAGACTCGGCCGCGTTTCTCGCGCACTTCCTGGAACAGCCGCGACGACATGCCGCCGCCGAGCGCGGTGTTCAGCACGTAGGCGGCGTAGCGCAGTTCGTGAGTCTGGCTGATGGCGGGACCGCCGATGCAGAGATGGGCCTGCTCGAGCTTTTTTTCGCGGTTGAGGACGCCGGGCCGCTCGGCAGCGGGGCTGATCTGATCGGGCCGGCCGTCGCCCGCAACCGCCGCGAACAGCCGCTCACAGCGTTTGACCAACGCGTCATGATCGACCATTCCTGCGGCTGCGATAAAGACCCGGCTCGCGCGATAGCGCGCGGCCATGAAAGAAGTCAAAAGCTCGCGATTGATAGCGTTGACGGTGCGCTGCGAGCCGAAGATCGGCAGCGACAGCGGATGGCCCGCCCAGTAATTCTCGTTGAAGAGATCGTGGATCGAGTCGTCGGGGGTGTCGTCGGCCTGCGAGATCTCCTGCAACACGACCTGGCGCTCGCGCTCGATCTCGGCGGGATCGAACACCGAGTCGAGAAAAATGTCGGCCAGCAGGTCAGTCGCCATCGCGAGGTCCGCGCCGAGGACCTTGACGTAGTAGCAGGTGTATTCCTTGCCGGTGAAGGCGTTGAGCACGCCGCCGACCGCGTCGATCTGTTCGGCGATCTGCGCCGCAGTCCGGGTTTTGGTGCCCTTGAAGAGCAGATGCTCGATAAAGTGGGAGACGCCGTTCTCGTCGGGCTGCTCGTAGCGCGACCCGTTCTCGACCCAGATGCCGATAGTCGCCGACACGACCTGCGGCATCGGCTCGCTCAGGACCCGCACGCCGTTGGAAAGGACGCTTTTATTTATCATCCCGAGAGGCCGCTTAATCCTTGCCGGATTCCTGCGGCACCCCCACCATCGAAAGCCGGATCTTGCCGCCACGATCGACGTCGAGCACCTTGACCGTTATCTCGTCGCCCTCGCGCACCACGTCTTCGACCCGGCGCACGCGCTCGTTGGAGAGCTGCGAGATATGGAGCAGGCCGTCGGTGCCGGGCATGACTTCGACGAACGCGCCGAACTCGACCACCTTGCGGACCGTGCCCCGGTAGATCTTGCCGATCTCGGGCACGGCTGTGATCGCCTGGATCCGATCGATCGCGCGCTGCATCGCCTCGCTGTCGGCGGAGGCGATCAGCACGGTGCCGTCGTCCTCGACGTCGATCTTGCATCCGGTCTCCTCGACCAGCGCCCGGATCACCTTGCCCCCCGGCCCGATCACGTCGCGAATCTTGTCGGGTCTGATCTTGAGCGTGACGATCCGCGGCGCGTAGGCCGAAACTTCCGTGCGCGGCTCCGCGATCGCCTTTGCCATCACGCCCAGGATGAACAGCCGCGCGTCGCGGGCCTGATGGAGCGCCTGGCGCATCACGTCGCGGGTCACTCCGCCGACCTTGTTGTCCATCTGGATGGCCGTGATTCCGGTCGCGGTGCCGGCGACCTTGAAATCCATGTCGCCGAGATGATCCTCGTCGCCAAGGATATCGGTCAGGACGCGGACCTGCTCGCCCTCCTTGACCAGGCCCATCGCGATTCCGGCCACCGCGGCCGTGATCGGCACGCCGGCGTCCATCAGCGCCAGGCTTCCGCCGCATACGGTCGCCATCGAGGAGCTGCCGTTGGACTCCAGCACCTCGGACACCACCCGAATCGTGTAGGGAAATTTCTCTTCGTCGGGCAGCACCGGCCGCAGCGCCCGCTCGGCAAGCGCGCCGTGGCCGATATCGCGCCGCGACGGTCCGCGCAGGAACTTGGCCTCGCCGGTGGAGAACGGCGGAAAGTTGTAGTGGAGCATAAACTTTTTGTAGTACTCGCCCAGCAGCGCGTCGATCTTCTGCTCGTCGGAGGAGGTTCCGAGCGTCACGGCCGCGAGCACCTGGGTCTCGCCGCGGGTGAAAATCGCGGAGCCGTGGGTGCGCGGCAGCGCGTGGACGACCGCGTCCAGCGGGCGGATTTCGGTCGAGCTGCGATCGTCGATACGCTTGTCGTGCTCCAGGATCGCGCGGCGGACCCGATCGCGCACCACCCGGTCGCAGGCCGCGGCCACCTGTTTTTCACGCTCGGGGAATTTGGGGTCAAGCTCGGCCACCGCGCGGTCGGAGAGCGCGTAGAGCGCGGCGCTGCGGTCCTTCTTGCCCGGCGTGGCGAGCGCGATCTCGACCTCAGCCGCGATCCGCTCGCGGACGATTTTCAGAATCTCGGGGTCGAGTTCCTTGGGCTTGAACTCGCGCTTGGGCTTGCCGGCCAGGCGGCGCAACTCGCGCTGCATCTCGTAGATCGGCTGCATCTCCTCGTGAGCGGTGAACAGCGCTTCGAGGATCGACTCCTCGTCAACCACCTCCGCGCCGCCTTCGAGCATCACGATCTCCTCGGGCGTCGCCGCGATCACCAGCGAGAAGTCGCTCTCTTCGAGCTGGCTCAGGATCGGGTTCACGAGCAGCTTGCCGTCGATCCGGCCCATCCGCAGCGCCACCACCGGCCCCTTGTGCGGCACGTCGGAAACCTCGATCGCGGTCGAAGCCGCGATCAGGGCCAGGGTGTCCGAATCGTTGTCGCGGTCGGCCGAAAGAACGGTGGCGACCACCTGGGTTTCGCGATCGTAGCCCTTGGGAAAGAGCGGGCGAATCGAGCGGTCGATCAGCCGCGAGGTGAGAATCTCCTTCTCGGGCGGGCGCCCCTCGCGCTTGAAGAAGCCGCCGGGAATTTTTCCCGCGGCGAAGGTCCGCTCCTGGTAATCGACCGTGAGCGGTAGAAAATCAACGTTCGGGTTCGGCTCGTGGGCCGAGACCACCGTGGCCAGCACCACGGTCTCGCCGTATTGGATGAGCGCCGCGCCGTGCGCCTGTTTTGCGAGCCGTCCGGTTTCGAGCGAAAAGCCGGCGGCCGTGAAAGTCGATCTCGAGTTTCCTGTACATATTTGTCTTTCGAGGGAGCGATAGGGCGGCACGACCGGACGGGGGCTGCCCCCGCTTGAATCGGCCCGGCCGACCAGCCGGGCCGTCGCGCCCCGATCGCCGGAGCGCATGGTCGCAAGAACCGGTCTATCTCCGGATGCCCAGTTTCTCGATCAGCGCCTTGTAGCGCTCGAAATCCCGCGAATGCAGGTAGGCGAGCAGGCTGCGCCGCTTTCCGACCAGGCGCAGCAGTCCGCGCCGCGTATGGTGGTCCTTCGCGTGGGTTTTCAGGTGCCCGGTGAGTTGATCGATCCGCGCCGAAAAGAGCGCGATCTGAACTTCGGGTGAGCCACTGTCGTTGGCAGTACGCGCGTGCGCCTGGATTATGTTCCGCCTATCGGGAGCCGCGAGGGGCATCAGGTTTCCTTCTATTCTTCCTTTTTTCCTTTACTTTTGGTCAATCCAAAAACCCTAACACAGCGAATGGCGCCGGTAAAGCGCGGCCCCGCCCGCGGTACTGGCAGGCTCCGGCCAATCGAGCCCGCCCAAATCCGAAACCAGCCAACCGAGCCCAAATCGGGCCGGGCAAGTCGGTCTGGAATTCCTCGCCCTTTTTCTGTGCGTATCAGGTGTGCTTGCGCTTGGTTGGATCGTCCCAAGGAGCTGGCCGTCAGGGATCGGAATCAGTTGTGTTGAACCAGTCGGTCTGGCCGAACAAACCATTCCGGTACTCGTAACGAAAGCGGGTGCGATACCATTGATTGTCGCCCCACGCATAGTCGAGACAGCCAATCAAATAAAAAGTCGGCGGAGCGGTCGGCGTTGGCGATGGCATGGGCAGAATGCCCGACTGTTGTCGGAAGTAAGTAATAATCTTCTTGTCTACAGGGGCCGATTTGTCGCGCGTAAAATCCAGTCTGGGCAGCACCAGCACCCCAATCTTTTTGTGGCTCGGCTTGCCTTCACATCCCTTTATGGCTCCCTTGTAAACATCAGAGTCTTCCGGACCGAACTCTATCCATTCGATCCAAACATAATTTGCAGGCGAGTGACCGCCATTTGCGAACACAAGCCTTATACCCATCCTGTCATCATGTATCACCGACGGCCCCACAACCTTGACGCCCATCCACGGTCGCTCCGTATCGAGAAACTGGCGATCGCTGGTTTGGGCGGCGACCAGCGCAGCTTTGGCTTGGATTTTGGCGGCATCAGCAGCCGTTCCAGTATCGATCTGCGTCTTGTAGAGGAATATGAGAGCGGCACCAGCGACAACAGTCGCGACGAGCGTAATCCAATTCAACCCTTTCGCGACCCGGATTTGCCGCCGAAAAAACTCGCGCTGCTCGGCTTGCCATTGTTCCTCGGGGGTGGGTGGCTTAGGGGGCTCGGGATTGAGCGCGGCAGCGTCACGCTGCGGTTGGTCGGTTGGTTGATCGGTCTCTGTGGCGGCGTGTGTACCCTGCTCTATCTTGTCCCCTTTATCGCTCAATGGGTTTAGACCGCACGCGCCCTTTCAGCGACATATGTACATCAAAATCAGCCTCGGCTGCTAGCGTTTCGGTCGCAGTTTTCCGCCCAATATCACGCGCGGCTTGAACGGCGTGTATCCGGGCCGGAGCGTCGTGGGCTGCGTCGGACGCGGCAACGGTGGCACGTCTGACGGCGGATTACTTTTTCCCGGCGCCGACCACCAGCACGTTGAGATTGTCATGCTTCGGGTCGCTGCTATAGACCAAAAGCGTCTGCGCCGCCGTCCCACCCGTCGCCGATGGCTTGAACGTCACCACTACGCTGTGCGATTTGCCCTTGTGGAGCCGGAAGCTGCCCGATCCCTTCTCCCCAAACGGCGGCGTAAGATTGTTTTCCACGGTCACATCCAGCACCCCCTTGCCTGAGTTCTTGACCTCGATGGTCTTCCTGGCGCTGGTTTTCACCTTGACCTTGCCGAAATTGACCGTCTGCGGTGTGAGAGAAATCTGCCCCGTCGGCGACGGCGTCGCGGTGGGTGTCGCGGTTGGAGTTGCAGTCGGCGTCGGCGTAGGGACAGCGTCGAACTCAAACGCGCCGATGTCGCAGGCGCTGTAACCCGGAGCAGGTCGGCCAAAGCCGCGCTGGTCGGTGGCTGGGCAATCCGAGACCGGGATCACGTCGATCGCCGGACTCGTAGATTGAAGCGCGATCGTCTCGGTAGGCCCGCCGTTGTTCTGCAGCCCGGCGGGGTCGAGCAGCGGCGCGGCGCGGTTTACGATCGTGCCGCTGAAATTACAGGTAGCATTATCTGAGATGTTGTAGCCGCCATCCGTAACTGTCCCGGAGCAGTTACCACCCACCAATATGCTGTTGGTGACTGTCAGTGGCCCGCCGTGCGGAGGGCCGGTATTGCTAAAGATGTTGCCGCCCTGAAGCGCCGTGTTACCGGAGAAGGTGGCGTTGGTCACTGTCAGTATGCTGAAGACATCACCAAAAATGGCCCCGCCGTAACCATCCTGCGCCCAGTTGCCGGTGAAGGTGCTATTGGTGATTGTCTGCGTGCCGGAACTGCAGGCGTTATAGATAGCGCCGGCGCTGGACTGTGCCTGGTTGCCGGAGAAGGTACTTCCGGTGACGGTCAAAGTGCCGAAGATATTATTGAAGATGGCGCCGCCCCACTGTGCCGAGTTCGCGTTGAAAGTAACGTTGGTAACGGTCAGCGTGCCGTCGCTGTTCTCGACCCCGCCACCGTATTGGGCATTGCCGTGAGCAATGGTCAGATTCGCCAACTCGACGGTAGCGGTGGAGTTTACGACGAATACGCCGCGAAGACTGCCCCCATCAACGGTCACAGTTTGCCCGCTGCCATCAATAGTCAGATTGTTCTGAATTGCGGGCAAGCTGCTCCCCAACGGGATCGTGCCGCTGACGCTGAAAACGATGGTGTCGTTGCCGGTGCCCGGGGCGCAGTCGCCGCCGGTGGTCTGGGATTCAGCGTTGGCGTTTTTGATCGCCTCGCGCAGGGTGCAGAACCCGTTACCGGAGGTCCTTGCCGGGTCGGTGATGCTGTTGACGGTTATCGTATTTTCGGTCGCGTGCAGTGTGGCCCCGATCAGCATCACGCAGACCGGCACGAGCGCGATAAACGGAGCAACCAGTGATCCCGGGCGCGCGCTAGCCCTCGAAATCCGCATGCGCCCGCCATTCGCAAGACCTGAAGCTCGGCGGCATCCGAGAACTGCCGCCCACCGCCGCCATCTCGGCCACGGGCTTTTCTCGGCCATAGCTCCTCTCAGCCAGCCGCTTTGACGGGCTGCCCCGCTCGCGCTCACGGGGTTGGTCTACTGGCGGGCGGCTTGGAAATACTCGGGGGAGCATACCTTTGACCCGCCAGTGCGCCCTTTTTCGTGCGCAATATGATCATGGCTTCCGTCGAACCGCATGTCTAGGGTGGCACCGCCATTTAGGATACCCGCGAGGCATTTGGGAAACTCGGCCCGGTATCACCCGCATTTAGGGCAGGGCCCGCCCGCCGGCGGTACTGGCCGAATCAGAACAACCGAGGCGGGAAATTAGGACACTCGAATCATCCGGAGGTGGGGCGAGATCGCTCTCGCCCGCCCCCTTTAGTTGGAACCGCTAGGCAGGAGGGACACGGCCAACGATGGCAGCATGCCTCATCGCGATGGCTTTTGACAAGCCGCTGAAAGCGAGGAATCCACAGGCCGTGTTCAGCGCGGCATATTCGATCCCTTCCCGCCACCTCCGACTATCAGTCTGAATCGCCCCGTGCCCGGTCGCAGCGCCGCCGGCGGCGTCGCAGGCGGTAACGGTGGCACGTCTGACGGCTCAAGCGCGGCCTGTACAAGGCGCCGCCCAAACCAAAATAAGCCCCTCGCGGTTCCATATTCAGCCGCTCAGCCCCGATTGACCCTGCGCGGAATCTTGTATCCTGCGACTCGCCTGAGGCACGATTGACCGACAAACTTTGGCCCGTAAACTTTGGTCCGCAACCTTGAAGGAGAACCACCCAATGCGATTTCTGCTACACGTCAAATTTCCGGTCGAACAGTTCAACGCCGCGGTCCGGGACGGCAGCGCCGGTAAGAAACTGGAGCGCATTCTCGCCGCGATCAAACATGAGTCCGTCTACTTCACGGAATACGAGGGCCGCCGCGGCGCGGTCATGGTCATCAATATGGATGACCCGTCACAGATTCCCGCGGTTGCGGAGCCCTGGTTCCTGCTCTTCAACGCGACCTGCGAGCTACACGCCGCGATGACTCCGCAGGATCTCGCCAAGGCCGGGCTGGACGCGCTCGGCAAAAAGTGGTCGTAGGCCCGATGCCCCGCGGCGCCGTTCGCGTCAATGGCGGCGCGCAAGCAATTTACGCCGCGCGCGGGAAATTCACGATTGGCGCGGAAGCTCAGCCACGCAGGCATCGACACCTGGTTAACGGCCTTTCCGGGTCTCGGCGCTGAAGACCCGTATCAGGCGGGCGCCGGCGGGCGGCTCGGCGCTCGCGATCGCCAGCAGCCGGCCTCCGTACAGGACTTTGAACAGCTTCGCGCCCGCGGGGGCGCCGAGCGCAGCCGCGTCGCCGTGGCGAATCCGGCGCTCCAGACCCGAGTCGGCCTCGACTTCCGGAAGATCCGCGAGCGCGGCGCGCATCCCGATCAGGATCGCGCCGGCGTCACCCGCGCCGCCAAGCGAGGCGAGCGCCTGCTCCAGCGGATGCGCGTCCTCGATCGCGAAGTGGCCGCTGCGGATGCGGCGCAGTTCCGCCAGATGGGCTGCGCTGCCGAGCGCGACGCCGATATCGCGGGCGAGCGAACGGATATACGTCCCGGTCGAACATTCGACCGCGAACCGAAGCGATTCGGCGCCGTCCGCTTCGAGCGTGAACATGCGGATCTCGACCCGCCGCGGAGGTGGCGGAGCAACTTCGCCGCCGCGCCGCGCAAGATCGTAGAGCCGCACGCCGCCGCGCTTGAGTGCGGAGAATATCGGCGGCACCTGCTCGATCGTGCCCGTGAAGCGCGCGGCGAGCTGGTCGAGCCGCGCGCGATCGAGCGCGGGAATCGCCGCGGTGCGGACCACCGTGCCGTCGCGATCGAGCGTGTCGGTTTCCGCGCCGAGCCGAATCACTCCCTGGTATTGCTTTGCGCCGCCCTCCAGGAACGGCGCAAGCCTGGTTCCCTCTCCGATCATGATCGGCAACAGGCCGGTAGCAAACGGGTCGAGCGTTCCCAGATGGCCGACGCGTGCGGGCTTCACGATCGCCTTGATTCGGCGCACGACCTCGCTGGAGGTGATTCCGGCGGGCTTGTCGATCAGGATGATTCCGTCCATCGGGGTGATGGCCGAACCATATCCGATAGCCGGCGCGAGCTTAAGCGAGAGAGTGGCCCGAAGCGCGCGACGCAATGCGCTAGTCGCCGGTACCGGTCAGCGTGACGGTCTGCGGGCTGTTCGCGGCGTCGTCGGCGATCGCGAGCCTGGCGTTGTGCGGACCCTTCGACACTGGCGTGAACGTCACCGCGATACCGCACGTTCCTCCGTTCCTGGCGAGCATCCCGACGCAATTCTGCGATACGGTGAACTCCTTAGGGTCGCTGGAGGTGAGGGCTGTGATTCCAAGATCGGCGCCGTTGCTGTTGGTCAGCGTCACTGCGCCGTTGGCCGGCGAACCGACCTTCACCTTGCCGAAGTTGATCGATCTCGGAGCGTAGCTCAGCGCTGGCGGTGCGCCGGTTCCGCTCAAACCCGCCGTGACCGAACGTGCGAGGCCATAGCCGATTTCGAGCTGGCCGCTTCTGCGGCCAAGAGCGTTCGGAGTGAAGCTCAGGGCTACCGTACATTTCGCACCCGGCGCGAGCATCGCGGCCGGGCTGCAGGTGCTGTTCGATTGGTCGATCGCGAAGTCGCCGCTGGCCGTCAGACTTTCGATTCTTGCGTCTTGCGGCAGCTTGCCCGAGCGCGCGGTGTTGGTAACCGTGATGAGCCTGGGCTTGCTGGTCGCACCGTCGAGTCCGAACGCCTGGCTCCCGAAGTTGACAGTAGCCGGGGCGATGTAGAGGGTAGCCTGCGCGGCCAACTGATCGAAGGCGAGAACGCGGTTGTTGCCGGCGTTAACGACGTAAAGATCGCCAGCGGGATCCAGCGCCAGCCCGCCCAGGGAGCACATGCTGTCGGCGGTCCCGACATAAGCCTGCGGCGCGTTACACGGCGATGGTTCGCCAAAGACCAGGTCCGGGCGTGTGTCGCCCGGTGAGGCCGAGGTGGCCATGCCGGCGGCCCCCGGTCGATCGTATTCGAACACCTGGTTCGACGTGTCATCGCCAACATATAGATTTCCGGCTCCGTCGAGCACGACACTCACAGGTTGGCAAGGGTTCGCCGCCGGAGAGCTGCACGCCGATCCTGAAAAGTTGATCTGCCCGAAGACACGATCCGCAATCGTGTCGCCCGCGCGGCCGAGCGGATTGTAGTACTCGAGCACGCGGCTGTCTCCAGTGTCCGCCACGTAGAGGTTGCCGCTCGAGTCCGCTGCCACGCCTGCCGGATTGCAAAGAGTCCGCGCATTGGTGGGTCCGCCGCTGTCGCAGAATGCTTCAGTGGTCAGACTGGTTTGACCGAAGACCCGATCGGCGGTGGTGTCGCCGGGAAAGCCCGGCTGGCCCGGCTTACCGCCGCCAGCGGCCAACGGCCGATCGTACTCGACGACCCGCGAGACCGCCTCGTCGGCGACGTACAGGTCGCCCGCCGAATCGACCGCAATTCCCGCCGGATAGCAGAGCGTATCTGCGGTCACAGGTCCGTCGCCGCCCGACTCGCCGCAGACATTGGTGGTGAAACTGCCGTTTTGGCCGAACACCAGATTGGCGGCCATTCCGGCGGCCGCACCGCTCTTGAACGGAGCGTTGTACTCGACCACCCGGGCGTTGTTGATATCGGCAACGAAGAGGTTGCCGCCAGCATCGACCGCCAGGCCCATAGGCGCGCACAGGCTGGTCGAAGTGGGAGGGAAGGGCCCACCATAATCGGACGGAGCGCCGTTACATGCCGACGAATAGAAATCGGGCTGGCCGATCACAATATCTGCCGGCGCGCCGTTCGAAAATCCGGCCGCGTCGTTCCATCCCAGTACCCGGTTGTTGCCCAGGTCGGCGACATACAGATGGCTGGGCGTAGAACTCGCGTCGATCGCCACGCCGGGCATGTTCGGCAAGCTGTTCACCGCGCCGGCCGTGTTCAGCCCAGTCGCGTCAACCATGTTGGGCGTAGCCTGGGTGAAATTCACTTGGCCGAGCACTACATCCGCGGTCGTATCTCCGGCCGCGCCCGGGATCCCGGGTGTGCCCCCGCCGGGCGCGGGCGGATTATCAAACACGAGCACGCGGTCTTCATCAAAGATGTACACGTTGCCGGCCGAGTCGGCAGCGATCGAGGTCGCCTGCATCAGCCCGGTGGCGCCCGGACAGTTGGGGTAACACGAACCGAAAAACAGATCCGCGGTTGTGTCGCCTGCGGAGCCCGCCGTGCCGGGCGTCCCGCCGCCCGAAGCGAGCGGATTGTCCCATTCCGACACGTTCGCACCAGCGTATCCACCAAGGGCGTAGAGGTTGCCAGGCCGGATCGAGTGCAACCGAGAATGTGTAGTTGAACATGTCCGGGATAATCAGGTCGGCCGTCGTATCGCCCGCCGAGCCGGGCGTGCCCGGCGTGCCGCCGCCGGGCGCGAGCGGATTGTCGTATTCGAGTACGCGGCCCTCAACACCGGCAAAGAGGTTTCCCGCTGAATCGACCGCAAGTCCGCGAACGTCGCAGAGCGGGTTGCTGTTGATGTTTCCACATCCCGTGAGGATGCTGGCGAAGTCGCTCGGACCAAACACCAGGTCGGCGGTGGTATCGCCCGCCGAGCCGGGCGTGCCCGGCGTTCCGCCACCCGCAGCGAGCGGCTGGTTGTATTCGAGAATCCGCGTGTCTTCACTGTCCGCAACGTAGAGATTGTCGTGTGCGTCAACCGCCAGTCCCACCGGATAGCACAGCGTATCGGCGCTGGGAGTAGTTTGGTACGCATGGCAACCGTTGGAGGTGAAGCTTCCGAATTGACCAAAAACCCGGGCCGCGGCCAGACCCGCACTCTGCGCGGCCTCGAACGGAGCGGTGTACTCCAGCACGCGATTGTTCCCGGTGTCGGAAACGTAGAGATTACCCGCGCTGTCTACCGCGAGACCTTCCGGCTGACAGAGATTGGCAGGACCCGGCGCGGGCTGGCTTGCCCGGGTGCAAGATCCAACCACGGTGTGAAAGTCGGGCTGCCCAATCACGATATCGGCCGGCGCGCCGTTGGACAGACTGGTTACATCTTTCCAGCCCAGCACCCGGTTGTTATTGGCGTCGGCGACGTAAAGTCGATTGGGTGAGGAACTTCGATCGATCGCGACGACTCCGCCGTAAAACAACGAGCGAGCGTCCACCGAGTTGGGGGCTGTCGCGCTGAAGGTGGCTTGGCCCAAGACCCGGTCGGCGGACAGGTCGGCAATCTGGGCGGGAAGCAAGGTGACGGACGCGAGTACGCAGACGGCGCCGACGATCACGGCGCTGAGCTTTGTACCTCGGGAGTTTGCTACGGTCGCGCGCATAGGTGGCCTGCGCAAGCGAAGCTTATCACCCTGCCCAGCGTTCACAAATGGTTAGCGATTGCCGCAAAGACGCCCCGTTCCGGAGCGTCGCAAGTACGGCAGACGCGCCGCTACTCCTTCGGCAGGCTTTCGCGCAGCAGGGCGTCGATTCGCGAGGCGCGCTCGATGCCCGGATCGAATTCGAAATCCAGCTCCGGCGCGAATCTGAGCGCGAGCTCACGGCCGATCCGGTGGCGGATGAACCCGCTCGCGCTGCGGAAGCCGGCCAGCGCATCCTTGGCGCGGCCCAGGCCTTCAAGATGGGAAAAGAAGACTCGGCCACGGCGGAGATCGTCGCTCATCCGGACCGCGGTGAGAGTGACGCCGCGAAGCCGCGGGTCTTTCATATCGCGCAGCAACATCTGCGAGAGCTCGCGCAGCACGACTTCCGCCACGCGCTCGGGCCTGCGGCTTTCGGTGGGCATGATCGTATCGTAGCGAGACGCGAGTGTTGCGGGAATATGACGGCCGCAGAGGCCTCACCCTCACCCGCGCGTCACGGCGTTTGCAACAGAAGAGCAAACGCCGCGCCGCTTGCCCTCTCCCCGCGCCGGTGGCGACTGGTCAGGGAGAGGGATTAGAAGGAAATGCGGCTGACGAGGATGGTTCAGTAGTTGATGATTTCCAGATGCTCTTCGCCGAGCGGAGCGAGCGCGAGCGAGTCGATGAAGTTCACGACCTCGCGCAGCGCGCTATCGACGAACGCGCGGTCGCTGCCGACCTGGCAGATTCCCAGCTCGGCGCGCTGCCAGAGATCGTGATCGTCGGATTCGGCGATCGAGACGTTGAACTTCTGCCGCACGCGAGCCTTGATCGCGCGGAGCACCTGGCGCTTGCCCTTGAGCGAATGGTTCTCCGGGATGAACAGCGTGAGCCGCAGAACGCCGACGACCATGGTTTAGTCCAGGCGTAGGTCTTCAGAGAACAGGACCGGCGGGGACGCCGGTCCTACTTCAAACCGGGAACCGGCGCGGAGGCCGGCGCTACACAAACCAGGGCGCGATCCGAAGTAGGGCCGGCGTCGCCGGCCACCCAGCCCCTCGCGTGCCGTTCATTGAGGAAGTTTCTCAGGTCGGGGCGGCGGCCTGTCCGCGCCCGGTCTCCGCCTTCGGCGTCGCCAGTTTGCGCAGCACGGTTTCCATCTCGAACGCCTCGATCGCATCGCCGGGCTTCACGTCGTTGTAATTCTCGAGCCCGATACCGCATTCATAGCCCGCCGCGACTTCGCGCGCGTCGTCCTTGAAACGCCTGAGCGAACCGATCTTTCCTTCCCATACGACGCGGGCGTCGCGCACCAGCCGCGCACGCGCGTTGCGCGTGATCTTGCCGTCCATGACCATCGAGCCCGCGATCGTTGCGCCCGGCACCGAAAAGATCTGGCGCACTTCGGCGCGTCCCAGCGCCTTCTCGCGAAAGGTCGGCGCGAGCAGGCCTTCCATGGCCTCGCGGATGTCGTTGATCGCGTCGTAGATGACCGTATAGAGCCGGATTTCCACGCCCTGCTTCTCGGCGAGCGCGGCGGCCTTGGCCTCGGGCCGGATATTGAAACCGATCATCAGCGCCTTGGAGGCTTCAGGCCAGGGTCACGTCGGTCTCGGAGATCGCGCCGGCCGACGAATGTACGATGTCGAGCTTGACCTCCGGGGTCGACAAGCCGGCGCAGCGCTTCCGACAGCGCTTCGACCGAGCCCTGCACGTCGCCCTTGACGACTACCTTCGAGATCCTCGACCTCGCCCGCGGCCATCTTCTGACTCAGGTCTTCGAGCGATACGCGGCTGGTCTTGGCGAGCTCGCCTTCGCGCTGCTTGGAGCGGCGGAACTCCGCAACCTGCCGGGCCTTGGCCTCCTCGGCCATCGCGGCGAACGAGGTCCCCGGCTCCGGCACCTCCGAGAGCCCGAAGATCTCGACCGGCATCGAGGGTCCGGCCTCGGTCAGGCGCTCGCCGCGATGGTCGAGCATCGCGCGCACGCGCCCGTAAGAAATCCCGCACACGAACGCATCTCCCTGATGGAGCGTGCCTTGCTGGATAAGGACGGTGGCGACCGGACCGCGGCCGCGATCGAGCTGCGACTCGACCACCGTTCCGCGGGCAAGACGATCGGGAACGGCCTTGATATCCATCAGATCGGCCTGCAACAAGATCATCTCGAGCAGGCGATCGATTCCCTGGCCGCTGCGGGCCGAGACCGGCACCGCGATCGTGTCGCCGCCGTAGTCTTCGGGGATTAGCCCGTGCTCGGAGAGCTGCTGCTTGACGCGTTCGACGTTGGCTTCGGGCCGATCGACCTTGTTGATCGCGACGATGATCGGAACCTTGGCTGCGCGGGCGTGATTGATAGCCTCGACGGTCTGCGGCATCACGCCCTCGTCCGCGGCCACCACCAGCACCACGATATCGGTGACCTTGGCGCCGCGCGCGCGCATCGAGGTGAACGCCTCATGGCCCGGCGTGTCGACGAAAGTGATCTGGCGGTCGCGCGCAGTCACCGTGTAGGCGCCGATATGCTGGGTGATTCCACCCGACTCTCCGGCGGTAACGTTGGTCTTGCGGATTGCGTCGAGCAGCGAGGTCTTGCCGTGGTCGACGTGGCCCATCACGGTGACCACCGGCGGGCGGGTTGCGAGCCTCGCCGCCCTCTTCTTCGGTGCCTTCTTCGAGGGCTGACTCGACGTTGAAGGCCACGTTCTCGACGCTGTAGCCGAATTCGTTGGCAACCAGCGTGGCGGTGTCTGGATCGAGCATCTGGTTGAGCGTGGACATCACGCCCATTCCCATCAGCTTCTTGATCAGCTCGCCGGCCTTGACGCCCATGTTGCGCGCGAGGTCGCCGACCGTAACTCCCTCGGCGATTCGGACCACGCGCTTGGAGGCCTTGGGCGTCGTGATCGCGGTCTTGCGCTGCTCCTTGCCCGGCAGCGCGCGCCGCTTCTTGGGCACGCGCAACCCGCGCATCTCGCGCTCGGCGGTAAAATCACTGACGTCTTTCTTGACGACGCGCCTTTTCTTGATCGCGCGCGCGCCCGGCTTTTGCTGATCGGGTGGCGTTGGCGGCGCTTCGGGAGCGACCGGCGTCGGAGCGGCACCCGAGCGAAACGGCGCGGCGGTGCGGGCTGCCGGGCCGATCGGACGCCCCGACGGAGCCGCCGGACGCGGCGCCGGGCGGCGCAGATCGATCTTGCCCAGGACCTTGGGACCGCGCTGGCCATCATCGAGCGAAGGAGCGGCGGCGTGCGCGCTGCTGGTCAGACTGATCGTGCGTGACTCGGGCCGGAAGCCGACTCGGCCGAGCGGCGCCGCTTCGGGTGCGCGCGGCGATACGGGCGGCGCGGCAGGGGCGGGATACGACGGGCCCGGACGCGACGGCGCCACCTCCGCCGCTACCGGAGCGAAACGCTCGGGCGCCGCAGCCACGCCCTCTGCGATGGCTTGCGGGGCATGCGCCGCTGCTGACGGCGGCGCTGCGGATACCGCCGGTGATACCCCAGCCGATACCGGCGCGGTCTCGGCCTGCGGCTCGAGCAGGGTCGTGATCGCCGGCTCGGCGATCGGCGGCTGACCGACGAATGAAGCGACGAACGGCTCGCCCGCCTCCTGCTCGACCTCGAAGTGGAACGGCTCCTCCGATAAGGGTCTGAGCGGGGCCGGCTCGGTGTGGCGGCGGCGCATCACGGTCGCCGTGAGCCGCTTCTCCATCACTTTGCCCGCGCTGGTCTCGACCAGCGTCTCACGCTTGAGCAGGTTCGCGCGATGGGCCTGCTCGTTGAGGTCGGCCCGCACGCGATCGGCCTCCTCCTGCGAGAGCAGGCTCGAATCGGAATGGGCGTGGGCGAGTCTGAGCCGGGCGCAACTGGCCATCACGTCCTCAACCGGGACGTTCCAGTCAGCCGCAAAGGTCTTGATTCTCTTTCGTGCCATCCGCTTGGATTATCTTTTCTAGTCTAGTCGAATGATACGTTACGTTTCCAGCCGCTCTTGTATAGTCTGCGCGATCGCGCGGCGCTCGACCGGCTCGATCCGGCGCCGCAGCGAACGAAATTCCCTGACCTTCGACTTGACGAACTGCTCGAGGCATTCGCGCCGCGGATGCAGATAGCCGCCGCGTCCCGGAAGCCGCCCGCTCAAGTCGGCCACTACGGCGCCGTCGAGCGCCGCCAGACGCACCAGCGCCTGCTTGTGGTCGGCGCGCCGGCATCCCAGGCAAGTGCGAACCGGAGTCAGGACTTCACCTCCTTCGCCTCGCCGTGCATCGACTCGCCGGCTTGCGCGCCCGAATCATCCTGCGCAGCCTGCTCGTCCAGAGTCTCGCCGTCAGCCGCCTTAGGAACGCCGTCCTCGGCGGCTTCGGCGTCAGCTTCACCGACCGATGCGGACGCATCTTGCGCAACGTTCGCAGTCTCCGCGCCGACAGCCTCCGCGGCGGCGGCCTCAGCTTCAGCGGCTACCTTGGCCTCTTCCTCGCGCCGTTTCTTTTCCTGCACGTGGGCGCGCGCGGCGACGATCAACTGGTTCGCGCGCTCGGGACTGATCCCTTCGACCTCGAAGCTTTCCGGGTTGGCCTCGCCGAGCTGCTCGGACGAGCGATAACCATACTGAAAGAGCAGCTCCGCATTGATATCGCCGATTCCGGGAATCGCATTGAGCGAAGCGCGCGCCGACCGCGCCTCCTCCTCGGCTTCGGCCTCGCTGCGAACGTCGAGCTTCCATCCGGCGAGCCGATGGGCCAGGCGGACGTTCTGGCCGCGCTGGCCGATCGCGAGCGAAAGTTGATCGTCCGGCACGATCACTTCCATCGCATGTTCGTCCTCGTCGATTATCACCTTGGAAACCTTGGCGGGCGCGAGCGCGCGGCATACCAGCTCGGCCTGATCGTCGGTCCACGGAACGATATCGATCTTCTCTCCGCGCAGCTCCTGGACCACCGACTGAACGCGCGTGCCCTTCATGCCGACGCACGCGCCGACCGGATCGACGTCCGAGTCCTTGGAGTAGACGGCGACCTTGGCGCGGCCGCCCGGCTCGCGGGCGCATTGGCGAATCTCGACGATTCCCTCGTAGATCTCCGGCACTTCCTGCTCGAAGAGCTTGATCAGGAATTCGTTGGCGGTGCGCGAGAGCACGATCGAAAGCCCCTTCTCCGAGAGATCAACGTCAACGATCAGCGCGCGGACGCGGTCGCCCTGGCGATAGCGCTCGTGCGGGATCTGCTCCTTCTCGGGCAGGATCGCCTCGGTGCGGCCGAGGTTCACGATCATGTTCTTGCGCTCGAAGCGCTGCACGATTCCCGACACTACCTCGCCCTTGCGATCCTTGAACTCGTTGAAGATCTGTTTTCGCTCGGCGTCGCGGATATGCTGGATCAGGTTCTGCTTGGCGGCCTGCGCCGCGATCCGGCCCATGGTGGCGGTATCGAGCTTGATCAGGATTTCGTCGCCGACTTCGGCTTCGGGGTCGTGTTTGGCTTTCGCCTCCTCGCAGGCTTTCCTCGAGCATCGGGTTGGCGACCTGCTCGACCACGGTCTTGATCTCGAACAGCTCGATTTCGCCCAGCTCCGGGTTGTAGCGCGACTCGATATTGCGATCGGGCCCGAACGTGCGCCGCGCCGCCGAATGCATCATCTCCTCGACCGCGGCGATCACGATCGTCTTGTCGATGCCCTTTTCCTTCGACACCTGTTCGATAACGCGGTTCAGATCGACCTGCATAGCGCTCCGGGGGGCGACTGTGCGCGCGCCGTTCGGAATGGATCCGCCGGACCTGATCTTCGGCCGGCTTTCGTTGATGCATTCTATTCGAACGCGTGCTCGTAGTTGGCCGCTTTAATTTCATCGAAACCGATCGCCTGGCGCCGCCGGCTGTTCTCGTCCTCCACCTCGATGCCGTCAGCCGTCCGCGCCAGCACCCCGACGAAGACCTTCTGCCCGTCGCGCGCGTGATGGGTCCGAATCCTGACCCGCCGGCCGCGATAGGCCTCGAAGTGGCTGAGCTTGGCCAGCGGCCGGTTGATTCCCGGCGAGGCAACCTCCAGCGTGTAACGCCCTTCCACCGGATCGTAGACATCGAGCAGGTCGGCGACGATCGGGCTCAGACGTTCCAGATCGCTCATCCGGACGCCGCCCTCGGGCCGGTCGACCAGCAGGCGCAAGATGGAACTGTGCGTGCCCGGCTTGTATTCCACCGACACCAACTCGAAGCCCTGGCGCTCGATATGAGGCTCAAGCAATTCCACTACCTTCCTGGCGACCGGATGTAGCTCCAGTACCGTCACTGGTTCGCGCCCCTTGTCGCCCCCCGCGAAGCGGCACTGAAACGGTCAAGTTTTCAGGGGACGACAGAGCAACAAAAAATGGGCCAGCGGCCCACATCAGGCAGCTTACCATCCCGGATGCCCCCGCTTCAAGGCAGGACGATGAGCGGTGTATACGTTCAGCGATTATCGCCGGGTCAGGACCCTGAGAGGCAAAAGAGAGCGAGCGCCGCGATAGGGCGCCTACTTCACGACGGGCGGGATGGCGGGCGACGGCGCGCCATATGAGGATGGCGATGCGGGTTCGGTCCGCGCCGCCTTACCTGAACATCTGGCTGGCGGCGTAGGCCAGCAGGGCCAGACCGACCATCCCGAAAATCGCCATCTCCGAGGAATCTTCGCGGTTGATCGAAAAGTAGACCGCAAGGCATCCGCCGAGCGCCGCGATAGCGGCCCGATTGCTGGCCGACTGAAGGAACGTCAGGTCCATTTGACCGTCCTCCCAGATAGCTACATTTTGTATCAATTGGGCGCGCGGCGCCAGCGTAAAAAAGCTGGCGGGCGGCCCTTTTATGACCGGGTCGGCGGCGGGTGTCGTTCAGGGAGGAAGATAGTCCCGGCAACCGGTCGCCTGCTCCTCCTCTATTCCCCGTCCGCGCTCTATTCCTCGTTTTCGCGGAGCCTGGCGAGAACCGAGAGATCCTCCAGAGTGGTCGTGTCACCGAGGGTTGCGTCGCCCGATGCGATTTGGCGAAGCAGCCGGCGCATGATCTTGCCGCTGCGGGTCTTGGGCAGCGCGTCGGTGAAGCGCACCGCGTCGGGACGCGCCAGCGCGCCGATCTCCTTCACCACGTGGCCGCGCAACTCCTCGCGGAGCTGGTCGTCGCCTTTGTGTCCGCCCTTGAGCGTGACGAACGCGACCACGGCCTGGCCCTTCAAGTCATCGGGGCGTCCGACCACCGAGGCCTCGGCGACCGCCGCATGCGACACCAGCGCGCTCTCGATCTCCATCGTGCCCAGCCGATGGCCCGCGACGTTGATCACGTCGTCGACGCGGCCCATGATCCAGAAGTAGCCATCCTCGTCGCAGCGCGCGCCGTCGCCGGTGAAGTACGCGTTGGGAATCTGGCTGAAGTACTGACTCTTGTAACGTTCGGGGTCGCGAAAGATCGTCCGCAGCATTCCGGGCCAGGGCTTCCTGATGACTAATAATCCGCCCTGATTCGCCGGTACGGCCGCGCCGTCTTTGGCTACGACTTCCGCCGCGACGCCCGGCAACGGCCGCGTCGCCGAGCCCGGCTTGGTCGCGATCGCGCCCGGCATCGGGCTTATCATGATGCCGCCGGTCTCGGTCTGCCACCAGGTATCGACGATCGGGCAGCGCTCGCCGCCGATCGTCTTGTGATACCAAATCCAGGCCTCGGGATTTATCGGCTCGCCGACCGTGCCGAGCAATCTCAGGCTCGAGAGGTCGTGCTTCTTCACCCACGCGTCGCCCCAGCGGATAAAGGTGCGAATCGCGGTGGGCGCGGTATAGAGAATATTGACGCGGTACTTCTCGATGATCGCCCAGAAGCGATCGTTCTCGGGAAAGTTGGGCGCGCCTTCATACATCACGACCGTCGCGCCGGCGGCCAGCGGCCCGTATACCGTGTAGCTGTGCCCGGTGACCCATCCGATATCGGCCGTACACCAGTAGATATCCTCTTCCCTGAGATCGAATACCCACTTCATGGTCATCAGGACATGGACCAGGTAACCGCCCGTGGTATGCACTACGCCCTTGGGCTTGCCGGTGGTGCCGGAGGTGTAGAGCGTATAGAGCATGTGCTCCGCATCGAGGTGCTCGGGCTCGCAGAGCGGACTCTGCGGCGCGACCAGCTCATCCCACCAGAGGTCGCGCCCGGCGCGCATCTCGACCTTGGCGCCGGTCCTGCGCACCACGACGCACTTCTCGATCGAGGGGCATTGCTCCAGCGCGTCATTGACGTTGCGCTTGAGCTCGATCTGCGCGCCGCGCCGCCATCCGGCGTCGGCCGTGATGCAGACTTTCGCCCCGGCATCGTTGATCCGGTCGGCTAGCGCCTCGGCGGAGAAGCCGCCGAAGACCACCGAATGGATCGCGCCGATCCGCGCGCACGCCAGCATCGCGACCACCGCCTCGGGAACCAGCGGCAGGTAGATCGCGACCAGATCGCCCCGCTTCACCCCGATGCTCTTGAGCGCGTTGGCGCAGCGCCCCACTTCGCTCGCGAGCATCTGGTAGGTGAGCACGCGTGAATCGCCCGGCTCACCCTCCCAGATCAGGGCGGCCTTGTTGCGGCGCGATCCCATGAGATGGCGGTCGATACAGTTGTAGGACGCGTTCAGCTCGCCGCCGACGAACCATTGGGCAAACGGGAAATTCCAATCCAGCACCTTGCCGAACGGCTTGAACCAAGAGATGTCCCTAGCGCGCTCGGCCCAGAATTGCTCGGGGTTCTCGTCGGCCATCCGGTAGAGCGCCTCGTAGTCGGCGAGACTCTTTACCACGGCGCGCCGGCTGAAATCGGCCGGCGGTGCGAACTTGCGTTTTTCCCGGAGGATGGATTCGATATCGACAGTCTGGGCCATCGCGCTCAGTTGCAACCTCCGGGCGGTTGGATCGCCGCCGGCGCCGCCCGAGGCACCCTCATCGTCATATGCTGCCGCGAGCCTCGCGCGTTTTGAGGCTCAGGTAAAGGGTCGCGGCGTCGCCAATTTCGCGGCGATTGGAGCGGATCGCGCGCAGCCGTTCCAGCAGCTCGCTCTCGATGCTCGGCGCGAAAGTGGCCGCGAGCTCGACGGCCCGCGCGGCCCATCGCAGCACGATTCGGCCCTCGGGCCCGCCGAAGTCGTCGAAGAACCAGGCGCAACTCACCAGCGTCGAATGTCCCGCGCGTTCCATCTCGAACAGGCGCGTGAGTTGCTCGCGGCGCGCCTCATCGGCGACGCGAAAGCGGCCGAAGAATGCGTCGGGCGCGCCGGGATCAGCGTCGATCGCGAGCCGGATCGAGGCCTTAAGCGCGCCGATCGGATCGTCCACCAGCGGCGCCGCGAAACGATCGTAGACCGAATCGACGTGGTTCTTGACGAAGTCCATCGCTTCGCGAAGCGGCCCGCGCCATTCCTGGCTGGTGTTGCCGTCGAGGCGGCAGCCGCAGTTCGAGCGCCATCGCTCCACGCCGTGAGCGCAGCTCCATGAGGTGGTGCCGGAAATCCCGAATTCGCCCGCCGCCGGATGAGACGCCATATATTCGGCGCAATTGGTAAGCCGGAGGCCGGGATGCTGTTCGAGGACCGAAAACGCGCGCGCCAGCTCGGCCGCGCCGGACTTCTTATGGTGGCCGAAAGTCTCGCCGTCGGTGGCGATCAGGAGGACGCCGCCCGGCTTGAGAGTCATCGCCCGGCCGGCGATCCAGTCGGCGAAGCGCCGTCCGTCGGTCAGCGCGTCGCCGAAGGAGACGGTGCCGGAGAGATCGTGGTCGAAGCGGAAAACGCCGAGCCTCAGATCTCCGCGGCGCCACAGGAACGGCCCCGCTCCGCCGTCGTCGCCGTCGCCGGGCTTGAAGCCCGCCTGCCATGGCGCGAGGATCGTGTACTTCAATCCGGCGCCGGCGATCGCCGCCATGGTCTCATCGTCGGCGGCACATTCGGGCAGCCAGATTCCCTCGGGGCGGCGGCCGAAGCGGTAGACGAAGTCGTCGAACTCCCCATGCAATCTGTAGCTCGCGGTCGCGCGCGCTCAGCAGCGGCAGGATCGAATGATGGTACGACTGGGCGAGTGCGTTGCCATGCCCCGCGCAGCGCTCCGCGGAGAGCAGGTCGCCACGCCTCATCGCGCGATAGGCGATCTTGCCGTGGCGCTCCATCCAGCTCGCCAGGGTGGGGCCAACGTCGAAGTTAAGCAACTCGTAGTTGTTGCGGATCCGGACGACGTGCCCGTCCATGATATGGGCGTGAGCGTTGGCCGTGTACGACTCGCTCAGGATGCGCTCGTTCCAGTTGTGAAACGGCGCGGCGCCCGCCTCCGGAGCGATGAGCCCGGTCCAGGGATTTTCGCGTGGCGGCTGGTAGAAGTGGCCGTGGATTATTACGTGGCGTAGCTCGTCATTTTCCCCCATCGGTATTATTATTTTGCGCTTGGGCGCCGCCGGTCGGCGAACGAGCCGCGCGGCCGCCTCTAGCGCGCACCTCCTCCCCAGCCCCCAAATCGATCCGTTCGGTCCGTAACTACTATAGCCTCAGCCCGCAATCGCGCGGAATGAGCCCTTGATCGCGGGCTCGCCTTTCTGGTTGACGACTTCGACCTCGCCCTCGACGAGCTTTTCGCCGTGGTGCTCGAGCTTGCCGGTTATCTTGCCGCGGCAGGTGAGCGTATCGCCCGGCCAGACGCGGGTAGCGAAGCGGACCTTGAGCTTCCGCACGTTGCCGGCGCCGGCGTAATCGGTCAGGCAATGTGAGAGCAAGCCCGCGGTGAGCATCCCCTGCCCGAAAACCGTGGGCAGTCCCGCGGCCTCGACAAAACTCTGATCGTAGTGCAGGGGGACGAAATCGCCGGAGGCGCCCGCGTAGCGCACGAAGTCGGGGCGCGTCATGTTCTCCACCACCAGCGCGGGGATCGCGTCGCCGGGCTTTACCGCGTCGAACTTTATTTTGACTGCCATCGCACCCTCACCCTGGCCCTCTCGACGGAGAGGAAAACTAAGCGTCGCGCACAATAGTAACTTGCAGACATAATTCCGTGCTATTTGTCAGTTCGCCTTGACGGCTTGACCGGTCTCGATCACGGTCGAACGGGCGATCGCCACCTGCTCGCCGCGCTGGTTGCGGTACTCGGTCTCCATCACCAGGAAGTTCATCTTGCCGCCGCGCCCGCCCTCTTTCTCGTAAACGTCGGATATGTGCGTGACTCCGGTCAGCGTGTCGCCGACGAAGACCGGCTTCAGGAATTCGAACTCCTGCTCGCCGTGCAGCACGCGCCGCAGGTCGAGGTTCAGCATCGGGCTCGAATCGGCGCCCTGCCAAAACGAGCCTGGTCATGAGGAAAGTGACCGGAATCGGGATTCCACCACATTCCCTTTTCGCCGCCGCCGGGTCGAAGTAGACCGGATTGGGGTCCTTGATCGCGCGGGCAAACTCGCGCACCTTGCCCCATTCGATCGGCATCGTGAACGGCTTGCCTTTGGTTCCGACCGCGCTCTTGTCAATCATCGTATAAACCTCGGTATAAACCTCGCGATAAATCCCGCCTCCGGCGCTCGAAGTCCGAGCATCCGATCGGTCGCGCGCCGATCTCCCAGCGTTTTCGGATATCACGCAGCCGCAGACCCGACAAGCGCCGGCACTTCGATCGATTATAGCTATGTCCACACACGTCCTCGCGGCAAGCAGCGGCGCCGTATAAGATTGTTTAAGACTGACCGTTTTCTCGGCGCTGGAATGGCGCCCCAGGTTTGAGCGGTCTGGCGATTTTTCCGTGGAGCATCCTGCAAAGTCCCATCCTTCTGAGAGCCGCGTCGAGAGCCGCGCGGCCGAGATGGTTCGTGAGATCTTCGAGTCCGGCCATCCGCTCACCTATATCCGCTCTGCCGAAGAGCAGCGGGTCGCAAAGGTGCTGCGAGAGGCTGGGCAGAGACTATTCGGCGACGCGCCGATTCCGGTTTGGACGTGGAGCCTGACCGAGGGGATGCGTGGCGAGAACGGAGGAGCCGAAGGGGCTCACGATCCGCGCGCAGCTCTGGACTTCATCGCGGCGCATGAGGACCCGGCGATTTTCCACCTGAAGGACTTTCACGAACCGTTACGGGAATCTCCGGAGGTCAGGCGCCGGCTTCGAGACCTCTACGAAGCCTGTCTGGACCGGCGGAAGTTCGTAGTCATCAGTTCCGCGGTCCGAATGATTCCGGAGGAGGTTGACCGGGACATCGTGTATCTGGAGCTGAGGCTGCCCGATCTGATCGAGCTCATGGACTTCCTGCGCGACGAGGCTCGGCAAATCTCGGTGCACGGTGCAAGTGCCGATTCGAGCGAGGCAACCCTGGACCAGCTCGCGCGTGCCCTGCAGGGCTCACCCTCGACGAAGCCCGCCACGCGGTGCGCCGTGCCCTGGCCACGGGTGGCGGTCTTGGAGCCGAGTCGGTGCCGGCCCTGCTCCAGGAAAAGCGCCTCCTGGTCAACCGCAGCGGCGTCATCGAGTTCGTCGTCAACCAGACCGGCATCGGGGAGATCGGAGGCCTCGAGGGCCTCAAGAAATGGCTGGTCGAACGGCGCAAGCTGTTTGATCTGCGCGACACCTTGAGTAACGACATCGTGCCCAAGGGGGTGCTCATCATGGGTATCCCAGGCTGCGGCAAGAGCCTTTGCGTCAAGGCCATCGCCTCGCACTTCGGGCTTCCGCTCTACCGGATCGACATGATCGAGGTCTTCTCACGCAGGCACGGGAATCCCGAAGCGGCCTTCGTCCAGGCGTGCAAGATGCTCGAGGAGATGGCGCCGTCAGTGGTTTGGTTCGACGAGATCGAGATGGGCATCACGTCGGCGGATCCAGGCGGGGAGCAGGGCAGAATCTTCGCGTTTTTTCTCACCTGGATGCAGGAGAAGACCCGCGGGGTTTTTGTCGCCGCCACCGCCAACCGAATCGACTTGCTCCCCGCCGAGATGATTCGCAAGGGACGCTTTGACGAGGTGTTCTTCGTTGACCTGCCGCTCGACGCCGAACGGATCGAGATCTTCAGGATTCACTTGAGCCGCCGCGGGGCGGATTCGGCCCAGTTCGACCTCGAACAAATGGTGGAATTTTCGGTTGGCTGGACCGGGGCCGAGATCGAGCAGTGCGTCGTATCGGCCTTTACCAAAGCGCGGCTCAAGGACCGGGAAGTCATCGATGAAGACCTCATCGTCGCCGCGATGGAGGTCGTTCCGCTGGGGCGCACGATGAAGGAGCAGATCAATCACATCCGCGAATGGGCGTTTGAGCGCGCGGTGCGCGCGTCCATGCGCCCAGGCAGCAAGTAAGACCGCGCGCCGCCCGGCCAAGACGATCGAAGCGCGGTAGAGAACCTCTCCCCCAGCCCCTCTCCGACACGGAGAGGGGAGTCCGTTACGCCACTACGCTGGTTCCCCTTCTCCCGTAGGGAGGGAAGGGTCGCTACGCGAGGGTGCTGGCTTCGGAACCTCTCCCGCGCCTGCCGACTGCTCGGCAGGCGCGAGCCGGGAGAGGTCGCCGCGCGACACTGACGTCGCGCGGCGGGTGAGGGCGCTGTCGCCAGCTCGCCTCGGCGCCGCAGATACTTCCTGGCCCCTTCCCTACGAGGGAAGGGGAACTTCTGCCGTCCGCGCGCGTGGCTTCCGACCACCTCTCCCTGACCAGGGAGAGGCCGGCGCGGGTCTGCGTCAGCAGACCACGCGCCGGGTGAGGGTAGCCCGCCGGCACGCAACGATTGAGCGATACTCGTTGGCGGAATCCCTTACCCGTCGGCGGATTTGCTGCCTACCTACCCTTGCCTTTGAGCGTAACCGTCTCCACGCCGTTGCTCGCGTTCGAGGTGATCGTCAGCGTCCCCGACTTCGCGCCCGAACTGCTCGGTGCAAACTCCACCGACACCGCGCACTTATGCCCCGGCGCCAGCGGCCCGACGCACGCTCCGGCTGGCACCTGGAAATCGCCGCTCGCGGTCACGCTCTTGATCACAATCGTTGCGTTCTGCTTCTTGTTCTTCGGATTCGACAGCACCACGCGCTTGGTCTTGACCGTCTGAGCCGATTGCCCCACTGCCTCGCTGCCCATGCTCACCTTGTGCGGCGTGACTACGGCGCCGCGTCAGCCGGGCTCGGGGTCGGAACCGGAGTGGCAGTCGGCCTTGGCGTAGCCGTCGGCCTCGGCGTCGGCGCGACGCTCCGCGTGGGATTCGGATGCAGGGTCGCAACCGGCGTCAAGGTGGCCTGCGGCGCGGGCGTGGCGGGAACTACCGCCTCGCCGCTGAGCGCGACCGCGATCGGCGCCCGCGTCGAGTCGCTGGCGATCGTCAACGCGCCGCTGAGGATGCCGCTGGCATTCGGCGCGAACTTAACGCTCGACCGTGCAGCTTGCTCCCGCATTGAGCGCGCCCGGCAGTTGTTAGCTCGCCGAGAACTCGCCACTGATGCGCTGACGCCCGTGATATGCGCGACGCTGCTGAGGTTATTGGTTACGCGCACTTGCCGCGACGCGCTGGCGCTTCCCGGTACTTGCACGGCAAATGAGATCGCTGCCGGCGCGGCAGTGAGTCCCGCTGCCGGCGGTACCGGTGCCGGTCAGCGCCGAGGCCTGCGGATGCGTCGCCTCGTTCTGTTGCGAGTCGTCAACCAACTGGAGCTTCCCGGTCGCCTTCGCCCTGAGTGGCCGGAGCGAACACGACCTGCACGGTGCAACTGGCATGGGGCAGGAGCGTGCCCACGCAGTTGTCCGTTTCGGCGAAGGAATCGGAGTCAAGCGCGACGCTCGCGACGTGCGCTGAGATCAGCCCCCTGTTGGTCACGGTCACGACCTGCGGCGCGCTCACCGCTCCGACCGGATGGGGATTGAACGTCAGCGCCGCCGGCGCCAGGGCCACCGCTGCGGCTGGCGCGGCTGTGGGGGCCGGATCGGCCTGATCGGCCCCCATCCGCCTACTACCGGAGCGGGGCCGGCGTCGGCGCACCGACTGACGCCGGAGTCGGGGTCGGCGAAGGGGTCGGCGTTGGTACGTACGGCGTTGGGGTAGGCGTCGGTCCGGGTGTCGGCGTGGGAACAGCATCGAACTCGAAGGCGCCGATGTCGCAGGCGCTGTAGCCCGGAGCAGGTCGGCCAAAACCGCGCTGGTCGGTGCCGGGGCACTGACCAATCGGGATCGCGTCGATCGCCGGACTGTTCGATTGGAGGCCGATGGTCTCGGTGGGACCGCCGTTATTCTGCAGCCGGCGGGATCGAGCAGCGGAGTGACGTTGTCTCCTATCGTCTGGCTATTGGCTCCGGTGCTGCTCCCGAAGCTGCACGAACCATCGTCGGAAATGTTATACCCGCCGTTGCTGATGCTGACGCAGTTACCGCCGTTCGTGCTGTTGGCTAGGATGCTGTTGGTGACCGTATCCGTGCCGCCGTTGTTGTAGTTCCAGATGCCGCCGCCGGCCTCGGCGCTATTGCCCCAGAAGGTGCTGTCGGTGACCATCAGCGCGAAGCTGTAGTCGTAGATGCCGCCGCCGTCGTTTTCGGCGCTATTGTCCGAGAAGGTGCTGTTGGTGACCGTCAGTCTGCCGTCGTTGTTCGAGATGCCGCCGCCGTCGGTGGCGCTATTGCCCGAGATGGTGCTGTTGGTGACCGTCACCGTGCCGTCGACGTTGAAGATGCCGCCGCCGGCAGGGGCGCTATTGCCGGAGAAGGTGCTGTTGGCGACCGCCACCGTGCCCTCGTTGAAGATGCCGCCGCCGGTGCTCTCGCTGCTATTGCCGGAGAAGGTGCTGTCGGCGACCGTGAGCGTCCCGTAGTTCTCGATGCCGCCGCCTTGGCTGTCGCCGCAGCTGTTGCCCGAGAAGGTGCTGTTGGTGACCGTCAGCGTGCTGGAGCTGGAGTTCGCGATACCGCCGCCGTTGTTCCCGCCGGTATTGTCCGAGAAGGCGCTGTTGGTGATCGTCAGCGTGCCGCCACCGACGGTAGCGTAGATGCCGCCGCCGGCCTCGGCGCTGTTGCCCGAGAAGGCGCTGCTGGTGACCGTCACCGTGCCGACGTTGTTCCAAAGGCCGCCGCCGCCGTCGGTGGCGCCATTGCCCGAGATGGTGCTGTTGGTGACCGTCAAGCTGCCCGCGTTGAAGATGCCGCCACCGTCTAAGGCGCTATTGCCCGAGATGATGCTGTTGGTGACCGTCAAGCTGCCCGCGTTGAAGATGCCGCCGCCGTCGGCGGGGCCGTAGAAGGCGCTATTGCCCGAGATGGTGCTGTTGGTGACCGTCAGCGTGCCGCCATCGTTGAAGATGCCGCCGCCGTCGCCGTTGCGTTCGTATGAGTATCCGTGGGCAATGGTCAGAGCGTTCACGCTGAGCGCGGCGCCCGCGTTTAGTGCGAGCACTCGGAACGAGTTGGCGCCATCGACCGTGATGCTCTGCCCGGTTCCGTCGATCGTCAGCGTGTTTTGGACGGCGGGAAGCGTGCTGCCCAGCGTGATCGTCCCGCTGACGCTGAAATTGATCGTATCGGTGCCCGTGCCGCTGGGGACGCATCCGTTCACGGTGCCGTTACTGTTGGCTGCGGTGATCGCGTCGCGCAGGGCGCAAACTCCCGCCGAGCCTCGGTCAGCCGTCGTGTTGACGATTATCGGCCCGCTTGCCTTCGGAGCGGGCTGGATCAGCATCACGCAGACGGGCACCAGCAGCGCAAGCATCGCGAGAAGGAAAATGGGCCGCGCTGCGCCCGACCAGAAGCGCCTGCACTCAATCGCTATTCGGTCCCCCATCGCGATACCATCCCCTTCGCGAACTCAGGCGAGAGCCGTCCGCAGCCGCCCCTTTTGATCCTCCGATCGCCCTCCTGCCAGAGACGCGAATCCAACTTTCCAGGCCGCTCGGAGTCTGGCACTAACTGCCGGAAAGTCAAGGACAACGCGCCGTCGTCGAACTTCCGTTTGGTAGATTTTGCCGACCAAATGACGGGTGCGGCGCCTGTCCTGCTTCGGAAATGACCGGCGGGACGCCGGTCCTACTACAGAAAAGGCACCGGCGGCGCGCGATCCGAAGTAGGGCCGGCGTCCCGCCGGCCGGCCGCAGGGGGCTCGGGGAACGGGGCGGGCCGAGTTACCAGATTTCGACGGCTAGTCCCGAAATCCTGGGAAAACTGGTCTTGTCGCAGTCGCCACCCTGTAGGTGACGGCGGACAATACCAATGGCTCCGCCGCGCGTCTGGTAGCGAGAATCAAGTCGAAGTCGCAAACCGCGCTCCGGGTAGTGGTCAAGTTTGACCCGACGAGCGGTGTACCTGCCTGCCAGCCCAATCGCCCCAAGCCGCGAGGGGAGAAAGAGCGGGATTCTTCGCGCGCCAGACAACGCAGACGCGCGAGAATGACATCGGGAAGCTTTTGGTGTCATTCCCGCGCGTGGCCGTCGCGCGAGGAATCCCGGATTCTGCTTCCTCTATTGCCGATATTGCCGAATTTCAAAGTTGACCACTACCGCGCTCCGCCGCGATTACTACGCTCGAGTCGATCACCGTTCCCACGGCGAGGGCGCAACCTTGGGCTGAGTTCTACGCCGCTCCTCGAGCAGGTCGAGGTACTCTCCGTCAGGCTTGGGGAGCGAGCGCATGAGGTTGATAAAATCGCCGACCGTGGACTTGCCCGGTCTGGCTGGAACGATTTCGCAGATCGGTTCGCCCCTTCGCTCGACCACGAAAGTCTCGCCGCGATAGCGCACCCGATTGAGAAGATCGGAGAACGATCTCGCGGCCTTGGTCGATGAAATGCGCGTTTTCACAGAATCAGATTACCGATTTATCGGCCGATTCCACAATCCGGCTGGGTGCTCACGTGGCGCGAAGCTTCAGCAGTTTGCGCGCGCGGGTCTGAGCGCGTCTTATGATCTCCGCTTGCGCGGCGTCCGAGGGCAGCGGACGTTCTCACGAAGGCCGATAGCTCGCGGCGATGATTTGCGAGCGCGCGCCGCGCCGCGGCCCGATCGGGTGATTTGTTGCCTTGCAGCTTGCGGGGGCCCTCGTGGCCGCCCTCGGAGAAATACCAGTCCTTGAATTCGCCGCGGAATCCCGCGCGGAACATCAGCGATCCCAGGTAGCTTGCCGGCGCCGGTACGCGCAGGCCCAGTTCGGCAAAAGTCTCCTCCTGACCCGGATTTTCATAGTCGATCATCAGGTGACCGCCCGGCGGAACGAGCTCGCGAGCAAACCAACGATTCCCGCTTCGAGCCCAAGCCCGCGCGCGTCTGCCGATTCCCGGCCGTCCCACGCGACTACCGGAAACAGGCGGCATTCGATCCACGGTTTGACGCCCCGTCCGCCCGCGCTGACGATTCCGGTCATCAGCGATCCCGCCGAAATCTTGCCCCGTTTATCGCGCAGGGAAATTTTTACATAGCGCCATCCGCGGCGCGGCCGAATCGGACGCATTTCCGCCAGTACGAGCGCAAATGCCCCGATTCTTCGCCCCTCGAGCCGCATCGCGAGCGCTTCGGCGGCGGGCGCAAGGTCTGCCGTGCGGTCTGGCATGATCTTTACCAATGGAGCTAGGTTTACTATAAACCCCGACAGCGTAGGACATGCGAGAACCGTCTCTCAGCGCCGCTTCCTTTCCCACCGCCCACTGCGAGACCTGCGGGAAAAGCGTGCTCACCTACGTCGCCCTTGACGGCGACGGTCAGGAGCGGCGATTCTGCGTTCATTGCGACGCGGCCGCCGACTCCGCTCCCAGATGGTTGAGTGCCGACGAGCTGGAAGCCCAGGGCTATTACTTCGGCTCGCAGCCACCGAAAAGCGCCGGCGGGGGATGCGGCAGCGGATGCGGCACCTGTCGGAAGAACTAGCGCGCGAGCGCGGACGTATCAAATTTATGCAGATTCGGGGAACAGCCCTGGAGGTAAATCATCCATGAAGACCACACTTTCGGTCATCAAAGCGGACGTCGGATCGATCGGCGGCCATATCAAGCCCAGCGCCCGGCTCAAGGAAACCGTCGAGAGCTTCGTGCGCGAAAAGGGCAAGAAGCTGCTGCGCGACCTTTACATCAGTACGACCGGCGACGACATCGCGCTGCTGATGTCGCACGAGCACGGAGTCAATAATCCCAAGATTCACGAGCTGGCGTGGGACGCCTTCATGGCCGGGACCAAGGTCGCCAAGGAGCAGGGGCTTTACGGCGCCGGCCAGGACCTTCTGAAGGACGCTTTTTCCGGCAACGTGCGCGGGCTTGGGCCCGGCTTCATGCGAGATGGAGTTCGAGGAGCGGCCCAACGAGCCCTTCGTGTTCTTTGCCGCCGACAAGACCGATCCGGGCGCCTACAACCTGCCGCTCTACCTGTCGTTCGCCGATCCGATGCACTGCGCGGGTCTGCTGCTCTCGCCCAAGATGGCCAAGGGCTTCACCTTCACCATCATGGACGTGAACCACACCGAGGGCGACCGGGTGATCGAACTCAACGCGCCCGAAGAGCTTTACGATATCGCCTGCCTGCTGCGCGACAACGAGCGCTTCGTGGTCGAGTCGATCCGCAGCCGCGCCAACGACGAAATCGGCGCGGTGGTATCGACCTCGCGCCTGCACAATATCGCCGGCACTTACACCGGCAAGGACGACCCGGTCGCGCTGGTGCGCATGCCAGGGCATGTTCCCCGCTACCGGCGAGGTCCTCTCGCCCTATCGGATCGGCCATTACGTCGCGGGCACGATGCGCGGAAGCCATCACGGCCCGCTGATGCCGGTCAAGCTGAACTCCATCGTCTCGTTCTTCGACGGTCCGGCGATCGTGACCTGCGGCGGCCTTCTGCGTCCATGAGGGCAAGTTCACCGAAGCCGGTCGACGCGTTCGACCATCCGTTCTGGGATTGGGTGCGCAACAACGTCGCGCAGAAGGCGGCCGAAATTCGCAAGCAGGGTTTCTCGGGTCCCGCGATGCTGCCTTACACCGAACTGGAATACGGCGGCGTGGTCGAGAAGATGGGCCAGCTCGATACGCGCTTCATCGTGCGCAAGGAGGGCCACGCGGCCGCCACCAACGGGCGCAAGAAGAAAGCCGCGTAAGCGACGTAGCGAGTAAGAATCGTACTGCCTACATTCTGTTAGACTAGCGGGCGGCGCGCGTGATCGCGTGCCGCCCGCTTTCTTTTCCTACGCCTCTCCCTGACCGGGCAGAGGCGGGCGAGCGCAGCGCTCGCCGGGTGAGGGTTGCCCGGATCGGGCACAGCACAACGCGCAAAATCGACCATGACCCGCGATAGGCAATGACCGGCGGGACGCCGGTCCTACTTCAGGTGAGCGCGCCCACCTGGCGCAGCATCTCGTACACGACGATCGAGACCGCGTTGGCGAGATTGAGGCTGCGCACCCCGGCTCGAAGATCGGAATCCGGTACGAGGACTCCGTCCGATCGCGCAGGAAGTCCGCGCCCAGCCCCTTGGTCTCTCCGCCGAACACCAGCAAATCGCCGGGTTCGTAGCGCGCGTCGAGGTATGACTTCGCGGCGTGCGTGGAGAAATATTTGAACGACGCCGGCCGGGTAGCGGCGGCGAATTCCTCCCATCCCGGGTAGGTTCGCAGATCGACCAGCGGCCAGTAATCCAGGCCGGCCCGTTTCAGGTAACGATCCTCCAGCGAAAACCCCAGCGGTCCTACCAGATGCAGGCGCGCGCGCGTGGCCGCAACCAGCCGTGCGATCGAGCCGGTGTTCTGCGGAATCTCGGGCCGCACCAGCACGACGTGCAATGCCGGAGCGGGCGCGGCCGAGTCAGCCGGCACTGCCGCGGCCCGAGTCGGCGCCGGCCGGCAGTCCTGCAGCGGAAACCGCCGGCCCGCGATCCGGAGCGCGAAGCCAGCGCGCTCGTCGCCTTCGATACAATCGCTCAGATGATAGTACGCGGTGCGCAGAAAGCGCGCGCGGAAGGCGCCGTCCTTGACGCGGGCGTAGAGCACGTTCTGCCCGCCAACCTCGAGCGCGGCGGGGTCGAGCGGTTGCGCTGCTCGTCGTTCAGCACCAACGTGAATCCGGACCGCGCGTCGCCGTCGATCGCTTTGACGACGTAGGGAGTATCTTCGACCGTGACGGCGCGCGCTCCTCGCCGACTTGCAGAAAATAGCTGCCGTCGGGATCGCGCCTGATGCTCCGGCTGAAGAGCAGCGCGATACGCGGGTTGTCGATCCGTTCGTCGTCGCTGTACCAGTTGCCGTCGCGGCGAAACGAGATCTTGCCCGATTCGACGGCGTAAAATCCCGCTCGTGCCATCGCCTCACCTCTTGCGGCTGTCGAGCATGATCGTGACCGGGCCGTGATTGTCGAGCGTGAGCTCCATCATCGCGCCGAACTCGCCTTGTTCGACTTTAACATTTGCGCCTCTGACGAGCGAGAGAAAATGCTCGTAGAGGCGCGCGGGCCTGCTCCGGGCGGGGCGGCCGCGGCGAACGACGGACGCCGCCCGCTCCCGGTGTCGGCCATCAGGGTGAATTGCGAGACCACCAGCAGTTCCCCGCCGACCGCGCCCAGCGCGAGATTCATCTTGCCCCCGCGTCGGCGAAGACCCGCAGCCCGATTATCCGATCCGCGATGAAGGCGGCGTCGCGCTTCGCTGTCGCCGCGCGCGACCCCGAGCAGCACCACAAAGCCGCGCCCGATTCTGCCGATGGTTCTGCCGCTGGCGCTGACCTCTGCGCCGGCTCACCCGTTGAACAACCGCCCGCACAAATGCGTCCTACATATGTTACGGCCGCCGAACGCAAGGCGCCAGGGCCGTAATTTGCGCGGCCGCTGTCTTGCGATCGCGCCGTGCTCGCTACTATATATATTTGATCACACGATGATACCGATTTTCTTCACGATCGGCCCGCTTACGGTCTACAGCTACGGCCTGATGATGGCGCTCGGCTTTATGGCCGGCGATTTTTTGCATCCGCACGAGTTTCGAGCGCCGCGGCTACAAGCCCGAGCATGCCTCGACGCTGGTGCTGTGGGTGCGCGATCGGCGGGATCGCCGGCTCGCGGATTCTACGAGTCCTGGACGACCTGCCTAACGCTACCTGGCCGACCCCTGAGACGATGATTTTCTCGGGCGCCGGGCTTCGTATAGTTCGGCGGACTGTTGGGCGGGCTGAATCGCAAGCTACTTTGTCTCCCGCCGCTATAAGATCCCTTGGCTAACGGTGGCCGACATGTGCGCACCGGCGCTCATCCTCGGCCAGGCCATCGGGCGCCTCGGATGCCTAACGTCCGGCGACGGCGACTGGGGGTTGCCCTCGAAGCTGCCGTGGGCGATGGCCTTTCCCAAAGCGATCGTCGGCTGGAGCGCGCAAACTGTGCTCGAGCTCGACAGCCACGACAATCTGGTGTCCGGCTTTTTTCCCGGCGTGCGCGTGCATCCGACCCCGATATATGAGGCAATTTTATACCTAGGCGGTGTTTTTGGTGCTGTGGTCGCTGCGCAAAAAAGTCTCAGCGTCGCCAGGGCGCATCTTCTACCTTTACCTGATTCTCGCCGGCGCAAGCCGTTTCCTGGTCGAGTTCATCCGGATAAACCCGAGGGTTTTGTTCGGCCTGAGCGAGGCGCAGCTGATCTCGGCCGCGATGATGATTATTGGTATAGTCGCGTACGGTTTGACCGGCGCCAAGCCGCCGTGCTTTCGGCTGAGCGACGCGGCCCAGGCGTGAGATAGGTCAATGCGAAACATAAGTTCGCCGGACTAGCATCGGAGTGGTGCTTATCGTTGTCGGTACTCGCCGTGCCTTGGCTCTTCCAGCGCCTGGATACCTCACGCGGCTAGACCGGAGGCAACGCCTCCGCGCGAAGAAATCGCCGCCGGCGAGGTGCCGCGAACGTTCTAGCTCAAGGACCTGGACGGCAACACGGTGTCGCTCTGCGTCGCTGCGCGGCAAGGTGGTCTTTCTGAACATCTGGGCGACCTGGTGCGGGCCCTGCCGCGAGGAGATGCCCTCGATGGAGGCGCTATACAACGAGTTCAAGATCGAACAAGGACTTCGTGATGCTGGCGGTAAGCCAGGACCCGAGGGCCGGGAGGCGGTTAAATCCTACGTCGGGAGGAACGGCTATCATTTCGAGGTTCTGCTGGACCCGGAAAACACGATCAGCGAGAGCCTACAGCATAAGCGGGGTGCCGGAGACCTTCATAATCGACCGCCAAGGCCGGATCGTCGCCCATCATATGGGCGGCTTCGATTGGTCGCGCTCCGACGTGCGCGGCGCCCTCGAAGAACTGCTGCATGCCAAAGACGTTTGATGCGGCTGCGGCCTCGCGTCGCCTGGGCCGGAGTAGCTTGGGCGCTCCGGGGAAGGTTGGAACGGCGCTGATTTCGGGGTGGGATTAGGCTGCTCCAGTTTGTTATACTGAGTAACTCATAATTCTTTGGGTAGGTAATGTCAGTGATCAAAAAGAATCGATGGGCCAAAGTTCGCGATGGTGTTGATAGCCTGCTTTGCACTGCTCCAGGAACGGGCGGTCCAGCGCGCCAATGCGTTGCCGGCGGAGACCTACGAGGACCTCGAAACCTTCGCCAACGTGCTTTCGATCGTGCAGAAGAACTACGTCGAACCGGTCTCGACCAAGCGCCTGATCGACGGCGCGATAACCGGGATGCTCGCTGCGCTCGACCCCCATAGCGCCTATCTCACGCCCGAGCCTATAACGATCTGCAGGTCGATACGCGTGGCAGTTTCGGCGGACTGGGAATCGAAATTACCATGCAAGCAACGGGATGTTGACCGTCGTCGCGCCGATCGACGACACGCCCGCCTACAGGGCCGGGCTCAAGTCCGGCGACGAGATATCAAGATCAACAACGACTTCACCAAGGACATGACCCTGACCGATGCGGTGAAGCGGATGCGCGGTCCCAAGGGCAGCAAGGTCTCGCTCACGATTCATCGCGACGGCATGCCCGACCTGTTCTCGGTCAGCGTCACGCGCGCCGTGATCCGAATTCAGTCGGTCAAGTCAAAAGAGCTCGACGGCTACGGCTATCTCCGGGTCAGCACCTTCCAGGAAAATACCGACGACGATGTCGAGCACGCGCTCGGCACTTTCAGCAAGCAGGAGCACGGCAAAATCAAAGGCGTCGTGCTCGATCTGCGCGACGATCCGGGTGGTCTGCTCAATCAGGCGGTGAAAGTGGCCGATGAGTTCTTGAACGGCGGGATGATCGTTTACACCGAGGGCCGGCTGGAAAACCAGCGCCAGAAGTACTTCGCCCATCGCAAGGACGATTTCACCGACTACCCGATGGTGGTGCTGGTCAATGGCGGCAGCGCGAGCGCGAGCGAAATCGTCGCGGGCGCCTTGCAGGACCATCGGCGCGCCGTGGTGGTCGGCACGCAGACCTTTGGCAAGGGTAGTGTTCAGACCATCCTGCCGCTCGACGACAAGTCGGCGCTGAAGCTGACCACCGCGCGTTACCTGACACCCAACGGGCGATCGATCCAGGCGGTCGGCATCACCCCCGATGTCGAGGTGGATCTGCCCAAGCCTACACTGGCTGCACTCGAGATTCCCGGTGGCGCGGTCGAAGAGCATCCGGAGATTCGGGAGCGCGACCTGCCCCATCATTTCCAGAACGGGCAGGGCAACGGATCGAAGGCCGCCCCCAATGGCGAGACGGTCGCGCCGCCCGCCGCTAACGGCGAACTGCCGGCCGAGGGCGCTGCGGGCGCCAAGAAGATCAGGGATATCCAGCTCGACAAGGCGATCGATGTCCTGAAGCATTGGGACACGTTCAAGACCCAGCTCGCCAAGAGCGATACGCCGGCCACCTCCGCCGCGAATCCCTGAGCATTCCGAATCCGATCGGGCCGGCGGGAACGGGCCTCCAACCTCTCCCGCGCCTGCGGATTGTTCCGCAGGCGCAAGCGGGGAGAGGTCGCCGCGCGACATTCATGTCGCGCGGCGGGTGAGGGCGCAGTTCCCCGCGCTCTCACCGGCGGATGGTCGGCAAATTGTCAGTCGCAAAAGCTCACAAGTTGACTCGATATCGATCGCTCGGTACTGTCGCATCAGAATGAAAAGGACGCTCGTCGCGGTTTTGGTCTTCGCGATGGCCTCTCAGGCCGCGCTGTGTTGCGCCTTGGCGGCCACGCAGGCGGCACACGATATCTGTTGCGCTGTCGATTGCGGACACGATTCGACGCCGAGCAGCCACTGCTGCAAAGTTTCACCCCGGCCCGAGAGCGCAGAGGTCGCACCAGCCGTATGGAGCGCCGTGCAGGCGTGCCAACTCGGAACGATACTCTCTGCTGCGTATGTGGCTTCGCCTCCGGCGCTGACGGTCGGATCGGTGGTATCGAGCCGCGCCGGGCCTCCCACGGTCGTCTTCGACCAGCTCCTGTTCGCTTCAGATCTGATTTCCCTCACATCGGGTTTGTCCCGTAGCGGTTCGCCTGCGGCGCGCTGAAGTCGCGCCCCCGCCGATCGCAAACCGTACTGCGTAACTTGCAGGCCGCTCCGTCTGTTGCCCGGTTGCCGGGGAGCGGTGAGGGAAGTGCAGGTCTTGAAAATGTGGTCGTTGGAACGCAGCCGTCCACTTGTGACGGCGCTGATTGGGTGCGCGGTCCTGGTCACCGCCTGCCGTTTCGTTTTCGCAGCCGAGCCGTCCTCCACGGACGTTCAGGCGGCGGCGATCTCGCGGGACAATCAAAGTCGCCTCGAAGCGTTGGTCGATGAGGCGCTGTCGCACAGCCCGCTCATAGTGGCGGCACGCCGCCACTGGGAGGCCGCAACGCGGATGCCAATCCAGGAAGCCACGTTGCCAGACCCGCAAGTCGCGTTTCAGAACATGGCGGTAGGCAATGCAATTCCCGGAAATGACTTGCAGACCAACAATTTCGCCTACTTCGGCTACGGCGTGTCCCAGGACATCCCGTTTCCCACCAAGCTCCGGCTCAAAGCGGCCGTGGCTGAAAAGGAAGCCATCTCCACGCGCGCGGCCTATGAGGCACAAGTGCGGGCCGTCCTGGAGCAGGTTCAGGAGACTTACTTCAATCTCTTCTATTTGACCAACTCGCTTAGCCTTCTTGAGCAAACCTACGGAGAGTTCCAGCGCCTCGCGCACATAACCGAAGCTCAATATCAGGTCGGGATGGCGCAGCAGCAGGACGTGCTGAAGGCACAGCTTGAGATGACCTCGATCCTGAACGAGGAAGAGACGACGCGCCAGGAGTTCGAGCAGAGTCAGGCCGATCTGAAGGCGGGTTTGGGACGCGAACAAGATTCTTCGGATATCCAGGTTGGCGAGGTCGAGCCGAGCACGTTCACTCTAAGCGACCAGCGGCTTCGGAGCCTGGCGATGACTGCGTCGCCGGTGCTCAAGCAGGCCGAAGCGCTGGAGGCCAAGAGCGAGGAATCGCTCAAGCTCGCGCGCGAGGATTACATCCCCGACTTGAGCATCTCCTACATGTACCAGAAGACCGGCGCGCGCTTTCCGGACTATTACGTGGCGACGCTGGGTATCAAGCTCCCGCTTTATTTTTGGCGCAAGCAAACGCCAGCCATCGAGCAGGCGGCGCTCGAAAGAGAATCGTCGCGCGCTCAGACCTATGCCGCAAGGCTTTCCATCGGGTCGCAGGTGCAGAACCAATGGATCGCAGTTCAGACGGCTCAGCAAGTGATCAAGCTCTTCCGCAACGGTCTCATCCCCCAAGCCGAGGCCACGCTCAAATCGGCGCTGGCGACCTACCGGGTGGGCAAAGTCGATTTTCAAACCCTGCTCAGCGCGGAGATCGATGTCCTGCGTCTGCGACAGCAGTACGACCGAGCCGTGGTTGACCACGAAATCGCGGCCGCGAAAATTCATCAGATAGTCGGAGACACGCCATGAACCAGCCTGATATCGGGAATTTCTCCATGACGCCCGCAAAATTATGCGCCCTTATCCTGCTGCTGCTTGCGGGAGCAGCGTTGTGTGCACCTGCATCAGCCGCCCAGAACGGACCCCAGCTCGCTTCGATCCAGGTCCCGCTGGAGCGCCGGCAGCTCATCGGTCTTCAGTTCGCGACCGCCGCCGAGAAGGAATTGAAGGATCGAATCAATACCACCGCGCTGGTGGAACCCGATGAGCAGCACGAAGGTTACGTGCAGACCCGTTTCGCCGGCTGGATCAGGGATGTTTTCGTCAACCAGACCTACCAGTACGTCAGAAAAGGACAGCCGCTTTTCACCATCTACAGCCCCGACCTCGTGAGCGCGGAACAGGAATATCTGCTCGCGCTCGACACCACGAAGGAGCTTGCGGCAAAGCGCTGTGCAGGGCGTGGCAAGCGGCGCGCAGTCGCTGGTTAACGCCGCGCTGGAACGTCTCCGGCTGTTCGGGGTTTCGCCCCGGGAAATTGCGCGCCTACAGCGCGAACGCGCCGTGCGAGAGGCCGTCGAGATCGACTCGCCGATGAGCGGCTACGTGACGGACTGGTCGGCGCTGCCGAACAAGTACGTACAGCCCGAGGCGAGACTTTACACCATTGCGGACCTTTCCACCGTCTGGGTCTATGCCGCGGTCTATCAGAATCAGATCGGCGAGGTGAAGGTTGGCGCTCCGGTGTCGGTCACGGTTGACGCCTATCCGGGCAGGACTTTTGACGGCCGGGTCGATTTCATCTGGCAGGCAATCGATCCCGTCACCCGCACGGCGCGCGTTCGTTGCGCCTTTCCCAGTCCCGAGGGGCTGCTCAAGCTCGGGATGTACGTGAGTATCGCCCTTGAGGCGCAACTCGGGCGCGGGCTGGTCATACCCGATTCCGGGGTGCTTCGCACGGGAACGCAAAATATCGTCTTTATCGACCGCGGCGAGGGTTACCTCCAACCCGCCGAGGTCGAGCTTGGGCCGCACGCCGGATCTGAATTTATCGTGCTCAAGGGTCTTCGGGCCGGAGACCGGATCGTCAGTTCCGCTAATTTCCTGATCGATTCGGAAAGCCAGCTCCAGGCCGCGCTCGGCACTCTCACGTCACCTCCCGCCAGCGCAACCCAACCGGTGGAAGCAGGCTTGCACCACCGGCCGCGACGCTTGAGGTCGCGACGATTCCGGATCCGCCCGTGCGCGGGAAAAATGTAGTGCGCGTGACGCTCAAGGATTCCAATGGAAACGGGATCGCCGGCGCGAATGTGGCTGTCACCTTTTACATGGCGGCGATGCCCGCGATGGGAATGGCGGCGATGCGCGCCCAGCCGGCGATGATCGATCGCGGCAACGGCGTTTATGAGGGCGAAGCGGATTTGGAAAGCGGCGGCACCTGGCAGCTAACCGCAACTGCGGCCAAAGGCGGCCAAACGCTCGCCAGGAAGCAGTTCAACGTCTCGGTGAGCGGTTCGATGTCGATGTAAGGGGCGGCGGCCATGATCGAAAAGACGATCGATTGGTGCAACCGGAACCGTTTCCTCGTCCTTGTGGGCGTCATCACGCTGGTGCTGGCGGGAGCCTGGTCGCTCAACCGCATTCCGCTCGACGCCCTGCCCGATATTTCCGACGTTCAGGTGATCATTCATACGCAATGGATGGGCGAGCCGCCCGCTATCATCGAGGATCAGGTTACCTATCCCATCGTTACCACCATGCTGGCCGCACCGCAGGTCAAAGCGGTTCGCGCCCAGACCATGTTCAACGATTCCTATGTTTTCGTGGTCTTCAAGGACGGCACCGATCTCTACTGGGCGCGCAGCCGCGTTCTCGAATACATGCAGCAACTCCAGGGGCTGCTGCCGCCCGGCGTCAATCCCGTGATCGGTCCCGACGCGACCGGCGCAGGCTGGGTATACGAGTACGTATTGCTCGACAAGCGCCACAACCTCAACCTTGCGGACCTCCGGACTTTGCAGGACTGGTACGTGCGCTACGCGCTCGAGACCGTGCCGGGCGTCGCCGAGGTCGCGACGATCGGCGGCTTCGTCAAGCAATACCAGGTCAAGCTCGATCCGAACCGGCTGCTCGCCCTGCACGTTCCGCTTGAAACGGTGATCGACAAAATCCGCGACAGCAACAACGAGGTCGGCGGCCGGGCCCTGGAAATGACGGGCGTAGATTATCTGATCCGCGGGCTGGGTTACATCAAAACGCTCGCCGACCTCGAAAACGTCCCGGTTGGAAGCCACGACGGCACGCCGATTCTGGTCCGCGATCTCGGCGTGGTCAGCTTCGGCCCGGACCTGCGCGAAGGCGTGGCGGAATGGAACGGCGAGGGCGAAACGGTGGGCGGAATCGTCGTTATGCGCTACGGACAGAACGCGCTGAATGTCATCAACGGGGTCAAGGCGAGAATCGCCGAGCTCCAAAAGAGCCTGCCGCCGGGCGTCGAGATCGTGGCCGGCTATGACCGCTCGGAGCTGATCTCCGCGTCAATCGGCACTCTCGAGCGCGCCCTCGTCGAGGAATCGATAATAGTCAGTCTGGTCATTATCATCTTTCTCTTTCATCTTCGCTCTGCGCTGATTCCGATACTCATTCTGCCGCTTGCCGTCCTCGCCACGTTCATTCCGATGTACTATCTGCAGGTAAGCTCCAATATCATGTCGCTCGGCGGGCTGGCGCTGGCGATCGGCGTGCTGGTCGATGCGTCGATCGTGATGGTCGAGAACGGCTACCGGCATTTGTCCGAAGCGCAACGCGAGGCGGCAGAGCGGGGCGAGTCGATCGCAACCGCCCAACGGCAGCGTATTCTGCTCGACGCGGCGAAGCAGGTTGGAAGGCCGCTCTTCTTCTCGCTCATCATCATCGTGGTTTCGTTCCTGCCGGTCTTTTTGCTCGAATCGCAGGAGGGCCGGATGTTCCGGCCCCTGGCGGATACCAAGACCTTCGCGATTACCTTCTCATCGGTGCTGGCAATTACCGTCGTGCCGGTATTGATGCTGCTGCTAATTCGCGGACGCTTGCGCCCGGAAGCATCCAATCCGATCAGCCGGTTCTTTCAGGCGCTGTACCTGCCGATCATCCGCTGGTGTCTCCGGCATCGGCGAATCACCATCGGCGCAAATGTGATTTTCCTGCTCGCCACCCTGCCGCTGGCCCTGCGGTTGGGAAGCCAGTTCATGCCGCCGCTGTACGAAGCTTCCTCGTTGTACATGCCAACCGCCCTGCCGGGGATATCGATTACTTCCGCGGCCGATCTGCTGCACAAGCAGGACCGGATCATCGGGAGTTTCCCGGAAGTTGAAAGCGTTTTTGGAACGGTCGGACGCTCAAATAGCGCCACCGACAACGCTCCGATCGACATGTACGACACGACGATCATGTTGAAGCCGCGTGACCAGTGGCCGGCCGGGATGACCTACGATCGGCTGGTCGCCGCGATGGACGCGAAACTCCAGTTCCCCGGCCTCTCGAACACCTGGACGATGCCGGTGGAAAACCGGCTCGACATGGAGTTGACCGGGATCAAGACGCCGGTCGGACTCAAGATTCAGGGCGCCGATCTCGGCGAGATTCAGAAGATCGGCTCGGAGATCGAGGAGATTCTCCAGAGCGTGCCGGGCACCCGGGGCGTGTTCGCCGAGCGCGTCGCCCAAGGCTACTATGTGAATATCGACGTGAACCGCGCGGAAGCCGCGCGTTACGGCCTTACCGTCGGTGACGCGCAACGCCTGGTGAGTTCGGGGATGGGCGGCGAGAACATCGCCGTAACCATCCAGGGACGCGAGCGCTTTCCGATCAACGTGCGCTACTTGCGCGATTATCGCGGCGACCTCGAAGCGCTCAAGCGGATGCTCATCATGACCCCGGGCGACGCCCAGATCCCGCTCGGCCAAGTCGCGAAGATCGAGATCGGTCCCGGTCCCACCATGATCCGCGACGAGGACGCCCGGCTGACCGCCTACGTCTTCATCGATCTCGCCACCACCGACTATGGCAGCTACGTCGCACGCGCGCAGAGGGTCCTCGACAGCAAGCTCAGACTGCCGGCGGGGTATTCGCTCAATTGGTCCGGCGAATACGAGTTCCAATTGCGCGCGCGCAAGCGTTTGACGGTAATTTTGCCGATCGTGTTCGCGGTTATTTTTATACTGCTGTACATGCTGTTCCGATCGACGGTGGAAGCGGCGGTCCTGATCTTCCCGTGCCTCTACGCGATGACCGGCGGACTGATCCTGCAATATCTGATGGGATTCAATTTCAGCGTCGCGGTATGGGTGGGATACATCGCGCTGTTCGGAATCGCGGTCGAAACCGGCGTCGTGATGGTCATCTATCTCCACGAGGCCCTGGATCGCCGGGCAAGCCTCGGGACCAATTCGGCATGAAGATATCGAAGCCGCGGCGATCGAGGGCGCGGTTCAGCGGCTGCGTCCAAAACTGATGACGGTCGCGGTCGTGATGCTGAGCCTGGCGCCGATTTTATGGGAGTCGGGAATCGGCTCCGACGTGATGAGGCCGATCGCGGCGCCGATCGTGGGCGGCATGGTCACGTCCACGATTCACGTCCTGATCCTCGTGCCGGTGTTCTTCGCGATGATGAAGGAGCGCGCGTTGCGGCGGGGAACGCTCGCTGAGAGGGGGTGATGAATCATGCGGGGACGCTAAACACTCCGGGAGACAGTTCGTTGCGGGAGCGAAAACATACGGAGGAAAAAAGATGAAGCGCGTAGCCATGTTAGTCACATTGGGCCTCTTCCTGCTTGCTGCGGCTGCGCCCACGGCACGCGCGGTCGCGCAACAGGAGACCGTCACAGCCGACAACCTTGACCAAATGATCGCGAAAATGAAGACACCGGCTGACCACGAGGCGATCGCTTCCTATTTCGATCAAGAAGCCGCAGACGCTCGGAAGAAAGCCGAGCTTCATCGCCATTGGGCCGAGGCCGCTCACGCGATGACGCCTGAGAAGCCCCCCGGTATGGCCAACATGTGCGATGCGATGGCCAAGGATTTTGACAAGGCCGCGGCCCAAGCGGAAAAGCTCGCAAAGGCGCACCGCGAGATGGCCAAGAAGGCCGCCAGTCAAACCGGACAGTGAGTTAAGGCTGGGCAGGGCGGCACAAGGCCGCCCTGCCTCGACTGCCCGCCAGCGCGGCCTTGGATGCCCGGCTAGGTTTCACATCCTCGGTCCGTCGTGAGAAAGGCCGCCTTGTACGTCGGCTAAACGCAACTTGCGATGGCACAAATAAATCAGGATTGGCTGAAGCACGCGGGTTAGTAGAGCGATCGCTAGTGCACCGCCGATTACCACGACCGCGAGCGGTCTCTGAGTCTGGGCGCCGATCCTGGTCGAGAGCGCCGCAGGCAAAAGACCGAGACCGTCAACGAGCGCGGTCATCATCACCGCCCTGAAGCGGCGGTCGGAACCCATGACAATGGATTCTACGAACGGGTGTCCCTGGTCCCAAAGCTGACGGATATAGGTGCTCAGGAGGATGCCATCCATCACCGCGATGCCGAAGATCGAGATGAAGCCGACTGCTGCCGACACGCTGAACGGGATGCCCGTGAACAGAAGCGCCAGGATTCCTCCGAGGCAAGCAACGGGCACCTGGGCCATGATGATGAATGTGTCGATCCAGGAATAGGTCGCGCCGTAAAGGACCGCCGCAATCAGTACGAGGGAAAACGGAACGATAATCTCGAGTCGCTGAATCGCCTGCCTCAGTTCGCCGTACTCCCCAGCCCATTCCAGATGAACGCCTTCGGGCAGCTTCACTTCGTGGGCAACGCACTCCTTAGCCTCAACGATGGCGCTTTCGAGATCCCGCCCGCGCACGGCGAATCGCAGCGGCACGTAGCGCGCAAGCTGTTCACGGTAAATGAACGAAGCGCCCTCGGCGCTTCGAATGTCTGAGACCAGCGAAAGCGGGATGCTCGTGCCGGCGGGAGTCGAGACTCGAATCTGGCGAATTGCATCGAGACTCTGGCGATATTGCGGCAGCCATCTTACAACCAAATCGAAACGACGGTCGCCCTCCAGAACCTGCGTCACGGCCTGACCGCCGATGGCCGCCTGCACCACCGCCCCTACGTCGCCAACGTTGATTCCATAGCGCGAGCAAGCTGGCCGGTCGGGTTTGATCAGCAAATTGGGCTGGCCCAGAGACCGATATACCGCCGTGTCGTTGATCCCCCGAACGGTTTGGAGCGCAGCCATCACGCGACCGGCGATATCTTCGTCCGTCTGCAGGTCAGGGCCGAAGACCTTGACCGAATTAGCCGCCTTCACGCCAGACAGCGCCTCGTCCACGTTGTCCTCGATGTATTGAGAATAAGCGAAACCGACACCCGGCAGTGCGTCGCGAAGCTTCTCGTCGATCTGACGAACGAGTTCCGTCTTATTGAAATGCGAGGGCCATTTGTCAGGCGGCTTCAGGTTAACCAAGAACTCGGCATTGAAGAATCCGGTGGCATCGGTACCATCGTCCGGGCGACCGACCTGAGACAGCACCATCGATACCTCGGGGAAGGACAGAAAAATCCGTCTCGCCTCCTGCGCAACGGTGGTGGCCCTGTTGAGCGAAAGGCTGAGCGGCATCGTGGCACGAGCCCAGATGTTGCCCTCTTCAAGCTTCGGCAGGAACTCGCCTCCAAGTAGTGGGAAGAGGGAAAGCACGCCGGCGATGATCGCGAGAATGATCGCGAGTGTCAGCCGGGGCCAGGCGAGTACGCGCACGAAGAGCGCGTGATAGAGGTGGCGAAGCCCCTCCCAAACCGGGTTCCTCCACGCCTTCATGTCCTTCCGAAGGAGATACGAACTCAGCACTGGCGAGAGCGACACGGCCAAAAGAATCGCTGTGGCCAAGGCGTAGGCGTACGTGTGAGACATCGGCGAAAAGATCGCGCCTTCGACGCCCCTCATCGTGAAGAGCGGGAGGAAGGCGATCACGAAAATCAGCGTGGAAAAGAGGATTGGGCTGCCGACTTCCTCGGACGCACGTAGAATGCTTCCCCGGAGATCGCTGGTTGCCTCCGTGTCCGCGGTCAGATGACGGTTGATGTTCTCAACAACGATTACCGTCGAATCGATAATTATCCCGAAATCGATCGCGCCGAGAGAAATCAGGTTGGCCGGCGTGTCAGTCAGGCGCATCAGAGTGAAGGCCCCCAAAAGCGCCAGCGGTACGTTCACGGCCGCAATCACCGCACTGCGAATATTCCCAAGGAAAAACACCAGGACCAAAAACACCAACACCATCCCGATAGTCAGGTTCTCGAAAACGGTGTGCAGCGTGGTCTCTACCAGTTTTGTGCGGTCGTAGAATGGGACGAGTCGGTACCCCCGGGGCATTATGTTGGAAGCGTTGAGACTCGCGACTTTGGCCTTCACCCCAGCGAGAGTGTCCAGGGTGTTCCCGTACTTACGCATGAGGATGATGCCCTCGACGGCCTCTTTGCGGTGGTTCATGCTCACCGCGCCGAGTCGGGGGGCGTAACCGACATCCACTTCCGCGACGTTGTTCACCCGAATCGGGATCGACCGATTGCTGGAAAGGACGACCCCTTTGATGTCATTGAGGGATTCGATGAACCCTAGACCGCGTATGTCGAAGACCTGGTTGCCAATCGGAAGATAATTGCCGCCGACATTGATGTTCGAATTGGCGATTGAAGAGACCAGTGTCGAGAGAGGAATCTGGTAGTAGTTGAGCTTCTGCGGATCCACGTCAACGTGGTACTCCTTGGCCAATCCGCCAAACCCCGTCACGTCGATTACGCCTGGTACCGTCTTGAGCTGTTTCTCGGCGATCCAGTCCTCTACTTCCTTTTCCCTCGTGAGGTCGTGGTCGAGCCCCTCCACCGTATAGCGGTAGATTTCTCCTATCGGATTCTCGGGCGATACCGCCGGGGAGACCCCTTGGGGAAGATTGATGAAGCCGAGGCGGTTGATGGTTTCGGTGCGATCCCAGTAATAGTCGCTGTCCCACGTGAAGTAGCACTTGATATCCGAGAGGCCGAACAACGAGATCGACCGGATCGATTCCAGATTCCGGATTCCGGACAGTCCGATCTCAAGCGGTACGGTCGTCAGCCTCTCAACCTCCTCCGCACTGAGCCCGAGTGGCTGGGTGATTATCTCGACGCGGGGTTGCACCGGGTCGGGATAAGCTTCGATGTCCAATGTCCAGAACGAATAGAGACCGACCGCGGCGAGCGCGAGGCTGGCTGCAACTATCGCAAAGCGTGCGCGCAGAGCGAATGCGGTGAAGCCGTGAATCATGGGTCGGCGGGGTCCTGCGAACCCGATTGGTCCCAAACCGAGTCGAACTTCGACGGATTGTGCGGTGACGACTCGGTCTCCAACGCGAAGGCCGCGCACGACTCGCGCGTAGCCTTGCTCATTCCACGATCGAATCGTTACCTCACGTCGGACAATAAGGCCGCCGGGCGCGAGGACGAACGCGAAATAGCGGTCGGTATCGAAGACCAGCGCCCGCTGGTCTACCACGGGCGCGGAGCCCGGCTCCGTTACGATTCGAATTCGCGCGAGCATCTGCGGCCTCAGCTTCAACCCACGGTTCACGATCTGGCAGCGAAGCTGAAGCGTGTGGGTGTTCGGATCGATGTTCGGGCTGATCCGGTCGATCACACCGCTGAACACCTCGTCCGGATACGCGGTGGTTACGGCCTGGAGTGTCTGTCCAACGTGCACGCGGGAAAGGTCGTCCTCGTAGATATCGACCGTGAGCCATACCTGATCGAGCGTTGCGACCGAGAACAGATCATCGCCAGGATTTACCTGTGCGCCGCGTACGGCCTTCTTCTCCACGACGACGCCGCTGATTGGCGCCCGCATCCAGACCGACGGGCTGGGCTGCCGAATCGCCGCGATGTCATCCTCGCTCAGTCCGAGCAGTTCGAGCTTGCGTCTGGCGGCAGTGTCGAGACTCGCCATCAAACCACCGACTTCGGCTGGCAGGCTTTTCGCGTTCCCCATTTTTGAGCGCGCCGCGAGATACTCGGCCTCTGCGGTCATAAAATCCGGACTGTAGAGCGACACTATCGGCTCGCCTTTGCGGACCGTATCCCATTGGCTGACATGGATATCTTCGATGCGACCAGTGACACGCGAGACAATCGTCGCCACGCGGCGATCGTCGAAGGTCGCCTGCCCGTTAGCCTCGAGCACAGCCGGTAGCGGAATCTCCTTCACCGTGGCGAAAGTGATTCTGTTCAATTGGCCGGGAGCAAGCCGCAGCATTTGGGTCCCGTCAGCTTGCCTTTCGAGGCGGGCTGGAGAGGGCGTGGCGTCGGTCGGCGCGCTGCCTACGCCCCGACACCCGGCCAGTGAGACAAGTCCCCACACCGCGCATACGGTCAATACAGCGCGGATCATGGCAGCGGCGCTCCGATCGTCTGTTCCAGCGCAACTCGTTGAGCCAGAGACTGATTCGCCGCCTGCAGGTAGGCAACCTGCGACTCATAGACTCGCTGCTGAGTAGTTGAGATATCGACGAAGCCTATTTTGCCGGTCTGGTACGCGATCAACGCAACTTCAAAGCCGCGGCGAGCGAGCGGGATCAGGTAATCGCGGTAGAGAACCGCAGTCTCGGCCGCAAAGCGGGCCTGAAGATAGAGGCCGGTTAGGACCGACTCGGTTTGGCTCTTGATGCTGCGTGCATCGCTCTGGGCTGCTTCCAGGTCGAAACCCGCTTTGGTGATGTCTTCGTTCTGCTTCCACCAGAAGAAAATCGGCAGGTTGAAGCCGACCTGAAGAGTGTGATCCTGCGTGTGGCTGGGGGTCGGGGCGAAACTCGGCACCAGATAATGATCGAAGGTGTAGGCGAACGTGAAATCCGGCAGATATTCCATTCGGGCGAGCTTTAGAGCGGTCTCACCGTTTCGCTCGTTCTGCGCCGCTTCCAGAATTTCCTGGCGAAGCGCCTCGGCCCTCGCGATCAGCGAATCGACCGGAACGTCAATTGGCTTCAAATCGATCTTCCGTTCCACTACCAGCGGCTCGCCCGGTCGGCGATAAAGCAATTGATTCATGCGCCTTGTCTGTCGCGGCGTTGACGCGAAACTGCCCCGCCTGCTGTTCAGCCGCCGAATAGTCGAACTGCGCGTTGATCACGTCAGCCTGAGCGATTCGGTTGGCGGAGTACGCGGTCTGCGAGACATTCAGCACCCTGCGGAGGTCTTCCACATGTTCGGCAGTCGCGCCCGCAAGCGCGCTGTCGAGCAGGTACTGGTAGCAAATGGTCTCGGTCTGCGCTCGAATGTCGCGAAGCGTGGCCTCATAGGTCAGACGCGCGATTTCCGCTGTCCGCCTTGCAACATCAGCCTGCAGCAGTGCTTTCCCTGGGAACTGCAACCCCTCAGTCACGTTCTGTGAATGCAACGCAGCGTCGCCAACGCCATGCGAGCTGTCAACGTTGGAGAAGCTGTAGATCGGATCGGCGGGTACATAATTTTGTTCGACCGCGTGCAGAGCGGAGTTCCATCGTGCTTTCGCTGCCCGGACCTGGGGATTAACTTGCAGCGCGATGTCAACCAACTGCTCAACCGTCAATGGCTGTTCTCCCGCTGCCCACACGGTTCCCATCGGGATCAACCAAACCGTGAGAAATGCCAATGCCATGACACGCCACAAAAGCACATTTCCCTCCTGCATTTGCTCAAGGCGACGAGAACACACGGAACCGCTGCTCCACCGCCTGGAAACATAGACGTGCAACACCCCGGCCGTTGATGCCAGGGTCGAGGAGTCGCGCTATCGTTCGAGCGAGTTAGTTCGAAGGAGGAGAACGACCGTTCGGAAGGTCTATCGCGCACGAATCGGGGAAGGCCAGGCTTGTGATGTTGCGAATCCGGCCCTTGCTGCCGGCGTTTGGTCCAAAAACCGCTGAAGGCAAAGGTCCCAAGACGAGCCGGGCCGGAGCCAGAAATGAAGGAAGATTAAAGTGGCCGGTCGGCGGCGATTCCAGCCTCGCGCCCAACGGCACGAGCTCCGTAGCGAGTGGGGTCAGGATGGGCGCGGGTTCTTGCGCGGTGCCGGCCAACGGAAGCGCGAGCAAGGCCAGCGTCAGGACCAAACAACCAAGTTGAGAGCAGGTCGAACGGCCTGTATAAGGGGGCATGCGGAAAGCCGCAATTTTCCTGGCAGTGCTGGCTTTCGGCTTCATCTCCTGCAGCCGTGAACCCGAAGGCATAATCACCCATCGTGGTCGCGATGGGCGCCCTGATCAATGGGTATACCGGATCAACCAGGACAGCTACAAGATTGCCATCGACACAAACGGAGATGGGCGCCCTGACGTAGTCAAAACCTATAAAGACAACGAACTGGTCGAGATCGAAAGTGATCGGAATTTCGACGGGCAGGCCGATCTTGTCCAGCAGTACTCGCACGGAGTTTTGATCCGCGAGATCCACGATGACGATTTTGATGGCAAGCCCGAAGCCATCAAGGAGTTCAGGCACGGCAAGCTTGCAATCGTGGAGCGCGATCCCAAAGAGCGCGGTTACATCAACGTCGTCGAGTATTATGACGATTCCGGCAAGCTGATTCGCCGCGAAGTGCGCCAGAAATAAAGTTTTGCTCTGCGGTTTGGCGCGGAGATCCAGCGCCGGCGGCAACGCCGGCCCGGCTTCAACAGCGGGCCTGGTTGATGCCCCGCTAGGTTTCATCCTCGCCGTTGGTGTAAGTTCCTCACCGATGGGAGAGCAGGCTCAGCTACCCCTTCAGAAGCGCCCCAGCCGGCGACTGCGCTGACGGTCACGCAGCTCGTGCGGACGGTCAGGGAGACGCTCGAACTCACCCTCGATGAATTCTGGGTGACGGGCGAAGTCTCCAACGCGCGCGGCGCACCGTCGGGCCATCTCTATTTCACGCTCAAGGACGAACGCAGCGCGGTCAACTGCGTGATGTTCAGTTCCGCGTACCGCCGCCTGCGTTTCAAACTCGCCGACGGCATGGAAGTTATCGTCCGCGGCCGGGTGAACGTCTACGAGGCGCGCGGCGCGATGCAGTTCTACGCCGAGGAGATGGAGCCTCGCGGCTTGGGAGCGCTCCAGCTCGCCTTCGAGCAGCTCAAGCAGCGCCTCGAGGCCGACGGACTTTTCGATCCATTGCGCAAGCGCCCACTCCCGTTCCTGCCGCGCACCATCGGGATCGTCACGGCGCTGCGCGCTGCGGCGATCCGCGACATCTTAACTGTTATCCTCGCGCGCTTTCCGAATCTCCATTTGATAATCCGGCCCGCCAGGGTCCAGGGGCCGGGAGCGGCGGCCGATATCGCGGACGCGATCGAGGACCTGAATCGCGACGGCCGCGCCGAAGTAATAATCGTCGGCCGCGGCGGCGGCTCGCTCGAGGACTTGTGGGCGTTCAATGAGGAAATCGTCGCTCGCGCGATCCATCGCTCGGCGATTCCGATCGTCTCGGCAGTGGGCCACGAAATCGACTACACGATCGCCGATTTCGTGGCCGACGTTCGCGCTCCAACCCCGACCGCGGCGGCCCAGATGGTCGTGCCGGGGATGCGCGAGCTCAGCCAGCGCCTGGAGGAGACCGAGGCGACGCTCGCGGGCGCGATCGCGGGCGTGATCGGCGGCTACCGAAAGGAAGTCGGCCACGTCGGCGCCCGCCTCAGAAATCCACTCGGGCTAATCCGCGACGCGCGGCAGGGTGTTGACGAGGCCGGTGCGGCGCTCACCGCCGCCGTATTGGCCGGCGCCGCAGCATCGCGACGGCGGGTCCGGGAGCTTGGATTGCGGCTTCGCGGTCCGGTGGCGCCGATCCGCGAGAGCCGCCTGTCGCTGAGCCGGATTGCGATCCACTTGCGACAGGCAGCGACCGTGCGTGCGCGGCGCTTCGGTCTCGAGCTCGAGCGAGCCTCGGCCCGGCTGGAAGTGGCCGGGCGCAGGGCGGTCGAGGTCAGGCGGGCGCGATTTGCGGCGCTCGCCACGCGCCTCGATTCGATCTCGCCGCTCAAGGTGCTGGAGCGCGGCTACGCGGTCGTGACCGATCCGCGCGACGGCCGGGCAATCGTCGACGCCGCCACGGTCGCACCGGGCGACGAGCTTCAGATTCGGCTCAAGCGCGGCCGGCTGCGCGCGACTGCGAATTCCCGGGAACCGTAGACCCATGGCAAAAAATTCCAAAAAGTTCGAGGAAGAGCTCCAGGACCTCGAGGCGATCGTCACTCGGATCGATTCCGGCGAGCTTTCGCTCGAAGAGTCAATCGGCGCGTTCGAGCGCGGCGTCGCGCTGGTGCGCTCGCTCAACCAGAAACTCGACGAGGTCGAGAAGAAGGTCGAGGTCCTGATGCGCGACGCGCAGGGCGAGCTCAAGACCGTGCCGTACGAGCCCGCCCCTGTGCCGCAGACCGACGAAAGCGACGCCGAGGACGACGAGCTGCCTTGAGTACGCTTGCTCGCGCGCGGCTCGACCTCGAGATGGCGCGCCGCGGCCTGGCCGAAAGCCGCGAGCGCGCGCAGCGGATGATCATGGCCGGCCTGGTGCGCGTGAATTCGCGGCCGGCGGCCAAAGCCGACCTCAAGGTCGACGCGAGCGCCCGGATCGAGGTCGCCAGAAGCTCGCCCGAGTACGCCAGCCGGGGCGCGTGGAAACTGATTGCCGCGCTCGACCACTTCGCAGTCAAGGTCGAAGGCGCACGCGCGCTGGATGTGGGCGCATCGACCGGCGGCTTTACGGATGTGCTGCTCGCGCGCGGCGCGGCGCGGGTGGTCGCGCTCGACGTGGGCTACGGCCAGCTTGCGACCCGGCTCAGAAACGATCCGCGGGTCACGGTCCTGGATCGAACCAATGTCCGCTTCGTCGAGCCGCACGACCTCCCATATCAGCCCAGCCTGATCGTAATCGACACGAGCTTTATCTCGCTGCGCCTCGTGCTGCCGGCTGTGATACGAATCGCCGCTCGCCCGGCTGAGATAGTCGCGTTGGTCAAGCCGCAATTCGAGGTCGGAAAGGGCTTGGTGGGGAAGGGCGGCGTGGTTCGCGACGAGGAGTTGCGCCGGCAAGCGGTCGAGGGAATATTGCGGTTCGCCGCCGAGATCGGTCTTGAGGTGGCGGGCGCGATCGAATCGCCCCTCAAGGGTCCGGCGGGGAACCGCGAGTTCCTCGCGATGATGCGGCTGGGGTCGTGAATCGGGGCTTGGCCGGCGCGGCGCGGAGATCTGCCGAGGGTCGTTCCATGAGCGGCGGCTATTTCGTCGGCGTTGACATGGGCGGCACTAATCTGCGATGCGGTGCGGTCTCGCGATCCGGAGATCTGCTGCTGCTCAGACGCGCGCCCGCCGATGCGATGGCTGCGGCCGACGCGGTGGTCGCCAATATCGCGGCCAACGTCGAGGCGGTGGTGCGCGAAGCACGCGCGCGCGGGCTCGGCGCGCCGCGCGGAATCGGCGTCGCGGTGCCGGGTCCGCTCGATCTGGTCAGCGGCACCGTGACCGCCACGCCGCACGTCAGCGCATGGCGATCTTTTCCCTTGCGTGCGCGGCTGCAGCGCGAGCTCCACTGTCCGGTCGCGATCGAGAACGACGCCAACGCCTGGGCGCTCGGCGAGTTCTGGCGCGGCGCGGCCCGTGGACGAAGCGAAGTGGTTCTGCTGACGCTCGGCACCGGGGTCGGCGGCGGGCTTATCGTCGGCGGGCGGATCGTCCACGGAATCGCCGGGATGGCGGGCGAGTTGGGCCACGTCACGGTCGAGCCCGACGGATTGCGATGCGATTGCGGGGCTCGCGGATGCCTCGAAGCCTACGCTTCGGCGTCGGGGATCCGGCGGCTGGTCGAGAATCGTTTGCGCAAGGGCGCCCCGATGCCCGCGCTGTTTACCGACTCGGAAGGCAATTTCGCGGTGAAACGGCTGGCGCACGCGGCCCGGCGGAAAAACGGCCTGGCCCGCTCGGTGTTTGAGCTTGCGGGCAGGTATCTCGGAATCGCGGTCGCGTCGTTCGTGAATATCTTCAACCCCGAACTCGTAGTAATCGGCGGGGGCGTGTCCGGCGCGCTTCCCTTGATGCGCGAGCCGATGATGCGCGAGATACGCGAGCGCGCCTTCGCCGCCGCCCTCGGCCGAGTGAGCATAGTGCGCGCCGCTTTGGGGGGGCATGCCGGGGTCGTCGGTGCGGCGTATGCGGCGGCGCAGCAGATGCAGGCCGTGACCGCCCGCGACTGACTCGCCGCGACCGCCTGCGAACGCATTTGCACGGCCCCGCTTTTGGGCTAATCTGTAAGGTAAGGTATCCTGATGACTATGAAGTTGCGCGCCGCCAGGATGCCGCAATTCAAGATCGCGTCCGCCCTGCTCGCGCTGTGCTTTCTATTCGCAGCCTATCCATCCGGGGCTCAGGACGATCAAGCTCGACAGGCTTCGCCGTTCGCGGCGCCCGGATCGGATGCGCCGCGCGCCGAGCGCCTTCGCGAGAGTGACATTCCGGCATTGCCGGGTCTGAGAATCCAGCGTTCGGGCCCGGAGGATTTGTCAGAGCAGGGGCAGGCGAAACCGTCGGCGAATGCTTCAGCCAATCCGTCAGCCAATTTGTCAGCGAGCCCGTCTGCGAATCCTTCCGAAGGACCAGCCGCACAGAGCCGTCCCAGAAACGGCGGCCTGTCATACACCGTGCGCCCCGGCGACTCGCTGAGCGCGATAGCTCAGCTCTACGGTCTCGACTCATCCGAACTTGCCGAAGTCAATCATCTCGGCGACGATTCGCTTCTGCGCTCCGGCCAGACGCTCCAGATTCCCAATCCGTTTGCCGCTCAGGCGCGTCATCTGCAGGCGACGGTCGAGCAGCTCGATTCCGAAGCACAGGCAGCGCGCCAGAAGGGCCGCATGGACGCCACGAAAATTCAGGCGCTCACCGACCAGCTCGAGCAGTCCAATGCGGCCAACCAGGATCTCCAGCACGGCGTCAGGATCCTGCCATGGTGGCGCGGGCTGGCATTGACCACTGCGGCCGCGGCGCTCCTGATGCTCGGCGTGACCGCGCTGACGGTACTGGAGTGGCTGATGCTGCGGCGGCGCTTCCGCGCGCTGGTCGAAGCGAACGACGCGATTCGGCGGCTGGACCAGAAATACAAGGTCGCACTCGCCAAGGCGGAGTTGCGCTTGCAACAGCTCGATGGGCGCCGCCGATCGCTGGAAGACGATCGGGCCGCGGCCAAGTCGCCCGACGAGATCGAGATCGAGCGCCTCAATCAGCAGCTTCGCGAATTGCTGGAACAGCATCTGGAGCGGCTTGGATTCTCCCGCGATCGTTCCGCGCGCCGCAGCCGTTTCCAGAATCTGCTCGACGGCGTCGAGGAATCTCCAGTCGAAGCGCGCGCCACCCGCCGCTAGACCGCCGCCCGCGCTTGAAGAATCCCTTCCTGCTCTACAGAACGGCGGATTTCGCGTCAGGAGCGCCTTCGCGCCCGGCGAGCCGCTCGCGCAGCAGGCGATGGCTCTCGCGCGTGATCGGATAGCGCGAGAACACAAGCGCGCTGAGCAGGTAGATGCTTGACGGCACGAGCGAGAACATCCGGCGCAGATTTTCCGCGGCCGCCGGCGAAATCGGCTTGCCGCCCGGCACGTAGCCGATCCAGTTCATCAGCGGCCCGACCAGCAGCATCGTGGACCCGATCGCCAGCTTTATCGTCATCGAAGTGAGCCCCACGTAGGCGCCCTCCTGGCGGCGCCCGGTGCGTTCTTCGTCCCACTCGATCACGTCCGCCGAGGCCGAGACCTGCGTTACCCAGATTCCAATCGCGGAAAAGCCGGAGAGCGCCATGAGGACGTAGATCGCACCGGCATTGCCGGGACCGATAGCCATGAACGAGATCGAGCACAGCGCGTTGCAGATCATTGCGACCACGTACGCCGGCTTCTTTTCGATCCGCACCGTAATTTTGAGCCAGAACGGATACGAGGCCATCGAGCCCGCGAAGTAGGCCATCAGCCAGCGGGCGGCCGCGTTCTCGTCGTGATACCAGTACTTGGCCAGAAAGCGCATCAGCACCGCCGGCACGTTGACCGCCATCACGGCGAGCACGGTCGCCAGCAGCAGGATCACGAAGGGCCGGTTCTGAAACGTCGATCGGACCGCTTCGCGAAGGTTGAAGCGCTCGCGATTGGCATGCTCCGGGCGCTCCCTGGTGCCCGCGTACCCGAGCGCCGCACCTGCTCCGACGATCAGCCCGGCAAGGGCGCCGGTGACGCGGAAATCAGTCCCGCGCGCAAACAGCCACGCCGCGGCGAAAGGGAACAGCGCGCCACTCACATCGCCGATCGTGCCGAACAGTTGGCGATAGGTCGAAAGCCGGGTCCGCTCGTCGTAGTCAAGCGTCAACTCGGGCATCAACGCGCCGTATGCAGTCTCGTAAAGCTTGCGCGCGGTCAGCATCAGGAAGTAGCAGCCGAGGAACCATGGGAACAGGATCGACGGCGCGTTGGGCGGCGTCAGCAACAGGAACAGGCAGAGCCCCATCGGCGCCGCACTCAGGAAAAACGGCCGCCAGCGCCCCGATCGGAAACGCGCCCGATCCGAAACATTGCCCGCCAGCGGATCGCTCAACGCATCGAGCGCGAGCCCCAGGAAGAACGCCAGTCCGGCCAGCGCTGGTGAGAGCCCGCGACGGTCGGTATAAAAATAGAGCAGATGCACTCCGAGCAGCGTAGCGCAGAAGTTGAGCCCGAGTTGTGCCTGCGAGTACGCGAGCAGCACGCGAGCCCCGACTTTTTCCCGATCGTCGGCCACAGTGCCGCGAGAGTAGCCCATAGCGCGCATTTTCAAAACAGCCTGATTCGTGCGGCCGGCGCGTGCGCTCAGCGTTCGCTCAGGAGCGCACCTGCGATCGCCTCGATTGCGATAGCTATGATGATGGCGACACTGATCGCGGCGTGTGCGGCGCGTCACAGCGACGCCAACGCAACCGGGGCCGGCGCAAAGCCGGCGGCATCGAACGGCGCAAATCCGCTCGTCGCGGCCGTTCAGATCGATTACTCACACCGCGACGACTTTCTCCGTTCCGTTACGGTGACCAAGTTCACCGCCGTCAGCGTGATTCCGATCGCGCCCGGCGAGGAAAAGCCCGGCACTTCGATCTTCCGCTTCGAGGGCGGCGGCGTGCCGATCTGGCAAATCCAGGCCGACGAGGGCGTGACGCGCGAGCTGCTCACCGCGATTCCCCTGGTCGCGGCCGGAAGCAAGTACGCAATCAGCAAGCTCAGATATGGCGAGCTTCCGAAAAACTTTCTTCAGAACATTCCCGAGGCGGGCCCTCCCGAACCGCTCGAACCCGGCAGCTACTACGTGTTCGAGGCCGATCGCGCTTCCGGCTCGGCCAGCTTCGACGCGATCAAGACAGACGCGGACCGCACGATTGAAAGCTACGAAGCGCAGCCGCGCGCCGGGGAAAGCTACGCGCTCTGCTGCAACGTCAATTCGGATTTCGCCGGCGCAGATCAGCCCTGAACGGGCGCTTCACTTCCCGGGGGCCCTTGCTCGCTTAAGGTCTTTGCGCCATCGGCGCCCGCTTGGCTCGAACGCGCGGCGTGCCTTCCTTGACTGCGGTTCGAGGCGGCTCTTATAGTGGCTCTGAAAGCCGGCGATTCCCCGGGCCGCTCTTTCGGAGCCGGAGGAAGCCCAACTCGGACAAGGCTTTCGTGGCAGTCTTTCGTATCAATCTTGCGATGAAACGACGCGAGCAAATGACCCTTTCGGAGCGGCTCTACCTGCCCGAGATCCTGAAGGGGATGCTCGTAACGAATTACCATTTCATGCGCAACCTCACGCTGCACGTCGCGCATCTGATGGGGTTCGCGAAGAATCGCCGCGCCGCGACCACCGTGCAGTATCCCGAAGAGCGCAAACCCTACTCGGACGGCTATCGCGGCAGCCATCGCCTGACGCTCAAGCCGGACGGCTCGGTGCGATGCACCTCGTGCTTTCTGTGCGCCACTGCGTGTCCCGCGCAATGCATCTATATCGAAGCGGGAGAGTCTCCCGATTCCCACGTCGAGAAGTTCCCGTTGCGCTACGAGATCGACACGCTGCGATGCATCTACTGCGGGTTCTGCGTCGAGGCCTGTCCCTGCGACGCGATCAGGATGGACACCTACGTCCATCCGCGCATCTGGGGTTTCGATCGCAAGGACTTCATCGAGACCAAGGAAGTCCTGATGCATCGCTCACAGGTGCTCGAGCAGAACGGACGCGACGGCAACATGCGCGAGATGCTGGATTGGTACGATGAGCAGGCGCGGCAAGTCTACAACCCGCTCCGTCCCGAACTGAAGACCTACAGCGAGCGCGATCAGCGGCAGCCGTGGGACAAGCCGGCCGAGCCGCACGCGATTCCGGCCATCGACCGCCATCACCTGAGCAACGGCAGCAAGTAGCAAGCCAGGTACCTGGGGATGACGCGGGTCACGATCGGCCTCACGGTTCTGGGCCTTGTGGTGTTGAGCGTCGCGTATGTGACGGGCGTGAACATCATCCATGGCGGCGGCGTCTTGAGCCATATGTACTGGGCGACCGGAGCGATGCTGCTGGTCGTGCTGGCCGACTTTATCGCGGTGGCGCATCTGGTGCGCGCCGAACGGATGCTGCAGCAACTTCGGGCACTGTGCGAAAAGAACGGCATCTCTTTCGAGGGGCTCGAGTAATATAATGTAATCGTCGGCCGCAGGCCGGTTTCATCCCATATATCGATTCGAGGAACTCAGATGACTCAAATTGAGGCAGCACGCAAAGGAATCGTCACGCAGCAGATGCTCGAAGTCGCCGACGACGAGGGGCTTCGTCCCGAGGAAATCCGCGAACTGGTCGCGACCGGCGAAGTCGTCATTCCTCGCAACGTCCATCACGAGTTTCGCGCGATCGGCGTCGGCAAGCGCCTGCGCACCAAGGTCAACGCCAATATCGGCGCCTCCAACTTCCATCACCTCGTCGAGGAAGAGGTCGAGAAGCTTTACACCGCAGTGCGTTTCGGCGCCGACGCGGTGATGGACCTGTCGACCGGCACCGACCTCGACCAGATCCGGGTCGAGTTGCTCTCGCGATGCCAGGTGATGCTTGGCACGGTGCCGATCTACCAGGTCGCCTCCGAGGGCTCGATCATGGAGCTCGACAAGCACGCTTTCCTCGGCGTGATCGAGCGGCAGGCGCGCCAGGGCGTGGATTTCATGACGCTACATTGCGGCGTGACGCGCGACACGGTCGGGCGCCTGCGCGGCCACGATCGGATTGAGGGAATCGTCTCGCGCGGCGGCGCGCTGCACGCGGCATGGATCGAGCGGACCGGCAAGGAGAATCCGCTCTACGAGAATTACGACGAGGTCTGCGAGATCCTGCGCGCGCACGACGTTACGATCTCGCTGGGCGACGGGCTGCGTCCCGGCGCGACCGGCGACGCGACCGATCGCGGCCAGATCGGCGAGCTGCTGGTGCTGGGCGAGTTGACCGAGCGCGCCCGCCGAAACGGCGTGCAGGTGATGATCGAAGGCCCCGGCCACGTCCCGCTCGATCAGATCGAGGCCAACGTCAAGCTCGAAAAGCGCGTCTGCGGCGGAGCGCCATTCTATGTGCTCGGTCCTCTGACTTGCGATGTCGCCCCCGGCTACGACCACATCACGGGCGCGATCGGCGGCGCGATCGCCTCGGCGGCGGGCACCGACTTCCTCTGCTACATCACGCCGGCCGAGCATCTGCGGCTGCCCGATATCGACGACGTGCGCGAAGGCGTGATCGCGACGCGGATCGCGGCCCATTCCGGCGATCTGGTCAAAGGCGTGCGCGCGGCGAAAGTCTGGAACGATCAGATGTCGCGCTATCGCAAGGCGCTCAACTGGGAGGGGATGTACGCGATGGCGATGGACCCGGACAAGGCGCGCCGCTACAAGGAGGAGAGCGAGGCCGCCGGCTCGAACGTGTGCAGCATGTGCGGTTCGCTTTGCTCGATCAACGTGGACAACGCCGCGATCCGGTTTACCAAGAAGCACGCTCTCAAGCAGGCCGAAGCGCATGCCGCCTGAAGAAGTCCGCAAGCTGGAGGCGGCCGCCGCCGAGTTGTCGATCCCGGATCAGCACGGCAATCCGCGCCAGCTCAGCGACTTTCGCGGCCGCAACGTGGTGCTCTATTTCTACCCCATGGATGCGACTCCGGGATGCACGGTCGAGGGCAAGGAGTTCCGCGATCTGTACCCGCAGTTCACGGCCAATGAATGCGAGGTGATTGGGGCGAGCGTCGATTCGGTCGAATCGCATCGCGCGTTCGCCGAGAAGCACGCCTTCCCGTTCATCCTGCTGTCGGATTCCAATCGCGAGCTGGCGGGCGCCTTCGGCGTGCTGCGCAACGGGGTGGCGGCGCGATCGACTTTCGTGCTCGACCGGGACTTGAAGGTGCGGCGGGTTTTCCACGACGTCACGCCGCGCGGCCACGCGCAGAACGTCCTGAACTTCGTGCGCACGATACTCGAATCGTACCGCATGCTCGGCGGCTGAAGAGAGCCCGCGTCTGAACCGTCTCGTCCGGTAGGCTCGAACGCCATTGAAGGTCTTCTCTTGTAGGGGCGAGCCCCGCGCATTTTTGCATCAGAGCACCTTGCGCGCGTATCATAATCAAAGAAGCCCGAAGCAAATCACGCGGTGAACACGATGGCGAAGACTTCGAAGAACATCATTGACGAGGCGCGCGCGAGCATCAAACAGATCGACCTCGATCAGGCGCGCAAAATGATCGAGCAGCCGGGCACGGTCCTAATCGACGTGCGCGAGAGCGACGAATGGCGCCAGGGGCATATCCCCAACGCGACCTTCATCGCGCGCGGGTTTCTCGAGCTGCGCGTCGAGGAGAAAGTCCCCGATCGCAAGACTGCGGTGATCCTGCAATGCGCTTCCGGCACGCGCTCGTTGCTCGCCGCCCGCACGCTTCGCGAGCTGGGCTACGAGAACGTCCACAATCTGACCGGCGGATTCAACGCCTGGAAGGACAAGGGCCTTCCCTGGGTGGCGGAACGGCAGTTCACCGCCGACGAGATCACGCGCTACTCGCGCCACTTCGTGATTCCCGAAGTCGGCGAAAAGGGCCAGGCCAAGCTGCTCGAATCCAAGGTGATGCTACTCGGCGCGGGCGCGCTCGGCTCGCCGTCGGCGCTGTACCTCGCGGCGGCGGGCGTCGGCACGATCGGCGTGGTCGATTTCGACGTGGTCGATCTCTCCAATCTGCAGCGCCAGATAATCCACGCCACCGATCGGGTCGGGATGCTGAAGACGGAGTCGCTGGAGAAATCGCTCAAGGCGCTCAATCCGAATGTGAAAGTGAATCGCCACGACGTGCGGCTCAGCTCGGAAAACGCTATGGAGGTGATCGCCCCGTACGACGTGATCGTGAACTGCGGCGACAACTTCCCGGCGCGCTACCTGATCAACGACGCCTGCGTGTTTGCGAAGAAGCCGCTGGTCGACGGCGCGATCTTCCGCTTCGAGGGCAACGCGACGGTCTTCTACGCGGCGAAGGGAGGGCCGTGCTACCGATGCCTCTATCCCGAGCCGGCGCCGCCCGACATGGCGCCCTCCTGCGCGGAGGCAGGCGTGCTGGGCGCGCTGCCGGGAATAATCGGGTCGATCGAGGCGCTCGAAGCGATCAAGCTGCTGATCGGCGCGGGCCAGCCGCTGATCGGCCGGATGGTCTACTTCGATACGTTGTCGTCCGACTACGTGCGGGTGCTCAAGATCAAGCGCAACCCGGACTGCCCGGTCTGCGGCGACCATCCGACCCAGACCACGCTGATCGATTACGAGGCGTTCTGCGGCCTCGCCGCGGCGCCCAACGGCGCCTCGCCGGACGGCGCGCCGCATCCGGCGCACCAGGAGGACGCGCACGCGCGGTAAGCTTCGGATCTCTTCGTGAGGAGTAGAGAAGTCTACCCTCACCCGGCGAGCGCAAACACTCGCCGGCCTCTCCCTGGTCAGGGAGAGGCGTAAGAAATCGGGCCGCGATCTTTTCTCCGCGCCTCTCCCTGACCAGGGAGAGGCCGCGCGAACTGTGGCGAGCGCGGGTGAGGGTAGCTTGGTCCGCTGCTGCAGGCGAACGACTGACTACTCGGCTGGCAACTGCCAGCCCTCCTCCGCCTGACCCTCCAGACAGAGTTCGATCGCCTCGCGAATATTGCGCAGCGCTTCGGCACGCGTGCGTCCCTGACTGATGCAACCAGGGATCACAGGGCACTCCGCGACCAGGTAGCCATCTTCGCCGGGACTTAGAATAACGGGCAGTTCCATTGATGAAACCGAGCCTACCATCCGCTCAGTCTTTCTCATAGCGCACCTCGGAACATGTTCGGCAAGTGACACGACGGGCCGAAACATGGAAACTGCTTTCTGAGGCAAATATTCTATGGCGTTGGGACCGTTTTACGTGGCCGAGAAACTCAAGCACCGGGGCGGGCTGCGCGGCGTGGCGATCCTGATGCGCCATGGCGAGACCGCATGGAACCGCGCCTGCCGCGTGATGGGCCGCAGTCCCGTCGAGCTCGACCCGCGCGGCCGCGCGCAGGTCGAAGCTTCGATACCTTTCGCGCGTCTGCTCAAGCCCGATTTGATCGTGACCAGCCCGTTGCATCGGGCCCGCCAGTCCGCCGAGATCATCGCGGCCGGAGTTGGCGGAATCCCGCTCACGGAAGATCCACAGCTCGAGGAAGTGCGCTACGGCCGCTGGGAGGGATTGACCTTCGATCAGTTGATCAATGACCAGGAGTATCTGGACTATCGCGAAAAACCGCTGAGCACTCCCACGCCGGGCGGCGAGACGATCGAGGAAGTGCAGCGCCGTGGCGTCGCAGCGATCGTCCGCGCGATTACCGCCAACGCGGACCGGCGCGTGCTATTCGTCTCGCACGGCGACATCATCCGCACCGCGCTCGCCCATTTCCTGAAAGTGGAGATCGAGCACTTCCGGCGGATCCGGGTTGACAATGCGGCGTTCTCCTCGGTTCAGCTCTCCGGTGATTTCGCCGAGGTGAAGTTCCTGAACCTGCTGCCCGATCCGGGCCGCGCCTTTATTGCGCCGTTTTGAGAGAAGCGGGGGCGTACCCTCACCCGGCGAGTAATTCGCTGACGCGAATATTCGCCGACCTCTCCTTGGTCAGGGAGAGGTGCAGATTCGGACGCGATTGAGGAGGCTCGCGAGCTATCGCGGATCGCTGCCGCCGGACGGGTCGGCCATCGCCGCTTCGCGTCCGCCCACGGTTACGCCTTTGCGCACCCGTACTTCCATGTCCGGATGCTCGGGCACCTCGACCTTGAGGCTCCGGTAACCGCCCATCGCGGGGTCAGGCGCAACGAAACCGACCGTGTACTGCTCGCGGAGATCGAGCGTGATTTGCTCGCAGTCGTTGCGCAACGCGGCGCCGTCGCCGACTCGCGCGATAATATAGGTCTTGGCGCCGGTCTCGCCCGAGAGCGTCTCCAGCGTCTTGGCGTCAACTCGTTCTTCTTCGCCGCCGCCGGGGCCCAGGATGAACGGACCGATCGAAATTCCGAACCCCGTTGAACGACGCATTGGGATTGCCGATTCCGATCGAGTAAATCAGAACGCCGAGCCGGCGCGCCTCTTCGACCACCTGCTCGATCGAGGCACGCCGGCTCGCCGTGTCCATGCCGTCGGTGACGACCAGCAGGGCCTTTTTGTCATAGCGTCCGCGCTCGACCGTCAACAGCCCGTCCATGATCACGTCGTAGAGCGCCGTTCGGCCCTCGGCGTGAAGCAATCCGAGCCGCTCCAGCACTCTCTCGTGATCGGTCGTGAAGCCTTGGAGCAGGAAGGGCCGAGCGGAAAACGCGACCAGAAAAACGTCGTCGCGCGGGTTGAGATCGTCAACGAACTGCGCGATCGCCGCCCGCGCCTGCGGGATTTTGGGCTGCATACTGCCCGACGTATCCACCAGGATTCCCACCGAGACCGGAGCCTTCAGGTCGCGGCGAAAAAACTCGATCGGCTGCTGAGCGCCGTCAACGTAGAGCTTGATCTGATCGCGATTAAGCCCGGTGACGTAGCGCCCGGCCGAATCGGTGACCGTGACCGTGACCTGCGCGTAACCGGCCTGGCTGCGCAACTGCCGCGATGGAATCTCGAGCTCCTGTCCGGGCTGCGGCACCAGCGGACGCAGGTTCGACGGCTCGCCGCCACCCTGCAACGCCGGCGTTTTCGGCAACTCCAGCACCGAACTGCCGCCCTGCTGACCCTGCGGCGAGATAATCGTCGCATTCGGCTGGCCAGCCTGCTGGGCGAACGCTTCGCCGCCTCGGATCCACGCGAGCAGCCCCACTGCAATCAGCACCGCCATCGTCGGCAGCGCCGTCGATCCGATTCTCTTGCCGATTCTCCTGATGAGGTTTCTGTTCGCGCGCATCATAGGCCCGCTTCAGGGCGATACTCCAAGCTACCAAACGATCTTCCTACTTGCCTGCACCGGGGGCAAGGCGGATTGTCGGCCGCCCATGCCATGATCCCACATATTGTAGGACGTTGCGATCGTCCGCCCGTTTCATCGGGATTGCCGGCGCAGCGTCGCTTGTGTATCGAGGGCCTGATGGAACAGATTCTATGCGGGGGCGATCGAACCGAATCCGCCGGAGGCGCTGATGGACATTCACTCGGAAATTTGCGGCGCAATCGATCAGTACAAGGCCAAGGCCTCCGACGTCGGGCGCCAGATTCACGCCCGTCCCGAGCCGAAGTTCAAGGAGCATTTCGCGGCCGGATTGCTGGGCCGTGCGCTAGCCGAGCTGGGGCTAGAGGTCGAGACCGGTTCGGGCGGACTCGAAACCGCCTTTCGCGCCGAGTTCGGCGCTCGCGGTCCCACGGTCGCGATCCTCGCCGAGTACGACGCCCTGCCCAACGGCCATTCATGCGGCCACAATCTGATTGCGGGCGCCGCGCTCTCGGCAATCGCGGGGCTGGTGCGCGTGCGCGACCGCATCCCCGGCCGGATCGTCATACTCGGCACGCCGGCGGAAGAGGGCGGCGGAGGAAAGATCTTCCTGCTCCGCGCTGGCGCGCTCAAGGGCGTCAACGCCGCCATGATGGCCCATCCGACCGACGGCGAGTTTCGCACGATGTCGGCGCTGGCGACGCAGCATCTCAGGTTCACCTTTCATGGCCGGGCGTCGCACGCCGCCTTGGCGCCATGGGACGGCGCGAGCGCGCTCGCCGCGGTTATCCAGACCTTTCAGAGCGTCGATGCGGCGCGGCTTCATTTTCGCGACGGCTCGCGCGTGCACGGAATCATCACCAACGGCGGCCAGGTGGTGAATATCATTCCGGAGCTTGCGGTATGCGAGTTCCTCGCGCGCGCGAAGACCAGCCGGCGGGCGACCGAGATGGCGGCGCGAATCATCCGATGCGCCGAAGCGGCGGCCGCAGCCAGCGGAGTGAAGCTCGAACATGAGCTGATCGGCGGCTACAAGAACATGATCAACAATGCTCCGATGGCGGCGCGCTACGCCGGCCATTCCGAGGCGCTCGGCGCTCCGAGCCCCGAGGCGCCGTCCGAGATGCCGGCCGGCAGCACCGATATGGGCGACGTCAGCCACGAAATCCCGGCGATCCATCCGGTGTTCAGAATCGGAGAGCGAGGGCAGGGCAACTGCCACGAAGATGCGTTCGAGAAGCTGACCGACTCGCCGCGCGCCTACGAAGCAATGATCCGGGTCGCAAAAGCGATGGCGATGACGGCCTACGATCTGCTCGCGGAGCCCGATCTCCTGAAAGCCGCGAAGCAGGAATTCGCCACGCGTAGCGAAAGCTAGCCGGAGCCCGGGCGCGCAAAGGATCACCGTCGTGACCTCTCCGTATGCCGCCTCCAGTTCCTCGCTTCTAAGCAGTTGGGGCTACTAGCATCGCGATCCGGGGCGTCAAGAGGGAAATCTCGGTCAGAAGATGAAGGAGGCCCGCTTTGGACAATTCAGAAATTCTGGAACTCGCCGAATCCGCGCTCGCTGGTAGCTGGCGGCGGATGAAGGGGGACAAATGCTTTCGAGCGGAACAGGTCCGCTACGTAAACCGTCCGAAGGACAATCTGCTTTCCGCCGTTTGCTTCGCGGACATCGAGGAGGACTATGCGGATGCGGCGGGTCACGAGCTCGAAAACAAATTTTGCGCTGCATATTCGTCGGCGGCACTAGTAGCGAACTGTTTCGGCCCCTTTCGGAAAGGCGGCTCCATCCCAAGTCTAGCGGGTGCGAACGGCTTAACGTCGTTGCGTTTCGAGCAGCGATTGCCGCACGGCTTGCCAAGCCAGCCGCCCAACCTCGACGTGGTAATGAGGGGCTCAGACGTGCTAGTCGCGGTCGAATCGAAGTGCACTGAATACCTGCGCCGAAAACCCGGCGAATTCAAGCCTGCTTACGATCCGCTCGCAGAGAAGATGGAAGCCGGGTGGCACAAGGTCTTTAAACTGATTCGCAAGGAGCCGGGCCATTTCGGCGGATTGGACGCCGCGCAACTGGTAAAGCACTATCTGGGCATTCGACGCTCCGCTACGGAGCATCGCAAGGTGCTGTTGTATCTTTTCTGGGAACCGCTAAACGCTGATTCATTTTCGGCGTTCGCGGAGCATCGCGGATGGATCGCGGAGTTCAACGAGATAGTGCAAGGCTCGGAAGTCGAGTTTCACCACCAGAGCTACCCAGAATTGTGGGGCTCATGGTCGAGCGGAGCATCGCCTGTGGTCAGCGAACACCTGCGCCAACTGAAAGAGCGCTACTTGGTTGACCTTCTCGCTTAACCGGAATGCCGGCCTTTCGGTGGTGTCCTAGCTCGCCAAACTAGGATGCTACTGACTCCCTAAGGTTGCGGGGCGGCGGGGGGCACCAGGCGCATAGTCAGCGGATGGTTCGTGTACCTGACGAAAATGTCCATCCAGTATTTGTCGGCCATCGCCGCCATCACCTTGTCGCGCATCTCGGGCACTGATTGCGCAAGCACATGATCGAACTCCTGCCCGGCGATCTTGATATTGACGTAGGGCGCCTTGGTGTTGCCGTTGATCCGGTCGGTGGATGCTGAGCCGAGGCGCACGTAAGGGGCGCCGTCGATCACGACCACCCAGACCGTTGACCAGTGCTCGTCGCCGCTCGCGTTCACGGTGAAAAACTGCAACGTCGATTCCTTCTGGAACAGCGACAGGTCCCAGCTCGCCGCCGGATTGGCTGAGGTCGCAAGAGACATCGCCGCAAGAATTGCACAAGTGGATATGGCTTTCATAGGCCGTGGTCCCCTGACGCTTGGAGTATCAGGCGTATCAAATATTCCTTCGCGTGACGCCTCACAAGGATGGGCGCTGCGGTTCCGGGCTAGACGGCGCGAAACGATCTGAGCGCGGTTTCGGTGCCGCGGCGATCGATCCGGCGCACGATGCGGCCTCGATCGTCCAATTCGATCTCCTCGGACTCGCCCATCCGCGGCTCGTATAGCCATCGGAGCCCGCTCGCGTCGCGCTGCCGATAGGTCTGCTTGGGCGAGGCCGCGACCAGGGTGTTGGGATCGATAGTCGCGATTCGTCCGGTGAAGCGGGTTTGACCGCGTATGCGCGCGCGTCCGATTATCAGCGCCTTGAAAAGGATCAGGTCGGCGTCAACTTCGCGAAACCGGCCGAGCTTGGTCTCCGCGGCGTTCTGGCCGGCGAGCGCGCCGACGCTGCCGCGCAGCAGATCGGTCTCGGCACGGTAACTCGCGGCCCGCGAGAACGGTCCCCGCACATAGCGGATCGAGAGCGAGCTCACGCTCAAGTCGGGAGCCAGCATCGCTTCGACCTCGTAGCGTCCGCCCTGCCACACGCGACCGCCGGTCAATCGATTGGCCGTGAGCCGGGCTTCCTCGACCGCCACGACCTGTCCGCCGCTCATCAGCTCGTACCGATAATCGCCGGAGGGGGGAATCATCTAGGGTGCGCCTTGGACCGCCCCTTGGACCATGGCGAGCAGCCGCTCCGCGAGGTCGGGCGCGGCGTCTTCGTGCTTGAGATAGGCATAGACCTCGCAGCCATCGCCGGCCAGGCGCTGCAAGCGTCGAGCCCACTCTTCAAGGCCCGCGTCGTCGTAGGTTTCCTTTCTAAGCCGCGCGTAGACCCACGACGCGGTTAGCTCGACCGGCGTGGAAAGTTTATCGCTCTCCGCGATACACAGGGCGGCGCCGCCATCGCGCAGCGCCTGGAGGACCGAATCGTCGAACCATGAGACATTGCGAAACTCGAAGGCGGCGCGAATCCGGCCGCCAATCTGGGCGATAAACTCGCGCAGCAAAGCCACGTCGCGTTTCATGTCCGGCGGAAGCTGAAACAGCGCCGGCCCCATCTTGCCCTCCAGCGCCGCCGACATCTTGACGAAATAATCCAGGCTCTCCGCGGCGCCCTTGAGGCGCGCGAAATGCGTGATGCGCTGGGGCGCCTTCAACGCGAAGCGGAACTGCTCCGGTACCTGCCCGGCCCATCGTTCGAGCATCCCGGCCCGCGGCATCGCGCGGAATGTGTAGTTGATTTCGACGGTTGGGAGGCGGCGAGCGTAATATTCGAGCATCTTCGCACCCGGCAGTTTGGGCGGATAGAACTTACCCAGCCATTCCTTGTAGCTGAAGCCGGAAGTCCCAATCCGAATCGCCTTCGCCATCGCCGCTTCCGCTCCGCAACGCTAGCCCTCGCCTCACCGCCGAACAAGACTGAAACCGGCGCGACGCTGGAGCGTACTAGGGAAGTATAAGAGGCTTTATGCAAGTCGGTTCCCGGCCGCAGCCGCCCGGCCTCCAGGACGCGATCGCTGGCGGCAAGGGCGAGCGATGCCGAACTTGAAACTAAACGCGGTTCATTTTACAGAGGCTCTGATTGTGATACACCTAAACTCCGTATAGGCCGATTAAAGAGGTCATAGTCTACGATGCCGCTTCCCGCAAAAGTGATGACGGTCAACGAGCTTTCGGATTATCTCCGCGTCCACCGGTTGACGATCTATCGCCTGCTCAAGAAAGGAGAGATACCGGGTTTCAAGATCGGAAGCGATTGGCGCTTCAACGTCGAGGCGATCGATCAGTGGCGCCTGCAGCAGGGTTCCGGATTGCTGCAGGCCGAACAGCACCATGGCAACGGCAAGACCTGAGCGCCCGGCCCGCTCCCCTTGAGAATCAAGCTTACCTGTTGACGACTCTAAGTACGCAATTCCTGCTTTGAGACGGGGCCTCGCAGCGCTCCGCCTTGGCATCCGGCCTTTCGGGCGTTTTGCCCGGATCGGCTGCGGCGCGTAGACTTGCGCCGATGTCGACCGAGATTTCGCACAAGACCCGGCTCTTCACCGAGTCCGTAATCCGGGAGATGACGCGCCGGGCGCTCAGTGCCGGCGCCGTCAATCTGGCCCAGGGATTTCCCGATTTTCCGGCGCCGATCGAGCTGAAGGAGGCCGCCAAGCGCGCGATCGACCAGGATTACAACCAGTACGCGATCACGCATGGGTCGCCCAATCTGCGCCGCGCGATCGCCGACAAGGTCCGCGCCTACAACCGAATCGCATGCGACCCCGATCGCAACGTCACCGTTACCTGCGGCGCGACCGAGGCCATGATCGCGACCATGCTGGCGGTGATAAATCCCGGCGACAAGGTGATCATCTTCGAGCCGTTTTACGAGAACTACGGCCCCGACGTGATAATCGCCGGCGCGACGCCGCGCTACGTCGCGCTCGACGCGCCCGATTTCTCGATCGATCGCGCCGAGCTCGAAGCGGCGTTCGGTCCGCATACCAAGGCGATCGTGATCAACACTCCCCACAACCCAACCGGCAAGGTTTTCACTCGCACCGAGCTCGAGACGATCGCGGACCTGTGCCGGCGGCACGATACGCTCGCGATCACCGACGAGATCTACGAGCACATCATCTACGGCGGCGCGCAGCACGTGTCGATCGCGGCGCTGGAGGGGATGGCCGACCGGACGATCACGATCAGCGGCCTGTCGAAGACCTATTCGATCACCGGATGGCGGCTGGCGTATGCGGTCGCGTGCGAGCGGCTGACCTCGCCGATCCGCAAGGTCCACGATTTTCTGACCGTCGGCGCGCCCCATCCGTTGCAGGAGGCGGGCGCGGTCGCGATGCGCCTGCCGGAGTCCTTCTACGCCGGGTTGAAACAGATGTACGAACGCAAGCGGGCCGCCCTGTACGGCGCGCTGACCGGCGCCGGGCTGCGATGCCATCGGCCGGACGGCGCGTACTACATCATGGCGGAGATCGGCGAGCTGGGATTCGCGGACGATCTGGAGGCTGCGGATTTTTTTCTCGACCAGGTGGGCGTAGCTCCGGTGCCCGGCTCTAGCTTTTACCATCGCGCCGAACTGGGACGGACGATGCTGCGCTTCACGTTTTCCAAAAGCGACGAGACCATCGCCGCGGCAGCCGATCGGCTCAAGTTGCTGGACGCAAAACTCGCCGCGCGCCCGCGCTGAACTGGCGCGCCTGCCAGCTAAGGTGCGCCTTTGCCGCCGCGCACGACGCGAATCGGCGGGCGCTCCATACCACCCGAGAGATATACCAGCACGGTCCAGATGCTGCGGCTGAGCGGGTAGAAAACGATCACGCTGGCCGCCGCGATCGCGCACACCACGACAATTTGCGTCAGGTCCGAAAGATTGGTGGCAATCGACAGCGCCAGCCACGAGACCAGGAACGCGCCGGTCGCGATCGCATAGTCCACGTACATCGCACCGAGCGATTCGCCCGGGTCTTTCCAGAATATCGAATGGCAGTTGGGGCATTCGCGATTCATCTTGAAGTGAGTGCGGAAGATCGCGCCGCGGCCACATAGCGGGCATCGCCGCGCCAGCGCCCGCCCGATCAGAACGCCGGCGGGAACTCGCACGGCCTCCGATGAACGCGCCGGATCCATGGCCCGATTCTACACCGCGGCGCGATTCTCATTCACGCCAATTCAATTTCAATTCCAACTTGAATCTAATGCGCGAGCGCGGCCGGAGTAGCCGCCGACGCCGCGGCCCGTGTCGGGCTCTCAGGCATTCCGAGCCTCTGTCGGAAGAGAATTAAGTGGTCGCAGAAGTGGGGAGGATCGGCTGTCTCAGCACTATACGAGGTAGCGAGCAGCAATTCGGAGCAGGAGCGTGGAATAGCCACGGATGCCATATGATCACGTCACCGGCCTTTCCCGTCAATTCGATTACCTTGACGTGGACGCCGCGGACAACAGCGCCGTCGATCATAAATCGCTGCACACGGTCGGCTCGATTGTCGCGGGACCAAAGAGCGCGCAGCCACGGTTCGGTCCGCATGAACGCTTTGCGGACATCTGCAGAGCGCCCCTCATCACCAGGCTCGGCGCTCCCGGCGAAAGCATCTACCAGTCGATGCGAGCCCGCGAGAATTACCGTGCCGCCGCCTCGCTCGAGCAGTGGCGCGAGAAAGGCGAACACGATAACGCCTGGCAGTTTCGGCGCCGAGCGTGACGCGCGAGCGTCCAGATGCCATGCGGCGTGGGGCACGTCCCATCGCTTGCCGCCACTCGGAAACGTTACCAGAGGCTGGCCCCAACGGCGTGGCTGCTGCCAGGCGCCCGGTCCGAAAAGGTCGTCGAGCACAGAGCATACCGCCGGGCTGCCCATCGCCGAAAATGCCGCCGACCGCGCAGGTGCCTGGATGCCGGACGCCCGCCCCGCAGTCCACGTCTCAGGCGCGTCGCGATGCATATCGCGCTCATTCGCCAGCCGGGCCCAAACGAACTCGCACATCTGCGCGGCGTCTGACTTCGCCACCGCGCCCGGCAAATGAATCAGGCCGAGCTGATCGAACTCGTTGCGTTGTTCCGAGGTGAGCATGGGTCTCTAAAGCCAAGTGTTCCGAGCATGATCGTTGAGATGCGGCCATTCAGTTCAATCTAATGTGCGGGCGCGGGCGCGGCCGGAGTAGCCGCGGCGGGGGCGGTCTCCAGCGCGGGAGCCGGCGTGGCCGGCTGCGAGACGAACCCATCGGGCAGATCGCGCAGCGGCGTGATTTTGATCGCGATTACCGCGCCGCTGTCGAACTTCGCCTGCGACGGGCCGACTCCGAACAACCGGTTCCGCAAATACTTCTTGCGGAAGTCGTCGAGAATCTTGTTCCGGATCGCTGCGTCGCTGGTGATCTCGGCCTTGCCGATAAACGCCGGACCGGTCGCCGAGCCGATCCAGATCAACACCGGGCTGCCGCGCCTGATCCGTTTGGCCTTCCAGGTGTCCGGTCCGGTCTGGATTAGGATCGAGTTGTTGTCGGCGCCTGGAGTGAACCAGACCGGCGTCGCCTTGCTCTGGTTGCCGCCCTTGCGGACGGTTGCGATGTAGATGAGGCTCGCATCCGAGAGCGCCGCCGCGTCGCGTTGCGAGATGTCCGCGTGCGCCTGCGGAGCGAAGAGCGCAAGCGCCAGTGCGACGGCGCTCATGACGGCTACCCGACGTGACATGTCTGACGACCGATCCATGGATGCTCCTTTATCAGGGCGATTCGCGGGCCTTAACTTCCGAATGAGTAACGTACGTTCGTGAGCTGCTCGGAGATCTGCCAGAGCCGTGCGGCCGCCGCCGTATCATGGGCCGCTGCGCTGCAATCGACTTTGGCCGGATGGCCCCACATCTCGCCGAGACCGTCCGGCCCGATGTATTCGCCGCCGCGCAGATCGGGAGCCGTGGCCGCATAGAGGGTCGGCAGCGCGCCCATCGCGGCGCTTTGCGCGAAGAGCCGATTCCCCAGTCCCATCAGCGTCTCCATCATCGCGGAACCCGACATCCGCGGACCCATCGCTTGCAGGTTGGTCGCCGCGTATCCCGGATGACAGGCGACGCTGATCAGCTTCGCACCGGCCGCTTCGATCCTGCGCTGCAGCTCGAAGGCGAACAGCAGGTTCGCGAGCTTGCTCTGTCCGTACGCGCGCCACTTGCCATAGCCGTGCTCCGATTGCAGATCGTCAAAGCGAATTTGCCCCATCCGATGGGCGCTGCTGCTCACCGTGACGACCCGAGCGCCGTCGGCCGCAAGCAAGCGGTCGAGCAGCAGGCCGGTGAGTGCGAAATGGCCGAGATGATTGGTCCCGAACTGCATCTCGAAACCGTCGGCGGTGCGGCAATACGGAAGCGCCATCACGCCGGCGTTGTTGCACAGCACGTGGAGCGTCCGATTCCGCCCCTTGAACGCGTCGGCAAAGCTGCGCACCGAGGTCAGACTGGAGAGGTCGAGCGCCATCGCCTCGACCGACGCTCCCGGCGCGAGCGCGGCGATGCGTTCGGCTGCGGCGTGCGCCTTATCCATGTTGCGGCAGGCGAGCACGACCCGCGCCCGCTTGCGGGCGAACTGGATCGCCGCTTCGTAGCCGATACCGCTGTTGCCGCCGGTAACGACGATCGTCTTGCCGGAGAGATCCGGAAGATCATCGGCCGTCCAGCTTTTTCCATCGGACATAGGAATCCTCTTCGACCCGCAGGCTAGCCTATCTTGCCCGCAGGATAGTCTATCTTCTAATAAGTGAACTGCCTTTCGGCTTGCAAACGCGATCGCGGGTCGAAGCCGAGCGCTAACCCGGGCGCAGCGGAGTCTCCCGCATGAAGCGGATGGTGTCATCGAGGTCGCGGATGCCGGCGTCGGAACCGAGGCCCTGCGCGACCAGCGCCGCGGCGGCATTACCGAGCTGCGCGCACTCGGGCGGCTTCCACCCAAGCAGGAGTCCGCGAATGAAACCGGCGCAGTAGGCGTCGCCGCATCCGGAGGTGTTGACCACGGCAACCTCGTGCGCGCGCAGCCGCATCCGATTGCGATCGGTCATCAGGAGACTCCCGTCCGCGCCCATCGTGAGCACCACGCCGCGCGCGCCCAAATCGAGCAGCCGCTTGGCCGCGTCCCCCGGAAGGCTCGCGCCGGTGAGTCTGCAAGCCTGCTCGGCGTTGGGCATGAACCAGTCCACCGACGACAAGCAGGATTCGAGCCGCGCCAACAATTTGGGAGAGCCTTCGCCCAGGATGTTGACGCTGGTGGTAGCGCCGCTGCCACGCGCCCGCCGCAAGATCTGCCCCGCGCCTTCGCGGCCGAGCCCGCGCATCGCATCGGGACCGCCGAGATGCAGATGCGCCGCGCTCTCGATCGCCGGCCACGGTACGTCGTCGATCGTGAAGGCGGCATTCGCGCCCACCACATGAAGGGCCGGGCGTTCGCCGTTGGGACGGATCGGCAGGATGCTCGCGGAGGTCTGAACGCCGCGCTTGCGTATGATGTGCCGGGTGTCCACACCGAATTCGTTGAGCGCGCGAATCAACTGCTCGCCGAGCGCATCGTCGCCGACCGCTCCGACCGTCGCGACCGGGAGCCCCAGCTTCGCCAGCCCGACCGCGGTGCCGGCGGCAGGCCCAGCCGGGGCAAGCCGGATCTCGTCGAGCAGCACGCTGCCCTGTCCTTCTGGAATGTGAGTTACGTAGCGGCCGAGAATATCGAGGACGTGCGCTCCGAGCGTCACGACCCCGGCGCTCATGAGGCTCTTTTGGACCGCGCGATGGATTGCTTGCGGGCGATCTCGCGATCCTGCCTTGCGATCACCGCCGAAAAGAGCTGCGCGACGGCCGCTTCGGGGAGCGTCGTCACCGGCCTGCCGGTCGCGAGCGCCTGGATATAAATCGCCGCGATCTTCTCGAGCAGGCTCGACGAAGGTGAAAGTCCGATCCAGGTCCGGGCCGACGCACAACGCGCCGTGATTCTGGATTATGTAGCAGTGGCATCGATTGGCGAGCTTGCGCGTGACGTTGTCGTGCAGCTCGCGGGTGCCTGACAGGGCGTATGGAACGACCTCGACGAGGTTGCCGATCGCAAGCGCGACCTCGTCGAACAGCGGCGGGATCGGCTGGTTCAAGATGCTCAAGGCGCTGGCGTAGGTCTGATGCGTATGGATCACCGCGCTCACGTCGGGACGCGCCTGGTAAGCCGCGACGTGCATCGGAGTCTCGATCGACGGCTTGCGGCCGCCCTCGATACGGCCGAGCTCGAAGCCGACGACGCAGATGTCTTCGGCCGTCATCACGTCGTAGCCAAGCCGCGTTGGCGTCACGACTACGGCTTCTTCGCCCTCGACCAGCATCGAGACGTTGCCGGCCGTACCGGTCCGGGAACCGAAGTAGCCCTGCTCGGAGAGCGTCCGGCTCATCCGGAGCACACACTGCTTGTAATCATCGTAGCGGCCCATGATCTGGCTACCCGAGCGCACCTGCGAGCTTCACGATTATTGAATGGTGCCGGGTGAAATTGCGAATCGAAAGCGTGCCGGTCTGTATCCCGCGTCGCGGCGGGGTGAACGTCACTGTGATCTGGCAGGAGCCATTGGCGGCCACGCTCGAAGCGCAGGTGTTGTCGCCGATCGCGAAGCCGGCGCCGTGGCCGCCGATGCTGTACGGCCCCATGTCGATAGCGGCCGGGTCCGGGTTGATCACTTTTACGGTCTTCGACCTGGAGCTGCCTGCGGCCACCTTGCCGAAATCAAGCGCAGCCGGCTTGACCTCCAGCGTTCCCATGACGCCCGTGCCGATAGCCGGCACGCTCAGCGTGCTCTGACCGGCGTTGTAAGTGACGGTAATCGAGCCGGCCGCCGCGCTCAGCGAGCTCGGCGTGTAAGTGATCTCCAGTGCGCAACGGTCCAGCGGCAGCACCGGCCCTACACATACTCCGGCGGGCACATTGAAACCGGGGCTGCCCGAGATGCTGTCGATAGTGACTAACCGATTCTGTAGCGGAGTGACCGGATTGAACAGCTCCAGCCTTCGCGGCGCGCCGGGCGCTCCCGCCGTCCCGCCGAAGATCGAATTGCCCAGCTTGAGCTTCGCCGGAACGGCCTTGAGAATCGGAAGCTGGCATTGGCTGCTCGACGGATCCAGCTCGGTGACAAAGGCGTTAGTGGAGAAATTGTTGAGGGTCTTCGAGGAGCGATTGGACTTCTGAAACGCGCTCGGCGTGAGCGGGAAGTTCGTCGAGTAGGTCAATCCGGTAATTGCGGCGTGGCCCGCGCTGTCAACTCTGATTGACGATGCCGCGTCGCCCACATCGCCGCCCAGGTAGATCGAGAACAGCAGTTGGCTCGCGGGGGTGGCGGTCTGGGTCGGATCCAACTCGCTGACGAAGCCGTTGAATAAAGCGAAGATCGAGTTGTTCTGCTGCTGGCAGGCCGCGGGCGTAACCGGGAAATCGGCCGAGAACGCCACGCCAGGCGACGAAGATATGGCCCGAATCGTCCAGCGCGAGGTCCAGCGCGCCGTCGCCGATCCGGCTGAAGCCGCCGCTCCCGCCCAGATAAGTGGAATAGATGAGCTGGCTCTCCGAGGTTTGCGACGGATCGATCTCCGACACGAACGCATTGTAGAGACCCCCCGCGCCCGATGCTGCGCCGTTGTGCTGGGCCTGGAACGGGTAAACCACCGGGAAGTCGGTCGAGGACGTAATCCCGTCAACGACAATATGACCCGCAGCGTCAACCGCGATACCGCTGCCGTTATCGCCGCCGCTGCCGCCCAGATAACTCGAGTACAGCAGCGAGGCAGGCCCAGTCTGGCTCGGGTCGAATTCGGCCACAAAGGCGGTTTGCTCGCCGGTTTGCGCGCCGTGATTGCTGACCTGTAACGGGTTCTGGAGCGGCAGATCGACCGAGAAGGTAAGCCCGGTCAGGTAGGCGCGGCCCGACGAATCGACCGCGATTCCCGACCCCGCCTCGCCCCCGTCGGGCGTGCCGCTGCCGCCATAGAAAGTGGAGTATTGGATCGATCCGCCACCGCCCGCGATCACCATCAGGTAGGCGACGCTCTGGGAATTCTGGTCCGGGTTGGTGGTCTGGGCCCCGTTGACGATCACGAAATCGTTGGGGCCGTTCGAGGTCGTGCTGCCCGATACATACGCGGCGCAGTCCGACACGCATCCCGGCACGATCGCGATCCGGCTCGCCGGCGCGCCGTCGCTGCCGTTGATAAAGCACGAGTAGACCAATCGATTGCCTGCCGGATCGAGCTCGGTCACGAAGCCGTTGTTGATGCCCGATGCTCCCTTGTTGTTGCTGGCGCCGAAGGGCCCGCAATTTGCGTGCGGAAAGTTGCGCGAATAGGTTGTGCCGGCGACGTATGCCTCGCCGTTTCCGTCCACTGCGATACCGGTTGCGAAGTCGCCGTCAACCCCCCGGCTCGACGAGTCGCCGTCTCCGCCCAAATAGGTCGAATAGATCGGCGAAGCAGGCCCGCTTTTGGTTGGGTCAAGCTTTGCGATGAATGCGTTCGAGGTCTGAGTCGGCCGCCCGCCCGAGCCCTTGTCGCTCGCCTGCAGGGCGTGCTTGGCGACCGGGAAATTGCTCGAGTACGCGATTCCCGCCACGTAGATATCGCCGCTTAAGTCGACGGCGACGGCGAACCCGGCGTCGGAGCCCTTCAGATTGTTCAGATCGATCGGCAGGTAGGGCCTCGCTTGCGTGAGGTAGTTGAAGTTGTCGCCGCTGCCTCCAAGGTATGTCGAATAGACAAGTTGAGGATCGATCACCAGCGGCAGATTCCCGATCGTACCCCACGACAGAGATAGCGGCCGTCCACGCCAGCGGCCCGGCGACCGCGCGCTTGACGGAGTAGTTTCCATCCAGCGCGTAGCGCACGCCGTTGCGCTCCTGGTAGACGCGCGGCTTACGGATCGTGACGGCGCCGGCGGCGGTGGTGAGGCGCAGGTCACCCCTGGAATCAACCGCGGCAGCGTCCGCGCCTTCGATCGAAAGGCGGAGTTGATCGAGCGCGGCATGCGGTGCGGCGATCAGGTCGAATTCCAGGCCGTCGCCGCCGCCATAGTAAACCAGATCGATCCCCGGGTAAATCGCGCGATAGCGCACTCGCGCGAAGGTCTGGATATCGGCGCGCCATTCGGCGCGCTCGTCGCCGATAAAATAGTTGACGCGTCCGGGCAGGGGATCGAGGCCTTCTATCGCCGCCTGCGGATTCGAATCGATCGGCCTGATTCGCAGGACGCCTTCGCGCGGCGGCGCCTGCGCCGAACTCATGGAAGCGCGCCGGAGCGTACCCCGGTCGCCGGGCCTGGCGAGAGGCCGCGATGACTGAAGTGAAAGCACGGCTTCGCGTTCAGTGAGAAATAGCGTGCAACCTCGGCCGTGAGCGAGGAATCGCACGCTTGGATCGCTTTGGCCCGAGTTGCCTTCGAAGTAGAGCGGCAACTCCGCCCGATTGGTTCGGAGCGATTCGGCGGAATGCGAAGCGTGGTGCGGGCGCGCACCAGCGGTCGCAGAATAGCGGACGAGCGCCAGCGCGCCGGCGAGCAAGGCCGCGACGGCGGCGGCGACCGGGAAGTTCCTCTCACGGGTAGGGTAATTGCGCAATCGCATCGTGGACGCCAACGCCGCGTCTATTCTAGCTCCTCTGCAGCGCTGGGTTGAGTACGAATCGGGAGGCAGTCGTAGGGGTCTTGAGAATCGGATGGCCGGCAGGGACGCGGGCCACTACCCTGAAGGGGCTTTTCTATCGTGTAGGCGCCGACGAATCTCAGGCGCGAGCGTCGCTGGATGCGCCTGCGGCCGCGAGCCGCGACTCGCCGGTATGCGCGGCCACGCCCTGCTGCGGCATCTTGCAATCGCCCTCGAACTGCGCGCCCTCCAAGAGCACCAATCTGGGCGTGCTGATCGTGCACTTCGCGCGCGCGGTCGCCAGCAGGACTCGATACGCTCGCTCGCGACCAGGTCGCCGGTCACGCGCCCGGCGATGCTCAGCGTAGTCGCCCAGACCTTGGCGCTCACCACGGCGCTCTGCGCGATGACGATCTCTTCACCCCGGATCTCGCCCTCGGCGTCGCCTTCGATCTTGGTGCGGCCACGAAAAGTTAACTTTCCGCTAATCTTGGTGCCGGTCCCGATCCGCGACTCAAAAACCCCTTCGTCCGCTGTTGAAGCCATCGTCGGTACCTCTCCACTCCGTCAGCAAGGCGACTCGACTATTGCGCAAAAAATGGCTTGAAGGCAATCATGCGATTGCAGGTTCTCAGCCGCGACCCGGCGGCCACAACTGATGCAGGTTTGGCAGCGAAGACACCCGATGGTGGAGGCGCGATCATCGAGAGAGCTTTCCCCGAACGTCTGACAGGACAGGGCCTCGACGCGAATCAGTTCGAGTCGGGAGATCGCACGATCCTCGCCCTCCTGAACGAGCCGCGCGCTTGACCACGTCGATCTGGTCGCCACGATGCGCGCCGGCGCGTACGAAGTGTGGTCGCAGCGCGGGATGGTGCGCTTCACGCGCCATCTGGACGATCGCGGCGAGTTGCACTTCGAGATCGTCGAGCGAATCAATGAAAACCCGATCGAGAACCAGGATCCGTTCGCGCTCGCGACTATCGAGCAGGAGATCGAGGCCGCCCACGCCAGCGGCAATCCGGTGGACGATGCGAACTTCGCTTATATCGAACCCGCCGCGCTGACCCATCCCTATGCCTACGAGCGCATCGCGCAGGTCTTCGACAGTCCGCGCGGACCCGACTTGATCGTGAGTCCCAAGTGCTACGCCTTCGGTATCCAGCCCGGCCAGCACGGGGCGCTCGATATCGTGCAATCGCGCGCGCCGCTGCTGTTCGCGGGCCCGGGCGTCAAGGCGGGCCAGTACCGGATCGCCACGCGCCACGTCGATATCGCGCCGACCATCGCGCGTCTGATGGGGTTCCCCGAAATCGAGGGCCTCGATCATTCGGGGCGTCCGTCAAGCGTGGTCTATATGAAACGCCAGGACGGCCGCGTGCTCGACGAGATCGTCGAACCGGCCGGGGACCCGGCCGGGCGCGCCGCGTGCGTCTACATGATTCTGCTCGACGGGCTCTCGAACTCCGAGCTCACGTTTCAGCTCCAGTGCGATCCGATTGAGATTCCCAATCTGGCCTGGATAGCCGGGCGCTCCGCATTCATGAGCCACGGCTCGACGGTCAACTTCCCGAGCATCACGTGGCCGAGCCACACGGCGATTCTGACCGGCGCCTGGAGCGGCCATCACGATGTGGTCAATCCGACCTTTTACGTTCGCGAAACTCGCGAGACGATTGCGGCGCAGGGCAGCATTTTTGAGACCGAACGCTTCGTCTCGCTCGAGGTCGAAACGCTCTACGAGGCGTTCAAGCGCGTACGCGGGCCGGGCGCCGTGACCGCCTCGATTCACGAGCCCCAGGGACGCGGCGCCGATCACGCGGCCTTCGAGCGGCGCATCCTGGGCGACAAGGCGCGGCTCAAGGCGCTCACCGCCGAGATGGTGCACGATGTATCGCCACGATGGGGCGCGGGTGTACATCCCTCCATGGAGCGCGAGGAGATCGTTGACATCCGCGGGATCGCCCAGGTGATCAACCTGTTCGAACATTGCGGGGACGACACTCCACCGGTTTTCGTCGCGCACGAGTTCGTCTTGACCGACGGCGCAGGCCACGACTACGGACCGCATCATGAGGGCCTGCGCGAAGCGCTGGTGCGCACCGACCGGCGAATCGGAATCGTGCTCGATCTGCTCCGGCGCCGCGGCCTGCTCGACTCGACCCTGTTCGTCGTGACGTCGGACCACGGCATGGCCGCGCAGCGGATTCGAGCTCAGGGCCAACCCGACGGTTGCGCCCGCCAGACACGGAATCAAGGCGGTATTCGCCGAGCCGATGATCTATCTGCGCGATCTCGCGGTCGAACTGGAGCGGACGCGCGACGGCCGAAACCTGCGGGTCACGGTGCTGGACAACGATCCGGCCGTGGACGGCGAACGGCCGCCGGTCGAGGGCGCGCGCGTGACGATCCTCGAAGGCGAGCGCCCGATCGGCGAGGGGTACTCCTCGCGCGACGGCACGATCGCATTCGCGACGCCCGCCCATCTCGCCGACCGCCAGTTTTCGATCCGCGTCGAGCACGAAAAGTTCAACGCGCGCAATCTGCGCGGCGACGGCTCGCCGATCGATATCGGCCTGCGCGGTATCTTGTATGGATCCCGTTGAGATTGCCGCCGCGCACGGCACTCCGCGCGTATGATCGAATTCCACAATAAGGCTGCATTGATTACCGGCGGAACGCGCGGGCTCGGGCGCGCAATTTCGCTCGCGCTCGCCAGGCGCGGCGCGCTGGTCGCGATGAACTATCGTCGCAACGACGAGGCCGCGGCCGATGCGCTCGCGGAGGTCCGCAAGCTGTCGCCGCGCTCGATCGTCGTGAAGGCGGACCTGGAGGATGAATCGGCGGTGCGCGCGATGGTCGCCGGGACGGCCCGCGAATTCGGGCGCGTGGATATTCTGATCGCCAACGCGGCGGCGACCGCCTTCAAGCCGCTGCTCGAGGTGAAGCCGCACAACCTCGCGCGGACCTTCAACCTGAGCGTCGGCGGATTCGTCGCTGCCGTTCAGGAAGCCAGCAAGACGATGACGGCCGGCGGCAGGATCGTGATGATCTCGGGGATCGACTCGGTGCGTAATCTGCCCGGCCATGGCGTGCTGGGCGCGGCCAAGGCGGCGCTCGAGAGCATGGTGCGCGATTTCGCCTTCGAGCTGGGCCCGCGCGGAATCACGGTCAACGGGATCAACCTCGGATATATCGATACCGAGTCGGCGCGCTTCTACGCGTCGTACCTGCGCATGGACTTCGAGAGCTTCAGCCGCATCTCGGCCGAGCGCTCGGCGCTGAAACGCCTGCCGGCGCTGGAAGAGATCGCGAACTTCGTGACGCTGGTCTGCTCGCCCGAGGCGAGTTATCTGACCGCGCAAACGATCATGGTGGACGGCGGCTTCACGCTCGGCTTCCCCGCCGCCCGCTGAGGGACCGACGCCGCGCGGCTACGCATCCCCCAGCCACCGCTTCAGCCATGCATACGCCGCCTTGCGCGCGGGCGTGGGGAAACGATGTCCGCCATCAAAGTCATATAGAGCAAGACGATCCCGCGCCCCATACAACCGATACACTTCTCCAATCGCTTCGTGTGCCGCTCGCTTCGCTGCCATACGAGCGTCAACACCCGCTCCCTTGAGTGAGTCGTCGCAGATGTTCAGATAGTCTTCGTTGCCGATCACCTCAAAGAAAGCGCGAGGAGCGATCAGTCGAACTACATCGGTGAACGGCAACGGCAAACGACGCGACAACCATACGGCCGTTTCCCGGGGAGCGTTCGGCCCCGTTAAGCCCATCAAGCCGCCCCCGTTGATTACCCCCGCCCGAATGCGAGAGTCCAGCGGCATCGACCACAGTAACGTGTCTGCTCCCAACGAGTGACCGATCATGCCGATGCGCAGGGGATCGACCAGCGGGTGCTGGGCCAACAGGTCGATGGCGCGCATGACATCGAGCACGGGCTTCCAACGAATTGGTCCCCACGACCCACCGGGAGCAGTACAACATGGCTCTTGACCAGCCGGAAGCATGGCGGCCGTTTGCCACGGCTCCCGCAATGATGGGTCGTAACGCGTTTGCCACGGCTCTCGCAATGATGGGTCGTAGCGCTCTCCCACCTTGTTGGCGTCGGGGGCCAGGACCACGAAACCTTCACGGACGAGCTCTAATCCATAGGCTTGATCCGGCCAATCTACACATTTGCCGATGACTTGTTCTTTCCCCACATCGCATGCCGAAGCGCACTGATGGGCGGCGAGAATTCCCGGCTGCTTGGCACGCGGGGCATTTCTCGGGAGGAGTAGATAGGCAGGAGTCCGTTCGCCGGGCTCACCGGCATAGCTGAGTTTGATCTCTGTGTGAGTGGCGAATTCACGGCGCTGATACTCCTCAACCTCCAGAGCGCCACGAGCCGGCATCGCTCCATAAAATTGTTGCAGGCGGCCCAATAGCTCGGCGCGCTGGCGATGCCAATCTTCGAGAGTCACGGCGTTCTGTAACTACCACAATTCGCCGACTTCGCAAGAGCAGGAACCCGTCATCCCGGTTTGGCCAAGGGGTCGGTTCTCCATCGGGATTAAGTGTTCCCGATTCGGGGCGCCGAAGGAAGCGCGAGCCCCCGCCCGGCATTTTTTGACCCGGCGCGGAGCGGCGTCCTATAGTGGGTGGCGGAGATCCCGCGATGGCGCTCACCAAGATCAGCAGGATGATAATGTTCTCCGATTTCATCTGCCCGTTCTGCTATATCGGCTTCGAGACGCTCGGCCGGCTTCGCTCCGAGTTCGATTTCGCTCTCGATTGGCGCGGCTATCAGATTCATCCCGAGTGGCCGGCCGAGGGCATGCCGGTCGAGTGGATGGGCGGCGCAGACGCGCGGCGCGCCGCGTGGGAACGAATCAAGGCGCTCGCCGACTCGATCGATCTCCCGATGAGGCTGCCCCGCGTTCTGAGCAACTCGCGGCGCGCGCTCGAAGCCGCCGAGTTCGCGCTCAAGGCCGGCAAGGGCGAGGAGTTCGGAGCGCGCGTGTTTCGCGCCTACTTCGGCGAGGGCGCGGACATCGGCGATAGCGCGGTAATCGGCGCACTGGCCGCCGAAACAGGAATCGATCGCGCCGAACTGGACCACGCGCTCAAGTCGGGAAAGTACTCGCTCAGACTGCAGAACAACTCGCTGGAGGCGCATGGGCTCGGCGTGAGCGGCGTGCCGACATTTCTCATCAACGGCTTTCCGCTGGCCGGCGCGCAGAGTCCCGACGTGATGCGCCAGGTCATGCGCCGCGCCGCAGAACGCCTATCTCCGGAGTGAGCCGCGTGAGCACGAGGCTGATCCGGCTCGACTTGAGGGGCGTCAAGTGTCCGTTGAGCTGGGCGCACACGAAGGTGCGCCTGGAGAACATGGAGCGCGGGGATACGCTCGAAGTGCTGCTCGACGATCCGCGCGGCGCGCGCGACATCCCGCGCGCGGCGGAGGCCGAAGGATATTCGGTGATCGAATCGGCCGCGAGCGCCGGCGTCTTCACGCTGAAGATCGAGAAGTAGAGTCCGCACCCCGCCGTGCCCTCTCCCTGACCAGGGAGAGGGCGAGGGTGAGGGTTGTCCGGATAGGAATAAAGACTCTGTCTGGACCCTCACCCGCGCCGCGCGGAAAGACAGCAAGGAATTAGCTTCCGATCGCGCGGCTTGCCCTCTCATGCGCCGGGGGCGACCGCGGCGACGCGGGCGAGGGATTCTGAGGCGGTCCGGACATCAGCGGTGGCAGAACGCTACAGCATCAGCCGGATGCGGTCGGCGAGGCGATGGAAGAATGCGCCGCGGCTGACGGCGCTTTGCGTTTCGATCGGTACCGACGCGCGCGGCTTGCCGTCAACCGTCACCGACAACTCGCCTACCTCGCTCCCCTTTGCGACCGGAGCCAGCAGATATTTGACCTTGATTACGCACGAAACGCTGACCTTGTTCTGCTCGCCGCGATCGACCGTCAGAGAAGGCACCGCGACCGGCGCGATCGCGATCTTGTCGGCGCTGCCCTGGTATACGCGGATCGTATCCGGCACCGCATTGCGCCATTGCGGCGTCACGGTCACGAACGTTCGGAACGCCCAGTCGAGAAGCTTTTCAGTCTCGACGCGGCGCTTCTCCGAGCTGCTCGTGCCCATCACCGCCGACACCAGGCCCATCCCGTTGGAACTGGCGGTGGCCACCAGATGGTAGCCCGCTTCGGCGACGTGTCCGGTCTTCAGGCCGTTGACGCGCGAGTCGTAGAACAGCAGCGTATTGAAGTTGCGCTGCGCGATCTTGTGAAAAGTGTATTCCTTGGTTAAGGTGTAGCTGAGCGCCTCGGGAAATCGCTGCACCAGGGCGCGCGCGAGCTTCACCATATCGGCGGCGGTGGTGTACTGGCCCGGCTCGGGCAACCCGTCGGGACTCATGAAGTGGGTTTCATCGAGCCCGAGCTCGCGGCACTTGTCGTTCATCATCTTGATGAAGGCGTCGCTGCTGCCGGCCAGATACTCGGCGAGCGCGACGGCCGCGTCGTTGCCCGACGAGACCATCAATCCGTACAGCAGGTCGCGAACCGCCACGCGCTGCCCGACATCGAGGAACATTCGCGATACTTCCTCATCCATCGAGAGTCGCCAGGCCTCTTTGCTGACCGTGACCTGCGTGTCGAGCGCGATCGCGCCGCGATGGAGCGCGTCGAGGGTCAGGTAGAAGGTCATGATTTTGGCGAGGCTGGCGGGTTGCATCCGCTGATGCTCGTTGAAGGCGTAGAGCACCACGCCGGTTTTGCCGTTGACCAGCATCGCGGCCTTGGCGTCGAGCGCGAACGGCGCGGGGCGATCGCCCAGGACGTGGATTTGGCTGAGCGCGATCGTGTTCTGCGGATGCTCTACGCGCGCGGCGTGCTTGTGGTGGCTCGCGGCGAGCGCGACAGCCGCGGAGCACATCAGCGCACCGGCGATTATCGCCGGCGCCAGCGTTATTCGGAACTTGTAAGTAGAAAACACCGCCACCTCCTCCGTCCTATCATCTCAGCCGGGGCGGCATTCAGAAGTGTCGGGTACCAGAGCCTGCGAGGGCACTATCTGCACCGTCTGGCCGGGCGGTTGCCAGTGAAGATGCATTGAGGAGGCGCCCCAGATGTTGCGCTCGCCGGTTTCGATCGAATGCTCGCCTGCGCTGAGATAGATGCTTCCCGAGTCGTTGGGTTTCGCAACGTCGCCCGGGTCCGCGATTACGGTCTTCCCGTCGATCTTGAGCCATCCGAGCTTGTTGACTGTGAGGAAGAAACGATAGTCACCGGCCTCGGGCGCGATGATCTTGCCGCGCCATATAACGGCCGACGGCGAAGGCAGCGAGCCCAGCGCAACGATGTCGTCGAAGTCGATATCGCTGTTAACGCGCCGGATATGAGGCGGGAAGTCGCCGTTCGGCCGCAGCCCCTCGTAGTAACATCCGAGCAGCCCGTGCGGCTGATTGACGCTCGGACGAATCAGCGGACCGAGCGTTGGCGGCAGGAACATCGCGGCGATCGCGATCACGGCGCCTACCTCCAGGCTTCTGCGGTTGGCGTCGCGCGGTGCGGCTTTTCTCAGCAGATACAGCGCCCCTGCGATCCAGACGGCGCCGAGCGGCCATAGCTGGAGCCATCCGGGCAGGCCAACCAGCTTGCCGAGATTGAAGGCGACCGAATCTCCGGCGATCGGCGGGCCGGCAAAATACGCGCTCTTGTTGTAGGCGAGATCGCCGCGCAAGTACGCCGGCCATACGAAGTCCTTGAACGGATTCGAATACTCGTAGGGCAGATGAGGCTCGGTCGCAGTCGCCATCAGCATCATGAATGCCGACACCAACCCCAGCGCGCACAACAGCGGGTTGAACCAGGCCGGCAGGAAGGCCATCGCCAGCACCGCGAAAGGCAGCAGCTCCTGGACGAAGTGGCGCGGTCCCACCGCCGTTCCACCGCCCCAGGCAAGGATCGAATCGCCGACCGAAGCAGCGAACCACGTCATCGCGATCAGCGCGAACGCCACCGTGACGAACTCGGCCCGCAGATCCTCGCGGCGCCAGAAATAATAGAGCGCGGGAATCGCGAGCAGCAGAACCGGGTTGCAGAAGAATAGCCCGCGTTGCGGATCGAACGTGATGTGCCACAGGACTGGCAGTGTGGGGTAGGTCAGGCCGAACAAGCCCTGCGCCTGCCATGCGAAGCGCTCGTTGTTGCCCGGCAGCATGTAGGCTTCGTAACTCAGGAAGAAGGGGCTGTTGAAGGCGAACTTGTTGTACAGCATCAAGAGGTCGGCGACCACGATCGCGCCCGCCATAAAGGTCAGGATTTTGCTCCATTCCCTGAGTCGCCACAGCGCATAGGCGCCGATCGCGACGGCGAGCAGGATGCTTGGGAAATCGCACAACACCCCCCATCCCGCGAGCAGCCCCGGGAACAGAGCATGCCACCACGGCGCGTCCGGATCCTGCGGCAGCGCGAGCAGGTAGAAGGCCGCGAACTCGCACAACGCCGCGATTGGCTCCGAGGTAAACTCGGTCGCGTACGGAAACATGGTCGTCGCAAAGGCGAGTATCAGCCCCAGCGCCACCGCGCGCGCGCTGCTCGCGCCCAGCAGCAACGCGAACCGGTAGACCAGCACGGCCATCATCGCGACCGCCAGACTCACCGTGGCGAGCGTGACCAGGTAGGTGGCGAAGGCCCAGTAAAATGCGCTGGCCGGCGAGAGCACGATTTCGAGCAGCGTGGTGATGAAGATCCAGGGGATGAGGCCCGTGAACGTACCGCCGGGCGCCTTGCAGGAATAGATATGCGAGTTCAGTTGCACGATATCGGCGGTGTTATAGCCGGCGAATGCGTCGATCGAGAACGAGTGGCGTTCGAGGATCGAGCGAATCAGATCGATGCGCGCCGCGGTGTTGTGATCCGAGGCCTGGTAGAACCAGGCGAAGGTGATCATGCACACCAGGAAGAGCGCGAGTTCTATTTCACGGCTCGATTTTTCCGCCGCCGTGGCTACCCGCCGCGGCGCGGTCGCGGTCATCGCGCGGCGGATTTTCTCCAGCCATTCGGTTCCCGTTCCGTTCTCGCCCCGCGATACGAACAGGCCGAAGAGCACGACCAGCGCGGCCATGAAGAGCGCCGTCACCTGCACGGCGCCGGCGGTTCCCGGAGCGGCCGGCGCGGTGGCCGCAGGGACCTCCGCGCTTACGTTCCTGATGCTGTCGAGGTCGTATTTGAAATTCGCGTCGGCGGGCGGCTCGTTGACCTTGACCCCCTTCACATCGCGGCAGAACACCTTGCCGGTGTTGAGACTGGCGAAGCCGCCTGCGCGGCATCCCAGCACCACGTCGGCGCCCGCCGTGCCCACCTTGAGGTAGAGTCCGACCGGCGTCCAATCGGTGTTGCCATGGAGCTGATCGGAGATTATCCCGTCTTCGAGGATCGAGAGATTGGCGCCGACGGCGTCCGACGGGACGCCCTCGCTCCGCATGCTGGCGGTGAAATGATACCATCCCGGACCGACGTGGACCTTCTGACTCCATCGCGCATCGTTGGCCTTGACGTTCGAAACCTCCAGCTCGCCCGGTCCGTTGCCCGGATGATGCCAGGTATACGTGCTGAACTCGGGACCGTTTTGCCACGCCTCGCTCTGCCAGTGATCGGGTGACTCGCCGGTTCCCCTGGTCAGGTCGCCGTTGACGACCACATTCGCATTGTCGCCGGCATAGGCGCGCCCCGCGCCGGCGGCGAGCAACAGCAAGCACGCGAGGGCCAGCGCCGCTTGCCGGCCGATTCGGCCGCATCCAGCCGATGAAACCAACCTTGATTGATCTCGCAAGTGCACGGTGTCTATGCTTTACTCGTTTTTCCGGTGACGGCAACTTGTCTGCTGCGGTACCACCTTATGGCCAAATGGCCGGCGCCTGCGAGCAGGAGCAAAAGGCCGATGATGCCGAACGGGCCACGGCTCGATTTTTCTTTGTCGTCGCGATCGTCGCGGTAGTTATTGATGAGGTCTGGCTTCGGTGGCACGGAGCGCGGCCGAACAGTTTTGCGATCACGTCGCTGGTCGCATCGATCGCCGGCTTGGTCCTGCTGAGTCGCCGTATCGGCGCGTATCCGGCAGCGCTCCCCTACCTTCCCGAATCATCGACCTTGAGCTTCATCGGGGTCTTCTTCGCATTCCTGGCATTTTACTCCGTGACCTGCTCGCTCGAGGCAACCGGCTTCAATGAGCCGGTGCGTCAATCATACGCATATCTGCATCGTCACCTCTGGGTCGAGGATGTCCCCGACTACATGGAGCACATCATCTGGAAGGGACACGAGTACCTGGTACATCCGCCGCTGGCCGCGATTCTGCTGATGCCGGCGGTGTCGATCTGGGGGATGGCGACCAACCAGACCGCGATCTCCGTGGAGCTGGGCGCATTGGAGGTGGCGCTCGCCTGGCGCCTGCTCGGCCTGCTGGACGTGAAGAGAACGCCGAGAATCTGGTTGACCTTTTTCTACGGGGCAGGAACGACGCTCTGGTACGAGGCCACGATAGGAAACAGTTGGGACTTCGTGCTCGTCGTCTCGGTGCTCGCGACCCTGCTCTGCCTCAACGAATTATTCGGCCAGGCGCGGCCCTGGCTGCTGGGCTTCCTGACCGGTGCGGCGGCCCTGGCGCGCAACGATCTTGCCCTCGCGATGCCGCTGTACGCGCTGCTGCTCCTCTGCCGCGGCCGGGAACTGGCAGAACTGAGATGGATGATACCTGGATGGGCGCTTGCGGCCGCGATCTACGTCGGTCTGAACGAGGCGCGATACGGAACCGTCTACGACCCGACCCTTTGGATCTACTACTTGACTGATGTGGTTCACTCGCGCGATCACGGTCCGTTCTCGATTCACTATCTTCCGACGAATCTCTATACGCTGCTGTTCATTGCTCCGTCCCGGAATGGCCGCTTTCCATACATCCACCCTACGTTCATGGGTCAGGCGCTGCCGCTGACGAGTCCGGCCTTTGTTCTGGCGCTGCGGCCGAGTTTCAGGCGGCCGATTCCGATACTGCTGGCTCTGGCGGCCGTAGTGTCGAGCCTGCCGAGCCTCACGTGCTATGCCAGCGGCTATGCGCAGTTCGGCACGCGTTACTATCTCCAGGTATATCCATTCCTTTTCGTCCTGATGGCCTTGGGCATGAAATACCGGATAGACCAGTTATCGAAGATATTGATCGTAGTATCAGTCTTTCTTGTGAGTTTTGGCTACTGGCAGATTCGCGGACTCGGGATTGGCGGATTCCCGATATGGGGAATGGGTAATCCTGCCCGGGTGCAGTTGACTCGCGAGCCCCCGGCATTGCCCAAAATTCACCCCGCGCTACCGCAGTGAGCAGAGAGCATAGCGCCGCGCCGGCTGATGCCGATCGAAGTTGGAAAGTGCGATCGGTTGGCGGTGGGGAAGCGATGTCTGAAGAATCGGTTCGTAGCTCTGCAAGACGATTCAGGCGCCCTTCGTCAATGCGCCGCCTAGCCCTAAGCTTCCTCGCGCTCCTGGCGCTTTGGATGATTTTCAGCGCTGCTGGTGCGCAGGCTACCGACAACCTGCTGCTGAACGGCGATCTCACCAGGGGCTCAGGCAACGCGCCCGATCGATGGCATCCGGTGGCGTGGAGAAACGGGCCGGAATTCAGCACGTTCGAGCTGGCATCACGGTCAAGGCGCGCACGCAGAGCTGGAGGTCTCGAGCGTTCAACCCAACGACGCAGCCTGGGCGCAGGACGCCCGTCTTGCTCGCGGCTGGTACCGTTTCGCGGCGAGCATCCGCGCCGAGGGAGTCGGGGAGGGAAGGACCGGCGCCAATCTCAGCCTTGGGGAAGACGGGATCATCTCGCAGGCGCTGAACGGAACCACCGACTGGCAGACGGTCGAGTTCTACCTGAAGGTGGGAGAGTCCGGCGCGGATGTCGTGGTGGCCTGCCGGCTCGGAGGGTTCGCCAGTCCCAACACGGGCAAGGTATTTTGCCGCGATCTGGAAGTGACCGCGATAGCGCAACCACCCCCTGACGCGAGCTTTAGGTACGACCTCGATCTGACGCGCGGCTGGACCAAGCCGGCTTCGGCTCCGCAAAGCACGGTCACGGGGTGGAACCGGGTGTCCATCTTCTTCGCAGTCGGAGCGTTGTTGCTGGCTGTTCTATTCGCGGGTCGGAGATTGGTCGGCAAGGCCGCGAGAGAATCTGGTGACGAGACGGAGCCAGACCGGCGAGTAGTGCGTGAACGCCTCGCGACTCGGCGGGCAGAGCCTCAGCCCGCTCAGGTTGCGCCAAGATCCTCCTCCGACGTTCTGGTCCTGCTCGCGGTCACCGCCGCGGTCGTCTGGATAAGCGCGATGGCGATCCGTCGGCTCGAGGGCTCGATGTACGCCGTCAATTTCAGGGCGCCGCTTGCCGCGCTCTGGAAAGTCCTTCCCTCGACCGGCGTGGCCGCGATCAAGCTGTGGTCATTCTGGGCTCTCGGCACTGCGGTAATCGCCGGACTCTTGCTGCAGATCGATCCCGCGATGGAGCTTTCGGATGCGCTCTTGGCCAGCGCCGGCGGGGTTTGGGTGGTTGCGTACCTGCTGGGCGAAGCACTGGGTCCGATCCGGCTCTTCAAGCCGATCATCATCTGGATTCTGGTTGCGGCAGGCGCAGTTCAGATCTGGCGGCGGCCGCCGCGGCTGCGGCCGATCTCGGTGAGCTCCGGACAGAAGCTGGCGTTCCTGGCTCTCGGACTGCTCTCGATTGGCATGCTCCCGATGGAACTCGGCTCGCCGGTAGCGCCGTACATGGACGTCCTGAGCTATCCGGCATCGGTGCAACGGATTCTCTCATTCGGCGTCTACCTTCCGTTCGACAACAACGCATTCGGATGCTTCGGCGGATACGCGCAGACCCCGTCGTTCGAGCTCTTCCTCGCGATGCTCGCGTCAGCGACTCGCGTGAAGCTCGGGGTGCTTGCACAAAGCGGCACGATGCTCCCGATGGCGGCGCTCATCATCTTCGCGACTTACCGCCTCGGTCGCACGCTCGCCAACGACACTGCGGGCGGGATGGCTGCGTTGTTTCTGTTCTTCACCGTGATATTCCGCCGGACGGCCGGGATGCGAGGCAGCGCGGTAGATTTCGCGCTGGTCGCCCTGGGACTCGCATTTTTTCTCGACCCCCGCCGAAGTCGAACGCTGACCTGGTTGGGCGCCCTCATCCTGGCCACTTCGGTCGCGGGTCACGCGATCGACGGAGGCTTGGCGATGCTCGTGGCTGGGGTCGGCGTTCTGCTGTGGTTGGCCGACGGCGATTTCGAGCGCTTCGTGGTAGGCGCTCTGTGCCTGCTCGGTTCGACTCTGGTCGCTGTGCCCGAGCTTGTAATCGGGCTCGGCAGACCGGTCCCCTACCTATTGCTGCCGCTGAGCGAGCTTGCGGGAATTGCCGTGATCGCACTGGCGGTTCGCCGGCTGACCAACAAGGAGGCTCAAGGCACGAACCTTTTGTCGTGGGCGGGCAGGGCAATGGTCGTGCTCCTGATCGGAAGCGTGATTTACTTGCACGCCAGCGCGCCCAATTCGACCTTCGAACTGATGATGAGCCAGTATCCGTTGCTCTTCCTCTTCGCGCTCGGCGGGCTGATCGCGTGGATTTCATGGAACGATCCGGAGGCGCCGCCATATGGCGCTGCAATCGCGGCGTTCGCGTTGCTGGCCGGAGCGGCGCCGGAATTCCTCCGGTTTCTGAGCGGACTCTCGGGCAATGAAGTGTTTCAGGCCGGAATCACCGATATCAGCTACAAGATCCAGGAATACTGGTGCCCATATTTTCTGGTTTTCTCGGCGTCGGTCCCGTTCGCCTTGGCGTATCGCGCGCGAGCGCGAGCGAATCTGGCCGTAGTTCTGGCACTGCTGACGCTTCTCATCTATCCGTGGCATCCGTGGCAAGGCGTCAGCTATGACTACACCGAACACTCGATCGCCGAGGAATGGGGGATCGGTCTCGCAACGGCCCTAAATGGGTTCTGGGTAGGTACCCACGACAGCCGCTGGACGATGGACGCGGCCGACTTCGCGTTGGTTGACTTCCTGCTCAGCGAGCAAGCGAAAGGGCGAATTACTACTCGTACTCACATACTTCATATTGCTTACGACGCGCGCGTGATGGGTAACTTCAATCGCTACGCGGTTTTCACCGGTATTGACGACGACCCCATAGTGTACGACATTCCTGGGGCCGACCGCGGATGGTTCGCGACTGGCCGGGTTCGGCCGATCGATGATCTCGAACAGGCGCTGGCCGCTCACCCGCCCTACATCCTCGTACAGTACAGCCCGCCGTCATGGATGAAGGAGCCGCCCGACGGTTACGAGGAAGTCTTCAATAGTAAAAGCCTGCGGCTGTTTCGACGCAAGTTCTGAAACCCATGGTTGCCCGAACCGTCCCAGTAAATCGGAAGGCGCGGTTCCGGTCATCCGCGCTTGTCGCTGAAGCGATTGGCGCCGTCGCACTGTTGGCGATGCTTTGCGCGGCGTGCAACCACGGTAAGGGTGATGTCGTCTCCAATGGCGATTTGAGCCACGGCAAGGGCGCTTCGCCCGACCGCTGGCAAAACATTCCGGGGCTGCCTGGGCGCTCCACGCTTCGATGGCATCACGAGCCCGGAAAGCCCGCTGAGATAGAAGTTTACAACTTCGAACCCAATGACGCCCATTGGAACCAGACCCTCCATCTCGCACCCGGTTGGTATCATTTCACCGCCGAGGCGCGCTCCGAGGGAGTGCCCACCGGCAATACCGGTGTGACGATCAGCATACTGGAGGGTTGGATCCTTTCGAACGAGCTGCACGGCAACGCCGGTTGGCAGACCGTAGGATTCTATCTGAAGATCGGCCCTTCCGGCGCGGATCTTGACCTGGCCTGCAGGCTGGGCGGGTTTTCCAGCATTAACACCGGCAGGGCGTTTTTCCGGAACGTCAAAGGAATAAGGATCGACCAGCCCCCCGCGCACGCCAACCCCGAGTACGACCTGGACCTGCTGCGGCGCGGAAACCAGCCGGCAGCGACGCCCGCTCCTACCCCGGTGAAGGCTGGGCCGTCCCTAAGCCAGCTCCTGAAAGCGACGCCTACGCAGACTCTCCGCGAAAGGGCGATCGGTTTTCTTGAGTGGACGATCGCGGTCCTGGTCGCTTTCGCCGCCATATTGACGGCCTGGACGTTTCTCTCAGGGAAGTTCAAGGGAAGCATCGGGAGACCGCTGAGCTTCTGGGTTATCTTTCTGATCTTCGCGGCGCTCTATGCGGCCACTGGATGCTACAAGCGAACCCCGTTCACCGCCCATGTGTATCTGTCTTATGCGATGCTCCATGGGCACTTCGATCTTCTCTCTCCGCCCGGCCATTTCGAGGTGACGCAGTTTGGTGGACGCAGCTATGTCGCCTACGGAATCGGCCCAAGTCTGTTGATGCTCCCCTTCGTCGCGATTTGGGGTCTCGATTTTCATCAGGCGCTCTTCAGCGCGATGCTGGCAGCTTTGGCCGTGAGCCTCTGGTGGTCAACGCTCGGCCTGATGAAGATTGACGGATCGGATCGCGCGTGGCTGACGACCCTGTTGGGCGCCGGATCGTTGTTCTGGTTTTACGCCGGCAAGGACGGCGCGACCTGGAGCTTGACGCACGTCACCCTTGTATTCGGGCTGATGCTTGCGATCCGCGAGACGGTCGGCAAACGGCGCGGCTGGATAGCGGGACTCGGCTTTGGCCTGGCAGTTCTCGCGCGACAACCCGTGCTGCTTGCGCTGCCGTTTTTCGCCGGCATGCTCTGGAAGAACGACGAACCATTTAGGCCTGCTCTGAAGCGTGAACTCTGGTTCGCGGCCGGCCTCGGCGTGCTTTTGACGTTTGACGCGTACTACAACTACGCGCGCTTTGGCAGCCCGTTCGACAACGGATACGGGCGGCTCATTCTCGCCTACAACGATGCGCGCCTGCGCTCCCTCGGACTCTTCAACCTCGCTTACCTGCGGCAGAACATCCACCTCTATTTCATGAAGCTCCCGAGCCGGCTGCCGGATTTTCCGTGGTTCGACCCAAGTATGGGGGGATTCAGCATCTTTGTCTCAACTCCTGCTATCGTCCTGGCAATTGCGGCCAACTACTTCAAGCGCATCAACCTGCTGGCGCTCCTGGCGTGCCTCGCAGTTCAGGCTCTCTATCTCACTTACTACTGGACGGGGTTCGCGGAGTTCGGATGCCGTTACTCAGTCGATTATCTGCCGTTTGTGATGTTGCTGGCCGCGTCCGGAGCGACGCGTCTGCCAAGACCGGCGCTAATCATCGTTACTTTGGCCGGTATCGTCGTCGAATTGTGGGGAATCGGATTCTCGCTGCACCATGGCTGGTAGCTCGGGTATCGGGGTTCTGAGTATGCACCGGACTGGATTGGTCGTGGTCGCGCTGCTGGGGGCGCTCTGCGCGGCTTGCGGCAGTGGGCACCGCACGCAGGACAACGTCATCCTCAACGGAGATTTGACCAAGGGGTCGGGCAGTCTGCCGGATCACTGGAAGAACGGCGCGTACGACAACTGGGACCAGCCCACCATCTTTCGATGGAACCACACAGCAGGTGCTCCAGGCGAGCTGGAAATCTCCAATCTCAAACCCAATGACGCCGCTTGGGGCCAAACCGTTCACCTCACTCCCGGTTGGTATCACATGACGGTTAGCGCGCGCGCCGAAGGAGTCCCTGAAAGCCACGCGGGCGTCAGTCTCTCGTGCGAGAGCTTCACGTCGGGAGAGCTCCACGGCACTACCGGTTGGCAAACACTCGCATTCTACCTGAAGGTTGGCCTGCCTGGCGCCGACGTATCATTGGGCTGCCGGCTCGGCGGGTTTTCCAGCCTGAACACGGGGACAGCATTTTGCCGCGATTTCAGGGGGACGAGAATTGACCAACCGCCCGCCGGCGCGGGCCCCATTGTTAACCTCGATGCTATGCGTGGAGGAAGCTCGCAGACCGCTCCAAGCTGGGTGAACCCGATCACGGTGGTCCTGGCAGTGATACTCATTGCAGTCTGCGATCGTCTTCATGACCGGCCGGCATGAGGGGCCATTGGTGGTACTCTGTGCGGTCTGCTTCGTCTGCCTTTTTACCTATCCGATCATTGGCCATCCGTTCGGAGCCAGCCTCGACTGGGATTGGCCCCAATTTCTGCAATACGTCTGGGTGCAGACCTACTCGGTTATCCACTTTCATCAGCTTCCACTCTGGAACCCCTACGCCTGTGGCGGGATGCCATTGCTCGCGAATCCGTCGTCGCAGATTGTGACTCCGCTGTTCATCCTGCCACTCATTTCTGGCGTTATCCTGGGGCTGCACTTGCAGATACTGGCGTATCTCGCGATCGCCTGGATCGGCGGTTACCTGCTGGCTAAGAGTCAAGGCATGGGCGTCCTGGGAAGGCTGACGTGCGCCTCCATCTTTCCCTCCAGCTCGTGGTTCTATCTGCACCTTGGCGGAGGATGCACCACCTTCATGCCTGCGGCCTACCTGCCCTGGATAGCTCTGCTGGTGTGGCTGGGCATCGAACGGCGCAGTTTGTGGCCCTGGATCGCAGCCGGCCTGGTGCTTGCGCTCATATTTGGCGAAGGGGGCGTCTATCCGTGGACGCAAGCAGTGTTACTGGCGGCCATAATCGCACTATACCTGACCCTGATCAAAAGGAGCTGGTGGCCGATCGAGGGGATGATCGTCTTCTGGGTTTTCGCGATGGGCTTCGCCGCGGTCAAGCTGCTACCGAGTTTACATATGATGCAATCCCATCAGCGTGCCGTCAGCTTTCCTGAATACTATCCAGTCCGCGTTGTGCTGGAGATGCTGTTCTCGAGGAACCAGTACTACAAGCGAAGCTTCGACTACGGCTGGTTCCTCGATGTGGGCGCCTACGTGAGCCTGATAACCGTGGCGCTGGCCGTGCTTGGGCTGCTCTTCTCGACCCGGCGGGCGGCGCCGTGGCTGCTTGTTGCCACGCTCTTCTTCGTCCTGGCGCTCGGCGATCGGACCCCGTGGTACCCATGGGCGCTGCACCATTGGTTGCCAATGTTCTCTCAGCAGCGTACGCCAGCCCGCCTTTTGATCCCATTTACGTTTTCGATCGGAGTTTTGGCCGGGCTCGGGGCTGACTTCCTAGGCCGCTGTTACAGGCCGGCTGGCGCAATCCTCGCATCGGCGTTGCTGGCCGCAGCAGTCGCGGATGCATGGATGGTGAGCCTGCCGAATCTGGGTGCCGCGGTTACGGGTGCGCTACCTGTGGCGCAAGCGTCACCGCAATTCCGGCAGGTTCTCGGCTCTACCTGGGAAAATTTCGAGACGGCTATCTCGAACGAGGGAGCGATCGCCTGCAACGAAGCGGTGCTCGGCTTCTATGAGCTCCACGGCGCCTCGAACGTCATAGGCTTCAACCAACCCGGGTATTTCGGTGAGCAGTACCTGATCCGTTCGGGTTCAGTCACCCTCAGCCGATGGACGCCGAACGCGCTGAGCTACGATGTCGATACCCCATCGAGCAACGTGCTGGTGGTTAATCAGAATTTCGACCAGGATTGGCGCCTGGCCGAAGGTAAGGGCAAGGTGTTCTCGGAGGGCGGGCTGATCGGCGTTCGCTTGCCAGCCGGCACTCAGCATCTCAAGTTGGTGTACCGCAGTTACCTTTTCCTGTTCGGCGCGGCCGTGACGTTTCTTACCTGGATCGTCGCTTTGGTCGTGTGGCGTCGGGGAATGTGATTCGCTGCCGGCCTCAAGGCGTCCCGGCATGATGACGATGCTGTTCCTGGTAGCGATTATATCGAGGCAGACACGGCGATTGAGCCCCGGTGCGGGTGCGGTGATCACGCTCGCGCTTCTGGCGGTGCTTTGCCTGGCTTGGGGCGGCTGCCATAGGCAAACGACGGATAACTTGGTTCTCAACGGGGATCTCACAAAAGGGACCGGCAGCGCGCCCGAGCATTGGACAACCGGTGTGTGGGACGCCGGCTCGGTCAGGTTTCGATGGAACCACCCGGAGGGCAATCAGGCCGAAGTAGAAATCTCCAATGACAAGCCCAACGACGCGGACTGGAAGCAGACCATCTATCTCGGCCCGGGTTGGTACCACTTCACCGCGAGCCTGCGCGCCGAGAACGTCCCGCAGAACAGCGCAGGACTCTATCTCGCGTCGGAAGGCTCTATTGTATCGCCGGCCCTGCACGGCACTACCGGTTGGGAAACGGTCGGCCTGTATCTCAAGATTGGCCTCATTGGCCTGCCGGGAGCCGAAGTAACACTAGGATGCAGGCTGGGCGGGTCCGGCGGCCTCATTACCGGGACGGGATTCTGTCGCGATTTCAGGGTAGCAAGAGTAACGGCACCGCCGGCGGCCGTTGGCCCGCAATACGACCTTGCTGTGATGCGCGGAGCGTCGCCCAATGCCTCCCGAGTGGCGAACCCGATCACGCTTACCTTGATCGCGGCCTTGGCCGCGATCGCAATCGTGTTCAGGCGCCGCGTGGAAGTCCTGCTGGCCGCACTGGCCGTCGCCGCCTTCCTCTGCCTGTTTACGTACCCGATTCTCGTCAACCCGTGGGGCATCTGCGTCGCCTGGGATGGATCTGAATTTCTCGAACATACGTGGTTTGAGTCCTACTCGGTTACCCACTTTCACCAGTTTCCGCTCTGGGATCCCTACGCCTGCGGCGGCATGCCGTGGTTTGTCAATCCATCGTCTCAAGTAGCAACTCCGCTATTCGTCCTTCGGCTCGTCTTCGGTCCTATACTTGGACTGCATCTGCAAATCCTGGTGGATCTCGCGATGGGCTTGATCGGCGGCTACCTGCTGGGTCGGGTTCTCGGCATGGGCGTCCTGGGCAGGCTGGCCTGCGGCTCGATATTCGCCGCCAGCTCATGGTTCTTCCTGCATTTGACGGTAGGACACATCACGTTCATGCAGGCAGCCTATCTGCCCTGGATAACTCTCCTGGTCTGGCTTGGCGCCCAGCGGCGAAGCGCGATGCCCTGGATCGCGGCAGGTCTGTTCGTCGCGATCGCATTCGGCGAGGGGAGCGTCTACACATGCTCGTGGGCCTTGTTGCTGGCGGGAGTCATCGCGCTATTTCTGGCGGTGGAGAAGAGGAGCCTCTGGCCGATCTGGGGAATGATTATCGTCGGGCTCTTCGCAGTCGGTTTCGCCGCGGTCAAATTACTACCGGGTTGGATTTTCATGCGGCAGTTTCCGCGGACCGTCAACTACATCGAATACAGTCCGGTCAAATCGCTTCTTAGTGCACTCTTTAGCCGCAATCAGTATTACTATCGTCATGAATTCCCGTACTTTTGGGAATACGGCGCTTACTTGAGCATGCTGGCCGTGGCGCTTGCCGCAATCGGGGCCTTGTTCTCTCTCCGCCGGGCGCTGCCGTGGCTGATTACGGCCGCTTTCTTCTTTGTTTTGGCTATCGGCGATCCAAGCCCCTGGTTTCCATGGTCTCTGCACCATCGGCTGCCGATCTTTTCCCAGAACGCGATTCCAGGCCGCCTTTTTGATCCCTTGCACGCTCGCGATCTCGGTTCTGGCCGGCCTTGGCGCGGACTTCCTGGCTCGGTGTCGAAGGCCGTTCGGGCCAATCCTCGCGTCGATCCTGGTATGCGGCGCGGCGATTGACGCCTGGGTGGTGAGCATACCCAATCTGGCCGCAGTGGTTGCGGCCCGCTTGCCTTCAGATCCGGTGTCGCCGCAATTCGAGCAGTTCCTGGGATCGGGCTGGAACATGTTCGGGACCGCGCTGTCCAACCGGGGTGCGGTCGCCTGCCATGAAGTGCCTCCCTTGTACGGATCACCGTATAGCGTGATCGGGGCAAACCAGCCCGGGTATTTCGGCGAGCAGTACCTGACCCGTTCGGGTGCAGTTACGCTGAGTCGATGGACGCCGAACGCGCTGAGCTACAACGTCGATACTCCGTCGAGCAACGTGCTGGTGGTTAATCAGAATTACGACCAGAATTGGCGTCTGGCCGAAGGTAAGGGCGAGGTGTTCCCCGAGGGCGGGCTGATCGGCGTTCGCTTGCCACCCGGCACTCAGCATCTCAAATTAGTGTACCGCAGTTACCTTTTCCTGTTCGGCGCGGCCGTGACGCTTCTTACCTGCATCGTCGCTTTTGTCGTGTGGCGTCGGGAATCTGATTCGCTGCCGGCCTGACGGCGTCCCGGCATGACGATGCTGTTCCTCGTCGCGATTATATGGATTGCGTTGCGGCTGCGGCCGGCAGCGTACCCGCTGCTGGCATTTGTGCTGGTGGCCTGCGTCTCGACGATGCCTGGCCCCTTGGGTGCGCCGGAATCGTCGCCGCTCGTTCATCAGGAGGGAGGTGCCACAGTTATCATCGAACCGGAGCGGGCAGTGCAGGAAACGGTGAGCCCGCAGGGCGGCGGCAGATGCGTGATCGACGCGGCGAAAATCTGCGCTGCCTACGGACAGTTGGCTCCCGGCGCGGGCGATTCCATGAGCGTATCGGCAGAGCCTGGTCCCGCCGCGGGCGATTCCAGGACCGTCTCGGCAGAGCTTGGCCCCGCCGCGGGCGATTCCAGGACCGTCTCGATCCAGATTCCGGGCGGCCCCGTGATCGCCGTCCAATGCCGGTACGCCGGTCCCGGCGGCGCTCTGGTTTCGGCCGCGGCACCGCCTGACACGCCGCTTGACGGCGACTCCCGGGCCTTTCTCGCTGCGCATGGCTTCTGCGCCGCCGCCCCCGGCGGCTGAAAGCGCTTGCGGCCAGCCCCTCACGCGCCTCGGCAGCCGGGCGATTCCAGCGACTCTACAAATTGTTCGGTTATCTTGACAGAAAGTCTACCCGGCTGCATCATAAGGTGTGCGAAAGCACAAGGGAGATTAGTGCATGGCTGTCGGGCGGCAGGTATTGGTGGCGGAAGCTCCTTCGGCCCCGGCGCGTCCTCCGGTAACATTCGAGGGGCTGCGTCACGCGGGCTCGAACATCGGGCTCGCCTTGATGTTTTTCATCGCCGCGGTTCCCAGCGGCGGCCAGGGAGTCCATCTCATGCGCCTGACCGACGCGATCTGGTCGGTCGGGTTGATAATGATGGGAGTATTTTGCATCATGCGGCCGCGGCCGGTGGCCGTGATGCTCGATTGGCGCGCGATGGTTTCCGGGTTCGGCGCATTCCTCCTGCCCATTCTGATGTTGCGGACGAATTTCAGGGGCTCCGGGCTGGCCTACGAGGCCGGCGTGCTCCTCGAGTTCTTCGGCGTAACGCTCTCGCAGGCGTCCCGCATCTACATGGGAGGCGCTTTCGCGGTCCTGCCGGCGAATCGCGGTATCGTGTCGAAGGGGCCGTTCGGTTTCGTGCGCCATCCCGTGTATCTCGGCTGGATGATGCTGGTGATCGGTTTCGCGGTGACCTACCCGAACCCGTGGAACACGCTGATGCTCATGGCGTGCATGGCGCTGACCTTCTGGAGAATCCATCTCGAAGAAGAACTGCTGAGCGCCGACCCGGCGTACCGCGACTATCAGGCACGCGTTCCCTACCGGATGATTCCCGGCGTGTACTAAGCGTCTCCTGATCTGCTGCCGGGAGCGGCGCGCCTCCCGCTCTCCGCCTATTGCGCTCGCCGGCGCGCGCCGGGTTAATTTGCCGTGTGGGCACCTTCCACGACCTCGCGCTGGTATGCCAATCGCTCGGCCAGACCGGCAGCCGCCTCCAGATGGCGCAGATGGCGGGCGAATTCCTGGCGCGTCTCGATACCGGCGAAGCGGAGATCGCTGCGCGCTTCATGGTCGGGCGGGCACTACCGCAAGGCGATGAAGGCAAGCTCGACGTAAGCGGGCGGGCGATCTGGAAGATCGCGGCCGAAATGACCGGTGGCGCCGACCAGGGCGAGGAAATCTTCGCCGCGGCGGCCGATTTCGGCGAGGCGATCGAGATGCTGCTCAAGCTGCGGCCCAGCGAGCCGGAGCCGGCTTTGTCGATCCGCGAGGTGAGCGTGCGCTTCGCCGAAATCGCCGCGATCGAAGGGCGTCACGCGCGCAAGCGCAAGCTCGAATCGATGCGCGAGCTGCTCGGGCGCGCCAGCGCGCTCGAAGGCAAGTACATCGCGAAGATCCTCATCCGCGAGATGCGCCATGGGATGAGCGAGGGCCTGATGATCGAGGCGATCGCCGCGATGAGCGGCCGGCCTGCGGCCGAGGTGCGCCGCATGCACATGCTCGAGGGCGACCTCGGCCGCGTGGTGCGCGCGATACGAAGCGCCGGCGCGATCGGCGCGAGCGGCCGCCCGCCCGATGGGGCGCGCGAAGCAGCCGCGCCGCCGCGGCCGCTCAAGCCGATGCTGGCCGCGCAGGCCGGCGATGTGGCCGAGGCGTTTGCGATTCTGGGCCCGGCTATCGCGCTGGAGCAGAAGCTCGACGGCGCGCGCGTGCAGATCCATTGCGTTGCCGGCGGCGTGCGGATTTTCTCGCGGCGCCTCAACGAAATTACGCCGAGCCTGCCCGAACTGGTTGAGACCGCCGGACGCCTCAATGAGCGCGGCGCGATCCTCGACGGCAAGGTGATCGCGATCGACGCGGCGGCCGGCCGCTCGCCTTTCAGGAGGTGATGCGCCGCTTCGGCCGCGTGCGCGACGTCGAACGGTTGCGCGCCGAGCAGCCGCTGCGTCTGTTCGTGTTCGACCTGATTGCGCTCGACGGCGAGCTGCTGATCGATCGGCCCTACCGCGAGCGCTATGCGACGCTGGTGGCGCTAGCCGCCGAGGCGGGCTTGGAGCTGCCGGACCGAAGCTTGCCGGCCTCGCTCGCCGAGGCCGAGGCCTTTTACGCCGGATTGATCGAAGCGGGCTGCGAGGGCGTGATGGCCAAGGCGCTCGAGAGCCGCTACACCCCCGGCGTGCGGGGACGTGGATGGCTCAAGATCAAGCACGCTCGCACGCTCGACTTGGTGATCGTAGCGGCGGATTGGGGCTACGGGCGGCGTAAGGGATGGCTCTCGAATTACCATCTGGCCGCGCGCGACGAATCGAGCGGCAATCTGCTCGAGGTGGGCAAGACCTTCAAGGGCCTGACCGACGAGGAATTTCGCGCGATGACCGAGCGGCTCGGGGCGCTCAAGATCGATGAGCGCGGCGGCACGGTTTTCGTCCGCCCTGAGGTCGTGGTCGAGGTTGCCTACAGCGATATCCAGCGCAGCCCGCGCTATCAAAGCGGGATGGCGCTGCGCTTCGCGCGCATCGTCAGAATCAGGGACGACAAGCCGCCCGAGCAGGCGGATACGCTCGCGGCGCTTCGCACGGAATTCGATCGGCAACTGGTGAAGCCGCGCTAGCGGCGTTGGAAGGATTCAGCCTCAGGAAATCAGGCGGGTCGCATCCAGGACTTCGACCGGCGGTCACGCCCGGGCGGCCGCCGGTCGGACGCGCATAGCAGCTCAGGCTGTGCGCGGTTTCGCCCCCTGCCTAATCTCGGCAACGGTCTCAATGCTCATGGCCCAAGACCCATAAGCAACATACTCCAATTCTAGCAAAGTGTCTAATGCCCCGAGCGCATCGCGTAGAGCGGTCTTTCGGCCGGCAGGGCGCGGCTCAGAACGTCAAGCGGCGGATGAGCGCTTCGGCAATCAGGAGCACCATCGCGGCGGCGATCGGCCATGCGCTGAGCGTAGCGCGCCGCTCGAGCATCGGCCGCGCTAGCGCCAGATCGCCGGGCTCGGGGTTGAGCCTGCCGCCGGTCGCCGAACAGAGATGCTCGAGCAATCCGTAGTTCGGCTCCGGGCGCGGTATCTCGGCGAACGCGGCGGGACTTGCGGTGTAGGCGAGCGGCGGGAAGGTCTGCTGGTTGCGGCCGGGTGTGGACTTGAGCGTGATGTAATACACGCCTGCTCTCGGCGCCTCGACGCTGCCCGACAGCTCGCCCGGCGCGCCCTCCGAAAGGATCACTTCGCTCCTGAGGCCGCCAGGGCCCGCAACCGACGCGCTGACCAGACGCGCCGCGCGCTCGGGATGCTCGCCGTAATCGGTGAGCTTGATCTGGAGACGGCCCGAGCGATAGCCGAGCGCGATATCGAAGTTCTGCACCTCGGTCGATTCCGGCGTAATCCAGGTCAGCAGCCGGTCCCACACCTGCCCGAACATGCCCGCGCTGATCCACGCCGATGACCATCGGCCGCTGGCGTCGGTGGTGACCGCCATCGCCTTGCCGGCGGCGTACTTCCAACTCGCGATTACCGGCTCGCGCCGCCCGCTGCGATCGACGAACAGGTCCATCGTCGCGCGCGGCTTCAGGTCGGTGCTCACGTAACCCTTGAGCGGCGGCAACTGGCGGCCCGCGAGGTCTTTCAGCACCGGGTCCGGAGCGTGGCTCCGGGGCTCGAACTGGTGCTCGACCATCGTGGAGCTCGCCGCCGTGTTGTTTCACGTCCTCAAGAAAAATTTCCGGCAAGTCCGAGGCGCTGTCGGTCTGATACGACGCTCCCCCGCCATACTTGCTGATCGCGTCCAGCAGCCGGAGATTGGCCTGCCGGCCAACCGCGATCGTCGAAATCGTTACGCCGCCGTCATGATGCATGCTGGAAACCAGGTCGTAATACTGGTCGGCGGTGCCGCCGGTCTCGCCGTCGGTGAGGATCACGACGTGTTTGATCGACGCGTCGCTGGCGGCCAGCGTCCGCTCGCCCTCCTTGAGGGCGGGCAGCAGAAAGGTGGTGCCCCTGGCCTTGAGGCGGTCGATCATCTGGTCGAAGTAGGGGCGCGTGTCCTTGAGCGGCTGGAGCGGCACGATCACGAACGGCTGCGAGTCGAACCCGATCACCGCGACCAGGTCGTCATCCTTGAGCGCCTTGGTGACGGTGCGGGCCGCGGCCTTCGCGTAGACCAGCTTCTTGTCGCGGCCCATCGAACCCGACTTGTCGATTATCAGGACCAGCGCGCGCTGGGTCTGCTTATGCTCCGGCGGCTTCATCACGACCGGCATCACTTTGGCGATTTCGCTGCCCACGTAGCCGCCGAGCCCGAAGCTCTGGTCGCCGCCGATCATGATGAGCGATCCGCCGTGCTCGACGTAGCTCTTAAACGCGCTGTCGGCGGCGGGCGTCAGGCGCGCGCGCGCGACGTTATCGAGCACCACCGCGTCGTAGCCGCTCGCTGTGCCGTTGAACTGCGTGGCGGCCAGCGCAATCACCGTCGGTTCCAGGCCCAGACGGCGCACCACGTTCTCCAGATAGCTCGCGTCTTTCTGGACCTCGGTAAGGATCAGACACTCGCCGGCGCGCTCCGATACCGACCCAGCCCTGGAGCGAGTCGTCTTCGGGATAGACGTCGAGCGTGGGATTGGCCGGCTTGAAGACCGCGCGATACGAGATTAGTCCGGTGCCTCCCGAGCGTATCGGGAAATCGAAGCGCTGCTGCCCGGGCGGAAGCTCGACCGTGCGCTGATCGGCCATCCGGTCGTTTTCGTAGACCGAGATCGTGCCCGCGGCCTTGACCGGGTTGAGATTTGCGAGCGTTACTCCGAGCGCGAACGGCTCCGCTTTAGAGAGCGCCCGCGGCAGCGCCAGTTCGGTCATCGCCACGTTCGGCTCCTGACCCGCACCCTCCGGCGTGAAGACGTAGAGCCGGATCCGCGCCGCGACCAGCGCGCTCAGCGCCCGCTCCGCGTCGCCGCGATTCTCCCATCCGTCGGTCACCAGCATCGCGGGGCCGCCTGCAGCGTCGGGATCGGAGGCGAGCCAGTTCAGCGCGGCTTCGAGGTCGGTAGCCTCGGGGCCGCACGCTTGGCATCCGCCGGCGCTGGTGAGCATCGCGATCGCCTGACCGGCGGTCGCAGAAAGCGGAGCGCTCGCGAAGACTATCGCCGGGTCCTCCGGGCGGAGCTTCAGATCGTCGGAGAGCAAGTGTGCGCCGAAAGCGCGCATCGCGGGCGTGATGCTGTTCGAGGCGTCGATCACGGCCGGGCGGGTCGTCCCTTCGTATCGATAGACCGATTCGGGTCCCGCCAGTGCGAGCACGAACAGCGCGAGCACGATCGCGCGAATCATCGGCGCGGCGGCGCGGCGGCCGGTCCGAATCAGCCACCACGCCGCGACGATTGCGATCGCTGCCAGCAGGTAGAGCGCATTCGGATGCGCGAAACTGAGCTCGCTGACAAACGTCCGCCAGTTCACGGCTGCGCCCGTCATTACAGAAGTCATGACAGAACTCATGGCAGGACAGGACTCATGGTAAGACCGGGACGGCCGGGCGCCGCCGCCAATACGCGATGATCGCCTCGGCGAGCGCGAGCGCGAGAATCGCGATCAGCAGCAATCCTTGTAGCGAAACTTGGCGCGTGAACTGCGATTCGCCGGCGGCTTCCAGGGTGGTCTGAACCCTGAGCGCCGGCGTGTTCTGCAGGTCGGAGACGGCCAGGTTGCCCAGGTTCACGGCTCGCAGCGTCTGCGGGGCGCCCGCGTCGCCCGCCAGTTGGTAAACTCCCTGCTCGGTCACGTCGGTAAAGAAGGTACCGGGCTTGACCGCGATTTCGCGGCCCGAGGGCAGGGTGACTTTGGTCACGCCGGCGGGCATCGGCCACGGCTCGCCGGTGCGAAAGCCGGCCGTGTCGGCCGACAGCCCGGCCAGGTAACTCAGCATGTTGAGCGTCAGCACCGACATCGGGAGGTTTTTCTTGCCGAGGTAGGGAAACGGATTAAAGCCGGTCGCGACGAAACGATGGCTGGCCCGCTCGCCCGCGATCATCAGGCCGCCATGGCTGCCGCTTACGATCGGCGCCATCCAGGGATGCAGGCCGAAACACTCTCCGCGGCGCAGCTCGATCAACCGGAAGTTGACGGCGTCGGTGAGCGGGTCGGGCGTGCGCCATCCGGTGATCTCGGCATTGTCGCAAGGCGCGACGGCGAAGCCGAAAATCGGGTCACCCGGCGGCGGCATCACGAGCAGCGCGTTGACCGGCGGCATCTCCTTGGGAAGGGCATACTCGAAGATCGCCAGGTCAGCGCCGGCCAAGTCACCGGGCGAAAACTGGTCGGGCCTGAGCGTCCGGATTTTGACGCCCGGCAGCGCGGAAAGACCCGCGGCGTCGGCGGGAGTGGGGCTCACGAACAAAATCTCGGCCGGCTTGAGCGCACCTGCGGTCGCATAAGCGACGTTGTCGAGAGCGAAGTCGTCGGCGGGCGTGAGCTCCGCGCGATATACCTGGGCCGTCGCGAGCGCAGGGAAATCGAGCGAGCGGCTTCGCCGGGCTCCAGGCGCGCCTGCGAGCGCGAGAGCGCGCGGCCGTCGCCGCTGATCGCGACTTCAAGCGTATCCGGATGCGAGCTGAAGTTGGCGATCGTGAGACGGGCGCGAAGCGTGGACGCGCCGAACGACTCGCGCCGCAATACGAAAGAGCCGATCGCGTAGTTCGGAATCGGGCCGCCGACGCCGATCGCATGGAGGCGTGGCGGAAGCGGCGTAGCGAGCGGATTTTCTCCGGCGAAGATTACCCGGGCGAAGTGCGCGCCGGATGCACTCACCGAGCGTTCGCGCCAGCGCCCCTGGATCATCGGGTGCGTCGCACGGCAACTGGCGTCTGATCGCCGAACGCGCCGCAGCCACGCTCTCGAACGGCGCGGCGACGCGATGGGGCGACCGGCGCGGTGACATACAGGCTTACCTCGCCCGCGTCGCGCTCGTCGCCAAGCGCGGCGGCGAGCCGATCGCGCGCTGCCTCGAACCGGGTCTGGCCCGAAGCGAGCCGCGCGCGCATCGCGGCCGAATTGTCGAGCATCACAGCGATCGGATTCTGGCGGGTGGTCATGTACGGCGCGGCGAGCGCGAGGACGGCGAGAGCCAGGATCAGCAACTCGACGAAGAACATCCAGTTAAAGCGCGGGCGGCCCACAAACGCCTCGGCGCGCGGACCGCGCAAAGCGCGGAAAGCCAGCACGCTGGAGACGGTCACGCGCCTCGGGCGCTCGCGGGCCAGATAGGCGAGCACCAGCGCCGGCACTGCGGCCAGCAGGGCGAGCATCGCGGCAGGATGCAGCAATCCCATCAAGATCAATTATGCTTGACGATGCGGGATCAACGCGACCGGGTTGGCTTCGCGGCGACCCGGCTGCTTCGCGGGCCGATCGCGAGTGAGGCTTTTTCCAAAGCGGCGGACAGGCTAGATTCTGCCCGCAGACAGCTATTCAACCCTCCAGGAGGATTTCGACTTGAAAGACGTATTCGGCGTCGAAGGCAAAGTGACGATCGTGACCGGCGGCGGGACGGGAATCGGCGAGTCGATCGCGCGCGAGTTCGCCGCGCGCGGCGCGCCGGTGCTGATCGCGAGCCGCAAGACCGAGCATCTAGAACCCGTGCGCGATGCGATTCGCAAGGCCGGCGGCAAATGCGAGATGACCGTATGCGACGTGCGCGACGCGGCGGCGTGCGACGCGATGGTGGCCGAGGCGGTGCGAGTCTTCGGGCGCGTTGACGTGCTGATCAACAATCACGGCGCCAGCATCCCGTCGCCGAGCCTCAACCTGTCGCCCAACGGATGGAGGGCGGTGGTGGGCATCAATCTCGACGGCACCTTCTTCTGCTCCAAAGCGGCGGCGCGCCAGTTTATCGAGCAGAAAAGCGGCGGCGCGATCATCAATATATCTTCCACCGCCGGAGTTCACGGTTCTTCGTTCATGCTGCCGTATGGCGCAGCGAAGGCGGGCGTTATCAACCTGACGGTTTCGCAGGCCTCTGAATGGGGCGCGCTCGGAATCCGCGTCAACTGTATCGCGCCCGGTCCGATCGAAACCGAAGGGGCAGGCGCTCGCGTATGGCCGAATCCGAAGATGAAGGAGATGGTCGCGAAGACGCGGGCGCTGGAGCGTTTCGGCCGGGTCCAGGAGATCGCCTACCCATGCATCTTTTTGGCCTCGGACGCGGCGAGCTACATCACCGGCGCGCTGCTAATCGTCAACGGCGGCGAAGGCACCAGGGCGTTGATGTAGCGGTGCCTGCCTTCAACACCTCTACCTGACCAGAGAGGTGAGGCATGCCCTGAGCGAAGTCGAAGGGTCGGCGCGTGCGAGCCCCAGCTCGTTACGCGCCGGGTGAGGGTTGTCTGGGAATTTTGATCGGCCGTCACGCGTCGATCCGCTTGGCTCTGTGGAACTGTTCGCCACAGTGGCCGCATTCAAGCGTGGCGCCGGGCCGAGCCTTGGGGCCTCGCAGGGCAGCGTAGGGCATGTCGATTCCCAATCGACCTCACCCTGGGCATAGTCCTCGGGCTCGCCCGAATCACTCCATTTGATCACCTCGTGCGTCACAACGCAGATTGACAGCTCCTTGATGTGATCGCTCCCGCATTTCGGGCATACAAATCGTTTCATAAGGGAAGCTTCCCCCTTCGCCGGACCACCTTAACGTGAATTACCAGTTTGATAAGCGACAGAAGCCTCGATAGATGCGGGTTTGGATGTACCTGGCACAGTGCGGAGGAGGAGGGCAGGCGGTGGGTGAGACGCAAAAGCAACCCTCTAGCAGGTTGCGGAAAAACGCAACGAAACCTGACTTTGGCGAAGGGTAGCCGCTACTACGATCATGAAGGTGCGTTTTGGATCAACGGTCTGAGGGGTCAAAAACACTTTTTCCGCATCCTGCTAGGGGGAGACAGAGACGCTGATTCCGAGTTTTGCGCTCAAATCGCCGACAAATCTCTCGACAGCATTATCTATCGCGTCCCGATCATGCAATTCGGCGATATCGAAACATTGACCATAGCTGATGATTTTCTTCTCCTTTTCGCGCAGAACCTTGCCAGGTTCTGGCCAGTCCGCGAGGCTGGTGTTAAGGTCCCACCAACTCATCGCGCGGTCTTCCGCGCTTTGGAATGCATATAAAAGGAGAAGAGTCTTGCTTTCCTCAGGAGACTTCAGCCCGGATAAGCGGGTCTGGACGCCGCCATCGAGTGCGACACACGCAAAATCGCCGATAACTCGTACTTCCAACAGCCAGTCCTTTGCCCTGATAACATTCGCATTCTCTAAAGCTGCCTGAGGCAAAAACAGGAAACTCACATGAAACATCGGCAGCATGCTCCAAGGGTTTGACTGCACGGGGTTGGTTGCCCCGTTCGGTGGCCGGCCAACATGATAGATCGTGTAGTAAAATTGGTGGCCGATACGTGCGCCTATATATCGGCCAGTGTCCAGTACTCGTGTTTGGTACACGGAAAGCAAACGGTATGCCTTGCGTACGTCCGTCAGCGCCGCTCTGATAGATGCCAAGTCAGCCGACATATCTTTGCTCCTCCGTCAGTTGAGGAATACGACTAAACAGCCGCAAGGATTCACCACGAATGGGACCTAGCGTAGCGGCGATGTCTGCGATCGCGCCGAAGGCGCTCTCGCTCGAATCGCTGTCGGCGAACGCCTGCAAGGAACCACTCGCCAAGTCCAGGCAATTGGACACAAGACTAGGCAGTTCGCAAAGGAATCGGTGCGGGAATATGCTGTGCAAATCGAGAGCTTCTATCAAGTCGTTGATAACGAAGAGTTGTGAGGATTCGTCAACCCGATGTCGGGCGTTCAGGTCTTCACGCAGCCTCATTAGCTCCTGGAGCAATGATGCCCACGAGAATGCATAGACAACGGGATGCTGTGGCAGTTCTACATTTTCTGAAATGAGCTTTTGGACTGAACTCCGCAAGGCGGACGCGCCTTTCAGATTCATGTCCTTGAGGCCGCCTACCGCAAATAAAAGCCGCCTGCGATTTTGCGAGCTTGTTTCCGATGGATCGCCGGCGATCCATTCGCTCGCTAGCTGCAAATCATATTGCATGTCGTCCGCGTCCCACCTTTTTGCCTCAATTATCAGGTCCAAATCGGTAAAGCGGATGAAAACGTCCGGCTGAACCCGGGACTTGCCGAATGCGCTCGCCACCTCGTTCTCCAGCCGCCACTCCGGCCAGAACAGTACTTCTTCGAGGATGCCTACCTGTTCAGGCAACTCGTTCGACCTGGACGGTCGCCCGGCGAATGACGCTCCAGAAGATGCCCGCAGGCAAATAGGTCAAACGCCCAAACACCATGGCAGTAAGCGTGTCTTCGCTCAGGGCGTATGCGCCCTCGCGAAGATCATCTTGAGGCGAGGGCCTCTGCCATTTCGCCTTGTTGTGTGCAAGCGCCTGTAGCATGGAATCGCTGATTCGTCCCACTCAGCAAGGATTTACATTTTCACTCTCCGATCCAGCTCGCGGTATAGATCAAGTGCCCTCGGTCCGCAAGGATTCAGTCCGGTTTCTGTATCCAGGCCGGGTTCCCTCCGTGGCTTGGCTAGATTAGCCCTGCTGCTGGCTCTGCTGCTCGGCCGCGGCTTATTTTTTCCGTCGCCGGCAGGCGCGTAGCTTCTGCGCCCGGCAGTGCGGGTGCGTTTTCAACTTAAAGCCGTAAAATCGACTGCGACATTATCAGGGATGGAGAGCGCCCGCGGAAGCAGAGCAGGGCAGCGATTTCTTTCATCTCACATACGGTTCGCCGAGGGCGCTGGGGGCTTGGGCTTGGCCGCCGACTCCGGCCAGCACGACCAGCGTGAGAGCGTACGGTAGCGCCAGGAAGAGCTGGTACGGCACGGCGGTTCCGAGCGCCTGCAAGCCGAACTGGAGCGCCATCGCGGTGCCGAACAAGATTGAGGCCGCCGCCAGCCCCCACGGATTCCATCGCCCCAGTATCACGACCGCCAGCGCGACGAATCCTCGTCCCGCCGAGATTCCTTCCACGAACGTGTTCGCATACGCGAGCGTCAGGTAGGCACCGCTCAGCCCGGTGAGCACGCCCGAGGCGATCAGCGCATGCCATCGGAGCCGCCGCACGCCGAGCCCCAGCGCGTCGGCGGCCTGCGGGTTCTCGCCGGCGGCGCGCAACTCCAGGCCGTAGCGGGTCCGCGAAAGTATCCAGGCCAGAATCGGCACGATCGCGAACGCCGCATAGACGATCAAGTTCTGGTTGAACAGCGCCTGCCCGACAATCGGGATTGCGGCCAGCGGCCCAAGCGGCACCGGCGCCAGCGCGTGCACCGTAAACGCCTTGCCGGTGATCCCGAACATCCGGCGATAGAAGACGCCCGTGATTCCCAGCGCCAGTATATCGAGCGCGGTGCCGGCCACGACCTGATTGACCGCCAGATTTACCGCCAGCACGGCCAGGGTCGCATTGATCGCGACCGCGGCGGCAATTCCCGCGAGCAATCCCAGCATCACGACCCCGCTGAACCAGGCGGTGGCGAGCGCGGCGAAAGCTCCACACAGCATCGCGCCCTCGATTCCAATATTCAGCACGCCGCTCTCTTCGACGATCAGTTCGCCCAGCGCCGCGAGCAGGATCGGCGTGGCCATGCTGATCGTCGAGCTGAGAAATGCCTCAAGCATCGGAAGCTCCCGTCGCCGACGGCAGCTCGGGTGCCGATGCGCCCGCGCTGCGCCGCGTGCTGATCGCGCCGGTCAGGCGCGAGAATGCCGTCGTGTCGAAGGCGAGCAGGATCAGGATCACTATCCCCTGGATCACCTGCACCAGCACCGGCGACACGCCCTCAGCGCGCTGCATCGCCTGCGAACCGTTGTCGAGCGCGCCGAAAAGCAGCGCGGTACACAGCAGTCCGATCGGGTTGAGACGCGCGAGCAGCGCGACGGCGATCGCCTCGTAGCCCCATCCGGGCGAGATTTTCTCGTACAGCCGATGGGTTATCGCGGAGATTTGGACCGCGCCGCCCAGGCCGGCCAGCGCGCCGCTCAGCGCCATCACCAGCACAGCAAGCCTCGCGATCGGAATTCCAAAGAACGCGCTCGCGCGGCGATTGATTCCGGCGGCGCGGATCTCGAATCCGATCCCGGTGCGGAAGAGCAGCGCGCTGCACGCGATCGCAAGCGCCACGGCCAGCACCATGCCGAAGTTGAGCCGGCTCGGCTTAAAAAGAGCTTGCAGCTGCGCGCTCGCGGCGATCGGCGTGCTCGCTGGATAAGCCCGCGAGGCCTCCATCAGCGGGCCATGTACCGCCCAGCTAAGAAGCTGCACGGCGACGAAGTTGAGCATGATCGTGCTGATCACCCGCTGACGTTGCGTCGCGCGCGGAGCCAGCCGCAGATTCCGCCCCACGCCGCGCCGCCGATCGCGCCCGCGGCGAGGATTACGGCGATAGCTATCGGATGCGGTAATTCGCCCAGGTATGGGCCGACGGCGCCAGCCAGCAGTGCGCCGATCGTGAGCTGGCCGTCGGCGCCGATATTCCACATCGCGCCCTGAAAACTGAGCGCGACGGCAAGGCCGGTGAAGACCAGCGGCGTTGCTTTGATGCAGGTGTCGGTGATCGCGAGCCAGTTACCGAAGGCGCCCGCCGCAAGCGCCGAAAATACGCCGATCGGCGAGGCGCCCAGCGCGAGCAGGACTCCCGAGATGAGAGCGGCGGCGATCGCCAACGCCGCGAGCGGTTTCAGGAGCGATGCGAGCATCGCGGAGATCTCCAGGCTCTCGGGGTAGATGGCGTAGGTTCCCCTTCCCTTGTAGGGAAGGGGCCAGGGGTTAGGTTTTTGCGGCGGCGAGGCGCGCGGGTAACAGCACCCTCACCCGCCGCGCGACATCGAAATCGATATCGCGCGGCGACCTCTCCCGGCTTGCGCCTGCCGATCAATCGGCAGGCGCGGGAGAGGTTGGAACGCCCAGAAAATCGCGGCAAAGCCTTTTCAAAACTGCGGAGCAGCCGGCAGGCGCGGGAGAGGTTGGAAACCGACGCCAGCATCAAGACTGAGGAGCGAACGGTTATCACCACGCTCCTGCGATCAGCATCCCCAGCCGCTCCGGGTTGCGCTCTTCGCCCGCGACCTCGCGCAGGCGGCCGCGGCTCAACACCGCGAGCCGATTGCTCAGCTCGAGCAGTTCGTCGAGGTCGCTGGACAGAAGCATCACGGCGCCGCCCGCCGACGCGAACCTGAGCAGCGTGCGATGGACCTCGGCGGTCGCGGCCAAATCGAGCCCGCGGCATACGTCGTGCGCGATCAGCACGCGCGGCTGAGCTGCTAGTGCGCGCGCGACCTCAAGACGCTGGCGATTTCCGCCCGACAAGGAGGCGGCGGTGACCTCGGGACCGCCGGCACGAATTCGAAATCGCGCCAGGATCTCGCGGCACAGATCGAGCGCGCCCTTGCGGTTCAGCCATCCGTGCCGCACAAACCGCTTTCGTATCGGGCGCGAGAGCAGCATGTTCTCCCAAAGCTCCATCCCGAGGATAAGCCCGTCGAGATCGCGATTCTGCGGGATCACCGCCATCGCGGAGGTTTCGTCCGAGCGCGCACCGGATATCGTCACCCGGCCCGAGGTGGCCTGGCGCGCGCCGGCGAGAATCTCGACCAATTCGGCCTGCCCGTTGCCGTTGACTCCCGCGATACCACCGATCTCGCCGCGCGCAAGCGCGAAGCTTACGCCATCGAGAATTCGCCGGCCGTCGTGATCGAGCGTGAGCCCCCTGATCGAAAGCAGGGTATCGTCCGAAAGCAGAGCATCGCCCGTAACGCGGCTGTCGCGGGGTTTGTCCGCATTTGGGGCCAGCTCGCCAACCATCAGGCGCGCCAGCTCGGCGACGCTGGCGCCGCTTGATTCCCTGGTCGTCACCACTCGCGCATTCCTCATCACCGTTATTCGGTCGGCGACCGCGAGCGCCTCGGCCAGCTTGTGCGTGATCAGGATTACGATTCGGCCCTCATCGCGCAGGCGGCGCAGCGAATCGAGGAACGGCGCCAGCTCGGCTGGTCCGAGAACGCCGGTCGGTTCGTCGAGAATCAGCACGCGCGGATTGAAGCTCAGAGCGCGCAGCACTTCCAATCGCACGCGCTCGGCGACCGATCGTTGTTCGACCGTGCTGCCTTTGGGCGGCAGCGCGAAGCCGATTTTCCGCGCCAGCTCTGCGGCGCGCGCCGTTACCAGTTCCAGGTCGAGAAGGGGTGAGTCGGGACAGAAGCCGCCCAGCGCAAGATTTTCCTCCCAGGTGAGCCGCTCGAACAGCATCGAGCTTTGATGGACGGCGGCGATTCCGGCCTTCAGCGCGCGGCCCGGCGAGCCGGCCCTGAGCGGATTGCCGTCGAGCGCGAGCGCACCCGCGTCGGGGCGGATGCGGCCGGCGAGGACGTTGGCCAGGGTGGTCTTGCCCGCGCCGTTTTCGCCCAGCAGGACGTGAATCTCTCCCGCGCGGGCCTGAAAATCAACTTGGTCGAGCGCGATCGTGCGCCCGAAGCGTTTGGATATTCGGCTGGCAGTCAGCAATTGCAGTCAGCAATCAGGCGGAGCGGCGGGGCGGCCGCTCGTAAGTGTCGAGCACGTACCTGAGCGCGTCGGTGCGGGTGGTCAGCAGGCCATCGAGCTGGAAATCCTCGATCGCGCGCAGGATTTCCTTGAACTGCGGGCCCGGCTCGAAGCCCATTGAGATCAGATCGTCACCGCTGATCAGCCGGGGAGGCCGAAGCTCATGGTGGGTCAGAGTGGCGATCGCGCGGCGGCAGAAATGGTAGTAGCCGAGGTACGAGCTGGAGGCCAGGGCATCCATCCGCGCCAATTCCAGCAGCTCGTCGAAGCCGTCTTCGACCAGCATCCGCTTCAGCGTCGCGGGTCTCATCCGGGACGCCATGCAAAGCCGCAGATGGTCGCGCACCAGATACGCGACTCGTTCTTGCACGAAACGCGAGCGTTTGAGCCGCCGCATGATCTCCGCCGCCATCTCGCCGCCACGCTCGGTATGGCCGTAAAATGTCGTCTTGCCGTTGGTGACCGCGCGGCACGGCGGCTTGGCAACGTCGTGAAGCAACACGCCGAAGGCCAGCGTTTCGGAGCATCCCGCGTCCAGCATCGAGACCGCCAGCCGGGTGTGGACATAGACGTTGCCCTCGGGATGGAAATTCTCGGGCTGGGCGCAGCCGGCCATCGCGACGACCTCCGGCAGCAGAACCTGCATCAGGCCGCTCTCGAGCATCTGATCGATCCCGCGAGGCGCGCCGCCCTCGGTCATGATCATCACCAGCTCCTCGCCGATACGCTCGGCCGCGATCGCGGTGATCGATGCGGCAGTGCGTTTGATCGCGGTCCAGGTCGCCGGGTCGATCGCGAAATCGAGCCGGGCGGCAAAGCGCACCGCGCGCAGGATTCGGAGACGGTCTTCGTCGAACCGCTCGTAGGGGTCGCCGATCGCGCGAATCAGGCCGGCGCGCAGATCGCTGATTCCACCGACGAGATCGATCACGCGGCCGTTGAGCGGATCGAAGTACATGCCGCCGATCGTGAAGTCGCGCCTGCGCGCATCCTCCTCGATCGTGCCGAAGTGCACGGCCGAGGGGCGGCGGCCGTCGGTGTAGGGCGCATCGGCGCGGAAGGTTGCAACCTCGAACTGATCGCCGGCGACGAGCACCACGATCACCCCGAACCGGGCCCCGACCGCGACGGTTTCGTCGAATAGCTCCTGCACCACCTCGGGGCGGGCGTCGGTCGCGATGTCGTAGTCTTTGGGGTCGGCCCCGAGCATCCGATCGCGGACGCATCCGCCGGCGAAGTAGGCCTTGAAGCCCGCCTCGTGAAGGCGGTGCACGATGCTCAGCGCCTTATGTTCCTTTTCCGAGGGCACCGCAAACAGTCTACATTCCGCCGCCGAACTCTGTCATATGCCTCACGGTCACATGCCTCACGCGGCTTCCCGCTTCGCGGCGCCGTAAGTCCTTCTAAATGCCTGGAGCAGCGCCATGAAGATCGAAATCACCGCCGGTCCGGCGAAAAGGCCGATCGGCCCGTAAGCGTAGAGCCCGCCCGCGACGCCCAAAAACAGCGCGATAGTCGGCAACTCCGTGCCGTGCCGCATCGCCCACGGCTTGATGAAGTTGTCGATCGCGGCGACGGCGACGGAGCACCAGATTACCAGGCCGATCGCGGTGCTCCATCCACTGGCGTAGGCGAGGTAGGCGGCGGCGGGCACCCACACCAAGGCCGTGCCGCCGATCGGCATGAGTCCGAACACCGCGGTCAGAGCCGAAAGAAAGGCCCAATACGGCACGCCGAAGACCAGCAGTCCAAGCCCGATCGTAAGCGCCTGCAGGCCCGCCGTGAGCATCAGCCCGCGCATCACGGAGGACAGCGTCTTGCGCAGCGTTTCGAACACGGCCTGCTTGTCTTCCTCGTGCAGCGGAGTCAGATTGCGAAGCCCCTCGTAATAGCTCTCGCCGTCGCGCAGGAAGTAGAAGAGCACGAAGATGACGATGGAGAAGTCCCAGATCACGGCCATCAGGTTGCGGGCCGCCGCCGTCACATGCGTCGCCAAGTACTGGCTGACGAACTTCGCCGCGCTGACCGCGGTATCCTGCACGTCGCGCTGCGCGATGTTCATCCGCGCGAGCGCCGCGTTCACCCGGTCGGCGAAGGGGAGATGCGTGGTCCAGTCCCCCAGCAGCTTGCTCCAGTCTCCGGCGCCGACCTTGGCGGATGCCAGAGTCGAGAGCGCCTCGGCTTCCTGAGCCAGCCGCACCATGAACCAGATGGAAGGGATGATCACGATGAGCGCAGTCGCGACAGTCAACAGCGCGGCGGCCAGCGAGCGGCTCCGCACGTACCGATGCGCATGGACCATCAGCGGATTGAAAAGGAACGAGAGCAGCATCGCCCACAGGATCGGAATCAGGAACGGCTGGAGAATCTGGTACAGAAAGTAGGCTATCAGGGCCAGGAAGCCGAAGAAGAAAATCTGGACGATTCGCTCGCGATCCATAAAGCAACCCGAACAGCGAGCTTATCAGAAAGTAGAAGTTGTGAAACTCGATTGCCCAGCGGCGGGATTTCTGTTACCGCTTTCTCCTGCTTGTCAGCTTCCCTAAACGCCCGGCAGCTAAAGGCACGTAGCTCAGCGGGAGAGCACTTCCCTGACACGGAAGGGGTCGGCGGTTCAATCCCGCCCGTGCCTACCACTCTATTTCTGTCCCGGGCCGGTGGACCCCGGACTTCGAGGGCGGCGTTGACGCGACGCCTCGCATCGCCGCTATAATGCGGGTATTGATCAAGATGATGCGTTGGGCAGTGCTGTCTTCCGTGATGCTTCCCGTCTCTCCTAGATGAGTTCGGAAATCACGGTCATTGTCGCGAGCAAGCAGCGCTCGGTGCCGCGCGGCGCCGGTGCGCGCGAAGCGGTCCCGAGTGTCTGATCGCGGCAAGCCGGTTGCGGCACGCGTTGACGGGAAAATCGTCGACTTGAGCCGCCTGATCGACCACGACCCCAAGGTCGAGCTGATCTACGCCGACAGCCCCGAAGGGGTCGAAGTGCTGCGCCATTCGACCGCCCATCTGATGGCCCAGGCCGTGCAATCGCTTTACCCCGGCACCCAGGTCACGATCGGACCCGTAATCGAGGACGGGTTTTTCTACGACTTTGCGCCGCCCGCGCCTTTCACGAGCGACGATCTGCCGAAGATCGAAGCGAAAATGAAGGAGCTGGCGAAGGCCGACTTCAGGGTCGAACGGGTCGAGATGGATCGCGCCGAAGCGATCAAGCTGTTCGAGGCGATGGGGGAGCATTACAAGGTCGAGATCCTGAAAGGAATCGCCGACGATCGCGTATCGATCTACAAGCAGGGCGGTTGGATGGATCTCTGCCGCGGCCCGCACGTGCCCTCGACCGGGCATCTCAAGGCCTTCAAGCTCACCAGCGTGGCCGGCGCCTACTGGCGCGGCGACGAGCGCAACGCGATGCTCTCGCGGATCTACGGGACTTCGTTCGGATCGAAGGACGCGCTGGAGGAGCATCTGCGGCTGCTCGAGCTGGCCCGCGCCCGCGACCATCGCAAGCTCGGGCGCGAGATGGGGCTCTTTCTGTTCGACCCGGTATCGCCGGGCGCGCCATTCTTCCTGCCCAAGGGCGCGATTATCTACAATCAGCTAATCGAGTACGTGCGGCGGCTCTACCGGCGCTACGGCTTCGACGAAGTGATCACGCCGCAAATCTACAAGAACGAGCTGTGGCAGCGCTCGGGCCACTGGGACAACTTCCGCGAGAACATGTTTCTGACCTCCGACGGCGAGAGCGGCAAGCTGGAACTCGACAGCAGCACCGAGGGATGGCGGCAGGGATACGCCGTGAAGCCGATGAACTGCCCCGGCCATACGTTCATATACGGGTCCGAGAAGCGCTCCTATCGCGACCTGCCGCTTCGGATTGCCGATTTCGGCCGGCTCCATCGCGCCGAGCCGTCGGGCACGCTGCACGGCCTCACGCGGGTGCGCGCGATGTCGCAGGACGACGCGCACATCTTCTGCACGCCCGAGCAGATCGCCGGCGAAATCGACCTGAACATCCGGATGGTGCTCGACGTGTACCCGGCATTGGGATTCGAGTCGGTCGAATTCAAGGTCGCCACGATGCCCGAGAAGCATCTCGGTACCGAAGAGGAATGGCGGCGCAACGAGAAGATCCTCGGCGACGCGCTGACCAAGAACGGCTACCAATGGGAGATCAATCCCGGCGAGGGAGCATTCTACGGTCCCAAGATCGAGTACTACGTTCCCGACGCGCTCAAGCGGAAGTGGCAGTTGGCGACGATCCAGCTCGACTTCAACATGCCCGAGCGCTTCGGACTCAAGTACACGACCGCGGCGGGCGTCGAGGCGCAGCCCGTGATGGTCCATCGCGCAATTTTGGGCTCGCTCGAACGATTCATCGGCGTGCTGATCGAGCATACCGGCGGCGTGCTCCCGTTCTGGCTCGCGCCCGAGCAGGCGCGGGTGCTCTCGCTCACCGAGAAGGTCGAGGCCTATGCCGCCGAGATCGCCGCGGCGCTCAAAGCCGCCGGCTTCCGCGCCAGCGCCGATTTGCGCAACGAGAAGCTCGGCTTCAAGGTGCGCGAGGCCGAGCTGGCCAAGGTCCCGTACATGGCGGTGGTTGGCGAGCGCGAAGCCGCCGCGCGCACGGTTTCGATCCGGCTCTTGCGCGGCGAGAAGAGCCGCACGGTCGCGCTCGAAGATCTGCTCGCAGTTACTCAAGGCTGAGCCTCTGCCGGCGTGAAGAAAATGTCTTCAAGGTGCACCAGCTTGAGTTGCAATGGCGTAAATTTCAACCCGGCCCGCCGCCTAAGGAGGTGGCTTATTCGTAGAGATTTCCGTACTCCGCCGTCGCGTGAACCCGCGATCAGAGTCAACAACCTTATCCGCGCCACGGAAGTTCGCGTGATCGATTCCGACGGCCACCAGTTGGGCGTCATGAATACGCGCGAGGCGATCCGCGTGGCCGAAAGCCGCGGACTCGACCTGGTCGAGGTCGCGTCGGCCGCCACGCCGCCGGTCTGCCGGGTCACCGACTTCGACAAATACCGTTACTCGCAGAAGAAGAAAGAGCATGACGGCCGCCGCCACGCCACCGCCAGCGCGATCAAGGAAGTGAAGATGGGCGCGCTGACCGAGAAGCACGACGTGGAGTTCAAAGTGGAGCACATCCGGCGCTTCCTAGGCGAGGGGCAGCGTGTTAAGCTCACGATTTCGTTCCACGGCCGTCAGATGGCCCATCCCGAACTCGGGCGGAACCTGATTACGAAGATCCTGGCGCTGGTCCAGGACATCGCGCAGGCCGACGGCTCGAGCCGGATGGAAGGCCGGAACCTTTCGATCCTGCTGACGCCGCGGTAAAGTGAACCGGGAAAGGCAACGCTGATGCCGAAGATCAAGACCAATCGAAGCGCCGCCAAGCGCTTCTCCGTAACCAAGGGCGGCAAGGTCAAGTACAAGCACGCCTTCTCGCGCCATCACGCGTGGGCGAAGAACCGCTCCCACAAGCGCCATCTGCGCGGCCCCGGCCAACTGAACCGGACCGACGCGGAGAACATCAAGCGGCTGGTCCTGTACTTGTGAGCCCGGCCTGGACCGACTAAATTTGCTGAACTTGCCCGAACTTGAACTAAGGAAGAACCGAAGATGCCTCGCGCAAAAGGCGGCTTCAAAGCCCGCCGCCGTCACAAACGCCAACTCAAGCTCGCCTCCGGCTTCGTCGGCGGGCGCAAGCTCTATAAGCAGGCCCGCAACACGCTGGAAAAGGGTCTGACCTATGCGTATCGCGATCGCAAGCAGAAGAAACGCGACTTCCGCTCGCTCTGGATCGCGCGCATCAACGCGCTCACGCGCGAGTTCGGCATGAGCTACAGCCAGTTCATGAACGGGCTCAAGAAATCCGGCGTCGAGATGGACCGCAAACAGCTCGCGGTGCTCGCGATGGAACGCGACGGATTGTTTACCGAGCTGGTGCGCACCGCGAAGAGCGCGTTGGGCATAGCATCAGCCCAGTAGCACGCGCCCCTTCGGTTGCGCACCGGAAGACCATGTGTCGCCCACATGGTCTTTTGTTTTGATGGAGCAGGAATCGGCGCAGTATCGGAGAAGTATCGGGACCATGAAAGACCAACTGGAGCAGATCCGGGCGCGTGCGCTGGCGGAGCTGGCCGGCGGCGCGACCGGGGAACAGATCGAAAACGTCCGCGTGCGCGTGCTGGGACGCGGCGGCGAGATCACCGACATCATGCGCCGGATGCGCGAGGTGCCCGAATCGGAGCGTCCCGCTATCGGCCAGCTCGCCAACCAGATCAAGCGCGATATCGAGGCGCGAATCGAGGCGCTGGCGGACTCCCATCGCGTCGCGGCGCTGGAGAAATCGCTCAGCGAAGGGAGCATCGATGTCACCCTGCCCGGCGTCCGCATCCCGCGCGGACGGCTTCATCCGGTGACGCAGATCATGGAGCAGATGCTCGACATTTTCGTCGAGATGGGCTTCGAGGTGGTCTTCACCCGCGATATCGAGGACGACTTCCACAATTTCGCAGCGCTTAACTTTCCGCCCGACCATCCGGCGCGCGAGATGCAGGACAGTTTCTTCCTGAGCGGAGGGCTGCTGCTCCGCACCCACACCTCCAACGGGCAGATTCGCGTCATGGAGGGGCGCCAGCCGCCGCTGGCCGTGGTCTGCCCCGGCGCCTGCTACCGGCGCGACGAGTTGAGCGTGCGCGCCTCGCCGATGTTCCACCAGATCGAGGGTTTCATGGTGGACCGGACCGGAATCGTCACGATGGCGAATCTCAAAGGGGTGCTTGCCGAGTTCGCGCGCTCGTTCTACGGCTCCGAGGTCGCGGTCCGTTTCCGGGCGAGCTACTTTCCCTTCACCGAGCCCAGCGTCGAGCTCGATATCAGTTGCGTTTTGTGCAAGGGCGCTGGATGCCGGGTGTGCAAGCACACCGGATGGACCGAGATCATGGGCTGCGGAATGATCCATCCCAACGTGCTGCGCGCCGTCAACTACGATCCGGCGCGATACCAGGGCTTCGCCTTCGGCTTCGGAGTTGAACGCCCGGCGCTGCTCAAGCTGCAAGTCGATGACATGCGGCTGTTCTTCGAAAACGACCTGCGTTTCCTGGCTCAGTTCTAATGAAAGCTAAAGATCAGGCGAGAATTGTCTGCGTATCTTTCGCTGACCGGGAGATCTTCGCATCGCGATTTTCTTCACCTCTCCCTGACCAGGGAGAGGTCGGCGCGCGCGAGCGTCAGCTCGCGACGGGCCGGGTGAGGGTAGCCTGATGAAGGTTCCGCTGAGCTGGCTCAAGGAATTCGTCGCGATCGATGCCAACGTCGCGGAGTTATGCCGCCGCCTCACCGCCGGCGGGGTCGAGGTCGAATCGATCGAACGCATCGAGCCGCCCTTCTCCGGAGTGATCGTCGCGAAAGTCGTGAGCGTCGCTAAACATCCCAACGCGGATCGGCTCTCGGTATGCGAAGTTAACGCGGGCGCCGCCGGCAAGTTCAGAGTCGTGTGCGGCGCTCCCAATGTGAAGCGCGGCATGAAGGCGGCGCTCGCGACGGTCGGCGCGCAACTCGCGCGCGGAGGAAAGGGCAGCCTCGAGACGCCTCCGCCGTTAGGGCAGTCCGAGATTCGCGGCGTGCAGTCCGAGGGCATGCTCTGCTCCGAAAGAGAGTTGGGATTCTCGGACAGTCAGGCCGGGATCATGGCGCTGGAGAGCAATGCTCCCGTCGGCACGGCCCTGGCCGCATACATGGACTTGCAGGACACCGTGCTCGATATCGCGATCACCGCCAATCGCGGCGATTGTCTTTCCGTGCTCGGATTGTCGCGCGAGATCGCGGCGCTGTTCGGAGCGCGGCTTAAAGAGCCGAAACTTATTCCGCCGCGCGCGCCGCAGATCGCCGCCAGTACCGATCAGCCGGTCGTCGCGCTCGCGCCCTTCCCGGTCGAAATACAGGCTCCCCAGATGTGTCCGCGTTACGCGGCGCTCGCGATGGAGGGAATCAGAATCGGTCCGTCACCGAGGTGGCTTCGGCGCAGGCTCGAGCTTTGCGGGATGCGCCCGCTCAACAACGTAGTGAACGTGACGAACTATGTGATGCTCGAGCGGGGACAGCCGCTGCACGCGTTCGATCTGGCTCAGATCGAAGAGCGGCGTATCGTGGTGCGGCGCGCCGGTGACTATTTCCAGTTCGTCACTCTGGACAACCTGCGGCGCGACCTCGAACCGTCCGACCTGATGATCGCCGGCGGGCGCAAGCTGCTCGCGATCGCGGGCGTGATGGGCGGACTCAACTCCGAGGTCAGCGACTCCACCGTCGCGATCCTGATCGAGAGCGCATTCTTCGATCCGATGGCGATCGCGCGGACCTCGCGCCGGCTCGGTCTTCGCAGCGAGGCCAGCTACCGCTTCGAGCGCGGTATCGACCGCCAGGGACAGGTGCCGGCGCTGATCCGCGCGGCGGCGCTGATCGGCAAGATCGCCGGTGGGCGCGCGGCCGGAGCAATCACCGATGTCGAGCCGATACCGGCGCCAAAGCGCGAGATCGACTTCGACCTGAACGCGATGGCGTCGATGCTCGGGGTCGAAATTCCGGCCAACGAGGTCAAGCGGCGATTGCGCGCGCTGGGGGCGGTGGTCGAAGCGGGCCCGAAGGCCCATCTGAAGATCGCGCCGCCTTCGTTTCGTCCCGACTTGAACGAGCAGGCCGACCTGGTCGAGGAAGTGGCCCGCCTCAACGGGCTCGAAGACGTGCCGGCCGTGCTCGCGCCGCGCGCCGCGGCACCCAGAGCGGAGAATCGCGAGCGGGCGTTCGGTCGGCGGGCGCGCGAAGTGCTGATCGGATGCGGCCTGACCGAGATCAAAACCATCGCGTTCATCGCACCGGCCGACAATGCGAGATTTCCCGGCCTCGAGGGCGGCGCGCCGGTCAAGGTGACGAATCCGCTTTCCGCCGAATTGTCCGAGCTGCGCGTTAGCCTGATGCCGGGGCTGCTCGCGGCGCTGCGCTTCAACCTGAACCGGCAAGCCGGCGCATTTCACGGCTTCGAGATCGCCAAGGTCTTTGCCGCGCGCGGCGAGGCGCCGGCCGAAGCAACCCGTCTTGCAGCGATCAGCCACGGCGATTTCGCCCTGGCTGAGGTCGGCGCCAGGCAAGTCAAGGCCGGCTTCCTCACGCTCAAGGGAACGCTGGAGACGTTCTTTCAAGCGGTTGGAATTTCAGAGCGGGTCGAATTCGAGCGTGCTGACTCCCCCGTCACGACGTTCCTGCATCCGGGACGCGCCGCGCGAATCAAATTCGACGGCCGGATTCTCGGTTGTCTCGGCGAATTGCACCCGCGCGAAGCGATGCGTCTGGAGCTGACGCAGCCGTCCGCGCTCTGTGAACTTGACATCGCGCAACTCATCGCCTATGTTCTGCCGCGCCAATCGATCGAACCACCGCCCAGATTTCCGGCCGTCAGACGCGACCTGGCGCTGGTGCTCGATCGCGAGTTTCCGGTGGGAAGTGTGGTGCGAACCGTCGCACAAGTTGAGTCGCCGCTGCTGGAGGGTGTGGAGCTGTTTAACGTCTACGAGGGGGAGCCGATCGCGAGCGGCAAGAAGAGCGTCGCACTGGCCCTGAACTATCGGGCCAAGGATCGCACTCTGACAGACGAGGAGGTGAACCGCGCGCACGCCGCGTTGGTCGCGGAAGTTACGGCGCGCCTGGGGGCAGAGTTGCGGCAGTAGCCAGGACGGGTTCTTAAAGCACGTTCGGGGGAATTGTACGCCGCAGGGAATGACCAAAGCCGATCTCGTAGAATTGATCTACGAGCGGGTGGGCTCTTCCAAGAAAGAAGCCTCTGAAGTGGTCGAGGTGGTTTTCACGATCATCAGGGAAAGCCTGCGCCGCGGCGAAAAGGTAAAGGTCTCCGGCTTCGGGAGCTTCGTCGTCAACCGCAAACGGGCACGGCGCGGCCGCAATCCGCAGACCGGAGAGCCGATCACAATCGATCCCCGCGTGGTGCTGTCGTTCAAGCCGAGTCAGGTGCTCAAGCATTTGGTCAATAACGGCTCCAAGCCGTCGTCATGAGCCGCCCTCCGCGCCAGAGCGTAGCGCGGCCCTCAAAATCAAAGCGGGGCCCCGCTTCGGACCGTTCCGAAAAGGCGCTCAAGATCGGCGACGCCGCGCAGGTGATCGGCGTCAAGCCGTTCGTGCTGAGGTTCTGGGAGACCCAGTTCGCCTTTCTGAAGCCGAGTCATGCCCGCTTCAAGCATCGCGCGTACGAGCCGCAGGACATCGAGAACCTGAAACTCGTGAAGCGGCTGCTGCACGAGGAGCGGTTCACCATCGAGGGCGCCAAGAAGCATCTGCGACAGTTCGGGCTCGAACAGGTGCGGAGCGAACTTGCGGCAGGTCCGGCGCGTCCCGGCAAGCGCGAAGGCGGCGATTCGCCGCCCGCGCTGCGTCAGACGCTCGCGGATATCAAGCGCGAGCTGGTGACATTGCACAAGCTGCTCGGGGAATGAGGGGGGCGCGTTTCGGAAACCTAACCCCTAACCCCTGGCCCCTTCCCTGAGAGGGAAGGGGAATCCGAGCCCCTGCATATGCGCGGCAGGCGGGACGCCGGCCCTACTTCGGATAGCCCAAGGCCGGCCGTACTTCGGATCGCGGACAAGCAGCGACTTTCCCGAGAGCGCACCCTCTCCCGCGGCTGCGGACTGGTCCGCAGGCGCAAGCCGGGAGAGGTCGGCGCGCGACATCGATTTCGATGTCGCGCGCCGCGTGAGGGCGCACTCATCTGCTGGCCGTCGTGAGAGTGTCTCGCCTAATCAATCAGGACTCCGTTAGGAATCCTCACCCGCGCCGCGCAGAAAGCGTCAAGGATGCAGAGCCAATCCGATTGCGCGGCTCGCCCTCTCCCGCGAACACGCGGGAGAGGGACCTAAGAGGCTTCGCCGCCCGTGCGACGAGAGTGTCAGTTCTGGGAGGTAGCACCGGCGTCTCGCCGGTCACGCGGCCGACGGCACGCCAGCCCTACTTCGGATCGCGGCCTGATCTTCTGTAGCGCCGGCCGGAGCCTGCCCTGAGGCTGCTCGAAGGGTGCCGGTGCTTTGTCTTAGGCAGAACTTGCGGCAGTCCTTCTGCCCGTAGCGACCGGGCCGATTCTTAGTCGACCAGCGGAGGGTTCTCGAGCAGCTCGGCGTTCGGGACCCGGCGTGACGCGCGCGGCGCCGAGGCGACCGCGGCTTCGCGCGCGGCGGCGCCCTGGGTTTTGGTCTTCGCGCCGAGCGGAATCAGCTCCAGCTCTTGCGCGCATTGCTCGACAGCGCGGTAGGTCCGCTTGAGAGCCTCGGACGCCTCGCTGACCACGATCGCGCCGGCGGCGAGCGTCAGCATCCCGGCGATGAACGCGGTCTTGTCCATCGCGAGCAGCGCCGCAGCCGCGGTTACGATACTTCCGGCCGCAATCGCGAGCCGGCTCAACCGGCTGGTCCGCACGCGCATGAGCACCAGCGTTCTGAGCTTCATTCCGCCGTGCTCTTCCTCGGCGGTCTTGATCTCGACTGCGGCCAGCGGACCGGGCCGGACCTGAAGGTCAAAATCGTTCCAGCCGCGATCGGTGTTCGCCGGATAGCCGGCGCGAGCGAGCAGTCTCTGCAGCTTGTCCAATAGAGCGTCGCGAGTTGTATAGGCCTCGTTCCAGTATGAGAGCCGAAGCGAGCGCGCGAGCAGATTCACTTGCGGCCGCTGGCGCGGCGCGGCTTCGCCGAACCCGCCTGCGCCCATCGACTGTTTTATTCGGAGCTTGTACCGGGTCATCGCACGCACCATCGGGCCGCTGTACGCGAGCCACGCGACCAACATTCGCGAGACCAATCCACCATGGCATTTCTCCAGCGGAGCGCGCCGCGCATAGTACATCGCCCAGACCGGCCCCAGCGCGAGTATCGCCAAACTGGGAACGATCGAAACGCCGCACGCGATCGAGGCGATCAGTATCAACCCGCCGGCGAGGTCCCATTCGAGCGTCTGCGGAAGGAAGTTGAGCAGACCCAGACTGGGTTCGTATACGGTCTGACGCGGCGCACCGGCCGCGCTCCAGAGGATCCGTCTGGCGCCGCCGCCCGGCATCGTGCGCGCCAGGCCCGGAATCGTCCCCTTCCATTTGATCTGCCCGAGCATGTTGAAGCGATCGGGATACTTCGCGTAGAGCATCGCCTCGGCCCGGCCATAGCCGCGCTGCTGCCCGTAGTAGGCTTTCACCGTGTTGCGCCGAAAATGCCATACGAAAGCGGCGGGGCAGAAGCCCAGGCGCAACCCGGCATCGAGCATCCGCCAGCAGATATCGACGTCGTCGCCGGCTGACGTGAATTGCGGATCGAAGCCGCCGGCTTCGAGCAGCGCCGGCTTTGCTGAAGACCATGTTGCATCCGGCCAGATGCTCGGCGCGATCCTCGCCGGTCAGGACATGGCACGGCGCGCCCGGCGACGCGGCGACGCAGCCCTCGATACGCCCGGTTTCATGCGGGGCGTAGTTGGGACCGCCGCAGCCATCGAAGCCGCCCTCGATCATCGTGCGCACCATGAAGGTGAGCCAGTGCGGATCGACCACGCAGTCCGAATCGGTGTAGGCGATCAAGTCGCCGCGCGCAGCGTGCATCCCGACGTTGCGGGCGGCGCTGAGTCCCCGGTTGGGCTGGCGAATCAGGCGGAACTCGGGGAAGTCCATCGAGATTTCGGCGGTGCGATCGCGCGAGCCGTCATCGATGATGATGACTTCGTAATTCGGGTAATCGAGCTGGCGGATCGATTCGAGGCAGGGGCGCATCGTGCGCTCGGCGTTGTAGGCGCATATGACCACCGAGACCATCGGGGTTTGCGCGGGAGGCGGCGGGCAGCTTCCGTTGAGGGTGAGAAAGGGCATCAACTCGCCGGCCGTCAGCATCCTGATTTCCATCAGGTCGGCGCGCGGCGCGCTCTTGATCATCTGCGCCGGCGCTACTACCCCGCCAGCCCCCAGACCGAATGCGCACGCAACCAGGTCGTCCTGGGCGGCCGTCGCCTGCTCGAACTCGATTACGATCGGGCGCGCCTCGGCAAGGTTGTGCAAGCCGGTTACGTATTGCTTGAGATCGGCCGGGCTCAGCTTCGGAATGACGCTGTAGATGAGATCTTCTTCAAGCAGCGAACAGGCGCGGGTCGATGGGCGGTGCTTGATCGCAACCAGACTCTGAGGAGCGGCGCCACGAAGAGCCGTTATCAGGCTGCGCAGGCGCCGGCGGAAAGTCTCGAGGCCGTGCAGCTTGAGAAAGTCCTGGGTTACGGGGCAATCGATCAGATAGCCGCTGAGACCCGGCCGTCCGTTGAGAGCCCGAACGCGCTCGCAAAGCTGCGCCTTCGTGATGCGAAGGCTTCTGCGATTGAGGAGCGAAGCGGGCGCGACCCGCAGCTCGACCATCGTACACAGTCCAGCCTGCGCGGCCAGGTCTATCACCGCGTCGGCGTCAGTCTCCGGCACGATCAGGCTCGTGGTATGCGCCTGCGCGAGCTTCTCGAAGCGATCGCGCAGACTGAGCTTGCCTGGGCAGGTCAAGCGGCGATGCGATGTGCTCGAGGCGGACAGCTTTGAAAAAGAACTTTTGTCCCGAGCGCGAAAGGAACTTTCCGAAAGTGGTGAGAGGACTAGTTTCGGTGATTTGCATTTCCTTCGATGGCGTGGCGCCAGCGACGGAGAGAGCCAAACCCGTGCCATCGTGAAACGCTTTTGATTACGGGCGATTACCTGTCGCGCGTCGGTTCAGCGCTGACCAATTGGTGTTGTCGCTCGACGTTTTGCGCGCCGCAACTCGGTTGCTTCGACCCGTTCGCAGACTGCAAAGACGATATCGGCTGGGCCTCGCAACGCCGCTGGCGCCTGGAGACTGCCGCGGGGTGGTGTCCTGAACCCTAGCCTCACTTTTTCGCGGGTGTTATATGTCCGCAAAGTTGCGCGAGAAATCGTGTCTGTTTCCTCTCTAAACCGCGAATCCACGACTTTCACGTTAGAGGGTCTACGCTGACGGCCTTATGAGATCAGGAAAACGCTGTGGATGTGGTCGCTCGAAGACGGCGCCCATCCGAATTGCCAGCGACGCTCTCATCGACGCGACTCCCGACGAGTTGCAATCGATCCGAAAAGAACTGGCGAAGATCGAGACTTCGCTCGCGGCGATGTTCGGCGAAGCCTACGCGCGCGGAGCGGCCAGCGCAAAAGCCATGGCCGAGGCGGCGGACATCATCGACCAACACTTCGACGGAATCGTCCAGCAATGGGGAATCGCCGTCGAGGCGATCTTCGGACCCAGCGACCGGGAATTCAAAGACTCCGGAACCAACGCGCTGCTGCGGTTCCTGGCGCGGCTGCGCGACCGCGACGACATCACGACCTACGTATACCTGCGCAGGCATTGCCAGGAGGGGATGCTGTCGCGCGCGCTTCCATCACAGTTCAACGTGGTGCACATCGCGCTCAAGCAGATCATTTTGAATCATGTGCGCGCGGCGCTGCGCGGAGCGAAGATGGAGCTGGTCAGGGACGCCGTGGTCGCCGCGATCGACGAGCGGCGCCTGATGGTCGCGCAGTTCTATATCGAGTCGCGGGAACGGGCATTGCGCGCGTCCGAGGAGAAATATCGCAACGCGATCGACCACGCGCCCGACCCGATGTACGAAATCGACCCGGAAACGATGAAGGTGGTCGGCGCAAATTCGGCCGCCGAACGGCTTCATCAGATGGAACCCGGCCACAAGGGCCTCTCGCCGGTCGGGCTGCGGGTGGTCGATCTTTGTCCGGACGACATGCAGGCCGGAGTGCTCAAGCATTTCGCGCAAGTGATGGAAAACGGCTCGGACGAGACCCTGGACATGCCGCTCGGGCCGCTGTTCTTCGACGTTCATTCCGCGCTGATCCCCTACGGCAACAAACAGTTCATACAGATGATCCTTCGCGACGTGACGCAGCGCCGCGAGATGCTCGACCAACTGCTCAAGACCGAACGGCTGGCGGTGGCCGGCACGTTCGCGGCCGGCGTGGCGCACGAGGTGAACAACCCGCTGGCCTCGATATCGTCGCTGGTGCAGTCGCTGCTGTCGGGCGAGGGCGACTCCGCGCGCCGATCGAGTCTGCACACGATTCTCGCCCAGATCACGCGGATTTCGACCACGCTCAAGGATCTGGTCAACTTCGCGCGGCCTTCCGGCGCCCAGAAAAAGGTCCTCAATCTCAACGATCTGATCGTCGAGACGCTGCGCCTGGCGACCTACAACAAACGCCTCGACGGAATCCGAATCGAGTCTTCGCTCGCGCCCGACCTGAAACCGGTCTTTGCCGGAGACAACGAGATTCAGCAAGTGCTGCTCAACCTGCTGCTCAACGCCGCCGACGCCACCCAGCGCGACGGCGGAGTAATCCGGGTCGTCACCGAAAATCAGGGGCACAACGGCGACCGCAGCAAGCGCGTGGTCGTACGCGTGATCGACAACGGCATCGGAATTCCAAAGGAGAATCTCGAACGCGTGTTCGATCCGTTTTTCACCACCAAGCCCGCCGGGTCGGGTTCGGGTCTGGGACTCTCGCTGTGCCAGCGAATCATCCTCGCCAACCGGGGCTCGATTCGGGTCGCCAGCGAAATCGGGCAGGGCACCACCGTCACTATTTTCCTGCCGGTTGACGAAGGCCAATCGCATGAGACCGCCGCCGTGCTCAGATGAACGCATGAACGCCGACTCCGATTTCGCCTCCTCGCAGCGCTCGCCCTACCGGATCCTGGTCGTTGAGGACGAGCAGTTGATGCGCTCGATAATCGCGCAACTGCTTCGCAGCGAAGGCCACGAGGTAATTGAGGCGCACGCCGCCGAGGTCGCTCTTACGATCTTCGAGAAGGAGAAGATCGACCTCGCGATCCTCGACGTCAACCTGGGCCAGGGCGGTAGCGGGCTGGAGCTGCTGGGCAAGATTCGCGATCTCGATCCCGAGGTGATGGGAATCATCCTGACCGCCTACGCGAGCGTCGAATCGGCGGTCAACGCGCTGCGCAAGGGCGCTTACGACTACCTGACCAAGCCGTTCGCCAACGACCACCTCAAGGCGGTGGTCCGCAACGCGCTGGCGCAAAAGTCGCTCTTTCATGAGAACCGTTTTCTGCGGCGCGAGCTGCGCGACAAATACCGTTTCGAGAACATCATCGGCAAAAGCGATGCGATCGAGAAGGTCTTCGGGATCATGGAGAAAGTCGCGCGCACCGACGCGAGCGTGCTGATCACGGGCGAGTCCGGCACCGGCAAGGAGCTGGTGGCGCGCGCGATCCATTTCAGCTCGGAGCGCGCGAACGGGCGTTTTCTGCCGATCAACTGCGGCGCATTGCCCGAGAATCTGCTCGAAAGCGAGCTGTTCGGCTACAAGCGCGGCGCTTTCACCGGCGCGGCGCAGGACAAGATCGGGCTGCTCAAGGCGGCGGACAAGGGCACCGTGTTTTTCGACGAGATCGGCGAGTTGCCGCTCGCGCTCCAGGTCAAGCTGCTGCGCGCGCTCCAGGAGCGTGAATGCTATCCGCTCGGCTCCAACGAGCCGATCCGGTTCGACGTCCGCGTGCTGTGCGCGACCAATCGCGACCTCGACAAGGAAGTAAAGGCCGGCCATTTCCGCGAAGAGTTGCTCTACCGAATCAACGTGATCAACCTCACGCTGCCGCGGCTGCGCGAGCGCGAGGACGATATCGCCCTGCTCGCCAATCACTTTTTGCGCAAGTACGAGAAATCGCTCTCGCGCACCGGGATGCGGTTCTCCAAGGGAGCGATGCGCCTGCTGATGAGCTATCCGTGGCCGGGCAACGTTCGCGAGCTCGAGAACACCGTCGAGCGCGCCGCGATCCTGGCCGAGACCGACGTGATCCACTCGCACGACCTGCCCGACAAGTTGCGCGACGCGTCGGCGCCGTCGCCGCCGCTCGACTCGACCGACATGACGCTGGAAGAGCTGGAGCGCGAGCACATCCGGCGCATCCTGGCCACCGCCGAGGGCGACAAGGTCAAGGCCGCGCGGATGCTCGGAATCCATCTATCGACGCTGTACCGCAAGGTTCAGCGCTACCGGCTTGAGTCGCCGGGCGAAGCACCTGCGGCCGCGGCAGCCAGCAGCGGCTGAAAGGGCCGGGTGGTACTGGCCAGGACAACGGGCTAAGCTTGCAACAGGGGTTGGCCCTTGGTGCCGTCCCGGAGACGACTATGGATATCTTCTCGCCATCTCATCTGCTGGTCCTGTTGCTGATCGTCCTGATCATCTTCGGGCCGAGCAAACTCGGGGATGTGGGCGGGGCTTTGGGTAAAGCCTTCAAGGACTTCAAGAAGGCGATCAACGAAGACGAGCCCAAACCCGCCGCCAAAGCCGCCGAGCCCAAGCCGGCCGGACCCGCCGACAAACCGTCCTGATTCACGCCCGCCGGTTACGTCCGGGCGCCTGACGCTGCTTCCTGCGCAGGAAAAGCGCAGCGATTCTTCCTCTTACGCCTCTCCCTGACCAGGGAGAGGCCGGCACGAAGCGCGCTTCGTGCCGGGTGAGGGTGCGAACGATCGGCGGCTCAGGCTACCCTCACCCGGCGCGTCGCTTGCTGACGCTAGCGACGCGCCGACCTCTCCCTGGTCAGGTAGAGGTGCAGACTCCGGGCGCGCCTCTCGCCTGATATTCCAAGACGCTTCTGCCTGTGCTCACAATGCTCCGAGGCGGAGGCGGGCGAGTCATGAAGGCTCTACGGATCACTTTCTGGAGCGCGGTCGCAGCGCTGGGCGCATACGGCCTCGGACTCATCGCCTTCGTGCGCGGCGAGAATCGGCCCTCGGTGCTGTGGTTCGTGGTCGCCTCGGTCTGCATCTACGCGGTTGGCTACCGCTTCTATGCGGGCTTCATCGCGCGGCGGGTGCTCGAGCTCGACGACTGCCGCCCGACGCCGGCGATTCGCCTCAACGACGGCCGCGATTTTGTGCCAATCCCGCGATGGGTCACCTTCGGCCATCACTTTTCCGCCATCGCGGGGCCCGGCCCGCTGGTCGGTCCCGTGCTCGCCGCGCAGTTCGGCTATCTTCCCTCGACGCTCTGGATCGTGATCGGCGCGGTGCTCGGCGGATGCGTTCAGGACTTCGTGATCCTCGGCGCGTCGATCCGGCGCGAGGGCCGCTCGCTGGGCAAGATGGCGCGCGACGAGATCGGACCCGTCGGCGGAATAACCGCGCTGTTCGGCGTGTTGATGATCATGATCATCCTGATCGCGGTGCTGGGGCTGGTCGTGGTCAACGCGATGAAGCACAGCCCGTGGGCAACTTCCTCGGTCGCAGCGACGATTCCGATCGCGATGCTGATCGGAATCTACATGACGCAGATCCGTCCGGGGCGAATCGTCGAAGCCTCGCTGATCGGCGCGGCGCTGATCCTGCTCGCGGTGGCCGGCGGGCGATACGTCGAAGGTGCGCCGTTCGGCCATTACTTCTCGATGGACGCACCGACGCTCGCAGTGTGGCTAATCGGCTATGGATTTTTCGCGTCGATCCTTCCGATCTGGCTGCTGATCGCGCCGCGCGGCTATCTCTCGACCTTCATCAAGCTGGGCACGATCGTAGCGCTGGCGGTGGGAATCATTGCGTTGCATCCGCCGGCCCTGATGCCGCCGCTGACGCGATTCGTCGACGGCAACGGACCCGTGTTCGGCGGCAAGGTTTTCCCCTTCGCCTTCATCACGGTGGCGTGCGGCGCGATTTCGGGATTCCATGCGCTGATCTCATCGGGCACCACGCCCAAGATGCTCTCCACCGAGAGCGACGCCCGGCTGGTCGGGTACGGCGGCATGATGATGGAATCGTTCGTCGCCGTGATGGCGATGATCGCGGCGGTAGCGCTCGAGCCGGGCGTGTACTTCGCGATCAACAGCCCGGCCGGCGTGGTCGGCGCCGGCGCCGCGGCTTGCGCGAAAATTTCAGGCTGGGGATTTCCGATCGCCGACGCAAAAATGGCCGCCCTGGCCGCCGCAGTCGGCGAAAGCACGCTCTACGCACGTACCGGCGGCGCGCCGAGCCTCGCGGTCGGGATGGCGCAGATTTTCGCCCGCACGCTCGGCGGCAGCGCCGTGATGGCGCTCTGGTACCACTTCGCGATCATGTTCGAGGCGCTCTTCATCTTGACTACGCTCGACACCGGCACGCGCGTAGGCCGTTTCATGCTTCAGGATCTGCTCGGCAATCTGTACCGCCCGCTCGGCGAAATCAATTCGTACCCGAGCGCCGTGCTGAGCTCGGTTATGATCGTCGCGGCGTGGGGCTACTTTCTATACTTCGGGACGATCGATCCGCTCGGCGGAATCAACTCGCTGTGGCCGCTGTTCGGAATCGCCAACCAGATGCTGGCGACGATCGCGCTGTGCGTCGCGACCAGTATCCTGATTCGCGCCGGTAAGGCCCGCTACGCATTCGTCACGATGATTCCGCTGTCGTGGCTGGTGGCGGTTACCATGACGGCCGGGTTCCAGAAGATCTTCTCCCCGCATCCCAACGTCGGCTTTCTCGCTCACTCCGCCTTGATGCGCGCCGAGTTGGCCGCGGGCGCGGTCACGGCCGCGCGCGCCACCGAGATTCCCCGCCTGATCTGGAACGATCGCGTTGACGCCGCGATGACAGCGCTGTTTATCGCGGTCGTGATGCTGATTCTGGCCGACTCGGCGCGGGCGTGGGCGACCGTGGCGCTCGGCCGCCGCGCCGGCGTGCGAAGCGCCGGGGAGGCCGTGGCATGAACGCAGCGGCTGCTCTGCGCGCGCCATGGAGTCGGATTCGAGCGCTCGGGCGCATCCGCGCAATCGCGGCGACAGCACGGACTATCGTGGGCGACTTGGGCGGCGAGTTGGGCAGATTGAACAGGCTTGGGCGCGAGAGCGAGGAATTTGCCGATGGCTCGCGCCGTACCCGCGCCAGAATCATTCGGGAGCGGCTCAAAGCAGGCTATCGCGGTCACACTCCCTGTTGTTGAAACTCGCGATCGCGGTCAACCGCTCTCTATAGCTATTTGCGCTCATCCTGACCGTGCCTGGATTGCAAGCTTTTGCGGTTGGTCCTGTGCCTACATCACATAGGTATTTCTCCTTACCCATCCAGGTACTTTTTTCGCGTCACATAGGCAGAATTCAGATTGAGCGGAACCGCCGCTTTCCTTTAGCGTGCTTTCGTAGGTACAGGCATGAGTGGATGGGCAGGTGGGGTGCGGTTGGAGGCGTTGGCCAACCTTGCGCACGAGTTGAGAACGCCGTTGCAGGTGATGCTCGGTTATATCGACTTGCTGCGCGGCGAATGGGCAGGGGGCGACGAGCCACGGCGAATCCTGGAGCGCATGAATGGCAGCGCTTGCGAGCTCGCCCGGACCGTGGAAAACCTCATGGACTTCGCCGCGTCGGAGAGCGGCGCGGATGCGCAGGCCGTTGAGGCGGTTTCGATCGCAGGCCTGATCGCCGAGCTCGATTCCAGCTTTCGAGGCCGCCAACGAAACCAAGGGCCTCGCGCTTGAATTCGATCTCGGCGATGCGCCGGCAGTCGTTCAAACCCGGCGCCTGTCACTCCGCTTGATTCTCCAGAACCTCATCTTCAACGCTATCAAGTTCACCGGCGCGGGTTCGGTGGCTGTGACCGTTCGCCACTATCGCGCGGGCGTCGAGATCGAAGTACGAGACAGCGGTCCCGGGATCAGTCCCGCCCAGATCGAATCAGCCTACGAACCGCTGGTGCAGTTCTCCCGATCGAGCATCCGGCGCCATCGTGGAATGGGGCTCGGACTTACCGTGGTGCGGCGCAATGTCGCCGCGCTTGGCGGAGTAATCGAGGTGCGTTCCACGCCCGGCGTGGGATCGACTTTCGTGGTGAGGCTCCCCGCCGCTTGCGCGAAAGACTCGCGCAGGCCGCCCGCGATCGCTCACAAGAGGGGCCGTACTTCGACGATCTCGTCCCCTGCGCATCACCGCCGGAAACCGCGCCGCGATGCGCCGGCAAGCCTACCGATAGCGGCGCATCAGCCCGACCACCACTCCGCGCACCGTAACATCGGTGTCGGGAGCGAAAATCGGTTGCATGGTAGCGTTCGCGGGCTGCAGGCGGATTCTTCCGTCCTCGCGATAGTATTTCTTGACCGTCGCCTCGCCATTGATCAGCGCAACCACGGTCTCGCCGTTGGTCGCGCTGTCGCGCCCCTCGACGATTATGTAATCGCCGTCGCGGATGCCCTCCTCCACCATCGACTCGCCCCGCACGCGCAAGCAGTAGGTGTTATCGTGGCGGACGAAATCTTCGGGCACGTTGATAGTTTCTGCGGTCTCGAACTGCTCGATTGGAGCGCCCGCGGCGACCTGGCCGAGCATCGGCAGCTCATGCGCCGCCCGCCGTTTGCGGCGCGGCGTCATCTCCAGCGCGCGGCTGTGATTGTGCTTGCGCTTGATGTAACCCTTGGTCTCGAGGTTGTGCAGATGCTTATGGACCGTCGCGAGCGACGAGAGCCCGAAGTACTCGCCGACCTCCTGCAGCGTCGGCGCGTAGCCATTCTGGCCTATATACTGGTCTACATAGTCGAGCAGTTGCTTCTGCCGCTTGGTCAGAGTCGTCATCGCAAACCTCCCCGATCCGCGCGATTCACGCCTGAATAATGGCGAAAATCGGGCGAAAGTTCAAGCCCCGTCGCAATTCCCGGCGAATACTGCTCCACTGGAATCGATGGCGACGCTGCGCGTGATTTTCGAGAACGGCGATCCGGAACGGGTGATCGAATTCAACCCCGCCGACGCGCCCTTCCAGGAAGACGGCCAGCCCGGCTCGATTCTCGACATCCTGCTCGGTCACAAGATTCATCTCGAACATGCGTGCGGCGGGAATTGCGCATGCACAACCTGCCACGTGATCGTGAAGCAGGGCTTCAAAGTCTTGTCCGAGGCTACGGAGCAGGAGGAAGATTTGCTCGACCGGGCGCCGGGACTGACGCCGACTTCGCGGCTGGGATGTCAGGCTGTGATTGAGGATGCCAGCGCCGAGACCGTGGTCCTTATTCCGCGCTACACGATCAACCGGGTGAGCGAGAGCGGCTGATGAGTTCCTCACGCCCGGAGTACCGCGCACGTATCGAGCGCATCTTCGACCATGCAACCGACACGCGCTCGTTGTTCATCCGCGCCGCGGACGATTTTCGCTTCGTGCCGGGACAGTTCATCTCGATCGCGATCCCGCTCGCCGGCGAAACCCGCGTGCGTCCGTACACGATCGCGTCCAGCCCCGAAGACGGGCAGCCGATGGAGATCTGCTTCAATCAGGTTCCCGGCGGCCAAGGCGTGCGATGGCTGTTCGAGCGCCGCACCGGCGACGAGCTGACATTCACCGGTCCGTTCGGCGCCTTCACGATGGAGCATCCGCCAACGGCCGAGACGGTCTTCATCGCGGTCGCAACTTCGATCGCCCCGATTCGTCCGATGCTCCGGTTGGCGCTCAGCGATCGATCGCATCCGGCGCTCAGCCTGCTTTACATGGCCGACTCACTCGAGCATCTGCTCTATCGCGATGAGTTCGAGCGCCGGGCGCGCGCCGACGCCCGCTTCAGCTTCGCGACCCGCGCCAGCCTGGTGCCCCGCTTCAGCCTGGTGACGATGGTCGCGCCGGCGGCCGACCTCGAGGCGCAACTGTACGACGAAGTCGAGCGCCGATGGGTCAAGGGGGACGCCGATCGCAGCCGCCATTTCTATATCTGCGGAGTCGGCCAGGTCGTCCTGCGGCTGCGCGATCTCCTGCGCGGCGCCGGCTACCAACGCCGCGCGGTGCGATACGAGTCGTGGTAGCGCCTCCGCGCTTCCTGCTAGTAGTCAACTTCAACGCGTGCCGTTCCCGCCTGAAAGTCCGAACCTCGACCTGCTGAGTCTGCTCTCCAAAGCGAGTGGCAGGAGATTCTTCGACCTCGCTCGGGCAAAGGAGCCCTCGCTGCGCTCAGAATGACGTTGAATGGGGCTCTCGGGAACCTACTAAACGATAGCGATTGACGTCATTCTGAGCGCAGCGAAGAATCTCACACCACGTTCGTCGCACGCCAACGCCGATGGCACCCGCCGGCATTGCCGAAAGCCTCTTGCGTCGCTCCGCGCGTTATCGCATTCTCTCGTTGAACTACATAGTTCTCTAGACGAACGCAGCGAGGTGAGCAATGAGCGAACAATGGCGGCAGACGATATGTATCCTCTGTTCGGTCAACTGCGGAATCGAAGTTAAGCTCGAGGAGCGCCATATCGCGCGGGTGCGCGGTAATCGCGCCCATGTCGCTTCGCAAGGCTACGCCTGCGAGAAGGCGCAGCGTCTCGACTATTACCAGAACGGGCGCGATCGGCTGACCTCGCCGCTACGACGCAGACCCGACGGCACTTTTGAAGAGGTCGACTGGGACACCGCGATTCGTGAGGTTGCGGCCGGCTTTCTCCGCGTGCGCGACCGATGGGGCGGCGCCAGCATCTTCTATTACGGCGGCGGCGGCCAGGGAAATCACCTCTGCGGTGGCTACGGGGCCTCCACCCGCAAAGCGCTTGGATCGGTTTTCAGCTCTAACGCCCTGGCCCAGGAAAAGACGGGCGAGTTCTGGGTGGACCATATGCTGTTCGGGACGGGCGTCTCTGGGAGCTACCAGCAGGCGGAAGTGGCGGTGTTCGTCGGCAAGAACCCCTGGCAATCGCACGGCTTTCAGCGCGCGCGGCCGATCCTGCGCGATATCGCGGCCGACCCGAAGCGCGCGCTAATAGTGATAGATCCACGTCGCACCGAGACCGCCGAGATGGCTGACTTCCATCTGCGCGTGCGCCCCGGAACCGATGCATTCTGCCTTGCGGCCATTCTTGGCGTCCTGGTGCAGGAAGATCTGATCAAGCCGGACTTTATCCACGATCGCACTCAAAACGGGGACCAACTTTTCGCCGTGCTGAGCGAAGTTCCGGTCGCGGACTATTGTGGCCGCGCGGGCCTCAGCGAGGATTTGGTACGTGCAGTCGCGCGCCGTATTGCCCGCGCTTCCAGCGTTTCAGTGTACGAAGACCTCGGCATCGAGCAATCGCTGCACAGCACTCTGAACTCCTATCTTGAGAAATTGCTATTTGCGGTTACAGGAAATCTCGGCAAGCCCGGCGCCATGAATGCGGGAACGAGTCTGACCGGGCTGTTCAGCGGTGCGCTCTCGGCTGAGACCAGTCCGGTCGGTGGGCATCGCATCATCGGCAGCATGATTCCCGCCAACGTGATTCCCGACGAAATCCTGACTGACCATCCCAAACGCTTCCGCGCAATGCTGATAGAAAGCGAAAATCCCGCGCACTCGGTCGCCGACAGTGTGCGGATGCGCCAGGCGCTGCAGGCGCTCGAATTCGTCGTCGTGATCGACGTTGCGATGACTGAAACCGCGCGCGAAGCGCATTACGTCCTGCCGGCCTCGTCGCAGTACGAGAAGTGGGAAGCAACCTTCTTCGGTGCTCCCTTCCACACTGAGACTTACTACGCGAACACCTTCACGCTCCGTGCCCCGATTCTGGATGCGACACCCGGAACGCTTCCCGAGGGCGAGATTCATCGCCGGCTGGTGCGCGCTGTCGGCGCGATGACCGACGACGACCTGGCTCCGCTGCACGCCGCCGCCGTCAAAGGAAGGCTCGCCTATGCGATGGAGCTGGGGCGAGTGCTATCAGAGCGCCCTCACCTGGCAGGCGTGATGACCGCCGTTCTGTACGAAACTCTGGGGCCGACGCTGGGAGCCGGCAACGAGAACGCCGCGGCGGTGTGGGGTATCGCACATAACTTCGCGCGCAGGTATCCAGAGTCGCTGCGCCGCGCGGGTTTCGATCAGCAAGGTCCGCAGCTCGGCGAGGCACTGTTCGATGCGATCTTGAAAAGTCCATCCGGAGTCGTGGTCAGTGTCGATCCATATGAGGAGACCTGGCGAAGGATTCATGGAGGACGGATCGATCTTGCAATTCCCGAATTGATACCCGAGCTTAAGTCGCTGCGCGACGAGTTTCCGTCTTCCGATCCGAAGTTTCCGTTTGTGCTATCCGCAGGTCAGCGGCGCTCCTCGACCGCCAACACGATCATCCGCGATCCGAAATGGCGCCCAAAGGACCCAGCGGGCGCGCTGTGGATGAACCCAACCGACGCCGCCGAACTTGGAGTCCGGAGTGGCGGTCGCGTGCGCGTGATCACCAAGCGCGCGAGCGCGGAAACCGTCGTCGAGCTCACCGACACCATGCTGCCTGGTCATGTCGCGCTGCCGAACGGAACCGGTCTGTGGTACCCCGACCGCGAAGGTCAGGAATTCCAGCACGGCGTCGCGCCCAACGAACTCACGACGACCGAGCATCGCGACTGGTTCGCGGGCACGCCGTTCCACAAGCACGTGGCCGCGCGGATCGAGGCGGTCAACTAATGCGGCGGACGCGCTTCGATCGATGGCCCTGCCCGATCGCGCGGGCCACGGATCTGATCGGCGATTGGTGGACGCCGCTCGTACTGCGCGAGGCATTTACGGGCCGCCGGCGTTTCGAGGATTTCCAGCGCGAGCTCGGCATCCCGCGCGCCGTGCTTGCAAAGCGTCTAGATCGGCTGGTCGATGACGGCCTGATGAAGAAGGTCCCCTACGCGGAGCGCCCGCTGCGCTTCGAGTATCGCCTGACCGACAAAGGCCGCGCGTTCTGGGACGTGCTCGCCGCGATGTTCCGATGGGGCAGCGATTGGCTCTGGCGCGATGACGAAACGCCGATCGTCCTGGTCGATCGCGAGACCGGACGAGAGGTGCGCCCCCTGGTGGTCGATGAGAACACCGGCCAGCCGCTTGACGTGCGGCGCTTGCGCGTCGCCCGCGCCAAAGCCGTAGCGAGCTGATCTGCGGGGAGCTATACCGGGAATATAGAGCAATGCCGAAAGATTCGTTCGATCGCGAAATCGATTACCTCAGGATCTCGGTAACCGATCGCTGCAATCTGCGCTGCGTCTACTGCATGCCGCTGGAGGGGCTGCGCTTTCTGCCGGGTCCCGAGATGCTGAATGCGGCCGAGATCGAGCAGGTGGTGCGCGCTGCGGTCGGCGTGGGATTCCGCAAGTTCCGGCTGACCGGCGGTGAACCGACGCTGCGCGCCGACCTGCTCGAAATTGTCGGGCGCATCGCCTCGGTGCCGGGCGTGCGCGACCTCGCGCTCACGACCAACGCAATCCTGATGACGAAGCTGGCGCGGCCGCTGCGCGACGCGGGGCTTGGCCGGATCAACGTCCATCTGGACAGCCTCAACCCCGAGATTGTGGAGCGGCAGATGCGATGGGGGCGCTTCGAGGAGATCTGGCGCGGCATCATCGCGTGCGAGGAAGCCGGGCTCACGCCGATCAAACTCAACGCCGTAGTGGCGGCGGGCTACAACGAAGGCGAGGTCGCGGACCTGGCGCGGCTGACGATCGAGCGCGACTGGCACGTGCGGTTTATCGAGCTGATGCCGCTGGGCGGCGGCGAGTGCGCGCGGCTTTCGATTCAGCGCTACGTCTCGAATATCGAGACCCGGCGGCGAATCGAGCGCGAGCTCGGGCCGCTGACGCCGATCGAAGCGGGCAATCCCTATGACGAGGCGCGCAACTATCGACTCGCCGGCGCGCGCGGCGTGGTGGGATTCATCAGTCCGGTGAGCGAGCCGTATTGCGGGACCTGCAATCGGATGCGGCTCACCGCCGACGGCAAGTTCCATCTCTGCCTGCTCAACGACGACGAGCTCGACGTCCGCGGTGCGCTTCGATCGGGCGCGGACCTCGAAGCGGTCGGGCGGATTTTGATCCGCGCGGTAGGTGGGAAACCCACCGGCCATCATCTGCTCCAGGGCCGCTCGACGCGCGAACGCTCGATGTACCAGCTCGGCGGATAGTGCGCGCGGCACTGGCACGGCAGCATCGAATTCCTGTAATCAAATTCCTGCGAGCAAATTTGAAGCAAGCAAATTTCGAGCAAGTAAATTTTAGGCAAGTAAATTTCAAGATGGAGCAACCATGACAACAGCTATTCGCCTGGATGATATGGAGGGCCTGCGCGCGAAGATCGGCAAGGAGTGGGGTCCCTGGAGCGATCCGATCGAAGTGACTCAGGAGAAAATCAACCGGTTCGCCGACGTTACCGGCGATCACCAGTGGATTCATGTCGATATCGAGCGATGCAAAAAGGAGAGTCCGTTCGGAGGCCCGGTCGCCCACGGTTTTCTGACCGTGAGCCTGCTGCCGGCATTCAGGGGCCATGACGAGTGGACGATCACCGGGTTCAGCAACGTCGTGAACTACGGCGCCAACAAGCTGCGCTTCATCTCGCCCGTGCCCGCCGGAGCCAAGGTTCACGCGCGCTCGCGATTGGTCGCGGTCGAGCCGAGACCGATGGGCGTGATGGTCACTCGCGAGACCGAGGTGAGTGTCGTCGGCAATGAGAAGCCCGCGTTGGTCTACGAGGGACTGGCGCTGTTCGTCCGCTGACGCGCCGTGGTTTGCCGACCAATGACCGGCGGGACACCGGTCCTACTTCATGTAGAGGGACCGGCGTCTTACGCCTCTCCCTGACCAGGGAGAGGCCGGCGGGCGCTTGCGTCAGCAAGCTGCGCGCCGGGTGAGGGTATCCGCGTTTCTTACTTGGGAGAACACATGGCCTACGGACAGATTCTCTACGACGTCAGCGACAACATCCTGACCATCACGCTCAACCGGCCCGAGAAGCTCAACGCGTTCACCGACCAGATGATGGCCGAGATGCTCGACGCGCTCGACCGCGCCGACGCGGACGACGACGTGCGGGCGATAATCGTGACTGGAGCGGGGCGCGGATTTTGCGCCGGCGCGGATCTCTCGGCCGGAGGCCGCGCGGCCTTCGATCACGCCGCGCGTCCCGAAAAGCAGGGCGCGATACGCCCGGACGGCAGCGTCGATTGGAGCAACGAAGCGGTCCGCGACGGCGGCGGGCGCGTGGCGTTGCGCATCTTCCGCTGCCTTAAACCGATCATCGCAGCGGTGAATGGAGCCGCGGTGGGAGTCGGGGTCACGATGCAATTGCCGATGGACGTCCGCATTGCCGCCGATGACGCGCGCTTCGGCTTCGTTTTCGCCCGGCGCGGGATTGTGCCCGAGGCCTGCTCGGCTTGGTTCCTGCCGCGGGTAGTCGGAATCTCGCGGGCGCTCGAATGGACCTTCAGCGGGCGGGTATTCCCGGCCCAGGAAGCGCTCGACGCCGGCTTGGTCAGCAAACTCTACAAAAAGGAGGAACTGATTCCAGCGGCACGCGCCCTGGCCCGCGAGATCGCGGACCATGCCGCGCCGGTGTCGGTGGCGCTGACCCGCCAGATGCTCTGGCAGATGCTCGGCGCGAACCATCCGATGGAAGCGCACAAGATCGACAGCCGCGCGATCTTTGCCCGCGCCGCCTCGGCCGACGCGAGGGAGGGCGTCAGCTCGTTCCTCGAAAAGCGGCCGGCAAAGTTCACCAACCGCGTGTCGAAGGACATGCCGTCATTCTTCCCGTGGTCAAAGGAGCCCAAGTACGAGTGACGCGCCGCCTCTCCGATCGAGCCCGAGCCTCGAGAATCGGATGGCCGGCAGGGACGCCTGCCACTACCCTGAATGAGCGCGTCGTAAGGTAGGGGCCGGCCTTGCGCCGGTGGCGACCGTGCCGGCCCTCTTAAGAAGCCCCGCATTACCAAGCCACCTTGCGGCTTGATACCCGCAGCATCGGCGCATAATCTCGCCCCAACCGGAGGTATGCGATGACCGAAGAACGCGAACGTGGCCCCTTCCTGACCGTGATGATGGTGCTGTTTGCGATCCTGACGCTCTCGGACTTCACCAAGCCGCTGCAGCATCTGCGCCAGCCCGACCATCTCGGAATCGTAATCATGGGCGTGCGTTTCGAGAGCTTTTGGTCGAACCTGATCCTGGGACCGATGCTGGGCCTCGTCATCGGCGCTTACACGTACGGGCTCTGGAAACTCAAATCGTGGCTGGTGCCGCTGTCGATCGTGTACGCGTTCTACGTGCCGCTTAACCTGGTGCTCTTCTGGTGGCGCGATATGGGTCCCAGTATCCCTTCACTTGGCTTCATGATCGTCTACCTGGCCTTCGCGCTTACCGGCTCGATCGGGACCGCATTGTATATCGCCTATCATCGCGACAAGCTCGCGTGAGGGTGCCCACTATCGTCGGATTGCCAATCGTTACGTTGCGGAGTCCGCGCCGATCTGGCAGCTTTCCCGGAGGGTGCTTCGCGATGCGCTGTCCGATCTGCCGCCAACCCGCAGACTCCTCCCGCGCCAATCTCTTCAGGCCGTTTTGCTCGGAGCGATGCCGCGATATCGACTTGGGCCAGTGGGCCGGTGAGAGCTATCGCGTGCCGGGCGGCAAGGTCGAAGACCACGAGCATCCCGACGACCTGAAGAAAAAGAAGCTACTCAATTGAGCGGCAAGCCCGGCGACAGTTCTGGCCATCAGTCTGGCGCGCCCCCCCGGATCTATCGGGGCGCTGTCGTCGGCCGCGAGGTCGAGCTTGGCCCGGGGGTCGAAGTCGGCCCCTTCTGCATCCTCGACGGACGAATCCGGATCGGCGCCGGCACCCGGCTGATCGGTCACGTTACGATTCTCGGCGACACGCAACTCGGCGAGCATAATGTGCTCCATCCCAACGTCGTGATCGGCGACGAGCCGCAGGACCTGACCTACTCGGGAGGGCCGCGCTCGGTGCGGATCGGCAATCGCAACGTCTTTCGCGAAGGCGTCACGGTCCATCGCGGATGCGAGCGCGGCGAGGTCACGATCATCGGTGACGGCAACTTCCTGATGAGCAACGCGCACGTTGCGCACGACTGCCGCGTCGGCAACTCGGTCATACTCGCCAACGGCGCGTTGCTTGGCGGATGGGTCGAAGTTGGCGATCTGGCGTTCGTCTCGGGCAACTGCGTGGTGCATCAGTATTGCCGGGTCGGGCGGCTCGCGATGATGCGCGGGCTGAGCCGCACTAGCCGCGACATCCCGCCCTTTTGCATCTCGGACCACACGCACACGCTGCGCGCAATCAACGCGGTGGGACTTCGCCGGGCCGGTTTCAGCCCGGCTGCAATCAAGGCGCTCAGGAAAGCGTTCGGCGCGCTCTTCGGCGAACGGCGGAACTTGAAGCTCGCGATCGACGCTCTGGTGAGCCAGGGGGACATCACTCCCGAGGTCGCCGAGCTGGTCGGCTTCATCCGCGCCTCGAAGCGCGGCGTTGCTTTTGGAGCCGGCCATCCGTCCGGCGATGAATCCAGCGACTAGTGCGCTGGGTAGTGGGCGGTTTTGGAGTCGGATGGCCGGCAGGGACGCCGGCCACTACCCTGAATGAAGCTCCTATATTGTGTAGGGGCCGGCCTCCGTGCCGGCCCGTGCTGTCAAAGCCGCCCACTACTGCGCGCGCTGGGCGCGGCGAGCAATCAGAATCGAACGGTCGCGATCACCCCGGCGTGATCGGAAGCCCACAGCCAGCCGCCGTCGGGCGTTCGACCGGGGCGGTCCAGGAACAAACCCACCTCGGCGATTTCGGAGCCGCGCCCCCGGCCGGGCCTGAAAAAGAGATAGTCGATTCGCTGGTTGTGTGCGCCGTGCGGCGACTCGATATCGATATCGTCGCGGTCGTTGGTAAACCCCGGTCCCGACCCTGCTGCCTGCCAGAGATCGAGGAAGCCGGCGCCCGTTATGGCGGCGATCGTTTCGGAGTCAGGAACGTCGTTGAAGTCGCCGGCGAGCAAAAGCGGCGTTGACAAAAGTGGCGATGATGGATCGCCCGCACGCTCGAGCCACGCGACCAGCTCGCGAGCCTGCTGCAGACGGATAGCGACCCCCGCCGTGGTCTCGCTGCTGTCGGTCAGATGGGTCACGCAAACCTGCAACTCGATTCCGTTCGGGATTCGGTAACGCGCGCGCATCGCGATCCGATCGTCCGGCAAGCGATAGCGATGGCCCGCGACTTGCGCTTCGAGCCGCACTTGCGCGTCGAACTTGAGGACTTCGACTGGCGCGCAGGCTTCGAGCCGGCTCATGATGGCGAGGCCGTCCTCGAAGGCATGTTCGCCTTCGCCGCTCCCGTCGGCCCGCGCATAGTCGAGCCGGTACGGCGCGTTGGCGCATCGCACATTCACGCGGGCCGAGAGCGACGCGCCGGCGTCGCCTCCGATCGCGCTTCGCGAGACCTCTTGCAAGGCGATCACGTCGGGGCGGTGCGCAGCTACTTCCGCGGCGATAAAGTCGAGCCTCCGTTCGAGATGGCGAAACGTGGGAACGTCGTGGAAGAGATTGCAGGTCAGCAGCTTGAATTCAGCCGTGCTCATGGTTTCGGAATCCCGGCGCGTCTCTTCGTGATGCCTCAGCGAGCCCGAGCATCCCGGTTGCCTCCTGAGCGGCGCACCGATAAGAAACAGACATGCGCATCCGGTCTCGATTTCTCGTCGGCGCGTGCGTGATCGCCACTGCAATCGGCTACCTGATTGTCACCGCAATCCGCAACACTGCAGAATACTATCTCACCGTCAACGAGGTCTGCACGCGCCGCGCCGAGCTGGAGGGGCAGGCGCTGCGAATCGCGGGGCGAGTCAGGCCGGGCAGCGTGAGTTGGGACCCGCGGACCCTGACGCTCGCGTTCGCAATCGCCGCGATCCCCAATCCCGCTGGCGCCGGAGTTCAACCGGCGGCGGCCGTGACGCCGCTCTCGCTCCACGTCGTGTGCGTAGGCCAGCCCAAGCCAGACATGTTCGCCGAAGGCCGCGACGTGATCGTCGAGGGGCGGCTGGGCCCCGGCGGCGAGGTCGCCGCCAATCAGGTGCTCACAGCCTGCCCGTCGAAATACGTCCCCAAAGACCCCAAGAGTGCGCCGGGTTAGCGCTCGCTCGGCCCCCAGCTCCGCCCCGCGCCGCCGATACCACGGACGTTCTTCTCGGAGCCAGGCAGTTCGATTGGCAGGGGCCTGTACGTGGTATATGCTGCCACGTAGTGGAGACGACGACTGGCGTGAGCGAAGCTGCTCAGACGGCGGAAATGGACGGATCGGCAAGGAAACCTCTTCGAGATCGTCATCTGGAAAGTTGAGCGCAATGTCCGCCATCCTGAAGGCGTCCGTTATCGGCTTGCGCTCATTCGCCCCGGAGAGAAGGAACCGACTCTTGTGTATGACAATCATCACCCCAAGGGGCACCATCGGCACATAGCAGGGCGCGAGGAGCCCTATCTCTTTGGATCGGTCCAGGGGCTCGTCGCTGACTTCCTTGCCGAGGCGATCGCGCTCGGCGCGGGCGTGAGATGAAGACGGTGACTTTTTCGATCCGGCCTCTAAGCAACGTGATGGCGGACTTCGCCGAGACATTCGAGGCGGTTCGCACGGGCCGACGAATCCCCAGGGCGCGGCGTGATGAGGTTGGCTTCACGAGCATCGAAGCCGCACGCAATTTTCTCACGCGCGAGAGACTTGCCCTGCTCAGAACGATCCGGCTGCGCCATCCGGGCTCGCTATATGAGCTCGCGAAAATGTTGAAGCGCGACTTCAAGAATGTGCAGGAAGACATCCGGATTCTCGAGCGGCACGGCCTGGTGCGAATCGCCCGGGAGTCACGCGGCAAGCGCAAGGTGAAAGTGCCGCGAGTCCCCTTCGAGGAGATCGCGCTGAAGATAGCAATCTAGATTAGCGCCAGGCAGTCATCGGCGGGCTGAAAAGACGCTATCCAAAACGTGCCCGCTGCCTGATATGTTTGCAGCGGGGTCGTGAAGTCCCGGCTGAACTCGTTATGCCCGTTTTAGGAAGATTAACGCTCGCACTGGCGCTCGCCGTGGGCGTTTATTCGATCGGCGCGAACGTGATTGGCGCGCGGCGCGGCCGCCTCGATCTGTTAATCAGCGCCCGGCATGCGCTGTGGGCGATGTGCGCGATGATCACGGCGGCCGTCGCGTCGCTGTGGGCCGGCCTGCTGCGAAGCGATTTCTCGCTGGAGTACGTTGCCTCGTACTCCAGCACCACGCTGCCGACTGTATACAAGATCACCGCGCTGTGGGGCGGCCAGCAGGGCTCGCTGCTGTTCTGGACCTGGCTGCTTTCGATCTTCACCGCGCTGGTCGCGATTCAGAACCGCCGCCGAAATCCGGAGATAGCGCCGTACGCGCTCGCCGTGATGGCGGTCGTCGCGGTCTTTTTCCTCGGGATGCTCAACTTCGTCACGCGCCCATTCGATCTGCTCACGCCCATGCCGCTCGAAGGTTCCGACTTGAACCCGCTGCTTCAGAACTACTGGATGGCGATTCATCCGCCGTCGCTGTACATGGGCTACGTCAGCGCGACGGTGCCGTTCGCGTTCGGCGCCGGAGCGCTGATCACGGGCAAGCTTGGCGACGACTGGATTCGCAGCACGCGGCGATGGGCGATTTTCTCGTGGTTCTTCCTGACGCTGGGCAACATCTTCGGCGCGCGGTGGGCCTACAAGGTGCTGGGATGGGGCGGCTACTGGGCGTGGGACCCGGTCGAGAACGCGGCCTTCATGCCCTGGCTGGTGATGACCGCGTATCTGCATTCAGTGATGATCCAGGAACGCAGGGGCATGCTGAAGGTCTGGAACCTGGCGCTGATTGGCTTGGCCTTCCTGCTCACGCTGTTCGGCACCTTTATCACGCGCAGCGGAGTCATCTCGTCGGTCCACTCCTTTACGCAGTCCGGTCTCGGTCCCTACTTCCTTACCTTTCTGATCGTGGTCACGGTCTCGTACGCGGCGTTGCTGATCTCGCGGGTGCGGATGCTCCGCAGCCCGGCCGAGTTCGAGTCTTACCTCTCACGCGAGGCGGCGTTCCTGTTCAACAACCTGGTGCTGGTCGGAATCACGTTCGCGGTCTTCTGGGGCACGATCTTCCCGGTGCTGTCCGAGGCGGTTCGCGGCGTCAAGATCACAGTCGGGCCGCCGTTCTTCAATAAGGTCAACGGGCCGCTCGCGCTCGCGCTGATTTTCCTGACGGGCGTGGGACCGCTGATCGCCTGGCGCAAAGCCAGCCGCTCGAACCTGGTGAGAAACTTCGCAGCACCCGCGTCGGTCGGGGTCGTGACCGGGCTCGCATGCTTCTACGCCGGCGGGATCCGGCAATGGTACGTGCTCACGGCGTTGTCGCTGGCGGCGTTCGTGCTCGCCACGGTGGTGGTCGAGTTCGCGCGCGGTATCGACGCGCGCCGCCATCTGGTCGGCGAATCGCCGCCGCGCGCGCTGCTGAATCTGGTGGCGAAGAACAACCGGCGCTACGGCGGCTATATCATCCATGTCGGCGTGGTTGCCGCCTTCGTCGGAATCGTCGCGTCGTCGTTCTTCAAGACCGAGGTCAAGCAGAGCGTGCATGAGGGCGAGAGCTTCAGTATCGGAAACTACAAACTCAAATACCTCGGGCTTGAATCGTCCGACACGCCGCATCTGGCGAGCGCGGTCGCGCGGCTCGACGTTTTCGATCGCGGCCGTTGGATCGCGACCATGGAGCCGGCGAAGCTGTTCTTCAAGCAGCCGCAGCAGCCGGCGACCAAAGTGGCGATTCGTTCCAGTCCGCGCGCCGACCTGTATGTCGTGCTGGCCGGCATCGACGACGCGAGCGGGTTGGTCACCTTCAACGTCTTTTTGACCCCGCTGGTCTTCTGGCTGTGGGCCGGTGGACTGTTGATGGTGGCGGGAACCGTGGTCGTGATGTGGCCCAACGTGCGCGAGCGCGCTGCGATCGCGGTCGCGGTCAGGCGCGCAACCGACGAGGAGTTCGCCGGCGAAGCGGTGTCCCAAGGTGACTGACGCGTGAAACCGCGCGCGCCCATCGTGCGGGCAGGCCCGTCAGGACGGATCGGTAAGCGGATAGGTAAAAGGACCGCGCTCGCCGCGGTTGTGACGCTCGCGCTCGGTTGGTATGGTCCGGCGTTCGCCGAGCCGGCCGCGCCCAGCGATTCTCCTCCGGCCTCGCTCAAGGACAAAGCGCTGCTCTTGAAGGACAAGGCCTCGACGCTGGCGGGTGACGCGTCGGCCGAGGCTGGCCGGCTCCTGCGACAGGTGATGGGCTCGATCGCGCCGGTTTCGATGCTCGCGGGTGCGCGCCAACGCTCGGGCCCGAGCACGATGCAGGAGGTAAGCGAAGGACTCACCTGTCAGTGCGGATGCGGCCTCACGGTCGCCAACTGCAACCATCCCACCTGCCCGTTCGCGGTCCCGCTACGGACGCAAATCGACGGGATGATCAAGGCCGGTATGCGGCCACGGCGATTATCGCGAGCTTCCGCGGAAAATACGGCGAGAAGATTCTTTCCGCGCCGACCACCGAAGGCTTCAATATTTTGGCTTGGACGATGCCGTTCGTCGCAGTGTTCGCAGGCGCGGTTCTGATCCTGATCGTGGTTGGGCGCCAGCGTCCATCCGCGCCCGCGCCGGATAATCCGCCGGGCGAATCCGCCGCCCGCGAATTCGATCCGCGCCTGAAGAAGATCCTCGAACGCGACCTTCGCGAACGGCTCTAGCGCGATGCCGGGAAGCGAGTTGCCGGTAAGCCGGTGAGATAGTGGTCTACCTAGCTGCAATGCTGATAGTCGCCGGCGTGGCCTTGTACGTGGCCGCGCCGCTGGTCGGCGCGCGGCGCGCACCGAGCGAGCGCCGCGACACCTCGCAGGATGTCAACCTCGACCGCGTGATCCAGCAGCGTTCGCTGGCCCTGCAGGCGCTCACCGAGATCGAGTTCGATCGCGAAATGAACAAGCTCTCCGGCGAAGATTACCTGGCGCTGCGCGCGCCGCTGGAGGCCAGGGCACTCGGCGCGATGGCCGAGATCGAGCGCCTGCGCGCCGAGCGCCGCGCCGGCGCCGCCCGCGAAGCCCAGCGCGTGCTGCCACCGGTCAAGCCGGTGGAGCGCCGCGTGCGCCGCCTCATCTACTGTCCGCAGTGCGGCGATCGGGTGCGCGCGGACGCCAGCTTTTGCACCGAATGCGGCGCCTCCCTCAATCCGATGAAGAGCCTCGCGATGCAGGCTGACTGATGCCACCGGCGATCGTCGAGGCGCGCCAATTGGCGATGAATTTCGGCGCGACACCGGTCCTGCGCGCGGTCGATCTCCGCGTCGAAGCCGGCCGGGGCGCGATCATCACGGGCGGCAACGGCGCCGGCAAATCGACGCTGCTGAAGCTGCTCGCCGGAATCAATTCGCCCAGCCACGGTCAGGCCCTGCTCTTCGGCACGGAGGCCCGCGACTTGGCCGCCGGCCAGCGCCGCCGCGTCGGCTTGATGACGCATCAGAGTTTCCTCTATCCGAACCTGACCGCGCGTGAGAACCTGGAATTTTACGCTTCGCTATACGAGCTGCGATCGCCGCGCGGCGCGGCCGAGCGATGGCTGGGCCGGGTCGGACTCGCGGCTGCTTCCGGCGAGCGCGTACGCGCGCTGTCTCGCGGGATGGAGCAGCGGCTGTCGGCGGCGCGCGCGATGATTCACGAGCCCGATGCGCTCCTGATGGACGAGCCCTTCGCCGGGCTCGACAGCGGCGGCGTTGCGATCGTCGCTTCGCTGATCAAAGAGGCGATCGCGCGAAAATCCGCGGTGCTGATGACCGCGCATGGCGCTCCGGCGATCGAAGGCGTCGAACTCGAACAATTCGAGCTGAACCGCGGCTGTTTGGCCGCGCCGAAACCGGAGACCCGCACTGGGCGGCTCCGCTCGCTGCTGGGCGGATGACGGCAATGGCCGCGATGTTCACCATACTCGGCAAGGATCTGCGGCTCGAGTTGCGCAGCGGGCTCAGCACGATTGCGCTGGTGTCGCTTTCGCTGCTGATCCTGGTCGTGCTGGTGTTCGCGCTTCCGGCTTCCGTCGTCGGCGCCGAGCCCGCCGCCGGCGCGCTCTGGGTTGCGATGGTTTTCTCCGGGATGCTGGGCGCAACGCGCGCGCTGAGTGCGGAGCGGGAAAACGGATGTATCCGCGCGCTGCTGCTGAGCCCGGTCGATCCCGCCACCCTTTACGCCGCCAAGCTGGCCGCGGCGTTCATTTTCATGGCGGTCGCGGAAATCGCCGCGATCCTGATGATGGTGCTGTTCTTCAATCTCGATTTCGACTTGAGAATCGATCCGGCTCGCGCCGGTGATTCTGCTCGGCGCGCTCGGCTTTGCCGGGCTGGCTACGCTGCTGGCCGCGATCTCCGGACGGACGCGCGCGAGCGATCTGCTGCTGCCGATGCTGGCGGTGCCGATGTTCGTCCCGGCGCTGATCGCGGGCGTCAAGGCCAGCTCCGCCGCGCTGGCCGGGCGAACCGATCGCGGCGATGGGTGCGTGGCTCAAAATCCTGGTCGCATTCGATGTCCTTTTTGTCGCATCAGGCTACCTTTTGTTCGAGTTCGTGGCGGGTGAAGATTAGCCGCGGGAGAAAATGCCGGGAGAAAAGTCGATGGGCAGCGGATTGAGAACATGGCTCGGAATCGCGGCCGGCGCGCTGATGCTCGCCGCGCTGTTCATGGTCTTTGTCTACGTTCCGACCGAAGCCGAGCAGGGCATCGTCCAGCGGATTTTCTATTTCCACGTGCCGATCGCATGGGTTACGTTCGCCGCCTTCGGTCTGGTCGCGATCTCGGGAGTCTTCTACCTCTGGATGGGACAGCAGGTTTGGGACGAGCTGGGTTACGCCGCCGCGGAAACCGGGATGGTCTTCTGCACGCTGATGCTGATCACGGGATCGATCTGGGGCAAGCCGATCTGGGGTACCTGGTGGACCTGGGATTCCCGGCTTACGACCAGTCTGATCCTGTGGCTGCTTTACGGCGGATATCTGGTGCTGCGCGAACTGGCCGACGACACGCCCGAGACCGCGCGCCTGGCAGCGGTGGTCGGGATTGTCGGAGCGCTCGATGTGCCGATTATAATCGTGTCGGTCCGGCTGTGGCGCACGATTCATCCCGCGGTGCTGGTGACGCGGCAAGGCTCTCACGGACTGGAAGACCCCCGCATGATCGCGACGCTGCTGGTCGCGATGGCGGCCTTCACGGCGTTCTTCCTGTGGCTCTTCTGGCTCCGATTCGCGACGCTGCGCGCGCGCGAGCGTATCTCGCGGCTCAAGCTCCGCTTGGCGCTTGCCGCCGACGATGACTAGCGTGTGTCCCCCCGGCGCGGTGGCGCGCTCGTTCCGGCCCTCTCCCGCTCTTTTGCGGGAGAGGATGCGCGCGTTGCGCGCGCCGGTGAGGGTGCTGTTACCTCAACGCTTGGCAATAGGGATGGTGTGAAGGCATGGACCACCTCGGCTATCTGTTCGCCGCCTACAGCGCGATCTTCATCGTGATCTTCCTGTATGTTGTTTTCCTCTGGCGGCGGCAGGCGCATCTGGAAGCTGAACTGAAGGCGCTCGAGGGAAGGCTCGCGGAGCGCGATCGCGCTACGCCTCGGTCCCGGCCCGCGCCGTAGGTCCGCGACGCGCTTGCAGCGCACCGATTCGCGTCTTGAACGAACAGGCATTCGCCGATGGAATTTCGCGATTACTACAAGGTCCTGGGCGTCGAGCGCAGCGCCTCCGAGCAGGAGATTCGCAGCGCCTATCGCAAGCTCGCCCGCAAATTCCATCCCGATCTCAATCCCAACAACAAGGACGCCGAAGCGCGCTTCAAGGAGATCAACGAGGCCTACCAGGTTCTGAGCGACGCCGCGAAGCGCAAGAAGTACGACACCCTCGGCGCCGACTGGGAGCGCGGCGTTCCGGAAGAGGAGATGCGCCAGCGCTACGCCCGTTCCGGCGCCGGAGCACAGGGATTCGGCCCGCAGGGATTCGCCGCGGGCGGGGCCACCGACTTCAGCGATTTCTTCGAGAGCTTTTTCGGCGGACTCGGCGGCGGGGCGCGCGGCGGGCGCGGCGCCGACGCGTTTTCCGGACATGTCCGGCGCGCGCGCCTGACCTGCACGCCGAGGTCGAGATCGCGCTCGAAGAGGCGATGTCCGGCGCGAAGCGGCGGATTCGAGCTCGCCGCGCAGGACGAATGCGAAACCTGCGGCGGCAGCGGCATGATCGCGCGTGAAGAGCGGCGCGGCAAGGCGCGCGTGATTCGTTCGGCCGAGCCTTGCTCGCGATGCGGCGGCAGCGGAATCGTCGAATCGCGCCGGTCGCTCGAAGTCACGGTTCCTGCTGGCGCTACTGACGGGATGAAAATGCGTCTCAAAGGGCAGGGCGGGCGCGCCCCGCGTCCCGAACAGAACGGCGACCTGTATCTCACCGTCCGGCTCAAGCCCCATCGCGTGTTCAGCGTCTCGGGACGCGACCTCAGGTGCGCATTGCCGGTCTGGGACTACGAGGCGGCGCTGGGCGCGGAGGTGATCGCGCCGGCGGTAGGGGGGCGAGTCGCTCTAAAGATACCGCCCAACAGCCAGAGCGGCCGTGTGATGCGGCTCAAGGGACGCGGCCTGCCCGGCAAGGGGCAACGGAGCCGCCGGCGATTTGATGTTCGAGCTCAAGGTGCTCGCGCCCACCGACCTGAACGACGACGAGCGCAAGCTGATGACTCAATTTGCCGAGAGCCGCCGCGCGCGATCGATCGCCGACCCGCGCGCGGAACTGCTGAAGGCGCAGGAGCTGATGAGGGAATGACCGCGATGGCGCGCCGGATCGCCAGGACCGGACCCAGGGCGTCGAGCCGCCGCCCGACGCTGGTGAGCCGGACCGTGCTCTGCACGCTGACCGGCATCAGCGAGCGCCAACTTACGCTCTGGGAGCGCGAGGAACTGATCGCGCCGGCGCGAATCGACGAGCTGGCCGGCCGTCGCGACCCGCTCTACGACGCCGCGTCGATGCGCCGCGTACGATTGATCCGCACGCTGGCCGAGGAACTCGACGTGAACCTGCCGGGGATCGATGTGATCCTGCGATTGCTCGACCAGTTCTCGCGCTGATCCTGGGAGAGCCCTCCGTGCCGCGACGTCATTCGGCGCGTGCGGCGTGCTAAAATGGGCTCGCGATGAGAGATCATCTTGAAACCACGATCGCCGGCGCGCTCGATCGCATCGGCGTGCGTCGCGACGCCATCATCCTGCTCGCGCTTTCCGGCGGAGCCGACTCGGTCGCGCTGCTCCACGCGCTGGTCGCGCTCCGCGAGCGCTTCGGTTATCGCCTCGCGGCGGCGCATTTCAATCATCATCTGCGCGGCGATGAATCGGACCGCGACCAGGCCTTCGTCTGCGAGCTCTGCGCGCGCGCCCAGATTGAACTGGTCGTCGGCCATGCCGAGGACCTCAGCGGATGCAATCTCGAGGAGCGCGCGCGGGAATCGCGTTACCAGTTCCTGCATGTCGCTGCCGATCGGCTGGGCGCTTGCCATATCGCGCTAGCCCATCATGCGGACGATCAGGCCGAGACCGTCCTGATCCGGCTGCTGCGTGGCACGGGGGTCGCCGGTTTAGGTGCGATGGCGGAAGCTTCCGGAATGCTGGTTCGCCCGATGCTGTCGCTCAGGCGCGGCGAAATTATCGATTACCTGAACGCGATCGGCGCGCGCTTCGTGACCGACAGCACCAATTGCTCGCCGGCGATCTTGCGTAATCGGCTCCGCGCGGAGCTGATTCCGATGCTCGAACGGGACTACGCGCCCCGAGTCGCCCGGCGGCTGGGCGAGCTCGCGGACGAGATGCGATCGCTCGACGATTTCGTGAGCGCCGCGGCCGAGGCCGAGCTTGACCGTTCGCTCGGCGCCGGCGGCGCGCTCGAGGTTTCCATCGATGTCTCGCGCTTCGCGACGCTCCATCCCGCTCTCGCCGCGGCCGTTATTCGGGCCTTGGTCCGGCGCCAGACCGGAACCCTGCGGAAACTCACGCGCGCTCACGTCGAGGCGATGCGCCGGTTGTGTCTCGGCGGTCCACCAAATGGTACCATTACCCTACCGTCGGGATGGCGCGCCGAGCGGCAATACGGCCGGTTGCAGCTTCGCAACAGTACGCCGCCCAAGCCGGCGGAGTTCCTGATCCCGATTCGAGCCCGACGGCACGACCATCGCGCCGGGGGTGGTCTTTGAGGGGGCCGTGATCGGCGTCAGGCGAAGCCGCGATGCCGGCGACACCGTTCGAGGCGCTGTTCGACACCGGCCAGATCCGGTGCGGCCTGGCCGCGCGGAGCTTCGTCCCCGGCGACCGCATCGCATCCACTGGGGATGGAGGGAACCCGCAAGGTCAAGGACGTGTTCATCGACCATAAGGTGCCGCGCTCGCGGCGCGCGGCGCTCCCGATCGTGGTCGCCGCGCGGTGAAGTTGCGTGGATTCCGGGACTGGTGCGGGGCGCTGCGGCGCTGGTGACCGATCGGACGACCACGGTCGTGCGGCTGGTCGCGAGGCCCGGCGGTTGGTGAAACCCTCGGTTGCGTGAGATTAAACACGCATGATACCGTTTTAGGAGATGAATCAGTTTTCGCGCAGCATAGCACTCTGGCTGGTGCTGGGACTGATGTTCCTGCTGCTGTTCAATTTTTTCAGCAGGCAGCAGACGCGTGAACCCGAAATAATCTTCTCCGACTTCCTCAACCAGGTCGAGAAGGACCAGATCAGCGAAGTCACGATTCAGGGCAACCTGATTCATGGCCATACCAGCAGCGGCGAGCACTTCAAGACCTACGCGCCGCAGGATCCCGACCTCGTAAAGACCCTGCGCGACAAGGGCGTCAAGATCGCCGCGAAACCCGAGGACGGCGATCCGTGGTGGATGGTCGCGCTGGTGCAGTGGTTCCCGATGCTGTTGCTGGTGGCGGTGTGGATTTTCTTCATGCGCCAGATGCAGATCGGCGGCGGCAAGGCGATGTCCTTCGGCAAGAGCCGCGCCAAGCTGCTGACCGAGAATACCCATAAAGTAACTTTCGCCGACGTGGCCGGAATCGACGAGGCCAAGGACGAGCTCGAGGAGATAATCCAGTTCCTGAAGGATCCGAAGCGCTTCACGCGCCTCGGCGGCAGGATTCCCAAGGGCGTCCTGCTGGTCGGGCCGCCGGGAACGGGCAAGACCCTGCTGGCGCGCGCGATCGCGGGCGAAGCGGGAGTGCCGTTCTTCTCGATCTCGGGCTCCGACTTCGTCGAGATGTTCGTCGGCGTCGGCGCCTCCCGCGTGCGCGACCTGTTCGTGCAGGGCAAGAAGCACGCGCCATGCATCATCTTTATCGATGAGATCGACGCGGTCGGGCGCCATCGCGGCGCCGGACTTGGCGGCGGCCATGACGAGCGCGAGCAGACCCTGAACCAGTTGCTGGTCGAGATGGACGGCTTCGAGGCCAACGAGGGCGTTATCCTGGTCGCCGCGACCAACCGCCCCGATGTGCTCGATCCCGCGCTGCTGCGGCCGGGCCGGTTCGATCGCCGCGTGGTCGTGCCGCGTCCCGACGTGAAGGGGCGCGACGGAATCCTGAGGGTTCACGCGCGCAAGGTGCCGCTCGGCGAGGACGTTTCGATCGAAAAGATCGCCCGCTCCACCCCCGGCTTCGCCGGCGCCGATCTCGAGAACCTGGTCAACGAGGCCGCCCTGCTCGCCGCGCCGAAACTCGAAAGAGAAGGTCGGGATGATCGACTTCGAGCTGGCCAAGGACAAGGTCATGATGGGCGCCGAGCGGCGCTCGATGGTGATGTCGGACGGCGAGCGGCGCAACACCGCCTATCATGAGGGCGGCCATGCGCTGGTCGCGATACTACTTCCGGGCGCCGATCCAGTCCACAAGGTCACTATCATTCCGCGCGGGATGGCGCTCGGCGTGACCCAGCAGTTGCCGCTCGACGATCGCTACACCTATTCGCGCGACTACCTGATGACGCGGCTGGCGATGATGTTCGGCGGGCGCGTGGCCGAGGAGCTGATCTTCGGCCACATGACGACCGGCGCGGGCGACGATATCGAGAAGGCGACCGACCTCGCCCGCAAGATGGTCTGCGAGTGGGGCATGAGCAAGGAACTCGGCCCGATGACGTTCGGCCAGCGCGAGGAGCAGGTCTTCCTCGGCCGCGATATCGCGCTGCACAAGGACTATTCGGAGCACACCGCGATCGAGATCGATCGCGAGGTCCGCAGGGTTATCGACGAGGCTTATCAGAAGGCGCGCTCGCTGTTGTCCGAGCATCTCCAGTTGCTGCACGCAGTGGCGCAACGGCTGCTCGAAAAGGAAGTGCTGGACGGCAGCGAAGTCGAGGCGATGGTCAAGGCCTTCAAGGAAGGGCGCGAGATGCCGCCGTCGGTCCAGGCTGCCCCCCCGGGCGGTGAGCCGGCTCGTCCCGCCGACGCCGCGCGCGAGAAGCCCAGAAAGGTCGAGGAAGAACCCGCCATCGCCGGCCTGCCGCCCAAGCCCGCCCTGGCCTGATCGCAGCGAGTCTTCGCGCGCCCCGCCGGGTTGCCAGCGCGATCACGGTCACGAAAAACGAGAGCCTGACCGCTCTGAGCAAACCCGTGCGCCGACCATCCACGCTCCGCGTGGCTAGCGTGAACCACCACCTGAAAGAGCTTTGCTCCCGAAGCGGGGCTTCTCGGTGATCGCCAACCGATCGATAATTCGAGAGGCAGCCGCTGTGATGGCTGCAGCCGCAGAGGCGGCCATCGAGGACTATCGTCGTGGGCTCGCTCCGCAGGAGACTTCGATCACCGACCGGATGATCGCAAACATGCAACGCGCGATCCTCGACTTCGATAAAGATGGTATCCGCTGGAGCGGGACAACGGTACATTCTCGAACCCAAGAGCGGCGGCTTGGTGCTGACTTGGTGGGTGCTCTCGATATTGCGGTAGACGGGTACAGCGTTCAAAAAGGTTTCCTTGCACAAGCAAAAATTCTTGAACCCGGCGCGGCCATACGCGACCTCGCGGCTTTACGGCGCCAATGCCGAAATATGCTCAACACCTCTGCAGCATCGTTTGTGTTTCTGTACTCGCGGTCCGGGGTTACGATTGTCCCGGCGGTTTCGGTAGCAGGTTCTTCCGACCCTCACATATACAACCTGCATTGGCGAGGCTTGCGCAGGTTTTATGAAGAGCATTTCGCATCGTTCATCGGAGATCCCGGCCTGGGTATCTCCGGGAGAGCCGCGATCGACGAATTGATTCGAAAGACAACTGCCCGAGTCGCGTTTCTGGTTTCCGCAACAGGCTAAGCGGAGGGGACCACATGAACATCTTCGAAGATACAAACCCACGGCAGCTCAAGGAACTGCTGGGACAAATCTACTCCAGAGATGCTGCTTTACCCGATTTTCAACGAGATTTTGTGTGGGATCCCGGCGCAACTCAGGAATTGATCAGTTCGATTGCGGCGAACTATCCAGCCGGCAGCCTGCTCAGGATTCGAAACAAGGGCAATCTGTTTGCGTGCCGGGAATTCTCCGGTGCGCCATCGTTGAACGGCCATGAACCCACTTTCCTCGTGCTTGACGGTCAGCAACGGCTGACCTCTCTCTATCAGGCTTTCTACGGAGTGGGCGACCACCAGTATTTCATCAAATTTGGAGAGCTTGTGGGTGGCGCAGATTTCGAAGATTGTATTGTCCATTTCCGAACAAGCTCGCGGCTCGCTGGCCAGCTCAACAATTTCGCGGTGCAGTCCAGGGATCGGATCCTGCCTCTTAGTCTCCTCAAGGACGGCTATGGCGGGTTCCTCGACTGGATGCTCAAAGTCGCGGAGACCGCCGAGAGCGATAGGGAACGGCTCAAGATTCAGAAGGATTTCAAGGCTGCAGGCGAGCAGTGGATCAGGCCGATCGACAGCTATACCTTTCCCGTTGTGACGCTGGTCGACCGCACCAGCCCTGCTGCAGTTTGCACGATTTTTGAGACTCTTAACCGGACCGGCGTGAAACTAACTGTTTTCGAACTGCTGACGGCCCGCTTCTGGCCAAAACAGATTAAGTTGCGGGACTTGTGGGAGAAGGCAAGAAAGGACTATCCGATCATTTCAGATTTCTGGGTCGATCCGTATTACTTGCTCCAGGTCGTCTCGCTCATCAGTCGATCCGCCCCCTCCTGCAAGCGGAGTGACGTTCTCAACCTGGAGCCTTCGGCACTGAATCAATGGTGGGAGCGCGCCGTCGCCGGGCTTGCGAAGGGCTTGGAAATTCTGCGCGAAGACTGTGGCGTACTGATACCGAATTGGCTTCCGTATGACACTCTTCTGATACCACTCGCAGGCGTGATCTCAAGGGTCGGTGTCTTGAAGGGCGCAGGCGCCGGTGCCATGCGCCAGAAGCTAGCCCAATGGTTCTGGTGCTCAACCTTCGGGCAGACCTACGACAACGCCGCAAACAGCCAAGCGGCAACCGATTTAACGGAGCTTCTTGGCTGGATCGACGGCGGGACACCACCACGCTCCGTCGCAAATTTTACCTTCAATCCGGACGTTCTCGAAAATACGACACCCCGGCAGCGAGCACAGTATCGTGCCACGATGTGCCTGATCGTGAGTCTCGGCTCACGCGACTTTCACAGCGCTGCGAAACTCGATGGCAGCGTAATTCAACAGAACGGTGTCAACGATCACCACGTCTTCCCGCAGGCTTGGCTCGCTAAGCAGGGTATATCCGGGTCGATCGTCAACTCGATCCTGAATCGCACTCTCATTGACAGTTTGACGAATAAGTCGATCAACGATCGAGCGCCTTCGAAGTACATGAGAGACGTGCGCGGTTCGCTTGGTGAAAAGAAATTCGGCGAGCTTCTAAAGTCGCACCTTCTGCCACCCGACACCGAAGGACCGCTGCTCAAGGACAACTTTCAGGAGTTCACAAAGTGGCGGAAGGAGGCGATCTGGAACGAAATCAAATCCCGCACTGGCGCCCAAGATAGACAGCGCGTGCAGACTCCATAGGCGCCCGAGGGACTGACTGAGGTCGCGTTTCGCGTGGGCAAGGTCAACAACGCGGCGGCCAGGGAGAAGTCCCGATCGCGCTTCGTGCTGCTCGGCTGTCTTGCTCCGACTCTGCGCGCTGCGATACCCCTATTAGTGGGGCTTGTGCGCGCGAATTGACGGGGTTGGGCTGATGGGCGTGAGCAGAGCGCAGCCGGCCCAAGCACCGTCATTCGCGAGCGTCTTGCCGCCGATGGGGACCACGGCGCTCGATGCATAACTACTTCAACGTCATACCGGCGCCGCGATGGCAGGACATTGTCGATGTCCTGATCGTGGCCTACGTTTTTTACCGAATCGCGCTCCTGATTCGGGGAACGCGCGCGGTGCAGATGGTGTTGGGGCTGGTGGTAGTCGGCGTGGCGTTCGTAGGCTCCCAGGTATTCGGACTGTTCACGCTGAACTGGCTGCTGAACAATTTCCTGGGTTCGCTGATCGTGATCCTGGTCGTGATATTCCAGGCCGATATCAGGCGCGCTCTCACCCGGGTGGGCAGCCGGCCGTTTATCGGGCTGCACACCGCGCAAACCAGCGCCGGTCACGAACTGGCTCAGGCGGCGGCCTGGCTCTCGGCCCGCAAAATCGGCGCGCTGATCGTGGTCGAGCAGGATGTCGGGCTCAGCGAGTACGTCGAGGCGGGAAAGGCGATCCAGGCGCGGCTTTCGGCAGAGCTGCTCGAGACCATCTTCATGCCCGGTTCGCCGCTGCACGACGGCGCGGTGATCGTCGAGGGAGGCCAGATAATCGCCGCCGGATGCGTGCTACCGCTCTCGTCGGATCCGGGCTCGACACTGTCGCTCGGCACTCGCCATCGCGCCGCGATCGGTATCACGGAAGACAGCGACGCGCTCGCGATCGTGGTCTCCGAGGAAGACGGGACCATCTCGCTCGCCCGCCGCGGCGAGCTTCGGCGCAAGCTCAGCCGGCCGCTTTGATCGCGGCGTTGCAGGCGTTGCCAGGCCTAGCAGACGGTTGAGAACAGGATTTTCACAAGTGGGCGCGAGCGGCGAAATCATCGGGGAGTGCCGCTCCGTCCCCCAATCCGGAGTCCGCGCCGATGTGGAGTGATAGGCTGCCCAACGTTGTGACCCGCAATGCGGGCTTGCGCGCGATCGCGCTGGTGCTGGCGGTCGGACTTTGGCTGTTCGTCAACGCCGGCCAGCACGAGGCGCAGATCTCGCTCGATGTGCCGGTCAGCTATCGCGGCCTGCCGCAGGACATCATGATCGTGGGTCAGCGTCCCGACTTCGTGCAGCTTCAGATCTCGGGCCCGCGCACGCTGCTTTCGCTGCTCGATCCGGGCAGGCTGGAGCTCCGGCTCGACCTCGCCGGGGTCAATCCCGGCCAGGTTTCGTTCCGGCTCAATCCGGAAATGTTCAACGTGCCACGTCAGACCAATGTGACGCAGATTTCGCCCTCGCAAATCGTGCTCGACGTGGATCGAATCGCGGCCCGCGAGATCCCGGTTCATCTCGACATCGTCGGGCCGGTGGAAAAGGGCTTCACGATCGGCTCGGTCGAGCTGACGCCGCCCGCGATCGCCGTCAGGGGACCGGCTCGCGAAGTCTCGCGGCTCCAGCGAATCGACACTGAACCCTTCGACGTGAAGGGCCTCACCGGCGAGGTCGATCGCGTGGTCTCGCTCGCGATGTCGCCGGATCCGGTCAAGTTCTCGGCCCACGAAGTCGAAGCGCGCGTGAAGCTCGACGAGGTGCTGGGCGAGCGCGAGTTCCGCACGGTCGAGGTCAAGGTGCGCGGGCCCGATCGTAAGTACCGGCTTTACACTCGCGATGTGAACGTCACGGTGCATGGGCCGGTTCGCAAGCTCTCCAGCTTGAGTCTCGCCGGCATGGTCTACGTGGACGCGAAGGGCGAGCAGCCGGGCACCTACGAGTTGCCGCTCCAGGTGGGAGCTGCCGGACGGCTTTCAGGTCGTGCGGGCGAGACCCGACAAGGTAAGGTTGCGCATCTTAAACTTGAAGGCAGGCATAAAGAGTTGAGTGATACACGACGCAGGCTGTTTGGTACCGATGGGGTGCGCGGGGTGGCCAACGTCGAGCCGATTACCTCGGAGACCGCGCTCAAGCTGGGCCGTGCGCTGGCCCACGTGTTCAGGAACGCCGCCGGCAGGCATCGCCGGATCCTCATCGGCAAGGACACCCGGCTTTCGGGCTACATGCTGGAAACCGCGATGGAGTCGGGTATCTGCTCGATGGGCGTGGACGTATGGCTGGTCGGCCCGCTCCCGACTCCCGGTATCGCTTTTCTGACCAGAAGTATGCGTGCCGACGCCGGAGTCGTGATTTCCGCTTCTCACAATCCCTTCGAGTACAACGGAATCAAATTCTTCTCGCGCGATGGCTTCAAGCTCGACGACGAGACCGAGCTCGGGATCGAGGAGCTGGTGTTCGACGAGGGCAAACTGGCTCATCTGCCGGGCCGGCCCGGGCGAGATTGGCAAGGCCGCCCGAATCGACGACGCGATCGGACGCTACCTGGTGTTCCTCAAGGGCTGCGTGCCGCGCACCATAATGCTGGAGGGGCTGAAGCTGGTGATCGATTGTGCCAACGGCGCCGGCTACAAGGTCGGTCCCGACGCCCTGGAGGAGCTGGGCGCCGAGGTCGTCCGGATTGGCGCCGAGCCCGACGGCAAGAATATCAACCTCGATTGCGGCGCACTCTATCCCGGCCGCCTGGCCGAGACCGTGAAACAGACCGGTGCCAACGCCGGATTCGCGCTCGACGGCGACGGCGACCGCGTCGTGATGGTGGACGAGCGCGGCGAGCCGATGGACGGCGACGACCTGATGGCGATCCTCGGCCTCAAGCTTGCCGCCGAAGGCAAGCTAAATTCCAACACCGTGGTTGCGACCGTGTTGAGCAATCTCGGGTTGGAGCAGGCCCTGAAATCGGCGGGCGTGCGCCTGGTGCGCACTGAGGTCGGCGACCCGGCGGTGGCGCGCGAGATGCGCAGCAACGGATACAACCTGGGCGGCGAGCAGTCGGGTCATATAATCCTGACCGACTATTCGACCACCGGCGACGGGCTTATCACGGCGCTCACGGTTCTGGCTCACATGGTCGAAACCGGCAAGCCGCTCAGCGCATTGCGCGCGATGCGCCGAGTGCCGCAAGTGCAGGAAAACGTCCTGGTGCGCGAGCGAATTCCGTTCGCCAGCATGCCCGACGTGGAACATCTGATCGCGTCGGTGGAGAAGCGCCTTGCGGCCCATGGGCGGCTGCTGGTGCGCTACTCGGGTACCGAGATGATGGCGCGCGTAATGATCGAGGGCGAAGACGCGGCCGAGATCGGCGCGCTCGCCCGCGAGATCGGCGCTGCGATCCAAAAGCGCGCGGCCTCGCATCGTGAGCCTTGAGCAGAATTGACATTACCTCAAGGAGCACTTACCTATCCAATATGTCGGCCGAGCGTAGACCATCGCGGGCACAGACGAGCGACGGCATCTCAGTGGTCGCCGTTTGCCGGTTCCAGGAAACAACCGGCGTCGGCGGGCGCATCTTTGTCATCACGGTCTGGAAGGTAATCAAGAGATGAAAGTTTCAGCGGGCAATCACAAGTGCGAGAAGTGCGGCGGAATACTCGTAACCCGCACGCTGCCCGAATATCGCAACGACGCGCTCATGGGGCTCCCGGGCGTGGTCATTCTCAACGCCGTCGAGGAAGTGCGCTGTCAGAAATGCGGCCACGTAGCGGCTACTGGTTTCTCCAATCTCGAAGGGCTGCTTGCCGCAGTCGCGGTGGCGCGGGTCACGGCGCCTCAGAAACTGAGCGGACGCGATGTGCGGTTTCTGCGCAAGACCTTGGGCTGGTTCTCCAGGGACCTCGCATCAAAACTTGAAGTCCGCGACGAAACCGTCTCGCGATGGGAAAATGGCAAGGAACCGGTTGGACCGACCAGCGAAAAGCTCTTGCGCTTGATCGTCGCCGAATTCCTGCGCGAACAGGCTCCGGCTGTGGAGGTGAACGAGAAGCGTATCGCCTCGATGCGTATTCGGACCGTGCGCCCTGTGGCCAAGCCCGTCGAGATGCGATTTCGCGCAGTCAACATGAAGGTTGCCCGCCGCCGCGAGCGCGTTTGGAAACAGGTGGTCAAAGCCGCTTGAGCCACCGGGCTGGCTCAGCGCCCGGTGCATCGCGGCGCGCATTCACTTGGTGATGTCGAGCGTCTGCATTATCGCGTCGGCGACGCGCAGCATCGTCGCCTCATCCAGAGTGGTCAGAGGACCTTCGATGAGTCGGCGGTTGTCGATGGCGCGAATTTGATCGATCAACAGGTCAAACGTCTGTCGCAGGCGGTCAGCGGCCTTTAGCCGAACACGCAGCGGTTCGGCGTCGTCGATCAGACTGGTTGTCAACGGGATGATGATGGTCGAGGGATGGGCCGCATCGAGGAGCGCCTGGGCCTGAACGACAAGCACCGGCCGGATCTTGCCGGGCTCCGTGCCACGTTGCGGACCAAGTTTCGCAAGCCAGATCTCGCCGCGCTTAGGCATCGGGATCGCGTTCGATCCTAGCGAACTCGGCGTTCACCTTCATGCTCTCCCTGCGAACCCGGCGGGATGCGTCGGCGAGCCGGGTGGCGCGGGCCCGGGCCTCCGCCTCGCGATTCATCCTTTCGATCGCGCGGCGGATATACTCGGCTCGCGGAACGCCGAGGGCTTTCGCGCATCGGTCGCTCTCTCTCAGCAGATCCTCGGAGAGCTTCAACGAGATAGCTTCCATGATTATTCCATTATAATATCCCGCTGGGATGTCTCCGACCAATATGCGGCAAAACGCATGCCCAAGCTAGGGGTCAACGTCGATCATGCTGCGACGCTGCGGCTGGTCGCGCCCACCGCCCCCCCCGCGCCGCTAGCCCCATCCGTCTGATAGAATCGATCCCGAGGGCGAATTCTCCGCGTGAAGCTCATCACTGCAGCGCAAAGCCGCGAGCTCGATCGGCTCAGCCAGGACAAGTATGGCGTGCCCTCCTACGCGCTGATGACGCGCGCGGGAGAGGCGGTCGCCGACGCTGCCCTGCGCCGATTCGGCGCGGCGGTCCGCGGCGGGGTCCTGATCGTCGCGGGCAAGGGCAACAACGGCGGCGACGGGATGGTCGCGGCGCGCCGGCTGCAGGCAATCGGGCGTGTCGGTCCGCGCGGTGCTGCTCGCCCGACGCAGCGATCTCAAGGGCGACGCGGCCAAAGCGAGCGCGGAATTCATCGGCCACGGCGGCGCGATTGCCGAAGTCGTCGAGGAAGGCGACCTTGCGCCGGCGCTTGCGGCTCGCCCTGGATTGATCATCGACGCGATCTTCGGCACCGGACTCAACGCCGAAGTGACAGGACTCCCGCGACGCGCGATCGAGGCTGGTCAACGAGACGCAGTCGGCGATCGTCGCCGTTGATATCGCTTCGGGCGTGAACTCCGACACCGGCGCGATCATGGGCGCCGCAGTCAGAGCGTCGCTGACTGTGACCTTCGGGTTTGCGAAGTTCGGCCACGTTTCGTATCCGGGTGCCGCGATGTGCGGCGAGCTCATCGTCGCCGAGATTGGATTCGCGCCCGAGGCGATAGACGAGATCGCGCCACGCGGACGCTTGATCGAACGCGACGACGTAGCGCCGCTCGTCCATCCGCGCCCGGCGAACTCGCACAAGGGCTTGTACGGCCATCCGCTGGTCATCGCAGGATCTGTGCGGCAAGGCCGGCGCGGCGATTTTGGTGTCTCGCGGGGCGCTCAGAATGGGCGCGGGGCTGGTGACCGCGGCGATTCCCGAATCGGTGTCCTCAATTGTCGCGGGCGCGCAGGCCGAATTGATGACGGAGCCGATGCCCGATCTTAAGGGGCACTTCGACGACCGCGGGAGCGTCGCACGTCTAGCCTCGCTCGCCGGCGGCAAGGACGTTCTTATCCTCGGTCCCGGAATCGGCCTCAGCGACGACACCAAACATCTCGTCGAGTGGCTGATAACCGAGGGTGCGCGGCCCGAGCGCCCCCTGCTGATCGATGCCGACGGACTCAACGCGCTCGCCGCGATCGGTTGCGATATCCTCAAGCGCGCGCGCGGCCCGGTCGTGCTCACGCCCCATCCGGGCGAGATGGGGCGCCTGCTCGGCACTTCGGCCGCAGCCGTCAACGCGGATCGCATTTCGGCTGCGAGAGAGCTGGCGCAGAGCACGGGCGCGCATGTCCTGCTCAAGGGCGCACGCACGGTTATCGCCGCAGCGGACGGCACGACCTATGTCAACTCGACCGGGAATCCCGGGATGGGGACGCCGGGGATGGGCGACGTGCTGTCGGGGATCGTCGGCGCGCTGCTCGGGCAGAAGATGAATCCGCTCGACGCGCTGGCGTTGGGAGCGTTCGTTCACGGTGACGCCGCCGATCGCGTCGCGCGCCGGCTCGGGCCGGTCGGTTATATCGCCGGCGATCTGATCGACGAATTGCCGTGCGCGATGGCCGCGCTGATCTCGTGACCGGGGCCATGACATCGCGCGCACGCACGTCCTTCGTCGTCGAGACCCGTTCGGCCCATCAGACCAAGATGTGGGGCCGGCGGCTCGCCTCGATCCTTGAGGGCGGTGAGCTGCTCGGGCTGGTCGGTGAGCTGGGTGCAGGCAAGACCGTCTTTGTCAAGGGACTCGCGCGCGGGCTCAATCTGCGCGAGGAGGAGATTCTGAGCCCGAGCTTCACGATGATCCGCGAGCATCGCGGGCGGCTGCCCCTTTACCATATCGACCTCTATCGCCTCGACCAGCCGGTGCTCGACGATCTGGGACTGCGCGAGTACCTGTTTTCGGACGCGGTCGCGGCGGTTGAATGGTTCGAGCGCCTGCGCGAGGCTGCCGAGCTCGACTGTATCAGGATCCGAATCAGCTACGCCGGCGCGAGCATCCGCCGTATCGAGTTCGAAGCTCTCGGCGACCGCTACGGATCGATAGTCGAGAGTCTGAAAGCCCGATTCGGGTAGACCCTCCAACGAGGATCTGTTGCTCCGATGGAAAGGGCTGCTAGTCAACTTTAGAACCTCTCGGGCCATTTTCTGGCGCCATCAAACACCCGGAGAATTTCGACCGTCTCGCCACGCACCCGGTAGGGGACAAGGTAGGGGGTACCGCTAACTACCAACTCCCGAGTGCCAGGAACCCGTCCCGGCAGGCCGGAGAACAGATGGGCACCAAGTCCCTCAACGCTTGTGGCGATACGTTCCACTATTCGCGCCCCCGCTCCCGGATCGTCACGCGCGATGTACGCAGCCTCCTCATCGAGGTTATTGAGCGCGCGCCTAAGCCACCTTACCCGCACCGCGCCCCCACTTCCTCATCACTGTCCGGACCTCGTCCTCGCTCGCGAAATCTCCCGCGTCAGCCTCTTTGAGTGCCGCCTTGATCTCTCCGATCTGCCACTCGTTCAGGCCGACGTAAGCCCGGATCGCCTCAGCCGCTACATAGGATTTGGTGCGATCCATCGCTTTGGCGAGTTTCTGGAGCCGGCCATTGGTCTTGCGGTCAACCCGGATCGTCAGTACGTCAGACATGTCTGTATTGTCCCGTATACATTGACATACAACAAGGAGCCCGGGGCTTAAGGTTTCCCGCGAACAGCATTTTCTCGCTCATGCGCCCGCTTCGGATGACGGCCGCGCCGCTGCCTGAGGGACAGCTCGGAATCGACGTTTGAAAACTCATTGGCAGTCTGGCGGGCCTGAAAGGCATTGGCCATATAGCCTTCTGCCACCGCGTTCTTGAGTTTTGCCCGGCGCAACTTTTCCCGGAGCGGCTGGACGCCCGCTCGGGTTGTTCTCGGCACCCTCGTCCTCATATTACCTTCATATCACCGTAAATATGTGTCTAATCGTATGTCGGATGGCTCCTACAGCGGACATGTGGCTGCATCGAAGACGAGCGATACCGAGGCGCTCACGCCGCGGGCCGGTTGGGATCACCGTGGTCGTCGCCGGATGGTCCCGCGGGCTGCTGCGTCGCTGATCGCTACGCAATCCGCAGGGACTTGGTTTTAGCGCGGCTTGGCCCCATAATTATCGTTCTAGCTGAACCAATTGAACCGGGTCAGTGAACGGGTACGTGTCTCTAATCGTCCAGAAATATGGCGGAACTTCGGTCGGCTCGGTCGAGCGGATCAAGGCCGTCGCCGAACGCGTCGCGCGCGCGGCTGCGCGCGGCGATCGGATCGTGGTCGTGGTCTCCGCGATGGCGGGCGAGACCAACCGGCTGTTCGCCCTGGCGAGCGAGCTGGGCGAGTCGCCCGACGCCGCGCGAGACCGACGTTCTGGTCGCGACCGGCGAGCAGGTCTCGGCCGCGCTGCTCGCGATCCGGCTGAACGCGCTCGGATTCCCGGCGCGTATCGTTTCTGGCCCATCAGTTGAAGATCGCCACCGACTCGAATCACGGCGCGCGCGAAGATCAAGTCGATCGATCGCGCCAATCGCCTGCATGAGCGCGCTCGACGACGGCAATATCGCGGTGGTCGCGGGCTATCCAGGGCATCGACGAGCGGGCGATATCACCACGCTCGGGCCGGGGCGCCTCGGACCTTACCGCGGTGGCGCTGGCGGCCGCGCTCAAGGCCGACGTCTGCGAGATCTACACCGACGTGGATGGCGTCTACACCGCCGACCCGAATATCTGTCCGACGGCGCGCAAGCTCGACCGCATATCCTACGACGAGATGCTCGAGATGGCGGGGCTGGGCGCCAAGGTCCTGCAGCTCGCGCTCGGTCGAGCTCGCGCGGCGCTATCAACGTGCCGCTGGTGGTGCGTTCGAGCTTCAACGACGCGAGTCGGCACCTGGGTCGGACAGGAGGAGCAAGCGATGGAAGACGTGCTGGTTTCGGGCGTCACGCTCGATCAGAATCAGAGCAAGATTACGCTGGCGGGCGTCGAGGATCGGCCCGGTCTCGCGGCGCGGATTTTCGGTCCGATCGCCGAGGCCGGAATTATGGTCGACATGATTATCCAGAACGCCAGCGCCGACGGCCGCACCGACGTGACCTTCACGCGTCACGCGCGACGATTTGCGCCGCGCGCTCGAAATCGTCAAGCGCGTCGCCGGCGAGATCGGCGTCGCCGGGCGTGCGTCACGAGGAGCAGGTCGCCAAGGTTTCGATCGTCGGGCTCGGGATGCGCAGCCATGCGGGCGTCGCCGCGAAGATGTTCCGGTGCTCGCCGCCGAGCGGATAAATATCGAGATGATCGCGACCTCCGAGATTAAAGTCTCGGTGGTGGTCAACTCGAAGTATGGCGAGCTTGCCATGCGCGCCCTGCACGACGCATTCTTGGGCGCGGCGCCAACGCCGCCGCGGAGACGCGTTTGACGATGGCGGCGACTAAAAAAATCGCAGATTTACGACACCACGCTGCGCGACGGATGCCAGTCCGAGGACGTTTCGCTCACCGTCGAGGACAAGCTGCAGATCGCCGAGCGGCTCGACGAACTGGGGATCGACTATATCGAGGGCGGATGGCCCGGCTCGAACGATCGCGACGCCGCGTTTTTCACCGAGGTCAAAAAGCTCACGCTGCAGCATGCGAAGATCGCGGCGTTCGGCTCGACGCGCCGCGCCGGCGTCAAGGCTGCCGCCGACCGCAATCTTCAGCTGATGCTGAGCGCCGACACGCCGGTCGCCACCGTGGTCGGCAAGACCTGGGACCTGCACGTGCGCGAGGCGCTGCGAATTTCGCTCAAGGAGAACCTCGAGATCCTGCAGCGACACGATCGCGTATCTGAAGAAGCGCGTCGACGAAGTGATCTTCGACGCCGAGCATTTTTTCGACGGCTACATTCTCAATCCCGACTACGCGATCGCAGTGCCTCAACGCGCCGTCGACGAGGCCGGCGCCGATCTGATCTGCCTGTGCGACACCAACGGCGGCCGCCTGCCGCACGAGATCGAGGCGGCGGTGCGCGCCGCGCTCGCGCGTCGGTGCACTGCCCGCTCGGAATCCATTGCCATAACGATTCCGAAGTCGCGGTCGCCAATACCGATCGCGGCGGTCCGCGCCGGCGCGACGCAGGTGCAGGGCACGATCAACGGGCTCGGCGAGCGCTGCGGCAACGCCAATCTGATCTCGGTCATCGCCGAACCTGCAGCTCAAGCTCGGCTATCAATGCGTGCCGCCCGCCAAGCTCAAGAGCCTGCGCGAGACCTCGATGCTGGTCTACGAACTGGCCAATATCACGCCCATCCGCGCCAGGCCTACGTGGGCCGCAGTGCTTTCGCGCAAAGGGCGGGCTGCACGTCTCGGGGATCCAGCGCAACATCCGCACCTACGAGCACATCGATCCCGGCGCTGGTCGGCAACGACCGCCGGGTGGTGCTGTCGGAACTCTCGGGCCGCGCCAATATCCTGTACAAGAGCCGCGAGTTCGGCTTCGACATCGAGCTGACCAACGAGACAGATCGCCGACGCTGCTCGAGGAGCTCAAGCGGCTCGAGAGCGAGGGCTATACCTTCGACGGCGCCGACGCCTCCTTCGAGCTGCTGATGCTGCGCACGCTCGGGCTGGCGCAGGAGCACTTCAACTTCGTCAGCTTCCGCGTCTTCGACGACAAGTGGCATGAGGATCAGGCGCCGTTCAGCGAGGCGGTGGTGGTGATCGAGGGTCCCGACGGCCAGCGCACGCGCAATTCGGCGATCGGCAATGGGCCGGTCAACGCGCTCGATTCGGCGCTGCGCAGCGCGCTGGTGCCGTACTATCCGAGCGCTCGAGCGCGATGCAGCTGGCCGACTACAAGGTCCGCGTGCTCGACAACGGCGCCGGGACCGGCGCGCGGGTGCGCGTGCTGATCGAATCGACCGACGGCAAGACGCCGATGGGGCACGGTCGGGCTTTCGAGCAACGTGGTCGAGGCGAGCTGGCAGGCGCTGGTCGATTCGATCGAGTTCAAGCTGCACAAGGACAACCGTGCGAGGCCGCACGTCGACCGGCTCGCCAAGACGCAACGGCATCGCGGCCGCGACGCCGAGCAGATCCCGGACGCGCCGGCTGGCGACGGTGCAGCGGCCCTCAACGTAAGCCAGAGCGGCGATCTGAAGAGGACGAGCGCGCCATGAGCTATCATCAGCACGGATGCGTGAAGATATCCAGGCGGTCTTCCACCACGATCCGGCGGCCCGCACTACACTCGAAGTGGTGCTGGCCTATCCCGGCCTGCACGCCATCTGGATGCATCGGGTGGCCCACTGGTTGTGGCAGCACGATCTCAAGCTGATCGCGCGCCTGATCAGCGAACTGGCGCGCTTGCTCACCGGAATCGAGATCCATCCGGGCGCCACGATTGGCCGCCGGCTGTTTATCGACCACGGTATGGGGGTCGTGATCGGCGAAACCACTGAAATCGGCGACGACGTCCTGATCTACCAGGGCGTGACGCTGGGCGGCACGAGCCTCAAGAAAGAGAAGCGCCATCCGACGATTGAAGATCACGTGATGGTCAGTGCGGGCGCTTCGGTGATCGGCCCGGTGCGGATCGGCCGCGGCAGCCGAATCGGCGCGGGCGCCGTGGTGGTCTCCTCGGCGCCGCCGTATTCGACGATCGTCGGCATCCCCGGCAAGGTGATCGAAGGCGAAAGCACGCGCCAGGATGTCGCTGAGCTGGACCATGCGCGGCTGCCCGATCCGGTCGCGCGGGCGATCAGCGGCTGGTCGACAAGATCAACGCTAGGGAGCTGACCGAGGTCGAGGAACGCCAGGACTGTCTCGAAGATAAGCCCGGCCGCGCCCATGCAGCCACGGCGCGTCCGAGCAATCGCCGCCATGGATTGTGGTTTCCGCCAGAAAGGATCGGCCGAGTCCGCAAGCCGCCCGGCTCGCGAACTCCGGGTTACGGTAGCGCGGTCTTTATGTGCGTGGCCGTCAAGCTAATTACTAGCGTGTCCGATGGTCAATCGCTTATCGGACCGACCTAGCGAATTAGGATGCGAATCTACCTGGACCATAACGCTGGGATCGCCGCTGCGTCCCGAGGTGCGCGCCGCGATGGCGCGGATGATGGAGACGCCGCACGGCAATCCCGCGTCGGTCCATCGTGCCGGGCAGCTTGCGCGCCGAAAACTCTCGAAGACGCGCGCACCCGCGATCGCCGCGCTGATCGGCGCCGGCGCGCAAATTGTTTTTACCGGGGGCGGGACGGAGGCGAACAACCTGGCGATTTTCGGCGCGCTCGGACGGATCGAGGGCCGCCGCCGGATCGTGACCTGCGGCGATCGAGCACTCGTCGATTTTCGCGCCGCTGGCCGAGCTCGAACGCGGCGGACTATAAGATCTACAGGTTGACGCCCGATCGCGACGGCGAGTCGCGCCGTCGGCGGTGATCGGCGCGCTCGACGATCGCGCGATGACGGAGACTGATATAGTGACGGTCGGCCTGGCGAACGCCGAGGTCGGCACGATCCAGGATCCCGCGCCGCTCGCCGGGCCGGTTGCGCGAGTGGCGCGTTACTCCATCTCGACGCGGCGCAGGCGATCGGCCGGATGCCGGTGAACGTCGCGAGACGCGGCTGCGATCTGATGACGCTTAGCGGGCATAAGCTCGGCGCACCGGCCGGAATCGGCGCGCTCTACGTCGCGAGTGCGCGAGATCGGACCGCAGATGCTTGGCGGGCCGCAGGAGAATGGACTGCGCGCCGGCACGCCGAATCTTCTGCGGCGCGATCGGGTTCGGCGCGCGCGGCTGACGATCGCGATCGACTTCGGGGACGAAACCGCCCGCATCGCGGCGCTCGCCGACCGTTCTGCTCGCCGGGCTTTGCGCTGCGATTCCCGGGCTTGCGCCTCAACGGCCGAGTCGCGGCGCGCTCCCGAACACGCTGAACCTTACCTTTCCGCGACGTGCTCGGCGAGAGCATGTTGATCGCGCTCGATCTCGAAGGCGTCGAGGTCTCGATGGGTTCGGCGTGCGCGGCCGGATGCGGTCGAGCCGTCGCACGTGCTGCTCGCGATGGGCCGCAACGCAGCGGAGGCGCGCAGCTCGTTGCGGATCAGCCTCGGCTGGTCCAACGACGCTGCCGCAGATCGATATCGCGCCGCCGAGATATCGCGCGGGTATGGCGCCGCGTGGTCGCGGCCGAACCGATCGCCCTGCGGCGGCGGAGGCGTTGCCGATGAAGGCGCGCGCGTGCTGGTGGCGATGTCGGGCGGAGTCGATAGCTCGGTCGCTGCGGCGATTTTGCGCGAGCGCGGCTACGACGTGGTCGGCGTCGCGATGCGGCTTGCGTCCGGACGCGGCGGGCGGCGGGCCGCGCGCGGCGCGGGACCTGCTGCTCGCACGACGATTTCGAGGACGCTCGGCGGGTGGCCGAGCGGATGCGCTTTCCCTTTTACGTGATCGACCTGCGCGCCGATTTCGCCGCGCGCGTAATCGGCAACTTCGTGGCCGAATATCTGGCAGGCAGGACGCCCAATCCGTGCGTGATGTGCAACCGCGAGATCAAGTTCGATCGGTTGTGGGATCGCGCCCGCGCGCTCGAGGCCGGGCTGGTCGCGACCGGCCACTACGCGCGTATCGAACGCGCGAGCGACGGCCGCTTCTGCCTGCTGCGGGCCGCGGATGCCGCCAAGGATCAGTCCTACTTTCTGTTTACGCTTGGCCAGGCCGAGCTGGCGCGCACGCTTTTCCCGCTGGGAGACATGACGAAGACGGAGGTCCGCGCGCGGGCCCGCGCGCTCGGTCTGACCAACGCCGACAAGCCCGAGAGCCAGGAGAATCTGTTTCGTTCCCGACGGCGACTATGCGCGGCGGTCGAAGCGATGGCCCATCGCGGCCGCATAGTCCCCGGCCGCGTAATCGACGGCGCCGGGCGCGTGCTCGGCGAGCATCCGGGGATTCATCGCTTCACCGTGGGGCAGCGCCGCGGTCTGGGTATCGCCGCCGGCGAGCCGCTCTACGTACGCGCCATCAGCGCGGCGACCGGTGATGTCACGGTGGGCCTGCGCGAAGAGCTTATGGCGCGCGGCCTTACTCGCGACCCGCGTCAGTATGGTCGATCCGCGGCTCTGCGGCCCGCAACTTTCCGGGCGGGGCGCGACTCCGATTGAAGTGAAGATCCGTTACCGCCATCCGGCGCTTCCCGCGACGCTCACGATGCTCGCGGGCGGCCGCGCCGAAGTCCGCTTCACTTCCACCGGCGGCCGGCGGTCACGCCCGGACAGGCCTGCGTCTTCTACCAGCGCGACGAAGTGCTGGGCGGCGGCTTTATCGAGCGCGCGATCGAAAGCTGAATCATCATGCGCTTTGCAATTGCGACGCTCGGCTGCAAGGTGAATCAGTATGATTCCGCGATCATCGAAGATCGATTGCGCGCGCAGGGCATGCAACGCGCCGAATTCAACGAGCTGGCCGACGTTTACATCGTCAACACCTGTACCGTTACCGATCGCGCCGACGCGGAAAGCCGCAGGCTCGCGCGCCGCGCGCGCCGTCTGAATCCCGGCGCGCGAATCGTCGCGACCGGATGCCTCGCGCAGGCCAGCCCGGAGGTTCTGGCGCGCGTGCCGGAAATCGACCATGTGATCGGGCTGGGGCGGCTCGACGATTTGACGCGCGCCGCCATCACCGTCGCCACCGGCGCAGGCGCGGTCGCCACCGGCGCGGGCGAGCGCGTGATGGTATCGAACCTGCGCAAGCATCGTGGCGCGATCGAAGTCGGTGCGGTCGCGATCACCGGCCAGACCCGCGCGTTCTTGAAGCTGCAGGAAGGATGCGACCAGTTTTGCACGTTCTGTATCGTGCCGTTTTCGCGCGGCACTTCCCGCAGCGTCGAGCCGCGCCGAATCTTCGCCGCGCTGGACGATCTGCACGCGCGCGGATTCAGGGAGGTGACGCTCTCGGGGGTCCATCTCGGCGGCTACGGCCGCGATCTGTCGCCCGCGATCTCCCTGGAGACGCTGCTCGAAATGATCGCCGAGCGATGCCCGATCGGGCGCGTCCGGGTAAGTTCGCTCGATCCCGAAGAGCTTAGCGACCGGATCATTTCGATCATCGCGGGGAGCGGCGGCAAGTTTTGCCCGCATCTCCATCTGCCGCTGCAGTCCGGCGACGACCAGATCCTCGCTGCGATGCGCCGGCGCTACGATACGGCGCACTACCGCGCGCGGATCGAGCGCGTGATGCAGGCAATGCCGGACGCGGCAATCGGGACCGACCTGATCGTCGGCTTTCCGGGCGAGACCGCCGCGCACTTCGAGCGTTACTTTAAGTTCGTCGAAAGCCTGCCGCTTGCCTATTTCCACGTCTTCCCGTATTCGGTCAGGACTGGCACCACTGCGGCCAAGTTTGGCGGGCAGGGTGGGGCAGAGCGAAATCAAGCGGCAGGCCGAGGCGTTGCGCGAGCTCGGCGAGAGCAAGCGAGCTGCGTTCGCCCGGCGGTTCGTGGGCGCGCGGCTTGGCGTGCTGCTCGAGGAGCGCGAGCCACGGGGAAAACTGAGCGGCTACAGCCGCAATTATATAAGGGTCGCGGCCAGCGGCCCCGATGAATTGAAAAATCGCGAAGTGGAGGTAGCGGTATCGGCAATCGATGGCTTGGGAGCTGGCTGGCGAGATTATTTCGGCGCCCGAAGGGTCAGCATCCACAACCGCAGTCGCAATCGCGACCGCAGCCGAGCGCACGCTTTGAGGGAGACGGAGCAGCCCTTGAGCGTGTGCTCGACTACTCGTTCGGAAATCTCGAGTATCTCGCGACCGCGCTGACTCATCCGAGCGCCGTTGGAGCAGGCGGCGGCGCCGACTACGAGCGTCTGGAATTTCTGGGCGACGCGGTGCTGGATCTCGCGATCGCGGATCTGCTGATGCGCCGCCTGCCCGGCGGCGCAAGGAAGGCACGCTCTCGAAGCATCGCGCCTCGATCGTCAACGGCCGCACGCTGGCGGCCAAGGCGCAAACCGTTGCGCTCGGCACGATGTTGCGGCTCGGCAAGGGCGAAGAGAAGAGCGGTGGACGCAACAAGACTTCGATTCTCGCCGCCGCTTTCGAAGCGGTGATCGGGGCGATCTATGTCGATGGCGGACTGGAGCCCGCGCAGCGCGTCGTCGAGCAACTGTTCGCCGACGATATCGGCGGGCCGGCGGCTGAGCGCGATTACAAGACCGAGCTGCAGGAGATTGGCGCATCGCCGTTTCCATGCCCAGCCGATTTACGAGCTGGTGAGCGAGCGCGGCCCCGACCACGCCAAGCGCTTCACCACCCGGATCCGGCTCGGCGGACGCGAGATGGGCACCGGCGAAGGGCGGAGCAAGAAGCAAAGTGAACAGGCGGCCGCACGCGCCGCATTGTCGCGACTCGAAGACCGTAGCTAACGTTCCCGCCGGACCTTTGGCCGGATCAATTGCCAGATGAATTCAACCCCAACCATGACGGCCATCGCGCGGGCGTGGTCGCGATCGGCGGATATACCAACGTCGGCAAGTCGACGCTGCTCAACCGGCTGGTCGGCCAGAAGGTCGCGATCGTCACCCCGCGTCCGCAGACCACCCGCCGCCGCATCGTAGGAATCCGCAGCGACCCCGACGCGCAGATGATCCTCATCGATACGCCGGGACTTCACGAGTCGGCACGGCCGCTGAACCGCCGGATGGTGGACACGGCCCGGCGCTCGATTGCCGAGGGACAAGTGATCGTCGCCGTGGTCGCGGCGCGCGCGCCGCTCGGCGCGGCCGATCTGGCGGCGGTCGCCGAGTGCGCGCGCTCAAACGTCCGACCGTCATCGCGATCAACAAGATCGATCTGCTCGCGCGCCCGAAACTGCTGCCGATGCTCGATCGATTCAATCGGCGAGGCGTTCGCGGCCGAAATCGTCCCGGTCAGCGCGCTCACTGGCAAAAATATTGACGAGCTGGTCCGCGTGATCAAGCAGATGATGCCGCTCGGGCCGCCCCTGATGCCCGCCGATCAATACACCGATCAGACCGAACGCGCGCTCGCCGCTGAAGTAATCCGGGAGAAAATTTTCCTCGCGATGCGCGAGGAGGTGCCTTTCTCGACCGAAGTTAGAGTGGAGAGCTGGACCGACGAGCGCGAACGCAAGCTGGTCAAAATCGCGGCGGAGATTCTGGTCGAGCGCGAGGCGCACAAGGGCATGGTGATCGGCGCAGGCGGTCTCATGCTCAAGCGGATCGGCACCGCGGCACGGCTCGAAATCGAGGAGTTGATTGGCTCGCACGTCTTTCTCGAGCTTCGGGTCAGGGTCGAACGCAACTGGACGCGCGATCCGCGCAAGCTCACCGAGATGGGGTTCTGAGGTGGAACGGCTATCGAAGGCGTGCGGCCGCCGCGAGATGCCGCCCGCGCCGCGACTACCCGCTGCGCTCGCGGAGGGCTTGCCGGTGGTGGTGCTGGTGGGCCGGGCGAACGCGGGAAAGTCGACGCTCTTCAACCGCATCGTGGGACGCAATCGCGCGATCACGAGTGCGATTGCCGGAACCACTCGCGATCTCAATATCGCGCGTGCGGTGCATGAGGGCCGCGAGTTCGCGATCGTGGACAGCGGCGGCCTGGAATTGGGCGGGCGCGCGCCCGCCGAGGCCGCGAGTTCGCACGTGAAGGCTGCCGGTTCGCACGTGAAGGCTGCAGGCTCGCAGATGAGCGCGCGGATTGTCGAGGAGGCACTGCAAGGCGTCGCGTCGGCCGATGTAGTGGTCTTCGTGCTCGACGGGCGCGCGGGACTGAGCGCCGCCGACGAGGAGGCGGTCGCGGTGATCCGCGAAACCGGGCGCCCGATCCTGATCGCGGTCAACAAGCTGGACCGCCCCGCGCAGGAAGCCGGCGCCGCGGAGTTCTATGCGCTGGGCGCCGATCAGTTGTTTCCGATCTCCTCGGCGCATGGGCGCGGAATCGGCGAGTTGCTCGACCAGGTGATCGCGCTTCTGCCGCCGTCGCAGCCGGCGGCCGAATCGCAGCCCGAGTTGCGCGCCGCACTGATCGGGCGGCCGAACGTGGGCAAATCCTCGATCCTCAATCGGCTCGCCGGCTTCACCCGCGCGCTGGTGGACGACTCGCCCGGAACGACCCGCGACACCGTTGACGTCCGGGTCAAGGTCCGCGATCGCGACATACTCCTGATCGATACCGCCGGGATTCGGCGCCCGACTCGGGTCAGCGGCGAGCTCGAGCAGCATTCGGTCGCGCGCGCGATCGAGACGATTCGGCGCGCCGAAGTGCTGCTGCTGGTGGTCGACGGCGTCGAGGGGGTCACCGATCAGGATGCGCGGCTGGCGCGGCTGGTCGAGAACCACGATCGCGCGCTGGTGGTCGTGGTCAACAAGTGGGATGCTGCGGCGAAGCTCAAGCGCCGGGTTCCCGCCTTCGCGCGCGACCTTCAGCAACGTTACCCGTTTCTCGATTTCGCGGCCGTGGTCTTTACCTCGGCACTGACCGGCGACGGCGTAAGTGAGATTCTTCCCGCCGCGCTGGAGGCCGGGCAGGCCTTCCGCGCGGTCTTCCAGACTTCGATCCTCAACCGAATTTTGACCGGGGCGACTGCTGCGATGGACCCGCCGCTGGTCGACCGCCATCGGCTCAATCTGATGTACGTGACGCAGGTCGGAAGTTCACCGCCCAGGTTCAGATTCTTCTCGAATCTCGAGCGGGATATTCCGGCGCACTACGTGCGCTTTCTCGAAGCCCGCTTCCGCGACGCCCTGGAGCTTCGCGGCACGCCGCTGCGCTTCGAGTTCAGGAAAACCCAGAGCCGCGCGGGCTTCGGCGTAAGGCGGCCGATCTCCCGGACCAAGTCCCGCTGACTTCGAGTTGATTTGCCGAGTGTATCTGTGGAAAGCGGCGGCGCGAGCCGGCTTCGCCCGCGCGCGGCGCTCAGCTATCATTTCGCCAAGGTCTGATTCGCGTGATCCTGATCCTCGATTTCGGCAGCCAATACACCCAGTTGATCGCACGCCGGGTGCGCGAGGCGCGGGTCTATTGCGAAATCCATCCGTACAATCTGCCGATTGAGAAAATCCGCGCGCTAAGACCGCGTGGCGTGATTCTTTCCGGCGGGCCCGCGAGCCTCTATGAAACCGGAGCGCCGGATATCTCACCCGAGGTGCTCCGGCTCGGATGCCCCGTGCTCGGAATCTGTTACGGGCTATACGTGATCGCGCAGCATATGGGCGCGCCCAGCGCCGGCTCCCGGGCGCGCGAGTACGGTCCCGCGACGCTGATCATCGACAGCGACGATCCGCTCTTCGAGGGACTTGAAGGCCGCGAGCATCGGGTCTGGATGAGCCACGGCGATCGGGTCGAGAACCTTCCCAACGAGCTCTGCGCGATCGCTCACAGCGGCAATTCACCCTACGCGGCGTTCCGCAGCCGCGACGGCCTGCTGCGCGGAATCCAGTTCCATCCTGAAGTGGTCCACACGCCGTGCGGCCCGCAGGTCTTGCGCAACTTCGTGCTCGGGATTTGCGGCGAGCCCGGCGACTGGACGATGACGAACGTGATCGAGACCAAGACCGCCGAAATTCGCGCGCGCGTCGGCCCGCACGATCGGGTCCTGATGGGACTCTCCGGCGGCGTAGACTCGGCGGTGGCTGCGGCGCTTGTCCATCGCGCCGTCGGCGATCGGCTGAATTGCGTCTTCGTCGATACGGGGCTGTTGCGCGCGGGCGAGCGCGATCGGATGGAGACCGGGTTCGCGCACCGGCTCGGGATCGATCTCAAGGTGACGGACGCTTCCAGCCTGTTCCTCGAACGCCTGGCCGGAGTGCTCGATCCGGAACAGAAGCGGCGCATCATCGGCCATACCTTTATCGACGTGTTCGAGTCCGAGGAAATCGTTCGCGGCGCGCGCTTCCTCGGACAGGGCACGCTCTATCCCGACGTGATCGAATCGGTCTCCTCCAAGGGGCCGTCGGTGACGATCAAGAGCCATCATAATGTCGGCGGACTTCCCGACCGGATGCGCCTGGAGCTGATCGAGCCGCTGCGTGAGCTGTTCAAGGACGAGGCGCGCGCGCTTGGGCGCGAGCTTGGGCTGCCCGCCGAGATCGTCGATCGCGAGCCGTTCCCCGGACCGGGACTGGCGGTGCGAATCGTGGGCGAGGTCACGCGCGCGCGGCTCGATCTGGTCAGGCGTGCCGATCGGATCGTGATGGACGAGGTTGCGTCGGCGGCGCTCGGGCCGGGCCTCTGGCAGGCCTTCGCGGTGCTGCTGCCGGTCAAGACCGTCGGCGTGATGGGCGACGGGCGCAGCTACGAGAGCGTGATCGCAATCCGCGCGGTCGAGTCCTCGGACGGAATGACGGCGGATTGGGCGCGAATCGATCCCGCGCTGCTGGCGAAAATGTCAACTCGAATCACCAACGAGGTGAAGGGGGTCAACCGCGTGGTGTACGATATCACCTCGAAGCCGCCCGGCACCATTGAATGGGAATGAGCCAATGGGAGTGACCGCGTGACCGTACGCACCCGCTTTGCCCCGAGTCCCACCGGCTCGCTGCACATAGGCAACGTCCGCTCGGGCTTGTTCGCGTATCTTTTCGCGAGGCACAATCGTGGCGCGTTCATCCTCAGAATCGACGACACCGATCGCGAACGCTCGACCCGCGAATCGCTGGAGGAGATTCTGGCCGATCTGAAATGGCTCGGTCTCGAGTACGACGCTGGCCCGCCCGACCCGGAATATTTTCAGAGCAATCGCATCCCGATGTATCACGAGGCGGCGCGCAAGCTGCTCGCCGCCGGTGATGCGTATCCATGCTATTGCACCGCCGAAGAGCTTGAAGCGAAGCGCAAGCTGGCCGGCAAGGAGCATCGCAAGCCCGGCTACGACGGAACTTGCCGCGAGAAACCGTTTGCGCGCGACTTGCCGCTGCCCGACAAGGCGGCCGGGCGCAACTACGCGATTCGTTTCCGTATCCCGCAGGACGGGCAGACCGTGGTCGAGGACTTGGTGAAGGGCAACACGATCTTCGAGAACAGCGAACTCGACGACCTGGTTATCCTGCGCTCCGACGGCGGCGCCACCTACAACTTCGCGACCGTGATCGACGACGCCGGCCTCGCGATCACGCACGTGGTGCGCGGCGACGATCTGCTGCCCAGCACGCCGCGCCAGATCCGGATGTTCCAGGCGCTGGGGCTGAAGCCGCCGCAATACGCCCATCTGCCGCAGGTGATGGGTCCCGACGGCTCGAAGCTCTCCAAGCGTCACGGTGCGACGTCAGTATCCGCTTATCGCGACGGCGGCTATCTGCCTGAGGCGCTGCTCAACTACCTCGCGCGGCTGGGATGGTCTCACGGCGACCAGGAAGTTTTCTCGAAGCAGGAGCTGATCGAGTTTTTCGATTTTTCCGGATGCGGCAAGTCGGCCGGCATCTTCAACGCCGACAAACTGCTGTGGCTCAACTTCAACTATTTGAAGCAAAAGACTCCAGCCGAGCTGGCGAGTCTGGCGCGGCCGTTTATCGAGCAACGCGGCTGGCGCGTTCCTGCCCAACCGGGATGGCTGGAAAAGATGGTCACGACGCTGCAAGAGCGCGCCAAGACCCTGGTCGAGCTGGTTGACTTCGCGCAGTTCTACTTGAGCGACGAGATCGCGATCGATCAGAAGGCTGCGGATAAATTCCTCAAGCCCGAGATCGCCGAGCCATTGAAGGAGTTGGCGTTGGAACTCGAAGCGCTCGACCGCGGCTTTTCGGAGTCATCGATTCGGGCCGCCTTCGAGCGGGTTCTGGCCCGCCATGAACTGAAGCTCGGACAACTCGCGCAGCCGGTGCGCGTCGCATTGACCGGCGGCACGGTAAGCCCCGGGATCTACGAGGTGATCGCGGTGCTCGGCGCCGAGCGCACCGTCGCACGCCTGCGCGAAGCGGTACGGCGAATCGAAGCTCGATGATTGTGCCGGGCGGCACGAGACTGCTCGCGATCGCCGTCGCGATGACAGTCGGCGTCTCGGGATGCTTGGGCGTGTCGGTGCCATTTGGCGGCCAGCCGCAAGATGACTATCAGAAAAAGCTTATCAAGCAATTCGAGAAGGCCGCCTTCAGCATCAGCGGCGGCGACATCTTCGTGCGCAGCGACGACACCAATCCCTGGCAAGGCGTGAACATTACGCTCGACACCGACCACGGCTACTTCCGCCAGACCGCGGGCGATATGGAGCCCGGCCAGGTGCGCGAGTTCGCGCTCAAGAGCTTCGTCGATCAGTCGGGCAACGCCTTTGGGCCAGACAATCGGATGAAGAGCGTCTGGGTGCAGGGTCGGTATCCCGACGGCGGGCGGGTCAACGAAATGGCGTTTCCCGCCGAGACTTTCGGCTATCAATCGGCCGTCCCGCCCGGTGGATAAGCATCGGCGGAGTGGGGAGCACCCTCACCCGCGCGTCACGGCGTTTGCAAGAAAAGAGCAAACGCCGCGCCGCTTGCCCTCCCCCTGGTCAGGTCAGGAAGAGGGATCAGGAGCGGTGGGCGCTAGTATCTTAGTTAGTATGGGTGAAGTGCCGCGAACTGGATGACTCACGTGACCCTAAGAACTACTCACGAATGGATTCAAAAGCTCGCGGCAGAAAGCGACCTAATCGCTGACATGCGGCTTGAAACCATCCTCAAGAACGCCAACCTCGACACAGACGCATTTAATCTCGCTAATTCCGACGCCCATTGTAACCTCGTTGTCCGCGCGATCAGCGTGCTGCTGACTAAGGACTTTTCGTCGAAAGAGAACGCTCGCGACCTTCTTTGCAACCTGATCAAGCCACCTCAGACGTACGGCGCTTTCGCGGAACTCGCTGCGTACGACTGGCTGGCCCGCTGTCATGTGGAAATTACAACTCAAGTCGCCATGAACCCGAGCGACGTTCTTGGTACGAAAGGCTCGACGCTCGACGGCAAGATCGAGCATACCGGCACCTATTTTGACGTGAAAGCTTTCGGCTCTAATGGACGGCTCGCTCAGCGGTTGAAGGAACGGTTGGAGAAAGAAATCCCCGGTGAACAGGTTCTTATCGAAGAGTCGTGGGACCTTTCTTTTGAAACGTTTCGCGATTTGATCGAGGCTGCACCAAGTATTGCCGCTGAACTCAAGCAAAAACGGATGGTGCGAAAGGGCCGGATGCATATCCGCCTTCAACCTAAGAAGGCCGTGACGGTTTCAGCGCGCAGTGTCGATCCCTATTATCTTGCCAAAGAGAATGCGCTCTACGCTTTCAGCGACGCAAAACAATTTACCAGGAACAGTCCATTCATACTGATATTCGTGGTGCATCCTTGGTTCAATGCGCTTTCGATCCACAATGATTTTGCGGGCGTAGATACGACTTTCACTCGTTCGCTTGCCCGTCGCGCTTTCATGCAATTCTCCACGGATTCCAGGCTTCTTGCCTCCATAACCAAGCATGTTCCGCCAGCCGTGACCCTTGCCGATGCTTCGCGGCTTCTGTCCGCGATTTTCTTTGTCAATGTGTGGCCTAAAGAGGCAGATCCAAACATTACTTATGCCATGCCTTCATGGCTGTATTTGAACCCGCGCGCTACACATCGTTTGACCCATGGAAGTGTGACGCTTTTCCGCGCTCTAAGCCCAAATACTACCTACATCGACGACTTCTCCAGCGATGATTATTGAAGCTTACACCTCTCCCCGACCAGGGGAAGGTCGGCGAGCGTTGCGCTCGCCGGGTGAGGGTAATCTGCCAGCCGGCCGCTCAGGTTACATCGAGTAGCCGGATCATATCTTACTGTAGCCACTTCCCTCCAGGTCAACGCCGATTCCGGTCGCCTTGTCGAGCATCCCGAATTCCTTGAGCAGCGGCTGGCTGTATGTGACCCGGCCGCTGACCTTGGCCGGCGGCTCGCTGGCCAGAATCAGGGCCGCCTTTGCCATGTAGGCCTGCGGTTCGCCATGCGGATCGTCGGCGCCAGTGACCAGGTGATGATGAATCGTGCCCGGAGTTGCCACCACCTGCGAGGGCGAGACGCAGGTCACCGAGATGCCGTACTCGAACACCTCCTCGGCCAGCCCTTGGGTGAAGCGCTCCAGGGCCGCCTTGCCGGCTCCATAGCAACAGCTGCCGCGGAAAAAACCGCCGGGCGAGTAGGGCGCCCGTCCAGGGCCGATCGCGGCGCCTGACGAGATGTTGACGATCGCGCCACTGCGCCGCGGGATCATGTCCTGCAGAACGAGATGGCTCAGCATGAACGGTCCATGCAGATTGACGGCGATCGATCGTATCCAGCGCTTTATCTGGTAATCTTTTATCGGCCCGAAGTAGGTCAGCGCCGCGTTGTTGATGAGCACGTCGCAGGGGCCGTAAAGGCGGCGCGCCTCATCCACCAGATGCCGGCAGCTTTCCTCCGATGACACATCGCAGGTGACGGCGGCCGCCTCGCCGCCCGCCCTTTTGATTGCCGCGATGGTGGTCTCGAGCGAGCCTTCGAGCGGATGTTCGCCTTCGCGCATCGTGCGCGCGCTGCACACGACTTTCGCGCCTTCCTTCGCGAACAACTCGGCGATTGCCGCGCCGATTCCTCTGCTTGCTCCGGTTACGATCGCAACCTTTCCCTGAAGCCGTCCCATGCTGAATCCTCCTGTGACTGGAACGGTTTTAGACCACTGTCGCGTGGCCGTCCATGCCCGTTCGCGAGTTTGTCGCCGCAGGCCGCGCCGGTGCGCGCGGCTAATTGCTGGTGTAATACGTCACTAGCACGTTCACCGAAACATTGCCGCAATTAGTACATGCGCCGAAGGGCGGCCAGCCGTTCCACCACATCAACTCCGCCGTCGAATTGAACTCTATGGGGTCGAGGATGTGTAACCTGTAAGCGCCCGCCGTGGTGGGGAGACCAACCGGACCCGTTAGCGCAGTCACGCCCAGATAGTCAGACGCGAACAGGCCGGGGGCGAAATAAAACGAGCTACCGAAGTAGTCTTCAGTGCCCGACGAATCGTGGTTCAGGTTGCCGTCGATCAACCACTGCATAGGGCTTTCCAGCCCACTCGGCATTCCAGCGCCGCTGAAATATGTGTAGACCTCCCAGATGACGCCGGGGCCGTTCGATGTGCTGAAGAGCGGGATGGTCGGAGCTGTGCCGCAGCCGCCGCCCGAATTCACGCAACCATTCCCAGGTGCGATCGTCAAGCTTTGATCGACCGCGTGCAGATGCGAGTAGCGACCCCAGTTGAGTCCGCTGTTGGCGTGCCACCCAACGTCCGTCCAGATGTTATCGAATACGTCCGGGTTGATCAGAGTGACCCTCACATGGGTTCTAAAAGGCGCGGTTAGATAGATTGTAAAGTTTTGCCCAAAGCTTGATGTGCCGAAACTCAGATATCGCGAGCGGAATCCAGCGGAGCCGCGTGCGGCTACCAGGTCGAAGAGATTGACGTTGACCGAGGGCGTTGCACAGGACGTGTTCAAGTCTGCGTCCTGGCAAATTTGTAGCGTGCCGCCGGTGCCCGTGTTGTTGATGACTGAAATGAAGTCGATTTCGCCCGACCCGGTGTAATCCAGGAGGGTGAGCGCGGCACCAGACACCTGCTTCAGCTTGGTCGAATACGCAATGCCCGGGTCGCCGGGCGGCCACGCGCCGGGCCACACGCTCCCGGTAGGGCCCGTTGGGCCCGCGGGTCCCGGTGGCCCCTGCGCTCCGGCGGCGCCAGTAACACCGGCGAGTCCCGGTAGACCCTGCGGCCCAGCCGCGCCCGTTGCACCGGTAAGTCCCGTCGGTCCCTGAGGTCCCGCAGCACCCGTTAGACCGGCCGGCCCCGGTGGCCCTTGCGCTCCGGCCGCACCCGTCGCACCGGCGAGTCCTGGCGGTCCCTGAGGTCCCGCCGCAGCCGATGGACCCGCAGGTCCCGATGGGCCCTGCGGTCCGGCAGGGCCTGTCGCACCGGTGGGCCCGGCGGGCCCCGGGTCATTCGCCGACACCGAGACGAAAGTCTCGGATTTCTTGCACCTGCTCGGATTTGTGACCCCGCGCACGGCGCCAGTCTTCTTATTCACGCAGACATTGATCGCCTGAGCGTCGGCCGCCGATGCGCGCAGGGTCGCTCCGAATACCAGCGCTACGACGATGGTCGCTTGCCTCCAGCGGTGATCGTCCATCGGTGACACAAGTATTCCTGTGCGCAAAACTGCGTTACTCAATCTATGTGGGCAATCTGCCCAGCCGTCTATATCGATACGATCTGCGCGGTCTAGCAATTCAGATTCGCACAGCCCGGTCTGGAAGTGAACCGAATCCTGGCTTGAAACCCGGTCTCCGATCGCCCTCTCCGACGCACTTCGGGAGTCCGAAAAGTGCTTGTAAAGACTGGAAATTATACTAATTGACGCTAGAACGGGCCTTGGTGTAGTTAAGAGGACTCGGCCTATCGGCAGGAGGGTGCGTACAGTCTTGTTTCCTATCTCCGGGCGTCTCGGCGGCGAGCACGTTTGACAGTGCGACGTTTGACAACGCGGGGATTGTCAACCGGGCTCTGCCTCGCCCTCGCCGCGGTTCTCATCTGCGTCTTCCTTCTGGCCGGGGTTTCGCGGCGTGCAGGGCGACAATCGCGGCCTGACCGCCCCGCGGCGAAGGCCGCGCCGACCCTCGCGACCGGCTCGTCGCGGAAATCGGCAGTCATCGCGCGCCTCAGACACGAGTACGGCAGACTGCCGCTCAGCTTTGAGCCGAGCCGGTCGGAGTCCGAGGGCGTGAAATTTCGGGCTCGAGCGGGGAATCTGTCGGTCGAGTTGACTCCGCGCGAGGCGATTTTTGTGCAGTCGGGCGACGGCAGCGAGGACCGCCCGCGACGATTGCCCTTCGCCGGCGACGGTCTCGAGCAAGTCGCCGGGCGCGGACCGAGCGCGGGCGCGACTGGGCGCGCTCGGGAACATCCGGTGATTAGGATGCGACTCGAGGGGGCGAACGCTTCGGCGCGAATCGAAGGCGAAGACAAGCTGCCGGGCGTGGTCAACTACTTTATCGGGGACGATTCGAGTCAATGGCGCGTCGGCATACCTACTTACGCGAGAGTGAAATATCGCCAGGTCTATCCCGGTATCGACCTGGTTTATTACGGCAACCATCGCCAACTGGAATGCGACTTGAACCTCGCGCCCGGAGCGAAGCCTGACGAAATCAGACTATCGTTCCGCGGCACCAGATCACCTCAAGATCGACCGGGATGGAGACCTCGTGGTCGGCGCGTCGCGCGACCGGATCGTGATTCACAGGCCGGTCGCGTACCAAGAGTTCAGCGGCGCCAGGAGGAAAGTCGCGAGTAGCTACAGAATGCTCGGGCGCTCGGGCGTCGGCGTCGAGGTTGCCTCGTACGATCGGAGCAAGCCACTGACTATCGATCCGACCGTGAGCTACGCCACTTTCCTGGGCGGCAGCTTCATCGACGAAGCCGATGCGCTGGCGGTCAACAGTACGGGCAGCGCATACATCACGGGGTTTACCTGTTCTGCCGACTTCCCGATTGCTCCCGGAACGTCCGTGCCGCAACCCGGCTTCGGCGGCCTTTGCGACGCGTTCGTCACCAAACTCAGTCCCGACGGTCATCAGTTGCTTTACTCTACCTATCTGGGCGGGGGCGGGGCGGACCGTGGAAACGGTATTGCAGTCAACCAGTCGGGCGCTGTCTACGTCACCGGCACGACCAGCGGCCACTTTCCGGTCACGGCCGGCGCCGCGCAGACGGCCTACGGAGGCGGCAGCAGCGACGCTTTCGTAAGTAAGATCAGCGCCGGCGGTTCGACGTTGATCTACTCGACATATCTCGGTGGAGAGGCGATCGAGTCCGGTCAGGCGATCGCGGTGCCTCAGGGTTGTTTGTCCAGTTGCGACGCTTTCGCCGTGGGCTACACACTTTCATTTCGATTTCCGGCCACCGCTGGTGCGTTCCAGACTGCCAACGGCGGTACCGGCGATGCGAGCGACGCTTTCATCGCGCGGGTCAACTCGTCAGGTACCGGTCTGAAATACGCTTCCTATTTGGGTGGCCACGAGGGCGACGGAGCCTTTGCAGTCGCGGTTGACTCTGCCGGCGACGCTTACGTCGGGGGCGTCACCGACGCGATAGGCGGCAACAATTTTCCGATCACGACGGCCAGCGCTGCACAGAAGGTCTTCGGCGGCACCGCCGACGGATTTGTCGCGAAGATCAATCCCACCGGCACCGCGCCTCTGATTTACTCTACTTATCTGGGCGGTAGCGGCTTCGACTCGGTACTAGGAATAGCAATTGACTCATCCGGCGCTGCCTACGTAACTGGAATGACCTCTTCAGCCGACTTTCCTACCACGGCCGGCGCTTTCCAGGGAACTTTCGGCGGCGGCTCCGGTGACGGCTTTATCACCAAACTTGCCGCTGGTGGCGCGTCGCTGGTCTATTCCAGCTATCTGGGCGGCTCCGGGAACGATATCGGGCGCGCGATCGCTCTGGACTCCACCGGCAATGCCTACATCAATGGAAACACCAGTTCGTCCGATTTCCCCGCGGTGAGCCCGGTGCAGGCAATCCCGGCCCCGAACGGACAACTGGTGATAAGCCGCAACGACGGCGAGACTTTTTCGGCAAGCGGACTAAACCCGAGCGCCCGGCTCTCTCAACGCTTTGGCGGTTGACACGAGCGCGTCTCCGCATGCGGTCTACGCGGGCAGCGCGCGAAACGGCCTGTACCGGAGCACCGACGACGGAGCGACATTCAACCTGACCGGGCTCACGGCTCCGATCGGTCCCGGCGGGATCGCGCTGGATTCCACCTCGGGAAGACTCTATGTCGGCAGCTCACAAGGGTTATCAGTGAGTACCGACGGCGGTATCTCATTCGAGAGTCTTCTTTTCGGAACGCTGATCTCACCGGTGTTTGTGAATGCTGCCAGTCAACCCGTGGAGCTGTACGCAGGCTCGTCAGCGGGCTTGCTCGACAGCACGGACGGAGGAGCGACGTTCAGCCCGGCCGGTCTCCCCGCCGCGACCCGGGTGTTGTCGATCGCCTCCGATCCCAACCGCAGCCCTCCTGTTTTGTACGCCGGCACGAACCAGGGAATCTTCGCCAGCACCGACGGGGGCGTCACGTTCCGTGCCACCTCGATGAACTTCCAACCCGCTTTCTCGCTCGCGGTCAACAGCAGCGAGTCGCCCTCAGTCCTGTATGCCGGCCTCGACATCGGGCTGATCAGAAGCACTGACGGCTTCACGACCTTTACCAGTCCCGTCAGCGTGATCGATCTCGCGATCTATGACCTGGAAGTGGATTCATCGATCACTCCGTCGCGGGTGTTTGCCGGCGGTCAGCTCGGTGATCTCGGCTATCTGGCGCGCAGCGACGACAGCGGCCGCACCTTCCGGCTCATCAGTGACAACACGGACTATCTGCCGGCGGTGACGCGGATCGCCCTGGATGGAGACGCGGCCCAGGGCGTGTTCGCCGGCTTGTTCCTCGATTCCAACTCGGCGGTGTCGCAGGTAAGCTCGGACGGCTCGACCCTGCTGTTCTCTTCGCTTTTCGGCGGCTCCAATGAAGAGTTCGGAACCGGCATCGCTGCGGCCGTCGCCTCGCCCGATTCGGCGGTGCTGTACGCGGTCGGAGGAACCGCCTCGTCGAGCGACTTTCCGACTACCTCGAGCGCCGCGCAGCCGAACGCCTCGGGCCCGATGAGCGCTTATGCTCTTCAGAATCTCCGGCCTGTCACTGACACCGACTCCGACCCCGACTCCTACTCCGACGCCGACACCCACGCCAACGCCGACTCCGACGCCTACGCCCACACCGACCCCGACTCGAACGCCGACACCGACACCGACGCCCACACCAACGCCGACTCCGACACCGACGCCGACTCCCACTCCCACACCAACTCCGACCCCTACTCGAACGCCGACTCCCACACCGACACCGACCCCCACGCCTACGCCGACACCGACACCGACACCGACTCCCACATCGACTCAGACGCCTACGCCGACACCGACGCCGGGTGGTCCGACTCCCACACCGCCGCCTATAGATAGCGACCAGTTCCCGCTCGAGCCGCCCGTAGCCCCCTGGGGCGAGCTACGCGTAGCGGCCTACAAGCAGAAGACTATTGGAGCGGGTAGCAGTCTGACGCTGCTCAGTATCACGCCCGGGACCTGCGCAAGCCCGACCTGTGGCCACCTGGCGTATGTGAACGTGATTACCGGCTCACCTGCAACTGACACGACCAACACGCTAACGGTCTTCCGGGATGGAGAAGGCACGGCGTCGGTCAATTCTACTATCGCCGACTTGGCCGCGGCGCGTGGCATGTCTTCGCAGTCCACCGCCGGCGCGCAATACTACCAGAATCATCTTTGGACCTACGAAGCCGGCTCGGCATTCTTCGGCCTCCCAACGTCACGGATGTACTCGCTCCTGAACGCACCGTTCACCAGCAGCCTCCAGGTCGTCTACAACAACAACAGCACTTCTTCCGTAACAGCATGGTTCAACATCGGCTACTACGTCTATCCGAGCACCAGCGTAGTTAATTGGGGCCGTTACTCGCATCTCCACGCGGTCAACGGGGCGGGTTCGGCCACTGCTTTCTCAGCGATCCAGCTTGTCAACGTCTCGAGCGGCGGTCCGGGGGCGCTGTGGAGCGTATACATGTTGTTCAACGTGGCGAATGTGAACTCCTATGAAGGTCCGATACAGTACCTGGTCAACGGCGAGAGCACGCCGGGCCTCACCTCGTCGGGCACCGAAGACTACTTCGGGCAGGACTTCTACTTCGATCGCTGTTCAAGTTCCCAAATCTGGATTCAGGACAAGTTCGGTTGCACGTACGCGAATTCAGGCGCGAGCGCCAGCACCATAGTTGGTGCGTACCGCATTCATTATCCGAACGAAGACCCGCCGATTTGGAACTCATCGTTCATTCTCGACTGGCTCAACGGACTCGCTGGATTCGGAGAGGGAACGCCGCCCGGTCTTCCGGGCAGCGCCACCATCAATTACCTCGTGGAGTACTACACCAGCCAATGATTCGTCCAGGAACATCGGGAGCAGAGGCATGAGACGCACAATCGTTGCAGCTATCGCGCTGCTGGCCCTGGCAGGCTCGGCCAGCGCAACTTCGATCCAGTTCCCCCTCCAGCATCCGGTGGATGCCTGGGGTGAGTTGCTGATCGCAACGCCGATCGCAACGCCGTCAGGCGGCAGCGCAGCGGCCTACAAGCACGTGACTATTGCAGCGAATAGCAGTCTGACGCTGCTCAATATTACGCCCGGAACCTGCGCAATCCCGACCTGTGGCCATCTGGCTTATGTGAACGTGATCACCAGCTCCCCTGGGACCGACGGGACCAACACGCTGACGGTCTTCAGAGATGGAGAGGGCACAGCGTCGGTCAATTCTACGATCGCCGACTTGGCCGCGGCGCGGGGCATGTCTTCGCAGTCCACCACCAGCGTCCAGTACTACCAGAACCATCTCTGGACCTACGAAGCGAGCAACACAGCGGGGACGTTGCGGATGTACTCGCTCCTGAACGCACCGTTTACCAGCAGCCTCCAGGTCGTCTACAACAACAACAGCGCTTCTTCCGTAACAGGATGGTTCAATGTCGGCTACTACGTCTACCCGAGCACCAGCGTAGTGAGCTGGGGCCGTTACTCGCATCTCCACGCGGTCGAGGGAAACGGTTCGCCCGCCGCCCTCGCTTCGCTCCAGCTTGCCAACGTCTCGGGCGGCGGCCCGGGGGCGCTGTGGAGCGTATACATGTTGTTCAATGTGGCGAGTACCGGCTCCTACGAAGGTCCGATACAGTACCAGGTTGACGGCGAGAGCACGCCGGGCTTCAACTCGTCGGGCACCGAAGACTACTTCGGGCAGGACTTCTACTTCGATCGCTGTTCAAGTTCCCAAATCTGGATTCAGGACAAGTTCGGCTGCACGTACGCGAATTCAGGAGCGAGCGCCAGCACCATAGTTGGTGCGTATCGCATTCATTATCCGAACGAAGACCCGCCGACCTGGAACTCGTCGTTCGTTCTCAACTGGTTCAACGGACTCGCTGGATTTGGCAGTCCGGGCAGTGCCACCATCAACTACCTCGTGGAGTACTACACCAGTCAGTAATGGCGCCGCGCAGTCGGCTCGAGCCGTCCATAGCAACATCACGGTCAACGGCCTAGCCTGGCAATACGCGGACTCCGAGAACCAGATGCGATGCCTGTCAGTGAGTTTTCGTTTATCGTTTCGCGGCCTAGCGGCGCTACGCAAGGCGTGTGCGCCAGACTCGCGGGCCGGCCTTGGAAGGCCGGGATCAGAAGATTGATGACACGCCGAGGTGACATCGCCTTCAAGCGGGGGCCAGCCGTGCGGATTGTAGCTGGCGTAGCTGCCACCGTACTTCTTGCGGCTTTGTTTGGCTCCCGATCTGGGCGTTCGGTCGTTCCGGGACCGGTCGATCGGCGAGGCGTGGCGGACCAGGCTGCTGCGCGTGACAAGATCGACGGGCTGCCACTGTACTTTGAGCGCAACGCCGGGCAGACCGATCCGCGGGTTCATTTTCTTTCTCGCGCGGGCGCTTTCAGCCTGTTCCTGACCGAGACTGAGGCGGTACTGGTACTTGCGCAGAATCCGGCGCTGCGGAAGGCGGCCAGCACGACGACGCCTGTGGGAGCCGTAGCTGCGCCGCGCCATGAAGCGGCGGTGCTGCGGATCAAGCCGATTGGAGCGAACCCAAAGCCCCGGATCGATGGGATGGATCGACTGCCCGGCCACGTGAACTATCTGCTGGGCGACGAGCCGTCGAAATGGCGCACCAACATCGCGACCTATGCGCGCGTCCGCTATCGCTCCATCTATCCCGGTATTGACCTGGTTTACTATGGTTCGCGCGCCGCGCTCGAGTACGACCTGATCGTCGCACCTGGCGCCGACCCGGGGCGGATTGCCCTCGCAGTTGACGGGCCGGCGACGCTTCAGTCGATCCGGCGGGGGACCTGATCCTGGGCACTCCCACTGGCTATGTAACGATGCGCAAGCCGCTGATTTACCAGGAAGGCGCCGCCGGCAGCCAGCGAAAGATCGAGGGGCGCTACGCCGTGACGGACCTGCCAGGCGGCTCGGGAAAGAAGGCAGTTGCGATCCGGGTTGCCGAATACGATCGCAAGCTCCCGCTCGTGATCGATCCGCAGTTTGTCTATTCGACTTATCTCGGCGGCAACGGTAACAACAAGACCGGCACGCCTGAGTCGTTCACGTCCTTCTTCGGCATTGAGCCGTCGTCGATGCCGGCAAGCTTCAACTTCTCGGATTATACGTTCGATATCGCACTCGACTCCAAGGGCAATATATATGTAGCCGGAGTTGCCGACTCTCCCAACTTTCCAACCTTGAACGCAGTACAGCCGACGGACAGCACCACGACTACGACTCCGAACGCGTTCGTCGCGGAGCTCAACCCGAGCAAGTCCGGAGTGGCTTCGCTGGTCTACTCGACGTACCTGGGCGGGAGCGGCGACAGAACGAGCGGAGGAGCCGATGGCGACGAAGCGCACGGAATCGCCGTCAACGGCTCGGGCGACGCCTATGTGGCCGGGCTCACCTACTCCACTGATTTTCCCCATACCGCCGTCGCCTTCGAGGCCACAAACAATGCGGCCGCGGCGAATATCAATAATGGATTCGTCACCGAGCTCAATTCCTCTGGCGGGATCGTCTATTCGACCTTTATCCACGGACGCAACGGCGCGGCGGCCAGCAGGATAGCGATCGAGCCCGGATGTTCAACTAACTGCGCGGCCTATGTCTCGGGCAGCACTACGTTAACCGATTTTCCCACCAGGAACGCCTACCAGAGCTCCGACCCGGATTTCCATTTGAACAGCTCTGCCTACCTGCTGGTCCTTAAGGGCGGGGGCTCGGCACTCGCGTACTCCACCTACTTCGGCGGCAGCGGCACCGGCGATGGAAGGTGACGCCGCGCTTGGCGTCGCGGTCGATTCGACGGGTCACGCTTATATTACGGGGTTGGCTTATTCCACCGATTTGCCTACCCGTAATCCTTATCAACTAAATAGCAAGAACAGCTTTTCAAACTCGAGCGCGTTCGTGGCGGAGTTCGATCCTACCCAGAGCGGCGACGGGTCGCTGGTGTACTCGACGTATCTGGGGGGCGAGGGCGGCCTGGTCGCGGGCGATATAGGCACGAATATCACTTTGGACAATTCGGGGCATATCTTTGTGACGGGAACGACCTATTCGTCAATGTTCCCGGTCACCGCCAATGCCTATCAGCCATTCAACGAAGCTTTTGCGGGCTTCGGATCGAATGCTTTTGTCTCCGAACTGGACGACTCGATGACAGGCAGCAGCCAACTTGCGTATTCGACGTATTTGGGCGGGAGCGGATACCCGTTCATCTCCAATCCTATCTTCTTCGTGGTGATGGCCGATGCGGCGACCGGTATCGCCGTGGACGGTTCAGGGCGCATCTTCGTATCCGGCGGCACCTTTTCGGCGGATTTTCCTACCAGCGCCGGGGCCTGCCAGCAGCAGAACAATGCGAACCTGGACGTGAACCCGAACGCCGGCGGCGGGACCAACGCGTTCGTGAGCGAGATCGATCCGAGCCGGACCGGCAGCAACCAGCTCGTGTTCTCGGGGTACCTGGGCGGCAGCACCCTCGATATGGCCGGCGATATCAAGCTCGACGGTTGCGGCAACGTGTTCGTAGCAGGCGCTTCGATTTCCACGAACTTCCCGGCCACGATCGCCGCTTACCAGCAGCAGAACAACACGGGGAGCAACGCATCGTCGAATGTCTTCATCGCAAAGCTTGACCCGTCGAGTACCAACTGCACGCTGAGTTCCACTCCACCCCCGCCCTGTCAGACGCCGACCCCGACTCCCACGCCCACACCGACCCCGACGCCGACTCCCACTCGCACTCCCACTCCCACTCCCACTCCGACTCCGACCAGCACACCGACACCGACACCGACACCGACGCCGACGCCCACACCCACACCAACACCGGCGCCAACTCCGACTCCGAGCCCTTCCGCGCCAGCGACTCCGACTCCGTCGGCAACTCAGGCCGCCACGCCGACACCGACGCCGCCAGCACCGACTCCGACACCATCGTCGCCGACCCCGACACCAACGCCAATGCCGAGCGCGACACCGACTCAGACGCGGACTCCGACGCCCACCCCGACGCCGACCGCCACTGCCACGCCGGGCTCGCCCACTACGTTGACCGCGTCTCTAGCGAAGCTCAACTTCGGCAAGGTCGATGCGACCGGTACCAGCAAGCCCAAGAAGGTGACGCTCACTAACAAGGGCAAGACCGCGGCGGTGATCGGATCAGTGACCGCGACCCCGCCTTTCGCGATCGCCGGCGGCAAGGACACCTGCTCGGGTCAAAGCATCGCGCGGAAGAAGAAGTGCTCGTTCGAACGTCGAGTTTGCGCCGACGACGGTCGCCAACGTGACCGGAGGGTCGATCGGCGTGAACTACAACGGCAGCAGCCCCGCGATGAGCCTCAGCGGTGCTGGGATTGCGGTGACGCTGAAGGCGCTTTCCAAGGAGACGTTCTCGTCGGTGGCGGCAGGCATCACGGGTAAGCCGAAGCGGATCAAGATCTCGAATCCCGCGACCGTGAGCGTCAACCTCAGTACCACCAGCATCGGCGGCAACGATCCCGGCGCGTTCACGATTACGGCCAACACCTGCACGGGCACGCTGGCAGCCAAACCCGGCAACTGCACGATCACGATGGAGTTTACGCCGGGGAGCGGCACGACCGGCGCGCAGTCGGCGACGGTGGGGTTCAGCTACAAATACGGTGCGAACAACGGTATTGTGTCAATCCCGATCGCGGCAACTGTCAAGTAGATCGCAGCCGGCGAGTCGAGAATAGTCGAAAACCGAGGCCCCGTGAACCCGCTCGGCGCCCTCCGGGAATCCACCGGTCGGAACCACCGAGATAGCGGTGAAATAAGCCGACCCCTTCGGTGGTTCGCGCTGCGCCTTTTGATATCGTCGTGCGAGCCGACCGAGCGCAGAGCAGAGTCAGGTTCCATTGAGCGCCGCAGCACCAACGCCGAGCCCGATCGCCGATCGCAATCCTGCTCCCGTGCGCAAATGGGTGACCGGCGGGGCCGTGATGATCGGCACAGTTTTGCAGGTGCTAAACGTCTCGATCATCAATGTCGCGCTTCCCTACATGCAACAGGCGTTCCATGTGGATGTCGATCAAATCAGTTGGGTGGTCACGAGCTATCTGGTCGCGATCAGTGTGATGATCCCGATGACCGGCTGGCTCGCGACGCGAATCGGCCGCAAGCGATATCTGGTGGGTTCGATGCTGGCGTTCGTGGCCGCCTCGGCATTGTGCGGCCTGGCGCGGGGGATCGGCCAGATCGTCGTATTCCGCGTGATTCAGGGCGCCGCAGGCGCCGCGATGATACCGCTCTCGCAGGCGGTCCTGCTCGAGACCTTCCCGATCGAGGAGCACACGCTCGCGATGACCACTTTCGGGATGGGCGTGATGGTGGCGCCGGTGCTCGGTCCCACGCTCGGCGGCTGGATCACGATGAATTGGAGCTGGCGCTGGAATTTCTTCATCAACGTGCCGGCCGGGATCGCGGGCGCGCTTCTGGTGCAGGCCTTCGTACATGACCCGCCGTATCTTCGCGAGCAGCGCGGCAGCGGCCGGGTCGATTATGCCGGGATCATCTTTATCGCGCTGGCGCTGGGACTCTTTCAAATCGTGCTGGGCCGCGGCGGGCGCGCCGGATGGTTCGAGTCGCGATGGGTGCAATGCTTCTCGTTCGCCTCGGCGCTCTCGATGGTGCTGTTCGTGGTTCGCGAGCTCAGGTTCTCCGAGCCGATCCTCGATCTGCGGATGCTGAAAATCCTCGGCTTCACGGTCTCGGTGCTTCTGCTTTCACTCCAGGCGCTGGTCCTGTTCAGCGTCAATCTGCTCAATCCGCTTTTCATGGAAACCGTGCTGGGCTACGACGCATGGCAGGCCGGCTTGGCCGTGGCGCCGCGCGGGATCGGCGTGATCGTAGCGCTGCTGGCGGCGAGCCAACTGGCGCGCCGCGGTACCGATATGCGCCCGTTCGTGGCCGCAGGGTTCGTCCTTGGGGCCTTCGAGGTCTGGCGGATGTCGCACTGGACGCTCGCAACCGGCATGGGCGCGGTGCTGATGCCGATCTTCCTGTTCGGGTTTGGGCTTGGCGCGGTCTATCCGACGCTGACCGCAATCGGCGTAGGCCAGATTCGCCGCGAGCGGATCGGTTTCGCGGCGAGCCTGTTCAACATGATGATCAACACCGGCGCGGCGGCCGGAATCGCGGTCGTGACCAATCTGCTGACCGTCCGATGGCGGGTGCATCAGGCCGAGCTCGAGCTTCGGCGTGTCGAAAGCGCTGATCGCGTCGCCCGAAATGGCGCCGATCCCCGGTTCGGCGGTCCATCTCGTGCATGGCGCGCTCACGTCGCAGGCCTGGCTGATGGCTTACAACGACATGTACCGGATTCTGGCGATCGTCGTGCTTCTGCTCGCGCCGTGGCCGCTGCTGCTGAAGCGTGCCACCGGCGGCGCAGCGGAAATCATATTGGAGTGACTATTTCAGATATTTAGGACCCAACACGTCACCCCGTTCGCTATGAATCACCGTCAAGTCTTGAGTAGTTAGATTGTTTGCTGGCAAACCTGACGAACGCGATCGTGTCGTACAGCCCGTGGCACAATATGACAGCCCACAGGTTGTACCCGCTTACGACAAATAGTAGGCCAAATAGAACTGAGAGCTGAGTTACGATGATCGCGGCTCGCAGACCTTGGTACAAGTGAATGAGACCCGCTCCTCCAGCGGCGGCACATACCGCGATACCAGTTGCCATCGGTGCGACGAGCCAAGCCGACAATAGTGCTTCAGATCGATTGAAGGATGATTCCGCGGAAGATAAGTTCCTCCAAAAATCCCCCGAGGACCCAAGCCACTACGATCCCAATCAAGAGTTTGCTCCTGGATTGCTGCAGTGCGCGAAACGCGTCCAGGATTGGTGGCTTATCAACCCATCGGGTCGCTAGCCTGTCCGCTAATGGGCTATAGGCCAACATTAACGCCAGCCATGCGACGGCAAATCCAATTGTCGAGAGCCATGATACGGAGATACTGAGCCCGAGCTCTTGCATCGAAGCATCATCACGGCGTGCCGAGAAGATAGCGGTCGAAGAAGCTGGTCACCCGGCGTGAGTATTCATCGGGCCCGGTTGCGAAAGCCTCGATGTGGTCGGCTTTCGGGACGATCCAGATTTCCTTGTGCCATAGCTCCTTGTCGCCGCGCGCGGCGGTGTAGATCGCTTCGGCGTTGGCCACCGGCACGAGCGTATCGGCGGCGCCGTGGATCACCATCAGGGCGCAGCCGCCAAGATGCCCGGCAGCCTCGGCCGGCGCGATACGGTCGGGCGAAGCTCCGATCCAGAATCCGCTCTCGAAAAAGATCGTGTCCGTAAAAAGCGGATTGAGCCCCGCTATCGAGGGCATCTGCCTCATCATCGCGCCGAGATCTGCGTAAGCGCTGTCGCTTGCGATCGCGGCGAGTGAGCCGTTGGAGCCGTCGTTGGACTCGGCTTGGGCGAAGATCGCGGCCGCGGCGCCCTGCGAGAAACCCAGTGCGCCGATTTGGCGCACGCCGCGCGCCCGCAGCTCCGCCACCGCGGCGAGGACGTCGTCGCGCTGGCGCCATCCGTATCCGACGCCCCATCCCGCGTCGTCGGAATCGCCGTGATCGATCTCGTCGAGCGCGATCACCGGATACCCGGCGGCGTGCAGGAACTTCGCAAACGGCAGCATGTCGTGGCGATTGTTGCCCGCTCCGTGCATGATCACGATGCCGGCAGGCTTGCTCGCCGGAATCCACCAGGCCGCGAGTTTCAGCCCGTCGCGTCGCGCGATCGTGAGGTTCTGGAAATCCACACCGAACGCCGCGCGCGGGTCGGCAAGCTCCGGATGCGTGGTCCAATCCGGGGGCGGGCCGCCGTGATTTGGCCGGGTGTAGAGCGCGGCCGGAAAGGCCACTCGCCGCGCCGCGACGGTCGCCAGGCCGAACCAGATCGCGACCGCGGTCCCGAGCAGTACGGCGCCGACCATCGGCAGCCTGCCGCGCCGGGCGGCACGCTTCTCGCCCGAGGGAAGCCCGGACTGCCGCGCGATGCCGGATGCCATCGAAGTGACTTGGCGCATTGCGAGCTGCCGCGCAAGCACCGAGAGCCTAAGGATGGCCGCGGCTACGCCTTCAATATGCTCTCGGGATGCTGCTCGTTCGGGTCGACTCCCGGCTCCATCCGGTAGACCACGGACTTGTCAACCTCAAGCTCGCCGTCCTCAGCGAGGAAAATCTTGAAGCGATCCATTGGTCGCGGAGCGGGCCCTTCGAAGTTCATTCCACTGATGTAATAGCCCGAGCCGTGGCAAGGGCATTTGAATTTCTCTTCGTTCTTGAGCCATCGCGGCGTGCATCCGAGATGAGTGCACTTGGCGAAAATCGCGTACAAGCCGACCTTGGTGCGGATGACCCAAGTCCGGTAATCCCGCAGATACTTGTCGCTCACCTTCGCCGATTACATAGTCGCCCGGATATCCGGCTTTGAATTTGCTCGGAGGCAGAAACAGCACGCGCGGAAAGGCCGACCTGACAAAGGACATCAGGCCGATGAGCGAGAAGACGCCGAAGCCACCCCATGCCAACCGTCCCATGAAATCGCGCCGCGACCATAGTGAAGCGGCGGGCCGGTCTTTCTCCGGCCCGCGCAGCGTCGCGGACCCGCGGTCCGGGACGGTACGAGAATATTTCGGAGCGGCAGCCATCGCGGCACGTCGAGCCACCTCTGTGGCTCTCTGCTACATTGAGAGACGCGGCGACGCCCTTTCGTATTCGGCTCGATCGACCAGAAGGCTGCGGCGTCAAGCGCGAGAGCGGCTACGCAGTCGCGGCTATTGGCTCGCTAGGCTCGCGCTTGCTCGCGATGAGCGCCAACCTTATTCTTCGTGCAGCATCATGGCGAAAGCACGCGCCAGCGATTGGGACCCGGAGTTGTACGGCCGCTTTCGGCGCTATCGCGCTGAGCCGGTCGAGGCGATCCTGAAGCGCCTCCGGCTTTCCGACCGCGAGCGAATCGTGGATCTCGGCTGCGGCTCCGGAGAGAACACGATCGAGCTCGCGCGCCGCTCGGCCAACGGCTCGGCGTTGGGAATCGACTCGTCGCCGGCGATGATCGATCGCGCCAACCGCCTCCGCGCCACGCTCGACCCGCCGCTCGCCGCGCGCGTGCGATTCGTGGTGGGCGAGCTTCCCGGTTCGATCGGGAGCGACGGCTACACGCTGGTGTTCAGCAACGCGACGATTCACTGGCTCAAGGACCATCGCGGAGTCTTCCGCCGATGCTTCCAGGCGCTTGCGCCGGGCGGAAAGCTGGTCGTGCAGATGCGGGCCAACGACGAGGAGGTCGCCAAGCTCGCGATGCGCCAGCTTGCGTCCGAGGCTCCCTGGGGCGAAAAGCTGCGCGGCGCCGGGGATGAGCTTGCGCCCGTGGCGCCGCCGGAGCATTACGCCGCGATGCTCAGCGAGTCGGATTCGTCAACATCGATTGCTACTACCAGATTTTCGCCCATCCGATGAATAGTCCGGCTCAGGTGGTCGAGTGAGTACAGCTCGACGGGATTGCGGCCCTATCTCAGTGCTCTGACGGAAGCGGAACAGCCTGGGTTTCTTGCGGCGCTGACCGCGCGGCTCAAGTCGGCCTACGGCACCGACGGCAAGATGACCTTCCACTTCCGGCGGCTCTTCATTTGGGCGCGCCGGCCTTCTGAATGAAATGAGATGCCGCGCACACCTGCCGGCTCTGATCGTTCACGGCGGAGCAGGAGCGCACGGCGCTGTCGCCGAGCGCCCCGCGCGCCGGCGCGGGATGATCGCCGCGGCCGAGGCGGGTGCGGCGATCCTGCGCGGCGGCGGGAGCGCGCTGGATGCGGCGATCGCCGCGGTCGTCGCGCTCGAGGACGATCCGCTGTTCAATGCCGGGTACGGATCGATGCTGAATGCGGATCGGCGAATCGAGATGGACGCGGGTCTGATGGTGGCTGCTCCAGAGAGCTGCGCACGCCTGGCGCGCGCGCCTCCACCCGGCTCGATACGCCGCGATCGCGCGGCATTCAGACCGGCGCGTTCGCCACCGGCGCGGTCGCCGCGGTGAGCCGGGTGCGCAATCCGATTTTGCTCGCCCGCGCCGTGATGGAGCGCACGCCGCACATACTGATGGTCGGGGCGGGCGCCGAGCGTCTGGCGCGCGAGGCGGGAATCCCGGTTTGCGCGCCGGACGATCTGGTGACGCCTCGCGCGCTCGAGCGATGGAAGAAGTGGCGCGCGAAAAGCGAGTCGGTACCCGCGCCACGCTCGCAGTTCGGCGCGAAACGCGCACGCGCCTCCGGCGCATGCTATCGCGGCCCGCGTCATGGCACTGTCGGCGCGGCGTCGGTCGATTCCGACGGCATGCTGGCCGCGGCAACTTCGACCGGAGGGTATCCGCGAAAGCTCGCGGGCCGGGTCGGCGATTCGCCGATTCTGGGCGCCGGGTTTTTCGCCGACCATAGCGGTGCAGCTTCCGCGACCGGGCTTGGCGAGGCGATCGTCAGATTGAGCCTGTGCCGCGAAGCGGTGCTGGGATTGCGGCGAATGACGCCGGGCGAAGCCGCCGCCCGCGCGATCGGCATGATCGGACCGATGAGCGGCGGCGCCGACGCCGGCATCATCGTGATCGATCGCCACGGAAATCCCGGTTACGCCCACAACGCCGACAGCATGGAGGTCGCGATGTTCGACCCCGAACGCGGCTTGCGTTACGAGCGGGTCAGGCCGAATCGAACGTCGCCGAGCCGGAGTTGAAAAATGCTCCTTGAACATTTCCGCCGCGTTGCGCGAGAATGGCGTGCCCCCCGGCTATCGCCGGGCACGAGGAGAACGCGGCTTGGACGGCAACGAAGCTTTGGATAGCGATCGCTTGAGGCAGGAACGAGTCGCGCGGGCGGAGCGGGCGGTGAGCTTCGTGATGCGCCTGCTCGTCTCGCTGGTGCTGCCGCTCTGGGGTCTCGCGATGCTGGCGCTCGGGATCGAGTGGCGGTCGCCGTGGTGGATCGGATGCGGCGTCGTGACGGGAGGAATCGGCCTCCTGATGCTCGCGGGAAGTCCGTTTCTCGACTCGTTCCTGCGCGAGCCGTGAGACCTGCCCGCTAGCCTTTCTGACGAAGAAAATGAGCTGTTCGGCGCGTCGCGCCGGTTGCGCCCAGCTGCGCTTGCGTCCCTTGGCTGGTTCTATTTCCGGCTGAACGCGTATGGCGCAATGAAGCGCCCGAATCGCGATCCGCCAGCAAGTCTCGATTTGCTACTGGAAAATGATCTGCAGCCGTGCCAAAACAGGTAGGTCCTGTCTCCAGTTTAGGAGCCTGATGCAGTCAACGGTCGAATTCAGTTCGCGCGTCACGCGCTTCAAAGGAGTCGCTGCGGTTGCACTTGTCGCGAGTCTCCTGCAATCGGGAGCGGCTTTCGCTGCGGCGAGCGCCCTGCGGGTCACGCCGGGCAGTTTGAGCTTCGGCTCGGAGGTGTTCGGAGTCTCCGGTGCTGCCAGCAAGCGCAAGACGGTCACGATTTCCAACCCGAAGAAGAAAGGGGCTCAGCCCGTAACAATCGAAACTCTCTCTCTCGGCGGCGCCGCCCCTGGCGACTTCGCGGTCGAAGACCTCAACAACTGTAGCGGCAAGGCCCTGGAGCCGGGCGGGAGTTGCGCCGTCCAAGTCACTTTTACGCCCACGAACCTGCGCGCACGCACCGGCACGCTCATCGTGACCGACTCCGGCGGTCACAGCGCCAAGCCGGTCCATCTCGAAGGCTCGGGCGTTCGGGGCGCCCTGCAATTCAAACCGCATACGCTCTCGTTCGGCAAAGTCCAGCGCGGGACCTCGAGCACGCCCCAGTTGGTGACGTTGAGCAACAAGAATCCGGTCGCGCTCTACATCAGCGGCATCGCCGCCGGAGCCGGGTTTACGCCCAGCCAGAATTCCATCGGGATCCTGGCGGCGGGCGGCACTTGCCCGGTCTCGGTCACGTTCAGTCCGCCGGCGGCCAAGACCTCGAAAGCGCGCAAGGTGACCGGAGCGTTGAAACTCACCGATGACGCTGCGGCGAGTCCCCAAAAGGTGCAATTGTCGGGAGTAGCGTTCGGCACGGCGCCGTCTCCGACGCCGACACCGACTCCGTCACCGACAGCGACGCCAACTCCGACGCCGACCGCCACTCAGACCCCGACACCAACGCCGGTACCGACACCGACTCCAACGCCCAGTCAGACCCCGACACCGACCCCAACGGCGACTCCGTCACCCACGCCGACGCCAACACCAACCCCTACACCGACACCGACGCCAACATCAACTCCGAGTCCGACTGCAACTCCGACGCCGACGCCAACATCAACTCCAACGCTGACACCGACACCAACGCCGACACCAACGCCGACGCCAACGCCAACGCCAACGCCGACGCCAACACCAACGCCGACGCCAACGCCAACACCAACTCCGAGTCCGACCGCAACTCCGACGCCGACGCCAAGTCCAACTCCAACGCTGACACCGACACCAACGCCTACGCCAACACCAACTCCGAGTCCGACTGCAACTCCGACGCCGACGCCAAGTCCAACTCCAACGCCGACGCCAACGCCAACGCCGACGCCGACGCCGACGCCAACACCAACACCAACACCAACACCAACACCAACGCCGACACCAACGCCAACGCCAACTCCAACACCGACACCAACGCCGACGCCAACTCCAACTCCAACGCTGACACCGACACCAACGCTGACACCGACGCCAACGCCGACGCCGACTGCAACGCCTACGCCAACATCAACTCCAACCCCTACGCCGATTCCTATCGTTACCGGATCGGTGATGGACGGGACGACCGCAATATCCGGTTCTACCGTGACGCTTTACGCCGCGGGAACCGCCTACGGGTCGGGCGCCGTCTCGCTCGGTACGAGCACCAGCGGCGACGACGGCAGCTTCAGCTTGCCCGAGACTATCTGCCCGGGGGGCAATCCGCAGACCTATCTCACTGCGAGCGGAGGCGACGCCGGCTCGGGCGCCAATTCAGCAATCGGGCTCATGGCGGCGCTCGGTCCGTGCAACAACCTGTCGGCTTCCACCCATGTCACTATCAACGAGCCTGACCACGGCGGCGGCCCAATGGGCGCTGGCGCAGTTCCTCGATTCGACCGGCCACACGCTCGGCGCGCCGGGCGCAAAACGCAATCGGGCTCCAGAATGCGTACAGCGGCTCCGCCAACCTGGCCGATACCAATGCGAGCAACCTCTCGATGAGCGGCAATCCGTCGCGGTTCCTGCCGAGCCCAGGAACGTGTCCCGGCTCGAACAATTGCGACGCGCTCGAGCGGCTGGACACGCTGGCCAACGTCCTGGCCGGATGCGTGGGGAGCACGGGACCGTCGTCGAATGCCTGCGCGGCGCTGATGTGCGACGCGACGCCCGGGTTGGCCTACACCAGCTCCTGCTCCGGAACACCCACCATCACGGACACGATCGGGGCGGCGCACCTGATAGTCACCAATCCAGTGAATCACGCGAGTGCGCTGTTCGGCCTGGCGGCAAGTATGCCGTTCAGTCCGGTGCTGGGATCGGCGCCTGACGGATGGGAAATGGTGCTCGACTTTGCCCCCGTCGGCGCAGGGTTCGAGGGACCCGATTCGATAGCGGTGGACGGATCGGGCAACGTGTTTGTGGCGAATGCGCTTGGCGGCCCCGGGGGCATCGGCAGCGTGAGCGAGCTGACGGCGGCGAGCAACTACAGCACCGGCCTCACCTTCGCCCCCTTGCCGTTCTATGACCCCACTTCGCTGGCGCTGGACGCATCGGGCAACGTCTTTGTGTCGAATTATCTCGGCAAGAGCGTGAGCGAGCTGACGGCGGTCAGCAACTACAGCACCGGCCTCAACTTCGCCCCCTCGGGCGCATCGTTCAATGCCCCCACCTCGCTAGCGCTGGACGGATCGGGCAACGTCTTTGTGTCGAATTATCACGGCAGCGTGAGCGAGCTGACGGCGGCCAGCAGCTACAGCACCGGCCTCAACTTCGCCCCCTCGGGCGCATCGTTCAACGCCCCCACCTCGCTGGCGCTGGACGGATCGGGCAACGTCTTTGTGTCGAATTATCTCGGCAACAGCGTGAGCGAGCTGACGGCGCCCAGCAGTTACAGCACCGGGTTCAAATTTGCCCCCTCGGGCGCATCGTTCAACGCCCCCAACTGGCTGGCGCTGGACGGATCAGGCAACGTCTTTGCGGCGAATCTAGGCGGGAAGAGCGTGAGCGAGCTGACGGCGGCGAGCAGCTACACTACCGCGCAAAACTTCGCTCCATCGGGCGCGTCGTTCAGCGGGCCCGTCTCGATTGCGGTGGACGGATCGGGCAACCTCTTTGTGGCGAATGAAAGCAGCAACAGCGTGAGTGAGTTGACCGAAGCCAGCAGTTACGCCACGGGCTTCAACTTCGCCCCTGCCGGGGCCTTCAATTTCCCCTACTCGATCGCAATGGACTCGTCCGGCAACGTCTTTGTGGCGAATCTGGACGGCAACAGCGTGAGCGAAATCCTGGGTCTGGCTGAGCCGGTGATCACGCCGGTCCAAAGCTGCCTAATTTTCTGGTCCAATAATCCCGGCCACTGGACGGTGCTGGCTAATGGTTTTATCAGACCTGACAATGT
>CAWBYV010000021.1:0-17220 GCA_963793115.1 uncultured delta proteobacterium
GTTAATTCTGAGGGCTCTTCGCCGGATCCGTAGCGTCAGCAACGCTACTGTACCTATTGAAACTGAAAACTCCAAATGCGAGGGAAAAACCCAGAGTTTTTCGATTGGCCGCTGTAGCGTCCCCTGCACGCTGGCGCTCATGCTCAACTCGTCAGGATTCGCGCTCGGTTCCGCGTCAGCGATTGAGATCGGAATTTTGAGTGCCAAGCGGACGCTCGGTTCCGTCAAGCCGGCGCGCTCGACCAGGTCTGCCTCCTCAAAACCTAGTCCGTGTGGATTGATTGGTGGTTTCGATCAACTGCGGATAGACTGCCTTCATGGCGATGCCCAACAGGGTGTTGAAAAATTCGGGTCAATTGTCAACGCCGGAGCGAAAGTACATCGGTAGGCCGGACTAAAAATACATCAGGGGCAAGCGTGGGTAGCGTGTGATAATTTCGTCGTCGCGCGCTATGGAATCGCGCGCTCTGCTCCACAAATCGCGATGGCTGAGACGGTCGTAAACGTAGTTGGCGCGGGACTGGCGGGCAGCGAAGCCGCTGTGGCAGCTCGCGCGCCGCGGCGTCCGCGTGCGGCTTTACGAGATGCGCCCGGTGCGTATGACCGAGGCGCATCAGACCGGCCTGTTCGCCGAGCTGGTATGCTCGAACTCGCTGCGCAACGACTCGCTCGAAACCGCGGTCGGCGTGCTCAAGGAAGAGATGCGGCGGCTGGGCTCGCTGGTCATCGCCGCCGCCGATCGCACGCAAGTGCCGGCCGGCGCGCGCGCTGGCGGTCGATCGCGACGAATTCGCCCGCGATCTCACCGAGGCGCTCGATCGCCATCCGATGGTCGAGATCGTGCGCGAGGAAGTGATCGCCATCCCCGCCGGTCCGACGATCATCGCGACCGGTCCGCTGACCAGCGCGCGCTCGGCGACGAGCTCGACCGGCTGATCGGTCCGCGGAATCTCTACTTTTACGACGCGATCGCCCCGATCGTCACCGCCGAATCGATCGATATGACGCGTCGCGTTCAAGGCCTCACGCTACGGCAAGGGCGGCGACGACTATATCAACTGCCCGCTGGACGAGGGCGCAGTACGACGCGTTCGTTGCGGCGCGTGCTCGGCGGCGGAAAAGATGCCGCTGCATCGGTTCGAGCGGCCGGTCTACTTCGAAGGCTGCATGCCGATCGAGGAGATGGCGCGTCGCGGGCCGCAGACGCTGGCGTTCGGCCCGATGCGGCCGGTCGGTCTGAGTCGATCCGCGCAGCGGCCGCCGCCCGTTCGCGGTGGTGCAGTTGCGCCAGGACGATCGCGCAGGGCCGGCTCTACAACATGGTCGGCTTCCAGACCAAGATGACCTACCCGGAACAGCGGCGGGTGCTTGCGCATGATTCCCGGCCTGGAGCGCGCCGAGTTCGTGCGCCTGGGCTCGCTCCATCGCAACACTTTCATCGATTCGCCGCGCCTGCTGCGTCCGACGCTCCAGACTGCAAGCGCGCGACGATCTTTTCATGGCGGGCCAGATGATCGGCGTCGAGGGCTATGTCGAATCGGCCGCCGCGGGCCTGCTGGCCGCGATCAACGCCGTCGCGGCTGCTGGGCGGGACCGCCGTTGGTCGTGCCGCCGCCCGAGACCGCGCTCGGTTCGCTGATCGCCTATATCACTGATCCGGCCCGGCGGGATTTTCAGCCGATGAACGCCAACTACGGCCTGATGCCCGAGCTGACGATCGCGGCGCGCGGCCGCGAGAAGAAGATCGCAGATGGGGCACGCGCGCGCTCGCCGCGCTCGACGCTGGATGACGATCACGGCCATCGCCGCGACGCTCGCAACGCGCATCGCTTTAATCGGCGATCCGGCGTTCGCCGGCGGCAGCTTGAACGAATCATGCGCGCGCTCGACGTCGGCACCAACACCGTGCTGATGCTGGTGGTCGAAGCGACGCGCGGACGGTCAGCTGCGGCCGCTCGCCGAAATGTCGCGGATCACGCGGCTGGGCCGCGGGGTCGACGCGCAGCGGTCAGCTTGATCCCGGGCGGCCGCGCGCACGCTCGACGCGATCGCCGAGTTTGCCGATCAGGCGCGCGCGCTGGGCGCGGAGAAGATTGTGGCCGCGGCGACCGCTGCGCTGCGCGACGCCAGCGACGGCGCCGGCTTCATCGCGCAGCGTGGCGCCAACGCGCCGGCGTCGACCTCGACGTCATCTCGGGCGAAACCGAGGCGCATCTCGCCTACCTTGCAGTCGTCAAGGGCTTGCGCATCGATCGCGAACGCAGACTCGCTGATCGTCGATATCGGCGGCGGATCGACCGAGTTGATCCGCGCCGAACCGGGGCGCGACTCCCAAACGGCGAGCTTGCAGATGGCGAGCCTGCAAATTGGCTCAGTGAGACTCACCGAGCGGATCGTGCATCACGATCCCCCAGCCGCCGGGGAAATCGCCGAGCTGCGCAAGGTTATCGATACGGCGATCGATAGCTTCGGATGGAATCCGCAGCCCGATATCCTGGTCGGAATCGCGGGCACGGTAACGACCGTTTGCGCGGTCGCGCTCAGATTGAAAACCTACGATCCGGCGGTCGTTCACGGCTATCGGCTGACGCGCGGCGAGGTCGAAAGGGTCCTGGCCAGGTTCGGGGCGCTCCCGCTGAAGGAGCGCAAGCGACTGCCCGGCCTGGTCGAAGGCCGCGCCGACGTGATTTTCGCCGGCACGATGATCCTGTCGCGCGTGATGGAAAGCGCCGGTGCTGATAGGGTCGTGGTGAGCGATCAGGGCGTCCGATGGGGCCTGATCTGGCGCGAGCTCGAGGCTCAGGCTAAGCAAAGCCGGGGATAGCAGAGCCCTCGTCGCGAGGCTCGCCGGAGCGCGCTGCGGAGGAATCCAATATGACCAACGAAGAGCTGATCGAGTCGGTTGCCCACGCAACCAAGCTGCCGAAAAAGACCGTCGCCAAAACTTTGGACGTCGCCTTCGATCAGATCGCCCGCTCGATTCGCAAGGACAAGCGCTTCTGGGTTCCCGGCTTCGGCACCTTCACAGTCCGGCGCCGCAAGTCTCGCCCCGGATACAACCCGCGCACCAAAACCGCGATGACGATACCGGCAGCGCGCACGGTCGGCTTTCGTCCCGCGCCGCAACTCAAGAAGAACATATGAGCGCCGAATCGTCCGCCCGGCTCAAGCTGGAGCAGCGCAAGAGTGGGATGCCAGCGCTCCCGGATGGGCCCGTTGGTGGCCAGCCCTGGAGCGCGGCGCCGGAATCGTTTCCGAGCGGCTGGTGGAGCTGGCCAAGGTCGCTCCCGGGAACCGCGTCCTCGATCTCGCGACCGGAATCGGCGAGCCCGCCGCGACCGCTGCGCGCAAGGTGGGACCATCGGGCCGCGTAGTCGCAACCGATCAATCTGTCGAGATGCTCGCCTTCGCGCGCGAGCGAAGCGCCGCGCTCGGACTGCACAACCTCGAATTCATCGAGGCCGACGCCGAATCACCTCCGACCGAATCGCTTTCGATCGGTGAAGGCGGTTTTGATGCCGTACTCTGCCGATGGGGACTGATGTTCCTGCCCGATTTCGAAGCCGCGCTTCGGCGCGTACATCAGTCCCTCAAGAGCGGCGGATGGTTCGCGACCGCGGTATGGGGTTCGGCGGTCGAAGTCCCGATGCTCAGCATCGGCAACGACGAAGTGCGCGCGTTGGCCGCTCTCCCTGCGCCCGCGCCCGATTCGCTTGGCCCGCTCCGTTTCGCCGACCCGGCCATCGTCGAGCAGGCGCTTGGCAAGATCGGCTTCCGCCAGCTACGCACGGAGCGCGTGCCGGTTAACTTCGAGTTCGCATCGTCCGAACAGTTTGTCGAGTTCCGCGAACAGGTTTCGGCCACTTTCCGGGCGATGCTGGCCTCGAAGCCCGCCGACCTGCAGGATCGAATCCGCGCGGCGATCAGGAACGCCGCGGCCCGCTACGCAGGTCCCGGCGGCGTGGTGCGGATGAGCAATCTTTCGATCTGCGTCGCGGCGCAGAAGTAGCGCTTCAGGGAAAATACTTGACGCGCGAGGCGCTCGCAGTCACGACCGCGCCGCCCGCGCGCGCCGCGGCCAGATCGCTGCGGCCAAAAAGTGCGGCGCCGTCGTCCTGGTACAGGAGCTTCCAGCCGACAGCTTTCGTCATCACGCCATCGCCCTTGGACTTGGGCGCGATCAGCACGAAATCGTTATGGTAACGGCGAAGAACCTCGCCCGCGTCGTGGCGCGCAAAATAGAAGTTCAAGTATTGGTTGAGGATTTCCGGCGTGTAAACCGAGTCGTTGCGGCCGTCGATAAAGACCCTGGACTCCGGCGCCTGCCAGATGAAGTATTCGCCCCAGTTGAAATTGACCAGCACGTTGCCATGCAGGTGATGCGACTTCATGTAGGCTATTGCTCCCGACGGATAATCCGTGTCAGTGCGGATATGCTCGGAAAACAGGCCGAGGTAAAGTGCCACCGCGATCGCGGCGGTTCCGGCCAGCCACGGATTGACCTCGGAGCGTTCGGGCGGCCGCTTGAAGTGCGCTCCGTTCGCCGCCGCGTGCTCGCGGAGATTGGTGAACACCAGCTCCATGTGGCGCGCGACCGGCAGAGTGCATGCGATCACCGCCAGCGGCATGTTGCGAACGGCCGCGAATGCGGCGGCGCTCATCAGCGCGGCGATCGCGGCAAGCGGGAGATCGCCGGCAGCCGGATGCAACAGAAACGACGCCCCGAAGGCTGCGATCAATCCCAGCACGCAAACATACGGAATGATACCCGAGTGGCTGATCCCCCACTCACCGGCCATCGAATGCGTCAACGGCTGCCAATCGTTGATCACTGAGCGCAGCGCGTGAACGCGCAGCGCGTTGAGCACGACCAGCCAGTTTTCGATACCGTACGGCGATATCAGCGTGGCCATCGTGCCCAGGACAGTGATGAGTCCGAGCCGCCGAACCCTTCCCCATCCGCGCCCTGCGAACAGATCCTGCGCCCCTACGACCGCGGTATAAGTGCCGAGCGTGGCAATGCCGATGATGTAGCCGCCATGCAAGTTGCCCCACAGCGCCATGATCGGGATCGCAAGCCATAGCGGCGCCGATCCGCGGTAATTGTGCCGCGCGAGCAGCGCGAGCAGCGCTGCGAAAAACGCAAACGTGAAGAGCTGCGGCCGGAACTGCATCTGCAGCATCAGCCCCAGCGCAGCGAGCGTAAGCGTGGCCAGTTGCACGCCGGCGCTTGCTCCGGTCTCGGCCATCGCGAGCGCGACGAACAAAATCGTCGCGGCGGTGCAGCCGAATTTCCACAACTTCAGCCCGAAGGCGCCGAGGCTGTCGTAGGAAAGCGCCATCGCCACTTCGGTCAGCCACTCGTGATTGCGCCACGGCTGGCCCTGCGCCGAATACGAATAGGGATCGGTAAGGAGGGGGCCGTGATGCTGAAGCGTCAACTCGCCGAACCGGACATGCCCCCACAGATCGGGGTCGGTCCCCTGCCCAGAGTCCGCCAGCATCACCAGCAACAACACGAGCAGGGGAGCGTAACGCAGCAGCGAGACGCGGCGCGACTGCATACTCGAACCGGGTGCGTATCGCCCGGGCCTGCTAGGCGGCGGCCTCGGTGCGTCGCGGCACCATCCGGCCTCCTTCGCCGTCGGCGTCCTCTTCCAGATAGAGAGCATCGGAATTGACGCGCCAGAGGTCGTATGAACCGCCCATGATGTTCCAGGCCGCCATCAGCCCGGTCATCATCGCGTGATCCTGGTTGTCGTACTTGTGCATCCCGTTGCGGCCGACAAGCTGGAGATTGGGTAGCTCGCGCGCGATAAAGTCGCGGACCGCAGCGACCGCGTGACGATAGTCCGTGTCGTAGACCGGGTAGGCGGCGCGCTGGCGCACTACCGTCCCGTCGGCAGCCTTCGCCTCATCGCACAGCCCCAGTTGAGCGAGCTCGCGCCTGGCCATCGCGATCAGCTCGGCGTCCGGCGCGTTCCACATCGAGTCCGAATCGAAGCAGAAGTACTCCAGCCCGAGCACCGTGTAGCGCGGGTCGGGCACCATCGCGGGGCTCCAGTTCTTGAAGTTCTGGATGCGGCCCACTTTTACCTTAGGATCGTGGATGTAGATCCATTGGTCGGGAAACATGTCAGCCTGATCGATGATGAGCGCGACCGTGATGAAGTCGCGATACTTGAGACTGCGCGCCGCCTCGACGACCTCGGCGGGCGCCGCCGGTTGCAGCGCGCGCACCAGTTGGCGGATCGGCATCGTCGAGATGAAATCGCTCCCGCTGTGGGCGCGCTTGCCGCCTGCACCCTCGGTCGCGACCGAGACCACTGCGCCATTGGCGCGCCGGATCGAGACCACGCTCTCGCCCATCCGCACCATCGCGCCGCGCTCCTCGATTTTCGTGCGCAGCGTCTGCCACATCTCGCCCGGCCCGTGCGCAGGATATCGAAACCGATCGATCAGGGTCTTGATCACCGGACCGCCGTTTTTGGGCCCGAACGAAAGTGCGCGCTTGATGAGCGCGAGCATCGACAGGTCCTTGATCCGCTGCGCCGCCCAGTCGGCGCTGATCTCGCTGCACGGGATTCCCCACACCTTTTCGGTATAGCTGCGGAAGAAAGTCTCGTAGAGCCGCCGGCCGAAGGCGTTCGTGACCCACTGCTCGAAACTCCGGACTTCGGTCCGCGGCTTCAGGCGCGCGGCAAAATAGCTGGTCAGGCACGCCATCGATTCGACCGCGCCGAGATTCTCCAGCACGTTGCGAACCTCGAGCGGATATTTGAAAAAGCGTCCCCGGTAGTAGATTCGCGACAGCCGCTCGCGCACCAGCATCCGATCCCCCAGGATTTCCGTCCAGAGCTTCTCGATCTCCGGGTTCTTCGAGAAAAACCGATGGCCGCCGATGTCGAAGCGAAAGCCCTTGTAGCAGACCGTGCGCGCGATGCCGCCGACGTACTGGGGATCCTGCTCGACCACCGTCACCGGACGCCCCGCCCGGCTCAGCTCATACGCGGCTGTCAGTCCTGCAGGACCGGCGCCGATGATGACGACAGGACTCTTCTGACTCCTCGGCATTACTCTCCGGGCCCCCCTCCTTCGCCCCCAAAACCTGTAACAGCACGCTCCATGCCATCATATCCTTAAGTATGAAAACACAACAAAACGTCATTGTGACGGATGGTTCGATGCGAATGGCCTGATGTCGCGGGCGTGTCGCGCGTTCAATCCCGCGACCGAAGGTGCAATTCCGCAACAGCGCCTGCGGTCCGGTGCCGTTACGCGACGCCCCCCAACCGGGTGACTGCCTTAACGGTTGGCTCTAGAATTTCCTGGGATGGAGCGGCGGAGGGGAGGTCCTGGACTCGCGGCCACAAATCGGCGCCGCGGATCTCCGTAACGATTCATGTTGCCGGCGATGACAAGCTCCACAAGCGCATCCGCGCGCGCGGCGATGAGCAGGGCCGAACCGGCTGTGCCTGTGCAAAGCCCGGAACCGGCGCGGCTCTCGATGCTGCGATACTCGCCCGCCCTGGTCCTGGTGCTGATTATGGTGGCCGACGCGATGCGCTACGCGGACACGGACTTGTGGGGACACATCAGGTTCGGGCAGGCGATGCTGAGCCAGCGCCATCTCGTACTGCGCGATCCGTACTCGTACTCCGCGCCGGGTCATCTGTGGCGCAATCACGAATGGCTCAGCGAAGTTCTGATGGCGGCGCTCTACGACGCGCTCGGCGTGGCCGGATTGAAACTGATGAAGCTGCTGGCCAGCGCTGCCACGATGGTGCTGCTCGTGCTCGGCGTGGCCGAGACCGGTGCATCCGCGGCCATCCAGCTTCCGATTCTCACCTTGGCCGCGGTTACGCTGGCTCCGCAGATGCAATTCCGGCCGCAACTCTTCACCTTTGTATTTCTGGCGGGACTGCTCGCGATACTGGCGCGCGATAACTACGGCCGGCGAGCCCCCTTATGGATCGCCGTCCCGCTCCTGGCGCTATGGGCGAATCTGCATGGCGGCTTCATCGTCGGCCTAGCGACGCTCGGCACATTCTGCGTTTTCAGGACGGCCGGCGATCTGGCCGCCGGTCGCGGATGGCGTCATGGGATGCGCCTGCTGGCGGTCTCGGCAGGCGCGACGCTCGCGACGCTGACCACTCCGTATGGAATTGGAGCCTGGTATGCGGTGGCCCACACGTTGGAGAATCCGCTCACGCGGCTTGCGGTCGCCGAGTGGCAGCCGCTTTACGCCGCGATAATCGTAGCCTGGCGCACATCGCCGGCGGGACTGGTCTACTTCGCGTCGATGCTCGCGATGCTGGCGGGGCTGGCTTATTCGGCGGCGCGGACGCCGAGGCAAGGCGACTTGCCGCTGCTTGCGGTCGCTGCGCTGATGGCGGTGGCGACGTTTCTGTCCGCCCGCAACATGGCGTTATTCGTTATCGCCGCCGCCGGGCCGCTCGCCCGCCACCTGACGGCCATACGCGCCCGCGGCTCACGAAACGCGGGCGGCACGCCCGATACTGCCGGCGAGCGCGCCTCAATTGGTCCCGGTGTCGGGTTCGCACTCGCGATAGTGCTGGCCGCATACACGGGGCTGTTCTCGAACCGGCTGGTGGGATCGACGCCGTTCCCGGCGGGCGCGGTCGCATTCATGCAACAACACGGACTTGCCGGCAACGTGCTGTGCGACTTCAACTGGGGCGAGTACCTGATCTGGCACGCTGCGCCTCGTTCGAGGGTCTTCATCGACAGCCGCTACGAGACCGTGTATCCCTCGCAGGTCATCCGCGACTACATCGCCTTCTATTTCGATCAGCCGCGAGGCGCCGCGGTGCTGGCAGCCTATCCGCACGACTTAGTGCTTGTTCCGCCGGTCTCGGGCGCCGCGTACCTGACTTCAGGCAGCCCGGACTGGAAGCTCATATACCGCGATCCGGTCGCTGTGCTGTTCGCGCGTACGGATTCGGCCGCCGCCGGTATTCCGCCCGTTCGTGGCAGCGCGCCAATGACCCTGTTTCCCTGAGGCACCCTGTTTCCCTGAGACTAGCCGGTTCCCCGGGGGGGCCGCTCCGGCGTTTCAAGCCTGAAACGGCGGGCAAAACCAAGCGGCTTGGCACGGCTGCACGTGTTTAAGCATGCCACTTGACCCAACTGTACAATTATTCTACTTTTAGTTGAGCAGATTTGGCCGGGAGACAAACAGGTGGCCAGGAGAGAAGCTGCAATGAGCAAGCGCGAGGACATTCTGGACCGGGTCCGGGCCGACAAGGACCTTCTATCCGCCCACGGCATCACCCACGAGGAGCTGGAGTTCCTCGGCAAGGTCGATATGTTCGGAACGCTGAAGAGTGTCAGCGACATCCTCTTCATTCTCGAACTGTCGCGTCATTACCGGGCGCAAGCCGACCCGCAGTCCTAACCCACCGCCTTTGAGCCGCGGCCGGGCTACCCGGGCCGGAGGCCGGTCTAGGCGAGCCGCAACTCCTTCATCGCGGCTCGCAGCCGCTCGGCTCCCGCCGGGGAGATGGACGTGAGCGGCATCCTGAGCTCGGCGCTGCACTTGCCCATATACGCCAGCGCCTGTTTCAGCGGAATCGGGTTGGTTTCCACGAACAGCGCGCGCATCAGCGGCAGCAATCGAAAGTGAATCTCGCGCGCGCGGACGAAATCGCCCTCGAGCGCCGCGGCCGCCAGCTCGTGCGTCTCGCGCGGCATCAGATTGCTTATCACGGAAATTACGCCCTTGCCGCCGAGCGCCATGATCGGGACGGTAAGCGAATCGTCGCCGGATAGAATCGTCAAGCGATCGCCGCACAGGCGGCGGATGTCCGAGATCTGTTCCATCGAGCCGGACGCTTCCTTGACGCCGACGACATTCTTGATCTCGCACAACCGCGCGAAGGTCTCAGGCAGGACATTGGAGCCGGTTCTGCCGGGGATGTTGTACACAATCAGAGGCAGATCGGCGCTGGCCGCGATCATTTTGTAGTGTTTGAAAATGCCCTCCTGAGTGGGCTTGTTGTAGTAGGGGGAAATCAGCACCGCGCCGTCGGCGCCGATCTCGCGCGCAAAGGCCGTGAGCCGGATCGCCTCGGCGGTCGAATTGGAACCCGTGCCCGCCAGCACCGGCACGCGGCGGCGAGTCTGTTGGACCGCGAGCTTGATGACCTGCTCGTGCTCGGCGTGCGTGAGAGTCGAAGATTCCCCGGTCGAGCCGCACGGGAAGATTCCGTCAATGCCCTCCTGAATTTGCCATTCGATCAGCTCGCGTAGCGCGGCCTCGTTGACCACGCCGTCGCGAAACGGAGTCACGATCGCTGACAATGCGCCATTGAACATCGGGTTCGACCTCTCCGCTTATGCCCGGACCAGCTCGGCGGATTCGAGTTCCACCTGGCCGTGAAAAACCTCGACCGCGTCGCCGGTCATGAACACGTGATTGGCGGCCTCGCCGCCTTCGCGCCATTCGATCTCCAGCTTGCCGCCGCGAAGCTCGACCGTCGCGTTCCGCTCGGCGCGTCCGGCCAGGACTGCCGCAACCAGCGCGGCGCAGGCGCCGGTGCCGCATGCGAGCGTCTCACCGGAACCGCGCTCCCACACGCGCATCCTGAGATGACGCCGCGAGACCGGCAGAATGAACTCGGTGTTGACGCGATCCGGAAACAGCCGATGGCTCTCGAACTGGCGGCCGAGCCTGGCGAAGTCGCGATCGTCGAGCCGGAACACGCGGTCGTCTTCGACGAACAGCACGCAGTGCGGATTGCCCATCGAGACCGCGGTGATACGTTCCGTGCGTCCGTCAACCTCGAGCGGATAGTCAATCAGGCGGCCGTCTGCCGCGGCCGGAATTTTGCGCGCGTCCAAAATCGGCTCGCCCATGTCCACCGTCGCTCCCGCGACGCGCTCGCTCGCGTCGAGCCTGAGCGCGACGATCTTAACTCCGCAATCGGTCTCGACCGAGAGCGGATTCCGGCGGGCGATTCCGCGCTCCCAGGCGAGCCGCGCCAGGCATCGGATGCCGTTGCCGCACATCTCGCCGCGGCTGCCGTCGGCGTTGTACATCTCCATCCGGAGGTCGGCAACGCGCGAGGGACATAGCATGATGATACCGTCGCCGCCGACGCCGAAGCGCCGGTCCGACAGGCGTCGCGAGAGCGCGGACGGATCGGCAGGGCGCACCTGGTCGGCGACTATGTAGATGTAGTCGTTGCCGCATCCCTGCATTTTTATGAAGTCGAGCGTCGCCATCGAGCTTACAAATCGACGATCTTTTCGCCGCGAATCAAATCCGCGAAGGTCTCGCGCTCGCGGACGACATGGGCCTGGCCGCCGTCGACCAGGACCTCGGGCGCGCGCGGGCGCGCGTTGTAATTCGAGGCCATCACGAACCCGTAGGCGCCGGCGCTCATCAGGGCCAGCAGGTCACCCTCTTTCGGCTCGGGCAGCGCCCGCTCGCGCGCGAAAAAGTCCCCGCTCTCGCATACCGGACCGACGACGTCGGCCACAATCTGGCGCGCGCCTGGCACGCTGCTCCACCGGCCATATCGCGTGGTAAGCCTCGTACAGGACGGGGCGAATCAGATCGTTCATCGCGCCGTCGACAATCACGAAGCGCCGAACGTCGGTTTCCTTGATGTAGAGCACGCGGGTCACGAAAACCCCCGCGTTGCCGACGATTACGCGGCCCGGCTCCGTGATGATCCTGAGATCGAGCCCCTCAAGCGGCGCCAGAATCGCCTTTGCATACTCCGCCGGTTGCGGCGGCTCCTCCTGGTAGGGAATTCCAAGGCCGCCGCCGAGGTCGAGATTCTCCAGCACGATCCCGTTGCTGCGAAGCTGATTGACGATCGCGGCAACTTTACCCGCCGCTTCGGTGAACGGCGAGGTGTCGGTTATCTGCGAGCCGATATGCGTGCTGAGTCCGACCAGATCGAGGTCGGGCATGGCGCGCGCCTGCGCGTAATATTCCATCACTTGAGAGAGCGGCACGCCGAACTTGCTCGTGCGATGGCCGGTTGAGATGTGCGGATGAGTCCCCGGGTCGAGATCGGGATTGACGCGCAGGCTCACGGGCGCGCGTTTTTTCATCCGGTGCGCCACCGCGGCGATACGCTCTAGCTCGGGCGACGACTCGGCGTTGATCATCAGGATACCGGCCTGGAGCGCCGCTTCGATCTCCTCGTCGGTCTTGCCCACCCCGGAGAAAACGATCTTGCGCGGCTCGGCGCCCACGCGAAGGCATCGCATCAGCTCGCCGCCCGAGACCACATCGAAGCCGGAACCCATCGAGTTGAACAGTCTCAGCACGCTCAGGTTGGCAAGCGCCTTGATCGAGAAGCAGACCAGATGATCCGTGCCGGCGAACGCCTCGTTGAAGACCCTGAAATGGCGCCGGATAGTTCGCGCGCTGTAGACGTAGAAGGGGGTGCCGATCCGCAGCGCGAGATCGGTGAGCGACACGTCCTCGGCGTAAAGGCGATCGTTGCGGTAGCTGAAGTAATGCATCGCTCGGGGCGCGCTCGCGCCGGGTCCCCCTGCTCGTGCTTCAGGGCGTGAAGCGAGCTTTTATCATAGCGCAAACCGGGAGGTAAGCGCGCGCTCGGGCCCATCATCCTATGGCAAGGGGCTGGGCGCCGGCAGGGCGAAACTCTCCGGATTGGGCGGGGCCGCAGGCGGAACGCGCGTGAACGCAACCTCGTTGGACGGATCGCTGCGATAACCGTCGTCGGTCATCGAGATGACCTGGTAGCGGTACGTGCTTCCAATCACGGTCGCGGTGTCTACCCATTCGAAGCGGTCCATTTTCTGAAAGCGTTCGCGATCGGTGATCGGCAACTCGGCAACCGATGTCATCGGCACCCGGCCCTGCGCGCGCATCACGGCGAATCCCGCCAGGTCGCGCATTACCTTGCCGCCCGCGTAGCTGTCGGGCCGCGGCCACGTCAGTCTGATCCCGTCCTTGTCGGCCAGCACCCTAAGCCTGGTGATACGCTCGGGCTTGACCTGCTCGGGCGGCAACGTCGGCCCCTTGACGCCGCATCCGGCGGCAAGCGCGAGCGCCGTCGCCAGGCCTGCCAGCACGATTGCGCGGCGCACGCGATTCATCGACGCGCAAGCTCCGCGAGCCGGCGCCGGACCGCGACCGGAGCGGGGCCGCCTGCAACAGCCCTCGCAGCGAGCGAACGTTCGGCCGATAAGAGGCTCAGCGCGTCGCGGCCGAAGGCGGGCGAGCGATGCCGCAGCTCTGCGATCGTCAGTTGCGAGAGCGACCGGCCGGAATCGATCGCGTCGCGGACGATCGATCCGACCACTTCGTGCGCCTCGCGAAACGGGACGCCGCGCCGCACCAGATACTCAGCGAGGTCGGTTGCGAGCGCCCATCCGCCGGCCGCCTCGCGCAGCTTGCGCTCATCGAACTCGAGCCGCGGCCACAGCTTGCCGATCAGGTCGAGCGACGGCTTCAGCGCGTCGAGCGCGTCGAAGACCCGTTCCTTGTCTTCCTGCAGGTCGGAGTTATAGGCGAGCGGCAGCCCCTTGAGCACGGTGAGCATCGCGACCAGGCTGCCGACGATTCGGCCCGCTCTTGCCGCGAATCAGCTCGAGCAGGTCGGGGTTCTTCTTCTGCGGCATCATCGAGCTGCCGGTCGAGAACTCATCCGGGATAGCCGACGAAACCAAATTCGGCGCTCGACCACAGGATGATCTCTTCGCACATGCGCGAGAGATGGATCGCGCAGAGCGACGCTGCCGAGAGGAAATCGACCGCGAAGTCGCGATCGGAGACCGCGTCGATGCTGTTGTCGGGCGAGGCGGCGAAAGCCCAGCTCGCGCGCGACGACCCGTGGATCGATGCGGCAGCGTGGTCGCGGCCAGCGCACCCGCGCCGAGCGGCATCACGCCGGTGCGTTCGCAGCGCCTGCGAGAAGCGTTCGCGATCGCGATCGAGCATTTCCACGTAGGCGAGCACGTGATGGGCCAGCGAAACCGGCTGCGCGCGCTGGAGATGCGTATAGCCCGGCATCGCAGTGTCGACGTGGCGGCCCGCAACCCCAAGCAGCGACCCGCGCAGCCGCTTAAGGCAGGCGAGCAGCTTCGCCCAGCTCGTCGCGCAGGTAGAGCCGCAAATCGAGCGCGACCTGGTCGTTGCGCGAGCGCGCAGTATGGAGCTTCGCGCCGGCGGCGCCGATTTTCGCGATCAGCCGACGCTCGATCGCGAGATGGATATCTTCGTCGGCAAGCTCGAAGCGGAAGCGGCCTGCGTCGATCTCGCGCGCGATCGAGTTCAGGCCAGCGACGATACGCGCGGCTTCGCCGTTCGAGATCAGCCGCACCTTCGCGAGCATCCGCGCGTGCGCAATCGAGCCGCGGATATCATGGCGATAGAGCCGGCGGTCGAACGGAATCGAAGCGGTGAATTCCTCGACTTCCTTGAGGCGGCGGCGCGCGAAACGACCCCTGATCAGATTACTCAGGTTGCTCAGGTTGCTGCGTGGCGCCGGAGCCCGTGACTTACCGGAGCTGGGGCGTTTTCTCACCGGGCGCGGGCGGGACTCGCAGGGGCATCCGCGCGGCCGAGGCAACTCATGACGCCGTTGGGATGGGTGATGTGGACGTTCATCTTGTGGCGGCACTTCGGGCATTCGTCGCTATGAGTGCGCGGCACCGCTCTGAGTCTGAGGACGCGGCGGCTTGAACTGCAAAAGCTTACCCAATCGCAGCCCTCCCCTAGACTTTCCGGTCGCGCGAGCGATCGGCGGAAACGCGTGCGAGCGTTCGCAGGCGATTCGCCGAAATCCGGATGAAGCCCTCGGCATCCTCCTGCCGGTAGCCGCCGGCTTCCTCGAAGCTCGCGATCTTCGGGTCGTACAGCGAACAGGGCGATCGGCGCCCTGCGATCGACACGCCACCCTTGTAGAGTTTGAGCCGCGCGACGCCGGTCACGTTCTTCTGGGTGTCGTCAACCAGGGCCTGGAGCGTTTCCCGCTCCGGCGCGAACCAGTAGCCGTAATAGACCATCTCGGCGTAGCGCGGGATCAGCGAGTCGCGCAGATGCATCACTTCGCGATCGAGCGTGAGTTGCTCGACGGCCCGATGGGCGTGGCCGAGTATAGTTACGCCGGGGCTCTCGTAGACCCCGCGCGACTTGATTCCGACGTAGCGGTTCTCAACCAGATCGACGCGGCCGACGCCATGGCGCCCGCCGATCTCGTTGGCGCGCGAAATCAATGCCGCGGGTGCGAGCCGCTCGCCGTTGATCGCGATCGGATCGCCGCGCTGATATTCGACTTCGAGGTACTCGGGACGGTCGGGCGCGTCTTCGGGCGCGACCGTGAGCCGAAACATGTCGTCGTATGGTTCGCGCCACGGATCTTCGAGGATTCCGCCCTCGTAGCTGACATGGACCAGGTTGCGGTCCATCGAGTAGGGCTTCTCGGCGGTCACGGGATCGGAATTTTCTTCTCGTTGGCATACGCGACCATTCGGCGCGGCCCTTGAAGGTCCAGCCGTGATGCCGCCACGGCGCGATGATCTCGAGCTCCGGCGCCAGGCGGGCGAAGGTCAACTCGAAACGCACCTGGTCGTTGCCTTTGCCGGTCGCGCCGTGGGCGACCGCGTTGGCGCCTTCGGCGCGCGCGATCTCGGCTTGCTTCTTCGCGATCGCCGGGCGTGCGATAGAAGTGCCGAGCAGGTAGTAGCCTTCGTAGATCGCGTTGGCGCGCAGGATCGGGAAGACGAAATCGCGCGCGAACTCCTCGCGCAAATCGGCCACGATAGAGTTTGCTGGCGCCGGTCTTCGAGCGCCTTCTGCTCCAACCCCTCGAGTTTCTTCGGCCTGTCCGACATCGGCGCAAAATGCGACGACCTCGCAGTCGTAGTAGTCATTGATCCAGCGCAGGATGACGGAAGTGTCGAGTCCGCCGGAGTACGCCAGCACGATCTTTTTTGATATCAGACTTTGGCACGATGCTCCTCGCGAAGTTTCGGCGCAACGGTCTTGTGCGGGCCTGCAAGGATCAGCCGGCGGGCGCAGCAGCCAGACCATCACGGCCTTCTGCGCATGGAGCCGGTTCTCGGCCTGTTCCAGCACGACCGACTGGGGACCATCGATCACGTCGTCGGTGATCTCCTCGCCGCGATGGGCCGGCAGGCAATGCATCACCACCGCGTCGCGGCGGGCGTGCTTGAGCAGCGCGCGGTTGACCTGGTAACTGCTTGAAATCGCGCCGGCGCGTGGCAGCTTCCTTCTCGCGTCCCATCGAGGTCCAGGTATCAGTGTACATCACGTCGGCATCCTTGACTGCGGCCAGCGGATCGTCGGCCAACTGTCCGAGTTCCTCGCGGCGCATCCGGTCGAGGAAAGATTCTTCGGGCTCGTAGCCCTTCGGACAGGCGACTCGGAGCTCGAAATGCGCCAGCGCGGCGGCCTCGATCCAGCTCTGCGCGAGATTGAAGCCATCGCCGACGAAGGCGATTTTAAGCTTGCTGAGATCGCCGAAGCGTTCGCGCAGGGTGAGCAGATCGGCCAGCAACTGGCACGGATGCAGCAAATCGGTAAGACCATTGATCACCGGCACCGAGGCCTCGCGCGCCAGATCGACGCAGGTCGAATGGGCGAAGGTCCGGATCATGATGAGATCGACGCAGCGCGACAAGGTGCATGCAACGTCCTTGATCGATTCGCGCTCGCCGATCCCGATATCCTCCTGCTCCAGATAAATCGGATGGCCGCCGAGTTGCGCCATGCCGGTCTCGAACGTGATTCGCGTGCGCAACGAGGGCTTCTGGAAGATCATCGCGAGCGTGCGTCCGCGCAGCAGATGATGCTCGGTGCCGCGCTTCAACTCATCCTTGAGCCGCGTGGCGAGCGCGAGCAGACCGTCGAACTCGGCCTGCGAAAGCGAACTGCAACTCGATGAAATCCCGTTTCATCGCAGCGCCCGCGCGATAATCGCGAGTCCCTCGTCGGCTTGCCGGACAGTGAGGTTGAGCGGCGGCAGCAGACGCAGCACGTTGCCGGCGGTGGCGTTGACCAGCAGCCGTTCCTTGAGGCAGGCATCGGCGACGGGGCGCGCCTCCTGCTTGAGCACCACGCCGATAATCATTCCCTGGCCGCGAACCTCGATCACCCGGTCGCAGCCGCGCGCGATCTCGCGCAGCTTGTCGATCAGGTAGGCGCCGACCTTTGACGCGTTTTCGAGCACGCCGTCGTTTTCGAGCACA
>CAWBYV010000022.1:0-69750 GCA_963793115.1 uncultured delta proteobacterium
TCCGACTGATGGCGCCCCCTAAAACGAGATGAAGGCGCCCCCCGATAACGGAATGATGGCGCCCCCCAGTTCCGAGATAATCCCGCCCCCCTGCAACGGAATGATTCCGCCTGGGTGATTTCGTGCAGTGGCGATCGCCGCCGTTGGCCTGATCAGGTCGCTCCTTTGGCAATCCAAGGGAGCAATCAATGCCAGCGGAGCGGATTACGATGCGCCAGGCGCGCGAGATTATTCGGCTGAAGTCCACGTCGATTTCGGCGCACGAGATATCCCGGCGCCTTTGCATGGCGCGTTCAACGGTGCGGGAGGCTTTGAAGCGGGCGGAGAGCGCCGGGCTCTCCTGGCCGCTGCCGGACGGCATGAACGACGATGCGCTGGAGGCGGCGCTTTACGCCAACCGGCGCAGCAAACGGGGCCATCGACGCGTCGAGGAGCCGGATTGGGCAGGCACGCATCGCGAGTTGAAGCGCAAACACGTCACCCTGGTGATTTTGTGGGATGAATACATCGCCGCCAATCCGGGCGGCTACAGCTACTCGCGCTTTTGCGAGCTGTATCGCGCCTTCGAAAAGGCGCTGCCAGTGACGATGCGGCAGACGCACGCCGCCGGCGAGCGGCTGTTCGTCGATTACGCCGGCGACGGCGTTCCGGTCGTTATCGACCGGCTCACCGGCGAAGTGCGAATGGCGCAGATTTTCGTCGCCGTTCTGGGGGCGTCGAGCTTCACCTTTGCGAAGGCGAGTTGGACACAGACGCTTCCGGACTGGATCGACGCCCATGTGAGCGCGCTCGAGGCGATCGGCGGCGTTCCGCAGCTCATCGTGCCGGACAACGCCAAGACGGCCATCGTCAAAGCCTGCTTTTACGATCCTCAGGTCAACCGAACGTATGCCGATATGGCGGCGCATTACGGAACCGCGCTTCTGCCGACGCGGCCCAGAAAGCCGCGCGACAAGGCGAAGGTTGAAGCGGCGGTGCTGATCGTCGAACGCTGGCTTCTCGGCAGGCTGCGCCGCCGGACTTTCTACAGCCTGGCGGAGGTCAACGCCGCGATCGGCGAGATGCTGAAAAATCTCAACGAGGAACGGCCCGTCCGCCGGCTCGGCGTCACCCGCCGCAAGCTTCTCGAGGAGGTCGATCGCTCGGCGCTGAAGGCGTTGCCGGTCGAGCCTTACGAATATTGCGAATGGCGCCTGCGCCGCGTCGGCATCGATTATCACGTCGAGATCGACGCGCACTACTACAGCGTCCCCTATCGCTTCGCCCGCGCGGAGGTCGAAGCGCGGCTGACCGTTCGCGGCGTCGAGATTTTCTGCAAGGGCGAGCGCATCGCTGTCCATTTGCGGATGAGCGGCAATCACAAGCACACGACTACGCCTGACCACATGCCGTCGAGCCATCGGCGCTATGCGGGCTGGACGATCGAACGCATCCGGGAGGACGCCCGCAAAATCGGCCCGGCGACGGCGGCGCTCTGCGAGCAGATTTTGGAGGCGAGGCCTCATCCCGAGCAGGGTTACCGCGCCTGTCTCGGCGTCGTCCGCCTCGCCGGGCCCTATGGCGCCGAGCGCGTCGAGGCCGCGGCGGAGCGCGCCATCGAGATCGGCGCCAAGACCTACGGCTCGGTCAAATCCATCCTCGACAACAAGCTCGATCGGAAGCCGGCGCCAAAACGCGCCGCGGACACGGCCCCGATCCAACACAAAAACATCCGCGGCCCGCGCTATTACCATTAGGAGAAACGACCTTGCTCAAACATCCGACGCTCGACCAGCTCCACGCCCTCGGCCTTTACGGAATGGCCAAGGCCTTCGCCGAACTTAGCCAGAACGACGAAGCGAAGGGACTCGATCGCCATGACTGGCTCGCCCTGCTGCTCGATCGGGAGGCTTCTCTTCGGCGCGACAAACGGCTGACGGCGCGGCTGCGCGCCGCAAAACTCCGCCAGGCCGCGAGCGTCGAGGACGTAGATTACCTCGCTGCGCGCGGGCTCGACCGCGCCCTGTTCCAGAAGCTCGCCGAGGGTCAATGGATCGACGCCCACGACAATCTCGCCCTCGTCGGCCCGTCCGGCGTCGGCAAAAGCTGGCTGGCTTGCGCCATCGGCCAGAAGGCCTGCCGCGACAATCGCTCCGTCGTCTATCATCGCTGGCCCAAGCTCTGCGAAGACCTCGCGCTCGCGCGTGGCGACGGCCGCCATCCTCGCCTCGTCAAATCCCTTGGTCGCGCCGATCTGCTCATTCTCGACGACTTCGGGCTCGAACCGCTCGACGCCGGCGCCCGTCACGACCTGCTCGAAATTCTCGAAGAGCGCTATGGGCGCCGATCGACGATCGTCACCTCTCAGCTTCCCGTCGCCGCCTGGCATGAGGTCATCGGCGATCCCACCTACGCCGACGCCGTCCTCGATCGCCTCGTTCACAACGCCCACCGCATCGAGTTGTCGGGCGAGAGCCTGCGACGAGCGCGGGGGCAAAGCTCCAAATCCACTTGACCAAAAACCAGAACGGGTGAGACAAATCTCATCAGCTGACGGCACGCGGCGCCCGGGCGGGATTATTCCGTTACAGGGGGGCGCCATTATCCCGGAATCCCCGGGCGGAATTATCCCGTTAAAGACGGGCGCCTTCATCGGAATCGGCTCTTGCGCCAAGTCGCAGAACAATGGAAGATGCCGCCGCGCGAGTCGTGCGAGGCGAAACTCGATTCGCATCATGTCGACGAGAGGTCGTCACAGCATGATGGTCAACCGGCCCCGCACACAGAAATTCCTGACAGTCCCAGTCGCCAACATGACATATTCCGCGGCGATCAGACTGCGCGGATCGAGCTGCTTGCCCTTCTTGCGCGCTTCGCGCATTTGCCGTTCGCGTTCGGCGCGCGCCGCTTCCTCTGGCTTGCGCGCGATGACGATGCGCGTGGATAAAGGATTCGAATTGGGGTCGCCCGCGCGTTCGATCAACACGCGCAGGTCGTCGATGTTTTGCTCCTTCGGCATGTTTTGCAAATGCGCGATCAGATCGAACTTCGCGCCACACGGTTCGCGCAAGCGGAAGGAGCGCCAGCGCAACCGGACAACATAATCGGCGCCCTTCGCCTGCTTCACGCTCGCGACGAAGCGGCGCAAGGCTTTCGCCGCCGAATAGCCGCGATCGGCGATGCGGATTTCGCCTTCGACGCCGGCGCCGCGGTCGAGCGCTTCGCCGCCGTGTTTGTCGGTCAATTCCAGATGGCTGAAACCGCCGGCTCCAAGATCATAGACGCCATGCACGCGCCAATCCGTGCCGCGACTGCCCGGCTTGCTGACGCAACTTCCATCCGCGATCCGCAAGCGCCGTCCCGGCCAGCGCGGACAAGGCGAAGGCGTCCGGGCCGCCAGCAGCTTCGCGACAATCGCCGCGAGGAAGTCGCAGGACTGATGCAGACGGTCGTTGAGCGAGGCGTCGGTCAGATCGGCCACGCCGCTCAAATGCGCCCAGGCGGCGGTCTGCCGCAACGACATGCCGCCGGGACCGCGCGCCAACGCCAAGCGCAGAAGCGCTTGCGCATCCGGAACGCCGCGACGGCGCACAAGCGCCCGCGTCTCCTTGGCCAATGCGTCGAGGTCCAAATCACCCGCGACACGAGAGATCAGTCCAGACCAGTCGTCGGGAACAAGAGATGTCGAATCAAGCATCTCTCGTAGGAATCACATCGCAATTCCCTCTGTCCAGTTCTTATCCTAGCGCCTATGCCCCTCGCCCGTCAGCGCGTGATGGTCTTCGACTATCCTGACGGGCGCTTGGTCATCAAACATAAGGGCCGCGAACTGCCCTATCGCATCTTCGACAAGGTGCGACAGGTCGATCGGCCGCCATTGTCGAGAACAAGCGCTTGGGGCCGGTTCTGGCCTATGTCGCGGAGCGGCAGAAAGAGCTCGGCGAGAGCCGCAGTAAAAAGGCGCCGCGCCGTGGAGGCCAAGCCAAGGGAATATTCAAGGTAGGCTGAAGGTCTCGGCTCGGTTGTGGATCAGTTCGAGCAGCGCGGCTGCGCAATCCGACAAGCTGCGCCGCGCTGCTCGAACCCCACGACTGCGAAACCCGCCTGTGACATTTCTAATGAGCGCAAACTGTGACTTGTCTATTGAGTTATGACAAGTTGGTTAGGACGAACAGTTGCGAGGGATGTCAGTCGCTCACACTGGCCTAAGTTGCAAAACGCGCACGCCTCACGCTCGCAAAGGAACAACAACCCCGCCGCGCCGCATTTCCTCGCAACGATCCGCCCACCAAGCCATCATGCGGACGCGCTCTTCCCAAAAATCGGCGCGGGCATAGGCGCGGCGCGACGCTATCATTGTCGACATGCGCCAGTTGCCGCTCGATGGCGTCGGCGTTCCACAGGCCGAATTCGTTCAGCATCGAAGACGCCGCCGAGCGAAAGCCGTGGCCGGTCATTTCGTCTTGTGGAAGCCGAGCCGGCGCAAGGCCGCGTTGATCGTGTTTTCCGACATGCAGCGCGCCGCCGAGCGGACAGACGGGAAAAGGAATTTCCCTCCGCCGGTTATCCCTTGAAGCTCGCGCAAGATCGCCACGGCGCGCGGCGCCAGCGGGACGCGATGCGGGCGCCTCATTTTCATTTTTTCCGCCGGAATCGCCCAAACGCCCGCCTCGAGATCGAATTCCGCCCATTCCGCCGCGCGAAGCTCGCCAGGACGCACGAAAGTCAGGGCGAGCAATTCGAGCGCGGCCCGCGTTTCCGGCGCGCCCTCATAGCCTGCGATGGCGCGCAGCAGCCCGCCGAAGGCTTTGGGCTCGATAATCGCGGCGCGATGCTGGACGGTCGGCGAGGCGAGCGCGCCCTTAAGCGCGCCCGTGGGATCGCTTTCGGCACGGCCCGTGGCGATGGCAAATCGAAAAACCTCGCCGATCGCGCCGCGAAGCTTCTTGGCCGTTTCAAGCCGCCCGCGCGCCTCGATCGGCCGAAGAACCGCAAAAATTTCCGGCGAGGTTATTTCGGCGATCGGCCGCGCGCCGATGGCGGGCCGCGCGAGGCTCATGAGCCATTCGAATTTCACGATGGTGCGATCGGCCTTTTGCTCCCGCCGCTTCTTTTCCAAAAGCTCGGCGGCGATGGCGTCGAAGGTGTTCGCGGAAGCGGCGGCCTTCGAGAGCTTGGCGAGTTTCTTGGCCAGCGGGGTCTTGGCCAACTGCCAGGAGCTCTTTGGCGTCATCCCGCGCCTCGCGCGCCTCGCGAAGCCCTGTCGCCGGATAGACGCCAACGGCGAGCACCTTTTGAACGCCAGCGAGACGATAGGCGAGACGCCAACGCTTCGCGCCGTCCGGCATGATCCACAATTGCAGCCCGCCGCCGTCGGAAAGTTTGGCGAGCCGGGCGCCGGGCTTGGCCGTTCGGATTTCCATATCGGTTAGAGGCATGTTGGTATCGCTTCGTTGGTCGCGACCCATACCAACAAATATACCAACAATTTTCGCGGATACCAACGCACGCCCCCGGACGCCCTTGGACGGCAATCCGGCCTTAACTCTTTGATTTTCAGGTCATTTCTGACATTTACGGACGTTCCCGAACGTCGATATGGTGCCCAAGAGAGGATTGCGCTGCCAATCCCCTAAGTGATTGACTTTACTCAGCTTGATGGAGCCGGTTTGGCGACTTGTAGCACGGTCTTGTAACACACTATTGCCGTCGCGCTCAAGCGGTCAATTCGATTCCCCTCAAAGGACCCGCAACGCATCCGCGCGGCTTGGGATTCGTTGAACATCGCGTCGCCTGCCAGATAGAACGTGCGATGAAAGAGCTCGTGGAAGATCACGCCCGCAAGCTGCACCCGATCGAGCTTCAGCAGGTTGGACAGCACCGGATCGCTGAAGAAGCCGAGCGACGAGAATGCGACCGCCGGGCGCACCAGGGTGTCGAAGCCATCCTGCTCGAACTCGGCGGCCTCCGCGTTCGCATCCGCCACGTCGAAGTAGCCGCGATACGGAACCGCGCCGACGATCGGAAACCACCACGTGTACGGCGTGAGCGAATCTTTCGGCGCCGCCATCACTACCCATACGATCGCGCCTTTATCGACCTCGGTGACGGTGCGATAGGCGTTGCCCACGTTGAGGCCGAGCCGATCTGCGGCGAACCGGCGCAGCTCGATCACCATTTCGAACTTGTCACGCACAACGGGATCGAGGCCGGGGCGCGCCAACTCCTGCGCGATCGGGCGGCGATTCCAGAGCAAACGTCCTTGCTCGTAGGCGGCGCGCGCCAAATAGCCGAGCTCGCATCCGGCAAGGCCAGGCGCAGAGGATCGCGATCGCCACCGCGAATGAAGCTCGCCGCGCGCAACTGACTACTAACGACGACCGTTCCACTTTCGAACCAATCTGTCGCGAATCAGTCTGGCGCGAGCCGGTCTGCCTCTTCGTAGCGCCGCCCGGAGCCTGCCCTGAGTCCGACCGAAGGGTGCCGGTACCGCGAATCAGTCGGCGGCCCGGATTTCCGGCTCCGCCGCCCTGGTGTACTGAAGCTCGAAAAGCCTGAAATAGAGGCCGCGCCGGTCGAGCAGACTCCTGATGAGTTCCGCTCTCGCGCAGGACGCCGTTGCTGAGTACGAGGATGCGGTCGGAGCGTTCGATAGTGGACAGGCGATGCGCGATGATCAGCGCCGTGCGGTCGGCGAGCAGCTCTTTGAGCGCAAGCTGAATCAGGCGTTCGGTTTCGCTGTCGACGCTCGAGGTCGCCTCGTCCATCACGAGGATCTTCGGGTCGTAGGCGAAGGCGCGCGCGAACGAAAGCAACTGGCGCTGTCCGGACGAGAGATTGGCGCCGCGCTCGCTCACCGGCTCGCTGAGACCCGCGGGCAGGCGCTCGACGAAGCGTAACGCCTGGGCCCGCGTCAGCGCCTGGCGGACTTCGCTCTCGCCAAGTTCGGTGCGTCCCAGCCGGATATTCTCGATGATCCCGCCGGAGAACAGAAAGACATCCTGCTGGACCACGCCGATCTCGCGCCTGAGCTCGGTAAGGTCCCATTCGCGCACGTCGACGCCATCGACCAGGATTCGCCCGCCGGTCACATCGTAAAACCGGTTCAGGAGCTTGATGATAGTGGTCTTGCCCGATCCGGTCGGCCCGACGATCGCGACCTTCTGGCCCGGCTTGAGGCTGAAGCTCAAGTCCTTCAGCACGGGTTCGCCCGGCCGATACGCGAAGTTGACGTGGTCGAAGACGATCTCGCCGCGCCGTTGGGCGACACGCTTGGGCTGCGCCGGACTCGCGACGGCCAGCGACTCGGCCATCAGGACCTGGAGCCGCTCGGCGGACGCCAGCGCGGATTGCATCACGGTGTACTTGCCCGAGATGTCGCGCAGCGGCATGAAGAACATCTTGGCGTACTCGATAAAGGCGACCAGCGTGCCGAGCCCGATCAGCCGGTGCATCATCTGGCCGCCGCCGGCCCATACGATTACCGCGATCGTCACCGAGCTGAGCGCCTCGACCGAGGAGAAAATCCCGGCCTCGTAGATGTTACCCATCATCTGCGCGTCGCGGCTCTTGATGTTGAGCGCGTCGAACTCGCGGCGGGTCTCGGTCTCGCGGGTGAACAACTGGATCACCGCCATCCCGCCGATCGCTTCCGACAGGTAGGCGTTGAGCGCGGCCAGCCGCTCGCGGATTTCGCGATACACGGCGCGCGCCCGCACCCGGAAAAAGTTGACCACGATCACCAGCGGCGGAATCGCGCACAGCGCCCACAGTGCGAGCCGCGGGCTCATCGTGAACATGATCGCGATAATCCCGCAGAGCGTGAGCAGGTCGATGAAGATCGTGAGCGAGCCGGCGTTGAACATCTCGTTGATCGCGTCGATGTCGGCGGTCATCCGGCTCACCAGCCTGCCGACCGGCGTGCGATCGAAGAACGCCATCGGCAGCCGCTCGACATGACTGGAAGAGCGCCAGCCGCAAGTCGGACAGGCTGTACTGCGCGACCATCATGATCAGATAGAACTGGCCGTAGAAGGTCGCGAACTCGCCCAGCAGCAGCACCAGGTAGAGCGCCGCCCATCACGAACAGCCCGTGGCCGCGCGACGCGCGCGAGCATCGGCTGCAGCCAGCGCGGCGGCGCGGTCCGATGCGCAGCGAGAAAGATGTTGATGGTGAGCTTGACACCTACGGCTGCGCGAGCACGAACGCCGAGTTGAGCGGCATCAGCAATGACCGAAATCCAGAACAGCCTCCGATAGGGGCGCACGAAGGTCCACATCCACCTCAGCAAACTGAGGTCGTAGACCGTGCCCAGCTTTTCTTCGTCGGCGATCTTCATCGCGGTCAGTAGCGGTCGAGCTCCTCCTCAAGCAACTGGCGATGGAACAGCTCGGCGTAAATCCCGTGACGCGCCATCAAGTTCCTCGTGGGTGCCGCGCTCGGCGATCTCGCCTTCCTCGAGCACGATGATCTGGTCGGCGTCGCGCACGGTCGAGGCGCGATGGGCGACGACTATCGTGGTGCGGCCGCCCACGCTCTCGGTGAGGCTCTTGAGCACCGCGCTCTCGGTCTCGGTATCGACGCTCGAGAGCGCGTCGTCGAGCACCACCACGGCGGGAGTGATAGTTGAGCAGCCGCGCGATCGTGACGCGCTGCTTCTGCCCGCCCGAAAGCGACATTCCGCGCTCGCCGACGATGGTCTCGAGCCCGCGCGGCAGCACCGCGATATCGCCCTCAAGCCCCGCGGTTCGTGCGCAGGACTCGATTTCGGCGATCGACGCGCCGGGCGGCCGAAAGCGATATTGCGCGCCAGCGTGTCGGAAAACAGCGTGGGCTCCTGCGGCACCAGCCCGATCGCGCGCCGGAGCGCGCGAACAGGTCAGCTCGCGCGTGTCGCGCCCGTCGAGCAGGACGCGCCCGGCGGTCGGCTCGATCAGCCGCGCGAGCAGCTTGACCATGGTGGACTTTCCGCTGCCGGTGCGTCCGACGATCGCGAGCTTCTCGCCGGCCGGCACTTTGACATTGATGTTCTTGAGCGCGTACGGGATATTTCTGCTCAGCGAATGTCCGTCACCGTTGGTGGCAAGCCCGTCATTGGGAAACCCGTCGCGCGCGAAGTAGCTGAACGAGACGTCGATCCCATTCGATAGCGCCCGCAATCGAAAGCGAGGCGCCGTTGGCTTCGACCGTCGCCGTCGGCACCGTCGTCGAAAATCTCGCCCAGGCGCTTCATCGCGGCTTTGCCGCGCTGGTAGATCGCAATCATCCAGCCGAGCGAGGTGGTCGGCCATGCCAGCTGCGCGAGGTAGCCGCATGAACGCCACCAGATCGCCGATCGTGATCACGTGGCGCATCACCAGGGAGCCGCCGTAGATCAGCACGATCATGGTCGAGCAGGTCGCCGCCGACGCGAATCATCGGCATCATCGCTCCGCGCAGTGCGCGCCAGCGCGAGACCCTGCTCGTTGTAGCGGTCGTTCAGCGCGCGGAAGCGCTGCGCCTCGTGATCTTCGAGCGTATGGGCCTTGACCACGTGGATTCCGGCCAGGCTTTCCTGCACCTTGGCGCCGATCGTGCCGAGGCCCTCCTGGACCCTGAGGCTGCGCTCCATCAGCGAGCGCGTCAGGCGCCGGATACCGAAGAAGAGCAGGAAGTATGGCAGCGACTGCCGCCATCATCACCCGGACGTTGAGCGACGCCATGATCGCCAGCGCGTAGACAAAGTAGACCGGAGTGTTGGTGAACGTCAGCACGCCCATCCCGACCATCATGCGCAACCGCGGTGAGATCGTTGATCATCCGCGACATCAGGTCGCCGGTCTTGAGCCGCTGGTAGAAGCCAGGGCCGAGCTAGGTCAGATGAGCGAACAGGTCGTTGCGCAGCTCGTACTCGATATCGCGGCCGCAGTTGAAGATTACAAAGCGCGAGAACCATCGCGCAGCAGCCCATCAGCAGCGCCGCGCCGCACATCAGCTCCGCGTATCCTGCGACCAGCCCGAAGTGCCCGCTCTCGATCGCGTTGATGGCGTCGCGCAGCAGGTACGGCCCGACCATCGAGAGGCTCGCAGTCGTCAGCGTGCAGAAAATTCCGAACGTATAGCCGAGCCAGTGCCGGCGAATATAGCTGAGCAGGCGTTTCATCGGGACGTGCTTACGTTATCAGGAATCGGCGATAAAGGAAGTGACCGCGGCGACGACACAAGTCGGCGCGAGACGCTGGCCCTACTTCAGATTGACTCGCTCTCCTGAAGTAGGACCGGCGTCCCGCCGGTCACTGGTACCGCGACGGACCGACGCGCCGCCAGACGGCCATCATCTCGGACGGGTCGACTTCAGCCGCCGCTCGTAGAGCTTGGCGTACTTCAGAAAAACGTAGAACGCGGCGGTCATCGCGGCATACAATCCGCGCCCGCCGTCGCGGAATCCGCCGCGCAGGAAATAAAAATTGAAAAATCGCCACACCGGGTTCGCGATCATCTTGAGCGGCGTGAAGGCGGTCGGCTCCTGCTCGGCTGCGGCGACCGAACTGAAGCGATTGATCGTCGCGACGTGGTCTGCGACATCACGATAGCTGAAATGCAGGATTGGCGCGTCGAGCCGGGGTCCGATCGTTCCGTCGACGACGACCTTGTCGTGCGGATCGCGCCCGCCGATATGGCCGCGAGCGCGCCGGAACAGGCGCACCGGGCTGTCGTGGTAAATCGGACGCGTAAAGTAGTGGCGGAGATGGTAGAGCACGCGGCGGATCCGGTAGCCGTCGGCTGGCGCCGGCGATTGAAGCACGACCCGGATTTCGACCCCCAGATCGTGAGTCGCCTGCTCGTCGGCGTCCAGCAGCAGCACCCATTCCGAAGTCGCCATGTCGAGCGCGAACTGCTTCTGCGCGACGTAGTTGGCCCATTCGCGCTGAAAGACCCGCGCGCCGAGCCCGCGCGCGATCTCGACCGTGCGATCGGTCGAGAAGGAATCGACCACGATCAGCTCATCGCAGAACCACGCGCTGCTCAGGCACTGCGCGATCAAAGCCTCCTCGTCGCGCGCGACCACGATCAGAGAAATCGTCGGATGCGCGTGCGGCATCGATTCAACGCGCCTCGCTAGGTTGCGGCTCGTGCGATTCGAGCTCGGCGAAAAAATGCGCCGAGGCGTCGTGCGCCGCGCGGTAGCCGCGCCTGATCGATCCGCCCGCGCATCAGCTCGACCCGCAGAAACAGGAAGTAGGTCTGGATCACGTCGGATGCGGCAGTAGCGATGGATCTCGTCGAGCCGTCCCGCCTCGAATAACTCCTGCACCTGCGAGCCGTCCATCCCGATCTTGCCCGGCATCCCGATCATCTTGAGCAGCAGGTCCATTCCGCCGCGAACCTGAAACGCGCCGTAGTTGCGTGATGAAGTCCATCAGGTCGAGATGGCGCGATGTCGGAATACCGATAGCGCGCCGAGCTCGGACTCGGCGAAGTACGCTGGCGCCGCGATCCCGTAGCGCAGCGCCGCGAGCTCCAGCACCGGCAGATCGAAGCGGCGGCCATTGAAGCTCACCAGGCATCCGGCGAAACGCTCGGTCGCGCGCCCAGAAATCGCGCACCAGATTGTGCTCCGAATAGTCTCCCGCGGCGAGACTCTCGACCGAGCGCAAGACGTAGTCGTCGGCCGACGTTGCCGACCGCGATCGAAATCGGCACATGGAGCGAGGTCGGGAAAAATCGCTGCCCGCTGCCCCGCGTTAACTGCTCGCGAAATCGCTCGTAGGCTTCGTCGTCGCTGAGGCTCTCGCCGTCGAAGAAGACCTGGTTGAGACAGGCGCTTGTCGACCCGGGTCTCGATGTCGAAGACCGCAAACGCCATCGCGAGCAAACTCAGCCGAAGCGTGCGCGTCTCGACCAGCTTCATCGACTTCGATCTGTTCGAGCACCTGGCCGCGATCGCCTTGAACGCGCACGCTCACCGGATGCGTCCGGATTGACGCGACCAGCGGCATGGCGCGTATCGCCGCCCTCGCGCAGTTCGCGCACGATCGGCAGCTCGCCCAGGAACGGCACCTCCAGCGTCCTGCGGCCAGATGCGCGCCGCCGCCATGGGCGAAGATCTCGTGGCGATGGCCGCACTTGCGGCAGAGGTAATAGCTCATGTTCTCGATCACGCCGAGCACCGGCACGCCGACCTCGTTGAACATCGCGACGCCGCGGCGCACGTCGAGCAGCGCGATTTCCTGCGGCGTGGTGACGATCACGCCGCCGTCGAGCGCGACGCGCTGCGTGATCGTCAGCTGCGCGTCGCCGGTGCCGGGCGGCAAATCGAGCACGAGGCAATCGAGCTCGCCCCATTCGACGTTGAACAGGAACTCGACTTCGAGCTTGGTCACCATCGGGCCGCGCCAGATCACCGGGGTCTGCTCGCCGATGAACAACGCCATCGAGACGTAGCGGATCCCGAAGCGCTCGAGCGGAACGATCCGGCGCTCGGCGGTGACTGTCGCACCTATATCGTCGGTCCTGCCAACCATCATCGCGACGCTCGGTCCGTAAACGTCCGCGTCCATCAGGCCGACACGCCGCCCTAGCGCCGCCATCGCGAGCGCGAGATTGACCGCAACCGTCGACTTGCCGACGCCGCCTTTGCCGCTCGCGACCGCGACGATGCTGCTTACGCCGGGAACCGCGCTTTTCGCCGGCAGCTGCCGGTCCGGGGCTGCGCCGGCGCGGGCTGCTCGACTTCGACCTTGACGTCCGCCACGCCGGGCATCGTCGCCACGGTCTTTCGGATCTCCTCGACGATCCGGCCGCACGATTTCGGGCTTGGCCGACGGGCGCGAAAAGCATTACGGTCACGCCGGAATGTCCGACCTCGATATCTTTGATCATAGCCGAACGAAACGATATCGCGGGTGAAGCCGGGATACTTGACCTTCTTGAGTTCGGTCAGGATTTCCTTGGGGCTCGGCATGGTTGCTGACGGCGGGCCCGCGATGCGGTTAGCCCTGCCAAAGTCGGGATGTTATCATTCCGGCACTCGCGGCAAAACGACGCGACGGACATGGGGCACCATTAGATGGCAACACGACAGGGCGCTGCGCCGATTCGCATCCTTCATTCTGCGCGGGCCGGTAAAGTCCTGAACTTCGCGGCGCACGAGCTCGGCCAGGCGCTCCATGCGATGGCCGGTGAGAAGATCGTTCCGCAAAGCAGCCGCGAGATCCCCGCGAAACGCATCCAACTCGAATCGGGCCGGGCGGCGCGGATACCGGCGCCGAGCCTGACCGGCGACAGCTTCGCGATCGCGCGCACCGCCGACACGATCACGCTCGACGGCGGCACCGAGCGCGCAGTGCTGCACGCGGTCTACGATTTCCTGGAGCGGCTCGGCGCGCGCTACCCCGCCGATCGTGAGCCCGAGCTGGCGCGAATCGATCCCGCGATGCTCCGCGAGGTCGAGCCGCACAAGGTCGAGCCCGCGTTCGCGCGGCGCGCCTTCGTTTCCGACCTCATGACCTGGAACTATTCGTTCGCCGATCGTCTCGAGCAGCATCTGGCGCACGATCGCCAGTTCATTCCCTGGATGGCGACGCGGGGCATCAACGCATTTTCTTACATCCGCCATGCGCACGACGCGCGGCTGCGAATCGACGAGCTCGATGCCGCTCTATCGCGAGCGCGGAATCGCCTCCGAGTACGGCGGCCACGTGATCCAGCTTCTGCTCCCGCGCGAGCGCTTCGACGCGGATCCCGATTTCTTTCCGGCCGATTCTAACGGCGTCCGCGCAGCGCGGGGCAACCTTTGCGTGTCCAACGCGCGTGCGCTCGCGCTGGTCCGCGACAACGCTGTCGAGTACGTTCGCGACTATCCGGAAAACGAGTTGCTCCACATCTGGGGCGCCGACGTGTTCGAGGGAGCGTGGTGCCGATGCGGCCACTGCAAGGGGCTCGCGCTGCAGCTCCAGTACATGAAGGTCGTAAACGAAATCGCCCGTGCGCTGGCAGGCGGCGGACCGCCGGTCGCGTATCTCGCCTATCACGATACGATCGAGCCCGACCCGGCGCTCCGGCCCGAGCCCAACGTATGGTTCGAATGGGCGCCGCGCGAGCGATGTTACAGCCATGCGATCGACGACCCGGCGTGCGAGACCAATCCGCGCTACTTCGAGTCGCTCAAGCGCTACCTCGAGTTGTTCGATGGCCGCGGCCATATCTTCGAATATTACCAGGACGCGATCCTGTTCGGCGGTCTCGGCTTTGCCACTCCGGCGATCATCGCGCGCGACTTGCGCGCCTATCGCGCGCTGGGGTTGAGCAGCGTCTCCTGTCTGACCTTCGGCGCGTTCAGTATCTTTGCCTATCCGGTCAACCTCAGCGCCTTCGTGCGCGGCACGCGCTCACCTGACTTCGATCCCGGCGTCGCCCTGGCCGATACCGCCGCGCAACGCCATCCCGCGTGTGCGTCTGAGATGGCCGCGGCCTACCGGCTTATCGAGCGCGCTTCCGCCAAGGTGCTCACCTATGGAGACGTGATGCGGCCGCCGATGGCAATCGACAAGGGCAAGCGCGCCGAGCTGGCCGAAGCGGCCCAACTGGTTCGCGGCGCGATCGACGCCGTCGATCGGATCGCGCGGGAAACCGGTGCGCCACTGGTTCGCGCCGAGCGCGATCTGTGGGAATACGGTTTCGAGGTGTTGAGCGGGATCGCCGACTACGTTGACGCTCGCGGATCGAGCGGCGCACAGCGGATAGAGAAGGGCGAGGCCGCGATCGCGCGGATCGAGAAGGCGTCGGACCATTTGCGCGGAATCGATCTCGCGATCAAAGGCACCTGGGGCGCCTACGATTTCGAAATGTTCCGCGAGTCTGGCTGGGCGGCCTGCGCCGCGGCCTCGAGGAACGCGCCAAGGGCTCCGGCTAAGCGACCTTTTGGCGCCTGGGCGGTCACCGCCGAAAACGCGTCCCCTCTCAATCCGGCCGTCGAGTGGCGGACAGGGTAAGTCCCGTTTCCGGAGTTGAACAGCATTGATTCGGACATAAGATAGGACGATGCTCCAACGCGGGCAGTGAAGAAAACCGGGAGGCTTGAGGCTGGCTCTCGATGCTGTGGGCGATAACCGCATACTTCAATCCGCCACAATATAAGAGCCGGTTGATCAACTATCGGACGTTCAGAAAATATTTGCGAGGGCCCTTGGTCGCGGTTGAGTTGTCCTTCACCGGACGACTTTGCGTCGCGAAACGAAAACGTCATTCCCGTCTCTCCAGCCCTCCCCTGTGCCTGCGCAAAACTCCATCTCGTGTGACGGCACCAGAGAACCCCACTTTCGCTGATTCGCAGGCGAGACTCGGCCAAAGCCTCTTTGGTAAATAGGACTCTGCTTCTTGTGCGATCCAAAAGGAGCTGCGGCCCGTTCATCTACAACGAGCGAAAGCAACTTCAGAGGGCCATCACATGATCACTTTTTTTCTGTTGATGGCAACCGCTTTCGTTGCTGGAGCTGTCTTTGGTCGGCTGGTGCCGCTCCCCATACTGCTTTATCTGTCGGTGATAGGCGCTTTCGCTGGGGCTGTCTTTGGTTGGGTGGTGCCCCTCTCTCTCCTGATTTTAGGGTATCAGTTCTGGGGAGTCGTAGCGCTTGTCGTATGGCTCTTAGATATTCTCTTCATATGGCTCTTCGGTATTGCTGTAGGCTCCGGCTTTGCAAACTGGGCCGGTACCGAAGGATCGCATGCCTCGGAATAAGTACCTGCCCGTGAAGAGCTTTTCGGGGCTACTTGCTGCGCTGCCGTCCGCGGCGGGATAAGGCGAGTGCAGAGCGTACCAAATTTCGCTTGACGACGCGGGGGCGCAGGGAAAAACGGCTTTGCGGGCGTTGCTTATACGCCGGAGGCGAAACCGGCCCCGCTCGGCGCCGGTGGAAAGACCGTGGACCACACCCAACCTAAAACATTGCCGAGCGAGGCCGTTTGGTTTACAAGACGAGTTGGAATCGGAGTGTCAAAACGGAAATCCCGGGCAAAATCGAGATTCCGGGTCGTATCGAGATGGAACCGGGCTGATCTGTGAGGCATTGACGATGAAAGTGCCGATCTCAATCGTTCACAACAAGCCGGAGTTTTCCGCTCTGACTTTTATCGACTGGAACCTGGGAACGTTGTGTAACTACGCCTGCAGCTACTGCCCCGAGGCCCTGCACGACGGCGCGCTCAAATGGCCCGACGCCAGTCTGGCGCTGCGCTTCTGCGAACAAGTGCTCAGTCAGTACCAAAGCCTTGGCAGAAGGACATTTTTCAGGATCACTGGCGGCGAGCCCACTCTGTACAAGCACCTTATCGGCCTGCTGCGCAGGATCAGGGAGTTGGGCGGCAACGTCGGAATAAATTCAAATGGGAGCCGGGAGATCGCCTGGTGGGATCAGGCAATTGAGTACCTGGACCTTGTCAATCTGACGTTTCATATCGAGTTTGCCAAAATGTACCATTTCGTTTCGGTGGCGAATCGGCTGCTGGAGCATGGAGTAAGGACTCACGTTAATGTGACGATGCTGCCGGACCGATTTGATGAGTGCGCCGAACGTGCATCTGCCCTGTTGTCGCAATGCGACGGAATAAGTATCACCTTGAAGCCTCTGAGGGTGAACTTCGGCGAGCTGTATCCATACAGCGATGAACAGATGAAGACGCTGCACATACACCAGCCTGCGCACGCGCAAGGAAATGCGTTCAGAGGCGATATGCGGTGCATCTACGATGATGGGACTTCACAACTGGCCCGGCCCACGCAATTGATCCTTTTGGGGCAAAATCGTTGGCGCTCCTGGAGCTGCAACGCGGGCATCGAGTCTCTGGCGGTTCGCCCCGACGGCGAAGTCTACCGCGCAACGTGCAGGGAGGGAGGCTCGCTCGGAAATTTGAACGACGGCGCTTTTTCAATCCCGAAATCGCCCGTTCGTTGCGCGCAGGATACCTGCAATTCCATCTGTAACATCAGGATCAGCAAGTGGCAAGGCGAAGGACCCGCCCCGAGCGCGCCCTAGCGTCAGATTTAGACAATGCACCGGAATAGATACCTGATAACGACCCCTCATTGGTATGCCGGGCCCGGGCCTTTTCCTGGGGGCTGCGAATCCTGCCCAAAATCGTACCGATGCAGAAGTTGTGACTTCAGGTGGCGACGAATCTTCACAGGGGTATTGCCGCGTGGTGAGTAACCGACAAGAGCCTATGATCGACATTTCAGTCATAGTGCCGTTTTACAATTCCGAAGCATATATCGAGCGCTGCGTGGTTGCGCTCTTGAAGCAGGATTATCCGTCGGGTTGTTATGAGATCATCATGGTAAACAACAACTCGACTGACAGGTCGGCGGAACTGGTCGGCAAATATCCGGAGGTCCGCTTACTTTCGGAATGCAAGCAAGGCTCCTACGCAGCGCGCAATCGCGGCGTCGCCGAATCCAGAGGAGGCATCCTGACGTTCACCGACGCCGATTGCGTAGCCTCGCCGCGATGGTTGAAAGAGCTGGTGGAGCCGCTGAGCTCGCCTGAAATAGAGCTGGTTCTGGGCGCCAGAGAGTTGGGCCGCGACTCTCCGAGCCTGTTGATCGTGAAAGCATTCATGGCCGAGTTGGCGGCTTTCATGTGTTCGCGGGAGGCAACCGGAACTCCGCCCGGTTACACGAACAATATGGCGATGCGGCGCGAGACTTTTGATCGATTCGGTCCGTTTATGGAGGTGGGGAGAGGCGCCGATGTAATATTCGCGGAGCGCGTCGCGGCGCGGTACTCGCGCGAAGTCGTACGCTATGCGGCCGAGGCCTGGATTCGGCATCTCGAGATTACCAGCGTGCGGCAGTGGATTCAGAGAAAAGCTGCTTACGGCAAGAGCTTTCAACAGAATCTGAAGATGCGCGATTTGCACAAAGGCATCGGGCTCGGCGAGATCGTTATGATCTTGAGGCGCACCGCCCGGAAAGGCAGCTACTCCGCGGCGCGAAGTGCGTGGCTGTGTTTTATAGTCGCGATGGCGAAAATGAGCTTCTTGATGGGACGCTTGGGCGGCCTTCTGGTGATTGCAGCGGGCGAGCCCGAGCGCGCGCGGCAAGCGGAGGAGCGGGAACGACGCCCGGCTTAGTCCTGAGATGGACAACGGAATCGGATTCGAGCTGGGGCCGGAACTCAAGGCGCTGCGCGAGCAGGTCGGAAAGATCATCCGCGAAGAGATTATCCCGATCGAGCGGCGAATCGATCCCGACGCCGCGGAGATCCCCGAAGAAGACTACCGCCGGATTGCGCTCAAGACCCAGGCCGCCGGGATGTGGTGCATGGGTTCGCCGAAGCAATACGGCGGCGGCGGACTCGGCGCGTTCGAGCTGTGCGTGCTCAGCGAAGAAATGTCCCAGCATCGGATGGGCCTGTACAATCCGGGCGCCGGCGTCTTCGGCCGCACGCCCCCGCCCGTGATCTGGGCGGCACCGAAGCACAGATTCACAAGTACGCGGTTGGAACGCTGCGTAACGCCTGGCATACCTTCTTCGCGATCACCGAGCCTTCGGGCGGCTCCGATCCCGCCGGCGCGATTCAATGCCGCGCGGTCCGCAAGGGCGACACGTACGTCCTCAACGGGACCAAGATTTTCATCTCCCACGCGCACGAGGCCGAATGGGGCGTGGTCTTCGCCCGGACCGATCCGGGCGCCGGGCGCGCCGGAATCACCTGCTTCATCATCGAGAAGGGCACGCCCGGCTTCACGCCGCGACCGTTTCGCACGATTCGGACTTCGGCGGTGCCCTGCGAAGTCGCCTTCGAGGACTGCGTCGTGCCGATCGGGCAGCGGCTGGGGCCTGAAGGCGGCGGTCTCAGCCTCTGTCTCGACCTGCTGACGCGGCTGCGCTTTCCCTACTCGGCGTGCAATATCGGCGTCGGCGTCGCGGCGCTCAGGATGGCGATCGAGCACGCCAAGCGCCGCAGCACGTTCGGCGAATTGCTCGCGCGCCGACAGGCCGTCCAGTGGATGCTCGCCGATTCGGAGGTCGAATTGCGGGCTGCCCGATGGCTCACGTGGGAGGGCGCATGGAAGGCCGACCGCAAGGAAGACGCGCGGATGGAAGCGTCGATCGCGAAGCTCTATTCGAGCGAGGTGCTGGGCCGCGTGATCGATCGCGCGGTGCAGATTCACGGCGGCTACGGCGTGAGCAAGGAGTTCCCGCTCGAACGATGGTATCGGGAGGCGCGCATGCGCCGGATAGGGGAGGGCCCTTCCGAGGTCCATCGGATGGTGATCGCGCGCAATTTGCTGCGCTGAGCGATTCAGGCGAAGCAAAGGCCGGTACTGGAAGACAACGCCGCGGAGTGTTACATTGTAATACATGAAACAGGGCGCCGTCACAGTAAGGCTCGATGACAATCTGAGACCGCTGCTCGACGAAGTCTGCCGGCGGTCGGGGCGAACCCGCAGCGAGGTCGTACGTGAAGCGCTGAAGCGGCATCTTGCGCTGCTGCGCTTCGAGCAATTGCGGCGACGAACGATGCCGTTCGCCGAGGCGCGCGGGTACCTGACCGACGAGGAACATCTTCAAAAACGTCTCGTGAGGGTCTTCCCGGACACCAACGTGCTGGCCAGCGCCTTCGGCTCCCGTGGCATGTGTGCCGACTTGCTTCGCTTCATCGTGCTGGAGCACGAACTGGTCACCGGCGAAGTCGTGTTGAAGGAACTGCGGCACGTACTTGGGAAAAAGTTTGGCCTCCCGGTGAGCACCGTCGAACGAATCGACGAGTTTCTGCGCGAATATCATGTCGAGCGTACGCCCAGGCAAGTGCCTGAACTGGGGCTCAGCGACCGCAACGATCTTCGCGTCGTTGCAACCGCCATCGCGGCCCGCGCGGATTTTCTCGTAACGGGCGACAAGGAGATGCTCGCCTTAAAGATAGGTCCTGCCGGTCTGCGGATCGTAAGCCCGAGGGAGTTTTGGACCGTGACTTCCAGAAAGGCTGGCCCAAAGTGAACACGACAGAAACCCGCATGAGCCTGCCGCTTGAAGGAATCCGCGTGATCGATCTCGGCCAGATTTACGCGGTGCCGTACTGCACGATGCAGCTCGCGTACCTGGGCGCCGAGGTGATCAAGGTCGAGCCGCCGGGGTCGGGTGAATTTTTGCGCCACCCCCAAGTGTCGCGCGGCGGCGTCAGCTACTCGTTCCTGATGCTGAACGCGAACAAGAAGTCGGTGACGCTCAACTTGAAGGATCCGCGCGGCCGCGAAATCCTGCTGCAACTGCTCGGCGGCGCCGACGTGCTGGTCGAGAACTACCTGGGCGGCATGATGGAATCGCTCGGGATGGGCTACGAACAGATCGCGCCGCGCTACCCGCGCTTGATCTACGCCTCAGGCAAGGGCTACGGGACCGGCAGCCGATGGGAGCGGCTCGGCGCGATGGATTCGACCGTGCAGGCCTCCTCGGGATTCATCAGCGTGACCGGTTTCGCCGATCGGAGCGGAGTGAAAACCCCCGCCACGTTTATCGATATGGGCACCGGCAGCCATCTGGTGAGCGCGATCCTGGCAGCGTTGATCCAGCGCGGCCGCACCGGACGCGGCCAGCGCGTCGAAGTCGCGATGCTCGACGTATGCGTTCCTGCGATGACCTCGCTGATCGGACAAGTTCTCGACGGACGCAAATTCCATCGCCTGGGCAATCGGCATTGGGGCGCGGTCCCATGCAACCTCTATCCGGCTGCGGACGGCGGTGAAGTGATGATCTTCTGCCTGACCGAGGCGCATTGGCGCTCGTGCGCGAAGCTGATCGGCCACGAGGAGCTGATCGCCGATCCTCGCTACAAGAGCCAGGGCAGCCGGATGCGGATCGTGGACGAGGTCAACGGGTTAGTAAGCGCATGGACGCGGACGCTTGGGCGCGAGGCGATAGTCGAGTTGCTGATCGCCGAGGGTGTTCCCTGCGCGCCGGTCCGAACCATCGAGGAGCTAATCGCCGATCCGGATGTTGCGAGCCGCGCGATGCTGGTGGACAGCGACTTCCCGACTCGCGGCGCCGTGAGAGTCCTCGGCTCGCCGCTCAAACTCTCGGACGCGCCGTACGATCCCAACTCGATGAAGCGTCCCCCGGCGCTCGGAGAGCACAACGCCGAAGTCCTCGCGACGGTCGGCCTCGACGCGGCGGCGCTCGAGAAGCTCCGGATCGACGGCGTCATCTAATCGGGCGATACTTAATCCGGCGACACTGGCAACCGTGAAACTCTACTGCAAGTCGGCAGGCGCGGCGGCTTTCGCGCGCGCCGCGCTATGCTTCGCGGTCGCGGCCGCCGGCGCGATCGGCTGCGCGATACCCTCCTCAGCTCCGGCTGCGGATTCGACTCGCCACGCGAGGCCCACGCCGATCGAGCCGGCCTCGCGCGGGATCTACCTCGCACCGTCCGGCGCGGGCTACGATCTGACCACCCCCGACGGCATCCACGTCAAGACCAACGGCCAGTACCCGGCCGAAGCCGAACGCAAAGCCGCCGCCGAAACGATCGACCGTTACTGGCACGACGTTCGCGCCTGCGCGCTCGGAGTCATCCCTGCTTCGGACGCCGATCTGCGCGACAAACTGCTCCCCGAATTTCCGCTTCATCTTTCGATCGAGGTCGCGAACGACTGGCGCGTCGTCGAGGGTCCGGTGACGCATCGCCGTCAGCAGGCATTTCCTTCGCTCGCGAAGCCGGGCGCCTGGGCGACCGCGAGCCGCGAGGAAGACGCGCTTTACGTAAAAGTCGTGCCCGAGCTCAACGGCCTGTCGCGTCAGATGGCAGGCGAATTGAATCTGTGGCTGGGCGGAAATACCAACAACCTGCCTACCGAACTCTCGAACGTCTGTGCCGGGCTACCCTGTTATAGATTCGGCTATAACAATTCTCCTTCGCAGGCCTGGGCGGATTGTCACTGAAAGGACCGGACCGAATGCAAAGTGATTGTCGATAGCAAGCACTAGCTAGTAGCGATTTGCGCCCCGGCCGCCCCGATCCGCGCATTTCCGATTGTGAGCGTCTCCATACGCCGGTAGTTGTCATCTTGCAATGTCTTGCCAGTGTTGCTTTCTGCGCCACAACTGGTAAGAACGGAGCGGGATGGGTCTCTTGGACACATTACCTACCTTGTGTACTGCTAGGAAGGAAACCGGATGGTTGCACGGGGAAGCGGGGAGAACCTGTCGTCCGTCAGCGAACTCATCGGACTCGGGCCTGCGATCGCGGACCGCATGGCGATCGAAGCGAGGCCGCGTGCCGAGACCATCGCTTGCTACGTACTCACACGCGCCGCCGAACGCGCGTGGCAGGCCATAGATCAGCAACTGAACCAGCCGGCAGGCGGCGTCTTCCGGATCGGCGGCGGCCCCGGAACGGGAAAGACTCACTTCCTCAATTACGTACTCGCGCTCGGCCACACCGCAGGCTCGCCGCCGGCCGCAAGACCGCAGCATCTGACCATCGGCCTCGACGCCGGCAAGGATTTGGAGGCGCGCCTGCTCGAGGCGCTCGCGCGCGGACTCTCACTCACTCCGCGCGACACCGCGCTGTGGCGGCGGATGGGCGGAGCGGAAGCGCTCGCGATCGCGCTCGATCAGGCCCGCCGTCTTGGAACAGAGTCGGTGACCGTCGCGGTCGATTTCGGCGTTGAGCAATCCGACGCGGCCGTAGAATACTTCGCCACGCTGGCGCGCGCATCCGGGATCAAGCAGCCGAGACTGATCGCAATCGCGGCAGGGCGGGGCGACCCGCCCTGGCCGGCGGCCACATTTGAGGTCGCGCCGGCCGACGACGACGAACGGGCTATCGTTGCGATCGGAAGGGCGCGCCGCCTGAAACAAGAGGCGAAACAGACGGTCAGGGAGTTCTATCGCGCCGTCGATACCGGAGCCTTTGAGCCCAGCGCGATCTTCCCGTTCCATCCGTTCAGTGTCGAAGTTCTGCGATCGATCGCCAACCCGCCCGGCACTATCGCGGAAATGGCGCGCCTGGCCCGCGAGGCGCTCGCGCCCGACGGGAAGATTCGGGATCTCCCGTACCGTTGCCTTCTCGCACCGGCGCATCTGCTCACCAGCGCGACGATTTGCGCGCGGGTCGAGGCTCGCTTGGGCGGGCCGGGGCGCGCTGCTCTCAAGCGCGCAGGGACGGTGGTGGGGGAGCTGAACGGCGAGGACGGCCGGCTCGCGGAACAGATTGTAGACACGCTGGTAGCGGCTCATGTCGCGCAGGGTTCGCCGCGCCTCAGCCTGTCCCGGCTCCAGGCGCTTTTGCCGGCACACTGGAGCGGGATGCTGGCGCCGGCCAGGACGGTGGCGCGAATCAGCGCGCTGCTGACCACGCTCGAAGACCGGACCGGCGGCGTAGTACGCTTCGAGTCGAACAGCGTACGCTTCGATCCTCGCGGCGTCGGTGCTCCGGAAGTGGCCGCGTTCAACGCCGCCTTGCCGCTGATCCGGCGCCTCGATCCGTCTATCACCGAGGCCGGAGAATTGCCCGAGCTGAAGGCCAAGCTCAAGCGGCTCGAGGACGCGATGGCAAACGCGCTCGAGGCCGCCCGCCAGACCGGCTACACCCTGGCGCCCGTCTTCGCGGGAGCATCCAACGGCCTTTCATCCGAGCGGCAGACCGCGCTCCCGAGTTACATCGCGATTGCCTCAGCCGGTCCCACCGCGTTGCTTGAAGCGGCCGCCGATCCCGCCAAGTGCAACGATGCGCTCAAGACGATCGCAGTGTACGAGGCGCTGGCCGGCGCCGCCGCCGCCGCGCCCCGCATCCGGGCGATGCACGACTACCTGCAAGCGACGGGGCTCAGATGGACCTGCCAGGAGGATGGCGGCAAAAGCAAAAAGATCGCCGCGCTCGAAAGCGAATGTCAGTTGCTTGCCAGCCAGTTGACTCCGGCCGTGCTGCTGGATGAAAACCGCAACTTGCAGGCTCTGCAGGCGCGCTTCCAGCAGTTTCGATGGAGCTACGTTCAGGAGTATCGCGCGGCGCACGAACAACGGCGCCAGGAAATGGAGAAGCTCGGGTCGATCGCGAAGGATGCTCGCCGCCATTTCGACGCTTTGCACCGTCTCAACTCGATCGCGGCACTGGGCGCGCCTGTGGGCGAAGACCTGGAGCCTCTGCTCAAGGAAATTGAGAGCCGGATAAGCCCTTGCGACTTTGCGGGGCCGCTCGCGCCGGAACTCAGCCCGCGATGTCCGCGATGCGCCTTCATGCTCGGCACGCCGTCGCCGGCGGGCGAGTTGCAGAGCCTGTTCGAGCACCTCCGCGATTCGCTCAAGCAACGGCTGCTGGCACTCTCGCGCAGCGTGATCGTTCGCCTGATACGGGCGCACGATCATGCGAACCGGCTTCAGGGATTCCTGGATATCATTCAGGCGGCGCAGACCGAGGCGCTGGTCGGCGTGCTCGACGACGATCTCGTGGCCTATCTCGCGCACCTGATCGACGAGCACCCCTGGGATGTAGACGCCGTACCAAAGGCCGCGAAAAGCGTATCAGCGCAGGGCGTGTCCCACCGCCGCGAGCAGCATCGCAAATCGGGCAACTCCAAAATCAGACCGTGATCGTCTGAGCCCTCGCCCATTAGTTTGGGAGAGGGTTGGGGTGACGGTCCTACGGAGAATTTTCCGAAATTATTTTCGGTCTGACCCTCGCCCAAGCCCTCTCCCGGCTTGCGGGCGAGGGCTTACAAACCGGGCGAGTTTGCGCGGGAACTCCCAACTCAGGGCACCAGGGCTTGACGGCGGCGGTCTGTGTCAACGCCGGTTGCGTTTGCAGAATCAAGAGGGTCCATATAGGGACATTCTGGATCAGTTGTTCTGACTTCACGAGGATTCGCATCTCAGGGAGGAACCCACATGGCGACACTGTTATCCGGCGCATGTATGTGCGGTGCGGTCCGCTACGACATCTCAGCCGAACCCATGATGTCCGCGCTCTGCTACTGCAGAGACTGCCAGCGCTCAACCGGCAGCGCGTTTGCCTCGGTTCTGATTGTCCCCAAGGCCGCCTTCAAGCTGACCAAGGGTGAGTCAAGCACTTCGAGGTCACTGCCGACAGCGGAGGCAAGGCGAGCCGCGGGTTCTGCACCAATTGCGGCTCGCCGATTCTCTCGCTCTTGTCCAGTATGCCAGACGTGGCCGCGGTCAAGGCCGGCAGCCTGGACGATCCCTCGAAGTTCGCGCCCGGCGCCAGTGTCTACGTGTCGAGCGCCCAGCCGTGGGCGCCGGTGGGACCTTGGCCAAAGTTCGCGAAGATGCCGGGCTGATCGGATTTCGCTAGGGCTTGGCGGCGGCGGTCTGTGACGCGCGCAGTTCGGAATCGATCACGAATCGCAGCGCCTTCTCGTCAGGAAACCCGACCACGGGAATTCCATTGACGTAAAAAGTCGGCGTCGATTCCACCTTCAGAGTCGCACCGTCCTGCATGTCCTGCTGGATGCGCTGCGTCGCCGCCATGCTGATCATGCACGCGCTCAGCGCCTTTTTGTCGAGTTGCAGGCTGCTCGCGTACTGGTCGATGTGCTCGCGGATGTTCCGGGGATCGATCGAAGCCTGATCGCGGTACAAGTCGCGCGCCATCTGCCAGAAGGCGTCGGGGTTCTGCAGGCGGGCGCATTCGGCGGCGGTCGCGGCCTCCATCGCCCACAGATGGCCCGAGAGCGGGAAGTTCTTGAAGATCACGCGCACGCGGCCCTTGTAGGTGGAGTTCACCAGGGTCTCGACGATATTCAGCGCGCGCGCGCAGTACGGGCATTCGAAGTCGCCGAACTCGACCACGGTCACGGGCGCGTCGGCCGGGCCGGCGGCAGGGCGATCGTCGAGATGGATTCCGTTCAGGCTGACCCGCTCCCATGGATCTTTCGAGGTCTCCAGCAGCGTCCCGATGATCACATCCTTGCCGGTGGAATCCTCAAACAGCGTGGCGCTGGCGGTCTGGCCGGCATCGCCGACGATCGTAATCTTGCGCGACCACAGCCCCTCGATCGGCGCCTGGCGATGGCGGGCTCAGCGTGATCTGACTGGCGTTGGGGATGCGGAAGTGCCGTTGCAGGAACTTGATCATCGCCGGATCCTGGCTCGGGTCGGGCGCGCTGCCGGCACTCGCGTTCGCGCGGCAAATTCCGCCAGCCTGCACGATCAACACCATCGCCAGCGCCGCAACGATCCGCCCGCCGATCATGCTTGCCTGGTTCGGACAACCTTCGGTCAACATCATAGCGACCAATGATAGGGACCGCAGAGCCATTTCGCCAGTATGCCAAAAGGAGGCCCTCCGGCGCCCAGAATCGGCGGATGCGGCCAGGGCAGGGGTCCGCGCCAGGTGCTCGCGCCGGCTTCCCTGAAATCGCAGAGGTTGAGGGGGCAGGGGATTTCCGCCCCAGAGGTACTTCGCATAAGAAGTATTATGTAAACTTGAAGGGCGATTTTGTTGCAATCGACACCTGTCGCGATTATGCCTGGAAATTGGGCCGGTTGGCGGCGATGGTGACCATGCGCCGAGTATTAGCGCGCCTATGCGGGCCAGCCGAGTGCGGTATGAAGGCTCGTGGCCTTTTTGGCCAACTGTGCGACAGCTTTCGGCTCCGCGATGACAGCTTGGTCGCTCTGATGGATTACGAATTTTATGGCGATGCCGGTGGGAACCGCGACCTAAGCAACGTCGCCGTCGGCGGCTATATCAGCACCGTCGCGCGATGGAAAGCCTTTCAGCGACCTTGGCAGGATGCGCTTAGGGATGAGAATGTCGAATGTTTCCACCGATCGCAGATGGAACCACCATTTCATGGTGAATTTCGCGACTGGACGGTCAAACATCAAATACCTGTGCTGAAGCGATTGCACAAACTAATCAGGCTGCACACGATCAGGGGCGTCGGATATGCAGTTAGAAACAAATCGTTCACGCAACTTGTACCGTCCAAAATCCAGAAGCAGTACGGCGGTCCTTACGGTTGGGCCGTGCTTCTCGAAGTTGTTGAAGTCGGTCTATGGGCGCGGCGACGTGGGGGATGGGTCACTTACTTTTTTGAGGCTGGTGATGATGGAGAAAAGCAGGCGAGCGGCACAATGAAGGAGCTGTACGACAGCTCGCGATATCGAGAACTGTTTCGGATCAACGGCTGGGGTTTCTATCCCAAAAAGGACAATCCAGTCACCGGGCAGCGCGGGATCGTTCAGCTTCAACCCGCTGACTTCATTGCCTACGAAGCTTACAAAGATATCGACAACTATATCGCTGGCAGCCCCAGAGCTGCACGGAAATCAAGAAAAGACTTGATTCGCCCGCAAGAGGACGAATTGCGCTTCTGGCAAGATAAGCCGTTTGCCATGTGGCTTGCACGGTTTGCTGAGTTGAACGGGGACGCAATTAAGACCCTCATTACGACCAATCCATTTACCTAGCGACGCGGGTCTGTGCTGTTCGAGAAGTGAGCGAAGAATTTTGAACGAGGTCGGCACCAGGTGACGGGGATCGAACCCGCGACCCCCGGATTGAGAATCCGGTGCTCTCCCTACTGAGCTACACCCCCAGTCACAACAGCGTTGCTGCTGCTGTAGTGGCTGGCCTGCTGCCGCCTCGTCGCTAGCAGTTTGGCGATTTGGTTCGCCTCTCCTCTTCGATCTCCAGCCGACGCCGTTGCGATGCTTCCATGTAATCGCTGAACGAGTCGAGAAGTTCCAATCTGACGGGAGGGCTAAAGCCCTCACCAAAATCAAAACTGCGCCAAAGGTCGTGGCGTCGTTTTCCGTGCGACACAATTTCAAAGATGATCGGCATATTCAACGGGGCGGCAGCTTGAGCGCCTTTTCCAGCAGCTGGTCAAACTTCTTCATGTCGGCATGTCTCAGCAATCGCGCAGCTTCTCGTCTTCGGCGCGCGTCCTCTCGCTGATCGCCTTTCGCTTGAGCGGCGACCTTTTCCGGCGCACGCCGGTATTTTAGCGCGGCGACGGACCCTCGGCTACTGACCGCACGTCGTAATCAGGTCGTCAAATGCGTTCGGGCTGTCGCGACTGTTCAAGCGCCAGCTAAATTCGTTCAGGCAGAGCGCCAGATACGCCTCGCTGACGTTGCCGCTTAGGCCCGCCGATTCCTAGGCACGGCGGTCAGATGCGGCGTGTCGGGATCTTCCGGCGGCTTGGGTTCCAGCGATGCTATTGCGCGGCGGATCTTCGGGTCGTTGGGCGCAACTTCGGCTGCGCGCTGGAGATAGGCGAGCGCGGCGCGCGGGTTTCCCAACTCGACCGAGACGCCGGCCAGCGCCTGCAACAGGTCGGGACGCTCGCCGCCGGCCTCGCGCGCCCGGCGCAGCATCGCGAAAGCGCTGGCGTGCTCCTTGCGATGGGCGAGCAGCAGGCCCAAGCCGAGCATCGCGTCGGCGTTGAGCGGGTCGAGCACGAGCGCCTCGCGGAACAGGGAGTCCGCGTTCTGGATCAGCCCCTTGGCGCGGACTTCGTTGGCGGTCGCGACCAACTGATTGGATTCCGCCGCGAGCCGTACGCAGTCCACCTCGACCTGGGCCCGGTTGTGAACGACCTCCGCACGGATTACGTGAATCTTGTTGCCGAAGTATTCGGCCAGCCGTGGGCGAGCGTCCTCGTCAACGCCGAGGAAGATTGCGCCAACCGGATCGCCGATATGATCGTCGCGCCACATCGTGAGGCGCTTTCGCTCGCGCATTGAATTGATTCCGTGCCGTTGCGAAATTCTAGCGCCATCGCGGCGCGATGCAAAAGGCACCGGCGCGGAGGCCGGCGCTACAGCAGGACCCTCACCGCTCGCGCTTCTAGCGCGCTCGCCGCCTCGCTCTGGTCAGGGAGAGGCCTGGATCGGAGCAAGAGGCCGGCACGAGGCCAGGCCCTACCCTAGACAGCTTTCCCAAGGTAGTGGCCGTGTCCCTGCCGGCCATCCGATTCTCAAAGCCGCCCGAAACCGCCCGCCCGCGGCTGCATTCAGACGCGCTCGTTGGGATCGAAGAGCTTGCGGTACTCGTCGAGCGCGAAGCGATCGGTCATGCCGGCGATATAGTCTGCGATCACCCGCGCGATCGGCTCGCCGTCGGACTCGGCGCGCGCGACCACGTGCGCGGGCATCTGGCGCGGCTCGCGCATATAAGCCTCGAAGAGCTGCACGAGCACCCTGCCCGCCTTTTGAGTCATCCGGCTGACGCGATAATGCCGGTACAGCCGATCGCGCATGATCTGCTTGAGCTCTGCGACCATCGGAGTCATCCCGGGACCGAAAATCGCGAGCGGGCGCCCTGCCCTGCGCACGTCGGCGACGCTGCCAATCGCGCCGCGCTCCAGCTCGGCCTCAATCTGTCCGAGCAGGTCGGTGACCATCGCGTCGATCATGCGGATCACGGTCTGATAGCGCAGCACGCGCGGGTCAGCGCCGGGCGCGGCCTCGCGCGCCGCCGCGGCCGCATTGGCGTAGAGCTGCGAACCGGATAATTCTTCCGGCGCGAGCATCTGGGCCTTCAGGCCGTCATCAACGTCGTGCGCCAGATAGGCGATCTCGTCGGCGAGATCGACGATCTGCGCCTCCAGACACGGGAACAAGGCCGGGTCGAACTCGAGCGCCGCCGGGCGATTTTTGAAGTCGGAGTGCTTGATGATCCCCTCGCGCACCTCGAAGCTCAGATTCAGACCGCGAAAGCCGGCGTATCGCACCTCGATCCAGTCCACCGTCCTGAGGCTCTGCACGTTGTGATCGAAGCCGCCATGCGTGCGCATCAGGTCGTTGAGCGCGTGCTCGCCGGCATGGCCGAACGGCGGATGGCCGAGGTCGTGGGCCAGCGCAACCGCTTCGGCGAGTTCCTCGTTGAGACCCAGCGCGCGCGCGATCGTGCGCGTGACCTGGGTCGCTTCGAGCGTGTGGGTCAGCCGGGTGCGATAGTAATCGCCCTCATGATTGACGAAGACCTGGGTCTTGTATTCGAGCCGGCGGAACGCCGCCGAATGGATTATGCGATCGCGATCGCGCTGGAAGACGGTGCGCAGCGGATGCTCGGGCTCGGCGATGCGCCGGCCGCGGCTCTCGCGCGAGAGCATCGCATAGGGCGCCAGCATCTGCGCCTCGATTTCTTCGAGCTCGGGCCGGGTGCGCAACATGATCGAAAAACCGCCGTCGATGCTATCACGTAGGGCGATCGGCTCCGAAGCGCGGCGCGGCCGTCTCCCAAATAGGGTCGCCCGCCCGCCACTTTCCCGCGCCAGAGACCTGATCGGCGCAGCTACTGAGGGCGGGCGTTCAACGGATGAGCGCGAAAGAAATCCAGCATCGCAGGCGTCACCGTAGCTGGCCACTGGTTATCGTTCGCGGCCCCGGTGCTGTTGGCCATTTTGTTGGTCGCATCGCCATTGGCGTTCGTACCGCAGGCGGCGAGGCAGCCGTTGGCCGGATTCTGCTTCGAGTCGATAATCGTGTCCTGAACGCCGGCGCCCAGGCTTAGCAGGCTGGTTTCCATCGATTCGAGGCTCGGGCAAAGGCCGGCGAAGTCGCAGTTGCTGTGAACCTGATCGCTGGGCAAGCCCGGATTGAAAATCTGGAGCTGAGTATTCTCCGCGGGCGCGCCGGCGATCGGCGTCTGCTGACAGGTGTCGCTCAGGGCGCCGAAGGCGTTGGGAGCCGCATAGGGAGCGGCGGCTGCGACGCTCGGCCGGCTCAGCGCGTACAGATTCGCCATCGCGCCGCCGGTGGACCATCCCGTGATGAAGATGCTGTTGGAATCGACCTTGCCGGTGGCGGCTTCCTGCGCGACGAACTGATCGATCGTCGCGGCGTCAACGTTCTCTTTGTGCAGCGTGCCGTTGATCGTCACGTCACCCGCAGGCGAGAACTGGCGGTACCAGTAGTCGAATCCGGTTCCGTGCCCGTGAGCAATCGGGAACAATTGGTGGATGTCGCGCCCCTCAGGCGCCAGCACGATGAAGCCAGGGTTGGGGACCAGCTCGAATCCCTGAAGATCGACGTCATTGCTCACCTGCGCGCTGGCGAAAATCTTCAGCAACTTGGTGGTTTGGATCGAATCGGCGGTCGCGTTCGAGGCGTGGAGAAAGACCACCAGCGGCAGCGGATTGCTGGCCGACGCCAGCCGCGGCTCGTAGAGGCACGCGTAGCGCGGCGTCCCATCGCTGTCGTTCGACGGGCCAAGGAGCTTTCCTCCGGTGCACTTGGGAATCACTTTGGCGAACAAGGTCGCCGGAGGATTCCCGAACGGCCCGCAGCTCACCGCGATCGGTGTGGCGGTCGGCGTCGGAGTTGTATGCGCAGTCGGCGTCGGATGTGGGGTCGGCGTCGGCTTTGCCGTAGGAGTCGGCTTTGCCGTGGGAGTCGGTTTTGCGGTGGGAGTCGGCGTTGCGGTAGCAGTCGGGCTTGGAGTAGCGGCTGATCTCGCCGGCGCGGCGATCATCACAGCGAAGGTCGCGACGATGACCGCCATCATGCGCGGGAATCGCGGCGATCTACGGATGCCGGCTGAGCGCGAGCAATGAACCGCCCTCATTGTGGCCGCCCGTTGAGCGGATGGCGGCGGAAGAAGTCGAGCATCGCCAGATTCCAGACGGTCGGCCATCGAGTGTGGTTTTGTTCCCCCTGGATGGTACCTGCCGAGCCGAAAAGACTGCTTCCGCAGCTCAGGTCGCAACCATTGGCGGGTGCCTGGGACTTACTAATGATCGTGTCCTGCACAAAAGTGCCGAGGGGAAGCAGTTGAGCGATCATCCACTCGGCGTTCGCGCAACTGCCCGCAATGTCGCAGTTGTTGTGAACATGATCTATCGGCAGCGTGGGGTTGGAGATCGTGAGTTGAGCGTTGTCAGCGGGCGGGCCGACGACCGGAGTCTGGTAGCAGGGATCGAGCAGGTAGCCGAAAGGGTTTGGCCCCGAGTATGGCGCGATAGCCGCGATATTCGGCCGGCTCAATCCGTAGAGGAACGCCATCGATGATCCGTTGGACCATCCGGTGAGGAAAATCCGATTGGTATCGACCTTGCCGGTCGCAACTTCCTGCGCGATGAATTGATCGATCGTCGCCGCGTCGACATTCTCCGAATACGGCGTTCCATCGATCGTCACGTCCGCCGGCGATAGCTGGCGGTACCAGTTGTCCCATCCGGGACCTTCTGAGTCGGTTGTCCCAGGGAGTCCATAAAGATGCGTGATGTTACGTCCCTCAGGCGCGAGCAAAATGAAGCCGGGCCTGGTGGGGTCGTCGTTCAGGTTCGCCGTCTTGACGAAGCCCACGAGGTTGGTCACCACGATGGAATCCGCAGTGGTCAGAGAAGGGTGGACATATACGACCAGCGGAAGCGGCGCTTTGGCCGAAGCCTTTGGCGGCTCGAACAAACAAGCGTAACGCGCCGTCCCATCGCTGTCGCTCCAAGGACCGAGAAGCTTTCCGCCGGTGCACTTCGGCTTGATATCTGCAAGCAATGTTTGAGGACGATTCCCGAAGGGCGTGCATTGAGCGAGTACGGGCGGCCCGGGCAGAACCGCGACCCCGGCGACCGCGAGCATCAGCAGAACCTCAGTACGCAAGCGCATCACCAGCTTCCAGTCTCCCTCCATCTGCTTATAGGCGGTGCGTCACGCCACGCACCAGAAGCGGTGAGATAAGTATCCACCTTCGCTTGCAAGACCGGCAAGCCGCGCGCGAAGTGTCGATCGCGATGCGGGTCCGCGCGATGCCGGTCTGATCCTGCTGGAAAGCCATCAGCGCCTCGATCTGGTTCCCGGCCTGTCCGCCTGAGCGGTATTTCTTCAGGCCCGTCTCCTATAATCTTCGTTCGATGGGTGGCGGTGGTGGCGGCGGTTGCAGATGGCTGCGGCCGATCTGGATCGGAATCGTCCCGGCGATTCTGCTCGCAGCTTGTTCCTCACGCCGGCCGGTTGCTCCCCCCTCGCAAGTTCCCCCGCCCGCGACTCTGGTCGGCGTGGCCTCCTGGTACGGTCCCGGCTTCGACGACCACAAGACCGCCAGCGGCGAAGTCTACGACCAGGAGCAGATGACTGCGGCGTCGAATATCTACCCGCTTGAGACGCGGCTGATGGTCACCAACCTCTTAAACCAGCGATCCGCTGAAGTACGAGTCAACGATCGCGGACCTTTTCGCAAGGGGCGCACGCTCGATCTATCGCATGCGGCCGCGCGAGTGCTGGGGATCGTGAGGCCGGGCACGGCGACCTGCCGAATCGAAGTAATCGGCGCACCGCCGGGTGCGATCCTGCCAGCCACGATCCTGGCCGCCCCGCGCTACTTCGTCCAGGTCGGCTCGTTCGCGGTACCGTCGAACGCGGAGTCGCTTCGCGCGCGGCTGGCAACTCGTTACCCGGACGTTCGCCTCGACACGCTTGATGCCGGAAAACACCGATACTACCGTGTGCGGATGGGCGCCTTTCCCACCCGCACCGACGCGCTGGCGCGTGCCGCCGCGACCTCGCGACTGGGGCTGCCAATCCTGCTCGTGACTGAGTGAAGTAGCCGCTGAATGAATCCCACCTCATGAATCATGCCCGCGCGGCGCGGCCGGATGCTGCCGGAGCCTGGCCCGCCCGCTCCGCACTTATCCTGCTGGCGGTCCTGTGCGGATGCGCCTACGCGCTGGTTCGCGGCAATTCGGTCAACCCGGACGAGGCCCAAAAAATCGAGCGGGGAATCCAGGACCTGCGCGAATTGAGCTTCAGGGCCTCCGTACCGGTAATCGTGATGACGCCCGACCAGGCCGAGCAGGCGATACTCGAAGAGATCGCGCGCGATTACACCGACCAGCAGTTGAAGACTGAAGGCGAAGCCGGGGCGATGGTGGGTTTGTATCCGCGCGGGATCGACCTGAAGGCGGAATCGATGAAACTGCTCAAAAGCCAGATCGCCGGTTTCTACGAGCCCCATCGAAGGGAAATGATCCTCGTCTCGGGCAATCTCGAGATCGGCTTCCGCGACCGTCTCACGGAATTCATGATCCAGCGCGATCTGGCCGGCGAGATGCTCCTCGCGCACGAGCTGACGCATGCGCTCCAGGATCAGCATTTCGAGGTCAACCAGCAGCTCGCGAAGCTCAAGGACGACGACGATCGCCAGCTCGCGCTCAAATCGGTGGCCGAGGGCGACGCGACGCTGGCGGGCCTGGGCTATGCGACCGGCAAGATGAACGACGAGACCGTGGACATCCTGGTCGCGCGGCTCGATCAGCTTCCCGCGCAATTTGCCGCGCAGACCGCAGGCGTTCCCGAAGCGCTGAGCGAGCCGCTCATCTTCCAGTATTCGGCAGGGGCGCATTTCGTCGGCGAGGCGTTCCATCGCGGCGGATGGAAAGCGGTTGACGAGCTGTACCGCAACCCGCCTCAATCGAGCCAGCAGATAATGCGTCCGGCGTTCTACTTCGACCATCCCGTGCTGCCGGCCGGCATTACTATCAGCGGTTATCAGCAGGTGCTGCCCGGTTGGGAAAAGGACTCCGAGAACTCTCTGGGCGCGCTGATGCTCCAGGTGATCCTCAAGCGCAATTTCGGTCCCGATGCGCCGGAGGTTGCGCTGGCAGATCGATGGGCGGGCGATCGGATGGTCGTGCTGCGCAAGGGTGACAGCCTCACGGTATTGTGGGTGATCTTTTTCAGAGACGATCGCTCCGCGCAGCGCTTCGCGGCCGCCTACGGAACCACGCTCGATCGAATTCTCGGCTCGGGCACGGCTCATCACCTGGCGACCAGGCCGAGCACCGTGATGGCGGTGATCGGCGACGGAGCCAATCAGTATGCGGCGCTGGGAGCCGAAGTCTGGAAGGCGATCAAGATAAAGCTGCCGCCGATTTCCGCGCCCCCCGCGCTCCGCGCCGCATCCGGCAGGCCGTCGAGTTTGGATTCATCTGGCGCGGCGCTCGCAAGCGGCTCTGGTTTTGTCCCGGGCTTTTGAGGAGTGGGCGGTTTTGAGAATCGGATGGCCGGCAGGGACGCCGGCCACTACCCTAAATAAGATCGCTTGTGTGGTAGGGGCCGGCCTCCGTGCCGGCCCTCTTCGCAGGACCGTGCACTAGCGGTTCTTCAGGTCTGATAAAGAAGCGCGCGGGCACGCCGTCGTACATGCTTCGGCTGATGCGCACGAGATTGAAGGAGGCGCAAGATGAGGACCGAAAATCTAGGACTCGCACTGCTTGAGAAAAGAGTCAACGAATATGGCCTGCGGAGTGAGGTGGAAGATGAACTTGCCGAGATCATGATCGAGCACAAGATTGCAAAGCTACGAAAAAAGCGAAGGCTCACTCAGGCGGCGCTGGCGCGACGCTCGGGTGTGAGCCAGCCGATGATCGCGCAGATCGAATCGGGCACGCTCAACAATCTGACTTTGAAGACCTTGGCAAGGACGGCGCGGGCGCTCGGCGCGAGTCTCAAGATCGATTTGGTTCCCCGGTCTTCATCGGGCGGGCGCGGCCGGTCCGCTGGCCGGCGTCGCGCAATTGTCTCTTCCCGGCGGGCGTTCGCTTTGTGAAGAGACGAATGATTCCCGCTCAGGCCGGCAACATCGTTACCACCTCTCCGCCGCACCTGTCGGCCTGTGACCGCAACAAATGTGTCCCTACCTTCACTGTCCAGGGCAGGTGGCGGGTTTGATCGGCGGCAGATACTTGCAGTCCACCGGCAACGGAAGCGGAATCGAAGCCTCGAACAAGCCCTCGAACAGCGGCTTATATACCGCGCCGGTAAGACTGTCGGGATCGATCACAGTCGCGCCGTCGGATGCGAACAATTGCGCGATCTGCTGCTGAGCCGCGGCGGCTACCGCGATCGCCAGCGCGTCGTTGTTGCTGCTGGTGCTCGAGTCCTGGGCGAGAATGCTCGTCAAGAACAGGTCGCCAATCGGAGGCGTCTTCTTGTCCTTTGCGTAAGCCAGGTCAAGGCGGTACACGGTTGTAGCGCCTTCGAGCCCCCCGGCACGAACAAGCGCACTCGTTGTCGGGCTAGGTATTACCTGATCTCCGAGCGCAAACTGGACAATTACGGGCCTGGGTTGTCCTCCGCCCAGCGGCACCTTATCGACATAAGGTGCCCAGGCCACCGGATCGCCGGCGACTCCCGCCCACTCCAAAGCGTCAATAAATTGTTGTATCGCGTCCGATCCCTTCACCGTATTGACCAGAGGGGGCTGATCTCGAAGCGGTATATTCTCGTTGAACTTCGGGGCCCCGAGATTGTTCAGCGGCGGCTTTCTGCCCGCCAGGAGCGCACCCACAATCGAATCTCTGAAGTCGGCCGAAAAAAATGGTCGAATTGTTCCCAACGAGAGGCGCGCAGTTTCCATAAAAGGCCCGCCGGCAACATTGATCACGCCCGCCCGGATGGCCGGTTCCGTGCCCATAAGTACCACTCCATCGATGCCACCCAGCGACTGGCCGAAGTAGTAAATCCTGCTGGCATCGACGATTGAAGTACCGTTTCCAGTAATGTCCACTCCTTGCTGCATCACTCGCACTAACTGCATCAAATCAGATGCGGTCTGAATTGTCGTGTGCGCAAGTCCAAACAACTCCCCGGGGCCCCTTGCAAGAATGCCATCGCTCGACAGGATTGGGTCCTCAAACTTGATCGCGCGCCCGCCGGATGGAACCATGACGGCTTTCCCCTTGGCCGGCGTGACGGTGATGAAGCTGTGAGGACCATATCCATTACCCATGATTTCCATCGCGATCGTCGCAATTCCGTTCGCCGCCATTGTCAACGCGACGCGATAGGGACCGCCCTGTATGCTGTCGCCAAAGCCGTGGCCGTATATCGCGACCGGCCATCCGTTCGCCGGAGCAGTGCCCGCTGGTACAAACAACACGAAGTGTATCGTGGTTGTGGACTGCACCGCCGGCTGTCCGGTAAGCGTGGGCACCGGCGGAATATAAGACTGAGCGTTCAGATAGTTCGGGGCTTGAAAAGATCCGAAGGCGACTTCAGATATCGAGTTGGGCACGAAACTCAACGCGACAGTCGAGACGCCGTACGAAAGCAAGTTGTTGTAGTTGCCGCCATCAACGTACCAGAGAATTCCCGCTATGTTCGAAAGAAGAAAAACCGTGCTTGAGCCATTGGGGCCAAGAAGAAAATTCGCGGGTGCGGGTGTTGGCGCGGACTCCACCTGGCTACGGATTTGCTCCATCAGCGCTGTAACGCTCTCAGTTGTGAAGACCGCAGCCGAAATAATATTGGACTGCGAGACCGCCGCTGCGCTGACTGCCTCCGCCACTCCAGCCGACAACTCCTGTCGGTAGCTTTCGAGTCCCGAGCTCGATTGCTTGGTCGCAAGGAAAGTCTGGAAGCTGGTTCCCTGTACAGAATTCTCTTTTGTATCCTTGATGCTGTTGGTAACGACCAGCACATAGCGAGTGTCCTGCTCAAGCTGCATGTCGGAATACGCGTGCAGGGTATTCGTGGCCGGATACCAGGTGATCTGGTTGATTCCCACAACAGTCCCTGCGCCTTTGCCAGTCACGACGCTTCCCATGCTGACGAAGAACACGTCGCTACTGGAGACAGACTTGGGATCGATCGCGCCACTGAATGGCACCGAAATGCGAGGCGCGATGTTGGCACCGTCGAGCGTATTGATAACGTTCTGCACGTCGATGAGGTCCGATGGATTGGTCTTCTGGCTGGGCAGCGGAAGATTCACCCTGAGTCCGGTCAACTGTGTCGAGTCCGCCGTCGTGAGCAGATCCGAAGGAATGGGGAATTGTTGTCCCAGCGTTGCGTAGGTGGGCTTCGCAGGATTGAACAGCGCTTGCACGGCAGTCGCCGTGGCTGCAGTGGCGAGAGATGGCGAGACCGCTGACGTCAGCAAAATTGTCGCGAACGCCGCCAATCTCATCCTGATATTGTTCATGATTCCCCAGCAATTGTTCGAAGACCTAATGACCCGTAACTTGCGTTCTTATCACCAACACGCCCGGCTGGCCAACGCCTTCTAAAGAAAGGTCGAGAGCCACGGACATCACCCTGCCAACATCGTTGCCGCTTTCGAGATGAGCTTGCGCTCGTCCTTGAAGCTGGCCTTGCGAATCGCCTCGTCGAGATCGAGCCAGGCGACCTGATCGATCTCCCAGTCGTGCTTCGATGTATCGCCGCCCTTCAACCGCATCAGGAAGAAATGAACCTTCTTGAACACCCGGACCAGCGGCGCGGCTCCGTTCTCGTGGAAGGAGTAGATGTAGGAGACGTCACCTAACGGTTGGCTCTCCGAGACCGTCAGGCCGGTCTCTTCGCGCACCTCGCGCATCGCAGCCTCGCCGACAGTCTCGCCTTTCTCGACATGGCCCTTCGGCAGCGTCCAGTAATCCTTCCCGGCGGGCTTGACCAGCACGACCTCGATTCCGCCCGCACGATTGCGCCGCCAGATGAGGCCGCCGGCGGAGACTTCGCGCCGGTTCTGCACGCTCGTGGAGCTTTTGGATCGACTAGCCATCACGTTTTGCCATCAGGGGTCAGTTGCGCCGACACCAACGCTCGCCGCGCCTGCGTGCGCTCAATGACTCTACAGGGTTTGAGCGTGCTCGCGTACAGTGTTCGGATCACTCAGCCTACGTCTGCGAGGCTGAAACCCAGTCGAGCATCCGCCCCAACGCGAATCGGGCGCCGCTCGAAGCCTCGCTCTTGAGGCGCGGATCGCGCTTGAGCCACTCCTCGGCCAGCGAGCGAGCCCGCGCGATCGTTTGCTCGTCGCGAATCAGATGGGCGAACTTGAGCGGTAGGCGTCCCGCCTGCCTGGCGCCGAGCAGATCGCCGGGGCCGCGCATGCGCAAATCGGCCCGCGCCACCTCGGCTCCGTTGATGCTTGCGGCCATCACGTCGAGCCGCTCGCGGGCGCGCGGGTTCGCGCCGGGCGCGATCACCAGGCAGCATCGCGAAGGCGCCCTACCCCGCCCCACGCGTCCGCGCAACTGATGGAGTTGAGCGAGTCCGTAGCGCTCCGCCGCCATCACGACGATCGCGGTTGCCTCGGGAATGTCGATTCCTACCTCTACGACCGTCGTGGATACCAGCACCTGGATTGCGCCGTCGCGGAACTCTCTCATGACGCGATCCTTGTCGGCGGCGCGCATCCGGCCGTGCATCGCGCCGATCGCGAAGCCCTTGAGTGCGCCCTCGCGCAGCCGCTTCGCCGTCGCGATCACCGAGGGCACATCCTCGGTTTCATCCCGCTCGTCTTCGTCCTGACCTTCAATCAGGGGCACGATGTAATACGCGCGATGGCCGGCCTCGAGCTCGGCCCGCACGGCGCCATTGACGGCGGACATTTCGTCTTCGGTGAAGATCTGCGTTGCGATCGGCGTCCTGCCCGGCGGCAGCTCGTCGAGGAATGACACGTCCAGGTTCGCGAACAGCGTCATGGCGAGACTGCGCGGAATCGGCGTCGCGGTCATCAGCAGCATGTGAGCGGCGGGCCCAAGCGACTTGAGGCGCGCCCGATCGAAGACCCCGAACCGATGCTGCTCGTCGATAATCGCCAGTCCAAGCTTGCCGGCGCGCACGCCCTCCTGGATCAGCGCCTGGGTGCCGAAGACGATCGGGAGATCGCCCCGCGCCAGTTCGCGTATCGTGGCCTTCCGGCTCGCGCCGGTCGTATGCCCCGTGAGCAGGGCACTTCGCACCCCTAACGCCGGGCACAGCTTCACGAAGGCCGCGTGATGCTGTTCGGCGAGCAGCTCGGTCGGGGCCATCATGACGGCCTGGTATCCCGATTCGACCGCCCGCAGTGCCGCCCAGAACGCGACCACGGTCTTGCCGCTGCCAACGTCGCCCATCAGCAGGCGATTCATCCGGCGTGCGCGCGCCAGGCCGGCCTTGATCTCGCTGAGCGCCAAGGCTTGCGCGACGGTCGGCTTGAACGGCAACTGCGCGAGAAACGCGTCGGTAAGTTCGCCGGCGCCCTTGAACTCGACGCCTGCGCGCCGCCCGGCGCGATTTCGCTCGATACACAGCGCGAGCTGAAATGCGAACATCTCGTCGAGAGCGAGTGCCTGATGACCTGGACTGGTTCCCTCTTGCAGCGCCGCCAGATCAGCTTGCGCGGGCGGCGTGTGCAGCGCACGGATCGTTTCGTGGATTGGCGCGACGTGGGCCGCTTCGCGCAACTCATCCGGCATCGCCGCTACGATTGAAGTTACAGGCTCAGCGAGCGCGTGCGCGATCAGACCCGCGAAAAGACGCTGCGGCACCTGTTCGGGCAGGCGATACACAGAATGGATCGGGGGCGGAGCGTCGTTCTTGAGCGGATAAATCTCCGGATGCGGAATCTCGATCGACCTGTCCGGCCCGACCGCGACCTTGCCATACGCCAGCACCGGCTCGCCGATCCCGAATCGGCCGCGCATGTACGAGGGCAGATTGAACCAAACCACGCGCACGCGCCCCTCGGGTGAGCGCAGCCATCCGCTGACCAGATGGCGCCAGCGCGCACCCGGCATCGGACGTTCGGCCAGCGCTTCGAGCACGCCCTCGACGACGACTGTCATGCCCGGTTGCAAGTTCGGAATCGGCGTGCGGACGCGCCAATCGTGATAGCGCGACGGCAGATGAAACAGCGCGTCGGCGATCGTTCTGATGCCGCGATCGGCGAGCGCCGCCGCGCGTTTGGGTCCGATCCCGGGCATCGCGTCGAGCGCAGCATCGGGACGAAGCTTCACGGCCATGGATCGCGGCTGAGTCATCGGTCTTCTTCCCGCTCTCTCTGACGAGGAGACCCTTCGCGCCACGCGCAAGATGCAAGTTCGGAATCGGCGTGGCGCCGGTCGCCGCGCATGGCGGGAAGCGATCGGTCAGGGTGTGTACAGCTCGGTGCTGATGAGAATGCCGTTGGGGCCAAAGCCCCCGGCGATCAGAACCTTGCCGTTGAGCAACAGCGTTGCCGTGGCGACATCCCGCGCCGTGTTCATGGTCGGAGCGGCACCGGTCCCGGAAGCGGGCGCGAAACCGTTGGCGACCGGATCGTACAGACTCCGTGCTGGCGAGCAGTTGAAAGTTGGGGCCGGCGCCAATCCCTCCGGCGATCAGGACCTTGCCGTTGGGTAACAGCGTCGCCGTAGCATCGTCCAGCACCGTGTTCATGGTCGGAGCGGCGCCGGTCCCGGAAGCGGGCGCGAAACCGTTGGCGACCGGATCGTACAGCTCCGTGCTGGCGAGTTCGCCGCCGGGACCGTCGCCCCCGGCGATCAGAACTTTGCCATTGGGCAACAGCGTCGCGGTCGCGCGATCGCGCGCCGCGTTCATACTGGGCGAAGCGCCGGTCCCGGAAGCGGGCGCGAAACTGTTGGCCACCGGATCGTACCAGCTCCGTGCTGGCCAACGAATTGTCGCTGCTATCGACGCCGCCCGCGATCAGAACTTTGCCGTTGGGCAGCAGCGTCGCGGCGGCTTCCCCACGCGCCGTATTCATGTTGGGCGGAGCGCCGGTTCCCGAAGCAGGCACGAAACTGTTGGCGACCGGATCGTACAGTTCCGTGCTGCTGGTTTCCCCTAGCGGGCCAGACCCCCCGGCGATCAGGACCGTGCCGTTGGGCAGCAGCGTCGCGGTGGCAAGCGCTCGCGCCGCGTTCATCATGGGCGGAGCGCCAGTCCCCGAAGCGGGCGCGAAACTGTTGGCGACCGGGTCGTACAGACTCCGTGCTGGCGAGCGCATTGCCGCTGTTATCGTAGCCGCCCGCGATCAGAACCCTGCCGTTGGGCAACAGCGTCGCGGTCGCATCCTCGCGCACGCTGTTCATGCTGGGCGGAGCGCCGGTTCCCGGCGCAGGCGCGAAACTGTTGGCGACCGGATCGTACAGCTCCGTGCTGGCGAGCAGGCCGCCCGGCCCGACGCCCCCGGCGATCAGGACCTTGCCGTTGGGCAGCAGCGTCGCGGTCGCATCCTCGCGCGCCGTGTTCAGATAGGGCGGCGAAGCGGGCGCGAAACTGTTGGCGACCGCGTCGTATAGCTCCGTGCTGGTGGGGTTGGGGCCAAAGCCCCCGGCGATGAGGACCTTGCCGCTGCTGACCAACAGCGTCGCGGTAGCTTCGCCTCGCGCCGCGTTCATGCCGGGCGGAGCGCCGGTGCCGGAAGCGGGCGCAAAACTGTTGGTGGCCGCGTTGTACAGCTCCGTGCTGGCGAGCGGATTGCCGCTGCCATCGATGCCGCCCGCGATCAGGACGTTGCCGTTGGGCAGCAGCGTCGCCGCGGCAGCCTCCCGCGCTGAGTTCATGTTGGGCGAAGCGCAGGCGCCGGAAGCGGGCGCGAAACTGTTGGTGGCCGCGTTGTACAGCTCCGTGCTGGCGAGCAATTGAAAACCGGGGCCGGGGCCAAAGCCGCCGGCGATCAGAACCTCGCCGCTGCTGACCAACAGCGTCGCGGTGGCATCGCCTCGGGCGGTGCTCATGCTGGGCGGAGCGCCGGTGCCGGAAGCGGGCGCGAAACTGTTGGCGACCGGATCGTACAGACTCCGTGCTGGCGAGCGGGTTGCCGTTGCTATCGTAGCCGCCCGCGATCAGGACCTTGCCGTTGGGCAGCAGCGTCGCGGTGACTGCCTGCCGAGCAGTGTTCATGCCGGGCGGAGCGCCGGTGCCGGAGGCGGGCGCGAAACTGTTGGCGACCGGATCGTACAGTTCCGTGCTGGCGAGGCTGGCGCTGCCCCCGAGGCTACCGCCCCCGGCGATCAGCACCACGCCGTTGTTCAACAGTGTTGCCGTGGCTTGCCCTCGCGCGGTGTTCATGCCGGGCGAAGCGCCGGTCCCGGAGGCGGGCGCGAAACTGTTGGCGACTGGGTCGTACAGCTCCCGTGCTGGCGAGCGGGTTGCCGTTGCTATCGTAGCCGCCCGCGATCAGGACCTTGCCGTTGGGCAGCAGCGTCGCAGTGGCAAAATACCGCGCGGTGTTCATGCTGGGCGGAGCGCCGGTCCCGGAGGCGGGCGCGAAACTGTTGGCGATCGGGTCGTACAGCTCGGTGCTCGAGAGACCGATGCCCCCGGCGATCAGAACTTTGCCGTTGGGCAGCAGGGTCGCGGTGGCGTCAGAGTGCGCCGCGTTCATGCTGGGGGGAGATTGGGGAGTGAAAGCGTCCACTGAGGCCGGCGCGGCGCCCGCCAGCGCCACCTCGATCTGCGCCAGCGCGCCAGACAACTGGCTCGCGCCTACCCCATTGGCGGCCAAAGCATTGCCCGCGCCCCCGAAGCCGAAGCCGCGTGTGACCAACCCAAGCTGCTGCAATCCCGACAGCGCATCCTGGAACTGCGAGGTCCCCCCAATCGATGCGAGACTAGCCCCGCAGAAGGGGATTGCGGCTCCCGAGTTCAAGCCATCGAACACTCCGTCCGAAATGTCCTGGGACAGCGCTGTCACCAAGCCGCCCGGCGCAGCCGGACACAAGCTCTCATCCTGGTTGATGAGCGCGCCCAGGATCAGACCAAGATTGCCCGCGTCCGTGCCGGCGCCGCTCGCCGTGTAGTCCGGCAACAACCCCGATGGATTGCTACTGAGGCCGTAGTCCTGCTCAATCGCCGCCGTGGCGTTGGCCAGCGCGCTGGCAAGGGCGGCGCCCTTGTGGAGGTTGCCCAGCGCGAGCGAGTTGATGAAATCAGTAAGCGGATTGATCGAGATTCCAGTCACCGATGAGTTGACCGCTGCCAGCAGCACCGAGATCGAACCCGGCGAGGCGATCGGGGAACCATCCTGCTCGCTGGCAAACGTGCCACCGCTGGCGGTAATTCTGACCGGCCCGGCCGACGAGGCGTTCAGGGTGACGGAAAACGCTCCGGCGCTTGCAGCGGTAGTGGTGCCCAGCACGGCACCATCGGAACCATCGATAGCGTTCACCGCGAAGGCGGTGATCGTTGCCCCGCTCATGCCCCCTTGTATCGCGGTGCCCGAAATCACGATGGTCGGGGTTGGCGTCGGAGTCGCTGTCGGCGTTGGAGTGGGCGTCGGAGTCGGAGTGGGGGTCGGCGTCGGAGTACCGAACGCTACCCCCGACAATGACACCTTCTGCGGACTATTCGTGGCGTTGTCCTTGAGCGTGAGAGTGCTGGTGAGTCGGGTCCCCTTAACCTTCTTCGCCTTGATCGGACTGAACGTGACCGAGACCTCGCAAGTATCCCCGATCGCCAGCGTCTCCACGCAGTTTTGGCTGGCGGTATATACCTTTCCGGTGGTCGCGATATGCTTGATATCGATCGGGACTCTGGTCTTGTTGGTCAGAGTCACCAACTGGGTAACTGAAGTGCCAACCGGGACCCTGCCGAAGGAAAGCGAATGCGGCTGGAACTTCAGAGGGCCGCGAGCGGGCTTGCGCTGCGGATTGTCGGAGTCGGCCGCGCTGCCCGCTGCAGCCGCGACGCTCAACGCGTCGCTGCTCGTGACGGTAGGCGCCGGGGTGGCCTGAGCCGCGAAGGCTACTCCCGATTGCAAAAGTCCGGCAACAAGTGCAGCAACGGTTACTAGCCGGAGGCGCTGAAAAGCACTGAATTTACCGACTGATGGCATCGCCTCCGAACCGGGAAACTTAATTTGTTCGGTAGCTGCCTAATAACACGGCCAGCGCCCGCGTCGCAACGGACAAAATGGAATGGGGATTATCCCCGGCCGTCAAGGTGGGAAGCCGCCATGATAGTCCTGGAGCGCGCGCACTTCGAGCGGGGCGTGCTTCAGCGCCGCAATCGCTTCGACCGCGGCCTGCGCACCCGCCATCGTGGTGAAGTACGGGAGCTTCTGCTCCAGCGCGGTGCGGCGAATCGAGAATGAATCCTCGGCACCGCGCGCCTCTGGCGTGTTGATCACCGCCGCGATTTTGCCCGCCCGCATCAGATCAACGACGTGCGGACTGCCCTGCGCTACTTTGTTGACGGTCGCGCATTCGATTCCAAGCCCACCGATGAATCGCGCCGTGCCGTGGGTCGCGATTAGATCGAAACCCATTTCGGTCAGACCGTGCGCGATCGGTTGAAGCAGTTGCTTGTCCTCGTCGCGCACGCTAAGAAAGACGGTGCCAGCGGCCGGCAAATCGTTCGCAGCGGCCAGTTCCGCCTTCGCGAACGCCATCGCAAACGACTGGTCGATACCCATCACTTCGCCGGTCGATTTCATCTCGGGACCGAGAATCGTATCGACGCCGGGGAAGCGCACGAACGGGAACACCGATTCTTTCACAGCCACGTGGCGCGGGCTTCGCTCCGAGGTGAATCCCAGCTCGGCCAGCTTCTTCCCCGTCATCACGCGCGAGGCAAGCTTGGCCAGCGGCACGCCGATCGCCTTGCTGACGAACGGGATCGTCCGCGACGCGCGGGGATTGACCTCCAGGATAAAGACCTCGCCCCGGTAAATCGCGTACTGGATATTTATGAGGCCGATCACACCGAGCTCGCGCGCGAGCAGGCGGGTTTGCCTTATCAACTCGCGCTGCAAGTCGGCGCCGAGCGTGCGCGGCGGCAAGACGCAGGCGCTGTCGCCCGAGTGGATACCGGCGTGCTCGACATGCTCCATGATACCGCCGACCACCACCGTTTCGCCGTCGGAGATCGCGTCCACGTCAACTTCGATCGCGCCCTCGAGGTAGCGGTCGATCAGCAGCGGATGCGGTCCCGAGGCTTGCAGAGCGTGCACGACGTAACGCCTGAGCCCGCTCTCGTCCAGCACCACTTCCATCGCGCGCCCGCCGAGCACGTATGAGGGGCGAATCAACACCGGATAGCCGATTCGCGCAGCGCCGGCGACCGCCTCGTTCAAGCCGCGCGCCATGGTGCCCCGCGGCTGCTTCAGCCCGAGCTGCTCGACCATCGCGTTGAAGCGCTCGCGATCCTCGGCGCGATCGATCGCGTCCGGCGGCGTGCCCAGCACCGGCACGCCCGCGCGCGCCAGCGGCACCGCGAGCTTGAGCGGCGTCTGCCCGCCGAACTGCACGATTACGCCCAACGGCGACTCGCGCTCGACGATCGCGATCACGTCCTCGAAGGTGAGCGGCTCGAAGTACAAGCGATCGGAAATGTCATAGTCGGTCGAGACCGTCTCAGGATTGCAGTTGACCATGATGCTCTCGAAGCCGTCTTCCCGCAGCGCCATGCTCGCATGCACGCAGCAGTAATCGAACTCGATTCCCTGCCCGATCCGGTTGGGCCCGCCGCCCAGGATGATCACCTTGCGCCGATCGTCGGGAGCCGCTTCGTCCTCGCCTTCGTAGGTCGAATAGAGATACGGCGTGAAGGCCTGGAACTCGGCGCCGCAGGTGTCGACCGTCTTGAACACGGGCCGGAGGCCGAGTGCGCGGCGACGCGCCGCGATGGCAGCTTCATCACCGCCCGTGAGTTCGGCGATCCGCCGGTCGGAGAAGCCCATCGCTTTCGCCTCACGCAGCGAGCCGTCAGGCAGCGATGCGCCCGAGGCCGAGATTTGACGCTCGGCCTCGACGATTTCCGCAATCGCGCCGAGGAACCACGGATCGATCTTCGTCAGCGCGTGAATCTCCGGCAGCGGGAGCCCGATTCGGATCGCCTCGGCGATGTAATACAGGCGCTGACTGTGCGGCACGCGCAGATTGGCGCGGACTTCGGCGGCGGCGGCCTCGCGCGGCAGGGGCCCTACCCTGCCCTCGAATCCATACGAGCCAACCTCCAGCGAGCGCAGCGCCTTTTGGATCGACTCCTTGAAGGTGCGGCCGATAGCCATCGCCTCGCCGACCGATTTCATCTGCGGTCCCAGCTCGTCGGTGGCGCCGCGGAACTTTTCAAACGTGAAGCGCGGAATCTTGGTTACGACGTAATCGATAGTCGGCTCGAAGCATGCGGGCGTCATGCGCGTGATGTCGTTGGGGATTTCGTCGAGGCGGTAGCCCACGGCCAGGCGCGCCGCAATCTTCGCGATCGGAAAGCCAGTCGCCTTGGACGCCAGCGCCGAGCTTCGCGACACGCGCGGGTTCATCTCGATCACCACCATCCGGCCGGTCCCCGGCTCGACCGCAAACTGGATATTGCTGCCGCCGGTGTTGACGCCGATCTCGCGGATGATCCTGAGCGCCGCATCGCGCATCAACTGGTACTCCTTGTCGGTGAGCGTCTGCGCGGGCGCCACGGTGATCGAATCCCCGGTGTGAACGCCCATCGGATCGAAATTCTCGATCGAGCAGACGATCACGACGTTGTCGGCCCCGTCGCGCATCACCTCCAGCTCGAATTCCTTCCATCCTTCGATCGATTGCTCGACCAGCACCTCGTGGCTGGGCGACGCAGCCAGGCCCCAGGCGATCTTGGCGCGGTAGTCGCCCGCATCGCGCGCGATCGATCCGCCCGCTCCGCCAAGCGTGCGTGAGGGGCGAATTATCAGCGGCAGGCCCAGGCGGCTCCGGATTCGCTCCGCATCGTCCTGCGAGTGCGCGATCGCAGAGGCCGGAACCTCCAGCCCGATGTTCAGCATCGCCTGTTTGAACAGGTCGCGGTCCTCGGCCTTTTTTATCGCGTGCAGCTTCGCGCCGATCAGCTCGACTTTGAAGCGTTCGAGCACGCCCGATTCGGCCAGCTCGATCGCGAGGTTGAGCGCGGTCTGGCCGCCTACGGTCGGCAGCAGAGCGTCGGGACGTTCGCGCTCGATTATTTTGGCGATCACGCCGGCGGTCATCGGCTCGATATAGGTCCGGTCGGCCAAATCCGGATCGGTCATGATCGTCGCGGGATTGGAGTTGATCAGGATGATCTTCAGACCTTCCTCGCGCAGCGCCTTCAGAGCCTGAGTGCCCGAGTAGTCGAACTCGCAGGCCTGGCCGATGACGATCGGACCGGAACCGATCAAAAGGACGGATTTCGACTCTTTACGTAGCGGCATGCTGGCTTTCGTCGGCGAGAATGCGATCGAGCGCCTCGCCGCCGTAGCGCGGAAAACTCTCGACCAATCGCTTGAAGCGCGCGAACAGGTAGCCCGCGTCGTGAGGGCCCGGCGAGGCCTCAGGATGGTACTGCACCGAGAAAAACGGCATGCCGACGCCGCGCAATCCCTCGACGGTCTGGTCGTTGAGATTGACGTGCGAAAGCGCGGCGCGTCCCGCCACCGATTCGGCGTCAACCGCGAAACCGTGGTTCTGCGAGGTGATCTCGACCCGGCGCGTGCGCAGATCCATCACCGGATGATTCGCGCCGTGATGGCCGAAGCCGAGCTTGTAGGTCTGACCTCCCAGCGCGAGGCCGATGATCTGATGCCCCAGACAGATTCCGAACACGGGCTTCTTGCCGAGCACGCCGCGCACCGCTTCATATGCGTACGGCAGCGCCGCCGGATCGCCGGGCCCGTTGGACAAAAACACTCCGTCGGGGTTGTGCGAGAGAATCTGCTCGGAAGTGGCCGCGGCGGGAAGCACCTTGACGCGGAATCCCGACGAGACCAGACGGTGCAGGATATTGCGCTTGATCCCGTAATCCATCGCGACGATCAGCGGCGCGTCGCGAAGCGCGCGCTCATCGATCTTGCGATAGCCCGCGCCCAGCGCCCAGTCGCCGGTGTTCCACTCGTAGGGACTCGCGCAAGTCACTTCCTTCACAAGGTCCCGTCCGACCAATCCGGGCGAGGCCTTGGCTTTCGCGATCAGGCGATCGGAATCGGGATCGACGCTCGATATCACCGCCTCCTGCGCGCCGTGCGTCCGGAGATGGCGAACCAGCGCGCGTGTGTCGATGCCTTCGATTCCCACCACGCCGGACGCCGCCAGATAATCACCGAGCGAAATCTCCGAGCGCCAATTGGAGGGGTACGGGCAATACTCTTTGACTACGAAACCCTCCACATAGATGCGCGATGATTCGGCGTCCTCGGCGTTGATTCCGACATTGCCGATCTCGGGGTAAGTCATGCACACGATCTGCCCGCGGTACGACGGATCGGTGAGCACTTCCTGGTAGCCGGTCATCGCGGTGTTGAACACGGCTTCGCCGGCAGTCTCGCCGGCCGCGCCGAACGATCGTCCGCGGAAGATGCGCCCGTCGGCGAGCGCCAGTATCGCTTCGCGCGTGCGCGTCATGTCAGGCGCCCGGTACGCGCGTCGTAGACGATTTCGCCGCCGACCATGGTGAGGATCGCCTTGCCTTTGAACTCCATGCCCGGCAAACGGACAGTTGCGGCTCCTGGAGAGAAACTTTGCCGGGTCCACTTTCCAGTCCAGATTCGGATCGATGATCGTGATATCGGCGGCTGCCCCCGGTGAGAGCGTGCCCGCCTCGAGCCGCAACAGGCGCGCCGGGTTGAGCGACATCAGCCGGACCAGCCGCTCGGGAAGTATCACCACCCGGCGCACGAGTTCGAGCGCGACCGCGAGCGCGGTCTCGAGACCGATTACGCCGTTGGCGGCATGTGTCAGCGCGCTCGCCTGCCCGGCCGGCAAGGGCTCGGGCGCAGCGATTCCCGGCCCGAAAAATCCGGCGAGCTCTTCCATCCGCTTGGAGGCGTAGTCGTGCGGCGCATGATCGGTCGCGATCATATCGATCGTTCCATCGCCGAGTCCGGCGCGCACAGCCTCGACGTCGCTCATCTGGCGAAGCGGCGGCGACATCTTGGCGTTGGGACCGTAATTCAGCACTGCGCTGTCGTCGAGGATCATATGATGCGGCGTTGCCTCGGTGGTGACGGTGGCGCCGCGCGCGCGGGCGATCCGGATCATTTTCAGCGACTCGGCGCATGAAACGTGCGCGACGTGGACCGTGGCTTTGCGCTCCGCAGCGATCTCAAGGTCGCGGCTGATGCGCGCGGTCTCGGCGGTAGCGGGCACGCCCGGTACTCCGAGCCGATCCGCAATTTCGCCGGCGTTGATGGCGCCGCCGGCCGTGAGCGCCCGATCTTCTTCGTGGAGCGAAATCGTGAAACCAAGCGCGTTGATTTCGCCGATTGCGCGCGCGAGCACGGCAGGGTCGTCGATTGGGATACCGTCGTCAGAGAACAGGCGCGCTCCCGCCGCGATCATCGCACGATAGTCGAGTAACTCTTTGCCGCGCAGCCCTTTGGTGACAGCCGAGACTGGCACCAGCCGCGCGCAATGGGCGCGCGCAGCCTGCTCGAGCATGTAGCGGGTAATCTCAGGCGTGTCGTTAACCGGCGCGGTGTTCGCCATCGCGGCAACGGTGGTGAATCCGCCCGCGGCCGCGGCCCGCAATCCGCTCGCGACAGTCTCCTTCTCGGGGAATCCGGGATCGCGCAGATGAACATGCGGATCGATCAGCCCCGGCACGACCCAGCATCCAGAGGCGTTGATCTCCCTGACGGTGGGGCCCGCGTTGCCATCGCGCCCGGTCAATTCCAGTTGCTCGATCTTGCCATCCGAAACGCGCAAGTCGAATATCGCGTCAACACGGTTGAGCGGGTCTATCACGCGGCCTCGTCTGATGAGAATCGATGTCACCCTGGCCTCTCGGGTTCCTTTGCAGGTTCCTTGAGCGACTCGACCATCGAGTAGATCACGACCCGATCGTGATGCTTGTGCGCGCCGTCCGCCTCAGGCGGCGAAAGCCGCACCTGCACGCGCTCGGCGCGGGCAGTAGGGATGTTTTTGCCGACGTAGTTAGGCCGGATCGGCACTGCGCGATGGCCGCGATCGATCAGCACGGCGAGCTTCACCGACGCCGGACGGCCATGCTTCCAAAGCGCCGCCATCGCGCGCTGAACGGTCCATCCGCTGTTGATCACATCGTCCACCATCACGATCGTGCGTCCCTCGACCTCGAACTCGCCGGCGGCATCCAGCGGCCGAATCGCGTCGGCTCCGCTTACCACGTCGGCGGCGGCGCACGGCAGCCGCACTTTGGTCCGCGCTTCGATCAGCTCGCGCAACCGGATCGCAAGTATGGCGCCGTGGCTGACTATTCCGACCATCGCGACGCCACTTAAGTCCGGCAAGTCTTCGATCAGTTGCGCGGCCAAAGTTTCGCAGGCGCGCGCGACTTCGTCGCCGTTCATGATTTCGCGCTGAGGCCCGCGCCGGTAGGGCTCGTAGCCGTGCTCCTCGGCCTGTTTCTCGCTGTCGAAAACCACCAGCGAGCCTTCCTCGATCCACTGCCGGGCGTAGCCGTAGAGGCTTTCCTCAAAGCGGTAGTAGCGGCGCGAGCGCGCGTGGCCGACGAAGCCGGCGCCGAGCTCGCGGTCGCAGAAATCGCATCGAAGCGGCAGCACCGATCGGCTCACGCGGGGCGCGAGCCGGAAACGCGGCTTCAGGTAAGCGCCCTCGTGGCGGGTGATGCAGTTGGGGTTAGTGCATCGCGGGGCGGGCTCGGACTTGAACTTGATCGGCGGCTCGCCGGGTTGCTCGCTTGGGGCGACGCTCCCGGCGCAGGCCGCCTTCTCGATCAACCACGCGATCAGCGCCATCCGCACCGGCACACCCGCCGCCGCCTGCTCGAAGTAAACGGCGCGCGGATCGCTGTCGAGCTCGTAGGCGAGCTCATCGATGCGGGGCAGCGGATGCATCACGACGGCTTCGTGAGTGCGGCTGCTCTTGAGCGCTTGCGCGTCGAAGCGGATATAGCCACTTTGGCCGCCCTGGTCAGTTTCGTTCCCGCCGCGGCGCTCGCGTTGCAGGCGGGTGACGTAAAAGGCGTCGAGCGCCACCGGGAGCCTGCTCGCTGGGCAATTGTTCGAGCGGCAGCCCGGCGGTGAACAGCGCCATCTGATGCGGCGCGCTGGGCGTCAGGTAGAGCGCGTCGAGGCCGCCCGCGAGCGATTTGAGCTCATCCATCCCGACCATCGAAAAAGTGTAGCCGCGCTCGGCCGCGAGGCGATCGAGCACGTAGTCGGGCACGCTGAGGCCGCGATTGGGCACCGCGACGATATTCGCGCCGAAACGCGCCAGCGCGTAGATCAGCGAATGGACCGTGCGGCCGTATTTCAGATCGCCGCAGATCGCGACCGTGAGTCCGGCGAGCCGGCCCTTTCTTTTGCGCAGGGTATAAAGATCGCACAGGGTCTGGGTCGGATGCTCGCGGCTGCCGTCGCCGGCGTTGAGGACCGGGCACGGCGCGTATTCGGCCGCGACGCGCGGGGCGCCGTCGTGGGGATGGCGCAGGACGATCAGGTCGGCGTACGCACTGGTCACCCGCGCGGTGTCGGCGAGGCTTTCGCCCTTGGATGCGGAACTGGCATGCATATCGGCCGAGCTGATCACCGAGCCGCCCAGCCGATGCATCGCGGACTCGAAGCTGAGCCGCGTGCGCGTCGAAGGCTCGTAGAAAAGCGTCGCCATTATCAGGCCGTGAGCGAGGTCGAGGTTTTCTCCCTTTTCCAGAGCCTCGGCAAATCCATCGGCCAGCACGAATATCCGCTCGATGTCGGCGGTCGTCAGGTCTTCGATCGAGACCACGTCGCATTTCTTGAGCCGCGCCATCAGAGTTTCACCGCACTCGCAGCCTCACTTGCCGGTGCCGATCACGACCGCGTCGTGGCCGTCGACTTCACTGAGCCGCACGTACACCCGCTGGCCGGCGGGGGCTTGCAGGTTTTTGCCCACGTAGTCGGCGCGAATCGGCAGCTCGCGTTCGCCGCGATCGATCAGGACCGCGAGCTGGATCGATTCCGGGCGGCCGAGGTCCAGCAGCGCGTCGAGCGCGGCCCGCACGGTACGGCCGGTGTGGAGCACATCGTCGACCAGAATCACGCGCCTGCCATCGAGCGGGAATGGAACGTCGCGTCCGAGCAGGCGCGGGTCTCCGGGCGCGCCCCGGCCGTCGTCGCGATACGACGAGATGTCAAGCGTGCCGACCGGGACCTCGCGGCCCGTGAGTTCCTTGAGCGCCGCCGCAAGCCGATAGGCGAGGTTCGCGCCGCGGCGCAGCACGCCGATCAGGACGAGATTCTCGCCGCCGCCGCTGCGTTCGCCGATCTCGTGCGCGATCCGCTTCACGGAACGGGCGATCGCGGCTGAGTCGAGCGCGACAATGGGGTTGGAGGTCATCTTGCCGGGCAACCTTCACCCTCACCCTCTCCCCGCGCCGGTGGCGACTGGTCAGGGAGAGGGGACCGGAAAGAACTGATCGATGGGTCGGCCGTAAGTTCGGCGTGCGCGGAGAAAAAGAAAAGAACCTGCCTGCGGATGCAGACAGGTTCGAGCTTGCTGGTCTTCATTTTACCCCTTTCTCGTCCTCGCAGAGACGAATTAAAAGGTTAGTTCCTTTCTATCGGTGCGCGCGTCGGCGATCAAGGCGCGCGCGAAAGGAAGTCAACAGAGCCGGTAAAAGATTTCAGCCGCGGGCGCGGCGCTCGATCTTGCGCAGCCGCTGCTCCTGATCCTTGACCTGAACCGATACGCGGTCGTCGAAGCGCTCGAATTTCTTGCTGAGCGCGGCGAGCGATTTCTGACCGAGCTTGATCTCGCCGCTCAGTTGTTTGGCGGCGGATTCGGTCCTGTGAGCGATCTCGGAGCGCAGGCCATCGTGCACCCGCGCCATCTCGGCTTGCATCCCGCCGCGAAACTCGGCGATCTGGGCGCGCAGCATTTCCTGGGCCTGTCGCGAGGACGCTGCAATTTCCTCGGGGAGCTCCTTGCGGGCGCTGCCGATACCGGCCGCGATCTCTTCGCGCACCTCATACACGGCCCGCTGGGCGCCGTCCACGATCTCGTGGCGCAACGCGTCCTGCGTACTGGCGAGTTGCTGGCGGAACTCGACGCGTGCCGCGCCCAACGCCTCGCCCAAGCGCACCATCTCGGCGGTCAATTCAGCGCGCAGCTCCGACAGGCTGTCGCGGTTCTCGCCGATCTGTTGTGAGAGGAAGCGAATCTGCTTGCCGACTTCGACAAACTGCTCGACCATATCGCCGCGCAGCAGATCGATTCGTCCGCCGACCCCCGAAAGCGCCTCCACCACCAGCTCGAAGCGCGAGCTCAGATGCTCGAGCATGACGCCTACCTTGGCGACCCCGTTGTCAGCCACTCGATCCCCCGTCACTCGACAAGTTTGCCAAATCGGTTCCAGCGCACGTTGAAGAGGCCCGAGGCCTCGCCGTCCCATGACCAGTATATGACGAGCGCGCGGCCCTCGACCTCATTGTCATCGACGAATCCCCACCAGCGGCTGTCATAGCTGCGGTCGCGATTGTCGCCCATCATGAAGACCTTGCCGTCCGGCACCTTGACCGGACCGAAATTGTCGCGCGGCGATGGCGTGACGTGCTCCGCGAGGGGAACTTCGTAATGGGCGTGCGGATCGGGCACTTGCGCGCCGTTCAAGTATACGACTCCGCCGCGAACCTCGACCGTATCGCCGGCCAGCCCGATCACGCGCTTGATGAAGTCCTTGGTCGGATCGGGCGGGAAGACGAAAACCACGACGTCTCCGTGATGAACCGACTCGAGGCGGAACAGATAATGGCCGTAGGGGATGCCGGGCGGATGCATGCCGAGGATCGAATCGGGCATCCGAAGCCCGTAGATGAGCTTGTTGACCAGAATGTGATCGCCGATCAGCAGCGTCGGCTCCATCGAGCCCGACGGAATCTTGTAGGCCTGAATGAAGAAAGTGCGGATCACCAGCGCGAGGGCCAGCGCGATTATCAGCGCCTCGCCGTACTCGCGCAGCGCCGAGCGGGCCGCGGGCGCCTGCTTGCCTGGCTGACCCGCGCGCGGCAAGGGTTGCGGTCTGGGCAGGCTGCTGCGAACCGGTTGGCCCACGTCCGTCTACTCCCCCACCTTGAGCACGGCCAGAAAAGCTTCCTGCGGTATTTCGACCCGCCCGACCTGTTTCATCCGTTTCTTGCCTTCCTTCTGTTTTTCAAGCAGCTTGCGCTTGCGCGTTATGTCACCGCCGTAGCACTTCGCGGTCACGTTCTTGCGTAGCGGCCTGACGCTCTCACGGGCGATTATCTTGCTGCCGATCGAGGCCTGGATCGCCACCTCAAACATCTGGCGCGGGATTAACTGGCGCATCTTTTCGCATAACGCCCGCCCGCGTTCGTACGCCCTGTCCCGATGCGCGATCATCGACAAGGCGTCGAGCACCTCGCCGTTGATCCGGATATCCAATTTAACCAGAGAGCCCGCCCGGAAGTCCAGAAACTCATAATCGAGCGATGCGTACCCGCGGCTCACCGACTTCAGCCGGTCGTAGAAATCGAAGACCACTTCGGCCAGCGGCAGCTCGTAATGCAGCAGCACCCGCTTCTGGCCGACGTAGCGCAGATCGCGCTGCTTGCCGCGCCGCTCCTCGCACAGACTCATCACCGGACCAAGGTACTCGTCCGGCATGTGGATGGACGCGAGGATGAACGGCTCCTCGATGGTTTCGATCCTGCCCTCGTCGGGCAACCGCGCCGGATTGTCGACCATCGTGAGTTGTCCGTCGGTGGTCTTGACCCGGTAGGCGACGGTGGGGGCCGTGACGATCAGGCTCAGGCCGAATTCGCGCTCGAGCCGCTCCTGAGCGATCTCCATATGGAGCAGGCCGAGAAAGCCCGCGCGAAAACCGAAGCCCAACGCCTGCGACGACTCCGGCTCGCATACCAGGCTCGCATCGTTGAGCGTGAGTTTTTCGATCGCATCGCGGAGCGCGGTGTATTGATTGGCTTCGGTCGGATAGAGCCCGGCGAAGACCATCGGCTTTAGTTCCTTGAACCCGGGCAGCGGCGTTTCGGCGGGCCGATTCGCGTCGGTGATGGTGTCGCCGACCCGCATGTCGGCGACGGTCTTGATTCCCGCCACGATGTAGCCGACCTCGCCCGTGCCGAGCGATTCGACCTCGCGATCGTGCGGCGTGAAATGGCCCAGGCGCATCACCTCGCCCGGCTTGTCGGTGCCCATCAGGCGGACCTTCATGCCGCGATGAAACTCGCCGTCGAAGACTCTGATCAGGCCGATTACGCCCTGGTAGGAGTCGTACCAACTGTCGAAGATCAGCGCGCGCGCGGGCTTGTCCGATCCGTCGGGCGGCGGCGACACCCGCGTCACGATCGCTTCGAGCACCTCGTCGATGCCGACACCCTCCTTCGCGCTGGTCAGGATTGCCTCGTCGGCCTTGAGCCCGACCAGCTCTTCGATCTGGCTCCGCGTGCGCTCGATATCGGCGCTGGGCAGGTCGATCTTGTTGATCACCGGCACGATCTCCAGCCCGTGATCGAGCGCCATATAGACGTTGGCGAGCGTCTGGGCCTCCACGCCCTGGCTTGCGTCGACCACCAGCAACGCGCCCTCGCAGGCCGCCAGGCTGCGCGAGACTTCGTAGGCGAAATCCACGTGGCCGGGCGTGTCGATGAGATTCAGGACGTAGGTGCGGCCGTCGCGGGCCTGGTAACTGAGGCGCACCGAGCGGGCCTTGATCGTGATGCCGCGCTCGCGCTCGAGGTCCATCGAGTCGAGAAATTGCTCCTTGAGCTCGCGTTTGCTGAGCGCACCGGTACGCTCCAGCAACCGATCGGCAAGGGTCGATTTGCCGTGATCGATATGCGCGATAATCGAGAAGTTGCGGATCAGATCGGGTTCAGTCATGCGGGAACATCTTGCCAGTTTCAAACCGCCAGTTTCAGGCCGCCGGTCTCAGGTTGAGGGTGTCCGGGCCGACCCCGCTCCCTGAGGGCCCGGGCAAAAGCACTATAGCATGCGCTCAGGTGCCGCGTCCGGCGCGTTGCTTGAAGAAGGCCAGCGTGCGAGCTAATCCGTCGGCCAGAGCAACCCTGGAATGCCATTTCAGCTCCCTGGCCGCGCGCGCCGGGGAAATCACCGAACGCTGCTGCTCGCCCGGACGGGCCGGCGCGTAGACCGGCTTGAGCCCGTACGACGAACCCGCCAGCTCCTCGAACAGCCGGTTCACGCTGGTCTCAAGGCCAGTTCCGATGTTGACCGCGCCGGTGATGGCGGCATCCAGGGCCGCGACGTTGGCCTGCACAACGTCGGCCACGAAAACATAGTCGCGGGTCTGCTCGCCGGTGCCGAAGATCGTGACCGGCTTGCCTTCGAGCATCCGGCCGCAGAAGATCGCCACCACGCCGGCCTCGCCATGAGGATCCTGGCGAGGGCCGTAGACGTTGGCGTAGCGCATCGCGAGATAATTGATTCCATACTGGACCTTGTAGAAGAACAGGTAGCGCTCGGTAGCAAGTTTCGCCACGCCGTAGGGACTGACCGGGCGGGTCGGATGGTCCTCAGCGCAGGGATAGGCCTCCTGCTCGCCGTAGATCGCGCCGCCGGTCGAGGAAAAGATCACCCGGCGCAAGCCGTTGACGCGCGCCGCTTCCATCAGGTTGAGCATCCCGACCAGATTGACCTGCGCGTCGTAGACCGGGTCGGCGACCGAGCGCCGCACGTCCATCTGCGCCGCCAGATGGAAGATCGCCTCGGGCTTTTCCTTCGCGACGACCTCCTTCACCCGGTCTGCTTCGCGTAGATCGATCTGATAGAAGCGCGCTGCCGGGTTCACCTGCTCGCGCTTGCCGGCCGACAGATTGTCGAGCACTGCGACCGAATGGCCGGCCGCGGCCAGCGCGTCGGTGGTATGGGATCCGATGAACCCCGCGCCGCCGGTGACGAGAATCTTCATTTGGCTCTCCCTACACCGGCCGGCGGCCGATCGAGTAGTAGCGGAAATCCAGCGCCTTCATCAGCGCGGGGTCGTAGAGGTTGCGGCCGTCGAAGATCACCGGATTCTTGAGCGCGGCGCGCACGCGCTGAAAGTTTGGATGACGGAACTCGTTCCATTCGGTCATGATCAGCAGCGCGTCAGCGCCGGCCACGGTCTCGTAGTTGATCGTGTGGTAGCTGACCCGGTCGCCGAAGATGCGCCGCGCGTTCTCCAGCGCTTCGGGATCGTGGACGCGCACCTGCGCGCCCACGGCCAGCAACTCCTCGATAGCGACTATCGACGGAGCCTCGCGCATGTCGTCGGTGCGAGGCTTGAAGGCGAGCCCCCAGACCGCGAAGGTGCGGCCCTTCAGATCGCCGCCGAAGTGGGTCTTGACCCTGTCGACCAGCAGCCGCTTCTGGCGCGCGTTCACCATTTCCGCCGCCTCGAGCAGGGCGAAGTCGAGCCGGTTCTCGCGGGCGGTGTGGATCAGCGCCTGGAACATCCTTGGGGAAGCACGAGCCGCCGTAACCGACGCCGGGAAACAGGTACTGCGAGCCGATTCGGCGATCGGTCGCGAGCGCGCGGCGCACATCGTTGATCTCGGCGCCGACCATTTCACACAGGTTGGCGATGTCATTGACGAACGAGACCCGCATCGCAAGCATCGCGTTGCAGGCATACTTCGAGAGCTCAGCCGAGCGCGGGTCCATGATCAGGATCGGGTTGTCGGTGCGGACGAACGGCGCGTGCAGCTCGCGCAGAATCGCGGTGGCCTGCTCGCTGGCGCTGCCGATGATTACGCGATCGGGCCGCATGAAGTCCTCGATCGCGGAGCCTTCCTTGAGAAATTCAGGGCACGAGCAGAGGTCGATACGATGGTTGGCGTGACGCGAGATCGCCTCGCGGACGCGATCGTTGGTGCCGACCGGCACGGTACTCTTGATTGCGATCACGTGATAACCGACAGCCGCCCTGGCGATCTCTTCGGCGGCGCTGAACACGCCCGAGAGGTCGGCGCCGCCGCTCTTTCCCATCGGGGTGCCGGCCGCGACGAAGGAAACCATCGATTGCGAAACCGCCTGTGCGGTATCGGTGGAAAACCGCAGCCGTCCTTCCTTGACGTTGCGCCGAACCAGCTCTTCGAGCCCCGGCTCGTAGATCGGAATCTTGCCCGCCTTGAGCTGGTCGATACGCTCCCGGTTGACATCGACGCAGACCACCTCGTTGCCGCTTTCCGCGAAGCAGGTGCCGCTGACCAGACCTACGTAACCCGTTCCGACAATCGCGATATTCATTGGTTGTCTTGGACTTCTTCCTTGTCAGACTTGTTGCTTGTCAGAGTTCTTCCTTGATCACATAAACGGGTTTGTTCTGCGATTCGTGGTAGGTGCGCGCCAGCATCTCGCCGAGCAGCCCCAGGCTCACGAACTGGATTCCGACCACTACCAGCAACACCGCCAGCAGCAGCGCCGGGCGATTTCCCAGGCTGCGGCCCAGTGCGACCTTTTCAAACACCAGGCTCGCCATCCAGAGCGATCCGACTCCGCTCAGCGCGAAGCCGATCAGGCCAAAGACCTGAATCGGCTGGGTCGAGTAGGAGGAGAGGAACATCACGGTGATCAGATCGAGCAGCGTGCGCACGATTCGGCCCAGTCCGTACTTCGAGCGCCCCGACCGCCGCTCGCGAAAGCCGACTTCGACTTCGCAGATTCGCGCTCCCAGCTCGGCGGCGATCGCCGGGACGAAACGATGCATCTCGCCGTAGAGCCGCAGGCGCTGGACCAAGTCGCGCCGGTACGCCTTGAAGGTGCATCCGTAATCGTGAAGCCGGATCCCCGTCATCTTCGAGATCAGCCAGTTGGCCGTGAGCGAGGGAATGCGCCGCGTCAGGAACTCGTTATGCCATCGCGCCACGCGCCATGCGCTGACCAGATCGTAGCCCTCTTCGATTTTCGCGAGCAGGCGCGCGATGTCGGCCGGATCGTTCTGGCAATCGGCGTCGATCGCGACCACGATCGCGCCGCCCGCATGATCGAATCCGCACGCCAGCGCCGCGGTCTGCCCCGATTGCCGGGCGAGCCGGATTACGCGCACGTGCGGGTCGCGCCCCTTGATTTCGCGCAGCACCTGGTCGCTGCCATCGGTGCTTCCGTCGTCAACGAACAGCAGACTCGTAGGAGCGCCCGAGCTTGTCCATCTCGCGGCCCAGCTCCTCGTGCAACGGCCGCAAGTTGTCCCGCTCGTCGAGCAGCGGGATCACTATTGAGATGTCCATCGGGGGTGCTGACAGTCGGTCAGTTCGATAAACGCCCGGTAGCGGCGGTCAACTTCTTCCCAGGTGAGCGTGGTCAGGCGTTCGAGCGAGAATTTCTCGACCACGAACGAGGCCATCACGGTGCCGTATACCACCGCCGTGCGAAGGATACCCTCGTTCAGGCGCCCGTGACGCGCCAGGTACCCCATCACGCCGCCCGCGAACGTATCGCCAGCGCCGGTGGGATCGACGACCTCCTCGAGCGGATAGGCAGGAACCGCAAACATCCCGTCGCGGCTGAATTGCAGCACGCCGTATTCGCCGCGCTTCACCAGCACAATCTTCGGTCCCATCTTCAGAATCGCGCGTCCGGCCTTGACCAGGTTGTGCTCGCCGGAAAGACTCCGCGCTTCCTCGTCGTTGAGGGTCAGGATATCGAGCCCCGCGATCATCTCGGTCAGCGCGGCGCGCTCGCTCTCGATCCAGTGATTCATCGTGTCGGCTCCGACCACCTTGGGACTGCTCATTTGCGAGAGCACGTGCTGCTGCAAAGCGGGCGAGATGTTGCCGAGAAAAAGGTAATCGGAGCGGCGCTGGTCGGGCAGCAGCGCCGGCTTGAAATCGGAGAAGACGTTGAGCGCGAGATCGATCGTATCGCGCTTGTTCATGTCTTCGTGGTAGCGGCCCTGCCAGTGCATCGTTTTTCCGGCGCGCTGCTCCAGCCCGCGCACGTCGATATTGCGCTCGACGAACAGTTCGCGATGCTCGCGCTTGAAGTCCGCGCCGACGACGGCGACGACGCTGACCGGCGCGAAGAACCGCGCCGCCAGCGAAAAGTAGCTGGCGGATCCTCCCAGCGCCTTGATCGCGCCGCCATTGAGCGTTTCGATGGTGTCGTAAGCGACCGATCCGACTACTACGATACTCACTCGCTGAAGTTCTCCACTCAGAGGTATTTGCCGATAAGCGGGCTCAAATCCACCGCGAGCCTGGGCGGAATCAATGAGCGGTCCGTTATGATCGCGTCTTTCAGCGCGTGGGCGCATCCGCAGGTCCGCGGCTGCGACGAAAGATCGCGCGCCAGGTTCAGCACGGTCTTCTGCGCAAGCTCCACGTTGAGCCGCATCACGCGCAGGATCTCGCTGATATCGACCGCCTTGACGCTCTGATGCCAGCAGTCGTAATCGGTCACCAGCACCAGCGTCGCGTAACAGAGTTCGGCCTCGCGCGCGAGCCGCGCCTCCTGCATCGCGGTCATGCTGATCACGTCCACGCCCCAGCTTCGATACAGGTTCGACTCGGCGCGGCTGGAGAACTGCGGCCCCTCGATACACAGGTAGGTTCCGCCCTCTCGAATCGGCGCGCCGGCTGCCTTTGCGCCAGTGACGAGTCCGCCGCTCAGGCCGGGACAGACCGGGTCCGCCAGCGAGACGTGAACCACGATACCGCCGCCGAAAAAGGTCGCCGGCCGCTTGCAAGTCCGATCGATGAACTGATCGGGCACTACCAGGTCGCCGGGTTTGATATCTTCCTTCATGCTACCGGCAGTGCTGACCGAAACCATGCGCTCGACGCCGAGCTGCTTCATTCCGAAGACATTGGCGCGATAGTTGATCTCGCCCGGCAGCAGGCGATGGCCCCGGCCGTGGCGGGCAAGAAAGATAACCTCGGTTTCGCCAATCCTGCCGCGATAGTACGGATCGGAGGGCGCGCCGAAAGGCGTCTTCAGGTCGATCTGCTCGACCCGCTCGAGCCCCGGCACCTGATAAAAGCCGCTGCCGCCGATTATTCCGAGTGTGCTCCTCCCCATCTGTTATCCCGCGGCCGGTTGCGCGCGCGCGTCGCAGTGCCGCTCAGCATACAACTGGCCGCACGCGGCTGCGATGTCCGCGCCACGGCTCTCGCGAACCGTAGCGGTCAAGTTACCGTGCCGGAGGATCGCTTGGAAGCGCTCCACTGCGGCGCGCTCGCTGGCCTTGAAGGGGGAATCCGGATACGAGTTGAAAAAGATCAGGTTGACCTTGGCGCGCAGCGGCGCAAGCAAACCGGCCAGACGCTCCGCCTGCTGGGGCGAATCATTGACTCCGCGCAGCATCACGTATTCGAACGTGATTCGCCGGCGGCGCCGCAGTGGCAGGTTTCCACACGCCTCGATCAGCGCTTCCAGAGGATAACGGCGATTGATCGGGGCGAGCCGGTCGCGCAGATCGTTGGCGCCGGCGTGAAGCGAGACGGCCAGATTTACGGGAATATCTTCGAGCAACCGTTGCATCATCGGGACCAGCCCCACGGTCGAGACCGTGATTCGCCGAGGCGAGATCTGCATCCCCCACTCTCCGGTCATGATTCGCAGCGCCTTGAGCAAGCGCGGATAATTCGCCAGCGGCTCTCCCATCCCCATGAAGACATAATTGGTCAGCTCCTCGCCGTCCGACAGAGCCGTGCGGGCCGCGAAGATCTGGCTCAAGATCTCGCCGGTGCCGAGGTTGCGATGGAGTCCCATCCGGGCGGTCGCGCAGAACTCGCAGCCCATCGCGCAGCCTACCTGGCTGGAGAGGCACAGCGTCACGCGCTCGCCAGCCGGAATGATCACGGTCTCGATCTGCTCGCGGTCGCCGAGCGTCAGCAGGAGCTTGCGGGTGCCGTCAGCGGAGCGCGAGACGATCTTGCCGCGGATCGGGCCGATCGCGAAGCGCGCGCCGAGATATTCGCGCAGCGCGGCCGGAACGTTGGCCATCTCGCCGAAGGAGCCGGCGCTGCGGCCGTAGAGCCATCCCGCGATCTGGCGCGCGCGAAATGCCCGCTCTCCGGCGGCCTCGACAACCTGCTCGATTTCCTCGAGGGTCAGATCGCGGATCTCCGCAGGTGTTTCCGGGACCATCTCATTTGGTGACCGCACCTGTCCAATCCTAGTCGAAAGCGGGTCGCGTTGCATTTGGCCTCGCAAACCTTCACCATGTCTTACATGAGTCTTACCAAGAGCAAGATTCAGCCGAGGCGCACCAGACTGTCAACCAAGGGGCAGCTCGTCCTGCCCCGCGCGATCTGCGCGGCGCACGACTGGCGCCCAGGCACCGAGTTCGAGATCGAGGATCGGGGCGACGCCGTGTTACTCAAAGCCGTCAGGCGGCGCCGGACAACGCGATGGGAGGATCTCGGCGCGCACGCCAACTACCGGGGACCCCGACTGAGTATCCGCGATATGGACAGAGCGATCGAGGCTGAGGCGAGGCGCAGGCGTGATCGCGGTTGATACCAATGTTCTGTTAAGAGCCATTGCGCTGGACGATGCGCGCCAGACGCCCGTGGCGCTGGACCGGCTTCGAAGGGAAACAGCCGTATTCGTGTCCAAAACCGTTCTGCTTGAAATGGAGTGGGTCCTCCGGTCAGGGTACGGCTTCGACCGCGTGAAGATGCGACAGGTATTCGTGGACCTCCTGGGCTTGTCGAACCTCGACATCGAAGACGAACCCACGGTTCGGCGCGCTGTCGAGCTCTTCGGCAAGGGGCTCGATTTCGCCGACAGCCTACATCTGGCATCAGCCGGCGAGCGGCGGTTTGTTACCTTCGACCGGCGGCTGCAGCGGAGAGTCCGGCGCCTCGCGCTCGGCGACGTGTCCGAACCCTAACGCCGGAGGAGTCAGATGTTCAGTGCGGGAACTCGACGATCACCTTCGCCTGGCTGGTGGGCTTGCGCAGCGTCTGGAACATCGCGGGGACATCCTCGACGCTGATCACGTCGGTGATCATCGGCTTCACGTCGATCCTGCCGCTCGATAGCGCCGCGATCGTCTCCGCGAACTCGGCGTGGTTGTATCCCAGAACGAACTCGAGGCTGACTTCCTTCAGGATGCATTGGAGCGGCGTAATCTGATCCGGCTCCATGCATACCCCGAGCACTACCACCTGCCCGCGCGGCGCGACCATCCCTATAGCCGCATCGAGCGTGGACTTCACCCCGACACACTCGAAAACGATCTCGGGCTCGCGTCCGGTGATTTCCTGAACCTTAGCCGCCGGACTTTCGTTCTGCGGATTGACCACGGCGGTTGCGCCCAGCTTGCGGGCCAGTTCGGAGCGGCTCGGCGCCAGCTCCGATACGACCACCGCTTCGGCGCCCTTGGCCTTGCACCACAAGAGCGTCGAGAGGCCGATCGGCCCCGCGCCCATCACGACGCATACAGCGCCCGGCCCAAGCTGCGAGCGATTGACGCCGTGCAGCCCCACCGACAGCGGCTCGACCGTCGCGCCCTCGCGCGAGCTGACGTTGTCGGGCAGTTTCAACAGGCTGCCCGCGCCGCACAGCACGTATTCGGCATACGCGCCCGGCAACTGCCCCAGGCCCATCGAACGAATCGCGGCGCATCGCATGCCGTTGCCGTCGCGGCAATTCTTGCATGCTCCGCACGAGACGAACGGCAGCGACGTGACGCGCTCGCCGATCTCGAAGCCCTTCACGCCTGAGCCGAGCTGATGGATTTCGCCGCAGAACTCGTGGCCCATTACGCTGCCCGACGCCATTCCAAACCCGTACTGCACGGCGTGCAGATCGGAGCCGCAGATTCCACAGTCGTGGACCTTCAGTATCACCTCGCCGGGGCCCGGATTGGGCTTGGGCACGTCCGCGACCGCCATCTGGTTCTGACCGTTGAAAACCGCCGCTCTCATCGTGAATCTGCTCCTTCCGGGTTGCTGGTCGAATCGCAGGCCGAGGCGCGAGCCGTCACGGAGCCACGCCTTTCCGTTCGATCAACTCGATTTTGTAGCCATTGGGATCTTCGATAAACGCGATCGGCGTGGTGCCGTGCTTCATCGGTCCCGGTTCCCGCACTACCTTGACGCCGCGCGCCTTCAGCTCGGCGCAGGTCTTGTAAATGTCCTCGACGCCGATCGCGAGATGGCCGAACGCGTCGCCCATTTTGTAGCTCGACTTTCCCCAGTTGTAGGTCAGCTCGATGACCGCGTTCTCGCTCTCGTCGGCATAACCGACGAACGCGAGCGTGAACTCGCCGGCCGGAAAATCGTGCCGGCGCAGGAGCTTCATCCCGAGCGCCTCGCAGTAAAACTTGAGCGACTCGTCAAGATTGTTGACGCGAATCATGGTGTGAAGGAAACGCATGGCGGGGAGCATATCAGAATGTGGTGCCGTGCGAACGCTGAGCGCGGTTGGCGGAAACAGTACATCCGCGATCAGCGCCTCCGCCCACTCCACTGCCTCGGCCTCGCGCGCTTCATCGGCAGCCATCGCGCGATAACCCTCTTCCAGGCGCTGGACGGAACGGGTCGTCATGCATTACTCCGAAGACCAGACTCTTGCGACCCCGATCGCCCGACCCAGTTTGTCTTTGATTTCCTCGAAGGTCTTCTCGGTGTGAGTGATTCTTTGACTTTCCGAAATCGCGCACGCATTGTCAATTGCGGTTCTCTCAACGCCGATCTATTAAGGTGCGTAGGGCAACACCGCTCCTGGCCGGTGGAGACGCTGCGGAGGAACCACAATGGATTTCAATTTAAGCCCAGAAGACGAAGCCTTCCGTGCCGAGTTTCGCGCTTGGCTCGACGCCAACGCACCCAAAGCCCAGCACAGTCCCGAGCTCGGGATGGCCGCGGAGGAGAACGAAGGCGATTGGCAGCGGCGTGTCGCCTGGTACAAGAAGCTTCACTCCGGCGGATGGGTCGGCATCAGTTGGCCCAAGGAATACGGCGGGCGCGGCGCCGGCATCCTGCAGAACATCATCTACGCGGAGGAGTTGGAGCGCGCCGGTGCGCCGGTGCCGTTCCTTGGGATGGGGCTCAGTCTGCTCGGGCCCACCCTGATCCACTGGGGGACCGACGAGCAGAAAAAGCGCTACCTGCCGAAGATTCTCTCCGGCGACGAAGTCTGGTGCCAGGGCTATTCGGAGCCCGGCGCCGGCTCCGATCTGGCCTCGCTTCAGACTCGCGCGGTCGAGGACGGCGACTACTTTGTCGTCAACGGCCAGAAAGTCTGGACCTCGCTCGCGCAGTACGCGGACTGGATTTTTCTGCTCGTGCGCACTGACCCCGACGCGCCCAAGCACAAGGGTATCAGCTACCTGCTGGTCGACATGCACAGTCCTGGGGTCACGGTCCGGCCGCTGGTGCAGATGACCGGCGCGAAAGGGTTCAACGAGGTCTTCTTCGAGGACGTGCGGGTGCCCAGGAAAAACTTGGTTGCCGCGAAGAACCAGGGATGGCAGATCGCGATCACCACGCTGATGTTCGAGCGCAGCGGCGGCGCGGGCGGTAATCGCAACATGACCGGCCAGGTCGACGACCTCGCCAGGCTTGCGCAATCGATCAGGCGCAACGGCGGCTCGGCCTGGGACGATTCAAGCGTCCGCCAGAAAATCGCCGAGTTCGCCTGCGAAGCGCAGGCGCTCAAGTACACCGCCTATCGCCAACTCACCCGCAGGCTCAAGGGGCTTCCGCCCGGCCCTGAGGGCTCGATGATCAAGCTCTGCGCGACGCGAGCTGAATTTGCGAGATCCAGCTTTATGCGATGGAGCTGCTGGGGCCGTATAGCCAGTTCGAGTATCGCGCGCCGTTCGCGCTCGACTATGGCAAGTGGTCGTACAAGATGCTGGCGGCGCGTGGCATGACGATCGCGGCGGGGAGCAATCAGATCCAGCACAATATCATCGGCGAGCGCGTGCTGGGATTGCCGAAGGGGTAGACCTCACCCCCGACCCCTCTCCGACGCGGCGAGGGGAGCCGATACCTCGCGAATCGGCCGATACCTGGCGACTCGGGTTCCCCTTCCCGGGTCGGGAAGGGAACACGGGTTAGGTCCTCGGAGCGCCGCGGCTGCTTCCCTAACGGCCGCCGCAGCCTGCCTCGATTTATCTCACCGGATTATGTAAAAGTCGAAATTGGGACCGACGCGCCGGCCTACTCTGATCGATTGAGGCCAGGCGGCGACACAGAGTCCATTCGGAGGAGCCATGGATTTCAACTACAGCCCCGAAGACGAAGCCTTTCGCCGGGAGCTACACGGTTGGCTCGAGGCCAACCCGCCCAAGGACTTAAAGGCGCGCGGCGATATCGACATGATGCACGAGGAGACGCCTGACGACTGGGGTCGGCGGCTCCAGTGGCATCGGCGAATGCACGCGGCCGGATGGGTCGGTATCAGTTGGCCCAAGGAATACGGCGGGCGCGGCGCCAGCCTGATCCAGCAGATCATCTATAACGAGGAGATGGCGCTCGCGGGCGCACCGCCGCTCGTCAATGGCCTCGGCATCATGCTGGTCGGCCCGACGCTGATCCATTGGGGCACCGAGGAACAGAAGAAGCGCTACGTGCCGAAGATTCTCTCGGCCGAGGAGATCTGGTGCCAGGGATATTCGGAACCCGGCGCCGGCTCCGACCTCGCCTCGCTGCAGACCCGCGCGGTCGAGGAAGGCGACTACTTCATCGTCAACGGCCAGAAGGTCTGGACCTCCGACGCGCATCACGCCGACTGGTGCATCCTGCTGGTGCGCACCGATCCCGACGCGCCCAAGCACAAGGGCATCAGCTACATGCTGGTCGATATGCACAGCCCCGGCATCACCGTGCGCCCGCTGGTTCAGATCACCGGCGACAGCGGCTTCAACGAGGTCTTCTTCGAGGACGTCAAAGTTCCCAAGAAGAATCTGATCGGCGAGAAGAACCAGGGATGGCAGGTCGCGATCACCACCCTGATGTTCGAGCGCTCGGGCATCGGCGGCGGCCGCGACATGCTGGGCCAGATCAAGGAGCTGGCCGACGCTCGCCAGAGCGGTGCAGCGCAACGGCGCGCACGGCGTGGGACGACTCCAGCGTGCGGCAGAAGATCGGCGCAGTTCGCCATGCGAGGCAACTGCGCTCAAGTACACCGGCTATCGCCAGTTGACGCGCCGCCTGAAGGGATTGCCGCCGGGCCCGGAGGGCTCGATGATGAAGCTCGCGGATCAGCGAGCTCAATGTGCGCGTGAACAAGTATCGCGATGGAGTTGCTCGGGCCGTACAGCCAGATCGAGTACACGGCGCCATTCGCGATCGATCGAGGGCAAGTGGTCGTACCGGATGCTGGCGTCGCGCGCGCTCACGATCGCCGGCGGCACCAGCGAGATCCAGCACAACATCATCGGCGAACGCGTGCTGGGATTGCCCAAGGGCTGAGGCCGATTTCGGCGATCACGAGGGCAGCCGCTCGCGGCTGCCCTTTTCTTTTCCCGGAGCGAACATGGGGCGCCTCTATTGCGGTGCGCGGGCCAGCGCCTCTTTCACCAGCTCGCTGGCCATTTTCCCGTCGAGGCGCGCGCCGAATTTTTCGCGTAGCGCCTTCATCAGCGGGCCCATCTGATTGGTTCCCGCCGCGATCTGCTCGGCGATCGCCGCCTTTAGATCGTCCGCGCTCAGGCCCGCGGGAATGTAAGCGTCCAGCACGCGGGCGTCGGTCTCGTTCAGCGCGATCAGATCGGCGCGGTTTGCCTGTCTGGCGAATTCGAGCGCTTCTTCGCGGCGCGCGCGCTCGCGCTTGAGCACTTGCGCGATCTCGTTTTCGTTGGCCTCGCGGCAAACGTCCTTTTCGATGCGCGTGATCTCGGCCAGCACCCCGCGCAGGGTCATCGTGCGCCGCTCGTCGCGACTCTTCATCGCGGCTTTCAGGTCATCTTGCAGTCTCTGTTTCATCCGGCCTCAGTCGGCCGCCTTCGCGGCCTTTGCCCCCTTCTCGGCAACGTCCTCCCACGCCGGCTTGGCGGTTTCGGTCCAGTTCTGGCCGTCGAGGCGATATTTGAATACCAGCGCGCGGCGCCTGCCGGTCGGCTTGCCTTTACCGGTTCCCTCACTGGAGGCTTTGTACTCCTTGCCCTCGAGCTTGGCAGATACCTGGACTTTACCTGCCGTGTTCTGCGGAAAGTATTTCAGCTTGCCGTTTTCGAGGTCCACGTAGATCTGCCCGGAGGACTTTTTCTCGCTCTCGTCAGCGACGTAGCTGTCCGACTCCGATTCGACCGTTTCGATAAGCTTCTTCTGAGAGCGCCGGTGTGAGCGGATTCGGGCGCGTGGCACCCCCGCCGCCGGACGCCGCAGCGCCTCCGCCGACATAGATATCCTTCTTGACCTCGATCGCATGAAGGTCGCGAGCGCGGGCAAATAGTCCCAGCGCCAAACCCATCAGCATTATTATTCCGGCCAACCCTGCCCTTCGTGTCATAGCCCCTCACCTCCGTATCATACCGACCTATACCACGGCTGCCCGGATGGGGCCAAAAGCGAGCCCTCACCGGCGCGCGACGCTCAGGTATCGCGCAGAGCGAAGCGAATCGGCACCAACACCCAGCTTGTGACATTGGCTCCGCCGCGCTCGCCCGGGACGAAGCGCCATCGGAAGCGCACAGCGTCGGCGGCTGCGCGATCGAGCGCGTCGAAACCGGACGATCGCGCGATCTCGACTCGCGCAACCGAGCCGTCGGCCTCGACCAGCACGCGGAGCAGGACCGTACCCTGCTGATTTTCGCGCCGCGCGATCTCGGGATAGGCGGGGGGCGGACTCCGATCGTAGAGGGCGTGCGCTTCGGCGCCGGACACGCCTGCGGAGCCGGGAGCAGAACCTAACCCCCTGTTGTCCCCCTTCCCTAAAAACGGGAAGGGGGAACCGGAAGCGATCGCGCCCGGCTTTCCGACGCTCCCCTCCCCGTCTTTAGGTGAGGCGCCGGGGGCGAGGTCTGCCCGCGCGCTGGAGGTGGGGCGGATCGGCGCGGCGATCGCGCGGCGATGGTGCTGGGAGACGCCACGGTGTGGGGAACCTAACCCGCCCTTCCCTAAAGCTTGCCCTGAGCGAAGCCGAAGGGACGGGAAGGGGGAACCGTGCTCGGCGCTGCCCGCGCCAGCCGCGCCGCTATCGTCGGCCAGATATGCGAGCACGTAGTACGACGGCTGCCGCGCCGGCGACGGCAGGGCAAGTATCGCCAGGGCGACCACCAGATGCGCGATCACCGAGGCTAGCGCGGCGACGATCGA
>CAWBYV010000023.1:0-44300 GCA_963793115.1 uncultured delta proteobacterium
TCGGCGGGGCTTTGCAGCTCGCGGCGATCGCGGTTGCCACTCCGGCCGAAATCAGCGCGCGGGCGATGCTCGACGGGGCGACGCTCGCGCCGGGCGCAGAGTGCGGGATCGAGCCGTTGATGATTGTCCGGGCGGAGCAGCCGGCGGCCCGTCTCGCGGCCCGATGGGCGTCGAAGACCGGCACTGCGATGAACGCGCGGGTTGGCGCCGCATACCAGCGCGGATGGTGTTCCTGGTACCACTACTTTCATGGCATCACGGAAGAGGCTTTCCGCGCGAATTTGCAGGCGCTGGCGGAAATGCGCGCGGAGGTCCCTATAGAAATTGTCCAGCTTGACGACGGCTTCCAGTCCGCGCTCGGCGACTGGGACACGACCAACGCGAAGTTCCCCGCGGGCTCAAGCGGCTGGCCGGCGAGATCCGCGCGGCCGGTTTCGAGGCCGGAATCTGGACCGCGCCGTTTCTAGCCGCGCGCGACTCACAGATCATGAGCGCCCATCCCGAATGGTTCCTCCGCGGCCCCGGCGGCGAGCCGCTCAAGGCCGGCTACAATACCAACTGGACTACCCATCAGGACGGCTTTGCTTACGCGCTCGATCCCACCCATCCCGCTTTCACGGCGCATCTGTCGCGGCTGTTCGGGAAGCTCACTGCAGAATTTGGCTATTCGTATTTGAAACTCGACTTTTTGTATGCCGCGGCCGCGCAGGGCGCCCGCCACGACCAGCGCCTGACGCGCGCGCAGGCGCTGCGCCGCGGGCTCGAAGCGATCCGGTCCGGCGCCGGTGAACGGACCTTTATCCTGGGATGCGGATGTCCGCTCGGGCCGGCGATCGGAATCGTTGAACGGGATGCGAATCGGCGAGGATGTCTCTCCGGGCTGGACGACCGGCACCAGGGCAGGCGATCGACGCGATCATCGCGCGCAGCTTTATGCATCGGCGGCTCTGGCTCAACGATCCGGACTGCCTGATGCTGCGCCAGCGCGAGACCAGCCTGAACCGCAACGAGCGCGGCGCGCTCGCCGCGGCGATTGCGGTGAGCGGCGGGATGCTCCTGCTCTCCGACGACATGAGCCTGCTCGGCCCCGCCGAGGCCGCGCTGTTCCGCTCGGTGGCAAAGCTCGGAGCCGAAGTCGATGGCGACTCCGCCGGCGCACCCGCTATGCCGCCCGATCTGATGGAAGAAGGACCGATTCGCGTGCTGAAGAAGGAGCTGCCCGGCCACGCGCTCGCGATGATCCTGAATCGCGGCGATGAACCGGAACGGGTTGCGGTCCACGATCCCGATCTGGTGCCCGGCGACGTGCGAATCGTTTCGCTCGAAGGCGGTGAGGACGACGCGCCCGCCTCAATCGAGCTCGCGCCGCATAGCGCCGCTATCGTTCGGACGCGCCGCTGAATCGATCGCACGCGCGCAGCGACTTTCCGTTCGGCCATCGGCACAAAGCCGTTTCATGGCGGCGTTGCCCGCGAAAGCGGCCCGGACCTAAACTTGGAACGGAGGCGTATCCCAAGGAGGCGTATCCAATGTCCGAGCCGAATCTGCTGATTCACGAAGAGGAGGGCCTGGTCACAATCACGATGAACCGGCCCGAGAAGCGCAACCCGCTCTCATCCGCGATGATGGGCGATCTGATCGCGGCGATCCGCGCGGCCGGCGAGCGGCGCGACGTGCGCGCGGCGATTATCGCCGGCGCGGGACCCGCCTTCAGCGCCGGTCACGACTTGAGCGAGCTGATGGGCCGCGACCTTGGCTTCTACCGTCAGGTCTTCGATCAATGCGCCGACCTGATGCAGACCGTGCAGGCGATCCCGCAGCCGGTGATCGCGCGCGTGCACGGAATCGCCACCGCCGCCGGATGCCAGCTTGCGGCGACCTGCGATTTGGTGGTCGCGGCCGAGAGCGCGAAGTTCGCCACGCCCGGCGTGCGGATCGGGCTTTTCTGCTCGACTCCGATGGTAGCGCTGACCCGCGCGATCGGGCGCAAGCATGCGATGGAGATGCTGCTGACGGGCGCGCCGATCGACGCGCGTACCGCCTCGCAATGGGGGCTCGTGAACCGCGTGGTGCCCGACGCCGATCTGGCCGCCGAAACGCGCAAGCTCGCGATGCAGATCATCGAGGCGAGCGCGCTGACCGTCGCGATCGGCAAGCAGGCGTTCTACGCGCAGATCGATCTCGATCAGCGCAAGGCCTACGACTACACCAAGCAAGTGATGAGCCTCAATGCGATGGCCGCCGACGCGCAGGAAGGAATCGGCGCATTCCTGGAAAAGCGCAGACCGAACTGGTGCGGCAAGTGAAGCCGGATCAGGTCAGGTTGTATTTGGAAATCTTCGCGTAGAGCTTCTTGCGGGAAATTCTCAGCAGCTTCGCGGCTGCGACCTTGTTGCCGCCGGTGCTCTCCAGGGCGCGCGAGATCAGATCGCGCTCGGCGTCGGCGAAGGTCCCGACCGCTCCGCTCACGGGCGCCCAAGGTACTGCGGCGCGGCGGTCGCGTATTTCCGGCGGCAGATCAGACAGCCGAATGACTTGAGAGCGGCCGAAGGTGAACGCACTCTCGATGGCGTTGGACAACTGGCGCACGTTGCCCCGCCACGGATAGGCCTTCATCGCCTCTACCGCCGCCTCCTCTATCCCCTTGATCGGCGTCCCTGGTTTAAGCTTCGCGTTGAACAGCGTGATGAAGTGATCGGCCAGAAGCGGGACGTCCTCCAGATGCTCTCTGAGCGGCGGCACCCTCAGCACGCTGGCCTGAAGCCGGTAGTAGAGATCCTGTCGCAACCGCCCCGATCGCATTGCTTCCTCGGGATCGCGGTTGGTCGAGGCGATCAGCCGCACGTTCAACCGGGACCTCCTTGGTCGATCCGACCGGCCGTACCATCCGCTCCTGCAGCGCGCGGAGCAGCTTGCTCTGGGTTTCAGGACTCATCTCAGTGACCTCGTCCAGGAAGAGCGTACCGTCGTGCGCTGCGCGGAACAGACCCAGGTACTCGGCATTGGCGCCGCTGAACGCGCCGCGCTTGTAGCCGAACAGTTCGCTCTCGATGAGATCCTTGGGAATCGCGGCGCAGTTCAGGGCCACGAACGGCGCACCCGGATTTGGCCCGCTCTCGTGAATTGCGCGCGCGACGAGTTCCTTTCCCGATCCACTCTCGCCGACGATCAGCACCGTGCCCCGCGTCTGTCCCGCCGCCTCGATCCGCTCGTATAGCTGACGCATCAGCGAACTGGCGCCAACCAGACCGCGGAAGCTGTTTCTGGCTTCGGGAGGAAGCTTTCGAACCTCGCGTTCGAGTTCCTTGACGCGTGCCACACCGAGCGCTGACAGCGAGCGAAAATACCTGTCTACAAGCACGATCATTCGGCAATGGCTCAGCTTGTCGAAGGTCATGTAGACCTTGGGAAGCGGTGGCGGAAAGGCAGGGAAAGCTTCCCCGGCGCTCTCTTCGAACAGGTGCGTGGAGATGATCACCTCCGAAAAGGGAACCCCTCGTTCGGCCAGTTTGTCGCCGACCTTGATCACGTCCGCGGCAAACTGGTCCATGTCCTTGGCTAGAACGTTCTTGACGGTTGCATCGAGCTCGAGGCCAAAGATTTCGTGAAACTCGGCCTCACCGAGCGTGCGGCTGTCGCCCAGATGCAGCACGTACAGATCATGCCAGCGCGCCAGCACCTGCTCGCGCTTCTTCGAAAGGGCTTCGAGAATCCGGCGCAGGTCGTCGAGCTCGTGATCCCATAGCAGGCTGAAATAGCGCGGCGCCGTGAGGGTCGCGGTTTCAGATACGGGGGTTGATGCCATGTGTCCGGTGTCCGGCTGAGGTCAGAGACTTGCAAAGATGGGCCTAACCTATCGTGTCGAAAAAAACGTGTTAACTGGCCGCGGACACGGCTTCGAGCACTTTGAGGCCTGCCGAAGACCTGCCGCAAACGGTTCACTGCGGCGTTTTCAGGAATGATCGCAGGACTAGGGCGAACTGACGCTCGTCCACCGGTTTCGACGTGTAGTACTGCGCCCCGCTGGCTCGCGCCCGTCTTTCATTTTCCAGATCGTGAGAGTCGGCGACATACATAAGCGGAACGCCGGATGCGCGCTGCCGGATCTGACCGAGCAGCCAGCCGCGCTCAGCTTCCTTGATCACGCCGTCGTCGACCAGCACGAGCCTGACGTTGGGCTGCCTGAACAGGTCGCTGCGGTCCACGTTTTCGTGGTGATCGATTCTCCACGGCGGGCCGATGACCTCACGAACGAGCTTCACGAACGCGTCGTCGTCCGAGAGCAACACCAGGGTCAGTGGCGGTTCGCGCCAAGCCATCGGTCTATTCGTGCGCACGATGCTGCTTGTGGTAACCTTTTACTCGTGCAACATCCGATGCATGTTGAATGGGGAAATTGAACAAACTTGCACGGAATATGCCAAGCCGAGCCAATCTGGACTGCTCGCTCATGCGCGGAAACGACGGCGGAATGGTCCAGCGATGGCGCCAATCGATTCAGTGTGTTTCCGTTGGTGCCACGCTCGCACGGTCGGCGATTAAAATTCGCTCTCGTTTCGCGGCTCAGGCAACCTCGCGAGTCGCGGGAGGCGCCAGCAGAGCCGGCGATGCCGGCACAACCGGCTTCGATACCGCGGCAATCAGTTCTCGGAAAGTCTCCTTGATTCGCGACTTCATGAAGCCCACGTCGGGCATAAGATTTGGCTCTGCCATGAGCCCGAGATAGAGGTTGCGGTTGTAGCTCACGATCGCAACGCCATAACCGAGCGTGGCGGTGAGCGGAATCATGCCGGCCGTTTCAACCATCTGATGGCCGGCAAGATAGATCGGCACCTGGCGAACCGGGGACGTTGGTCGCGACGAAGTTGATGCCCACGCCGAGTATCTGCGCACGGCGCGCGATTCGTGGCGCACGCCCAGTGAGCCATCCGGCGCCTTCTATCGCCGAGGTCACCAGCCGCGATACCTGTGCGAGCATTCGCGGCGGAATGTAATCGAGCGTGGCCAGCAGGTTCTGAAAGGCTATCGCCTCTCTGGCGGCCTTGATCCGCGAGGTTTCCCTGGTGACCGCTTTGAGCCGAGCGACAGCCGTCATCGGCTGGGCATCGAACTCGGGGAACATCATTGAGACGCGGTTGCCTGGCTTGCCGTATTCGTCCTGGGCGCGCACGTTCACCGGACATCCGACTCGGAGAGGCCGCCCGCTCGTAGGGCAACCGTGATGTGCGAGATAGCGTGCGGCGCCCTCGCTCAGCATCGCCAGCATTACGTCGTTGACAGTGCCGCCCAGGGTTGCGCGAATCCGCGCTACGTCCCCGAGTGAGCATCGCAGCCACGCCATCGTGCGTGCACTCGTCACTGTCGCGGCATTCCATGGCGCGGCCACGATCGGCTGAGCCATTCGCCGCATCGTTTGCAGCGCAGCAGCCGGCGCCGACACGTTCGTGTCGAAATCGCGAAAGTGCGTGACCGCGTCAACTGCGCGGCGCGCAAGCCCAATTCGCGACCGCGCTAGGTCGGACAGCGCCGAGGCGAGCAGTTTCGCCCGGCCCGGCTGCGGCGCCGGCTTCCACGGCTCATCGGGAGGTGTCGGCGCGGGAGCATCCGGCTTGGTACTGGTCATCACGGCGAGCAGTTCCATCCCGGAAATCCCGTCCCCAAGGCAATGATGGATTTTGGCAAGAATCGCGCTTCTGCCGCCCGCGAGGCCGTTGAACAAGTGGAGTTCCCACAACGGCTTGCCGCGATCGAGCGGCTGTTCATAGACCTGCATCAGCGCCTTCATCAGCGCCGCTTCGGTCGAGCCGCGCGGCAACTCGTGGCAGAAAAGGTGATCGGCGAGGTCAAAATCAGAATCGTCCTGAAGGCTGGGATGGTTGAGGTTGAACGGCGCAAAAACCACTCGCTGACGATACCGGGGAAGCAGATGCATCCGCTCGTCCATGTGCGCGAGCAGACTCTTGAATTCGATGCGGCTGCGGAAGAGGCCGAGCATCGCCATGTTCAGCGGTCCATTGGCCGCTTCACCGTAGATGAAGGACGCGTCCTGGGTGCTCAACCTGAACGATTCGTCGTCGGATGTGCCCATGGGTCCCTCTTCTGGCGGCGGGCCTCGTCAATTCGCGGACATCTCGCGAGGAGGTTCTGGTTCGGAATATTTTCGAAGGCAAGAGCTACGCCAAGTGTCTTGGCGGGCGAGATCGAAAGCAACCGAAAAGTGACTCGGCAATCATTGCGATTTTCGGATAGGAAAGCGCTCCGGGTTTCAGCACCCCGGTCAGATGAAATGTCTCCGAAAGCGCGATTTCGGCAGAATTGTGTCCAAAAGGTACAGGTTGCAGCGCTGAGCTCGTCGCCCAAGCCGGAAAGGGGGGGCACGGAAAATGGATAAGGCAGTCAATGATTGAAGCAATCAAGAACGGAGGTTAAGCCATCATGGTGGTCGGCCAGAAGATGACCAGGAAGCCGGTGACAGTTGCTCCGGACGCTACCCTTGCAACCGTGCGCAAAAAGATGGGCGGAAAATTCAGACGCGTCCCGGTAGTTGAGGACGGCAGAATGGTTGGAATCGTAACCGACCGGGACCTTCGCGAGCACATCGGGATGCTCGACAAAACCAAGGTGAATGCCGTGATGACCAAGAAGGTCGTGACGGTGACGTTTGCCACCCCTATCGAACGTGCGGCCCGCCTTTTGTTGCGGCGAAAAATCGGCGGCTTGCCGGTGGTGGACGACGGCAAGCTGGTTGGAATAATCACGACCAGCGATTTGCTGAAGGCTCTGGTCGGCCTGGTTGGAGGCGCCGAGGAAGGGGCAGTCCGCATCGATCTCGTCCTCGCATCGGAGGATGCGGAGACAAACCCGATGGTGGCGGCAACCCAGGTCGTCGGTGAAGAGGCCGGAGAGATCCTCGGGCTCGGAACCTATCAGCCCGAAGACGAGGAGAGCCCGATTTTATACGTCCGGGTTCCGGCTGAGGACGCGCAGCGTGTAGCTGACGCGCTGGCGGAGAAGGGATTTGACGTATTGGCAGTGCATGAATAAGAGGACCACCTGCGGGTCCGACGGTCACTGATCGCGAGGCTTGCTACAGGAGAATAACCGCTTACATCGCGTGAAACTCGTCGTCGCCCGTCGCAAGGCCAAGCGAAAGGGCCGCGCAAAGAGCTAATCGTCATTGGAGCAGGACTGGCGGTCTCAGCGCGGCCTGGGAGGCCTTTGTCATAAAGTCCGGCCCTGTACACAGATTCTTGTTTTCGTTCAAGGGTGGACGACGATTCAAAGGGCATCCAAGTTCATAGAAACGCAAGCAGGCCGCAGCAGATAACCACTATTACGCTGCCCCAAAACGCGATTTTGTCAAATCTATTTAGGGCGTGTTCCCCCATCAACCTCTTGTTCTGCGCAAGCAGGCCCATTGCCACCACTGGACCTATCAGCACGAATACAAGCGCCACCATCAAGCCCAGCACCAACGCTATCAGATTCCCGAAGAGCAGGGGGATTACTACCGCAGGCAAAGACTCCACTACATATATCTTGAACCAGGTATTGCCCTTTACATCGAGTGCCTCTGCTATTCCCCATGCGCTTGCCATTGATATCACTATCAAGGCAAGGAAACCGGCCGCCACCAACCCCAGTGAGAATAGTATGGGGGCATAAGTTCCGCCCAGGCCATTTATTGCACTTGTGAGGCTGGCCGTCGTATTGATTGTTACATGAGAACCAAGCCCCGCACTTACGATCACGATGGCCACCATTATTACTTCGCTGCAAACGGCCCCTACGAAAGTTTCTATCTTGGTTGCCGTAACAGAATGGTACTCTTTTTTGGCAGTAGCGGTGGTCTGGTAGAAAAGCATGAATGGCATTATCACGGCGCCGACGTTTGCGGCTATGAGAAAGCAGAAGTCCTTGCTCATGTGTTGGGGCACGAGAGTGTATCCGGATACGCTCTTGCTCATGAAGGCCAGATAAGCGACGAGCATCACCAGAGAGGCTGCAAGAAGATATTTTTCAGCAGCCGCGTATTCTTGCTTGAACACGACCAGGATGTGGGCCACATAAACCAGGGGAAGCGAGATCAGAGGAGGTATTCCGAGTATGGACATACCAACTGCTATCGCAGTGTATTCCGCAACGTAGCTCAGGAAGTCTGTCGCTGCCATGGGGAAACTCAATGCGATGGATAGCTTCCTTGAGAAATTTTCCCTTATCAGTTCTCCGAGTCCCTTCTTGGTTGCAGAGCCGACCCTGCCTGCCACTTCACAGATGAAATAAAGGGGGATTATCAGCGCGATCAGGATTATAATGAATTCGTATTTGAATGTGGCACCGCTCTGCATCGCGGTTATTATGCTGGCGGCGTCAACATCAGCCATCATCACAAGCCAGGCCGGGCCGAAAACCCTCGTAAGATCTGACAAAACGAATTTACCCGCTCGACCTGAGCCGCGAAGAGAAAGAACTGGGTCCGATACCCGGTAGTCATTCATCGGCGGCAATGACCTGCTGCCAAAGGCGATTGCGCAACGGCTGAAAGATAGTATCCACTATGGTGAAGAAGCTGTGCGGATTGCGCATAATCGTGAACTTTCGCGGCGAACGCCGCTCCAACGCCACCACCAGTCCATTACTGAGTTATCGCAAGCGCCCAAGCCATGGAACGAAGCGGCCGGCTTCCCGAGCCCAGACGCGAAATTCAGGACCATAGGTTCGTTGGAGATATTCCTCCTCGTCAACAGCTTGGCGTCGGACGCCCAACGCCACCCCAACCACGATGATGAGTGAAAGCAGAGTCGGGAGCACCAACAACCAGCCGATAAACACCACGACCAGGCCCAGGTAGATCGGATTTCGCGACAACCTAAAGACTCCGGTCTTGACCAGGCCATGTTCGGGAACGGTTTGGTCGAACCCCATTTGCCACGACGGTCCCATCTCTGAGATCGCCGCCGCGATCAGCGCTATCCCTGCCGCGAACACCGCCGCCCCCAACTTGAGCCATGGCGCGAAGAGCAGGCCTGCGAGCGGAACGTAGAATCCGAACCCCGCCGCGAGGGCCTGCCACACGAGAACCAGCCCCAGCCCGACCACCCGAATCTCCCGGATGTTCTGAACCGTTCTGCCCGAGTGGAACAGGCGAATCGGCGAGCGCCCATATTGTTTGGTGCTTCGGCGTGCCCGCCAGACCAGCCCTGCGCCACACACGCACAATAGAGCCAGCGGCATGAAGCGCCGGAAAGAGTCACACTGCATCTCGCAAATTGAGAATGAATCTCAATTCCATTCAGTCACACCCTCTCTCCCGCGTCAAGCCCTTGCTGGTCTTTTCCGGCTGATGCCGCGAGAGAGTGCATCCGCGCCATCGCCGCGTACTTCGAGCCGATATGCGCAGGGGAAATGACGGAGCCCAGTGTCCTTGGTGCGTTGCACCAAGGACACTACCCCTTTGCGGGATGCCTTTGCTCGATTGCAGCAGCGGCCCTACAATAGCCGGACGATCGCACTGTCTGCGCCCGGCGCACGCCGCATACGGCGCATACAATCACGAGGAGTTCCTGATGGACCATCGTTTGGGTTTCGGCGTTTTTCTCGCGCCGCATCATCCGATTGGCGAGCATCCCACGCTCCAACTGCAACGCGACCTCGAGTTGGCGAGCCTGCTCGACAAGCTCGCCTACGACGAATTCTGGGTCGGCGAACATCACTCCGGCGGATGGGAAACGATCGCGTCGCCCGAAATGTTCCTGGCCGCCGCGGCCGAGCGCACTGCGCGGATCCGGCTCGGCACCGGCGTAGTCTCGCTTCCGTACCATCATCCGTTCACGGTCGCGCAGCGAATCGTCCTGCTCGACCATCTCAGCCGCGGGCGCGCGATGCTCGGGGTTGGCCCCGGCGCGCTGCCGTCGGACGCTTTCATGCTCGGGATCGATCCGATGGTCCAGCGCGAGCAGATGGACGAGGGCTTGGGCGTGATCCTGCGCCTGCTCACCGAACGCGAGCCGATCACCGTGGACGGATCGTGGTTCCGGCTCCGCGGCGCGGCGCTCCATCTCCGGCCGCTTCAGCGGCGCATCCCGATCGCGGTGGCCTCGCTGATCTCGCCCTCGGGAATGAAGTGCGCGGGCAAATACGGCGTGGGCGTGCTTTCGGTGGCGTCGTACTCGGAGGCCGGGTTGAGCGCGCTCAAGACCCAGTGGAACTTTGCCGAAACTTCCGCCCGAGAGCACGGCCAGAAGGTCGATCGCGCCCGCTGGCGAATCGTGATGCCGTTCCATCTGTCCGAAAGCAAAGAGCAGGCCTGTCGCGAAGTGGCCGAAGGCTTCAAGCGCTGGAACAACGAATATATTGCGGGAATTCTCGGCCGGCCCGATGCGAAAATTATCGACGACGGTTACGAGGCGGTCCGGCTGATGGATGAGACCGGCGGCGGAATCTTCGGCACGCCTGAAGACGCGCTCCAGAAGATCGCGAAGTTGCAGGATCTCGCAGGCGGCTTCGGCACTATTCTATGTTTCGCGCACGATTGGGCGCCGCTGGACAAGATGCTTCGCAGCTACGAGCTGATCGCGCGCTACGTGATGCCGCGATGTCAGGGGCTGCTCGATTCGATCGACGCGTCGGCCCGGCGCGTGTCGGAAAACAAGCACGCTCTGATGGCGGCTGCGACCGGCGCGGTGATGAAAGCGATCGCGTCGGACCAGAACGCGATCGCGGCGCTCACCGCGACCACGCCGCAAGCGTTCTCGCTCGCCGGCGCGCAAAGTATCGAGCCGCAGAAGACTGACAAGTAAGGGCGAGCGGGGCAGGCCGCCTGAACATCACCGTCGATCGATGACATTTGACAATTGCTCAACTTCATAGGATACCTCGCGAACTAAGTCCCGAACCGAGAAGAGCCGAGGGAGCTTCAAATGATCCGACGATTGACTCGTGGAAAGTTCGTAGCGCATAACCGGACACTGTCGATAGCGGCGTGGATGGCGGTCCTCGCCAGCGCGATGCTGCTTGGTCCACTCGCCAGCCATGCTTTCGCTCAGCAGCAGATCGATGCGTGCGTCAACGCGAAGACCGAGGTCGCCCGGTTCGCGCCTAAACCCAAAAAAACCCCAGGTGGTGGTTGCAAAAAGGTGGAGACCGAGGTGACGCTGGACGTTCCCGGACCGGCCGGAATGCAAGGTCCCATCGGCGCGACCGGTCCTGCCGGGCCGGTGGGAGCGACCGGACCGCAAGGCCCCGTCGGCCCGACCGGTCCGACCGGACCGCAAGGTCCCGCCGGCGCAACGGGCGCTACCGGACCGCAGGGAATAGCCGGTGCGACGGGCGCTACGGGACCGTCGGGACCGCCGGGATCCGCTGACGCATGGTCGCTCACCGGCAATTCGGGCACGACCGTGGGAACCAATTTCCTGGGAACCACTGACAGCCAGCCGCTGGAAATCCATGCCAACAGCGTTCGCGTGATGAGCTATTTGCCGGCCGCAAAGAATTCGAATGACGATACGGGCCCCGATGTGGTCGGTGGAGACGCCGGCAACACCGTCGGCGCCGGGGTTCAAGGGGCGACGATCGCGGGCGGCGGAGGATTTCAGGGTGTTTTGAGCCCCAACTCGGTGCAGGCTGACTTCGGCACGATCGGCGGTGGCCAACGCAACACCATCGTTGGAGGCCTTGGCGTCTCGCAAGACGGTGCTAGCGCCACGATCGCGGGCGGCAACAATAATGTCGCAGGCGCTACGGGTCCCGTGCTTACCACGGGCCCCTTCGCGGGTAGCCCTCCCGGCCAAGCCGCGACGGTCGGAGGCGGCGCAAAAAACCAGGCAAGTGGTGAAGCAGCCACCGTAGCCGGTGGTCTTCAGAACCTCGCGAGCGGCAATGGAGCCACCGTCGCCGGTGGTCTTCAGAACCTCGCGAGCGGCAATGGAGCCACCGTCGCCGGCGGTGAGGGCAACCAGGCGACCGGAGACTTCAGCTTCGCGGCGGGCCTTAACGCAAGGGCGCAGAACGAGGGCTCGTTCGTATGGAGCGACAGCAACGGGCAGGTCGGGCCCTTCACCTCCGAAGTCGCCAACGAGTTCGCCGTGCGCGCGACCGGCGGTGTGATTTTCGTCACCGCGATCAATCCGACCGACAACCAGACGACTCAGGGTTGCAGCGTTGACACGAGTGGCAATCTCGGTTGCACCGGAACCATCACTTCCTTAAGCGATCGTACCATGAAAGCCGGCTTGTCGCTGCAAGTGAAGTCCTGAAGCGGGTCGCGGCCTTGCCCCTGACGAGCTGGACCTTCAAGGGTCAGACTGTGCGGCACATCGGGCCGATGGCGCAGGACTTTCACGCCGCCTTCAAAGTCGGCGCGGACGACAAGCACATCGCGACCATCGACGAAGGGGGCGTCGCGCTAGCCGCGATCCAGGGGCTCTACCAGAAGCTCGAAGCCAAGGACACCCAACTCGCCCAGCAGAAAAAGCAAATCGAATCGCTCAGCGAGCGGCTTGAGAAGTTAGAGCGTGAGACCCAAGCCCGCGAGGCGGCCGCGATGCATCCGGCCAGCGCGCTCCAATCCCTGCGCCCCTCGTCGGTCAGCCGCTTCTAGGCAGAAACCAACGATGCCCCCTTCCCGCTTTTCGGGAAGGGGGTCAGGGGGTTAGGTTTCGACTGCGTTTCCACTCACTCGCGGTACGCCCTAGACTGGAGGGCTGCCGCAGATGCCCCCGTCACATCAAATCGTCCGCTCGCCGCGAGCAGCCGATCGGATCGCCGCCGCGCGAGCGTGGCTCGACACGATCTCACCCGGCGTCGAGGCGCTGGTCGTCGCGCCCAACTGGGAGTCCGCAGACGATCTCCTGCGCGAGGCTGCGAACGCGCGTGGCGCGTTGTTCGGAATCCATCGGCTGACTCTGAACCGGCTCGCGGGATTGCTCGTCGCCGAAACGCTCGCTGAACGCAACCTGGCGCCGGCGGTGGGACTCACGCTGACGGCAATCGCGGCGCGCGCCGCGCACGTACTCGCCCGCTCGAACGCGCTTGGCTATTTCGAGCCGATTGCCGATCGTAACGGCTTCGCGCCCGCGATCGCGCGCACGATCGCCGAGTTGCGTCTTGCGGGGGTCAGCGCCGAGCGGCTGCGCGGGCTCGATTCGATAGGGGCGCCGCTCGCCGCATTGATGGAACAATTCGAGCGGGAGCTGGCTGCGGCGCAGTTGGCGGATCTCGCGGGGATGATTGCGATGGCAGCCGAGGCGATAGCGCACGATCCGGCGCCGCGTTACGTCGCGTTGCCGACGCTGTTTCTCGACGTGCCGATTCGAAACCGCGCCGAATGCAATTTGATAGCGCAGCTCGCGGCGCGCGCTCCGAATACGATGTTCACCGTGGCGGGCGGCGATGCGCGCACGGAACATTACCTGAGCGTCGCATTCAATGGCGCGGCTCACCGTCAGGCCACCACACATCCAGACTCATCGCTCGCCCGTATGCAGGACCACCTGTTCGAGATCACGATACCGCCGGAACGTGCGCGCGATGACTCAGTGAAGATTTTTTCCGCGCCAGGCGAGGCGCGCGAATGTGTCGAGATCGTGCGCGAAATCCACCGGCGTGCCCACGCCGGCGTGCCGTTCGATCGGATGGCGGTCTTGCTGCGCGCGCCCGTTCCATACAACGGGCACCTTGAGGAGGCGCTGGCTCGTGCCGGTGTGCCCGCGTACTTCGAGCGCGGCACCCTGCGCCCCGAGCCTGGCGGGCGAGCGCTGTTAACCCTGCTGAATTGCGCCGCTGAACGGCTCTCCGCGCGGCGCTTCGCGGAATATCTGTCGCTTGCACAAGTGCCCGATCCCGATCGGGACGAGGCTTCGCAATTGTCTTTCGTGCTGGCCGAGAGCGACTTGGTGCCGCTGCCCGAATCCACCGCCGCGAGCGAACCCGTCGCTCCCGACGGCCTGGCCGCGATCGGCGATCAAATCGCGGTTGTTGACGGCAGCGTGCGGGCGCCGTGGCGCTGGGAGGATCTGATTGTGGAGGCGTCGGTGATCGGCGGACGCGATCGATGGCAGCGCCGGCTCGACGGGCTCGAAGAGGAGTTCCGCACCAAACTGGCGGAAGTCGAGGACGCCACGAACCGCGCCCACTTCGAGCGCCAACTCGCCGATCTCGGTCATCTGAAGCAGATCGCTCTGCCAATCATCGGTGCGCTTGATAGCCTGCCGCGCGAGGCAAATTGGCGCGAATGGCTCGATGCGCTGACGGTGCTCACCAACCTCGCGATTCGCGATCACGATCTGGTGCTGGTAGCGCTCGCGGAGCTGGAACCGATGGCGCCGGTGGGGACGATTGGGCTCGACGAGGTGCGGCTGGTGCTTGCCGAACGGCTCGGGAAGCTGGCACGCCGGCCGCCGCGGCGCCGATACGGCGCAGTCTATGTCGGCAGCGCCGAAGATGCGCGCGGGCTCTCGTTTGACGTTGTGTTCGTGCCCGCGCTCGCCGAACGGCTGTTTCCGCAGAAGCTGATCGAAGACCCGATTCTCTCCGACCGCGCGCGCAAGCTGCTGGGAGCGGATCTCACGATGCAGGACGATCGCCGCATCAACGAGCGTCTCGCGCTCAGACTCGCGGTGGGCGCGGCGGAGAGTCTGGTGGTGCTGTCCTATCCTCGCATCGATATCGATCAGGGGCGGCCGCGGGTGCCGTCGTTCTACGCGCTGGAAGCGACGCGTGCCGCCGAGGGCCTTTTGCGCGGCTTCGAGGAACTGGGCCAGATTGCGTTGACGGTGCGCGAACTGCGCCTGGGATGGCCTGCACCGGAAGAGCGGGCCGAGGCGATCGACAACGCCGAATTCGATCTCGCACTGCTCGACAAGGTAGTCGATGAAGAGCGCGAACGCACAATCGGTACTGCGAACTATCTGCTGACCTCCGAGCACGCCAATCCGCATCTGGCGCGTTCGCTGCGCGCCCGCGCCCGGCGCTGGCTCCGGCGCTGGACGGCCAACGATGGCCTCGTCGAGCCTGATGAGGCCGCCAGGACTGCGCTACTGAGGGATGCATTTTTGGCGCATGAGGCCGCGAAGACTGCGCTACTGAAGCACGCCCTTTCGGCGCGTTCGTTTTCGGCGACCGCGCTGCAGAAGTTCGCCGAATGCCCGTATCGCTTCTTTCTCTATACGATTCTGAAGCTTGAACCGCGCGTGGAGCCCGAGCCGATCGAAACGATCGATCCGCTGGTGCGGGGCGCGATGTTTCACGAGATCCAGTTCGACGTGCTCTCGACGCTGCGCGAGCGCGGCGCGCTGCCGGTGACCAGCGAGAATCTCGACGCGTCGTTGCAGGTGGTCGCAGAGCACCTAGGGCGCGTGGCCGAAGAACAACGAGAGAAGCTTGCCCCGGCGATCGAGCGGGTCTGGGACGACGGCATCGCCAGCATTTCGGCGGATCTCTCGGAGTGGCTCCGCCGCGCTGCAGAGAAGCACGACGGATGGCGTCCCGATCGCTTCGAGTTGTCGTTCGGGCTGCGCGACCGCGACCAGGCCGATCCGGGGAGCAGCGAGGATCCGATCGAAATCGCGGGGGGGCTGAAGCTGCGCGGCTCGATCGATCTAGTCGAGCGCGATCCGACGCGGGCTCATTTGCGGATCACCGATCACAAAACCGGAAAGGTCCGCGCCGATCGTAAAGTCGTGGTCGGTGGCGGACGCGTGCTGCAGCCGCTGCTGTATGCGCTCGCGGCGGAAAAGCTGCTGGGCGAGCCGGTCGATTCGGGGCGCCTCTACTATTGCACGCTCGCGGGTGGGTTCGAGGAGCGCGAGGTCGAGTTGAACGACGCGGCCCGCGCTGCCATCACGAATGTTATCGAGACGATCGCCGATGCGCTCGAAACGGGATTTCTCCCCGCGGCGCCTGACGAGCGGGAATGCCAATGGTGTGACTACCGGATGCTATGCGGACCAAACGAGCAGCGGCTCTCCGCGAGGAAGCCTTCGGCGCGTCTGGCGAGGGTGCGGAATCTGCGGGCAATGCCATGATGCTCGCCGATCAAGCTGCGCGCGATCGAATCGCGAGCGACCTCGACGTTACGATGGTGGTCGAAGCCGCGGCCGGGACCGGCAAGACCACCGAACTGGTGGGGCGGATCATCGCGGTGGTCGCCTCGGGCCGCACGACGCTCGACAAGATTGTCGCAGTCACATTCACCGAGAAAGCCGCGGGCGAGCTCAAACTCCGCGTGCGCGAGCAGGTCGAGCATCGGCGCCGTAGCTCGACCGACGCCGCTGAACGCGCGCGCCTCGACGGCGCACTGGAAAAACTCGAAGAAGCCCGCATCGGCACCATCCATTCGTTCTGCCGCGACTTGCTTCAGGAGCGGCCGGTCGAGGCCGGAATCGATCCGCTCTTCGCGATCGCGCCACCGGATGAAGCCGACGCGCTGCTGCGTGCAGCATTCGATCGCTGGTTTGAGGAGGCGCTGCGCGCGCCGGAGCCCGGCCTTAGGCGGATGCTCGCGCGCGCCGACAACGATCGCGAGGAGACGCCGACCGCTGCGCTCTTCAATGCGGCGCTCGAGCTTTCGCAATGGCGCGACTTCCCGGCGCAATGGGCCCGCCCCGCGTTCGATCGCGACAGCGAGATCGGCGCGCGGTTTGTTGAGATGAGTGCTATCGGCGACCTCGCCGATCTGGGCCGCCCGGACGACTGGCTTTACGAATCGCTGGCGAAGATTCGGCTGGTTGCCCGCGAAGCGGTGCGCCTGGAGAAGATCCGCGGCCCGAATCTCGACGCGCGGGAAGCGGCCCTGATGAAGCTGCTGCGCGGCAGCCAGAACTACTGGAACTGGAAGGGCTTCGGCGAGGACTTCGGCGATATTCCGCGCGCTGAGGTGATGCGTCGGCGCGAGGAATTCCATCGCCGGCTCGAGGCGCTGCGCGAGTGCGTCGGCGCCGACCTGGCCCCGCAGCTCCGCCGCGAGCTTCAGCCGGTGGTCGATCGCTTCCAGGACCTCAAACGGCGTGCGGGCAAGCTCGATTTCATGGACCTGCTGCTGCTCACGCGCGACATGATTCGCGATCGCGCTGAGGTTCGCAAGGAGCTGCAACAGCGCTTCACCCATATATTCATTGATGAGTTCCAGGACACCGATCCGCTCCAGGCGGAGATCCTGATGTTGCTGGCGGCCGACGATGGGTCCGAGTCGGACTGGACGCGGGTCCGTCCGCTTGCGGGCAAGCTCTTCATCGTGGGCGATCCGAAACAGTCGATCTACCGCTTCCGGCGCGCCGACGTTTCGCTCTACCAGAGCGTCAAGCGCCGTCTGCTCGAACGCGGCGCGGAGCTCGCGCATCTCACCGTCAGCTTCCGTGCCGTGCCCGAACTCCAAAAAATGGTGAACGCGGTGTTCGCGCCGCTGATGGCGACTGACTCTCCCACGCAGCCTGCCTATGCGCCGCTCGATCCATTTCGCCCCGATATCGGATCGCAACCGCCGCTCGTGGCGCTGCCGGTGCCGAAACCATATGGCGATTACGGCCGGATCACGAATTACGCGATCGACGCGTCGCTGCCCAGGGCGGTCGGCGCGTTCGTGCATTGGCTGGTGCGCGAGAGCGGATGGAAAATCACCGAAAGCGGCAAACCCGCGAAGCTGCTGGCGATCGAGCCGCGGCACGTCTGTATCTTGTTCCGCCGCATGACGAATTTCCGCACCGACGTTGCGCGTGCGTACGCCCGCGAACTCGAGGCGCGGCATGTGCCGCACGTGCTGGTCAAAGGGAGTCCTTCCGGGAGCGCGAAGAGATCGAAATCATGCGCAACGCGCTCAACGCGATCGAGCGCCCGGACGACCAGCTTTCGGTCTATGCCACCCTGCACGGACCACTGTTCGCGTTCAGCGACGCCGAGTTGCTGACGTTCAAGGAGTCGGTCAAAACGCTGCATCCGTTCGCCCCGGCCGATAAGGCGCTGGAGTCGCTCGCGCAGATCAGGGCGGCGCTCGATGTGTTGCGCGAGCTGCATCGCGGACGCAACCGGCGTCCGATCGCCGACACGATCGCGCGGCTCCTTGCCGCGACCCGCGCGCATGCGGGATTCGCGATGTGGCCGACCGGCGAACAGGCACTGGCAAACATCTCGCGCATTATGGATCAGGCGCGCCGGTTCGAAACGCGCCGCGGCGCGACTTCTTTCCGGGGCTTCGTTGATGAGCTCGAGGCGCGCGCCGACGCCGGCGTGCTGGCCGAGGCGCCGCTGGTCGAGGAAGGCACCGAGGGCGTGCGCCTGATGACCGTGCATGGGGCGAAGGGCCTCGAGTTCCCGGTCGTGATCCTCGCCGATATCACGTGCAATGAGATTCGCGATGTGGCACAACGCTATATCGATCCGGAGCGCGGGCTGTGTGCGCTTCGAATCGCGGGATGCGCGCCGCAGGAGCTGCTCGACCATTCGGATGACGAGTTGCGCCGCGAGCGCGAGGAAGCTACCCGCCTGCTTTACGTCGCGACGACCCGTGCGCGTGATTTGCTGGTGGTGCCGGTGGCCGGTGACGAGCGCTACGACAAATGGCTGGGCAAACTCGGCGACACGCTCTATCCGGACCCCACCGAGCGCCGCACCGCGGTCCGGCCTGTGCCTGGCTGCCCGGAGTTCGGCGACGACAGTGTCGTCGAGCGGCCGCCCAAAGCGCCGTCGAAGGCGAAGTCGGTTATCCCAGGACTGCATAAGCCGCTGCTCGGTGCCCATCGGGTGGTGTGGTGGGATCCCGCATGCCTCAACCTCGACGCTGAGGAGACGATGGGATTGCGACAGCGCCGGTTGCTCGAAGCCGACGAGAGCGGCAAGGTTTCGCAACAAGGCGTGCGTGCTTACGAGGACTGGTTCGCCGCGCGCGCGGCGATGCTCGCCTCGGGCAGCCGTCCTACGATCACAGTCGCGACGGCGACCGAATTGGCGAGGCAATCCGGCGCTGCGAAGCGTGCCGCGCCGGATGAAATCGAGCCGGAGGAAATCAAGGTGGTCGAGTTGCCGCGCCAAGCCGGCAGGCCGCACGGGATTCGATTCGGCACGCTGGTGCATGCGACGCTCCTGCGCGTGCCATTCGACGCGGATCGCGCCGCCATCGCGGCGGCCGCCGCGTTCCAGGCCCGGATGCTCGGCGCATCCGCGGACGAAATCGATGCGGCAGCCAGTGCGGTGGAGACCGCGCTACGCTCTCCGCTGATGATCCAGGCGGCGACCGCGGCGCGCGATTGCCGGCGCGAAGCTCCGCTGCTGGTCAAGCTCGAAGACGGCGTCACGATGGAAGGAATCGCGGACCTGGCGTTCGTGGAGCGCGCCAATGGGCAGCGCCGTTGGGTAGTCGTCGATTTCAAGACCGCCGCCGGCCTTGCGCCGCGCCTGAGTGAGTATCGCGCCCAGCTATCACTATATATTCGGGCAATTACGCAGAGCACGGGCGACCCAGCCAGAGGCGTACTGTTGTGGCTATAGCAATGATGTTTGGCTCCAATTGGAGAGAAGGGGACGCCCTCACCCGCGCGTCACGGCGTTTGCAAAACAAGGCAAACGCCGCGCCGCTCGCCCTCTCCCGGAGGGAGAGGGAACTTTCAAAGTCGCATTGGGCAAGGGGAATTCCCTCTTTTGATTCCCTCTCCCGCCGGGAGAGGGTCAGGGTGAGGGCGCGCTGCTGCACCACTGGGATACCTGATGCATAACGACACGCTGCTGCTGGCCGGCTACGGATCGCTGCTCTCGGGCTACGGGATGCTCGCGCATCGGCGCGGCGGCGGAAGCCGGCTGATCGCGCGCGAGGCATTCCCGATCTCGCTCACGAACGCGCGGCGTGGGCTCGCAAAGCCTTCCAGCCACGGCGACTACCTTGCGATGGATCTCGAACCGGTGGCGGCCGGCCAACCTATCACGGGGCGGACGGGGCGCAAGGGCGCGGGAATTGGCGCGCTGGGCCTGGTGTTCGATCGCGAATGGGCACCGCGTATCGCACGCCGCGAGGAGTACAGCGCCGGGAAATTCGCCGAGCTGATAGAGCTTGCCGATCGCGCCGCTATGCCGCTCGGCGCATACCTGCTCGAGATCGCGCGCCGCACGCGCTTTGACTTGCCCGCCTATCGCCGCGCGCTGTTCGATCTGCTCGGGTACACCTCGCCCGGATACATCTTTCATCCTCTGCCGCTCGACGACGGCCGCACGGCGATCGTCGCGATCGGATCGGGCTACGATGGCAGCGGCGATCCGTCGGTGCGCTCGCGGCGGAGCGAATGTGGGATGGATCGCCTATTGAGCTTGGGCGAAGCGCTCGCGCTCGATCGTCTCGAAATCGATCGCGAGGGCCAGATCGGATACTTCGTCGAATGTATCTTAAGCGGCGTGCACGGCCTGGGAGTCGCCGATCTGGCGAGCCGGATTCACGCCGACACGAAGTTGCGGCGCGAGGTCGCGCGGCATGCCGTGACGGCGCTTGATTTGGAGCGGGAGCGCTTCGCGGAGGCTACCTCGCTCGACCCGGCGCAGTATCGCGAGCGTTTTACTGCCGGCGCGATCGCGGACCGAAGTCTCGCCGCTTTACTTGCCTAGTTCAGGACCCGATGAAATCTCTCAACACCGCGAAGAACCGTTCGGGGGCGTCGGCCGAGATGCCGTGGCCGGCGTTCGGAAACCGCTCGAAGCGGACCAGGTTCTGCGGCAGTGCCGCCACGATCTGCTCGGAGTAGAACGGCGGCGTGATCGGGTCGTCTTCGCCTGCGAGCACCAGCGTGGGACACTTGATCCGCTTCAGGTCTTCCAGATAGTCGAACGAGTAATCCTCGCCCTTGCGAAACGCGCCCAGCACGTCAAACTTCCACTGCTGGCGTGCGTCCTTGTCGGGATTGTAAGGAGCGCGCGAATAAAGCGGCCGGCAAAATTTGATATATTCGCGGAGCGCATTCGAGTCCGGGTCTTCGCTGCACAGATAGCCGCGCGCGGCGTCGCCGGCCTGCTTGCCGCCCAAGCGTTCAAAGACCATCGCTTCGCGCTCGGGCTCGGGCCGCCCCGCGCGAGTGCTGCATAGCACGAGCTTCGCCGGATGGTCCGGATAACGCGTCGCGTAGGCAATTGCCACGAAACCACCGAACGAGACTCCCAGCACGATCGGCCGCTCGATCTCCATCGCGTCGCAGAACGCCTTGAGGTCGTCGGCCCATCGCGCGAGATTCCACATCTCGGGCGTGCTTCGATCGCTGCGCCCCTGTCCGCGATGGTCCAGGTAGACGACTTGCGCAACGGCCGTGAGCGCCGCGTATTGCGGCTTGAACGACGAATGATCGCCGCCCGGGCCGCCGTGAAGCAGGAGCAGCGTCGGCACCTCGCGCATCGCGGGGCCGTCGGGCCTGAGCTTCGCGCCTTCGACGTTGAAGAACATTTTGATGTCGCCGACCTGTACTCGCATGAAAGTGCTGCTAACAGAACCGCCGCCGCATCACAAGGAACGCGATGCGCATGAGCACGCGCCCGGCCGCGCTTCTAAAATTCGCGCCGCTCGGCTAAAGGATCGAAAGGTGAAATCCCGATTCTCGATTCACGTCGCCAAGGAGAACCTCAAATTCTCGGCGGCCCACTTTATCGCCTATCCGGGATTTCGCGAGCCGCTGCACGGCCACAACTACCAGGTCGGCGTGCGGGTCGAAGGACGCCTGGCGACCACCGGCTACGTGCTCGACTTCGGCCTGATCAAGAAGCTCACCAAGGCGATCGTCGATCGAATCGACGAGCGCACGATCATCCCGCTCAACAGCGATTGCCTCAAGATCGAGCGCGAAGGCGATCGGATCAGAGTCCGTTACGAAAACGATGAGTTCGTGATCCCGGCCGCGGACATCTGCGCGCTGCCGATCGTGCACAGCTCCGCCGAAGAGCTGGCGCGCTTCATTTTCAGCCAGTTGCGCGAGGCGCTGAGCGCGCGATCGGCGTTGGAGAATATCGTCGCGATCGAAGTGTCGGTCGCCGAGGGACCCGGCCAGGCGGCAATCTATCGCGAAGAGATCGGGTCGTGAGGCGGCGCGCTACGGCAGATCGCTCATCAATCTGATCACTTTGGCGCGGCCCCATTCGACTTCGTGCCGATGGTGGTTCGCCATCTGATTCAGGAAGTCGCGAATCGGACCGTCGGGCGCGATCGCCAGCGCCTCCTCGACCTTGCGCGCGACCCATTCCTGTCCATGCGACATGAGGTTGAGCCGCTCGCGAAGCGAACCGAGCGCTGCGACCTTGGCGGCGAACGGGCCGGTCCGATCGGACGGCGCGCCGCCCCCGGCCTTGATCAGCTCTTCGATTCGGGCCGCGTTGCGCGCTTCGTCTTGCTTCGCCGCGAGCAGAAAGCGGCGCAGTTCGGGATGCTCGACTTCACTTGCGAGCTGATCCAGCGCAACTACGCCGGCGCGCTCCGATTCGAGCAGCAGGTTCAGGATTTGCTCGAGCGCGGCGTCCATCGAAAGCGAATCTAGTCCCGCACCGGAATGAGGGCAAGCCGCGCCGCGCCGCTAGCGCATCAGCATCCGCACTGCGACGAAAATCAGGAAGATCGCGAACGCGCGCCGGAGCACGAGTCCCGAGAGATGGGCCGCGCCGACCGCGCCGAAGTAGGCCCCGATCAGGAGCCCAATACCGAGGTAGAGCGCATACGGGATGTTCAGGTTGCCGTGGCGGTAGTATTCCCAGGCGCCGAGCACGCCCACCGGCGGCAGCAGCGCGCCGAGCGAAGTCCCGACCGCCTCGTGCTGTGACATGTGAAGCATCAGGACCAGCGCCGGGACGATCAGCACTCCGCCGCCGACGCCGAAGAATCCGCCGAGGACTCCGGCACTCAACCCGAGAATCAGAACGATTATGACGTCGCTCATGTTGAAGATTCCTACCCTTCTGAAAGAATCACCGGCACCCTTCGAGCAGCCTCAGGGCAGGCTCCGGCCGGCGCTACAAATCTTCCGGCGGGAGCGCTTCCAGCCGGTCGCCGAGGATCGAGGCCAGCTTCTCAGCGGGCGATTGCGCGAGATCGTTGCGCATGAAACCAGAGGCGGCGGCGTGGCCGCCCCCGCCGAAGCTTCGCGCCGTCTCGGACAGATCGACCTCGCAGTCGGCGCTGCGGCGAAGACTCACGCCCTGGCTTCTCAGATCGAATAGCGCGATCACGGTCCGAGTCTGATCCTTGTAAAGCTCCGCCGCGACTTCGCTGCTGTATCCGAAGCAGCAGGCGGTGCGCAATTTGAGTCCATTGGCGAGCGGCCGCTCGAGCAGCGTCGAGAGCGCCAGCGTGAGGCTCTTCGCCATCGCCTCGCGTCCCTGCTCCATCGCGGCCCTGAGCATGGGAGTCATCCTGGGCTCGTCCATCCGCAGGATTTCCTTGTATGCCAGCTTTCCGCCCAGCGTCTGCACCGCGAGCGCCCAATCGGCGGAGGCCGGCAGCCGCTTGACCCATCGATCGTGATCGTCGGCGAGCTCGACCAGCGGAAAGAAGCGTTCGAAAGCCTTGCGGTCCTGAGCCGCGAGCCTGCGGCTTAGAAAATTGTAGGTCAGGCGCGCTGCCGAGAAGCGCTCGGAGAGCACCTTGCCGCTGAACGGCACCTTGAATTCGGGCGCGTCGGCGCGGGAAACTGCGGTTCTGTGATGGTCGATCCAGTAGATGCGGGCGCCGGCGCGAGCGAGTCCGCCCAGATGCTTGGCGGTCTCGGTTGAGTTCCAGGAGAGATCGGTGATCCAGATCTCGTCGCCATCGCCGCCGGCCTTCAGTTTGAGCGCCTGGATCTTTTCGTCGCTCTCGCCGTTGGCGGCAAGGATCGGTATGACGCGATGGCCCCGGTAGAAGCGGGCGACGGTCGCAGCGGCCACCACCCCGTCGAAGCAGGAGGGACCGTGGCTTACCGCCTGAATCACGCGTCGATTGGCGGTGGGCATGGTGGATCGATTCTAGGAGATTCGGCTGTGCGTAGCGACCCAGCGCGTGCGCCTTCGGGCTGGATACGGGCGAATCTGGCGAATCTGCTCACGGCCTGCCGGTTCGCGGCGGCTGCAGCATGGGGTGCGCTGTTCCTGGCGAGCCGCGAGAGAACGGTTCTTTTGGGCGTGATCGCAGTAGCGGCGTCGCTGAGTGACTTCGCCGACGGCCGCGTTGCGCGATTGCTCGGCGCCTCGAGCGGGGCCGGGCAATGGCTCGACGCCGTGGCCGACGTCACCTTCGTCCTCGCGGTCCTCGGATGCGAAGCGTGGGGCGGAGCGATACCGGTGTACGTGCCGGCGCTGATCGCGGCGTCATTCGCGCAGTATGTGGTGGACTCGATGCTTCGCAGCGGCGCGCGCGGGCCGGTTCGGAGCCGCCTGGGCCATTGGGGCGGCGTGATCAACTATGCGCTGGCGCTGGTCCTGTCGTTTGCGCCGCCGCCGAATCTGCCCGGCGCGATCGTCAAAAGTTGCGCGCCGATTCTCGCCCTCTGCTATGCTGCCGCGATCGCCGAGCGCGCGGCGATGTACTTCCGGCACAGCGGTTGATTGCCGGGGTCGATGAAGATTCGCCTTAGCCGTGATAGATTCTGGAGCGGGCCGCGCCGGCCTCATGATAAGCGGTGCGGATGAGCCTCAGGTAGCAGTTGGAACCGCAGATCATCGAGCGCGCGCAGCATCCGATCTCGCGCCGCGACATCGATCCCAACGTGCTCAAAGTCCTGTACCGGCTCGCGCGCTCCGGGTACACGGCGTATCTGGTCGGCGGCAGCGTGCGCGACCTGATGCTGGGGCGCAAGCCCAAGGATTTCGACGTTGCAACTTCGGCCCATCCCCATCAGGTGCGCGAGTTGTTCCGCAACTCGCGGCTGATTGGCCGGCGCTTTCGGCTGATCCATGTCTTCTTCGGGCCGCACAATATAGAAGTCGCAACCTTCCGGCGCCAGGCCGAGGCCGTGGTTGACGACGCCGACCTGCTGATCCGGCACGACAACACCTTCGGCACCAGCGAGGAAGACGCCTTTCGGCGGGACTTCACCGTCAACGCGCTGTTCTATGACCCCGGAACCTTCCGTGTAATCGACTACATTGGCGGCGTCGCGGATCTCGAGGCGCGGCTGATCCGAACGATTGGCGATCCGGAACTCCGGATGCGCGAAGATCCAGTCCGGATGATCCGCGCGGTTCGCTTCGCGGCCAAACTCGGCTTTGAGATCGAAGCTGCGACGCGCCGGGCGATCGAGCACCATCGCGAGGAGATTCTGAAGGCCTCGCGTCCGCGTCTGGTCGAGGAGATTTACCGCACGATCGCGCCTCCCGCCGCTGCTCGCGCGCTGGTCCTGATGGAACAGCTCGGGCTGCTCGCGGTTCTGATCCCGCGTCTGTCGGCTCATCTGAGGGCATCGGGGATGGAGCCCGAAGAAACGCTCACCGCGCGGAACCTCGCGGCGCTCGACGAGATGATCGCGGCCGGCGGCGAGCCCGGCCACGCTTTCGTCCTTGCCTGCCTGTTCCTCGACCTCTGCCACGCGACGCACGAATCTGCCCGCGCCGATCACGACGGCGGCCTGCTCGGCGAGCTGCGCGGGCAAGGCTTTGCCCGCGGCGACACCGAGCACATGCGGCTGCTGATCGATGCGTTCGAGTTGTTTCATGGGCGAGCGCGCCGGGCGCGGCGGCTGTCGCGCCGGCCGTACTTCGCCGAGGCGAGCCGCCTGTTCAACCTGCTGGCGCTCAAGTACGGCGACGATCCGGCCGAGTTGGCGCGCTTCCTGGCGTCCGAGGGCCCGCACGAGCATGCGCGAGGGCCTCACCTGCATCGCGAGCATGCCGGTAGCGTGGGCGGCGCCGGCGGCGCTGCGTCGGCCGGCGGGCGGCGCCGCCGGCGCAGGCGCGGCGGGCGGCGCCATCGCCAGCGGCGGCATCGCGAAGGGCCTCATGGCGCGGCCCCGGTTTCGGCGGCCGGATCGGCCACCGAAGCCGGGGCCGCGGGCAGCGCGGCGCTCACCACGCATCCGCACGACGGCGCGCCAGCCGCGTCGCACGCCGGCCACGGGCCGGATGGCGACCGGTCGCGGGCGCATTGAGCGCGGTGACCGACGCCTGGCCGGTCGTTGCACCCACATATTGTTCGTGGTGCCCGAGCCTTCGATTTCCGTGAGCCTGACTGTCACCCACGCCCATCGACTGGCGCTGCGCCGGCTTGTTATATCGAGTGTTAACCAAACCGGGGGCGGATTCGGAGGCGACTCATTTGGCGGATAGCGGCATACGCAGCGACAGAGTCTGGATGGACGGTGAGATGGTCCCCTATGACGAAGCCAAGGTTCACGTCCTGACCCATAGCCTCCATTATGGACTGGCCGTATTCGAGGGGATGCGCTGTTACGAGGGCGGCGACGGCCGCTCGGCAATTTTCCGCCTGCGGGAACATATTCGCCGGCTGCTGGATTCAGCCCATATAGTCATGATGCCGGTGCCGTTCAGTTCCGAAGAGCTGGTGAAAGCCTCGGCCGACGTGGTCAAAGTCAACCAGTTCAAGGAATGCTACCTGCGGCCGATCGCGTTTTACGGCGAGGGCGAGATGGGGCTTGCGGCGCGCGGCAACAAGACCCGCGTGGCGATCGCGGCCTGGCCGTGGGGCGCCTACCTGGGACAGGAGGGTCTCATCAAAGGCGTGCGGCTGAAGACCTCGTCTTTCGCGCGATTCCATCACAACTCGATGATGCCGGCGGCAAAGGCCTCGGGCCATTACGTGAACTCGATTCTGGCTGGTTATGAGGCGCGGCAAAACGGTTACGACGAGGCGCTGTTGCTCGACACGGAGGGCTTTGTAGCCGAGGGCAGCGGTGAAAACGTCTTCGTGGTGCGCGACGGCGTGGTCAGGACTCCGCCGCTCGCGTCGATCCTGCCCGGTATCACGCGCGATTCGGTCATGAAGATCCTGCGCGACCTGGGAATCGCGGTGTTCGAGGAGCATTTCGCGCGCGACCTCTTCTATATAGCGGACGAGGCGTTCATGACCGGCACTGCCGCCGAGGTAACGCCGGTGCGCGAACTCGACGATCGGAAGATCGGCTCCGGTGCGCCGGGCCCGATAACCAAAAAGGTGCAGGAAGTCTTTCAGGCCGCGCTCCACGGCCGCGACTCCCGCTATCGCGACTGGCTATACCACGTCTGAAGCCGATAGATTCGTAAATGACTACTCACTGACGGAGGGGACAACGATGAAGCTTGCGCTGCTGGCAGTCGGGGTAATCGCAGGAACGTTCTGGTCGCGAATCGCGCGCTCCGAGATGCTCAAGGAGGGCCAGATCGCGCCGGATTTCTCCACCGAGATGGTGGTCGGAGACCAGATCAAGCCAGTGAAGTTGTCCGACTTTCGCGGCAAGCGCCTGGTGCTTTACTTCTATCCCAAGGACAACACGCCCGGATGCACCAGGGAGGCGTGCTCGTTTCGCGACGGCTTTTCCCGCTTCGAGCAAGCTGGAATCGTGGTGCTGGGATGCAGCATAGACACTTCCGACTCGCATCGCGCGTTCATCAAGAAGTACGGGCTACCGTTTCCGCTGCTGCTCGATCACGACAAGAGCATCGCGCGCGCCTACGGAGCGGCGAACGGAATTCCGATCCTCGGATTCGACCGGCGAATTACCTACCTGATCGATGGCGACGGAAAGATCATGAAGGTCTATCCGAGCGTGGATCCGTCGACGCACGCGACCCAGATTCTCGAGGTGCTGCAGAAGTCCGCAGCCAGCGGCTCAGCCTCGACGAAGCCCGCCGCGAACTGACGGCGGGCTTGCCGCTGTCACAAAGGCTCAGCACCCTCACCGCGTCGCCTCCGGCTTCGCTGCCTCTCCCGCAAAGGAGCGGGCGAGGGCCAACGCCTCTCCCGCTTTTTCGCGGGAGAGGCGGCGCGGACTCTGCGAGTCCGCGCGGTGAGGGTGCTGTCGCTTCTCTCACCCGCGATCAACTCGCCGCCGCAGGCACGAAAGGCCGTCCCGCTCTCCGGCTTGAGAGCGCCGATCAGCAGCGCCCAATCGCGATCGTCGAGCGCCGCGACCGCCCGCGTAGGTTCCGCGCGGCCTACTGATCGCCCGATTGGTTGACCGATTGCTGAGCCTGCGCGGCGGCGGCCTTTAGCGCCGCCTGACGCGCAGCAATCGCCGCCTTGCGTTTCTCGGCGCGCGCGGCCGACGCGGTCATCTTCTTCGCCGCCGCCGCGCCAAGGTCCTGGGTCTCCCACCTCGGCTTGGTGGTCTCAACCCATTTGGCGTTGTTCAACGTGTAGCTGAAGACCAGATACTTGAGCCGGCCGGTGGCCTTGCCTTTCCCGCTATCGCCCTTTACGGGTTGGTACTCCGCGCCGCCCAGCTTGACGCTCACGACCATTTGTCCGTTTGGACCGGAGCTGGGCAGGTATTCGAACTTGGGCTGGAGATCGACGTAGGTCTGTCCGGCGCTCTTCTTCTCGTCTTCCTTGTCCAGATAGGGTTCCGCTTCGTCCGAAACCTGCTTGGTGAGTTGGGATGCCAGAGCGGGCGAAAGATCCTTGGACTCGCGATGGTAGCTGGCGTCGAATGCGGAGGCCGGGCGAGCCACGAGCAGCGCCGGCACGGCTGCGATCGCGATCGCCGTTGCGATGAAGCGTAATTTCATGGCGCGATCGTCAGCGAACTTCACGCCGCCATCGGGCGGCGCGGAGCTTCGGAGCTGCTCGACCGGCCGCCCCAATGGGTCCGGGCGTGCGGGCTACGGACCGCTCGTGATGCCGCGGCCGAATGCGGAGACCTGGCTCTGCCACTGATCCCCAAACGCAAGGATTAGCACCTGCTGGTTGATGTGCGCATCCTTGGTAAGGCTCTTCATCGAGCCACCACCCGCCGAGGCGAGAACCTTATAAGCCTGCCGGGTCTGCTGGTAGAACTCGGGCAGAGGCGAAATCGAAGGCGGCTCCTGGCGATGGACCTTCAGCCAGAACTCGCGCTCGAACCGCTCGTGTTCCTCGGCCGACACGTTGACCGTGTTGAAGGTACCGTTGACGGTCTTGAACTTTCTGATGTCGGCCAATAGGGGAGCGAAGTCCTCCTTGTGTGGAGGCGAGTCGCCGACCAGGACGATCACCTTGTGGGCATACGGCTTCCAGTCCATCTTGCACTTCGCTCCGACCACGTTCTCAGGCATTGCCGCTTCGACCGCGCCCATCGTGTCTTCTTCCCATTCCCCGCCGCCTTTGGCAGTGATGTGATTAAGGAAATTTTGGAGCTTGTCGGGCGAGAGCGTCAGCGGTTGAATCTCCCGCGCCTCGCCCTTGCCGCCGAACACCACGATTCCGATGCGCGCGATCGGCACCAGCCGATGGACCGCGCGGATCAATTGCGCCATCTTGGCCTTGACGTCGCCGATGATGAGGTCCATCGAGCCGGTACCATCGATTACCAGCACGATGTCGAGGCCCTTGCGGCGCAACTCGCCGATGAAGCCGCCGAAGCCCTGGCCGATACCGTGGCCGTATCCTGAACCCATCCCGCCGCCGCGGCCGATTCCGATCCCGCCGCCGCCCGCGGCGCGCACGTAGTCATTCGCCAGGCCCACGCTCTGCGAAGTATCGACCGCGGTGGGCTGGTCCATCTGCTGTGGCGCCGTGTCAGGCATCGGGACTTCCGGCATGTCGAGATCCTGCATCTCGTCGCTGTTGCCGCCGCCACCGCCGCCGGCTTCGAGGTTGACCATGATCAACTCGCGACCGCGCTGCTCGTGGACCGTGATCAGCAGGAACAGGAGGACGACCACGTGAATCGCGACCGAGAGCGGGAAAGGCCCTAGCAGGAATCCGAGCGAGCGTCTGATCCGGTCGAGCCTGGAGAACTCGGCTTCGGCAGTGTCGGTCTTGAGGACTTCGGCGAAGACCTTTTCCTCCCGCTTCGCCATCGAGCGGTAGAGGACCAGGGCGACCACGATGGTCGACACAATCAATGCGACAATTATTAGCGCGATCATTGGGGTTGATTTCCTCGCGAAGCCCGCGTTCGATTGGAATCGAAGCGCCTAATCAAGCTTATCGCCCTCCGTAGCCTGTCGCCAAGCCGGCCTGAGATTAGCTCCCTGATATGACACTAGCCGCCCACGGCCGGATTACCGCCGGCGGCGGGCGCGCCGCCGGGGTTGAGCTTCGAGATCGCGATCGCTATTCCCTCGGCGCCGGCGCCTTTCGCAATGTCCAGGATTTTCACCATGTCGCCGAGGTCCACCCTCGGATCGCCCTGGAAGATCACAATCTTGTCGGGAATCTTTCCCAATGCGTCGCGTAGCACGGGATCGAGTTCGTGTTCGCTGACGCTTTTATCGTTGACGTAGATCTGGTGGTCCTGGGTCAGCGTGACGACCACGCCCTTGGGCTTTTCGTTGGGATTGGTGGGCGCTTCGGCCTTGGGCAAGTCGACATGCGCCGCGGACTCGATCGTAACCGCCGTGGTGACCATGAAGATGATCAGCAGGACCAGGAAAATATCGGTCAGGGGAGTGATATTGATCTCGGAGAAGACGCCTCCTCCCGACCTCATGCTCATTGCCATCGGAGGGCCTCCCGAGCGGAACTGCTTCGATTCCTTGCCGGCACGCGCTTAACCTCCGGAAGTACTCGAGAGCGTGGTTGACTGGGAACCGTTGGCCCTTTGCGCGGCGATCGCGATCGTGCCGCGCCGGCGCGCTTGGCGATATCAAGCACGCGCACCATGTCCCCGAGCAGCACCTTGCGGTCGCCCTGAAAGACCACGATCTTGGCGTCGACCTTTGCGAGCGCTTCGCGCAGGCTGGGTTCGAGCTCGCGTTCCGGAACGTCCCGGGAATTAACGAAGATCTCGTGTTGCGAGGTGTAGGTCACGATCACGCCCTTGTTTTCGGGCGAAGTGTTTTCGGCCTGCGGCAGATCAACATGTGCGGCCGACTCGATCGTGACCGAAGTCGTCACCATAAAGATAATCAGCAGCACCAGAAAGATATCGGTCAGCGGCGTGATATTGATCTGCGAAAAAACCGAGCCGCCGATCTCGCTGTCGGTTGGACCACTAACCGCCATGGCCTTCCCGTCCCTGCATCGCAGCGTCAACCAGCCGTCCGGCGTTCACATGCATGATCGCGTTGATGTTCTCGACCTTGACTGAAAAATAGTTGAAGAAAATGACCGCGATGATCGCAACCGCCAGTCCGAGGGCGGTCGAGATCAAGGCTTCCGAAATACCGGCCGCGACCACCGAGAACCCGCCCGTACCCATGATCGCCATCGACTGGAAGGCGACCAGGATGCCGACCACCGTACCGAACAGCCCGATGAACGGGGCCGAGGCGCCCGCGGTCGCAAGGACCCAGGTGTAGCGCTTCAGCTCGAGCATCTCGCGGAAGCGCCGCTCCTCTTCCACGTCCATCAAGCGCTCGCGGTCCATCGTCTGAGCGCTGGAGATCAACGCGTAGTAGACCCGTTCACCGGCCGAGCGTTGGGCCTGGACCTGCTGCAAGGCCTCATTGAAACGGCCCTGGCGTAGCGGCGCTACCAGACCGTCGGCAACCTTGGCCGCCTGCGGTCCGATACCCCGCAGCGACCACAGGCGCTCGAAGATTATTGCCAGACACACGACCGAAATGAACAGCAGGGGGTAGGTGGCATAGTAGCCCTGCTGAATCATCGTTAAGACGCCGAACTGAGTTTGCATCGCCTATCCTCTCAAGCTCCTAAATTTTGACCGCGCTCATCCATTTGACCGGGCTGAACGCGGCACCGCTCCGAATCTGTCAAAATCCCCAAAATTCCAAACCCGCTTACGTGCCGCTCGCCTCTACTCCCTCTGCATTGCGCTCCCTGCCGGCAAGCGGCGAGCATCGCCCGTACCGCGGGGAGACGAAATTGAACCCAAAGCAGGGGTGCAGCCTTCAATGCAACAAAACGCTGCTTTTTGTCAAGCGGAGGATTCTCTCTCTACTAGTCACGAACCCGATCTCAATGTCAAGAAAATCTTGAGCGGAGGCTTGAGTGCCTTTCGAGACTGCAAGGCTGGCATCGGGTTTGCTGCCGGTGCCTTGACTTGACGCCTGCTCGTCGTCTATCCAGAACTTGATCGCCGAGTACCTTCGCTTGGGCGGGGTCTATCCAGGTTCGACCGATGGCGCCAAATGACATCCGAAGCCGGCGAACCCGGCTGTCGCGCACCTATCTAGTGACGGTTCCGGTCCTGGTTTTGTTCAGCTTGGCTTCGTGCCAGCGCCGTGAGGAGCAGCCCCAGACCCCCGCTGCGGAGGCGAATCCGCCGGTCAGTACCAGTCCGGACGAGGCCAGCACCGCGATACCGGCTGATTTCTACCGAGGCATGCCGCTGTTTCCGGGCGCAACGGTCGAGGAGGTGCGCAAGCCCAAGGGCTCGATGCGCGAGATTCTGATGACCACCGATGGATCGGTCGATCGGGTAATCGACTTCTACCGGTCCGGCCTGAAAAAAAACGGCTTCGCGATAACTTCGACCTTGAACGTGGAAGCGCGACGGACCTGGTCGTGCGATTTCCATAAGGGTGAACGGCTGGCCAGCGTGCTGCTCTACCCCAGCGACGCCGACAAGTCGCATACCACCATCGATCTGATGTATGAAATGCCTGCGGCAAGTAACGAGAGGCTTGCTCCGCCCGATGAGAAGTTCGACGTGGTCGGACCGGGCGAGGTGGCCCAGCAAACCCAAGACCAGAACGAAAAGAGGAGCTCAAGATGGCATTACTAACAGGAAAAGTGGCCGTCATTACCGGCGCTGGACGTGGTATCGGACGGGAAGAAGCATTGCTAATGGCGAAGCATGGCGCCAAGGTCGTGGTCAACGACCTGGGTGGGCATTTTGACGGCACCGGGACCTCGCGCTCGCCGGCCGAAGAAGTGGTCAGGGAGATTCGCAACGCCGGCGGCGAGGCGGTCGCCAATTTCGAGAGCGTCACCGACTTCAAGGCGGCCAAGCGAATCGTCGAGTGCGCGATCGACAACTTCGGCAAGCTCAACATAGCGGTAAACAACGCCGGTATCCTGCGCGATCGGATGATCTTCAACATGAGCGAGGAAGACTGGGACGCGGTGCTTGCGGTCCATCTCAAGGGCAGCTTCAATCTCGCCCGTCACGCGACCGCCTACTGGCGCGAGCAGCACAAGAGCGGCAACCTGCTCAACGGCCGTCTGATCAACACCTCGTCGGATTCGGGCCTGCTCGGCAACGCCGGACAGGGCAACTACGGCGCGGCCAAGGCCGCGGTGGCCGCGATGGCGATAATCTGCGACCGCGAGATGGTTCGCTACGGCGTGACCGCCAACGCGATCGCACCAGTGGCCAGGACCCGTCTCACGGTCGAGGCCACGCCCCAGACCGCAGCCGCGATGGGTAAGGAGACCGCCGGTCAGTGGGACCCTTTCAGCCCGGCCAACGTTGGCCCGCTGGTCGCCTGGCTCGGCAGCGACGACGCCAAGGACGTTCATGGCGAGGTGTTCCGGGTCGGGATGGGAAATGTGTGGCTGATGCAGGGCTGGCATTCGGTGGGCAAGGTCTCGCAGAAGGGATCGTTCTGGGATCCCAACGCGCTGGGCGCCAAGCTCAAGGAAGAGCTTGCCAAGGGTGCAACCAAAAAAGAGAGCATGGGCCAGGTAATGGCTGGGTGATGGCTGGTGGTGGATGATCGATCGGCCCGCGGCGATTCGACCAGGGACGCGGCGCCGCCGGCGGCGCCGCGTTTTCGGTCGATACTCCTGATCTGTGCGGCCAACACCGCGCGCAGCGTGATGGCGGAGCATCTGCTCCGCCGCGAGCTCGGAAATCGCGGCATCGGCGAGTTCGTGCGGGTCTGTTCGGCCGGGATTGCCGCCTACGCCCGCGACGGCGCCCTGGTATCGCTCGACACGCGCCTGGCGCTGCGCGATGAGGGAATCGAGTTGCACCCGGAGTCCACCTCGACCGATCTGCGGCGCCATCCCGAGCTGTTGCGCGAGGCCGAACTGGTGATCGCGATGACCCAGGCGCAGGCCGACGAGCTTCGCGCGAAGTTTCCGCTCGCCGGCAGCCTGCCGGTTTACACGCTGCGCGCTTTCGCCGGCGAAAGCGGAGATATCGAAGACCCGTACGAGCAGGGCGACCAGGTCTTCGCCGCCTGCCGCGACGAAATCAAACGCCTGCTTGCGCGCGTGGTTGATCGCCTGGCGAGCTGAACAAGTCGAGTTGAACAAGTCGAATCGTCGATTCGGTTGAAGCGGTACGCTGCGCACGAAATGGACTTCGACAATCCACCCGACAGCGTGATTCGCGCGATTCTCTCGCGGCCCACGACCGTCGCGGTGGTCGGATGCTCCCAGGACCCGGGGCGCGACAGCCTGCATATCGCGACGCTGCTCAAGCGCAAGGGGTTTCGCGTTATCCCGGTGAATCCCATGCTTCGCGCGGACGCGTTGATCAAAATCCTGGGCGAGCGATGCTATCCGGACCTGGCGTCGATTCCCGATCCGGTCGAAATCGTCGATGTGTTCCGCCAGCCCGCGCATTTGCCCGCAATCGTGGAGGATGCGATCGCGAAGGGCGCGCGCGTGTTGTGGTGCCAGACTCGGCGTGGTGAATGTCGCCGCGGCGCGCCGCGCGCAGAGTGCCGGGCTGACAGTCGTGATGGACCGCTGCCCCGCGATCGAGTACCGGCGCCTGTTCTGATGCGGTGCAATTGTAGGTCTTCTCTCCCGCGCCTGCGGCCAGCCCCTCTGGATTATTCGCAGGCGCAATCCGGGAGAGAGCCTGCCCTGAGCGAAGCCGAAGGGTCGCGAGTGACTTGCCTGGGCAAGTCGCTCGCGGGTGAGGGCGCTGAGTGAAACCCCGCAAGTGGAAGACGCTCGCCACCGAAGCGGTCTACCGCACGCCGATCTTCGATCTGCATCGGCGCCGCTCGCGCCATCCGAGCCGCGGCGACCGCGACTTCTTTGTGCTCGAAGCGCCCAACTGGGTGAACATCATTCCGCTCACGCACAAGAACGAAGTCGTGATGGTGCGCCAGTATCGTCACGGAATCGCCGACTTCACCCTCGAAATTCCGGGCGGCATGATGGACCCCGGCGATCGCGACCCGATGAGCGCGGCGCGCCGCGAGATGCTCGAGGAAACGGGCTACGATTCAGCCGACATCGTCGAGATCGGGCGCGTGCATCCAAACCCGGCGATCCTTCCGAACTACTGCTATCTGTTCGCGGCTTCCGGCGCGCGCCGGGTGCAGAAGCAGCAGCTCGACGCAAACGAGGAAGCCGAGGTCGTGCTGGTTCCGATCGCGAAGATCAAACGCATGATCGCGTCGGGACGGATCGGGCACGCGCTGGTAATCGTGGCGTTCTCATTCTTCGATTTGTACAACCCACCGCGCCGCGCACGTTGATCATGCCACTGCCTGACAGAGCAGGCACGGGGGCCGGCCCGATCCCAATGTAGGAGTTTCATTCAGGGTAGTGGCCGGCGTCCCTGCCGGCCATCCGACTCCAAAACCGCCCACTACCGTTCCTGCGATGAGCTTGGCAGCCGCACAGGTCTGCGATTAACTGACGCCAGCAGGGAGCGCACAGCAGCGGGGATAGATGAACGATGAGCCTCGATGATTCGACTCTCAGGTCGCTGGCCGATTTCGCGGTCGATATCGCGCGCGGCGCGGGCGAGCTGACGCTGCGCCATTTTCGCGGCGCGTTCGAGATCGATCGCAAGGCCGACAGCTCCCCCGTCACGATTGCCGATCGCGAAGCCGAGACCTACTTGCGAGAGCGTATCGGGAAGACTTTTCCCAACGATGCGATCATCGGCGAGGAAGCCGGCGAGCGCGCCGGATCGTCGGGCCGATGCTGGATCATCGATCCGATCGACGGCACCTATTCGTTCGTGCGCGGCGTGCCGCTCTACGGCGTGATGGTCGGGCTCGAGGTCGAAGGCGATCCGATCGTGGGAGCGGTAAACTTGCCCGCGATCGGCGAGATGGTTTACGCGGCGCGCGGGCTAGGATGCTTCCTCAACGGCAAGCGCGCGCAGGTGTCCACGCGTCCGTCGCTGAGCAAGGCGCTGATCGTCGCGACTGATTTCGGCCATGCGATGAAAATGAAAGCGCCGTTCGGTCCGGCGACGGCCGAGATAGTCAAGCGGGCGCGCGCGTATCGAACCTGGGGCGATTGCTACGGTCACGTGCTGGTCGCCACCGGCCGCGCCGACGTTGGGCTCGATCAGGTGATGCAGGTGTGGGACAACGCCGCGCTGATGCCGATTCTCGAGGAGGCCGGCGGAACGTTCACCGACTGGGAGGGGCGCAGAACGATTCGGGGCGGCAATGCGATCTCGACCAACCGGCTGCTGCTGCCCGAGGTGCTCGAAATCGTGAGGAGCTTTCGCGGCTGAGATTCGCGTGAAATTCGCGGAACCCAAAATCGTCGGCATTGTCAACCTGACCGAAGATTCGTTCTCCGACGGCGGGCGCTATCTCGAATTCGATCGCGCGCTGGAGCACGCGCTCAAGCTCGCTGCGGACGGCGCCGATATCGTCGAGCTGGGACCGTCGTCGAGCAATCCCGACGCGCGCGAAGTCTCGCCCGATGAAGAGATCAGACGAATAGACCCGCTGCTCGTGAAGCTCGCCGTGCGCCACATCGCAATTTCCGTGGACTCGTTCCAGCTTCAGACGCAGCGCTATTGCGTGCGGCGCCCCGAGGTCGCCTTGCTCAACAACGTCGAGGGATTCCCCAATCCGGCGGTTTACCCCGATCTCGCGCGTGCGGCCTGCAAGCTGGTCGTGATGCATTCGACCCAGGGCCGTGCGCGGCCCGCGCGATCGCCGGCCGACCCGCACGCCGTCGTCGCGGGTATCTATCGGTTTTTCGAGCAGCGCTTGAGCGCGCTTGCGTCGGCCGGAATCGATCGAAGCCGCGTGATCCTCGATCCCGGCATGGGCTACTTTCTGGCCAGCAATGCCGAGCCGTCAGCGATGGTGCTGCGGGAAATTCCGAAGCTCAAGCAGTGCTTCGACGTGCCGGTGATGGTTTCGGTGTCGCGGAAATCATTCCTCGGAACGATCACAGGCCGCGCGGTGGGCGAGCGGGGCGCGGCCACGCTCGCCGCCGAATTATTCGCTGCGCGTCAGGGCGCCGATTACGTTCGCACTCACAACGTCGCCGCGCTGCGCGACGGTCTCAAGGTGCTCGCTGCACTTGCCGATGATTGGCCACATGATTCGGCCCGCAGGTGATGCGGTCTGGATGATAATTCCGGTTGACATCTTGGCGCCTATTGGGCTACAAAAGCGACGTTTAGCTGAAATTTCGAGCACGCGTCGGCGAGCAAGGTGAAGCAGGGAAGATTTGCGAGTGCGTGGATCGTAGCCGTAGTGACGGCATTGTCGGCTGCCGCAGTCTGTCCGGCCTGGATATGGCCGCGCCGACGCGAAGGCGGCCGCCCCCAGCACCTCTGAGGTTCCTAAATCTGCCCGGCGCCCGAATATTGCCGAGGCGTACGGCAAGCTGCCGCTGAGCTTCGAGGCCAACAACGGCCAGACCGACAAGCGCGTGAAATTTCTCTCGCGCGGCACCGGCTACCAGTTGTTCCTGACCAATGATGAGGCCGTCCTTGCCCTCAGCAAACCGCAAGCAAAATCCGATCGAAAGGCGACTGTTCGCCCAACCTTGGCTTCATCGCGCTTGGACAACAAGGAGAAGCTCCCGCAGCGCGAGGTTTCGGTTCTCCGGGTGAAGCTTGCGGGCCCCAATCCGAACCCTCGGATCGAGGGAGTCGAGCCGTTGGCCGGCAAGGCCAACTACTTCATCGGAACAGACCCGAAGAAATGGCGCAGGGACGTTCCGACCTTCTCGCGCGTGAGATACCGCAACGTCTATCCGGGCATCGATCTGGTCTATCACGGCAGCAACCAGAGCCGGCTCGAATATGACTTCGTGCTCGCGCCGGGAGCAAACCCCGACCGGATTCGGCTTGGCTTCGCGGGGGCCGATCGCGTGACGGTGGGCGATGGCGGCGATCTGCGAGTGCGCGTGGGAGGCGCCGAGCTCGGTGGAGCACGCTCCGCTCGTATACCAACAGATCGGCGCCACGCGGCGTGAACTGCGCGGCGGTTGGGTCATGCGGGGGCGGAGCGAAGTCGGTTTTGGATTGGCTAAGTACGATCGCACCGGCATCCTTGTGATCGACCCTGTGCTTTCGTATTCCACCTTCCTGGGCGGCACCCTGCCTAAGTCCAATGAAGAGTCGGGTAACGGCATCGCGGTCAACGCGAGCGGTAATGCATACGTGACGGGCGAAACTGCGTCCACGAATTTCCCGGCCACGGCGGGTGCTTCTCAAACAGCCCTGGCAGGCGAGCAAAACGCCTTTATCACCAAGCTGAACCCCTCTGGTTCGGCGCTGGTTTATTCCACCTACCTGGGCGGCAACTCTACCGACGGCGGTCTCGGCATCGCGGTCAACGCGAGCGGGGATGCATACGTGGCGGGCGAAACTGCGTCCACGAATTTCCCGACCACGGCGGGTGCTTTTCAGACCACCCCGGCAGGCAAGCAAAACGCCTTTATCACCGAGCTGAACCCCTCTGGTTCGGCGCTGGTTTATTCCACCTACCTGGGCGGCACCGTCTAACGACTCGGGTAACGCCATCGCGGTTGAACGCGAGTGGGGATGCATACGTGACGGGCGAAACTGAGTCCGAGAATTTCCCGGCCACGGCGGGTGCTTTTCAGACAGCCCTGGCAGGCAAGCAAAACGCCTTTGTCAGCAAGCTGAACCCCGCTGGTTCGGCACTGGTTTATTCAACCTACCTGGGCGGCAAATCCGGCGACATCGGTTATGGCATCGCGGTTGACGCAAGCGGCAATGCATACGTGACGGGCGAAACTGAGTCCGAGAATTTCCCGACCACGGCAGGTGCTTTTCAGACTACCCTCGCAGGCAAGCAAAACACCTTTATCACCAAGCTGAACCCCTCTGGTTCGGCACCGGTTTATTCCACCTACCTGGGCGGCACCATCGAGGACTCGGGTAACGCCATCGCGGTCGACGCGAGCGGTAACGCATACGTGACGGGCAGAACTTACTCCGATAATTTCCCGACCACGGCGGGCGCTTTCCAGACAAAATTTGACGGCGCCGGGGATGCCTTCATAACCAAGCTGAACCAGTCGGGCTCGGCACTGGCTTATTCCACTTACCTGGGCGGCGACTACGGCTCCACCGGTTACGGCATCGCGGTCGACGCGAGCGGTAACGCATACGTGATGGGCACAACTTACGCCCGTAATTTCCCGACCACGGCGGGCGCTTTCCAGACAAGCTTTGGAAGCACACCAACGGGAGCGGGGACCGGTTTAACCGCCTTTGTCACCAAGCTGAACCCCTCTGGTTCGGCATTGGTTTATTCCACCTACCTGGGCGGCAGCATCGACGACTGGGGTAACGCCATCGCGGTCGACGCAAGCGGTAATGCATACGTGACGGGCCAAACTGAGTCCGGGAATTTTCCGACCACGAAGGGCGCTTTCCAGAGGATCTTCAGCGGCAAATCGGATGCCTTCATAGCCAAATTCCTGTTCCCGATACCGACTCCGACCAAAGCCAAGCCGACACCAACTCCGACCAAAGCCAAGCCGACGCCCACGCCGACCAAGGCCAAACCGACGCCCACGCCGACCAAGGCCAAGCCGACACCCACACCGCGAAGCGGGTAGCAGGCGCCGGCGAAGTCGTCAGAATGAACCGCACCGAGACGAGTGCCTCCAGCGTCCGGCGCGGGCGTTGATTTGCAAGTAGTCTAGTTGTCCTTCCAATCGAGGCGGGCCGATCGAAGCGACGAATCTTATCGCAGCGGCGGTCGCAGCCCGGCCTTCCGGGATCTCGAATCTCCCGGTCCCGACAAGTAAGTTCTTACTCGATATCATGCTTGACATCATGTCGCTGGACATCAGGTCATGAACGGAGCCCGGATGAAGCGAACGTTAATCGCGGAACTAGCCACCTCGCCGTCCGATCGAGTTCTCGTCAAGGGATGGACCCGCCGCCTGCGCGAGACCAAGTCCACCACCTTCATCATCGTTAATGATTGCTCCGGCACGATTCAGGCGGTCGCCGAGCCTTCGCTGACGCGAGGATTGGGCCTGAGAGCGGAATGCGCGGTCGCGATCGCCGGGCGGATTCGCCGCGACGAACGCGCACCGGGCGGCGCCGAGATCGATCTCGAGGAGATCGAAGTGCTGGGACCGGCGACGGATGATCTTCCGTTCGCGGCTGCCTCGAAGCTCGAAGACATCTCGCCCGAGATCGTGCTCAACTACCGGCCACTATCGCTTCGCACCGAGCGCGGCGGGACGATCTTTCGCGTGCAGGCGGCGCTCGCGGAGGCGTTTCGCGCGGCGCTGCGCCGGCGCCGGTTCACGGAGATTTTTTCCTCCAAGATCGTGGCGCGCGCGACCGAGGGCGGCAGCAATCTTTTCCAAATCCGCTACTTCGACCGCGCGGCTTATCTGGCGCAGAGCCCGCAATTCTACAAGGAGCACGGCGTCGCCGGCCTGGAGCGCGTGTTCGAGACCGCGCACGTCTATCGCGCCGAGCCGCACGCGTCTTCGCGCCATCTGACGGAGTATCTGTCGCTGGACTTCGAGATGGGCTTTATCGACGGCGTCAACGACGTAATCGAGATGGAGCGCGAAGTGCTCGCCGAATGCTTCGAAGCGATCCGAACGCGCTTTGGCGATTCGCTGACCGCGTTCAGCGCCTATCTGCCTGCGCTCGAGAACGCGCCGATCTGGAGCTTCACCGTTTGCCTCGAACGGCTTGAGAAGGCGCACGGCCGCGCCGACCTGGTGGACGATCTCGATCCCGAGGCGGAGCGGCGCTTGTGCGAGATGGCCGAAAAGGAGACCGGGGTCGCCGCGGTCTTCGTGACCGAATTTCCGCTCGCGCAGCGGCCGTTCTATACCCATCCGGTGGCCGACGGCGTTCACGCCGCGGGCTTCGATTTCCTGTTTCGCGGCGTCGAGATTACCACCGGCGGCCAGCGGCTCCATCGGCGCGCCGACCTTGAGGCGGCACTGCGCAAGCGGCGGATCGATCCGGCGGACTTCGAGTCGCATCTCAGGATGTTTGACCTCGGGATGCCGCCGCATGGCGGGCTCGCGATCGGGTTGGAGCGCCTGACGGCCCAGATTTTGGGCCTCAAGAACATCCGCGAGGCGACGCTCTATCCCCGCGACGTAACGCGGCTGGAACCGTAGCCATCGGGTTCAGGGGGTAGTGGTGAGCCTGACAACCGGGGCCGGCACGGCGGCCAAATAATCATCGGCGAGACGCAGGCGCTACTGCGTCCAGAAGTAGGACCGGCGTCCCGCCGGTCATAGGCTGGCGTCCCTGCCGGCCAAGCGACCTTAGAGACCGCCAGCTCCGTTCGGGGCAGCTATCTTGACAGGTATCTAATTAGAGAGATATCAAAATAGTTGGAAGGCGGAACCGGCACGGGGCCGGCGCTACGAAGAAATGCCCTCGTTCTCCAACGCGATGGAACAAGTCGATACCGAAGATCTGCTGTCGTTCTTCAAGGCGATGGCGGATGCGAGCCGCCTCAAGATTGTCGGCCTGCTCGCCGGCGGCGAGCGCAACGTCCGTGAGCTGGCGGCGCTGCTGAAGCTCAAGGAGCCGACCGTCTCGCATCACTTGGCGATTCTCCGCGAGCAGGGGCTGGTCCGGTTGCGCGCCGACGGCAACATCCACTGGTACCGGCTCAACCACGACGCACTGAAAACGCTCAAGCGCGTAATCTTCGGCGGCCAGGGGCTCGCCGCTTTGGCCAATCAGGCAGAGCGGGCCGATCAGGCCGAGCGCCGGGCGGCCGATCGGCCCCAGGCCTACGATCAGAAAATTCTCGGCAACTTCCTCGACGGTGAACGCCTGATCGAGATTCCTGTCAGCCGCAAGAAGCGGATGGCGATCCTGCGATGGCTGGCGCAACGCTTCGAGCTCGGCGCGGCCTATTCCGAAGCCGACGTGAACCGGATTATCAAGCGCCATCACGGCGACTGCGCCACGCTGCGCCGCGAGCTGATCGGCTGCCGGATGCTGCATCGCGAGCGCGGACTTTACCGCCGCCTGCCGGAAACGGAGTGGCGCAGCGTTCCCTGACCGCCGAACCATCTCCCGCGCCGTCTCGCTCCCGGCCGCGGGTTGCGCTATCCAGAGAGGCCGGACTTGAGCGCCCGCGGGAGCATCCGGCGCGAGGGAGGATTCATGGTCATCAAGATGCGCGTTTGGATCGTGTCGATCGCATCGATGATGTTGATCGGGGCGGCGATGCTGCCCAGCGCCAGGGCGGCAGATCGGCCGGAGGCGACGGCGGCTGCATCCAGCGCAGCGAAGAGCTGGCTCAACCTGATCGACCAGGGCGATTACGATGCCAGTTTCGCACAGGCCTGCACCATTTTCAGAAATTCGATCAGCGCGGAAGAGTGGGCAAAGAGAGTTGGTGCGGCCCGCAAAATGATGGGTGCACTGATTTCCAGACGGCAGAAGAGCGCGGCGTACTCGACCAGCTTGCCGGGCGCGCCTGACGGCCAGTACGTCGTGCTTGAATACGACACCTCCTTCCAGAACAAGAAGTCGGCGGTCGAGGGCGTCACCTCGATGCTCGACAAGGACGGGCAGTGGCGCGTATCTGGATACTTCATCAAGTAGTGTCCAAGTAGTGTCAAAATTCAGGCGATGGCTGCCTGCGAGCGCGACGGCCGACGGTGAACGGTTGCTCGTGTCGCGGGCGCTGCGCGGGCTTGCCGACGGCGCCGTGAGCGTGCTGTTGCCCGGCTACCTGACCGCGCTTGGGTTTACGTCCACGCAGATCGGCGCGATCGTCTTCGGGACGCTGGCGGGCTCGGCGGCGCTGGCGCTGTGGGTCGGCCTCGCGAGCCATCGCATCGGCAGGCGGCGCGTGTTGCTCGCGGCCAGTGCCCTGATGGTCGCCACCGGGGTGGGATTTGGTTGCCTCACGCGCTTCTGGCCGATGTTTATCGTGGCGGTGATCGGCACCCTCAATCCGTCGGCGGGCGACGTGAGCCTCTTTCTGCCGGTCGAACAGGCGGCGCTGGCCGGGACCGTCGCGGTGCGCGATCTCACCGCGACCTTCGCGCTTTACAACGTCGCGGGAGGGTTCGCCGGCGCGATCGGCGCCCTGCTGAGCGGCCTGCCGGTCGCCGTTGCCGCCCGTTACGGATTGAGCCAGTCGGCCGCGATGCGCTCGGGGTTCTTCGCCTATTCGGCGATTGGCGTGCTGGTGGCGATCGTCTACCGATCGATATCAGCCGCGGTGGAAACCGACCCGGCCGCGCCCAGGAGCGCGCCGCTGACGAAATCGCGCGGCGTGGTGCTGCGGCTCTCCGCGCTTTTCAGCCTCGATTCGTTCGGCGGCGGCTTCGTCATCCAGTCGCTGCTGGCGCTATGGCTGTTCCGGCGATTTCATTTTTCGATCGCGGCCGCCGGCTCGTTCTTTTTTGTCGCCGGCCTTTCTGGGCTCGCTTTCGCAATTGGTCTCCGCGTGGCTGGCGGCGCGGATCGGGCGGATCAACACCATGATCTATACCCATTTGCCTGCCAATGCGTTTCTCATTCTCGCCGCCTTGATGCCGAACGCCACGCTCGCGATCGGGTGCCTGCTGATGCGCTTTGCGCTGTCGAGCATGGACATCCCGGCGCGCCAATCCTACGTGATGGCGGTGGTGCCGCCGGAGGAGCGCGCCGCCGCCGCGAGCGTGACCAACGTCCCGCGCAGCCTCGCGAGCGCATTGGCGCCGCTCCCGGCGGGTATGATGCTCGACTATTCGGTCTTCGGCTGGCCGCTGGTGTGCGCCGGCGGGCTGAAGGCGCTTTACGACCTCCTGCTCCTGATCCAGTTCCGCTCGCTCCGCCTGCCCGACGAGCAGCGGGGCTGAACGCAGATCGCCGCCCCGGGACGACCTGCGCGATCCTGTGCACGTCGTCCGGCCCGATCTGACCCCCGCAGCGGGCGCTCAGGCGCTGGGGCAGAGCGCCGAGGCCGAGCGGATGAGCCGGAAGATGCGGACAGGCGCCTAGTTGCGGGCGGCTTGCGCTCGGCGGCCTGAGTTTCAAGAGCGCCGCCGCGCTGCTTCCTGCGCAGCGCAGTCTTCAAGGATGCGGTTGCGCATCCGGACCGATTTAGGCGTCACCTCGACCAGTTCCTCTTCGTCGATCGATTCCAGGGCCAAGTCCAGCGTCATGACCTTGTGCGGTTCGAGCCGGATGGCCTCG
>CAWBYV010000024.1:0-25334 GCA_963793115.1 uncultured delta proteobacterium
GAATCAGCGGCCAACTGGGTCGGCGACCACGCGGCGGCCGAGTACTTCGCTTCGACGGAGGGCCGCGATTCGGCCGATGCGGTCAGCGCGCGCGGCGTCGTGCAGAGCGATCTGCTGTTCGCCGATTTCCTCCAGGGTGCGGAGGCGCGCCTGCTCGCCCTGTACGCCGGCAATCTCCGGCCGGCGAGATCGTCAAGCAGCGCGAGCCGATCCTGAAACAGATCCAGGCCGCTACTCGAAGCTCAAGCCGGGCCTTTCACCGTTGGAGCGCTTCGATCTCGATCAGGAACCGATCAACAACGCGGTGCTGATAAACTACCGGATATACTTTCACGATCTGGACAACTTCGAGGCGCTCGGGCGGAAATATGACGGCGATCTGCGCGCGACGATCGAAGTCATAATCGCGCTCGCCCGCGCGCATCCCGAGGATCCGTTCTTCGCCATCTGGCAAGCGACCCACCCGCAGCCGCAATGAGCCCGACCGGCGCGTTTCGCGGAGAGGCCGGGAGACTCACGCGCCGTGCACGGTGTCCATCAGCGCAGCCGTGATTTCCTCTTCCTGACCGGCGAAAAAGTGGTCGGCACCGGGAATGATCTTGAGCCGTATCAGTCCCATCAGCGCGTTGCGAAGCACCTCGAGCTGCGCTGGCGGACAGTAGCGATCCTCTTCCCCCGCAACCACCACCAGACGCTTCTTCAAGGCGATGAGCGGGCAATGCCGTCGGCCAGAATCGGCGGAGCCACCGCGACCACGGTGGTCACTTCGGGTGTCCGCGCGGCTGCGTTTACCGCGGCCATGGCGCCAAACGAGTAGCCGGCCAGAATGACCTTGCCGCGTTGCATCCCGGGCAAGCGCGCGATGTATTTCACCGCCGCTTCGGCATCGCGCGCTTCACCGCGTCCCTCGTCATACTCGCCCTCGCTGTTGCCGACCCCGCGAAAGTTGAAGCGCAGCGTGGCGCAATCGATCGCCCACATCGCCTTCAGAATCGCCTCGACCACCAGGTCGAGCATCGAGCCGCCATAAAGCGGATGAGGATGGCAGACCACCGCGCCGCGAGGCTCAGCGATGTCCCGTGGCCGGTGGAGCAGGCCCTCGAGCCTCAGCCCTTCCGACCGGAAGATTACCGGCTTCTTCGTTCATCGCGTGCCCGAAGCCTCCGCGCCGCGGTACAATTCCGTAGCGCCGCTCTGCCCGATCCAGAGGCGCTGGAGTATAAAATATTACAAGTGGTAGAGAAAGGACAGCGGCCTGATGCGGCGGCGTGTCCGCCCGCCTTCGCGGCCGACCGGATGGTCGCGCGGCTGGCTCGATGGCTCCGGCTGATCGGCGCCGACGTAATTTGCGACCCGTCGATTGACGGCCCTTCGATGCTCCGATTGGCCCGCGAGCAGGGCCGAGTCCTGCTCACCCGCGCCAAGCGGCTCAAGACCGCGCCGCAAGCGATGTTCCTCGAGAGCAATAACATCCGCGAGCAATTGCGCCAGGTGCTGGCACGCTTCCCGTTCGATACGCATCGATACGCGTTCACGCGATGCTCCCTGTGCAACCATCCGCTCACGCGTGTGGCGCGCGAGTTGGTGTCGCGCCGCGTACCGCCTTTTGTGTACGCGCGTGCCGATCGCTTTGCCGAATGCGAAGGCTGTGGAAGGCTCTACTGGAACGCGACCCACACCGAGCGCGCACGGCAAGCGATCGAATCGCTGGCGCCCGGCCGATGATCCGGTAGCGGGCGGTTTTGACAGCAGGGCCGGCACGGAGGCCTGCCCCTACCCAATGTAGGCTTCTTCAGGGTAGTGGCCGGGCGTCTCCTGGCCTGGCGATCCGGCTCCGAAACCGCCCGCCGCTGATGATCCTCTGCCGACGATCTTCGTAGCGCCTGGCAGTTGCCTGTCTGGCCGGGCGGACGTATAAAGCTTAGCAAGCCATCCGCGGACACGCGGACGAACGCCACGAGGATACTCGCGTGAGAATCAGGGCCGCGGCTTTTTTGGTGCTGCTCTGTACGGCGACCAGCGCCGGTGCGGTTTCGCTGACGCTCGGCGGGTTCGGCGCGTCGATGGTCGAAAGCGCGCAGGCGCTCTACGCCAGCAATCCCAGCGGAGATCCGATCCTGATAACGGCGACCGGGCACAAGGCTCCCGGCGGCGCCACCTTCACCGAAATGGGCGTGCCCAGCATGGCGCCCGACGGGCGCGTGTTCTTCGGCGCCGAATTCGTGGACCGGGACCGGGTTCCGCGATGGAACATCTTCGCGGCCGATCCCGAGGCTCCGCCCGACCGGCGCATCGCGCGCGCAATGCGGCCGATATCGCCCGCTGAATCCTGCGTGCCGCATTTTCGCACCGATCCTTACCCGGTAGCCGATGCCGACGGCGCAATGGCATTCATCGCTGCCGGCGCCGAAGGCCACGACAGCCTGTTCCTCTACTGGCGGCACGCTCTCCTGCCTGGCGGAGGTCGGATCGGAGACCAACAAGGGCCATACGATTTCGGTCCTCAGCCACGGGACCGTCCAGATGGGCGAGCGGGGCGTGGTGGTTTTCACCGGCTACCTGAAGGCCGACAAAACTTCAGGGGGCGCTTCGCCGCACGGTTCGCACGGCGATGCGCAGGCGTTGTTCATGGCCTCGCGAAAGACCGGCGTAATCGAGCCGCGGTCGAAGGCGAAGCTGGGACCGAATCGTACGCGCTATCAGCGGCCGTTCGGCCTGCCGGCGGCGCTCGCATCGCCGGAGGGCACCCTGATCGCGTTCACGGCGAAAACCGAGTCGGGCGGCGCATTGTTCCTTTATCACAGCGGCGTGATGGCGCGTATTCTGCCGACCGGAACGCTCACCGCGGCCGGCCCGGCGACCTACCTCTCGGCAGGACGGCCTGGCCTGATGAGCGACGAAACGACCGCAGTGCTCGCGGGATGCGCGAGGGTGCCGGCGATCTTCCGGCTGGCTCGCGGCCTGCTCGACCTGCGGATCGAGCGCGGCAGTTGACGCCGGTCGGGACGGCGCTCGATTCGCTGGGCGATCCGGTGCTGACGCAATCGGGCGCGATGCTGGTCGGGGCGACCGATTCGGAGCAGCACGAAAAGCTCTACGCGCTCGACTTCGACGACGCCTTTTTCGAGGTCGGCAGCACCGCGATGCTGTACAAGATCGCCATGACTTCCGGCGATCAGCCGAAGCATTCGATCTTCACCGGCACTCTGACCGCCAATCAGCGCGGCGACTTCGCTTACCTGGGCGGCAAATGACCGCCTGCCAAATGATGTCTTGCAAATGATGTCTTGAAGGTCGGTGCTGTCGGCAGTCGCAATCGCGGCGCCGGCTTCCGCGCAGGCCTCGCAACTCGCAACCGAGAACAGGAAAGTCCATCCAATGGCAGGCGCAGAAAAATTTACCCGGATGACGCCCGAGCTTTACGCTTACGTGGTCGCCCACGGGCATAACGGCGATCCCGTGTTGAAGGAACTAGCGGCTGAGACGGAGAAACTGGGACCTATCAGCAGGATGCAGATTTCCGACGAACAGGGAACCTTCATGGGTCTACTCGCGCGCGCGATCGGCGCCAAATCGTGCGTCGAGGTCGGCACCTTCACCGGCTACAGCTCATTGCGTGGCACGCGCGCTGCCGCCCGACGGCCGCCTGCTGTGCTGCGACGTCAGTGACGAATGGACCAAGATCGCGCGACGTTACTGGGAGAAAGCGGGCGTCGCCGATAGGATCACGCTCAAAATCGGTCCGGCGCTCGACACGCTGAGAGCCTTGCCCGCTTCGACCGGTTTCGATTTCGCCTTTATCGACGCCGACAAGACCGACTATCGCAGCTACTACGAAGAAATCCTGAAGCGGATGCGCCCGAACGGACTGATCCTGTTCGACAACGTGCTCTGGAGCGGCTTGGTGATCGACGCCTCGCAACGACCAGGAAGAAATCACGGGCGATCCGCGAGATCAACGAGCTTCGTCGCCAGCGACAAGCGCGTCGAAGCCGTGATGCTGCCGATCGCCGACGGCTTGACAATCGCGCGCAAGAAGTAACTTAGTCGCAGCACCCTCTGAACGCCTCTCCCTGACCAGGGAGAGGTCGCCGAGCGAGTTGCTACAGCAAACGCCCGGCGGGTGAGGGTACGCTCTTCTCCCCTCCGTTGCCGCAGCTAGACTTCCAGCGATGGACGAACGCTACGATCCGAAAGCAGATCGAGCCCAAATGGCAGGCCGAATGGGAGCGCGCCGAGCTTTATCTCACGCGCCGAGGATCGCGGCCGCCCGAAGTTCTACCTGCTCGAGATGTTCCCCTATCCTTCGGGCAACGGCCTCTCGGTCGGCCATCTGCATAACTACGTGCCCTGCGACGTGATCGGCCGCTACAAGCGGATGGCCGGCTACAACGTGCTGCATGCGATGGGCTGGGACGCGTTCGGGTTGCCGGCGGAAAACGACGCGCTGCTCAAGGGCCTGCATCCCAAGGAGACCGTTCCGCCGCTATGCCGCAAACTTCAAGCGTCAGTTGAAGTTGGCCGGATGCGCCTACGACTGGACGCGCGAGATCAATTCGTCGGCGCCCGAATATTACAAGTGGACGCAGTGGTTCTTCCTGCTGCTCTACAAGCGCGGACTGGCCTATCGCGCGATGGGCTCGCAATGGTGGTGCGAACAAGTGCCGCACCATCCTCGCCAACGAGCAGGTGGTCAACGGCTGCTGCTGGCGCCATCCCGATACCCCGGTCACCAAGAAGGACCTCGGAGCAGTGGTACTTCAGAATCACTGCCTACGCCGATCGGCTGCTCGCCGACCTCGACGGGATCGATTGGCCCGAGCCGATCAAGCTGATGCAGCGCAACTGGATCGGCCGCTCCGAGGGCGCGGAGATCGCGCTTCCCGGTCACCGGCCATCCGGGCAAGGAGGTGCGCTTTTTCACCACCCGGCCCGACACCGTGTTCGGCGTGTCGTTCATGGTGCTCGCGCCCGAGCATCCGCTGGTCGCGGAGATCGCGGCGCCGCGCAGCGCGCCGACGGTCGAGGCGTACGTCACGCAGGCGCGGCGCCAGAGCGAGATCGAGCGGCTCTCGACGGTCAAGGAAAAGACCGGCGTCTTCACCGGCGCGTACGCGCGCAACCTCTTCAGCCAGCAGGACATCCCGATCTGGATCGCCGACTACGTGCTGATGGGTTACGGCACCGGCGCGATCATGGCGCGCGCCCGGCGAGGACCAGCGCGACTTCGAATTCGCCGCAAAGTACGGACTCGAGATTCCGCGCGTCACCGCGCCGCTCGACGGCAGCCCGCGCCGCCGCCGGATCGCGCCTTCACCGAGCACGGCGTCACGGTCAATTCCGGCTTCCTCAACGGGATGAAGACCGCCGACGCGATCCGCGCAGTCTGCCGGTACGTCGAGGAGCACGGCATCGGCCGGCCGACGGTCAGCTACCGGATGCGCGACTGGCTGATCTCGCGCCAGCGCTACTGGGGCGTGCCCGATTCCGATCGTCTACTGCAAGCGAAGAATGCGGCATCGTGCCGGTGCCGGACGAGCAATTGCCGGTCGTGCTGCCCGACATGAAGGACTATCAGCCCTCCGGCACCGGACGCTCGCCGCTCGCCAACGTCCCCGAGTTCGTCAACACCATCTGCCCGAAATGCGGCGGTCCTGCCGAGCGCGAGACCGACACGCTCGACGGCTTTGCCTGCTCGTCGTGGTACTTCCTGCGCTTCGCCTCGCCGCATTACGATCAGGCGCCGTTCGACTGGCAGGCGGTCGATTACTGGCTGCCGGTCGACCTCTACGTCGGCGGCGCCGAGCACGCCGTGATGCATCTGCTGTACTGCGCGGATGTGGACCAAGGTGATGTACGACGCCGGGCCTGGTCAAGTTCAACGAGCCCTTCCGGTGCTGCGCAACCAGGGGATGATTTGGGCCGCCGACGGGCCAGAAGATGTCCAAGAGCAAGGGCAACGTCGTCACGCCCGACGCGATGGTCGACAAGTACGGCGCCGACGCGCTGCGGCTGTGGGAACTCTTCATGGGTCCGTTCGAGGAGGCCACCAACTGGAACGAGGACGGCGTCGCCGGCACCGCGTCGATATCTCTCAGACGCGTGTGGACGGTGGTGCGCCGCTACGTCGAGGCCGGATGCCCCGACGGCACGCCCGATGCCGAGACGCTTCGCGAGCGTCACAAGACGATTCGGACCGTGACCGATCACGTCGAGCGGCTGCGCTTCAACACCGCGCTCGCCGCCCTGATGGAGCAGCTCAACTACTATCGCGAAGCTCAAGCCCGAAGAGCTCGGCCGCTTCGCCGATCGAGAGCTACGTCCTGATGCTCGCGCCGATGGCGCCGCACGTCGCCGAGGAGATTCTGGCGCGCGCTCGGCCATCAGCGATTCGATCCATCTCGAATCGTGGCCGAAGTACGATCCGGAACTGGCGAAAGACGAGATGGTGACGGTGGTAGTGCAGGTCAATGGCAAGGTGCGCGAGCGGCTACAAGTCGGAGCCGGCACAGCCGAAGAAGAGGTGCGGGCGCTGGCGCTGAACAGCGAGGCCGTCGTGCGCCACCTCGCCGGCAAGCCGCCCCGGAAGGTGATTTACATTCCCGACAAGCTGGTCAGCATCGTGGCGTAGGCGGAAAAGAGAATCGCTCCGCGTAGATTCCTCGCTTCGATCGAAATGACATCGAGAGAGCAATTCCCCGTCATTGCGGCGAAGGCTTCCGCATCGAGACGACTCCTGGCTTTATCTCCGTAGCGCCGGCCTCCGTGCCGGTGCCTTCTGTACTCGGGAAAAAGAGCCGGCACGGAGGCCGGCGCTACGGAGAGAAGAGAACATAGGAAGAGCGCGCGCGGGTGAGGGGCCGCGCCGCCCTACCCTCGCGCCAGCGCGCGCAGCATGTACGGCAGGATACCGCCGTGGCGGATGTACTCGACTTCCTCGGGCGTGTCGACCCGCGCGATCGTCTCGAACTCGCGCGACTTGCCGCCGTCCTCGACGCGCACCTTGAGCCGCTGACCGACCTTGACCCCGGCCGCGAGCGGGCCGATCGAGTAGACTTCGCGCCCCGTCAGCCCCAGCGTCTCGCGACTCTGACCCTTGACGAATTCCAGCGGCAGCACGCCCATCCCGACCAGATTGCTGCGATGGATTCGCTCGAAGCTCTCGGCGATCGCGGCGCGCACGCCCAGCAGCAGCGGACCCTTGGCCGCCCAATCGCGCGACGAGCCGGTGCCGTACTCCTTGCCTGCGATCACGATCAGCGGCACTCCTTCCTTGCGATAGCGTTCGCTGGCCTCGAAAATCGTAGTCTTCTCGCCGTCGGGCAGATGGAGCGTAAAGCCACCTTCGACTCCGGGCACGAGCTGGTTGCTGAGCCTGATATTGGCAAAGGTCCCGCGCACCATCACCTCGTGATTGCCGCGCCGCGCGCCGTATGAGTTGAAATCGCGCGGCTGCACGCCGTGCGCGATCAGGTATTTTCCGGCCGGAGTGTCGGCCGCGATCGATCCGGCGGGTGAGATGTGATCGGTCGTCACGCTATCGCCGAGCATCGCAAGCACGCGCGCGCCCGCGATGTCGGAGGTGGCGGGAACCGAGAGCGTTACGCCGTCCATGAACGGCGGCGCTTTGACGTATGAGGAATCCGGCGCCCATTTGAACAGATCGCTCTCGGGAATGGCGAGCGAGCGCCAGCGCTCGTCCCCCTCGAATACCTGCGCATACTCGGAGCGGAACATTTCGGCGTTGACCGATTCGCCGAGCACCACGTCAATTTCCATCAGGCTCGGCCAAATCTCGCGCAGATAGACAGGCTTGCCGCTCGTATCGATGCCCAGCGGCTCGTGGTCGAGATCGATATCCATCGTGCCCGCGATCGCGTAGGCGACCACCAGCGGCGGCGAGGCGAGGTAATTGAATCGCACGATTGAGTTGATACGCCCCTCGAAATTGCGATTGCCGCTCAACACCGCGCAGGCGACCAGATTGCCTTGTTTCACCGCCGCCGCGATTCCCTCGGCGATCGGGCCGCTGTTGCCGATACAGGTGGTGCATCCGTAGCCGACCAGATTGAACCGCAGTTGCTCCAGATACTCCATCAACCCGGCGCGCTTGAGATATTGCGTGACGACTTTCGAGCCGGGCGCGAGGCTGGTCTTGACCCACGGCTTGACCGTGAGCCCGCGTTCGACGGCTTTCTTCGCAAGCAGGCCGGCCCCAGCATCACGCTCGGATTCGAGGTGTTGGTGCAGCTCGTGATCGCCGCGATAATCACCGAGCCGTGGCCGACCGCGAAGCGCGCGCCCTCTGCGCTGGTGACTTCGACGCTGTGCCCCAGCGCGCCGAGCTCGGAGCGCGAAATTCGCGGGATTTGATCATCTGGCGCGGCCGTCGGACTTCCGCCCTCGCCGACCCATCGCGCGACCACCGCGGGATCGATTCCGCTGTGGTGGTGGACTTCCCGGGCAAGCTCGCGGCGAAACTCGCCCTTGGCGGCGGCAAGCGCGACCCGATCCTGCGGCCGGCGCGGTCCGGCGAGACTCGGCTCCACGCTTGCGAGATCGAGCTCGATCGTGTCGGTGAAGGCCGGCTCGGGCGACTTGTGGCTATGAAAAAGACCTTGCGCCTTGCAGTAAGCCTCGACCAGATCGACGCGCTCTTCGGAGCGCCCGCTAAGCCGCAGGTACTTGAGCGTCTGGTCATCGACCGGGAAGAACCCGATCGTCGCGCCATACTCGGGCGACATATTGGCGAGCGTCGCGCGATCGGCAACGCTGAGGGACTCGATCCCCGGACCGAAGTATTCCACGAACTTGTTGACCACGCCCTTGCGGCGCAGCATCTGGGTCACGGTCAGCACCAGGTCGGTCGCCGTCGCTCCGGGATGCAGGTCGCCGCTTAGCCGGAAACCGATCACCTCGGGAATCAGCATCGGAATCGATCGGCCGAGCATCGCGGCTTCCGCCTCGATTCCTCCCACCCCCCATCCGACCACGCCCAGCCCGTTGATCATCGTGGTATGCGAATCGGTGCCCACGACCGTGTCCGGGTAGGCCTCGCCGCCGGGCGTGGTGAAGACCACCGGCGCGAGATATTCGAGGTTCACCTGATGGACGATTCCGGTGTCGGGGGGCACGACCCGGAAATTGTTGAACGCGCGCTGGCCCCATCGGAGGAAAAGGTAGCGCTCATGATTGCGCGCGAACTCGATCTCACTATTTTTTGCGAACGCGCCGGCGGTGCCGAATACATCCGCCTGCACCGAATGGTCGATCACGAGATCGACCGGCTGAATCGGATTGATGCGGGCGGGATCCCCGCCCAGGCGCTTGATCCCGTCGCGCATCGCCGCCAGATCGGCGACCACCGGCACGCCGGTCAGGTCCTGCAGCAGCACGCGCGCCGGAACGAACGCGAACTCGCCGCGCGCGTCCTTGTTCCATCGCGCGAGCGCCTCGACCTGAGCAGCGGTCACGATCGCGCCGTCCTCGCGCCGCAGCACGCTCTCCAGCAGGACGCGAATCGAGTATGGAAGCGCAGTCAGCGAAAAGCCGCGTTTCTCCAGCGCCTCGAGTTTGTAGATCGTGTAGTCCTTGCCGCCAACGCTGAGCGTCGCGCGCGCTCCGAAACTGTTCTTGCTCATGATCAGATTCTTGCTCGCTGATTAGGCTGAAACAACATTAACATTCAACAAGGCGTGACTGACAGGCAAAAGGAAACCACCGGCGAAACGCCAGTGCCGCTTCTTTCGGCGGGGAAAGCGGACTCCTGCGAAGTGGGACCGGCGTCCCGCCGGTCATTCTATCTCATGCTCGCGCGGGCGGGGGTGGGGCCGGGCAGGCCGTCGTAAACCAGCGCGCGGCCGTCCGAATGGAATCGCATCGCGGCCATCAGGCCGACCCGCGCCGACTCCAGCGCCGGGCGGCCGTTGATGGTCTCGATCACGATTCGTCGGCGCATCGCGACCAGCGCCGCGAGCGCCGCGCCGAACGCTTCGGGATCCAGCTCGCCCTCGCCGATCTCGGCCAGCGCGCGGCCCGCCAGGCCGAGCACGACGCGACCGGCCCTGATGGCGACGAGATTGCCCGCCTCGCGCGCGATACCGCATCCGGGAATCAGCGCGCCGTAAGGATTTGCCGGGTCGGCGGCGCTGAGCGCGAGCGGCCGCTCACGCGCCGGATTCAGCGCGCGCGCCGCGCGCAGCATCTCGACTGCTTCGGGCAAGGCATATTGCTCGCCCGAGAGCGAGCGCACGAACCATCCGCGCCGAATCGTGCCGGCGTATTCGAGCCTCCTCAGCGCGAAGGAAATCTCGCTCCACTTAACCGGCATCGATTCGAGCGCGAGCATCTCGCGGAAGAGAATCCCGTTGCGCGCGAGCAGCAAGAGCGCGAGTTCCCGGGCCTGGTCGAAATGCGATTCATCGGCGCGCGCGGGAGGGGAGATCGTCGACCATCGCCCCGAGAGGCTCGACTTGAGCCGCGCGCGAATCGCCGCGTCGTGCTTGCTGGCGGGCCGCGCGCGGGCCGATTCAAACGCGTGTTTCGCCTCGGGATCGGACGACAGCATCCGCAGCGGCGCGAAGCTGTCGTTGGATACGCGCCCGCCTGCGGCGAGCCGCCATAGAGCGCCGAGCGCGTCGCGCTCGGACAATCCCGAGCGATCGGCGACTTGATCGAGGTACTGCGCGCCGCCGGCGAGCAGCGCGTCATGGACGGCGCGGTCTTTCGGATCGGAGGCTTCGCGCGGATCGGAGATTTCGCCGGCGCTGATGGGCCACAGCAACCTCTGCCGGCGCGCGAGAAAGGCCACTTTGGCCGGAAACTCGTGCGCTTCGCCGCCCGCCTCAGCGACCCCCGCCCAGACAATCGCTCCGCTGAGACATTGCAGATCGAGATACTCGGGCCGGTAGCCGGCGATGCGCGCGGGGAGAATCGCACTCTCCCATAGATGCGGCTCGAAGCAGAGGCCCGAGAGCTGTTCCAGAACTATTTGGGCACCCTCCTGGCCGCCGGGCAGGTCGGCGCCGCCGACGTGGTTCCATCGCAGGCGAAAGGCGGCGAACTCGTGATCCTCGCACGGCTCGATCTCGGCGCGGACCCGCGCGAGCGTCATCCGATGGATTTTCTCGAGCACGTAGCGCTCGCACCATTGCTCCGCGTCGGCGCGGGTGAAATGGCCACGAAAGATCGCGCCGCTGGCTTCCAGAGCGGCAAGCGCCACTTCGATTTCGGCCAGCCGCAAACGCAGCCGCGCCGCGAGTTCCGCCGCGGTCACCGGACCGGAAGTTTTAAGCGCGCGCCGGACCAGCTCTTTCTGCGCAGAATCGGATGCGATCTCGACCGCGGCTTCGAAACGGACTTGGAAATCGAAATGACTCGGCTCGAACGCGCTCTCGGGATAGGCGGCGGCGAAAAGCCCGCGATCGTCCGCCGCGATCAAAAGCTCGGCAGCTTCCGGATCGGGTCGCGCCCGGATCACGCGGCCATTCGCTTCCAGCGCCGCCAGCATCGCGCGCCAATCGCCGCGAACGCGATCCTCCAGCGCCGCGGGCGCGAGCGCGCCGTGGCTCCGAATCGATTCATATAGCTCGTCGGCGTCGCGCGCGCGGCGATTCATCGCGGTTCCCGCCGCTTCAGCCGCGACGCTCTCGACCGCCTGCTCCGACAGCAGCTCGGAGAGATCCTCCTTACGGAAGACATCTTCGGCCATGCCGCGATTCATCGAGACCGTGCGGCTGCGCCGATTTGCGCGTTCGCCGTCGTCGAGGAACGAGTAGTCCCAGGCGAGCAGCAGGCGATGGGCAAATACCGAGGGCGAGATCGCATCGACGAACACCGTGCGAACCGAGCCGCCCTCGATGCCACGCAGGAGATCGACCATCCGGCACGAATCGGTCGACTCCTCGAGACACTCGCGAATCGTTTCGCGCACGATGAAGTGGCCGGGAATTTCGATCGCCGGCGGGCGGTTCTCGAAGCAGGCCTGTTGCTGAGGAAAAATCGCCGCGACCAACTCTTGCGTGCGCAGCCGCTGAATCCAGGCCGGCACCTTGCGCCCCTGATTCGACCGCATCACGGCCAGCGCGCGGGTCGCGACGTGGCGAAAACGCACCTCGAACATCGGCCCGGCGATCAGCGCCTGGACCAGCACGTCGGGAGCGGCGCGCGCGCTGAGCATCGCGAAGATCCCTTCGAGCGCGAAGCTATGGCGCGAATTCAATGCGAGCAGCACGCCGTCGTCGGTCGCCGAGGCCTGAATCTCGAAATCGAACGACTGGCAGAGCCGTTTGCGCAGCGCGAGCCCCAATCCGCGGTTGAGCCGGATTCCGAGCGGCGAATGGATCACGATCTGCGTGCCGCCGAGCCCGTCGAAGAAGCGCTCGACCACGATCGTATGGTCGTCGGGGATCGCGCCGAGCGCGTCGAAGCCTCGCCGCACGTGGGCGACGGCCTGTTGCGCAGCACGCTCTTCGAGCGCGCACTCGCGGCCGAGCCACGCGGCGGCGGCGTCAGGATTGTCGAGTCTGGCGGCGATCTCGCGGCGCAACTCCGAGATCGCGGTCGAGAGCGCGCGCGAGCGGCCGCCCGCTTCGGTCTGCCAGAACGGCAGCGAAGGCGCCATCCCGGGCGCCGGCTCGACCATCAGGCGGTTGCGCGAGATGCGCTGAATTTGCCACGGCATCGAGCCGAGCGAGAAGACGTCGCCGCGCGCCGATTCCTGGGCGAAGTCCTCCTCCACGTCGCCGATCTTGCGGCCCTGCGATTCGACCACCACGTCGTAGTTGCCGCTCTCGGGAATCGTACCGCCCGAAGTAATCGCGGCGATCCGGGCGCCGCGCCGGGCACGCACGCGGCGGTTGCGGCGATCGAAGAAGATTTTTGGATTGGCGCCGCGGATATTGTTCGCCGGCTCGTCGGCCATCTGTCCGAGCAGCTCGCGAAGCGAGTCCGCGTCCAGCGCGGCGAAATTGTCTGCGCCGCGCAGCAGCCGCAGCAGTTCGGTCTCGTTGATCTCGCCCTCCTCCGCCGCGATCGCGACGATTTGCTGCGCCGCAACGTCGAGGCATCCAGTGGGAATCTCCACTTCGTCGAGACGGCCCTCCCGGATACTCCGCACCGCGGCGGCGCATTCGAGCAGGTCATCGAGCGTCATCGCGAACAAGCGGCCCTTGGGCGTGGCGCCCAGGCTGTGACCCGAGCGTCCGATGCGCTGAATCGCCGCCGAAATCGATTTCGGCGAATCGATCTGGCACACCAAGTCGACCGCGCCGACGTCGATACCGAGTTCGAGCGACGCGGTCGCGACCAACGCCTTGAGATCGCCGCGCTTGAGCCGCTGCTCGGCCTCAAGGCGCTCTTGGCGGGCGAGGCTCCCATGATGCGCCATCACCGCGTCTGCGCCGAGGCGTTTTTGAAGGTTGAGCGCGACCCGCTCGGCCCATCGGCGCGAAAGCGTGAAGACCAGGGTCGTGCGATGCTCGCCGATAAGCTTCGCGATCGCGTCGTACATCGCGTCCCAATGCTGATGGGTGGCGAGCGGGCCCAGTTCCGGACCCGGCGCGACCACGCGCAAGTCCATCGCGCGCGCGCGGTCGTCAGCGCGGACGATCCTGACCGGGCGTGCCCTGCGATTCCCGTTGGGGTCGATCTCGCCGCCGGCCAGGAACTCTGCCAACCGCTCGATTGGATTCAAGGTCGCGGAAAGGCCGATTCGCGTGGGGCGTGGTGCGCCGCTTTGGCGGACCATCCGCTCCAGGCGCTCCAGCGTGAGCGCCAGATGGCATCCGCGCTTGTTGCCCGCGACGGCGTGGAGTTCATCGACGATCACGTAGCGGACGGCGCGCAGCTTCTCGCGAAAACGCGGCGAGGTCAGCAGGATGTACAGCGACTCGGGCGTGGTGACCAGGATATGCGGCGGCTTGCGCAGCATCGCGCTGCGTTCCTTGACGCTGGTGTCGCCGTGACGGAGCGCCGCGCGAATCTCGGCCAGCTTGAGGCCGGTTTCGGCGGCGACGCGGCGCACGCCGTCGAGCGGCTCGTCGAGGTTGAGCCGGATGTCGTTGGCCAGCGCCTTGAGCGGCGAGACGTAGAGGACCGAGACTTCATCGCGCAGCGCACCGGATTCGGCTTCGACGATCAGGCGGTTGATCGCCCACATGAAGGCGGCCAGCGTCTTGCCGCTGCCGGTGGGCGCGCAGAGCAGCACATCGTGGCCGGGTGGAGCTTGCGACGCCCCAATCACGGGCCATCCGAGATCCTGCACGCGCGAGGGCGAGCCGAAGCGCCGCTCGAACCATCCGCGGACCGCGGGATGAAATTGCCCGAGGACGGACATAAAGAGGCTTATATCACGGGACGCGCTACGAACGGATGCGACCCGGGCGTACCATCCGCAAGCGGATGGCGGAGCGTATCTATCAGTTGCGTCGAGTCAGATGCGTCTAGTCAGAAAGGATTGGGCGCGCGGCGATGCCGCTCTCATACGCCGGCGTTGTCAAGGATGGCGCAGCGGAGCTTGAAGAAGTGGATCATGGCGGTTAAGTAGCTCACGCGCCACGAGGCGCTGACACGCCCCCGGGACTGCTCGATATCGCCGTGCGTGAGATCGATCTTGTAGCGCGGGCGGAGGATCGACTCATAGGCCTTGTGGAATCGCTGCACAATGTTGTCCGGGCTGCTGGGATCGTGCTTGCCGATCGCGGTTATCTGCCTGATCTGGTCAGCGTTGTAGGCGGCCAGCGTCACCAGCGCGTCGGCAAACAGCTCGTGCTCCTCGTTAAGATGCGCGCCGAAGGTGCCTTCCATGAAGGCGGTCATCGGGCCATCCTCGCCTATCAGCGAGCCGTAGAGGTAGTGTCCCAGTTCGTGGCCCAGCGTCGCGGCCACCGCGGCGGAATGATGGGCGGTGTTCAGGAAGATTACGAACTTGGGCTGGTTGCTGAGGTTGGCGCGGCAAAAGAAGCCGCGTAGCGCCAATCCGGCGCCCTTGCGGTACGGCTCCGCCTTGACCGTCACCTCGCGCGGGCCGAACTGCCTGACCAGGGGCTGGAAACAACTGGGGTCGTCCCAATGCTTGCTGAGATCGAAGCGGCCTTTGATGTCGGTTTCCACGATCCGCGCCAGCTCCTTGACCAGCGGCGCCGCCGGCATTCCCGGCACGCTGTGGTAGTCGGCCGCCAGCACGCGCTTGAGATCGGACAGGTAACCGACCACTTTCCTGCTGAGCGAGGTGAACGGAACTTCGATATCGTCCAGCAAGCTCGAGACCAGGGCGTTGACCTCGCGCACCCTGAGCGCGTCGATCTGACCGGCCGCATCATGGCTGTGCCCGTGGCCCGCCGACTTGAGGGCCGCTTCCACGTTTATCAGCGAAGACATCGCTGCACCTCTGCCCCGCCTGAGACTTTCGCTTTCCCCGGTCGCGGTTGCACCCCGCGAATGGTGTTAAGGATATACACAAAGTCGCGCACGCCACGCACGTCGCCCATCAGCGTAACTTGCGCGAGCGTTTCCATCTCCTGCCGGCTGACGCCGTGGGCGCGCTGCAAGCGCGCGGCCTGCTTGAACTGCTTCCAGGTCGAGCTGGCCTCAGCCTGACGATGCTGGAACAGGGGCTGGGCCTCGGGGTTGGCCAGGAAGAGCAGTTCGATGCGGTTGAGTCTGAGCGCTCCGGCCAGCTTGACGACGGTGCCATCGGAGGGGTGGCGCTGCTCGGCCTCGAGCTGGCCGATGAATTTGATCGACGCTTTGATGAGCCGGGCGAGGTCGCTCTGAGTGAGGCCGAGCTCGCGGCGCTGCGCAAGGATTACCTCGCCAAAACTGCGCGTCTTGCCGCTACGTTCCTTGGCCATAAACCATTCTAACGCCTCGACTCGACCGCAACACCGGTTGCCTGAGTCCGCCGCTGCCGGTTGAATCCCTTGTCTGGCTTTCCATCCGGCTTCGTCATGTAGGCTGAAGAGAACATCTGACCCCAACGACATATAACATTCTGACGGTAAGTCTTGCAACAAGTAGTATCATATTTCCTCCAAACAGGAGTAATCGACCGGCGCTGGCACGGGCCGATCCGCGGGCGGCGAGCCTGCATCGTCTCCAAGTAGCTGATTCGCAAGGGAAAAACCGGAAACCGCGCCGTAAGGGCGAGAACCGATAGGGCGTCTGCGGCGGGCGGTCCTACATGAAGAAGGGCTTGGATAACTCGTCGAACCGGCCGTACATCAGCCAGGCCTTGACGTTGGACATGTACGGATGGTTGACCGGCTTGGTGCCGACGGTCTTCAGCCCCACGCTCTTGTAGAATGGGTAGAGAGACTCGATCGGAATCGTGATGATGAGCTTGGGGCGGCGCGAATAGAGAAACAGGCGCGCGGTGTTGGCCAGCAAACGCATCAGGCCACGCTTCTGGAGAGTCGGGTTGACCACCGCCCCGCCGAATTCGAAGACCTCGTCGGGAGGCACGCCCTTGAATAAGGCCGGCGGATAGAGATGGCCGAGCGTGATCGGCGCGTCGGCCAGGCATCGCGCCCAAAACGCGGCGATCAATTGCGGCCGCCGGCGTTCCTGTGCCGGCCTGCCCAGATAGAAGCCGAAATGGAGCGCCGAAGGCCACAGCAGCATGAAGACCCGTTTTTCCCGCACATCGAGGCCGCTCCAGGTACGCTTGTGGAGCGCCGCCAGCTCCCTGAGTCCGTGGGTCGTTCCGATCGGACGAACCTCAAGGCGGCCCTCCTCTAGTTCGGGGACGGGCGCCCACGCTCTGGCGGCGGCTTCCTTTTGAATCTGCAGTGACATTTGCGATGATCCGCGCCCGTTCGCTCTCCGGATTCTGCCTGGGTTGCGGTCAGTTCAATTCCTTGCTGCCGTAGCCCAGGATTCGCCGCGCCACGATCAGCATGTTGATCTGCTGCGTGCCCTCGAAGATGTCGTTGATTTTCGCGTCGCGCATCCACTTCTCGACCAACTCGCGGCGCGAGTAGCCGGCGGGTCCCATGATCTCCACGGCCTTCTGCGTAATCTGCGTCACCGCGAGGCCCGCCTTGGCCTTGGCCATCGAGGCTTCGAGGTTGTTGTGCATTCCCATGTCGAGCATCCAGGCGGCGCGCCAAGTCAGCAATCGCGCGGCCTTCAAGTTGACTTCCATGTCCATGAAGTCGCGCTCGATAGCGGCGAGCTTGTGCGGCGAGATTCCATAGCGGACCGGCACGTTGTGCTGTTTGAGGAAATCGCGCACGTAGTCGAGCGCCGCGCGGCCGACTCCCAGCGCCATCGCGGCGACCAGCGGACGGGTCGCATCGAAGGTCGCCATCACGTCCTTGAAGCCGCCCTCGCGCCGGACCTCGGGCGTCCCGAGCAGATAGTCCAACGGCACGCGGCAGTTGTCGAACACGATCGTGGCGGTGTCGGAGGCACGAATGCCGAGCTTGTTCTCGGTGCGCGTGACTGTCATGCCGGGAGTGTTATGGTCGACGACGAAGGGCTTGATACCCGCGCGTCCGGCGGTCTTGTCGACCGTCGCCCACACCACCACGAAACCTTCGGACTTTTCGGCTGCCATCTCGCCGGCGGTGCAGAAGATCTTGGTGCCATTGATTATCCAGTCGTCGCCGACGCGGGTCGCCGTGGTGGCAACGGCTGCAGAGTCGGAGCCGCATCCCGGCTCAGTGATCGCCATCGCGCCCCATTTCGGCTTACCCTCGCGAAAGCGCTTGAGAAAGCGCTCCTTCTGTTGCGGCGTGCCCGCGGCCATCACGGCCGCGCCGCCCAGACCCGGGTTGGGAATCGACAGGAACAGTCCCGCGTCGCCCCAGCAAAGCTCCTCGGTGCTGAGAATGCTATTGAGGTTGCGCCGCGGGCGCGCGCCGCCTTCGCGCTTCGCATCGGACGCTTCGCGGCCGGTGCCGGGCGTGATGTCGCTGTTGCTCGAGGAAGCCCACATCGTTTCCCAGAACTGGGTCGGGTGCTCGTGCTCGCGTTCATCGTACTCACGTGAGATCGGGCGCACCATCTGCTCGGCGACCACGTGGTACATCTGCACCCGGCCGACTACCTGAGGTTCCAATTCGAAGTCGATCATCTGTCAATCTCCGTCCGGAACTTGACTTGCTCTATACCGTGGCGAGGCCTTCCAGCGTCGCGAAGCCGCGCGCGTTGCGCAGCCACATTTCGACCGGATGCTCCCTGATGTAGCCGTGGCCGCCCAGCACCTGCACGGCGTTGTCCGCGATCTTCAACGACGCGGCCGCAGCGTAGTTCTTCGCGAGGTAGCTCTCCTGGAGCGCGTCCTCGCCTTTGTCGAGATGCCACGCGGCTTCCCATCCCAGCAGGCGCGACGCATCGATCTCGATCGCCATGTCGGCGAGCATGAACGCGATCGTCTGCTTGGTGGCGATCGGAACGCCGAACGCCTTGCGCTCCTTGGCGTAATCGCGCGCGTAGTCGAACGAGGCCCGCGCGACTCCAACCGCCATCGCCGCCAGCGCGACGCGCCATTGGCTGGTGAGCCGGGTGAAGTTGCATCCGCGCTCGCCGCCCAGCCGCGCCTCGGGTCCGAGCCGGCATCGCTTGAGTTCGAGCTCGTAGGTCGCGAGGCCCTTGAGGCCCATGTTTTTCTCGCGCTCGCCCAGAGCAAGTCCGGCCGCGCCACGCTCGACGATAAATCCGTCCACGCCCGCGAGGCCCGCGCTCGGGTTCGAGGCGGCAAAAACCAGGATCGCCTCGGCTTCCTTGGCCAGGGGCACGAAGCATTTGGCGCCGTCGAGCACGAAGCCGCCGTTGCGATGCTGTGCGACGGTCGCCAACGCGTTCAGATCGAAGTCGAATTTGGGCTCCATCACGGCCGCGGATGCGGCCACGAATTCGGGGCGGCTGAGACGCGGCAGGTAGAGCTTGCGCTGATCGGGGGTGCCCATCTCGATAAGCGGAAAGGCGAACAGGCGTGGCGCCAGCACGTCGAGCGCGATCGAGAGATCGCCGTAGGCAAGCTCTTCCGCGATCACGGCGCCGGTCACCGCCGAGCGCGCGTCGCCGTCGCCGCCGAACTGCTCCGGAATCGCGCTGCGCACGAGGCCCAACTCCGAGGCCTTCGCCACCAGATCTTTCGGGATCGCGCACTGCTCGTCGGCAGGACGGGCGGCCGGCCGGACCTCATCGCGGGCGAAAGCGCCCACGGTGTCGCGGATCATCTGCTGCTCTTCGCTTAGTTCGAAGCTAATCATGGCTGATATTCTAATAGATTGTCGTGATAGATAAAAGTTATCCTAATAGATTATCGCGATAGATAAAGTCGAATCCAAGCTCACCCGCGCGGCGTTATCGCGACACCCCGGCGCGCCGACTCGTAGGCTGCCTCGACCAGCCGCTGGGCGGCCACGCCGGCGCCGAATTCCGGGTCGGGCTCGCATTGGCCCAGCATTGCCGCCACGAAGATGGCATCTTCGACGGCGTAAGGCACGGCCAGCCAGCTCCCCAGAGACTTGAGATAGGGCCGTTGCGCGAGAGTGTGCGCCTCGAAGCGGTCCAATACCTCTTCGGCGGGAATAATCTCCTCAGGGCCGTCGCCGCGCTGGACCGTGATAGGGCCCAGCGTCTCGTGATCGGTCGCGATAAACATGTTTTCCGCGAACACCTCGAAATGACGATTGCTCGGCCGGCCGATCATCCGATGCCACACCGAAGTCATCTGGCCGCAGAACCCGGCCTCGAATTTCAGCCGGCTGGCGGCAAAGTCCTCGACCCCCGGCGCGCCGTTGAAGTTTCGTTGCGCGCAGGAGAGCCGAATCACGGGGCCGAAAATCCAGGTGAACAGATCGAAGTCGTGCACGCTGTGCTCGATCAGGGTTCCGCCCGCGGTGAGCAGCGGATCGTTGCGCCAGGCGCTGTCGTGGCTTCCACGGATCGGGAAGTCCTGATCGTCGCGCATCGTGGCGGTGAGGAGCCTTCCGACCGCCGGGTCGCGCAGCAGGTCGCGGATCACCGTGTAGACGGGCGAGAAACGCAGCACCAGCCCGACCTGGCTCAACACGCCCGCCGAGTTGATCTCGTCTTCCATCTGCGCCGCCTCAGCCGAGTTCATCGCCAGCGGCTTCTCGCAGAACACATGCTTGCCGGCGCGCGCCGCGCCCACGCAGAGCTCGCGATGGAACCGCGTGGGAGTGCAGATCCATACCGCGTCGATCGCGTCGTCATCGTAAATGCTCCGGACTGATGGCGCAACCTTCGATTCCGGCCAGTACGAGGCGATTCGCTCGGCCTGCTCGATGGCCGGGTCGTAGATCGCGACCATCCGGACGGAGCCTTCGGTGCTCTGGGCGACCTGCTTGAGCATCAGTGAGTGGGTTTCCCCGATCAGCCCCGCGCCGATGAGCGCGGCTTTGACCGGCGGCTTCACTTGCGCCTGCATCAGGACGATTCCTCTTCGCGGTTTATCCGCTCGCGCTCGCGGGCACGCCGATATTTTTTCGTGTCCGGCTCGACTCGCAACGGCGGCGCGATCGGTTTGCGCACCTTCGCGATCACGCGCCCCTGCGGCGATTTCGTTACCTTTCGCGGACGCGTCATGAGCCGCTCCCGGCGGCGAAGCCGATGTAGCTAAGTTGCAGACCGGTGAGGTTGCCGCCGGAGGCGCGGCGGGAAAAATAGCGATCGCCGGCGCATCGCGTACAAGGTCCGACGCTCGCGATCGCATCGGGATCGAGCCCGCATCGCACGAGTTGATCGCGCAGCACGCCGCGCAAATCGATGAAGGCCTTGCCGGCGCGGCCCGAGTGGATATGGCACGCGGCGGACTCGACAAGGTCGTCGAATCGCGCGGCCAAGTCCGCGTCCACCTCGAAGCAGCATGGGCCTATCGACGGTCCGAGCGCGGCGCGGATTCCGGCGCGCGAGGCGCCGAGCGCGACCATCGCGTTCAACGCCTGCCGCGGCGATACCGGCCAGCGTGCCGCGCCATCCGGCGTGAAGCGCGGCGGCGACGCGGCTCTTCGCGTCGGCCAGCAGGAGCGGAACGCAATCGGCGGTCAGGATCGTCAATACGATTCCCGGCGTTGCGGTGACCAAGCCGTCGCCGTCCGGGCGCGCGGCGCAGCAGTCAGCGTAGCCCACGCATCGCACCTCCGCGCCGTGAACCTGGTTCAACCTGGCGATCGCGGCGCCGGCCGGCATCGATTGACGCGCGATTTGCCAGTTGCGGTTGACCGACGCGGTTTCGTCGCCGACCAGGTAAGACAGATTCAACCCCGCGAACCGTCCCCGGCTGACACCGCCGAGACGGCCAAAAAATCCGTGCGCCAGACCCTCGATCGGCCATTGCGCATAGAGCCGATTGGGCGGTGAGACCTGGCTCGACGAGACTTCGCTCGATTCGATTGACTGATTCATCCCGGTAGTCGCGACGTTGTTCGGGCAGGTCACAATAGCCTATAATAAAATGTTTTGGAATTTCGCGTTTAGGAGCCTATATGGACGGCTACCGCTACATGATCGAGCGCAACCGCCTGATGCAAAAGCTCGAGCAGGAGTTGGCCAAGCTCACGACCCTGCCCGACCAGCAGAAGCAGAGCGAAACCAGGCGGCTACAAGCGGAGTTCGACCGGAGTCTGGCCGATTTGTACGCGGAAGTCGCCGCCGAGTTTCCGGGCGAGCGCAAGAAAGCCCGCCCGCTGAACGATCCTCACTAAGGCCGATTCCGCATCACTGAGGCCGATTACGCAAGGCCGGGAAGCAGTCTTGGAGCGCGCAATCAGTATTCGGGGCGCCCGCACCCATAATCTCAAGAACGTCTCGCTCGATATTCCGCGCGGCAAACTGACCGTGGTCACGGGGGTCTCCGGCTCCGGCAAATCGAGCCTGGTTTTCGACACCCTCTACGCCGAAGGACAGCGGCGCTACGTGCAGAGCCTCTCGACTTACGCACGGCTTTTTCTCGAACGGATGGATCGGCCGGACGTTCAACTCGATCTCGGCGATTCCGCCCGCGCTGGCTCTGCGCCAGAAGAACAGTATCAGGAATGCGCGCTCGACGGTCGGCACGGTCACGGAAATCAGCGACTACATCCGCCTCCTGTTCGCGACCGCCGGGGTCACCACCTGCCCGCGATGCAGCCTCGAGGTGGCGCGCGACAGCGTCGAAAGCGCGGCCCAGCGCGTGCTCGCCGCGGCGGGGATGTACTTCTTCATCGCGCCGTTCGAGACCGGATCGCGATCGATCGCCGAAGTCGCCGCGTATCTGACCCAAAACGGCTATCATCGTCTGTACCGCGACGAGATGCTGGTCGAGACCGCCGACTTCGCCTCGATGGACGGCGGCCGCCCGGCGACCATGCCGGTCCTCTGGCCGGTCCGCTGATAGTCGTAGTGGATCGCGTTTCCGTTCAGCGGCGGGACGGCGAAAGCGGCGGGGCGAGTGCACGAAGCGTTGGAGAAGGCATTCTATCTCGGTCGGGACGCGCGCGCGTCGTTCGCGTCGAGCGCGACAACGGCCATCTAAGAGCGGTTTCGACCCTTGACTTCGATCGCCGCTTCAATTGTTCGCGATGCGGCGTCGCGTTCCCCGAACCTATGCCCGCGCTGTTCTCGCCCAACAGCCCGCTTGGCGCTTGCCCGGCATGCGAAGGCTTCGGCCGCACGGTTGAACTCGATCTCGCAAAGGTCATCCCTGATCCGGGTCTATCGATCCGCCAGGGATTGATCGCGCCGTGGCGAACGCCGGCTTATAGCGAGATGCAATCATGGATGGTCTCGTGCGCGCGCAAGCGCGGCGTCCGAGTCACCGCTCCCTATCGGGAATTCACCGCCGAGGAACGCGCCTGGCTGCTCGACGGCGAGCCGGCCGCACCCAGAATCATGACGAGCGATGGCCGGGCGTGCGCGGTTTTTTTCGCTGGATGGAAGGCAAGCGCTACAAGACTCACGTCCGCATCCTGCTCGCCCGGTATCGCCGCTTCGTGCCCTGCGCCGCTTGCGGCGGCACCAAGCTCAGACCCGACGCACTCAACGTTCGCGTATCCGGCAAGACCATCGCCGAGGTCGGACGGATTTCGATCGATGAGCTCGCCGAATGGATCGGCGCGCTATCCCGGCCCGCGGCGGCCCGCGAGCGCGTTGGCGTGGTGCTGCGCGAGCTGCGAAACCGGATCGCTTACCTGACAGAGGTCGGGCTCGGCTATCTGACCCTGGAACGTCAGGCGCGTACGCTCTCGGGCGGTGAGGCCCAGCGCATCCATCTCGCCAGCGCGCTCGGGAGCCTGCTGACCGGGACGTTATATGTGCTCGACGAGCCGACGGTCGGGCTTCATGCGCGCGACATCCAGCGCCTGCTCAAGGTGCTGCGCCGTCTTCGCGATCTCGGCAACACCGTGGTGATGGTCGAGCATGATCCGATGATGATCGCTGGCGCCGACTACGTGGTCGAGCTTGGGCCGGGCGGCGGACGCGAGGGCGGCAATCTGGTGCGCAGCGGCCGATCGATGCCGGCATCCAAGCGGAAGTTGGTCGAAACTCCGGGACGGGTACTGTTGATGCGCGCGATCGCGCGCGAGCGGCGCTACAGCAAGCGCGATCCCGCGCTCCGCATCATCGGCGCGCGCGAGCACAACCTCAAGAATCTCGAGGTTTCGATCCCGCTGGGGCGGTTCGTCTGCGTGACTGGGGTCTCGGGTTCGGGCAAATCGACCCTGGTCGAAGAGGTGCTCTACCGCAATTATCTGCAAAGGATTGGCGCGCCGGTCAGCGACGTCGGCGCGTGCGACCGAATCGAGGGCCTTGAGCGGCTCAGCGAGATCGTCCACATGGGACAGGAGATGCCAACGCGCTCGCTGCGCTCGAATCCGGCCACCTACCTCAAGGTCTACGACGGGGTGCGCAAGCTTTTCGCGTCAACCGCGGAAGCCCGCAGGCTCGGAATCCAACCTAAGCATTTTTCCTTCAACGTGGCCGGCGGGCGTTGCGAGCGATGCCAGGGCAGCGGCACCGTCACCATCGAGATGCACTTCATGTCCGACCTCGAGGTCACGTGCGAAGCCTGCGACGGACGCCGTTTCCAGAGCCATATCCTCGGTCATCCAATTCCAGGGCCGCAACATCAACCAGGTCCTGGCGACTGACGGTCGACGAAGCGCGCGCGTTCTTCGCCCGTTACTCCAAAATCGTCAAACCGCTCGAGGCCCTCAGCGCGGCCGGCCTGGGATACCTTGAACTCGGACAGGCAACATCGACTCTGTCCGGCGGCGAGGCCCAACGCCTCAAGCTGGCGCGTTGCCTTCCCATCGACGCCAACCCCTCGACGAGCGCGAACGGTGAGCGCAAACTGCCCCCGATGATCCTGCTCGACGAGCCCACCACCGGGCTAAGCTCGAGCGACATCCGCAAGCTGCTGAGAGTGCTCGACCGTCTGGTAGCCGAGGGCAACACCTTGCTGGTGATCGAGCACAATCTGGAATTTATCGCACACGCCGACTACGTAATTGACCTTGGTCCCGAAGGCGGTGACGGCGGCGGCCGGGTGATCGCCGCAGGCTCCCCGATGGCGGTGGCAAGGTGCGATCGATCGCTCACCGGGCGCGAACTGTGCCGCCTGTTTGGATTGAACCGGCGCGGCGCGCGCCCGGGCGCATCGCGAGGCGCCCGTGCCGTCGCGGCTTCGATCGCACCGAACGCGGCGGTCTGATGAGGCGGCTTATGATGGGCTGACAACCCTGGCTGATAATCTGGTGAATCCTGAAGGGAACCGCATGAAGTTGACCTCACGATTCGCGGCGGGCTCGGGCGCTGCCGCTCCTGGATTCCTCGACCTGCTGACTGCGGCGGTACTGCTCGCGATTCTGCTGTGGGTGGCGTGGAAGCAAGCGCCGGTTTACAATCGTCCCGCGCCGCCTGGCGGCTCAAGGCGAAAGCGCTACGCCGTCGCCGCCCGATACGGGCGCACATCAGTAGCGAAGCTCGGCTTGAGCGAAGCCCGGTTTGGTGCTGCTGATCGCCCGCATCGCGCCCGCGCCAGCACAGATTAGAACTTTCATTCTTGCGGACCTGACCGAATCGTGTTCATTTGAGCAGCATCGGAAATCTGTCGCGCTCCGGGAGGAGTAATGAGATCGTTGATGGTGCTATCTATTCTTCGACGCATTCGATTCATCTCCACCGTCGCTTTCGTCAGCGTGCTCGCGATACCGGCGGGAGTATTCGCGAAAACCTCGGCGCTGGTCGTGACACCCAAGACCCTGAACCTGGGGAACCAGGTGCTTTGGTGTCTCCGGGGCCACGAGCGCTGCCAAGCCGGTCACGATCTCCAACCCGAACAAATCTCACGCGTCGATTACGATTGCCAGTTTCTCGCTCGT
>CAWBYV010000025.1:0-28954 GCA_963793115.1 uncultured delta proteobacterium
TATCTGTTCCTGCCGCAGACGACGTATTGCTAGTTCCTCGACAACCGGCTGAACTCGGATCGGGTGCGCACGCTGTTCGGCTCGGGATCCAATATCGAGGGATGGGCCTTTTACTGCGAGCAAATGATGCTCGACCAGGGATGGCGCGGCGGCGATCCCAAGTATCGGCTGGCGGAGCTCCAGATGGCGTTGCAGCGCGCATCCCGCTTCCTGGTCGGAATCAGGATGCATACGCACGGCATGACGGTCGCCGAGGCCGCGGTATTCTTCGAGCAGAACAGCTACATGACGCCGCACAACGCGATGGTCGAGGCGCTCAGAGGCACGCAGGATCCGGGCTATCTGCGCTATCAATTGGGCAAGCTGATGATCATGAAGCTGCGCGATGACGTGCGGAGCAAGCAGGGCGGCGCGTTCGACCTCGGGCGGTTCCACGACGATTTCCTGCGCTACGGCGCGATTCCGATCAAACTGATTCGCCGCTCGATGGTCGGCTCGGACGGCCCCCTGCTGTGAGGACCGGGAGGGCCGTGGCTTGCCGAATGAAATGACCGGCGGGACGCCGGTCCTACTTTGGAGGGACGCGCTAGGCGTTTGAAGTAGGGCCGGCATCCCGCCGGCCATTCGCGTCGTTGCAATGAAGGAAGACGAATTCCGACTCTACCGGGGAAAGCTTCCGCATTGGCGCATGGAGCGAGGTACGTACTTCGTCACGTGGCGCCTTGGACAGGGTCAAGCCGATCTGACGCCGGCGGAGCGTGGCGTTGTGGCAGAGGCCCTGCGCCACTTTCACAACACACGCTACAGACTGGCCGGGTATGTAATCATGAACGACCACGTCCACGTGGTCGTAGAGCCCGCGGACGGGCACCGTTTGGAAACAATCGTACATTCCTGGAAATCGTTCACGGCCCATCGTTTCGCGCGGACGGGATCGCGAAAAAGCAGCGTATGGCAGAAGGAGTATTTCGACCGCATTCTGCGAAGTGAGTTGGAAATGGCCGAGAAGCTCCAATACATGGTCGAGAATCCGTGGCGGCGATGGCCCGAGATCGAGGATTACGCCTGGATGTGGCTTGCGGAATGAATGACCGGCGGGACGCCGGTCCCACTTCGGAGAGACCGATCATCCGAAGTAGGGCCGGCGTCTCGGCGGTCGGTTGCGATCTCCACGACCAGGGGTGCTGGCATCGCGGAGCCATTTCTATATGATCGGTACGCAAAATCTCCTCAAGTCTCCATGGAGCAGGCAGCAGCCCAGAGGCCCACAAAACGATGGCTTACAAAACGGTCAAAGTTCCCAGCGACGGCGCGAAGATCACGCTCAACTCCGATCACACGCTCAACGTGCCGGATCGGCCGATCCTGCCGTTTATCGAAGGCGACGGCACCGGCCCCGACATCTGGCGGGCTTCGCAGTACGTATTCGACAGCGCCGTCGAGAAAATCTACGGCGGCAAGACGCAAGATCGCCTGGATGGAAGTCTACGCCGGCGAGAAATCGTACAAGCAATTGAACACCTGGCTGCCCGGATGAAACGGTCGAGGCGTTCCGCGAGTTACCTGATCGGCATCAAGGGGCCGCTCACCACGCCGATCGGCGGCGGCATCCGCTCGCTCAACGTGGCGCTGCGCCAGATGCTCGACCTGTACGTATGCCTGCGGCCGGTGCGCTATTTCGACGGCGTGCCCAGCCCGGTCAAGCATCCCGAGAAAGTCGACATGGTGATCTTCCGCGAGAACACGGAGGACATCTACGCCGGCATCGAATGGCCGGCCGAATCGCCCGAGGCGAAGAAGCTGATCAAGTTCCTGCAGGAGGAGATGGGCGTGACGAAGATCCGCTTTCCCGACACCTCGGCGCATCGGCATCAAGCCGGTCTCGCGCGAAGGCTCGGAGCGGCTGATCCGCGCGGCGCTGGACTATGCGATCAAGCACCAGCGCAAGAGCGTGACGATGGTCCACAAGGGCAACATCATGAAGTTCACCGAGGGCGCGTTCCGCGACTGGGGCTACGCGCTGGCCAAGCGCGAGTACAAGGGGCGTGCGATTGGATGGGACGACTGCGGCGGCAAACCGCCGGCGGGCCAGGTGCTGGTCAAGGACACGATCGCGGACATCACGCTGCAGCAGGTGCTGACGCGGCCCGAGGAGTTCGACGTGATCGCGACGCTGAACCTGAACGGCGACTACCTGTCCGACGCGCTGGCCGCGCAGGTCGGCGGCATCGGCATCGCGCCCGGCGCGAACATCAACTACCTGACCGGGCACGCCATCTTCGAGGCGACGCACGGCACCGCGCCCAAGTACGCCGATCAGGACAAGGTGAATCCGGGCTCGGTGATCCTGTCGGGCGTGCTGATGTTCGAGCATATGGGATGGCAGGAGGTCGCCGATGGGATCGTCCGCGGGATGGGCAAGGCGATCGCGAACAAGACCGTGACCTACGATTTCGAGCGCCAGATGACCGGCGCGAAGCTGCTCAAGTGCTCGGAATTCGGCAAGGCGATCGTGGACAACATGTGAGCCCCACTTCGGCACTGTTCCCCGGGCGGGGTCCATATATGGACATTTAGAAGGGCGGTAGAGCCTTTCTGAAATGTCACTTAAGATTTGCACGATTAGCGATGCTCGTTGTATAAGCTAGACTTTAGACAGCGGAAGCTTGGAGGGATCACATGGCAGGCAGAAGAAAAATCGCATTCGTCGGGGCGGGCAACGTCGGTGCGACCTGCGCCCATCTCTGTTTTCTCCACGGGCTGGGCGACATCGTGCTCTACGACATCATCGAGGGCCTGCCGCAGGGCAAGGCGCTCGACATGCTCGAATCGGCGCCCGTGCTCGGAATCGACGTGAATGTCACGGGCTCGACCAATATCGAGGATATCGAGGGCGCGGAGTGTATCGTGGTGACCTCGGGCTCGCCGCGAAAGCCGGGGATGAGCCGCGACGACCTGCTCAAGATCAACGCCGCGGTGATGAACACCGTCGGCGCGGCGATCAAGCAGCATGCGCCGGGCGCGTTCGTGGTCGCGGTGACCAATCCGCTCGATGCGATGGTCACGCAACTCAAGCGCGTGACCAGGTTCCCGAAGAACCGCATCGTCGGCCAGGCCGGCGTGCTCGATTCGGCGCGCTATCGCACGTTCCTCGCGGCGGAACTCAAGATCTCGGTCGAGAGCGTCAACGCAACGGTGCTCGGCGGCCACGGCGACGACATGGTGCCGGTCCGCAGCTATACGGCCGCGGGTGGCGTGCCGATCGAGCGCATGATCGCGGCCAAGCGGCTTGAAGAGATCGAGACTCGCACGCGCAAGGGCGGTGGCGAGATCGTCAACCTGATGAAAACTTCGTCCTACTATGCGGCCGGGACCGCGACCTACAAAATGGTCGAGGCCTTCATGCTCGATCGCAAGGAAGTGATCCCGTGCGCCGCCTACCTGGAAGGCGAGTACGGCGTGCGCGGACTCTTCGCCGGCGTGCCGGTCGTGATCGGCGCAACCGGCGTCGAGCGGGTGATCGAGATCGAGCTAACCGCGGCGGAGAAGGCCGCTTTCGACGGCTCGGTCGCTCACGTGCGCGAATTGGTCGAGGCGATGGACAAGGTTCTCGCCGCGAACTAAGCGAGGAAACGACAGTGGCTGAAGAACCGGTTGTAGTAGCGCGCAAATCGAGCCTGACGCCGGCCGATCAGATGCACTGGACTCTGCGCCGGCTGCATTCGCTGACGGGAATCGTCCCGATCGGCGGCTTTCTCTTCTTCCATTTATTCGAGAACTCGTACGCCCTGCACGGGGCGCAGGTCTGGTGGAAAGAAACCGAGTTCACGCGCACGCTCCCGTTCCAGGTCGCGGTCGAGGCCCTGGTACTGTGGATCCCGATTCTCTATCACGCCGTTTACGGACTCGTGATCACGGCGACGGCGCAACCCAACCAGTACCCCTACGGGCGCAACTATCAGTACACCCTGCAGCGAATCACCGGGCGTGCTCGCGCTCGGCTTCATCCTTTTCCATGTACTCTCGACGCGGGCGTGGTTTTATTTGAGTGGCGTCGAGACCAACTACGCGCGGATGCACGAGTTCATGATGAACCCGCTGATTCTGACGGTCTACATCGTGGGCGTGCTGAGTTGCGTGTATCATCTCACCAACGGCATCTTCACTTTCTGCATCACCTGGGGAATCACGGATGGTCCGAGAGCCCAGATGATGGTCAACTATGCGTGTGTGGCGCTGTTTCTGATACTCGCGTTCGTCAGCGTAGACATCCTGGTGGCGTTTCGCGCGCCGGCTTGAGGAGCGACAATGCCCGGTCAACATATCGTGGTCGGCGGCGGTCTGGCGGGTTTGACCACTGCGATGAAACTCGCCGAGGCCGGTGAGAAGGTCGACCTGTTTTCGATCGTTCCGGTCAAACGCTCGCATTCGGTGTGCGCGCAGGGCGGAATCAACGGCGCCGTCAACACCAAGGGCGAGGGCGACTCGCCCGCGATTCACTTCGACGATTCGATCTACGGCGGCGACTTCCTGGCCCATCAGCCGCCGGTCAAGGGGATGTGCGAGGCGGCGCCCGCGATCATTTACCTGTTCGACCGGATGGGCGTGATGTTCAATCGCACGCCGGAGGGGCTGCTGGACTTTCGCCGCTTCGGCGGCACGAAACACCATCGCACGGCCTTCGCCGGCGCGACCACCGGCCAGCAGTTGCTCTACGCGCTCGACGAGCAGGTGCGCCGCTACGAGGCGGCGGGGATGGTCCGCAAGTTCGAAAGCTGGGAGATGCTGAGCCTGGTGCAGGACGAGTCGGGCGAATGCCGCGGCATCTGCGCGATCGACACCCGCTCGCTGGAGATCCGCGCCTTCCCGGCCGACGACGTGATGATCGCGACCGGCGGTCCGGGCCTGATCTACGGGCGCTCGACGCAATCGCTGGCCAACACCGGCTCGGCGGTCAGCGCGTGCTACCAGCAGGGTACGACCTACGCCAACGGGGAGTTTATCCAGGTCCATCCGACCGCAATGCCCGGCGAAGACAAGAACCGGCTGATCTCCGAGTCGATTCGCGGCGAGGGCGGACGGATCTGGACCTACAAGGACGGCAAGCCCTGGTACTTCCTTGAAGAGATGTACCCCGCCTACGGGAATCTCGTCCCGCGCGATATTGCGACCCGGGCGATCTACAACGTCGTCTACGATATGAAGCTGGGCATCGACGGCCAGCCGCTGGTCTATCTCGACGTGAGTCATCTCGATCCCGGAAGAGCTCAATCGCAAGGTCGGGGGCGTGATCGAGATTTACGAGAAGTTCGCCGGCGAGGACCCGCGCAAGGTGCCGATGAAGATTTTTCCGGCGATGCACTACTCGATGGGCGGGTTGTGGGTCGATTATTCGCAGCAAACCAATATCAAGGGGCTGTTCGCGTCAGGCGAGTGCGACTTCCAGTATCATGGCGCGAACCGGCTCGGCGCCAACTCGCTGCTGTCGTGCGTATATGCCGGACAAATCAGCTCGCCCGCGATGGTCGCGTATGCGAAGAGCCACAAGAGCGACGCCGACGCTCAAGGATTTACGACGCCGAGATCACGCGCCAGCGCGAAGCCTTCGACAAGATCTACAAGATGGACGGGCCGGAGAACGTCTTCTCGCTGTGGCGCGAGTTGGGCGACTGGATGACCGAGAACGTCACGGTCGTGCGCTTCAACACCAAGCTCAAGGCCACCGACGACAAGATCATGGAGCTGAAGGATCGATGGGGCCGCGTAGGGCTTAACGATCGGGGCAAATGGGCGAACCAGGAACTGCTCTTCGTCCGCCACTTCTACAACATGCTGGAGCTGGCGCGTCCGATCACGCTCGGCGCGCTCAATCGTAACGAATCGCGCGGCGCTCACTACAAGCCTGATTTTCCCGAACGCGACGACAACAACTGGCTCAAGACCACGCTCGCGCATTGGACGTCCGACGGCCCGCGCTTCAGCTTCGAGCCGGTGGATGTCAGCCTGATCAAGCTGCGCCCGCGCCGCTACGACGTGGACGCGCCGGCGAAGGCGGCGTAATCCAATGGCAGAGCAAACCATCACGCTCAGAATCCGGCGCCAGGACGGTCCGAAAAGCGCCTCCTACTGGGAGGAGTTCGAGCTGCCGTTCAAGGCGAATCACAACGTCACCTCGATGCTTATGGAGATCCGGCGCAACCCGGTTACGCGCCATGGCAAGCGAACGTCGCCGGTGGTCTTCGAGGCCAACTGCCTCGAAGAGGTCTGCGGCGCCTGCTCGATGGTGATCAACGGGCGCGTGCGCCAGGCGTGCAGCGCGCTCGCCGGTGTCGTATCGCAGGACGGCAGCGTGACGCTCGAGCCGATGTCGAAGTTTCCGGTGGTCCGCGACCTCTTGGTCGATCGTTCGTTCATGTTCGAGTCGCTCAAGAAGGCCCACGCCTGGATTCCGATCGACGGCACTTACGATCTCGGACCCGGGCCCCGCCTGAGTTCCGAGACCCAGGAGCTCGCGTATCTCTTTTCGCGCTGCATGACCTGCGGCTGCTGCCTGGAGGCGTGTCCGCAGGTGAACGAGCACTCCAGCTTCATGGGCGCTGCGGTTATCGGCCAGGTCTACCTGATGGGCGAGCATCCGACCGGCAAGATGCATCAGGACGAGCGGCTGGAAGCCCTGATGGGGAACGGCGGAATCGCGGATTGCGGCAACGCGCAGAACTGCGTCGAGGTCTGCCCCAAGGCAATTCCGCTCACGACCGCGATCGCGCGCGTCGGCGGCCAGGCATCGCGCAAATGGCTCCGCGATTTGTTCTTCAAGTAGAAAACAATTGGTCCTTCAAGTAGCAGACACGTGAACATCCACGAGTTTCAGGCCAAACAGATTCTCGCGCGCTTCGGAGCGCCGGTTCCCAGGGGGCAGGCTGCCGAAACGCCCGACGCTGCCGCGAAAGCCTTCGCCACGCTCGGCGCGCCCAAGGCCGTGGCGAAAGCGCAGATTCACGCCGGCGGCCGCGGCAAAGCGGGCGGCGTTAAGCTGATATCGAGCGCCGAGGAGGCGCGCGCCTTCGCCGAGAAGCTGCTCGGCAAGCCGCTCGTCACCCATCAGACCGGGCCGCAGGGCCGCGTCGTGCGGCGGGTTTACGTTGAGGAAGCAAGTCAGGTCGCGCGCGAGCTCTATCTTGGGATGCTGGTCGATCGGAAAGCCGGGACGGTCGCGGTGATCGCGAGCACCGAAGGTGGGATGGAGATCGAAGAGGTCGCCGCCAAAACGCCCGCGAAGATCATCACCGAACCGATCGATCCGCTGATCGGTCCGGCCGGTTACCAGGCGCGCAAGATCGCGTTCGCGCTCGGACTGCGCGACAAGCTCACCGGCCAGTTCGCCACCACGCTCGCAGCGCTGTACCGCGCGTTTATCGAGACCGACGCCTCGCTGATCGAGATCAATCCGCTGGTCGTTACCGCCGGCGGAAAGGTGATCTGCCTCGATGCCAAGATGTCGTTCGACGACAACGGGTTGTTCCGCCATCCGGAGATTCGCGAGCTGCGCGACCCCAACGAGGAAGACCCCCACGAGACCGAAGCCGCCAAGTTCGATCTCAGCTACGTGCATCTCGACGGCAATATCGGATGCATGGTCAACGGCGCCGGGCTGGCGATGGCGACGATGGATATCGTGAAGTACTACGGCGGCGAGCCCGCCAACTTCCTCGACGTCGGCGGCGGCGCCAGTACCGAGAAGGTCGCCGCCGCGTTCCGCATCCTGCTGTCGGATTCGCGCGTCAAGGCGGTCCTGATCAACATCTTCGGCGGTATCATGCAGTGTGACGTGCTCGCGCAGGGCGTGGTCGAAGCCGCGCGCGAGGTGAAGCTCAGCGTGCCGCTGGTGGTCCGGATGGAAGGGACCAACGTCGACCAGGGCAAGGCGATCCTTAAAGAGTCAGGGATCGCCGTGATCGCCGCCAGCGACATGGCCGACGCCGCGCGCCGGGTCGTGAATGCGATCGGCGGCGCGAACCCGTGAGCATCCTGTGAGTATTCTGGTAAACAAGAGCACCCGCGTTCTCACGCAGGGCATCACCGGCGCAACCGCGCAGTTCCACACTCGCGCGTGCCGCGAGTACGGCACCCAGATGGTCGCCGGCGTAGTGCCGGGCAAGGGCGGCACCGACTTCGAGGGAATCCCGGTCTTCGACACGGTCGAGCAGGCCCGCGCGCAGACCGGCGCGAACGCGAGCGTGATTTACGTGCCGCCACCGTTCGCCGCCGACGCGATTCTGGAAGCTGCCGCGGCTGGAATCGAGCTCGTCATCTGCATCACCGAGGGGATTCCGATACTCGACATGGTGAAGGTCAAGCACTATTTGCGCGGCACGCACAGCCGGCTGATTGGACCGAACTGCCCGGGCGTCATCACGCCGGGCGAGTGCAAGATCGGAATCATGCCGGGCTATATCCACAAGCCCGGCCCGGTCGGCGTGGTTTCGCGCTCGGGCACGCTGACCTACGAGGCGGTGCATCAGCTCACGCAACTCGGAATCGGACAGTCAACCTGCCTTGGGATTGGCGGCGACCCGATTGTCGGCACCGGCCACGTCGAGGCGCTGCAACTCTTCAACGACGATCCCGCCACCAAGGCGGTGATCATGATCGGCGAAATCGGCGGCACCGCCGAAGAAGAGGCCGCCCAATACATCAAGCAATACTTTAAGAAGCCGGTGGTCGCGTTTATCGCCGGGCAGACCGCACCCAAGGGCCGCCGGATGGGTCATGCCGGCGCGATTATCTCCGGTGGGCGCGGCACTGCGGCCGACAAGATCGCGGCGCTCAAGGCCGCGGGAATAACGGTCGCGATGAGCCCGGCCGAGCTGGGCACGACCATGAAATCTGTCTTGGACAAGGCCGCTTGAGCGCGACGAAGTAAATCTTCAGCGGGCCAGCTCCTTCTTCGCCTCTCCCGGATCAGGGAGAGGCCGGCGCGTTGCGCGCCGGGTGAGGGTGCTGGATCGGCGGGAACAGGAGAACTCGGTTGGAGCGCACACTCGCGATAATCAAGCCTGACGCATTCAAGCGCGGACTGGTCGGAGACATCCTGAAACGGATCGAAGCCGCCGGACTTGGTCTGCGCGCGCTTCGCCTGATCCATCTGACTCGCGCACAGGCGCAAGCCTTCTATGAGGTGCACAAGGCCCGGCCGTTCTACAATTCGCTGTGCGAGTACATGTCGTCGGGCCCGGTCGTGATCGCGGTGCTCCAGGGTGACGGCGCAATCGCGCGATGGCGCGAGCTGATGGGCGCAACCGATCCGGCCAAGGCTGCGCCGGGAACGATTCGCAAGGAGTTCGGGCTGGATATCGAGCACAACGCGACTCACGGCTCCGACGCTCCCGAAACCGCAGCGAACGAGATCGCGTTCTTCTTCAGCGGATTGGATATCGCCGGCTAGCCTGCCGCCGAACTCTGGTTCGCCGTGAAGATCGACAGGCGCGCGCTTCGTGCGTTTTCGACATCGAAACCGATCTGCGATTCTAGGACAAGCTCGACCACCGGCTCCGCCGCCAAGAAATTGTTTCCATCGACTGGCCCGGTGAGATCGCAAGACCGCGTCGCATTCGGCGGCGCGTCGGTCGAGGAAGATCCTCGCGACGCCTGATGTAGGTCAGATGGACCCTGGGCACTGGGGCGAAGTTCCCCCGGCGCCTGCTGCGATTTTCCCTGGCGCGCTCCGAAACGTTTCCCGGCTCGATCCTGCGCTCTGCAAGTTACCAAAAATCCCCGCGCTGCCTATCATTAGCGTGTAAGGAGAGCGTGTCAGGAGGTGAAGAAAATGTTCAAGCATAAAGGTGGAAACCAGACGAAAGGCGGTTTTTATTTGAAGAAGGGTGAATGGGAGATCGTAACAGTCGAAGGGAAGAACGGCATGCTGCCGGGCGGCAACGAGTGTGAGTACATGAGGGTTCCGGGCGTGCTGTTCGTGCCGCTCGCGGTGACGCTCGGTGGTGCGTTTGTGATTTTCCTGCCCTTCATCGGCTTCGCGATGCTCTTTACCGTGATCGCGACCAAAGTCGCCCACGGAGTGAACGCGCCGGCCGCTGCATTCGCGCACAAGCTCGCGGAATGGAAGCCACTCAGGATGCTGGTGGCGAAGCCTCCGATCGGAGGCCATGCCGCGCGGTGAGGCTGGCCGTGGAATCTTCTGCACTGCGACGGCGCATCGAGAGCGGCGCCGTCGCAGCCGTTCCTCTGATGCGGATTGCCCCTGCAGGCGAGCTTGGTGAAACCACGCGACGGCGAGCGCACGACCGCTTTGCGCCGTCTCACTCCTTTCTCCCGCTCTATTGCGTAATCATGTACGCGGAACTGCCCAAGCTCGAACTATTCGCCCGCGGGCGGCGTGAAGGCTGGAGTGCTTGGGGCAATCAGGCCGCCGCATAGTCGGCCGGTTCGACCTGCTTCCCATTTCGAAATGACCTTCTGGGCTGAACTGTAACTGGCGTGCCAGACTACCCGCGCTAACACGGTTCATTGTGTGGCTGTGCTACTCCTTGTCGGGCGCGGCGAAGCCCGTCTTGCGGATTATAGGCAGTTGCCACTTGCACGCGACTTGAACAAGCATCGCAACCTCAAACAGTACGTAAGTTAGTGTTGGATGGAGGCGCTTATGGCCTGGACTGCTAGGGTACGGGGCTTCTCTTTTAGCAGGGGGGAACTTCCACGGCCTCCATCCAACGATCTTCGCTAAAGCAGACTACGTGCCATCTCCAATGGGCCTCTTTTCGAGGGATCGAGCAAGTGAAACCTTCGGATTGCACAAGCGACGGGCAATCGTTGCGCAATCGGACGGCAGAAAGACTCCAGGATGCGCTGCAGGCGCTAGATTCATGCCACCCCCTTGCGCTCGCGCGAGTCTCAGGACAAGGTTTTTCAAGGCTGCAAATCGAGCGCCCGTTCCATCGCCAGGCGTTGCGAAATTCGTGGAGCGAAATTCGTGGAGAAGGGTGGCGGCCGACTTCAGGTAGAGCAGGTGACGGCGAACGAAAATCTTGCCTTCGAAAAGACCGGCGACGGCACGCTGCTGATCCGCCTGCAGGGGGCATGGCGGATGCAGCACGGAATGCCCTCGGCGAGCCGGATGGAACCGGAGTTTCGCGCCGGGTCGCCGCCAAGGCGGGTCGCGTTCGAGGCCGCCAAGCTCGCCGAATGGGACAGCAGCCTGCTCACTTTCGTCTGGAGCGTGAGTGAGCTTTGCATCCGGCGCGGCATCGAAGCTGACATAACCGGACTACCGCCGGGGCTGAGAAATCTGCTCGAACTGGCCGAAGCCGTTCACGAGAAGAAGGACGACGGCCGGGGCAAGCGGCGGCCGCCGCTGATCGAGCGCGTCGGGCGAGCCAGTGTGGCAATCGCGGACTCGCTCGGCGAATCTCTCGGCTTCATCGGGCAGGTGGCGATCGCGTTCGGCAACCTTGCGCGCCGCAAGGCCCGCTACCGCATTTCCGACCTGCTCGAGGCTGTCCAGGAGTGCGGCGCCAACGCTCTCGGTATCGTGACGCTGATCAGCTTCCTGGTCGGGGTGATCCTGGCCTTCATGGGCGCGGTGCAGTTGCAGCAATTCGGCGCGCAAATCTATGTGGCGGATCTGGTCGCGATCGGGATGGTTCGCGAGATGGGCGCGATGATGACCGCGATCATTATGGCGGGCAGGACCGGCTCGGCGTTCGCCGCGCGGATCGGGACCATGAAGGTGACCGAGGAAATCGACGCGCTGGCCACGATGGGGATCTCGCCGATGCAATTCCTGGTGCTGCCGAGAATCATCGCGTTGACCCTGATGATGCCGCTGCTGTGTCTCTATTCCGACTTCATGGGAATCATCGGAGGTGCGGCGATCGGTGCCGGGATGCTGGGGCTGTCGCCCGCCGCGTATCTGAGGGAAAGCGTGCACGCCGTTCACGCGCACGATCTGCTCGGCGGCCTGTTCAAGAGCCTAATCTATGGGATCCTGATCGCTTTCGCCGGATGCCTGTGCGGCTTCCAATGCGGCAATAGCTCTGCGGCGGTTGGAGATGCGACCACCAGGTCGGTGGTTATGAGTATGGTATTGATAGTCATAAGCTGCGGCATTTTTGCGGTGGTGTTCAATATACTCAAGATCTGAGCGCGCGGTCTCAGGAGATCCGGTGACGGTATCGAAAGGAGCAAACGGCGGCGGTTCGCGTCCGCAACCCGGCGAGCATATAGCGGTGCGCCATCTCACGATGGCTTACGGCGATCATGTCGTCATGCGCGACCTGAACTTCACGGTCGAATGCGGTGAGATCTTCATAGTCATGGGCGGCTCCGGATGCGGCAAGAGCACGCTGATACGCCACATGATCGGGCTAATGGAGCCGGCCGCTGGCGAAGTGCTTTACAACGGCCAGAGCTTCACCAAAGCCGACCGCGAGCAACGCGAGGCGATGCTCCGGCGCTTCGGCGTCCTGTATCAGGGCGGCGCGCTCTGGAGCTCGATGACGCTGGCCGAAAATATCGGGCTTCCGCTCGGCGAGTTCACCGACTTGAGCCCGGCCGAGATCCGCGAGGTGGCCGCGCTGAAGCTCGCGCTGGTCGGGCTCAGCGGCTGCGAGGACCTCTATCCAAGCGAGATCAGCGGCGGGATGCAGAAGCGGGCCGGCCTCGCGCGCGCGATGGCGCTCGATCCCGAGGTGCTGTTCTTCGACGAGCCGTCGTCCGGGCTCGATCCGATAAGCTCCAGCCTGCTGGACGAGCTGATCCTCGATCTGCGCGACAATCTCGGCTCGACCGTGGTGGTCGTGACCCACGAGCTGGCGAGTATCTTCAAGATCGGCGACGACAGCGTGTTTCTGGATGCAGAGAGCAAGACGATGATCGCGAGCGGAGCCCCCAAGGACCTGCTCGACAATTGCGGCGACCCGCGGGTGCATCGCTTTCTGACCCGCGAGGCGCCGGAAATCGGAGAACATCATGGGTAAGAAGGCCAATCCCGCCGTCGTCGGAGCGTTCGTGTTGGGCGCGATCGCTCTCGTGGTGCTGGCGGTAATAGTGCTCGGCTCGGGACGGCTGTTTCAGAAGCGGTACGAGTACGTGCTCTTCTTCGAGGGCAACGTGAACGGCCTTCGAGTCGGCGCGGCCGTGAAGTTCAAAGGCGTCGAGATCGGCTCGGTCACGCGGATTCTCTTCAACATAAACACCGCGCGGGGCCCGGCGCAGATGACATCGAACGGTATCAGGATTCCGGTCATTATCGAGTTGCAGCGGCCGGTGCTGCTGCAGGGCACCCGGTGCGGGCCAAGTCGAGCTCGAAGACCCGCAGGTGATGAGGAGTTTGATCGACAGCGGGCTCAGGGCGCAGCTTTCGATGGAGAGCATCGTGACCGGTGTGCTCTATGTCGGTCTCGATTTTCATCCCGGCACGCCGGTCAAACTCGTGCTGCCGCCGGGAACCAACACGCCTTACATGGAAATTCCGACCGTGCCCACACCGCTCGAGCAGGCGCAGTCGGCAGCCAGCGTGCTGATCGCGCAGCTCGAGCAGGTCGATTTCCGTAAGCTGTCCGAATCGATCAGCCGGACGCTCGAATCGATCAGCCAATTGGCCACCTCGCCGCAGCTCGAAGGCCGCGGTCGACAACCTGGGCAGGACCGAGGGGAGCCTCAATCAGGCTGCGATCGGAATCCGCCAGACGGCGCTCAAACTCGATAAGGAGATCGGTCCGCTGACCAGCAGCCTGCGGGCGAGCAGCCAAGCCGCCAGCGTCGCACTCAGCCAGGTGCGCGCGACGCTCGTCTCGATGCAGGACTCGTTCGGCGAGGACTCGCCGCTGGTCTACCAGACCGGCAAGACGATGCAGGACCTCGATGACGCGGCGCGTTCGGCGAAGCAACTCGCCGAATTCCTGCAACGCAACCCGAGCGCGCCGGTGCGCGGCAGATACTTCTCAAGGATGGGGCAATGATCGACTCGCTGGCCCGTGGCGCCGCGGCCCGCGCATTCGTCATTTTGGCCGGTGGCAGCTCGCTGCTTGCGCCGCAACCCGACCCGTCGAAGTTTTTCGTCCTGAGCGCGGCCGCGGCTTCGGCGCCGCCCGCCGCGAGTGCGGCCTGGCGGCCTGTCGATCGGGTTGGGACCCGTGCGGCTGCCCCCGTATTTGAGCGGGCGCGAGGAGATCGCGACGCGCGCCGCTCCGAACCAGATCGAATACTCAGCCACCGATCGCTGGGCGGAGCCGGTGGATGCCAATTTCAGCCGGGTGCTGGGAAAGGACATTTCCGACTCGCTCGGGAACGTCCAGATAGTAACTTACCCATGGTTTAGATCGACTCCGATCGACTACAAGATCGAAGTTGACGCCGAGCGCTTCGAGCGCGCCCAAAACGGCGATTCGGAACTGTCAGCGCATTGGACGATCAGAGACGGCAAAAGCGACAAGGTTCTGCTCGCCCAGCAATCAAGCATCCATCATGGCGCGCAAGCAAAGGGGGGAGAGGCTTCGGTGGCTGCGCTGAGTGCCGACATCGGCGATTTGGGCGATCAGATCGCAACCGCGCTGCGCGGTCTTCAGGAAGAGCGCAGCCATCGCGCGCGAAGGCCGGGAGCCGAACCCTAACTACCGACAGTATATCATATCACTGGACACTGACCGGGATTCGCACATCGAAGGCGGAATTGATGGCGATCCCGTCCTTGACCGCGGGGAAGAATGTCCACTGCGAGAGCGTCGCCAGCAAAATCTGGTTCAGGCGCGGGTTCCTGGTCGGCTTGACCAGCGTCACCGTGACGGCCCCTTCGGCGGAGACCGTGAAATGGGCCACGGCCACGGCCTGAAATACGTTCCTCGCGCAGATCATCCGGAATCGCGGGAATGGGATGGTAGATGGCGCGCGCACCGATACTGTCCGTCCCGATTGCGTCGCCGGACCCGGTTCCGGCCGGCGGCGGGCTCGCTTCAAGGGCGGCGACCGCGCCACCGGTCGAAATTCCGGTCGCGGAAGTGACGGCGCCGTGCAGCACAGGTATGTTCTTGGCGATCATCGGCGCAGCTTCCGCCTTCTTCACGTGCACCTTTGGTTTCGGCTTCACTTTCGCGGATGCAACTTTCGCTTTAGGTGCGCCGCCCTGCAAACCGCCGATCGGGGGCGGCGGCTGAGGGATAATGTGGACCTCGATCGCCCCGCGATTGGGCGGCGGCACCGGCCTCTGGTCCAGCACGGCCGAGAACCCCGCCAGCATTAGGCAAGTGGCCAGCACACCCGGGACGAACCAGGGCAATCGACGCCATGGTGGCTCGAAGAGCGGAGGTTCGTACACCGGGATATGCGCGGTCATTATCAATGCGCGCTCGACAATTGCACTTGCACTGGTCAATGCGCGCTCGCCTGTGGTTGCGTGAACGGCAACTCCCATTTGATTCCACCATACAAGGCCCGGCGCGGGCCGTACTGATTGGCGAAGACGCCGACTCCAGTGCCGTTACGGACCAGATAGGTGTGGTCGAAGAGATTCACGATCGAGATGCGCGCCTCCAGCTTGCCTACCTTCGGCACGACGAAGCGGCGCGCGATCGCCATATCGACCTGGATATAGAAGGGCAGGTTGCCGGTATTCGCGAAGCCGCTCCGCAGCCCGCTGCCATAGATTCCATCGAGGCTGAACATGTATTCCTTCCAGTTGTAGACGCCGCCCACCGACGAGGTGAAGGTCTGGTCGTGATCCAGGAAGATGTAATGCTTACTGATATAGGCAAGCTCATCGGGGGCGAAATTGAATTGTCCGGACTCAACCTGTGTGCCCTGGGCGACGCTGAAAGCGAAGTTGACATACGTGTAGACATTGTCGTGAGTATATGAACCGGTAGCCTCGGTGCCGTAAACGCGGCCCTTGTTGTAGTTGAAGGTCTCGAAGATCAGCGCCGGGCCGAACTGTCCTTCGTCGATCAAATCGCTGGCCTTTTTGTAGTAAGCGTCGACTCCGACGTTCAGACCCGGAAGGATCTGCTGCGTCGCGCCGACATCGAACAGATGATCGCGCTCGACCGTCGGAGTGCGGTTTCCTTCGGAGGCGGGTGCGCCGGTCGTGCCCTCGAATTTCGAGATCGAGGTGACCGAGACCAGCTCGGTTGGCGGCGGCGTGAACTGCCGCGCGTAAGCCGCGTGTAGCGTCGTACCCTTGACGGGCGTGTACTCGAGCCCGACGCGTGGGCTCGCCTGGTCCGCTCGCTCCAGCCCGTCGTAGAGGTCAAAGCGCGTGCCGACGTTGATCGTGAGCTGCTCGACGGGTTTCCATTCATCTTGCAGGTAGAAGCAGTAGTTCCAGGTCTGCAACCCCAGGTCGTCGGTGATCGTGAACGGGAGGTCGCTCGACTGCGTTCCTGCCAGCGGTCCCGCGGTGTAGGCGGGGAACACGGCTTCGTGATTGTCGATCTCGGCGCGCTCGGAGTCGAAGAAGCCGCCTACCCGAATCGTATGCTGATCGAAGCCGTGGTAGGCCGTATCGACCTGGACACCGTTGGCAAAATCGCTGCGAAAAACCCTCGACGCGGCGCCGTTGTAGATCAGGTCGCCCTCGTGATCGGGATTGAACGTGACGGTGGAATAGCGGCTGAACGGCGCGACTTGGTAGTCAACGTCCGGCCCGATCGTTCCCTGGAGCGCAAACACGCCGAAGTAGTTCTGCTCGAACTGATTCTCCGAAACGTCGCGCGACGGATACACGGGGACGCCCGCGAGCGCGTACACCTGCGGCTGATCGGGGTTGGCGGGAATCTCGAAGTGATTGATCGCGGTTCCGGTGATGAGACTGAGCCGGGTCGTCGGGTTGAGGAAGTAGGAGAAGTAGCCGAAGGCCGAACCCTGGTGGCTGGTATCATTGATCGCGGTGGGACCGGGAGTCGGTGGCTCGACGCCGCGATCGGTATGCAGGTATTGGGCTGTGACGAAGTAGCTGAGCTTGTCCTGAGAGCCGCCGTACTCGAAGCTCGGTTGCTCGGTGTTGCGCTGTCCGCCGTAGAAGTCGACGTCGCCGGTATTGCCGAGCAGGCCCTCCTTGGTCTTGACGTCGATAATTCCGGCGGTGCGCAGGCCGAACTGGGCCGGCAGCGCACCGGTGAGCAGGCTGATACTCTGGGCGAAGCGCGGACTCAGCACCTGCCCGAATCCCGTGATTCCTTCCGGAAGCTGGATGCCATTGATTCGGTATTGAAGATTGGCATGGTCGCCGCGAACGTGGAGTTGCCCGTATGAATCCTGCACGACGCCCGGTGCCTGAAGCAGTACATCGTTGAGCGCGGTATTGTCGCCCTGGGGCAGGTCCTGCACGGCGCTCTCGGTGAAGTGATATACGCTGCCGCCGGTCTCCGGTGACAGGCCGTTGCGGGACTGGTTGAGCCGCTTGGCGACGACCGCCATGCTGAGTGCCGCCTGCGATTGAAGCGCCAGCTCGAGCGGTTTCAGCGGCTTGCCGCCCACGGTGACGATTTCGGTCGCCTCCTTGAAGTCCGGTTTTTCCGCCACGATGGCGTACACCGCGGGCTCGACCTTCCTGAAAATGAAATGACCGTCGGAGTCGCTCTCGGTAGTTGCGGTTACTTTACCTTGAATGTTCTGAAGTGAGAGTCGGACGCCCGCCAGCGAGCGGCCCAGGGCGTCTTTAACGGTTCCGGACAAATCCTGCGGCGCGGGCTTGGCCCCCGCGGCGCACGCTATCGATCTCAAGAGCGGCTGGGCGAGCAGAATTGCCAGCCCGGCCATCACAAATGAAAGCCTTCGCATCGTGTACTCCTCCAGACGCCGGCTACGGCGCCAGCCACGTCGCGACGCCCATTGGGCGGGCGACCACGCACGCGTGGCGTTCCACGCGTGCATCACCTCAGTGGTTCGAAGAGGGGGAGTTCAGACCGATGCGGGCGGGGCTCGCCCAAACAGACTCGAACGATACGACGCGAACAAGCGCGGCTGAACCGCGGGAACTCCAACGGGCTGCGACAATAGCGGCGCGCCGAGCGTCGGGAGCGCCGCGAAAGCGTACGGAGTATTGAAGTGGAGCAGGCACTCCGCACAGAGGCCGGCGTCTACGGCCGCGACCGAACTCGCTGAATACTTCTGCTGTCCCGCGAACGGATGGAAATGTGCGGCGCTCAGCAGTTGCGCCAGAATCAGGACCGCTGCCGCGAGCGATGCGGTGCCACGCCTGGCCCGTTGGTATCTTCTGAGCACGCAACTCATCTCGATTTCGCGCGGCCGATTTGGCCCAGCGCGCGGCAACCTACTCGGAACTCGACTTCAACGGTGCCGGTTTTGCGTGGAGCGGTCAAGCCGGAGACGGTCGCCGCTGCGGATAGACCCGGACTGGATGATGCCGTGCTTGACTCGTCGAAAAACGTAGAGTGAGAGGTCGGTGGGTGAGGGAGGTGCGGAAGTCCTCCTCCTAGACGACGGGTGGGTCAGAGAATCGAACCCAACCCGCTTTCCCCCTCACCCGTACGAGAACATTCCTACAACAGGAGCCCGACAAATTTCAAATGACTCATCGCAGCCCTTTGGTCAGCGAGTTTCAGGCGAATCGACAGGCTCGGGGAGATTTGACTCTCTCCGAGGGCTTCGGATTGTCGCGCCGCGTGAGTATGGGGCGGCGGTGCATATTGGGACCAAACTCGCGAAGATGGTTCTAAGCGCTGTTGCATTATTGCGACACAAGCAGTTGCATCGATGAGACAAATGAATCAAGAAGCCGTGACTTTATTGATGAAATTTAGTGCTTAAACATGGCACAGAATCTGTTAGTGCTTCACATGCAGGCATCGGCTCTCTTGACGCGGGACCGAATCGAGAGGAAATCGTTCATCGGGTTCCTCGCCGATCGGCGACCCATTAGATGCCCCGATCAGAACAAGAGGTGAGGTTCAATGCCAGGAGAGAAAGGTCGCACACTCGGTGATGTTCTTCGCAGGCGTCGTCGCGAGCTCGATCTCACGCAGGGCGAGCTTGCCGAGACGATCGAAACCTCAACCCCGTACGTGGGCTTGCTCGAGTCCGATCAGCGTCACCCGTCCGACGCTATCGTGAGCAAGCTCGCGGATGCGCTGGGACTGGACCGCAGCGAGCTTTTTTTCCTCGCCAATCCAGACACCCGCGAGCTGCTGAAGACCGAGAGCCAGTCCGTGAAGGCGGCTTCGGCATGGGAGCAGTTCCAGGCCGATCAGAAATTGCATCGGTTGCACAACGTGACGCCCGACGAGATGGGGATGTTGCAGCGAGTCGCGCTGATGGGCGAGATCGGCAGCGCGCGCGACTTCGTCTATATCCTGAATACCGTCCGCCAGGCGCTCTCGAGATAAGCTCGATCCATCCCCTGTCCCAAGGTGCGCCGGGTCTCCCGACCCGCGCACCCTGGAAAAAGGAGGGGGACAAGAGCAAAGGGGGATTCCACCGGCCTCAGCCGGCGGCAAGGTCTTAGGACACCCGGGCCAGCAGATCCTTCAGGTCGCTGGCGTGCTCTTCTTCCCGATCCAGCTCGACGGCGCCCTTCGGATGGCGCCGCGACAGACGGCCCGGCGCTACTCTCTACCCGGCGCGAAGCTCGCTCAGGTAGCACGGCGGCTCAAAGCGGGACATTTTTGCGCGATCCCCCTCGACGCGCCGGCGCTTCTGCCCGCCGCTCCGGGCGGAGGCTCTCCAGGCGGACGGATCAAATCCGAAGGAAGCTGTCGATCGCGGCCTGCGTGTCACGCATGGACCCGAGCCGGCGTTGTTCCATCGCTTCGATTTCGCCAGGAGAGCACGGCGTCTTCAAGAGTGCCTGCCTAATATCGCCGCCCGCGACCAAATGCACACCGGCTTCATTGGCCAACCGCCGGGCCTGCTTGGTGATCGTCCCATTAGTGCTGAGGACCGCACGAATCACTCGACCGGATGAAGCCGGTCTCAGCCGCCGCGCGCGATAGCCGTCAAACGCCGCGACCACTTCTTTCACGGCGTCCGTGTCAATACTATCGCCCCAAAGAGTATGTTTGCACTGTATCAAAAGGATTTCCGTCTTGGACACGGCGATTACGTCGATCCCCTCGTCACCAGCCAACGGCGTTAGGATCACCTTGGCCCCCTCTTTCGATTCGATCAGAGCGGTCAACGCCTCGAAGCGAGCGAACGGGAGGAGGCGCACGTCTTCCTCCGAAATGCCGCCTACAGCCTCATCTGGCTGCGGCTGATCGTCGAAAACCTCCCGAGCAAGCTCTAGCTTGAGTTCGTCTTCCGCCGGCATGGGTGCCAGGAATTCCGTGGCCAGGTCGCGCCGCCGCTGAATCCGGTCGTGCATGATCTCATCGAAACTTCGAAATTCCCCCTGCGGGTCCTTCGCGATCAGGTAATAAACGCGGACATCGCGCGTCTGCCCGATTCGATAGGCGCGGTCTGTAGCTTGCGCCTCCTTCGCGGGGTTCCACCATCGGCCGTAGTGGATCACGTGATTTGCCTCGACAAGCGTCAACCCTATACCCGCGACGTCCGGTGAGAGAACGATGACACCAAAGCCCTGGCTTTCTCGGAACCGCTTCACTACGGCGCTTCGCGTCTCGCTTTGTCTCTTCGTCGCTCCGTGGCGCGGTGTCGCACCGTTCACGATGCCCACTTCAATCTCGAACTCGGCACTAATGACCTCTGCGAGAAGCTGCTGCACGTCCAGAAAACGCGCAAATATGAGAACCTTCTCACGCTTGGCCTTGATGCCGCGAAGTAGCTTCAGAACCTCGCGGAGTTTAGGGCATTGCTGGACCGCTTCTTCACGTGGGAGTGGCTCATATCGCGGGAGCAGAGCTGGATGCTGGTACACCTTCACCAATTGGTCGATGAGCGCGAGCGGATGCCGGGTCTCCGAGTCGGAGTCCTTACGACTTCGAAGGTCGCGGTCCCACTGGCGCTGTCGAGGTGAAAGCTCGCATTCTATGACGTGTTCGTGTTTGGGAGGGAGCGCATCACTAAGCGCGGACTTTTCTCTCCGCAGAAGGAACGCATCGGGAGCGTCGAACCTGAGCGCCTTCTTGAGCAGGTGAATTGGTGTGTTCTCTGCCGCACCTGATTCAGGCAAAGGTTTCTCATACTTCTCCGTGAACTCTTTCGCACTGCCCAGGAGCTCCCCGGGCTGAAGGACATCAAGGATATTCCACACGTCCAGCAGGCGTGTTTCAACGGGTGTTCCGGTGCATGCGATGCGAAAACGAGGCGCAAGGCTCTTCAGCGCATGTGAAATCTTGGTGCTTGGGGTCTTGTATTCCTGCGCCTCGTCGGTCACGACCACCGACCAGCTTTCCTTCATTCGCGCAAACGAGTGTTGGTAGTTGGTTATGGTTTCATAGTTTGTGAGGATCACACGCCATTGCCGTAGCCGCTCAAGGTCGAGAACTGGCTCTCCTATCTCCGTCTCTTTGCCATGACCGTCAGGTCTACGCAGCTTCTGGATTTCATCCCTGTGAAGAAACAGATGCGGCGTGAAGATCGAACCCTCACCCTCGAAGTAATTGCGCATGTCCGAAAGCCACGGGCCGTCATTATCTATCAACATGAGCGGCGCTACGATCAGAATCGGGTCCCACGGCGCGGATTTTGAGAACTTCGGCTCGTTATCGCCCTTTCCTCGTTCGATCAGCCAGGCCAGGAAGGTGAGGACTTGAAGGGTTTTCCCCAGCCCCATGTCGTCGGCGAGCAGGCATCCCTGGCGTCCAAGCAGGAAATTGCGCTGAAGCCAAGCAAGCCCTTTGAGCTGATGGTTTTTCAGCACGTTCTCCTTCAAGGCGCGCGGAATGCCTGGGATCTGGCCCTCTATAGCGCGCCGCCGGGCCTCCGAAACGCTGTCCCGAAGCTCTTGCTCGTTAGGGTAATCAAGCTGTTGCTCGTTGGTGTATATGAGTAAAAAACGGCGGGCCGAAGCGTCCTTGGTTTTGATGGGCATCCGCGTGACGCGGCTAACGAGTTCGCCGAGTGCGCGGACGAAGGCCTGGTCCGCCACAATCGATCTTCCCCGGAACCCGACTGTACCTCGGCCGGTCCGCCTTGCTTCCTGTGCTTCCGACCGGAGAGCTAGGACCTCCTCACGCGAATTGAATTCGATATTTTCGACCGTTCCATCGGCGTACTCGCATCGGAGGCCAGCGGAAAACTTCGAGCGGGACGAAGTAGCGTCGTCTGCCTCCGCGTCCTCGAAAACACCCGTTGCGGAACGCTGCGCATACGGACGCGCTACAAAAGGGAAGTCCCCAACGCCCTTCACCCTAGGGCCGAATGTTTGGAGGTCGATTTCGATCGCGTTGCCTACGCCGTCGAAAACGGCATCAGGGTTGCGTAGCACTTCGGCGCGTTCGGCTCCTCCTAAGTGGCGGACGCGCTGCATCCGGCGGAGACACTCGCGCTGATTCTCTTCAAGGACGACGCGGACCCGGCCTCCGTGGCCGTCGTCGAGTGCATATATCTCATCGACGTCATCGGAGGCTAAAAAGGCTGCGCGCATCATTTCGGCAGGGATACCATCGACCTTGGGAGCAAACGTAATCCGATTGTCTTCCTCGACAATTAGATCGAGACCAACGCGATTTGGCACCAGCACACGTTCTTTACCGAGAAAAGTGTCAAGCCGAGCGCCGACTCCTTCTCCCAAGCCTTTGATCTTGGCAAATTCGATAAAGGCGCCGACGGTCGCTTTCTTGTCCGCCGGCAAAGAGTTGAAGCCATCGATCGCCCCGACCAACTGAAAGGTTTGATTGTCTAGGCGGTGTACGGTCATGCTCCTGCGGACAAAGCAGCCGATTCGGTCCAAATGAACGATCTGCGTTCCAGAGTAGTATCGATAAAAGTATCCGAAATCGGGACGGCCGAGCGTTCCGGTCGAACCAATTTCGAGCGCGAACGGAGCCCAGAGCACCATCTCATCGAAGGCGTCGATGCCCTTGTTTGTCAACGCGATGAAGTCGTCATAGGAAATTCTGACCGCGTGCTCGCTTACGTCCGCGAGCTCAAGGCCAAGAAGCTGAGGCAGCAGCGCGGGAATCAGGCGGCCGAGTCTGGAATGGGCGCGGCGAGAACGGAGGCGGTTCGAATCGGCCGCGTGGAGGTCATCCGAGCGCAACCACACGCCGTCGGCCTCTGCCATAACCCGAACCCCATCAAGTGGCTCGGCCAGCAACCAACTATCCTTCTTTTCTTCCATTTTCAACGAGCCCTACGGCGAATCCCGCGACTCGCCAGGACAGTTTCAAGATGTTCTTGCCACCGCAGATGATGTCCAACCTTCTCGATTTTCAGGTGCCGGGATTTCAGGCCAGAAGCAGCGAACGCATCGGGACTCCAAAAGTCGGGGACTACTTTGTCGAATGTGGATTTCTCGTAGAGATAGCACGCGTTCCCCAACTTGCTGAACTCGATGGCCACGACGGACCCGAAGTCAAGGAGAAACGCACTTGTTTCCCCAAGCATCCTTCCGAAATTGCCGACTTTCTCCCGGGCGTTCTGGAGCCTCCCGCGGTCGTCATCGCAGAGTAGCGGGCGCGACCTTCTAACGTCTGCCACGTATTTTAGCCAAAAGGCCTTGCGCCCGTGTGGGTCCTTACCCTTTGGTAACACGTGCTCAAAGAAAAATACAATGTCATCTCTGGAAAGCCATTCGATAAAGCGGTTCTTCGCTTCGGGCCGGACACCGAGCCAGTTTGTCGTGTTTCGCGGCAGGCGCGGGTCTCCTAGGCGACTGTCGCCGAGCACCATCGGTTTGAGTGCCTGAGCGAATTCCGTAGCTGGAAACGTGCGCTCGATGGCGTCGCTCACCAGGATTTTGAAACGGTCGATCGGCCATCCGTTCCACGCAATAAGCTCGTCGATCATGTATCGATTGTATGGCGAGTGCCCCCCAGTGTTTTTGAGACATGCCGCAGCCGCTTCTTCGACCGCTTGCAGCAAATATCTCGACTGCTCCCCCGCCTTCCAAAACTCGCAGGCTTCTTTGATGGCCTTGCTGCCTTCCAACATCCAGGTGGCGAGTTCGCTGGTGGCCTTCGACCCAAGTACCAGCGATAGCGCCGCTTTCCATTTCGCGACCACCCGGTTGGCGCCATTGGCACGGTACAGGCGGTGGCGCACCCCTGCGGCAACGGCACCTCCAGCGAAATCGGACGACCATCGCGCATGGCATGATCGCACCAATCCCTGTAAAGAGCGTGCACTCAGATCGGATTCAAGGCCATCGAGATATTTCTGGAACCGGAGATCGGTCGCGATGTCAGGTTCCCAGCACAGGTAACGGACCGTACGAGGCTCAAGACGGTCGCGCCGCTTGTCGATAAACTCCTGCCATTGGCGTTTATAATCTTCGGGCGGAGGGGGTGGTTTGGCGGTTTGTTCTGAACCCAAGGACTCGATCGTGGCTTTCAGCCGCGGATTGTCGATCGGAATTCCGGCGAACGGCTGTTCAATTTCCTGCGCGAGAGAATGGTTCGCAGCACGCAGCGAAGCGAGGGCTTCCAACAGGTCAGTGTTTGCTGGGCTGGCTTCCATTTGAATTGCCAGACGGGGCGCGAGAACCCGGAGGCTGAAGGCTCGCCAGAGCCGCCTCGCCGGTCTGCATTTCTCTTTGCTCGAAAGAGCGAACGCGAATTCTGAATTCCACCCGTGGGCTTCGGGCGAAATCTTCCTTGCTGTCCTTCCCATAAATTAAGTCGTTCGAACCGCGACCGCTTGCTGTCAGGCTATGTAAAAAACAGGGATAGTACGCCTGCAGGCCGCCTTTGTCGTCGTAAAGTCGTTTCAGTGAATATACTTCGACCTCCCTGGAACGGTCTTGGCTGAGGTCCAAATTGTCGATGTCGGCTTCCACGGGGCTTTTCTTCAATGAGGATGAGTCGGTGTGCCCTTCAACAGCTATGGAGGCGATCTCACTGCTAAACTCCGGACCGCAGGCCACCTTCACAAGGATTGGAATGAATCGGTTAAGAAATTGTTGGCCGATTGTACTTACCTTGTCTTTGTTAACCTCGAACTGCAAGCGTTCTTCGGAAACTACGATCAATAGCGAAAGCTTGTCCTTTGGGTCCTTCATCACCTTAACGCTTGGGTCGTTGAGTAGCGGTAGCAGAGCGTCCAGGATGTCCCCGCGGACCTTCTCGGTGTGTTGCTTGCGGGCCGCAGATGCCACCACCGTGTCCTGCATGACTGCTACCAGGAGCAGAATGAAGATCACGGCCAATGATGTCATAAGGTCGGTAAACGAACTGGCCAACCCCGAGGAAGAGCTCTCCGATGCCATCGTGTTACGCCTTCAAGCGGGGAATCAGCTTCTCCAGCAGCTCGTTCAAGTCTTCAAGGTATTCCCGTAATTCGCCTATCGAAAGGCCAAGGCGTTGAACGGCTGTGTCGAACTGATCGTTGGAAATCTTGACCATCCCCTCGAACCCGTTTCGCGAAGTCTGTGTGTAGTTGTTGAGGTGCTGCGCGATCTGTGTGAGCAATTCACTTGCGCTATTACGGACCTTCTCAAACGTCTGCTGATACCTTTGCATGTCGGCCTGCGTCTGCTGAGCGACGCTTGCCAACTGTTCGACTTGGGACTGCGACAGCCCCGCGACGCGCTCTATCCCCTCCTGGGCCGCACGCATCGCCGTCGCGGTCTCAGCGGTGCGCGCCGCGGCTGCGCCAACGTTCGCCGTGGTTGCGCGAAGTTCTCCTGCGATCTTGGTGAATTCAGGAAGGCTCTGCTTGAACTGCGCGAGTGTGCCGTCGAGCAGCAAGCCGAGGTCCTCCACCTTTTTGAACTGCGCCTTGAAGCGCTCAAGCATGCGCGCGATTTGCTCGGCGTTCTGTGACGAAAGATTGCCCGCCTGCTCGACTAGTTTGCCCGCTGTCCCCGTGGCCAATTCGGTGGCAGTCAGTACCGAGCCGCTCATCTTCTCGCCCAATTCGGCCACCTTCACAGAAAGGTCCTGCGCAATGGCAGCCATAACAGCCGACATGTTCGCGACTGAGGAACCCGCCGTGTCGTTCATCTGCTGCATCAGACGGTTGAGTACAGCGGTCAATTCTTCGGTTTGAGTCTTGCCCAACGCGAACTGTTCTGCCGTGGAATTCTTCGCAAAGCTAACGAGTTCATTGAGCGCCGCCTGCGTCGTTCGGAACTGCGCGTTCATGCTTTCCAGAAGGGCGCCGGTGCTGTTCAGAGAGGCAGCGACCCGCTCGAATTGCTGCGTCGCGTTGCCCGAGAGCGATTCGCTGAACTTGGCGCCCATTTCAGTCAGCGAACTGGAAATGGAGCGCTGCATGTCTTCGATCATCGCTGACAAGGTCCCTGCGAGCGAATCCTGCTTCTGAGCCTCGGACGCACGCATCAGGCGGTTAAGCTCATCTATGGCATTGAACATCCGCTCTTGAAGCGGGCCAATGCTTTCCGAAAAGCCTTGCCTCAGTTTCAGCGAGAGATCGGAATTGAACGAACGAAACGCCGCCGATTGCTCGGCGATGTCTCGGTGCAAATCCGAAAGAATGCTGTTGGCCGTTCGGCGCGGAACGACCGCATCTATTGCCCCGACAAGTTTTCGGCGGCTGTTTTCAATTTTGTGAAGCAGCGGCTTCTCGAAGAGCAGGAACAGACTCGCGGCGAAAAGCGCAGCGACCGAAGACACAAACTTGCCCGACAACCCAGTCACGAGATCTTTAATGCCCTCGATCCTTTCATCGGGGGTAAAATGTAGCTCCTTCAGAGCGTATAGAATCGCGATGAAGGTCAGAAGCAGTCCGACCCCTGTTACCAATCCAGGAACGGAAGAATAGAAATTTCGGTTGAGACGCGAGTCGATAACCGCGGATTCGTTGAAGGCATTGTCGGCACTATCGGAGCTATAGACCCGATCCTCTCCTGATAGGTTCCGCACGACGAGAACCTGCCTTTGGAAGCCGCGCCAGGCTTGTTGCAGCGGCTCAGATGCCTCGAACAGCCTGTTCACCGAATCGAATGCGGCGATGCTGAGGCCATCGCCGGCAATCAAGGGGTTGGCACCCCTGATTTCCTTTAGTCTGGTCACGATGCGCCCATGCAATCGGCTTTCGCGGAAAATGATCCAGAGAGCTGTCCCAGAAACACAATCGTGCCAATTCAGCCAGTACCCGTTCGCCCTGGAATACGTAAGAAAATATTTCCGTCTCCGGCCGATCGTGCGGCGCGAAAATCTGGAAATGTATTTCGACCCCGGTTATCCGGAAAACTGTACAGCATCGAATCGCTCATCAAGCAATGGGTGAATCAGGGCATTCGTGATCGTCCACGTTGCCGGATGGAATCAATTCCCGAAATACACGCTATGATTACAAACGGCTTATCACGCTGGCGCACGCAAACGGAATATTAGCGTACGCATGGTTCGAGCCTCCCAGGTAAGCAAAAAATTCTGGGACGAACATCCCTGGTGGCGGGAGAAAAATTATCAAGGGGAAGACATTCCCCGCATGTGGCGATATGCCGTTGCTCTGGAAGACGACAGCTGTCTGGCCGTCATGTCGGAAGAGTATACAAAAATCCTCAACGATTACGACTGGGACGGTGTGAATCTCGCAGAGCTGTACTTTGAAGCTGGAAAAGGGTTCGAGAATCCCGAAATCTTTGCACCGATGCATCCTTCGGCACGAAAAGAGGTAAAGAGAAAATACGGATTCGACCTCGACTCGATCTTCAGCCCGCAATCGCCGTATTACTGGAAAACAAATCCGGTCGTGATGAATGCCGTCATCGATTATAGAGTGGGCCAGTTGACGCAGGCGTACCAAACGTTTCTTTCGTCGTTCGCGCAAATCGCGAAAGGCGAAACCGGGGTTTCAGATTGTCGTGACGGCGATGGACGCATACGGCTCGCCCGGAACTGCGCGAATACCTCGGCGTCGATATGAATCAGATTATCGCGCTGCAAAAAAAATATCAATTTGTCCTGCAGGTAGAAGACCCGGAGAATCTCTGGTCGACCGACCCGGGGCGGTATATCGAAATGGGCAAACGATACATCAAGATCCTCGGGGACAGCACCAAGCTTGCGCTTGACCTCAACATTGTAAACTTCAGGAAAAAAGAAGCGATCACCCCGTTTCCGACACTGATCCAGACCGGAACGGAAAGTTTTTATCTTGTCAAAGCCGCTGCGCTCGGAGCGCCGCGGTTCACAATCTATTCCGAGTCGAGCGTCAATCCGCAGGACATGGGTTTTCTTTCGAACGCTCTTGCGGCGGACGTCCGCTACCGCTACACGGACAACGGGTACCAATTGAATTCGCCGTACTCGTTCGTGTGCAAAATGCCCAAGGTGATTTCCGAAATCAATGTGGACAATGTACCCGCTTTCTCCGTTCAGGGATAATCATATTCATTATCCCGGCGCGGCAAGCATCAGATCACGCTGAATCGGGAGGCCGTCGAACACGTTTTCCACTCACGAACTCCAGGCAAAGATCATGTCGATCGCCGGCAATTTGCTTTCGGTACCCACGGGCTTCGCACCATCAATTTTGAATACGAATCGGACACGCGCGCGATCGCTTCGTTCAATGTCGCGCCGTCGTCCGTCAGGGTCGACTATGAGGAATATCCTTTCACCGTGATGAAAGGAAATGACTGCTTCAGCATTTTTCTTCCCCACGGGCAAACATTATGTCGAACTCGTCGCGGGGGACCAATTTTCATTCGGTGTGAACGTCACAAGCCTCTGGTCGACCACGGCAATTGCGATCTTCGGTGTTCTTGCGGTACGTCTCTTTTTTTGATGTACGTTGCACTCAAAGTCGTCAAACGCAATTACGCGCCAAGAAAGGTATCGTAAACCATGACCGTGTTAGAAGTCGATCTGAGCTTCCTTTTCGTCATCGCCGTCATCCTTATCTGGTTCATGATCAGCAATACGTAAATCGGTTGAGCGGCACGCGCAGGTAGAAG
>CAWBYV010000026.1:0-82124 GCA_963793115.1 uncultured delta proteobacterium
CTCAGCGGAGATCGTTCCTGACCGGCAGCCGCGTCCTGGTCAAATAGCGGGGTGCTTGCTCGCGCGCACGGCCCGGCTCACAATTTCGCGGAGTGCTGCGAGCTTTGGTTGCAGCCGTTGCTTCACGGAGGTCTGGCGATGACTCTTAAAGGACGCATTCTGGTTGTGCTCTTCGCGCTGGCGATCACGATCGTCTTGCCGGCGATGGCTGCACGGGCGGAGGACCCGGCGCCAAGTCCGGAAGCGCTTCCCACTCCCGCTTACAGCAAGGTACCGACCGCGAGACTGCAAGTCCCCAGCATCGATATCAACAGTCCGATCCCGCTCGCGGCACAATCGATAAGCCCGCAACCGCCGCCTGACATCAATGTTCCCCCGGCCGAGCGCAAGCGCCTGGAGCATTCCAGGTTCTCCACCGGCGTGCTGGCCCATCAATGGTCGCCGACCCAGGAGATGCCTCCGGAGAGCGTGATTTCCGAGGGCTACATCGCAACCGGCGATCGAAGTGCCCGGACCGTGAGCCTGAAGGAAGCGATCTATCTCGCGCTGCGCAACAATCCGAATATCCAGTCCGCGCAGTTGAACCCTCTGCTCTCGCTCGAGAGCGTCCGCCAGAGCGAGGCGGCCTTCGATCCCGATCTGACTTCCAGACTCGACGAGGAAAAAACGGTGACTCCATCGACTTCGATACTCCAGACCGGCGGAGCCACTGCCTACGCCACCAAGGAATACGACTGGAATTTTGCCGCCAACAAATTGTTGTCGTCCACCAACGGCACGCTGGGTCTTAGCTTCGACAACAACCGCATCTTTACCAACTCGGCGTTTGCATCGGTAAATCCCTCGTATAATCCTTCGCTGGCGCTATCGCTGTCGCAGCCGCTGCTGCGAAACTTCGGGCTGAACTTCGCGACCATCAGCGTGCGGATGGCGGAGGCCAACCAGGAATCCGCGCAATTCAACTACGAGCAGAACCTCAACGACTTCATCCTCCAGGTCGGAAGCGATTACTGGAACGTGGTCCGCGCCGAGGAGAACCTCGACGTCGCGCGCGAGGCCTACAAGCTGGCCGCCGACCTTGTGCGGCAGAACGAGATCAGCCTGACGGTCGGCACGCTGGCGCCACTTGACGTTCAGGAAGCCCAGTCCGCCGAGGCGAGCAACGCGGCGGGCGTATACCAGGCCGAGAACGCGCTGTCGGTCGCGCGCATGACTTTGCGCCAGGACCTGATGCTCAATCCGTCGCACGTCTTCCTGCCCGAACAGATCGAGCCTGCCGACAAACCCACCGGGGCAGGCGATATCAGGTCCGACGAAGAGCAATCGCTCGAGTATGCGATGGAATACCGGCCGGAGCTGGCCTCGATGCGGCAGCTTATCCGCAGCCTTCTGTTGCAGGTGAAATTCGCCGAGAATCAGACCCTGCCGCAACTCAACTTCGGCGGGCAGATCGGCCTTACCGCGAGCGCCGGCAACACCGAGTGCTCCGAGCTTCTTCCCGGCCTGACCACGGTAGCGCCGAACTGCACGGTTCCCCCGTTCACGCCCGGAATAAAGCTCCCGTACGCGGCCGGCTACGCGGGCGCGCTCAATAGCATGTGGTCATTTGGGTTCTACGACTACGCCGTGGCGCTCAGCTTCGAGCGCCCGCTCACTAACGACGCGGCCAAGGCCGCGCTCGCGCAGGCCAAAATCCAGTACGAGCAGCAGCGCTTGCAGTACCGCGCGCTGATTTCCCAAATAGTCCTCGACGTGGAGAACCAGTTGAGCACGGTCAGCGGCGATATCAGGACCGCACAGGCCGACAAGATCGCGTCGGACTACGCACGCGAATCGCTGCGTGCGGAGGAGGAACGCTTCGGGGTCGGGGTGGCGACCACTCACGACCTGCTCCAGTACCAGGAGCTGCTGGTGGCGGCGCTCGGCAACGAGGTCAATGCCGACGCGAACCTCGAAGTCGCGAAGCTCGCTCTGCGCCATGCGCAGGGGATGCTGCTGCATTACTTCAACGTCAACTTCGAGCCGGTGAGCCCGCATCAGGGGCGCTGGTACTCGCAGTTCTGAGCGGCCCGAGGCTGAGCGGGCACCGGCACCCTTCGAGCGGCCTCAGGGCAGGCTCCGGCCGGCGCTACGAAGACTTGTAATTCTGAATGCGCAGGCGAGCGAGGATTGACGTTCGCGAACCTCGCGGCCCAGGCGTCTACGCGCGGCCGTCGACCGAGACGCGGCGGCTGGAGAAGCGCCAGCGGCCCCCGACTTTGCGCAACTCGTCCTCGTAGTGGCCGACGGCGGCGAGCGCCGTCTTGCCGCTCCTGGACTGATAGTATGTGAGATAGCAACTGCCCGCCGCGCGATCGCCCTGAATCTTGAAATATACGCCGGTGATTACGTGACGCGCCTGTGCACCGACGAGCGACTCTTTGTAGATCTTGACGAACTTGCAGAGGCCCTCGCGCCCGGCGTATTTTCCGAAGCGCTGACTCTCGAAGGTTCCGTCTTCGGTGAAGCAATCGATCCACTCATCGTAACGTCCGTGGTCGAGCGTAATCGCATACAGCGTATAGAGATCGCGAATCTCTTCCCGGTCTTCCAGCGTTCCGCGAGCGACTTCCACGCAACTGCTCCTGCGTCCCGAATATCGGCCTAGATTACACCCGATTCGCGCAAGCGGGCGACCTCGTCCCAACTATAGCCCAGTTCCCCGGTCAGTATCAGTTCGGTATGTTCCCCAAGCTCGGGCGCTGCGCCGCGCGGATTTCCCGGTGTCTTGCCGAAGATGATCGGCATGCCGACCACCTTGGTCATGCCCAGCGCCGGATGTTCGTAGTCGACGATATACTCATTGGCGATTACCTGCGGGTCGTTGGGCAAATCGGCGACCGAATTGACGATCCCGAAAATAAAGTCGCCGCCGGCTTTGAGAATCCGGAGCCATTCCGCGCGCGGCTTGGCGGCGAAGGTGCGGTCGAGGATTTCGATCAACGCCCGCGCGTTCTGGCCGCGCACGAGAAGCGCCTTGAAGCGCGGATCCTCCACCAACTCGCCGAGACCGAGCGCGAGGCACAAGTCCTTCCAGTAGCGATCCGATTGCAGCATCGAGAGACACAGCCACTTGCCGTCGCCGCATTGGTAATGGTTCCACAGCGGGTTGAACGCCGCCTCGCGCGCCACGCGCGGTATCTCCCATCCCATCATCGCGCGCGAGGCGACGTTGAGTCCTTGCAGCATCACCATCGAACCCAGATGGGAGGCGTCGATTTCCTGGCCGACACCGTAGCGCTCGCGGGCCAGCAACGCGGTAATTACGCCGAAAGCGACCATGATCGCGCCGCACTGATCGGCGATCCCGCCGGTGATGTAGGTCGGCGGCTGGTCGGGTCCGCCGATCGCGTTCATGATTCCGGAGCGGCCCTGTCCCAGGTAGTCGAAGGAAGGATCGCCGCTCTCGGGTCCCTTGGGGCCGTAGCCCGACGCGCTCGCATAGATGAGGCGCGGATTGTGCGCGCTGAGCGACTGGTAGTCGAGCCCGAGCCGCGCGGCGACACCCTGGCGGAAGTTCTGCACGAACACGTCGCTCTTGGCCGCCAGCTTGTAGATGATCTCGCGTGCTTGCGGCTTCTTCAGGTCGAGCGCGAGGCTCTGCTTGTGGCGGTTGTTGGCCTCGAAGTAGAAATTGCGTGCGGCCTTGTAGGTCGAGCCGCCGGCCACCGCCAGAATCCATCGCCCCGGGTCGCCGCTCTCGCGCTCCTCGATCTTGATTACCGCGGCGCCCAAATCCGCCAGCATCACGCTGGCAACCGGACCCTGCTGCCAGATAGTCCAATCGATGACCCGAATTCCCTTGAGCGGAGCGTCCATGTCGTAGTCCCGGCGAGAGATTGGATTTCAAAGCCGTATATAGCACAGGATTCGGCGCGCGAGTGAAGGGCTCTTCGCCGGGCACGCCGCGGTAATGTTGCGCAGCCGCGGACTTCGTATGACGATAGTAAGGGCTGATGCTTCTATACCTGGTCAACTTTCTCTATCCGCCGCGATGCGCCGCCTGCGAGGCGCGAATGCCGATCGAAGCCGCCCGGCGGGTATGCGAGCCGTGCCTGGCGCGAATCGAGCGGCTCGTCGAGCCGCTGTGCGAGAGGTGCGGGATGCCGTTCGATGAACGCGACAGCGATCGCGGCGGCATCTGCGCGCGATGCGCCCAATCGCCGCCGCGATTCGGCATCGCTCGCGCCGCCGCGCGTTATCGCGCGAGCGCGGAAGATGAAGGCGGCACGCTCGCCTCGATGGTGCGTCGCCACAAGTACGGTCTCGACCAGTCGTTGGGGCGCGCGCTCGCGGAGTGTATCGGCCCGCAGTGGCCGTTACCAGGCGCAGACTATGATCTGGTGATTCCCGTCCCGCTCCATCGGGCGCGGCTCAGATGGCGCGGATTCAACCAGGCCGCTCTGCTCGCGGTCGCGGTCGCCCGGCGGCTCGATTGCCGCCTCGATATGACCAACCTGATACGGACCAAATCGACCGCTCCCCAGACCGCGCAAGACCTGGAAACACGGCGCCGCAACGTGCGCCGCGCCTTCGCCGTCAAGCGTTCCGGCGCCTTCACCGGCCGACGGGTGCTGCTGGTTGACGATGTGATGACCACCGGGGCGACGGCCGACGAATGCGCCCGCACCCTGTTGGCGGCGGGCGCGCGCGCGGTTGACGTCTTCACGCTGGCGCGTGCGTTATGACCACGGCCGAACGCGCGCGCTGGGATGAGCGCCATCGCGAACGCCACGTTCCGGGCGAGCCCGAGCCGTTCCTGCTCGAGATGCTGCCGCTTTTGCCGCGCGGCCTGGCGTTGGATGTAGCGGCCGGGAGCGGACGCAACAGCCTTGTGCTGGCGCGGGCCGGAATGAAGGTCGTCGCGCTCGACTACTCTGAGGCCGGCCTGCGCACGCTCACCCATTCGGCGCGCCCGCAGGGACTGGCAGTCTGGCCGGTAGTCGCAGACGCGACCAGCTTTGCGTTCGGCGAAAACCGCTACGACCTGATCGTGAACGTCAACTTTCTCGAGCGCGAATTGTTTGAGCCTTTCAAGACGGCGCTCAAGGCCGGCGGAATTCTGCTGGTGGACACCTTCATGGTCGGCCAGGCCGCGCTCGGCCATCCGCGCGAGCCGCGCTTTCTGCTCGGCCGGTACGAGCTGATGGAGTTGCTCTCCGGGATGGAGATCCTGCGCTATCGCGAGGGATTGGTTACCTATCCCAACGGGACCCGGGCCTCGCGCGCCTCGGCGGTGGCGTCGCGCCGCAAGCGGTGAAGGCTTGGACAACCGGCGCGTCGCACGCAACAATACAAAAGGGAAATTGAGAAAAGGGAATTGCCGTGGCGAAAGTCGAGCTCTACACGACCAGTTCTTGCCCGTTCTGCGTGCGCGTCAAGGCCTTGCTTCGGAACAAGGGCGTGCAATTTGAGGAGATCGACGTTACCGACGACGACGAGCTGCGCGAGAAAATGACCGAACTCGCGGGCGGCCGGCGCACCGTGCCAGAAGTCTTCATCAACGGCCAACTCGTCGGCGGATACGACGAGTTGCGTGCCTTCGACAAATCAGGCGAGCTGGACCGGATGCTCGCTCAACCCGAATAGCCAATCATCCAGACCGGATGCAGGCTCGCGGCACGACTCGCGCCGCCAGCCAAGTTGCATCCGGGACCGCCGAATCAGTCGCCGTTCGGAGAGGCGACCATACCTTCGTTCATGTGATGCAGCGCTTCGCGATCGACCGAGGATTCGAACTGAATCGCTTCGGCGGTCACGGTCATCAGCGTGCCGTCGTCCGATACGTCGCTGTGCGCCTTGATAACCTCGTCAACCGAATCCGGGTACTTGGTGTTCGCCATGGCCTTCAGCTTCTCGTTCATCCGGTGAGCGTCGATGGCGTCGGCGACGTTTTCGGGATTGATCTTTTCGGTGTACGTCAGGATCCCCAACACCGTGTAGGGCTTGCCCGCCTGAGCGTCGCCAGGCGTGACAGAGATATGCGCGATATCCATGTGCTGCGCGAACTGCTGCTGCTTGACCTCGTTGGCCTGGCGCTGCGCTTGAACCGCGGCGCAGGCCGAGAGACTCACGGAAAGAAAAAGTGCAACCAACTTCGATACTTGCGATGATCGCATGGCTAGCCTCACGAATCGAAATTCACTTCCGATTATAGCGCACCCGCCTGTTAAGTCTAAACGATTCAAGCCGGCTTCGCTCCGATCGCGGCCGCTGAGGGAAGCGCGTTTTGCCGGATGAAGGAAGTTTCTCAACCCGGTTGCTGCTAGGATCGCTTCGTGACCAGATTCGGGGTCTGCTTCCTGATGGTGTTCGGAGAGCTGGCATTCGGCGGGACGCTCGCGCTCGCGATACCGCCGTTCTTCAAGATCGAAAGGGGCTTCTACAAGTCGAGCGGCGCGGTCTACCTGGCCGCGGGCCTCATCAATGCGATTGGCCTGGCGTTTCTCGCCCATCGGGGCGACCATCCGGGCTCGCCGGCAGCATCGTCGCTATGGGTGCTGAGCGGGCTATGGATGCTGTTCTGCGTCGTGCTCGGCCTGTACCTCTTTACGCTCTGGACCGACAACGGCCTGGTGCGGGCGCGGGCTTACACTTTCGCTCTCGCGATCGGCCTCGCCGCAGTGCTGGCCAACGCACTGATGCTCAAGCCGGCGGCCTTCGGCGTTATCGGGTCGGTCGCCTATGGCATGACCGCGGTGCTCTCCTCGATGGTGCTGGGGTTCGCCAGCGGCGCGATGATGTTCGGCCATTGGTATCTGATCGATCCGAATCTGCCGATAGATTACCTGCGCTCGCTGGTGCGCGTGCTGGGCGCCGCGCTGGTCGGCGACTTGGTGGTGCTCGGCCTCGCGATGGGCGCGCTCGCGCTTTTCGGCGGCAGCGGCGCATCGGCGGTGCGCGAGCTGGCTTCGTCAGACCTGACGATTCTGATCTTTCGTCTTCTGGTCGGGCAGGCGGCTTCGATCGTGCTGGTTTGGATGTGCTGGCAGACGCTCAAGATTCCCCAAACGATGGCGGCGACGGGACTGCTCTATATCGCGGTGATGTCGGTGCTGGTCGGCGAGCTGCTGGGCCGCTTCATCCTGTTCCGCACCAGCGTCCCGCTGTGAGTCTACGGCCTCACCTCCGAGGGCAGACGCGCCAGTATGGCATCGAAGAGTTCGCCCGCGAGGCGTAGGGCCTCTTTAGCTTCGTCGGGCGACGATTCGAGGAAGGCCTTCAGAGACTTCTCTGCAGCCTGTTGGGCATGGTGTGCGGCTATGGGTTTGAGAGCAGGATCCGCATGGAGCAAAAGCTCAGCGGCCTTCAGGCCCTGATTTGACTTCACAAGCCACGCGCGCGTCTCGGCGAGCAGCGCCGGATCATGCGGCATAGAGCGACTTTCCTTCGCTCATGACGGCGGCGGGAATGGAATTGACGACGCTCTGCCGCGAGTCAAAATATTGCTCGGTGCAAACCAGAACGTCTGCAGCCGTCCCCATCTCCCACAGGCTCTTGTGAGCCGGAAGGTTCTTCCGCCGATCGGCCGGCGCGTCATTCGGCACCACGATCAGTAGGTCGTAGTCGCTGTCCGGTCCCGCGTCGCCGCGCGCCTTGGAGCCGAATAGGTAGACCCGGCGCGGCTGGTAAGCCTGCACCAGCCGGCGCACTATTTCGGCAAGCACTGAATCACGCTCGAGGATTTCGGTTTGCGCACTGGCGTCCATCGTGGCCGCTCGCCGACGTGATTGTAGCATAGCGCCCCCGTTGTTCACGGCGCCTTTCTGCGCCTGCCCAGCCGTGATAGCGATAGAATGTGGTTGACGATTTCGACAGCGAGCGCTTTCCGGGCAATTTCTATCAGGGAATAATCGTGCGGCTCGACCGCGCGCGCGGCCGCGGCATGGTGCGCTCGAATCGCGGCCGCGACGTATCGTTTGAGTTCCCGTTCGTCGCGGTAGTGGGTGCGGGAATCGGCGGCAGGATGCCGGGGATAGAATTGCTGAAGGAGGGCGACCGGGTCGGATTCGACGTCGGATGGACCTCCAGCGGATTGCGCGTGACGACTATCAAGCCGCTCGAGCAAACCGGCACGCAGGCGTGAGCGGTCCAGCGCGGCTCTATTTGCGCCGCGGCTGCATCATCCGCCACATTCTGACGCCGAGCGGGAAAATCTGGCCGAGCACTTCGTAACCCGCCCTCGTGTAGTAAGGAACGTTGGCCTCGGTCGCGGTTTCCAGGTAGACGCCCGCAATGCTGCTGCGCTCGGCGGCCAACTCGCGCAGATGGTCCAGCAAGGCGATTCCGAAATGCCGCCGCTGATAGTCCGGGTCCACCCCGAGCAGGTTCAGATAGATGTGAGGCTCCCTGGGGCGATTGCGCAAAAGCGTGCCGGTCAGCTGCAGAGCACGCCTCATCGCGCCCAGTCCCACCGCCGACACCATCCGAGGCGCTTCTCGGAGCCCGGTCAGTATCGTCTCGCTCATCGAGGGAGCCGATGGTCCCTCGATCACGGCCGCGGCAACGACCGTGTCTTTTTCCACGATTCCGAATGTGGGATGGCCCAGACGCCGATTGATAGCCATCGCGACCGAGAAGAGTTGAGCGATTCGTTTGGCACGCTCCGCAGGTTGGTTTACATCGGGCAGAACTGCCCACGTCGCAGGGTCGTTGATAAAGGCACGGCCAAGCGCCGCAGCCGTCTCAGCGTACTGCTCGGGAAAGATCGGGAATACCTTGGGCCGTGAGTCCTGGTTCAAATGACATTCTCCTGACTTTTATCGGGCTCCTGAATTTCATCGAGTGAGCACGCGCCGGACCGCGTCGCGCCATCCGTCGATCAGCCTGCCGCGGACTTCCGCGCGCATCCCGGGCTTGAAGACCCGATCGATCTTGCGCAAGGGGTCGAGGCTGTCTTCCGATTGCCACAGGCCGGTCGCCAACCCGGCCAGCATCGCCGCGCCGAGTGCGGTGGTCTCGGCGATTTTCGGCCGTCTGACCGGGATAGCCAGCAAATCGGCCTGGAATTGCATCAGGTAGTCATTTGCCGACGCGCCGCCATCGACGCGAAGCTCCTTCATTCGCGCGCCGGTGTCGGCCTCCATCGCGAGCAGCACTTCGAGCACCTGATAAGCGATACTGTCCAGGGTCGCGCGTACCACGTCCTCGCGCGTGGTGCCGCGCGTGATCCCGATTATCGCGCCGCGCGCGCCGCTATCCCAGTAGGGTGCACCGAGCCCGACGAAAGCGGGCACCACGTAAGGCTGATCGCGGGCCTTGCTCTTGCGCGCCATCGCCAGAGTTTGCGAAGCGTCGTCGATCAACCGCATCCCGTCGCGAAGCCACTGCACCGCCGCACCCGCGATAAAGACCGAACCCTCCAGCGCATAGGCCGGCACGCCATGCGCGCCGAGCGCGATAGTCGTCAGCAGGCGGTTTCGCGATCGGATCGGCAACGTCCCGGTGTTCATCAGCAGGAATGCCCCGGTGCCGTAAGTGGACTTGGCCTGCCCCGGCTCGACGGCTCCCTGTCCGTAGAGCGCCGACTGTTGATCGCCGATCGCCGCACCGATCGGTATCGGCCGGTCGCCGATCGTCCCGGCCGCCGCTTCGGCCAGAGGTCCGCGCGAGCTTACCGGCCGGGGCAGCATCTCGGCCGGCACGCCGAGCATCTCGAGCATCGCGGCGTCCCACGCCAGGCGCTCGAGGTTGAAGAGCATCGTGCGCGACGCGTTGGTGTAATCGGTCACGAAGCTGACCCCGCGCGACAGTTTGTAGATGCAGCCAGGTTTCGATTGTGCCGAAGCAGAGCTCGCCGCGCGCCCCGCGCACCCGCAGGCTCGGCCGCTGGTCAAGCATCCACTTGAGCTTGGTGCCCGAAAAATACGGGTCGAGCAGCAGGCCGGTGCGTTGCGTGACTTCAGCTTCACGATCCCGCAACTGGGCGCAGATTTCAGCGCTGCGGCGGCATTGCCATACGATCGCGCGATCGACCGGGCGGCCGGTCTTGCGATCCCATACCACGAAGGTCTCGCGCTGATTGGTTATTCCGATCGCTCTCACGTCGCGGGCCCGCCGCTTCGCCGCGGTGAGCGCCTTTTGCTCAGCCGGACGACCGATCGATAGATTTCCTCCGGATCGTGCTCGACCCATCCCGCGCGGGGATAGTATTGGCGAATCTCGCCGTAGGCGCGGCCCCGAATCCGCCCCGCCTGGTCGAGTACGAAGACCGTGGTACCCGTGGTGCCCTGGTCGATCGCGAGGACCGTATCCGCCATCCGCTGCATTGCCTCCGTGTTACAGGATGATGAAACCAAAGATCGAACGCGGTTCAACCATAGGACGATTCAACCATAGACCAGGGGCGATTCGTAGGCCGACCCGATCGGGCTATAATCGCCCCGGTACGCGGGCACTCTCGCCAGCGGAGCCGGTGCCTGAAAGAGGGTAGGAGCTTCATTCAGGGTAGTGGCCAGGCGTCCTGCCGGCCATCCGACTCCAAAACCGCCCACTGCTTGAAAGAGACTTGTCTCGCGCCAGTGGCGTAGCCATGATAGGCGCGCGTCCGGCTGAAACGGGGCTTTGACGCGCGCATCGTTATGATGAGCGATCCGGTTGAGAGCAAAGAGGACCTGATCCGGCATATCCGAGGCGGCGCCAAGCCGCGCAAGGAATGGCGGGTCGGCACCGAGTATGAGAAAGTCGCGGTCTCGGCTCGCGACGGCCGCGCCCTGCCCTTCTCCGGTCCTGGCGGCGTCGAGCAGATCCTGCGGCGGCTTGCCGAGCGCTTCGGATGGCAGCCCGACGAGGAGCACGGCCGTATCATCGCGCTCAAAGGCGAGCGCGCCGCGATAACGATCGAGCCCGGCGGGCAGATCGAGCTGTCCGGCGAGCAATGCGAGACCATCCATTGCGCGCATCGCGAGTTCACCCAGCACATCGAGCAGTTGATCGAGGTCGGCCATGAGCTTGGCGCGTGACCCTGCTTGGCCTTGGGATGCAGCCGGTCAGCCGATCGACGAGATCGAGCTGCTCCCAAAGGCCCGCTACCAGAATCATGTATCCCGTACATGGCGCGCAAGGGGCGGCTCGGCCAGCGCATGATGAAGCAGACCGCCGGCGTGCAATCCAACCTCGACTACAGCGACGAGGCCGACGCGATGCGCAAACTGCGCGTCAGCATGGGCATCGTGCCGCTGGTGTACGCGATGTTCGCCAATTCGCCGTTGAGCGACGGCGGTCTCAACGGATACCACAGCTTCAGGGGCCATATCTGGAGCGACACCGACCACGATCGATGCGGCATGCTGAAGTTCGCCTTCGACTCCGACGCGGGCTTCGACGACTACGCCAAGTACGCGCTCGAAGTGCCGATGTACTTTCTGATCCGCGACCACCAGTACATCGATCTGACCCGCGCGCCCGGTATCACCTTCCGCCAATACATGGAGCGCGGCTTTGGCCGCTATCGCGCGACCGAAGAGGACTGGTCCAACCATCTGACCACTATCTTCACCGAGGTCCGCCTGAAGACCTACATAGAAGTGCGAACCGCCGACAGCCAACCACCCGCCCTGATGCTGGCGTTGCCAGCCCTCTTCAAGGGCATCCTGTACGATGACGACTGTCTTGAGGGCGCGTGGGACCTTGTCAAGCGATGGGGCTTCGAGGAACGTCTGGAGCTGACCGCCGCAGCCCATAAGGCCGGCCTCGAAGCGCGCGCCGGCCGTGCCACGTTCAAGGACTTGGCACTTGATTTGCTCAGTATCGCGACGGCGGGCCTTTCGCGGCAAAGGGCGTTGAACCAGCGCGGCGAGGATGAGACCATCTATCTGGCCCGGTTGGTTGACCTGGTTCGAAGCGGGCACAGTTCGGCGAGCCTCACGATCGAGCGATGGAAGGGCCGCTGGAATTATGACCTGCACCGGCTGGTCGAGGGATGCTCGTACGAAGCCAAGGCTTGGGGTTAGCCAGGCCGGAGCCCAAGTGGCGCGAGCGTAAGTAAACCGATGGGATTCAATCTGTCAGAACGCTATGTGACAGCGCTCAATGTACTGCTGATCGCGGCAATCGCGTACCTGGCGGCGCTGTCGGTCAACGACATCATCGCCGGCCGTCTGTCCGGCGCAGTCCGGGTTGCACCGGCTGCTGCCCCGGTCGCACTGGCTCCGGTAAAGACCTACAACCGGGACCATTACGATGAGATCGTCACTCGCAACATCTTCGAACCGCCCCAGGTCGCGCAGCCGCCCGCGGAGCCGCCGCCGATCGACCTGCATCTGAGGCTGCTTGGCACTTCACTCCAGACCAAGGACAAACCTTGGGCGATTATCATGGACGAGCGCACCAACCAGCAGTCGCTCTACCGTCTCGATGACGACATACCCGACGCCGGCAAGCTGGTGACGGTCGAAAAGTCGCGGGTCTTCGTGGAGGTTCAGGGCAAGCGCATCGCGCTGGAGATTCCCGCGAATCCGACGCCCGATTCGCCTGATGCCGACATGGGGGTACCGCCTGGATTAGCCGTGATGCCGAGAGAGCGGCCGCCCTTGCCGCGCATCCGCCGCCGGCGCGGAAATCACTTCGTGGTGCCGCGCTCGGACGTGCAAAGCAGCCTGTCGAACATGATGCCGCTCCTGACCCAGATGCGCGCGTTACCTGACGCGCAGGACAAGGGATTCAAGCTGTCCGAGATTCAGCCGGACTCGATCTTCCAGGAGATGGGCCTCAAAGACGGCGACGTGGTCAACGCGATCAACGGCCAGCCGTTGACCAATCCGAGCCAGGCGCTGGAGCTGCTGAACTCGCTTCGCGACCAGAACTCGGTGGGGATTTCTATCGTGCGTGCCGGGCATCCGCAGCAGTTCACGTATGATATTCGCTGAAGATGGAGTTCCGTCAGGCGCGCCCTAGCGAGCGCGACGAGGTCCTCGATCTCCTCGCGCACTGGTTTGACAACCGCGATTTCTTCGCGCGCTATAATCTGAACGACCCGGCCTTCCGCGACGAGTTGTGTCTGGTCGCGCTCGACGCCGGGCGGATCGTGTCAACCGTTCAAATCTTCGATCGCAAGCTGAACCTCGGCGGGCAAGCCGTCGCGACGGGCGGTATCGGCTCGGTCTACACGCTGGCCGACTACCGCAAGCGAGGCCTCGCGGCGGCCCTGATGCGGCTGTCCGTCGAGACGATGGAACGCGAGGGATTCGAGCTCTCGCTGTTGTTTGCCGAGCGGCTCGAATTTTACCGCAGCTTCGGCTGGGGCAGCGCGACCCGGATTTTCAGCGTCCTGCCGAGTGCCGCGCAACTCCCGGCCGGCGGCGATTTCGCGATCGAATCCTTCGATCCGGTGCGCGATCTGGCCGAAGTATCCTCCATTTATGCCGCGTACAGCGGGCGCTTCGACTCAACGGTCGTACGCAGCGAAAGCTACTGGCGCGGCAATCTGATCTACGCGGGAAATCCGGGCGAATATTTCGTGGTCTGCCGCCCGCACGACGGACGGATTGCCGCCTACGCTCGCGCGATCAGGTTCTATGGCTTTCCGATGATCATGGAGTACGGATATCGCCCCGCCAGCGCGCCGGCGATGCTCGCCACGTTCGGCCATATCGCGAACGCCGTAGAGAAACTTCCGAAGCCCTACTTTCTGGAAAGGAGCGGCTCCGACCCCGAAGGACGCAGCTACGAATCAGCCGTGCCGGTGACTCACAGCGCTCACGATCCGGAGCATGGAGAGCGCGCTCGCCGCCGCCGGATGCGCGGTGCTTCATCACGACGACAACTACTACATGTGGCGGGTCATCTCGGCGGAGCGTCTCGGACGCCGCTTCGATCTGCCGCCTGCCGCGGCCGCCGGCAAAGTGATGGCCGCGGTCCGCAACCCTGGTTCGGTCTTTTGGACCTCCGATCGCTTCTGAACGCGCAAGCGCAGCCGCGCGGCTGCGTTTACTTCGTTTCACTCACTCAGCCACAATGGCGAACGACATGAAACGCATCGGCATATGGCTCGGAGTCGCGCTCGCGGCGCTGCTGGCGATCAATCTGGGCCTCCATTTCGGCCAGAAGCGCCACAATCATTTGAACTTCGACATCGCGGCGGAATTTCCGCCCAATCAGCCGTTCGTGCCCGGAGAGATTTACGCTGCGACGCTCGCCGCGATCATGGATCACGAGCTGCACGACGGCTTCGGATGGCGCCCCAACGATTTCTACCTTTGGGGACCTCACGTGATGGCGGACAACAACGCCAACCGCCAGCTCGGAATAATCCTGGCCGTGCGCGAGACCCTGCGAGTGTTCAAGGATCATCTGACCAAGATTTCATCCAATGAGTACGATCCCAATCTGGTGATCGCGGACACCGACTTCCGCAACGACGCGACTCGATGGATGTTTCCGGCGGCCGAGACCAGATACAACGACGGCGTCAAGCATCTGCGCCTGTACATCGCCGGACTGCACGCCACGCCCCAAACTTCGCGCGAGCTCAATCAGCGAAACGTGGAGCTGACGCGGCTGTTCCAGTCGTGGGGCGACATGCTCGGCGACGCGCACGCGAACCTCTATCGCACCAAAAAGGACGACGGCAGCCCGATCTATCCGTGGGACACCGATGACTACTTCTACCACGCGCAAGGCTATGCGCATGTCCAGTACTACATGATGCAGGCCGTAAAGCGTGAATATCACCAGGCGCTGACTACCAAGCCGGTGCTGGCACAACTCTTCGACGAGACTATCGAGCCGCTCGGCAAGGCCGCGATGATGAAGCCATTTATCGTCCTGGACGGCTCGCCTACGGGAATCTTCGCCAATCATCGCAAGTACCTCGATTCGTACATCAGCGAAGCGCGCCAGAAGATGTACTCGATTCGCGAGGAGCTGGCGCAATAAACCTCTCCCTGGCCCCTCTCCCTTCTGGAGAGGGGAACCCGATTCGTTTCGCTTATCGCTTCGGGTGGCTCCCTTGGGCTTCGGAGCTCGCAAATGAATCGCTGCTCAAGCGTGCACAGCGAGGGTCCTTCTTCCTTCGCCCGCGTTGCCGCGGTCGCCCCCGGCGCATGAGAGGGCAAGCCGCGCGGTCGGAAATCAATTCCTTGCTATTTTTCCGCGCGGCGCGGGTGAGGGTCCCGACAGAGTCTCATTCGTCTACTACTTCCTGTATGACCCTCACCCTCACCCCCTCCCGGCCACCGAGAGAGGGAACAGATGGGCAAGCGATCGCGATACGATGATCCAGATCGCAGGTCGGACTCGCCGTTTTACGGACGGCGAATGTCGGCATAGAATCGGCCCTCGAATGGCGCTCTGCAAGCGGCGTTAGGAGAAGGCCGCGGATGCGCGGGGCTGCGGCGAGGCCTCAGAACAACGGACACAGCATCAGCGCGCGCGCTTCGCTGAGCAACGCCAGCATCGCAGGCGCCCAGTCGGCCGGAATCTCCATCGCCTTGGCGGCCAGCGTCATCCCGAGCGGCATCTGCGCGGGCATCAGGACGAGCCGCAGCCCCGACAGCAGCGTCGATTCGGGGAACGTCACCAACTCGTGCGCCTGATTCGATCTGAGTCCGGCCTTTTCCCGCGCGATCTGAATCGCCCGCCCGAGCCCGCCGAGTTCGTCAACCAGCCCTCTCTCTCTGGCCGCCGTGCCGGTCCATACCCGCCCGCGCGCCACTTCCTCAGTGCGTTCGGGGCTGAGCTTGCGCCCGTCGGCGACTTTTTTTGTAAAGGTCGCGTATAGCTCACCGACCATCTTGTCGAGTGTGCCAGCTCCGCTTCGGTCAGCGCGCGCGAAGCCGAGAGCGCATCGCTGATAGAGTCGCTCTTGGCGTAATCGACCCGAATCCCAAGTTCCGCGAGCAAGCCGCCCAGGTTGAGTTTGGAATAGACCACGCCGATCGATCCGGTTACGGTGGCGGGCTCGGCGACGATCGCATCGGCAGCCATCGCGACATAGTAGCCGCCCGATCCGGCCACGTCGCCCATCGAGACCACCAGCGGCTTGCCGCGCCTGCGCGCCTCCAGCGTCGCGCGCCAGACCAGATCGGAGCCGACCGCCGAACCGCCCGGCGAGTTGACGCGGAGCACGATCGCGCGGACCCTGCGGTCGCGCGCGACGCGGTTGATCTCGGCCGCGACCGCCTGGCCGCTCAAATATTCTCCGGCGAACGGGAGATCGCCGGCCACGACCGGGCCCAGAGCATGGATCAGCGCGATACGGGCTTTGGCGGGACGCCGCGAATAGGCGACGCGGCGCAGGTAGCGCGCGAGGCCGACGAACCGCTTGGCGCGCCCCTCGGGATCAAGCTCCGCCTCGAGATCCTCCGCGTCAGCCGGCGCGATCGATCAATCCGGCTTCGCGCGCGGTCTCGGCGCTGATGAAGCCTTCGCCGAGCAGGCGGCGCGCTCGCTCGGGATCGATCTTTCGGGCGGCGGCGACTTTGCCGGCCAGCGTCACCTGCCAGTCGGCAACGATCGCCTCCAGGCTCTCGCGCAGCGCGGGCGACATCGCGTCGCGATTGAACATCTCGGCCGCGCCTTTGTATTCCTTGTACTGGAGCGTCTGAGCCTGGATGTGCATCTTCGCCAGCGCGCCCTTGAGAAAAAAGCTGCCGGCCGCGACTCCGAGCATCATCATGCCGAGGTCGGGATTTGCCACGACCTCGCCGGCGCCGCTCGCCGCCAGGTACTCACGCACCGTGGCGTTGTCGCCGGCCAGGATCGCCACCACGCGCTTGCCGGCGGTTCTGAGCGAACTCAACAGGTCGTGAATCTCGCAGGCGGTCGCCAGACCGATTTCCAGACCGGTAATCTCGACGATCGCCGTGCTGACTGAGGCGTCGCTTCTGGCCGCCTCGAGTGCGCGGCGAAGCTGGTGCAAGCTCGGAAAGCCGCGCCCCATCAACTGATCGAGCGGCGAGCGGATCGAATGCTCCCGCATCCGGCCGCTCAGACGAATCATCAGCACCGAATCGCGCGGAATCCGGGCGGGAAAGAATGCGAAGGCCAGGAACGCGGCGACCAACGCCAACCCGGCCGCAAGCGCAATGATTCCAGCCACCCACGCACCGTGCCTGATGGCGAACAAGCCAAGCGCGGTCAGGACCGCGACTACGATCGCAAGCCGAAGTTGGCGTCTCAATTTGACCTCGCACGAAGCGGAAAACTCTCTGGATTAAACTTCATTCGGAGGCTCCGGGCCACTTTATTCCACCGCCCGATCTACATTAGCCTTTTCATATGAGCAGGTCTGTGTGCGCATCGCTCGGCCTGGTTGCGGCGCTCGCGCTGGCCGGGTGTGCCGCAAGGAGCCCCAAGCTCCCGCCGCAGGGATCTCAGCCACTGCAGACCGGCGGTATCCTGACTATCGCGGCCGGCGTGCCGGTGGTGGCCCGATCGGTCCAACCGCCCGGGTTCGAGCCGCTCGCCTATCATCCCCCGATGTGGCTCAACCAGGGCCGAGATGTCGCCGTGATCGGCTCATTGCACGGGCGCACCACGCTGGTGGATTTCGGGATCGGCCCGCAACAGCCGGTCGTGCTGGCAACGGATACGCCCGACGCCGTGCTGTCGGACATCGCGCCGAATCCCGACGGCTCCGCGCTTGCGGTCGCGCTGGCGCGCTCCGGTGGAAGGCGGATTGAGGTAGTCCGCTTCGATATAGCCACGCGCCAGAAATCCAGCCTCGCGACGATCGACCGCGGCTTCGATACGCTGAGCATGGGATGGCAAACCGCCGACACCATCGCGCTCGCGGTCAACGAACCTCCTTCGCGCAAGGGCGCGCAAGCGCCGCAGTCCGACACCGATCCTCCGGCCCGGGCCGATGCGGCTTTCGAGCTCTATTTGATACCGGTGAAGACCCGGCGTGCTCCCGCGCGTGTGACGTTCAAGTGTGCGCTCTCGCCGCTCTCCTGGAGTCCCAACGGCTCCTATGCCGTCGGACAGGGAGAGGGGGCCGCGCCGCCGGTGATCCTGGATCTCGACCGCGAGCGCTGCGCGCCGATCAATGTTCCGGGACCCATCAACGTTCTCGCATGGGCTCCCAGGGGCGCGTCGTTTATCTTTGCCGGGCCTGGCGCCGGGCGGCTCCGTAACCAGCGTCTTCCAATTCGATATCGCGTCGGCACACTCATCGCCGGTCGCGATCTCGTCTTCGGCCGCGGCGTACGTCTCGGATACCTCGATGGTCGCGTTGGGGAGTCGCGGACTCACGCTGGATCGAGCCCTCGCGCAGCCGCAGTCGCAGGTGACGGCCGAAGTCGCGCTGATGGATCCGGGCCAGGGCTTGCTGAAGATTTCAAGTCTGGGCGTGTCCACCTTGGCGGACATGCTGGCTGCCAGCACGATGGTATATTCGCCCAGCTCCGCGACGGCCGCGATCGAGCTGTTCGCTCCGGGTAGCATGGCGGCGATGCGGTATATCGTCGCCTTCTCGGCTAAAACCCAGCGCGAGACTCTGCTGGCCAGCGGACCTGCGACCGGCCTGGTGCTGATGGCGTGGTCGCCCGACGGCAAGACGCTCGCGCTCTTCCACGGTAACGCCAGCGTCAGCGAGTTGACGCTGGTCGCTCCCGGCGGCGCTGCGCTGACCACTCAACCGCCATCGTTCCCCGCCGGAGCTTTCTGAGGCCGGGCTGACAGTCCATGCCAGATCATCGAGCGTTGCTGACCGATGCGGCGCGCGAGTATTCGGCCGCGACCTTGAGCGCGGCGGCGGCCCGCTCGAAGCTCTCGAACGCCACCAGGCCGCGCTCGCGCGCGAGCATCCTGGCCCGCGCGACCGTTGCCTCCAGGTGCGCCGGATGCAAGGTCACGGCGAAGCACTTCGCGCAATGGCGATTGAATGCGGCGAGGCTGTCCAGCATCGCGATTATCTCGGCTTCGTGCGTAGCCCATCGCGATGCCCGCAGGCCCGTGCCGATATCCAGCACGATGGCGTCGATAATCGGGTCGCGCTCCAGGATGTCGAGGATCCGATCCAGGTTGGCGGGATTGTGGCCCATCCCGATCGTTCCGCCCGCGTCGAGCGGATTGCGGTAGCTTCCGCCGACCACATTGAAGAAGCCCTTGAGCTCTTCGTAAGAGACCGGCGATAGCGCCGGCATTTCGAGGCCGGCGGCGGCGAACGTATCGGTGATCACCACCGATTGTCCGCCGGTCATCGCGACCAGTCCCACCCGCTTGCCGCGTGGCGGCCGTCCGCGCGAGAGCAACTCGACCGCGTCGAGCAGCGCGATCAAAGCCGAGCGACTTCGACCGCTCCGCAATGCCCGATCACGGCGCGCCAGACCGCCTCCGGCGGTCGCGAGCGAGCCGGTATGGGAAAACGTCGCGCGCGCGCCCGACTCGGTCGTGCCGCCGCGCCAAACCAGCACGGGATACCTGTGTGCGGCGGCTTTCAGGCTGCGCACGAAGCGCTCGCCGTCGCGCACGCCCTCGATATACATTGCGATCACGCGCGTGGCGGGATCATTCGCCATCAGATCGAGATAGTCGGCGGCCTCGAGCACCGTCGCGTTGCCGATCGAGGCGGCCTTGTTGAGCTTGATTCCGCGCGCCGCAGCCTGGGCGGAAAAATTGATCGTGTGCGTGCCGCTCTGCGAGATGAAGCACGCGCCGCCGGCCACGCCGGTTTTCTGATCGGGGAAGTTGCAAAGCCCGACCGCCGGATTGTAGAGCCCCATGCAGTTGGGTCCGACCAGGGCGAGATCGGAATTTTCGGCTATGGTTTTGAGTTCGGCCTCGAGTTTTGCCCCAGCTCCTCGCCGGTCTCGCTGAATCCGGACGTGAACAGGCTGATCGCGCCGGCCTTCGCCGCGACGCAGTCCCGGACGATTCGCGGCGCCACCTGGCGAGGAACCGCGCTGACCGCGTAGTCGATCGGCTCGGGAATCTCGGCGAGCGCTCCGGAAGTTCTTGACGCCCATCGCCTCGATTCCCGCAATCTCCTTCGGATCGATCTGGACCGAGTAGAGCTTGCCGGTAAAGCCCTACATCGCGCGAAGCCACATATATCCTCCCATTCGCTTGTCGCCGATCACGGCGACCGAGCGCGGGTCGAAAGCACGTTTTAGGTTTTCCAGCCGCCGGGTTCGATTCGGATCGGACCGCGGCTGGCCGGGCTTCGCGCCGAGCCGGATCCGCGCATCGACGACGCTTAATCCGCGCGAGTAGGCGATTATCGGGTTGAGGTCCATCTCCGCAATCTCGCGGATGATCGATCGCAAGCCCGGACAGCCGTGCGATCAGCAGCTCGCGAGCGCGTCGATATCGACCGGCTGCGAACCGCGAAATCCACGCAGGATCGGCGCGCCGCGCAGCTCCGCGAGCATCGCGCGCGCCTCCGGTCTCGGCAACCGGCGCCAAGCGCAACGCGGTATCGTTGAAGACTTCGACGAAAACCCGCCCAGACCGGCCATCACGAGCGGCCCGAAGCACGGGTCGCGAATTATGCCGGCAGAAGTTCGACTCCGTGCGGCGCCATCGGCTCAACCGTGACGCCGTCGAAGCGGGCGCGCGGAGCCGCTCGGCGAGATGGCTCCGAATCCGCGCGAAGGCGTCGCCGCACTTCCGCTCTGAACGTCAGCTCTAGCGCCACGCCGCCGGCGTCGCTCTTATGGCTGACTCCGGCGAGAAAACTTTCAGCACCACCGGGAAGCCGATGCCGCCGCCGCCGCGGCCGCCTCGTCGGCGTTGCGCCGCCGCGGGATCGTCGCGGCGGAATTCCGGCGCCTGCAGGAATCTGCTTCGATTCGACCTCGGAGAGGGCGGTACGCGCCGGCCGCGGCCGCACTCGCGATTATCTGTCCGAACTTGGGTGTTCGATATTCTCGTCCACGTTCAGGCGTATAGCAGAGGTTCGTGGAGTTTTGAAAACCGTAACGGGCGATCGCCGGCCGCCAAAAAGGTCTTCGTCACCTTGCCGAATCGCCGAAGCCGCGCTTCGCGGCTGGCCGAAATGGCCCGAGTCGACCTCTGGGACGACGAGATGTCGCCGCCCCACGACGAGCTGCTCGCCGCCTCGCCTCGGCGGACGACGCGATTCTGAGCATGGTCGCCGACCGGCTTCGACGCGGCGACAATCGCCGCCGACGCCGCGTCTCGCGGTAATCAGCAATCTCGCGGTCGGGCTCGACAATATCGATCTTCGCGGCGGCGACCCGAGCCGGGAATCGCGGTCGGCCACACGCCCGGGCGTTTCGACCGAGACCACCGCCGACCTCGCGTTCGCGCTGCTCATGGCGGCGGCGCGCCGGGTGGCCGAGGGCGACCGTTATGTGCGGGCGGCCGCTGGCGCACCGTGGACCCGAGATCTGATGCTCGGGCGCGACCTGTTCGGCGCGACGCTCGGAATCATCGGCTTCGGGTGCGATCGGGCAGGCGATCGCGCGCCGCGCGAGTGGCTTCAGGATGCGCGATTCTGTACGCGGCTCGTATCAATCATAGCGAGGGCCGTCGGCTGGCGGTTCACGCCGCGGGCGAATCGGTCGAGCTTCCGCGCTGCTGGCCGAGTCGGACTTTATATCGATCACGTGCCGTTGACCGACAAGACCCGTCACATGCTCGGCGCGCGCGAGTTCGCCGATCATGAAGCCGGGGGCGATTGTCGATCAATGCGTCGCGCGGCGCGGTGATCGACAAAGGCGCTGAGCATGGCGTCGATCCGCTCGGGCCATCTTGCGGCGCGGGCCTCGACGTCACCGAAGTCGGAGCCGATCCGAGCCGGACCATCCGCTGCTGCAATTGCCCAATGTGGCGATCACGCCGCATATCGGGAGCGCGAGTCACGCGACGCGGCTCAAGATGGCGGAAATGGCGGTGGACAACATCCTGGACGTGTTCGCCGGACGGCTGCCGCGCTTTTGCGCGAACCCCGAGGTCAAGCTGCGGCGGCTTTCGGAATAAGAGTTCGAGAGCGATATCGCCACACTTCGACGTGCGCCCCGTCTATGCCATAAACTGGTCCAAGGCTGGTCTGAAAGCATGGCTACAGTCGGTTCACATGAGGCGAAGACCCACCTTCCCGCGCTGCTCGATCGGGTCGAAAAGGGCGAACGCATCACCATCACCCGACACGGCGCTGCCGTAGCGGTGCTCGTCCCTGCCAGCGGCCACCCAAGGAAGGAATTCAGGCAGATCATCGCCGAGATCAGGGAGTTTGGCCGGGGCCGAAAACTACCTCGCGGCGTGACAGTGCGAGACCTGATCGCGGTCGGGCCGTCGGCATAGCGGTCTTTGATCGACAGTCGAGCTAGCGACGCGCAGCTAGGCGGCGGCGGATTGGAAAATCGCGAGGAACACATGGAGTTCGATATCGATGCGCTAAAGGCGGCGGCAGCGGCGGTGGCCCGCGAGCAGAACCTCTCGAAGGATTGCTCCGCCGGCGGAGTGGGAGCCGCCCTGCTGTGCGACTCCGGAGACACCTACACCGGGATCTGTATCGATGCTTCCTGTAGTATCGGATTTTGCGCGGAGCACGCGGCGATCGCCGAGATGCTCAAAAGCCGGCGAACTCGTATCGTCGCGGTGATCGCTGTGAATGACCGCGGCGAGATTTTGCCACCATGCGGCCGATGCCGCGAGTTGATCTATCAAATAGACAAGCGCAACGGCGAGACTCAGGTAATCCTGCCCGACAAGCGCGTCATGCCGCTGCGCGACCTGCTGCCGTGGCATTGGTCGGCAAGCAAGAAGCGCAGTCGCGAGCTGGGCGAGGCTAGCGCGCGGCGGCGATCGCCTCGGCGAGCGTGAAACGGCCCTCGTACAGCGCGCGGCCCACGATCACGCGGCCACGCCGCCGGCGAAAGATGAACGCAACGCCCGGAGATCCGCGAGCGTGGCGACGCCGCCCGACGCTATCAGCGGCATCGACAGCGCGCCTGCGAGCGCTGCCCATCGCGGCGCATCGACTCCCATCTCGGTCCCGTCGCGCCCGATGTCCGTCACGATTAGCGCCGCGACGCCGGCGTCGCGAAAGCGCCCGGCAACCGTCTCGATATCCAGATCGCCGGCTTCGACCCATCCCTTTATCTGTGGCTTGCCGTCGCGCAGGTCGATCGAACCGAAGACGCGGCCCTTCATCTCGCGCGAGGCCTCCGCCAGCAATTCCGGATTCAGCAACGCCGCCGAGCCGATCGAGATCCAGTTCGCGCCCGGCTTCGACCGCGCGCCGGATCGCATCGGTCGTCCGCAGCCCCCCGCTCACGTCGAGATCGCATCGCACGACGGCGCGGATCGCCCGGATCGAATCGAGGTTGCGCGGCTCGCCGGCGACCGCGCCGTCGAGATCCACGATGTGGATCAGCCGGCGCCTCGAGCCTCGAAGCCGCGCGCCACCGCCGGCCGGATCATCGCCGTAGATCGTCGCGCGCGTCCATCTCGCCGCGCAACAGGCGCACGACCTTGCCGCCTTTGAGATCGATCGTGGGGATGACGGTGAAGCGTTCGAACAAGCGGCCAGTCAGGAGAGCGTGCCCTTGGTCGAGAGCACTCCGTTGAGACGCGGGTCGAGCGGCGGTCGCCTGGTCCATCGCGCGCGCCAGCGCCTTGAAGGCCGCCTCGATCACGTGATGGGGGTTGCGGCCGCGCTGCAGATTCAGATGGAGATTCATGCCGGTCTCGTCGGCCAGCGCCTTCATGAAGTCATGTACCAGCACGGTCTGGAAAGCTGCCCACCCGCTCCTGCTCGATCGGGAGGTTGTAGGCGAGATACGAACGTCCGCTGATATCGACCACCGCCGTGCATAGCGCCTCGTCGAGCGGAACGGTCGCGCTGCCGAAGCGCCGGATTCCCGAGCGATCGCCCAGCGCCTGGCGAAACGCGCGGCCCAGCACGATCCCGACGTCCTCGACCGTGTGATGCTCGTCGATCTGCAGGTCGCCGCTGGCGTCGACCTTGAGATCGAAAAAGCCGTGGCGGGCGAAACTGTCGAGCATGTGATCGAGGAACGGCACGCCGGTATGTGATTTCGGCGCGGCCCTGGCCGTCGAGCTTCAGAGCGACGCTGATACTGGTCTCGCGCGTCTTGCGCTCGATTGTCGCGAAGGCGTGGCGGGTTAGGGCTCGCGGCAGGCGCCGCGATCGTAATTTATTGCGATTTTCCATTAGCTGATTTCGATCCGTCGCTGCCCGCGCCTGCCCTTTCGTGTCTTCGTCAAGCGCAACTCGATTGCGCGTGCGTGTCCCTCGAAACCCTCCATCCGCGCCAGCCGCGCGACCGCCGGACCAAGCGCGCGCAAGCGCGCCAGCCGACGCCTCGATTATACTGGTTCGCTTGACGAAATCGTAAGCCCCCAGCGGCGAGGCGAAACGCGCCGGCCCTCCGGTCGGCAGCACGTGATTGGGCCCGGCCAGGTAGTCGCCGAGCGGCGCGGGCGAGCGGCCGCCGACGAACAGCGCACCCGCCGTTCCTCGACTCCGGCGGAGCCAGCGCGCGGGGTGGCCGAGATCGAGCTCGAGATGCTCGGGCGCGATCCGATTGGCGAGCGCGAAGGCCTCGTCGAGATTGCCGACCACGACGATCGCGCCGCGCTTCGCCATCACGCGCCGGACGGCTCGCGGCGCGCGGCAGATCGCTCAGCGCCCGTTCGAGCGCGGCGGCCACCGCCACTGCGACCGGGCGCGAGGGCGTCAGCAGAATCGCCGACTCGTCGCCGGAGCCGTGCTCGGCCTGCGCGATCAGATCGGCGGCGACCCAGTCGGCGCGCGCCCGGCTGTCGGCGATCACCAGGACCTCGCTCGGACCGGCCATCTTGTCGATATCCGCGACCCCGTAGACCATCCGCTTGGCCGCCTGCACGTAGGCGTTGCCCGGCCCGACGATCTTGTCGACGGATCGAATCGTCGCCGTCCCATACGCGAGCGCGGCAACGGCCTGCGCCCCGCCGACGCGATAGACCTCGGTCACGCCCGCAATCGCCGCGGCGGCCAGCACGCCGGGGTTGTCGCCGGTCGCGGCCGGGCGGCGAGACCATCACGATTTCGCGCACGCCCGGCGACGCGCGCCGGGAATCGCGTTCATCAGCACCGACGACGGATACGCGCCCAGTCCGCCCGGCACGTAGATTCCGACCCGCTCGAGCGGCCGCACGAGCTGGCCAAGGCGCATCCCGAGCGGGTCGCGATAGCTGAACGAGCGTCCAGCGTATGCCGATGGAACGCCGCGATTCGGCGCGCGGCGAGCTCCAGCGCGCGCCGCTCGGCGGCGATCGAGATCGGCCAGCGCGTGCGCATTTCAGCTCGGCCGCCGTGACCCGCAGCTTGCGCGCGCGGAACCTCACGCCGTCGAAGCGCGCGGTCAGCTCGATCAGCGCGCGATCGCCGCGCGCTGCGCACCTCGCGCGATAATCGCCGCGACCGCGGCATCGATCCCGCTCGCGCTGGCGCCGCGCCGCGCGAGCAGCCGGTTCGAGAAAGCGCGCGAAGGCCGGCGCGTGCCGGACTACCAGGATCGGCAAGCCGTCAGCGCGTCGCGGCACTATTCCGCGACGCGCTCGATTCGCGCGCCCAGCGCCTGCAGTTTCTGATCGAGCGCCTCGTAGCCGCGGTCGAGATGATAGACGCGGCTGACCTCGGTGTGTTGATCGGCGGCCAGCCCGGCCAGAATCAAGCCCATCGACGGCGCGCAGAGTCGGTCGCCATCACCGGCGCGCCGCTCAGCCGGGCCGGGCCCGCGCACCACCGCGGTCGGTCCCTTCATCACGATATCGGCGCCCATCCGCAGCAGCTCCAGCGCATGCATGAAGCGATTCTCGAAGATGGTCTCGGTGATCACCGAGGTGCCGGCGGCCTGCGTCAGCAACGCCATCATCTGGGCCTGCAAATCGGTCGGGAAACCCCGGATAGCGGCAGCGTGCGCAAGCTCGACGGGCTTGAGCGTGCCGATCGCGAGACGCGCACGCCGCCCTCGCGGCCATCCTCCGCCGGCCCTCGGGCTCGACGATCGACGCCGGTCTCGCGCAGCTTGGTCGATCACCGCGTCGAGATGCTCGACCGGCGCGTTGCGAACGAGCACGTCGCCGCCGGTGATCGCCGCCGCGACCATCAGCGAGCCCGCCTCGATCCGATCGGGAATCACGCGATGCTCGGCGCCGTGCAGGCGCTCGACGCCTTCGATCTCGATCACGTGGGTGCCGGCGCCCGCGATTCGCGCGCCCATCGCGATCAGCATCCGCGCGAGGTCCTGCATCTCCGGCTCGCGCGCCGCGTTTTCGATCACCGTGTGCGCCGCGCGCGCAGCGCCGCCGCCATCATGATGTTCTCGGTCGCGCCGACCGAGGGCGTATCGAGCCAGATTCGCGCGCCGGTGCAGATCGGCTCGGCATGGGCCTCGACGTAGCCGTGCGCGAAGCTGGATGCGCGCGCCGAGCGCCCGCAGCCCCGTGATATGGAGATTCACCGGCCGCGCGCCGATCGCGCATCCGCCCGGCGTCGAGACCCGCGCCCGTCCGGTGCGCGCCAGCAGCGGCCCCAGCACGAGGAACGAGGCGCGCATGGTCTTGACCAGATCGTAGGGCGCTTCGTGATGGTCGATCTGTGCGGCATGGAGCTCGACTGCGTGCTCGTCGAGCCAGCGGCTCTTCGACGCCCAGGCGCGCCGAGCAGTCGAGTGCGGTGCGGACATCGCGCAGGCGCGGCACGTTGCGGATCACCACCGGCTCGTCGGTGAGCAGCCGCCGCCATCAGTATCGGCAGCGCGGCATTCTTGCTGCCGCTGAGATCGACCGTCGCCCCGCAGCGGCGCGCCGCCATGTATGATCATTTTGTCCATCTTCCGCCCTACCCCATCGTTACCCGCGCGACGCCACTGGATCACTGCGCGCCGCGCCGATCGGTGCGCGTCCAACCACGGCGCGAACCACCCGCTCGATACCGGCCAGGTCGCGAATTGCGACGGCTCCGGTACATCCGGCCTCACGACACATATTGATAACGCTCGCGGCTTGCCCGGCGCCAATCTCGACCTGAAGCTCCCCGCCTGGCCTGATGAAATCAACGGCCCCGCCGAAGATCCTGCGGTAGAAGTCGAGCCCGTCCGGACCACCGGCCAGCGCGATCCGCGGCTCGTACTCCTTGATCTCGGGCGCGAGAGCGTCCAGCGCGGCGTCTTCGACATAGGGAGGATTCGAGACCAACAGGTCGAACCGCATCGGCAGGCCGCGGTCGAGAGCGGTCCAGCAATCGCCGTGGCGAAATTCGATCCGGTTTGCCAGGCCCAGCCGTTCTGCATTCCTCCGCGCAACTTCAAGTGATTCTTTAGATATGTCAGTCGCGACGATTCGCGCGCCCGGCGCATTGGCCGCGATCGCGATTGCGATCGCGCCCGAGCCGGTTCCTATATCGAGAACCAGCGATTCGGGCGCCCGCGATAAACTCCAACGCGGCGGCAACCAGCGTTTCGGTCTCGGGCCGCGGGATGAGCACGGATCGAGTGACCTCGAAATCGAGCGAGAAGAATTCCTTGCGGCTTACGACATAGGCCACAGGCTCGTGGCTGGCGCGCCTCGCGACGTACTCTAAGAAGCGCATCATCGTGTCGCTGCGCATCGGCACCGAATCCGACAGGCGCGGCGCGCGCCGCGCCCGTCGCTTCAGCCATCAGGATTTCCGCGTCGAGCATCGCGCTCTCGACGCCACGCGCTTCCAGCATCTCCGCCGCGGTGCGAATCAGCGATCGCACCGACGCGGATGGTCCGGCTGCTTTCGCCTTCATCGCGATCACGCGCTTAGTGCCTGCGCCTGCTCCCTGGTCGTAAGTCCGTCGATTATCTTGCTCGAGGCCGCCGTCGAGCACCTGGTCGAGCTGATGAAGGGTGAGGTTGATGCGATGGTCGGTGACCCGGGACTGCGGGAAGTTGTAGGTGCGGATTCGCTCCGAGCGATCGCCCGTCCCGACCATCGAGCGCCGGGTCTGCGCGATTTTGGCGTCCTGCTCGGCGTGCGCGCGTTCGAGCAGGCGGGCGCGCAGGATCTTGAGCGCGCGCGCCTTGTTCTTGTGCTGGGATTTCTCGTCGCGGCAGATGATTACCATCCCGCTCGGCAAATGGGTGATCCGGACCGCGGAGTCGGTCGTGTTGACGCTCTGGCCGCCCGGTCCCGACGCGCGCATCACGTCGATTCGCAGGTCCTTCTCCTCGTTGATGTTGACCTCGACCTCATCGGCCTCGGGCAGCACCGCGACCGTAACCGCCGAAGTGTGAATCCGGCCCGAGGCCTCGGTGGCCGGCACCCGTTGCACGCGATGCACTCCGCCTTCGTACTTGAGCCTGCTGTAGGCGCCGCGCCCGCTGATCGGCGCGATAACTTCCTTGATACCGCCGAGTCCGGTGGTACTGACGCTCAGCGTCTCAACCTTCCACCGGTGATGCTCGGCGTAGCGCGAATACATCCTGAAAAGTTCGCTTGCGAACAGTGAAGCTTCCTCGCCGCCGGTGCCGGCCCGAATCTCCAGGATGACGTTTTTTTCGTCATTGGGATCGCGCGGCGCGATCAATTGCCGCAGGCGCTCTTCGAGAGGGGCCTGATTCTTCTGAAGCTCCGGCAACTCCGATTTTGCGATTTCGCGCAGCTCCTCGTCGTTGTCTTCGAGGATCGCCTTGTGCTGCGCGATTTCGTCGAGCAGGTGGCGGTAGTCGCGGATGCAGCCGACCACCTGCTGGAGCTGGGCGCGCTCCTTGGCAAGCTGCGCATACTCGCGGTTATTCGCGATCACCGCCGGATCGCCGAGCTTACGCTCGATCTCACCGAAGCGATCCTCGATTCCCTTAAGCTTGTCGAGCATAAGACTTATCGAGCATATTCAATCAAGGCGCAGCGGACGGACGATCTCCCGCGCAGCAGCGAGGGCGATTAGGCCGCGCATCCTGATAACCATGCCCCGCGCGCCCGGAACCGAAATCGGCCTCGCGGGCGGCGGGAGCCTGAATGCTACTTCATTCCGTACTTGCGCTTGAAGCGCTCGACCCGGCCCGCGGTATCCACCAAGCGATGCTGGCCGGTATAAAACGGATGGCACTGGGAGCACACTTCGACGTGTATCTCCGGCAGCGTCGAGCGGGTCTCGAAGGTGTGACCGCAAGCGCAGGTCACTACGCAGCGGCGATATTCGGGATGGATTCCAGCTCTCATGATTACAACCGACCCCATTCAACTCTGCAAAATAATACCATCGCTGCCGGACTCACACAATTGACGCCGGTCCGGCGGCTCTCACGGCCGTCTCGATCGTAACCATCGTGTCAACCCCGCCGGATGCTGCTGGACGCTGCCGGGTTCAACCGCGTTTCCGGGCATTTCTAAATCGCCGTGCGCTGCGATATTAGAGCTGCTGAGGGATACGCCGATGGTCAAATTCGATCACATGAATCTGCCGGTAACCAACAGTCAGGCCTCTCGCGACTGGTACGTGAAGAACTTCGGCTTCAAGGTCGAGTTCGAGGTCCCGGCACGCCAGACGGTTGCGCTCCAGGATGACGCAGGGTTTACGATTTTTTTCTACCCGGCGGCTGGACAAGCTCGCCGGCGCAAAGTGCTCGCTGACGCTCCAGGTCAGCAACGTCGATTCGAAATACGCGGAGCTCAAGCGCAAGAGAATCGCGTTCACGAACCCGCCGGGCAAGTATTTCTGGGGTTACGGCGCCGACTCCGCGACCCGGACGGGTACCAGATTCTGCTGTGGGACGAAGTCTCGATGCGCGAGAAGGGGGGCTGAAGCATTTTCGCGCGATGAGATCGACTCGGTCACATGCTCTTCTGCGCGCCGTGCGATGGTTTGGTCTGGCGCTCGTGGCCGGATGCGCCAGTGCGCCCCAGCCGCTGCCCGCCGCGGTGCCGGAGAACGTAACGCGGCCGCATGTGCTGACGGACCTGTCCTCGCTCTCCGCCGCTCCCACCACCGCGTCGATGAATCTGCCTTCGGCTCCTGCGCCCGCGCCCAATGCCGCCACCGAATCCTCCCCCAACGCAGCGCCCAATCTGCAACGGTTCTTCACCGAACAACCCGGGCACGAGCGGATCGTGGGGAAAGCTACGGCACCGGCCGACGAGCGGTTGCTCAACGCCAAAGCCGCCAAGTTCGGCGAGTTCTCGAGCACGTTACTGCATCAAGTGCTGGTCGCAGCGATCGGTCTCGAGCATGGCGAGATCCAGACCACAGTCGTTCCGGACAATGTGAATCCGGTGATCCTCACCGCGATCATGAACAAGGATGGCAAGCTCAAGGAGCTGATCGTCGAGCAGCGCTCGGGGTCGGGCGCGCTCGACCATCTGATGGTCGAAGCCTGCAAGCTGGGTCTGTGGGCCGGCAATCCTCCGCCCGAGGCGATGACCGACGGTGAATACCGGATTCGGATCGAGGGGCGGCTGAAGAACTTCAGCACCTCCGACCAGAAGCACTGGGAGTTCGAAACCCACGTCGGCCTCGCGTTGCTATGACCGCCACCGCCGGACGGGGCCTCGGGCCGCATCGGCCGCCGGCTCAACATCCGTAATCGCCATCTGATACGATTGCCACCGGTGCAGCCGCTCGAGCGATATACGCCCTGCGCGGGGCTTTCCGTGCCGCTGATTACGGTGCTCGATCGCAAGGGGCGGGTGCTCGAAGACCAGCAGCGTGAAGTGGTCCGCTTCGCGATCCAGAACGGCGCCGGCGCCGATATCATCTTTGCCGCGGGCACCACCGGCGAATGGGACCGCCTGGATAATCCGCGCCGCCAACTGGTTTCGCGAATCGCGGTCGAGGAATGCCACCGCGCGGCGCGTCCCGATCGCAGGGTCGAAGCCTGGATGGGCATCACGGCGCCTACGCGCGCGGAGACGCTCGCGAATCTAGCCTGCGCTATCGAGCTGGGCGCCGACGCCGCGGTCGTGGCGCCGCTATCGATCGCCGACGTGAACGATCCGGTCGCCTTCGTCGCGCGTGAGATCGAAGCGGTGTTCGAAAAGCGCGGCCTCAAGCTTCCGGTCTTCCTCTACGACAACGCCGAGATCGCCGCGCCCGGAAAGGCGCCCCATCTCCGCACCCGCGACGTCAAGCGGATTAGCCTGCTGGAATACGTACGCGGGATGAAGGTCACGGCGGGCAAGTCGGTGCTCGGCAATTACATGCGCGCCGCGTCGCATTTCAAGAATCGGCGGCGAGTTCGCGATCTATGCGGGCAACCCGTACCTGATTTTCGAGCTCTTCGCGCCGCACGCCGGATTTGCCCGGCCTGATGCGCCATTACTGGAACCGTTACTGGACGCAACGCGCCCTGCCCTACGGCGCGGTCGCAGGCGCTGCCAACGCGATGCCGCGCGAATGGAAGCGCGCGTGGCTCGTATGCCGGGCGCAGGATCATCCGCTGATGATTCGTTACCGCGAAATCCTGGAGGGCTTTCGCGCGGCCTGCGTCTTCGACCGAAGCGGCGCCAAGGTCCGCCCGACGATCGCATGCCTCAAGGCGGCACTGGCCGAGCATGGCGCATGCGAGAGCGACGCCGTGGCGGCCGGAACGCCCGCGCTCGAAGAGGGCGAGCGGCGCGAGTTCAGCCGCCGCTTCGCCGAGCTCAGGCGTCGCGCCGCCGAAACCCTCGAGGCCGGATGGGTCAGTCAATGCGAGGCAGGACCCGCCCTGGTTCATCGGCATGGCTAAGGGGCATGGATGAGGGGAATGGCGGAGCGGCATGGCTGAGCCGAAGCTCGATGTGGCCGGATGCGGCAGCATGGTCGCCGACCTCTTCTACCGCACGCCGCGAATCATAAGAGCGAACGAGAAGATTTTGCTCGACGCCCATCGCGGCGGCGGCGAAATCCAGCGCGCCCAGGTCGGCGGCGTAACGCTCAACCATCTCGGATGGGCGCGCGTGCTCGGGCTCGAGGCGGGCATCTTCGGCAAGATCGGCAACGACGCCAACGGCGCTTTTCTCCGCGAGGGCATGGATCGCCTCGGCATTCGCCCTCATCTGACGCTTGACGGCAGCGCGAGCGCTTTCGCGGCGATCTTCGTTGACCCGTCGGGCAATCGGGCGATATACATGGCGCGCGGTGCGACCGGAGAGCTCAAGCCGGACGACATCCGCCGGCGCCACGGCGCATTCATCCGGCGCGCGCATCTGGTGTCAACCGAGATCTCGCAGCTTCCGCTGCCGACCGTGCTCGCGATTCTGCTCTACGCGCGCGAGCACTCGATACCAACCGTGCTCGATGTGGACATCGCGCCGTCCGACGCGTGCGCGATACTGGGCACGCGCCGCGAACTGGAGCGGGCGCTCAGGCTGGCGACGATCCTCAAGTCCGCAAAGGCAGCCGCGGCCGAGCTCGCCGGCGCAGGAGTAAGGGACGCGCTCAAGATGGCCGAGGCGATTCGCGCGCGCTTCGGTAGTCGCGCGGTCGTGATCACCGACAGCGAGCGCGGATGCGCGATCGCGGCGGAGCGCACAGCGCTCAAGGTTCCCGCCTTCCGCATCAAGCCGGTCGATACGACCGGCGCCGGTGATGCGTTCCTGGGCGCGATGCTTGCCGGGCTGCGCTGGAACTTGCCATGGGCCTCGATTGGGCGGCTCGCCAACGCCGCGGGCGCCGTGTGCGTGGCCGCCTCGGCGCGGTTCCCGGCCTGCTTCGAGATGCGCGGCGAGATCGCAAAACTGTACGGCGATACGCTGCCGTCGGCTCCGTCGGCAGCCTCAGCCGCGGTGCAGGCGTTATCGAGAGCACACAGCCCGACTTCCGTGGCGAGATCGACCGCTTCTTCACGCTCTGCCTGAGCGAGATGGCCGGCCTCAAGCGCTCGCTCGGTCTCGACGCGCTGGCGAGAGCGGTCGCGATGATTCGCGCGACCGGCGCTCGCGGGGGCCGGATCCACGTGACCGGCGTCGGCAAGCCCGAACACGTCGCGCGATACGCCGCCAGCTTGTTCTGCTCGATCGGGACGCCGGCGACGTTCCTCCACGCAACCGAGGCGCTTCACGGCAGTCTCGGCCAGGTTCATACGCACGACTTGGTGATCGCGATCTCGAACAGCGGGGTCACGGCCGAGATCTGCGCGACGGCGGCTGCGATCAAGGATCATGGCGCGCAACTGATCGCGATCACCAGCAACCCGAAATCGCCGCTCGCGGAGCTGGCCGATTTTGTGCTCACCTGCCGCGTTGCGCGCGAGGGCGGTCTGCTCGGCCTCGCTCCGCGCATCAGCGTGCTCGGCGAGATTTACCTGACTCGCGGCGCTGTCGGTCGGGGCTGGAAGCGGCCCGCGGTTTGACTCGTAGAGGAGTACGGCCGGTTTGCATCGCGCGGGAGCGTTGGGTGAAGCGGCGCGCCTGGCTGGCGCGGAGACGGTGATCAACGCTCGGATCGACGTGTACTTGCGCTATTGATTCAGCCTATGCCTAGTGATTCAGCGTACTGATGATCTGAATCAGCGCCGGGCCGACGATCACGATCAACATCGCGGGCAACACGAACAGGACCAGCGGGAACAGGATCTTGATGGTGGCCTTCTGCGCGTCCTCCTCGGCGCGCAGGCGCCGCCCGGCCCGCATCGCGTCGGAACTCGCTTTCAGCGTCGGTCCGATCTGGGAGCCCATCTGCTCGCTTTGGATCATGGTAGAGGCGAGCGGCTTCAACTCCGGGACCGCGGTGCGATCGGCGAACGCGCGCAGCGCCTCGCCCAGCGACCTTCCCGACGCCATCTCGGCCGATACCATCGCCAGCTCCGCGGCCGATTATTTGTCCCTGTTGCTCGACCTCGTTGCCGACCACCTTGATCGCCTCGTGCAGGCCCAATCCTGCCTCCACGCAGACCACCAGCAGGTCCAGCACGTCCGAAAGCTGGCGCGCGATCGCTTCCTGCCGCTTGCGGGCGCGATGACCGATATAATAGCTGGGAGCGAACGCACCCAGCGCCGCGCCCGCGACTATCCAGATCATCAGGGCGCTGCCCAACGAGTTGATGAAGGCGGAGGCGATCAACGCTATCAGCGCGCCGGCAGCCGACGATCCCAGGCGAACCAACTGAAAGACGCGCGGCGCGGACGAATTGCGATATCCGGCCTGTTGCAGGGTCTGGAGCAATTTGCTGGCGCGCGGAGTGTCGAGCTTGGGGCTCGGGATGCGTCTGGCCGCCCACAGCAGGAGGCTTCGCCCCAGGCGCGCCGATTCTTGCGGACGGATCTCAAAGAGTCCCTTCGAGACGCGGGCCTCGAGCGCGAGGTCCTCGATCTTGTCCTTGAGCGCGCGCTGTTTCCCGGAGAAGGCGAAGTAGAGCGCAAGCGCTGCAGTCCCCGTCAGAAAGTAGATACTCAGTATTACGAAAAGCACGTCAGTACCTCACCCGGACCAGCCGGCGAATAGTCACCAGCGCCAGCAGATCGAGGACCACCGCCGCTTCGAGCATCCTGATTCCGGTCGGATCGGTGAACAGCGCACGCGCATAGCCGGGCTGCACGATACTGAACGCCAGCATCACGAACGCCGGCAACAGGCCCACGATGATTCCGCTCATGCGTGACTGCGCGGTCAGGGCCTTGATCTGGGCCCGCAGCCGCTGGCGCGTCCGCATGATTTCGGAGAGCCGGCCGATGATCTGGGCGAGACTGCTTCCCACCTCGGACTGGACCTTGACCGCGATCACCAGCAGGCGCAGGTCCTCCTGCGGCACCCGCCCGGCCATCTCCTGAAGTGCGCGCGACAGCGGCAGTCCCAGCGTGGTCTGCTCGAGTACGGTCGCGAACTCCGCGCCGATTGGGGGCTCGAATTCCTTGACCACGACCTGCAGGCCGCGCATCAGCGAATGGCCCGCTTCGAGCAGCGACTTGAGAAGATCGAGCACGAAGGGCAATTGATCGGTGAATTGTTTCAGCCGGCGTTGCCGGCGGAAACGGATATAGAGCAGCGGGAGGGCGGCCAAGGCGACCCCGAGGGCAATCGAAAGCAGCAGCGAGTCGATGAACGTGCCTGCGATGACCTCACCGGTCCCGAACAGCAGCACCATCAGGAGCACCATGTCCGACACGCGAGTGTAGATTCCGGCCTCCCACATGCTTCGCTCCAGCCATCGCGTCGCATCGATCCTGTGGAACAGGTGCTGCAAGCCCGCCTCATCGGGCCTGCGTTTACGAGCCAGAATCTCGCGGATCGGCTCCGCCTGGTTGAGCTTCAACCGCTCCAGCGCGACGCCGACCTGGTTGCCGCGCGAGAGGACCGCCGCAATCGCGCATCCGAGCACCACCAGCACCAAGCCGAAGACTTCGGCCGCGGCCAACGAATCCATCGAACCGGCCATTGGCAGGCTAGTCATGGGCAGTCATTGGCAGGCTAATCAGCGGCGCTCCACGGCTGGCGCAAGTCGAGCCTCCCGCCCGCGGCTTCGATCTTCGGCGCATAGGCCGAGCGAATTCCGGTCGCGCGGAAGGAACCCTGCACCTTGCCGGTGGCACTGACGCCGGACTGCACGAACTCAAACAGGTCCTGCATCATCACAACGTCGCCTTCCATCCCGCTGATCTCGGAGATTCTGGCCACCTTGCGCGAGCCGTCGGCAAAACGGCTGACGTGGACGATTATGTTGATGGCCGAGGAGATCTGCTGGCGCATCGCGCGTTGCGGAATCGAGTAGCCGGCCAGCATCATCATCATCTCGAGCCTTGAGAGGCACTCGCGCGTGCTGTTGGCGTGGACGGTCGCGATCGAGCCGTCGTGGCCGGTCAACATCGCCTGCAACATATCGATCACTTCCGCGCTGCGCACCTCGCCGACGATGATCCGGTCGGGACGCATGCGCAGGCAGTTTCGCACCAGGTCGCGCTGGGTGATCTCGCCCTTGCCCTCAAGATTGGGCGGGCGGGATTCGAGCCTGACCACGTGCGGTTGCTGGAGCTTCAACTCGGCCGAGTCTTCGATCGTGACGATGCGCTCGTCTTCGGGGATGAAGCTCGAAAGGCAGTTGAGCAGCGTGGTCTTCCCCGAGCCGGTGCCGCCGCAGACCATCACGTTGAGCCTCGCCCGCGTGATTGCCGCCAGCAGATCGGCCATTTCGGGGATCATGGCCTCCTTCGCAATCAGATCCTCGATTCTGAACCGATATTTGCCGAAGCGCCGGACCGAGAGCGACGGGCCGTCGATCGCAAGCGGCGGAATGATCGCATTGATGCGCGAGCCGTCCGGTAGCCGTGCGTCCACCATCGGCGAAGACTCATCGACGCGCCGGCCGACCTTCGACACAATCCGGTCGATTATGAGCATCAGGTGCTGATTGTCCTGGAAGGCGGCCTCGGTCCTGTACAGCTTGCCCTTCCTCTCGACGTAGACGTGGTCGTAGCCGTTGACCAGGATGTCGGTGATCGAATCGTCGCGCAGCAGCGGCTCGAGCGGGCCGAGCCCCAGCAGCTCGTCCTTGAGCTCGTCAACCAGGCGCGCGCGATCGCTGTCGGTCAGCAGTCTGGCCTCCTCCTTGAGCAGCTCGCCGATCGTGGCGGTGACCTTGGCCGACAGAAGCGCGGGATCGACGTTCTCGAGCTGCGCCAGATCCATGGTCTCGAACAGTCTGGAATGGGCCTTGAGCTTGAGTTGGCGGAACCCGTCGGCGACGCCGTCTTTGCCCTTGCGCGGCGCGGTGATGCCGTTTTGGGAGGATGGAGCCGTTTGCGTGGTCTTCTCGGCCAGCCGTTCCAGTAGCTTCATGGCTTGAACCTCAGTTGCGCGACAGCGCGCCCAGCAGGCGTGACACGATTCCGCCGCTGGGCGCCGGAGCTTCAACCCCGCCGGAGGCCAGCTTGGCGGCAAACTCCTCGAAGGCCTGGACCAGCGCCGAGCGCGGCGCCACCTGCCACAGGTCGCGAGCTCCCCATTGAACCCGTTCCAGATTGCTGTCGTCGCGCGGGATGCGAATGTAGAGCGGCAGCGTAAGGGTCTGGGAGACCTGCTCGATGCTGATCGGATGATTGGGCACGAACGAGTTGAGAACGAACTGCGGCTCGATCATCACCTTGAGGCGCCGGAACAGGTCCACGAATCGCAGCGCGCATCGGATCGAACCTAGCGATTGGCTGACCACGTAAAACAGATGCTCGGAGTGGTCCCATGCCGCGAGCGCGATCTCGTTGGTATAACGGCCGCAGTCCACGATCACGTAGTCGAAGAGCTGGCGGAGCAGTTCGAGCAGCGGACCGACGACCGCTTCCGTCACCAGCTCGCTGTCCTCCATCCGCTTGGGCGCGGGGAGCAGGTAGATTCCCGAAGGGTGCTTGGTGAGCGCGCGCTCGAGCTGGATCGAGTCAAGCTTTTCAGTTGGATCGGTCAAATCCGCGATCGTGTGTTCGGGCTCCAGGTTGAGAAACAAGCCGAGACCGCCCTCCTGCAAATCGAGATCGACCACCGCCACCCGCTTGTCCAGGGAATGGCGTAGCGCAAGCGCCAGATTGGCGGTGATGGTAGTAACCCCGATGCCGCCGACGGTGCTGGCGATCGAGCACACCACGCCGTGGCCGCCGCGCTCGTTGCGCCATCGCGTCTCGCTGACCTTCAGCAGGGAGCGGGTGGTCTCGCCCAGGTCCAGCGGCAGAAACAGGACCTCATCGGCGCCCGACCGCATTACCTTGCGCATCAGGCCCGGCGAACGATCCGCCAGCAGCGCGAACAGCGCCTGCCGCGGCGAATGGGCCGCGCGGCTGCGCAGATGAGCCAGCGCGCTCTCTTCGTCGGCACCGACGACCACCAACTCCACGTCGGCGGGTGGCGCGGCGCCGTTGCTGCCGTTGGCGAACCCGAGCTCGGCATCCATGATATCGAGCTGGGGGTCGTCCAAGGCCGCCAGCGCGGCCCTGACCTCGGCGCGGCGATCCCTTTGATCGACCACCAGCAGTGCGCGCAGCGTGTTGCGCTGTTTCGTTTTTCCTGAAGGCGGTGTTGCCACTGCGCTGCGCCCGTTACGGCCGTGGCCGTTGAAACTCGTCATGTCCCGTCGCCATCGTGCTTCCTGAAATAAGTGACACCCGCCATCGAGGCCGCCGAACTCGGCGAATCGGGTTTGAGCCGCATCAGAATCGCGGCCTGCTCGCATCGGGCTGGCTTAGCGGCGCGGTGCGCAACTCCTCGGGCGTCATGGCGCCGCGCTCGGGATACTCGACCTCCGCGTTGGCAGGCACGGGGCTCACGAGCTTCGGCGTCACGCTCATCACCAGCTCGGTTTTCTGGTCGCTGTAAGTGGTGTTGCGGAACAACCCGCCGACGAGCGGGAAATCGCCAAGGTAAGGGACCTTCTGAACCTGCGCCTCGCGATCGCGCAGGATAAGCCCCGCGATTATCAGGGTCTGATTCTCCTTCATCTTCACGACGGTTTCGGCGCGCTGAGTGATGAACGCCGGGACGGTGAACCCGAACAGCGAAACGCCCTCGCTGAAATCGGGCTTGGAGACCTCGGGCTTGACCACCAGCTCGATCTCATCCAGGCCGATCACGGTGGGAACGAAGATCACGGAAGTGCCGAACTGATGGAAAACGACGCTGGTGTTGAGCGCCTGGGCGATCACGATCGGAATCTCGCCGCCCGACAGGAACTTCGCTTCCTCGCCCGAATTTGCCACCAACTGCGGCTCGGCGAGGATCCGCGCCAGCGAATTGTTTTCCAGGAATCGGAAGAAGGTCTGGGTCTGCACGTTCGAGTTTTGCGCCGCCAATGCGTAAGTCAGGTTGCTCGAGAGCAGCAGCGGGATCACGTTCCCGCCGAGCGGCAGGATCCCGGCGGTCGATCCGGAACTACCCAGCGAGGTGGTGGACGAATAGGGCGTGGCGACCTGGCCCGGCAGTCCGATCAGCGACACTCCGTAATGGGTGAGCGCCGCCGACAGGTCCACTCCCTGGTTCTCGATCCGGGTGCGGTCAATTTCGGCAACGGTAACGTTCAGCATCACCTGCTCGCGCCCGCTCTGCGCGACCCGCACCTGACAGTCCTCGTAGTGGCCCTGGCTGTCCCACACCGCCAGGGTCGTGAATCCCGGCTTGCGGCCGATCAGCATCATTTGATGCGGGTCGATTACCTGCAGGTCGGCGACCGTGGTGTCCGCGATCGAGACCCGCCTGATCCGGCGCTCGAAGCGGAACAGCCGCGAACTGCCAAAACGTATCGAAATTGTGTCAGCAGGTAGAAGGCTGCGGCGCAGGCCTGCGTCGCCGCCGTCCGGCTCGATCGCCGGCGGATTGGCCGCGAACCGCGGCGCGGTTCCCTGCATGGAAATCACCGCGGCGCCGTCGCGAAGGGCCGGCGGCCCAGCCATCGCCGCGCGCTGCGCCGAGGCGGCCGCAGCCGGCGGACTGGGCGCGCCGTTCGCCACTGGGCCGGCACCGTCGTCGAGGGATTCACTGGCCGCGGACGGATCGGTACCGGGCGCGAGCGGATTGGCGGGATTGGCGATGGCCTGAACCGTGAAGCTGTAAGTCTCGGCCCGGCCGCCGGGCGTCGCGACGATCACCGACTCGATTCCCGGATCGGCGCCGAGCACCAGCACTGAGCCGTCGGGTTGCTTGTTGACGATCAGCGCATGCGGGTTGGTGACGCTGCGAGTCTCAGGTTCCCGCGCCGGATCCGCTCCCTTGATCAGGTACGTCTCGCCGCGGTTGATAACAATCTGCAGCTCCTCGGGACGATCGCCGGAAGCCGCTCCGGCAACCAGAGCGCCACAGATCACGAACGCGATCGGCGCGAGCGCCTCGATAGCGAGTGCCCGCCTTGCGATCGATCTCGTTGCGGCCGGCCGTCTGACTTTCATCGCACATCCACCCCCCTCGGGTTCGCTAGAATCTCCTCTTTGAGACCCGCCGATCGCCCGGCCGGATCGCCAGGCGACGATTCAGCCTCGCCGCCCGAGTTGCCTTCGTCGCTGAACCCGCGGTCTGAGGACGATGGGGGATTAGCGGCCGGGGCAGGCTCTTCCCCGGTCCCGCCGGGCCACACTTGGGCGCCTTTGAGGAAGGAAACGACCTCGCGCCGCTTTCCGTCGCGCATAATCTCGACTTGGGTTTGCGCGACCGGCGCGGCGCGGCCGCGCGCGATCGGAGACTGGCTTTGAGCGACCAGGATCGGCCCCGCACTATAGCTCTTCATGATGCTGTCGGTGTCAACCCGGCAGTGAGCACGATTTTGTTGTCGGTGTAATTGCGCAGTGCCAGGCGCAACGTGCCCTCGTTGGCGGCCAGGCCAAGCCGCTCGGCCTCATCGGGCGCGACCAGCAGGGTTACGACCTTGACCAGTTGCGGTTCGTCCTTGCCGTTGTCGAGTTGTTGAGCGACGGCCAGCACGCTCACGTCCTGCAAGACGAGCTTGGAAAAGGGCTTCTGATTCCCCAGGGTTTGCGTTACGGACACCAGAACGTCCACCTTCGAGCCGGGCAGGATAAAGCCCGATACGTCGCTGACCTCGTCCACCGCGACCGACATCGCGCGCATCCCGGCCGGGATCAGCAGCGGCAGCACGCCCCCGCTCTTCTGACCGCTGAAGAGCTTGTCCACCACCACCGGCTCGTTTTCGCCGAAGCGGTCTTTGACGACGCCCCCGATGGCGCTTGCGAGATCGGTTATCGCGCCGGGGGGCAGACTGTCGCGCGACCAGCGGGCGAGTTTGACGGCTCCCGCTTCGATTCTGGTTCCGATCGGCAGGTCGCGCGCCGCGACCACGATCTCAACGCTGCTCGCCACCGCTTTCTGCAGCGCGATCTCGCGCCGCTGAAGCGCCGAATACACCACGATCGCGGCCAGCGTCGCCGCCAGCACCGCGAGCAGCCCAAAAGCGATCGACCGTCTCATCCCGCGCCCCCTTTCCGCCGCCTAAGACCGCGGTCGATATTCCTGCCCACATTGGCCGTCATCCGCAGCCGCTTCGCTTCCGGCCCCGGCCTTTCGCCCTGAGCGAGCCTGACCCTTGCGTCCATCCGCCCAAATCCTCCACGGGGCTCCGCGACCGGCGCATTCCCATGGCCTGCTCCGAGGCGCGGCAAGACAGCCTGCAATCAGAAGTTCGGATCGGGTCTGACTACAGGCTATTCGTCACGTTGCCGACCTCGTTCACAATCGCGTTTCCCAGAGATTCGTAGGCGGTGTAGACGACGACTGCTATCGCCGCCATAATCAGTGCGTATTCGGTCATCGACTGGCCCTTGCGTTCGGCAAGCCGCAGCCATACTTTCACCAGAAATGCGAGACCCATGATCTCACCTCGCTATTCCGTTTGCGCGGCGCTCCGAGGCCATCGCTCGAACCCTCACTCCCCTTTCACACCAGCCTCTCCTGCGAGCCGCTCCGTTTACCAAATGAAAGCAACTCGAGATCTCCCAACCGGCCTGGATGCATTCACGCTCACAGGGCGTTGGTCACGTTGCCCACTTCGTTAGTGATCGCATTGCCCAGGGTTTTGTACGAGGTGTAAACGACCACCGCGATCGCCGCCATGATTAGCGCATACTCAGTCATCGACTGCGCTTTGCGCTCGCTCATCTTCACGTAAGCTTTGACAATCCAGTTCATATCTTTTCTCCTTCGATGCCGTCTTCGAGTAACTGTCAGATTACTGTTCCGACAGTCGCTTCTGATGAACCTGATAGGCAGGTCCCGTGCCACACGCGGAGTTAGGCAAATCGATACTGCGATGTGCAGAAATGGAATTAGTCAGTCATAGCCGGGAATTAGAGGTGTCCCATCGCGCGACATGACTCAGCAATCGAACGGCTTTACATCAAGGGTGGGGGCCGATTCTCAAAGCCGGCTGCTGCCGGAGAGCGCAGCGGCCGTGCGATCGGGGCAACTAGCGGGGCATCGAATCGCGCGACAGGGGATGGCGCGACAGGAACGCCGAGATTGCTTCGGCCACCGCGCGCGGCTTCACCATCATCAGCATGTGAGTCGCGCCGGAAATCTCGACCGGCTCGGCATGCGGAAACCAGGCCAGCGCCAGGGCGTGGGTCTCGTGAAACGCGGGCGCGGTATCTGCTCCGACCGTCGCCAGGATCGGCTGGCGAAGCAGGCGCGCATCGGCCGCGCTGAAACCCCACTCCAGCAGCGCGAGTCCCTCTACCTGGAAAAAATTGTCCGCGTCCGCGATCGCCATCTGCCAGGCTCCGGGAACCGAGTCGATGGCGTTGCGCCAGGCCGGACCTTCGATTTCGCCCATAAAGTGCTCAAGCGCTCCGGCCTTGTCGCCGCTTTGGTACTTCACCGTCATCGGGAACATCCGCTCGGACCACTTGTCGGCGCCAGCAATCTTGAAGAGCAGCGCCGGCTCCAGCAGCGAGAGCGAATGCGCGGCGGCGGGGAAATCGAGCGCGAGTTGCAGCGCGATCGCGGCGCCATACGAATGCCCGACGATGTGCGCCCGCTCGATGCCGAGATGGCGCATCAAGGCCGCGCAATCGGCGGCCTGATCCGCGATACTCACCGGCGGAAGGGAATGTGTGCTGCCGCCGTAGCCGCGACGCCGATAACGCACCAATCGAAATCGCGACAGCGACGGTTCGGCGAGGATCGGGACATACGAATCGGCAACCACGCTCCCGTGGATCAGGAGCACCGGTTCGCCGCTCCCGCGGCTCTCGAATTCGAGCCGGTTCCCGCCGGCATCTGCGATCTGCATCGTGCGGGCAGGCAGGCGCCGAGACCAGCCTCAGCGCCCGCCCCTGGAAAATTACTCCGTGATCGGAACCAGCTCGACGCGCCGGTTTTGCGCGCGTCCCTCATCGGTATCGTTAGTTGCAACGAAGTGCGTCTTACCAAAGCCTCGCGGTAACAGGCGGCCCGAACTGATCCCCGCGTTCTCGAAATAGGTCACGACCGAAGCCGCTCTCTCGGCCGACAGTTCCAGGTTGTAATCGTCGCTTCCGATCGCGTCGCAATAGCCGTGAACATAGAGCCGAACCTGCGGCTCGCTCTTGAGAACCGTGACGGCTTCGTCGAGGACCGGTTCGTCTTCGGGCCGAATGTCAGACCGATCGAAATCGAAATGCACGCCTCTGAGTACCAGCTTCTCCCTGGGCGCCGGAGTAGGCACTGGCGTCGGTGTCGGAGCGGGAGTCGGTGTGGGCGTGGCTGCCGGCGTCGGTGTCGGCGGCGCATGATAGGTTTCGGCGGCGATAATCCCGCCGGCAACGCCTCCCGCGAGCGCGCCGCTGCCACATCCGATCACGTACGTGGTCGGATCGTCCTTATCGATGAACGCGGCTGTAGTGCAACCGGCTGCGGCGCCAAAAAGGAGGCCGAGCGCGGCGCCGGCAATTATCCGGCCGGGGGGTGGTGCCGGGTGCATCGACGAGCAACCCGATACCAGCAAAAGCATCGCCAAGCTGACGCATCCGAGCCGTTTTGGATGCCGTATCATCGCCGTCATTCCTCCCCGTCGCTCGCTCCCTGCTAAAAGGGCGAGAGCCTAGTAACCTTAGTACATTTTTGGGGTGTTTTGACAATCCTCCGCACGCCCCATTTCCCGCCTAGAAGGATAAATCTCATACAAAGCCGAGCGTTGTTTTCCATTCCAGCCGAATGACGCCATTCACAGCAACGTGGCGAGATCGTAATCCGCCAGCAGCCCGATCCGCTCGATCGTGACATCGGCTGGCGGATATTTCGCGACCTCCGCCTGATCGCGCGCGTAATGCCCCTGCAATGGGAAGACCGTCGTGACGCGCGAACCCCACGCCTCTTTCACCGCCGTAAGGATCCGTACTTTGTCATCGATGAAAACATAGTGGTCGGCGGGGTAGTGCTGCGCCACGTCGTCCAGCTCGCGTTCCTTGTGGATATAAATGAGGACGTTGTCCCGAAAGGTCTCCATCAATCCGGAGCGCTCGATCTTGAGCGGCTGAAACACCACGTCGCCGTCCGAAACGATCGCCGCCGTGGCGAACTGCTGGCATCGCTCCACCACATCGAGCGAATCGGGGAACAACCGGGTGGCGAACGGGTAGTTCACCAGGATGGACGAAACCGCCAGGATCCGGACGTCGTGCGGATATTCGACCCGGTAGCGTTGCAGCGCTCCAAGATAGTCCGCGTAGCCGAGCTGTCTGCGCAGTTCCTCGAACAAGGCCTGATAGCGCTGCTGCCCGTCAGGCCCGACGTTCAGTTCGAGATGACGCATCAGGTCAGCGGTGATCCGATCGTTGTCGAGCAGCGTATTATCGACGTCGAAAAGGAATACAACCTTCGCCATGTCAGCCACCCGCCATTCTCGCGCTTCGGCGCTTGATTATGGCGGTAAATTATAGCGGTCGAACCGCGCCCCCGCTCAAGGACCGGATTTGCGGCCAGTACCAGAAGCTCGTTTCCCCTTTTAGACTGGCAAAACCCGGGGGCTCATTCTTCGAAAGCGTAAGCGCGCTCCTCGTGCCCGCTCAGGTCGAGTCCGGCAACTTCGGCTTCCTCGGACACTCGCAAGCCAACCAGCCCATCGACGATCTTCAGCAGGACAAGGCTGCCGAAGAAGGCGAACGCGACAGTTGCGGTCACCGCGATCGCTTGAATAAGCAGTTGGCGCGGGTTCCCGCTGAGCAGGCCATCCGCGCCGGCCGAATTGACCGCGACGCTCGCGAACAGGCCGGTTGCGAGTGCGCCCCATATTCCCCCCAAGCCATGTACGCCGACCACGTCGAGTGCGTCGTCGTAATCGAAGTGCCGCTTGAGCCGGACTCCGTAGTAGCACAGCGCTCCCGCGATGCCGCCGATAATCAGCGCCGCGAGCGGGCTCACATAACCCGAGGCAGGAGTGATCGCCACCAATCCGGCGACCGCTCCGCTCGCCGCGCCGAGCACGGTGGGCCGCCCGCCTCTCCACCACTCCACCGCCATCCAGGTAAGCGCTGCCGCCGACGCGCCGAGATGCGTGGCGACGAAGGCCGACACCGCAAGTCCGTTGGCCCCGAGCGCGCTCCCGGCATTGAACCCGAACCATCCGACCCACAACAGTCCGGCGCCGGTCAGCGTGAGAGTCAGGTTATGCGGCGGCATCGGCTCGCGCGGATATCCGAGCCGTTTGCCGATCACCAGCACCGCGGCCAGCGCGGAGACGCCCGACGAAATGTGCACCACCGTACCACCCGCGAAGTCGAGTGCGCCCATCTGATGAATCCATCCGCCGACGCCCCACACCCAATGAGCCAGCGGATCATAAATGAACGTGGCCCATAGAAGACTGAAGAGCAGAAAAGCCCGAAAGGAAATCCGTTCTGCGAAAGCGCCCGTGATCAGCGCCGGCGTGATCACGGCGAACATGCATTGAAAGATCATGTAGGCCTGATGCGGGATCGTCGGCGCGTATAGCGCATACGGCTCGCTCGCGCTGACTCCGTGCAGTCCGAGCCAATCCAGCCCGCCGATCAGACCGGCGTGATCGGGCGCGAACGCCAGGCTGTACCCCAGCAGCATCCACTGCACGGAGATCAGGGCCGCCAGGATGAAGCTATGCATCAGGGTGGCGAGAACGTTCTTACGCCGGACCATGCCGCCGTAGAAGAGCGCCAACCCGGGAATCGTCATCATCAGCACGAGCGCCGAGGACATCAACACCCAGCCGGTATCCCCATCGCTGATTTTCGGCGCTCCCGGAAGCTCCGCGAACGCTGAAAGCGCCGAAGCTGCAACGGTACCGATCGCTAGTGCGATGCAGAGCAAGGCCTTACACGTCCGGCGCATCGTGAAACCCTCCTGATTCAAGCGAAAAGATCGAAAGACCGAAGTATACGGCAGGACCGGTGAACCTTCTATATGCGGCGCGCAGCCCCTCGGGCAGCAACTCGACCGATTGCTCGCTCCAGTTCAGGCGGCGCGATCGTGCGCCGTGAGCCCTTGGTGTTGTTTGGTGAGCCGTCCGGGACTTGAACCCGGGACCCTCTGATTAAAAGTCAGATGCTCTACCGGCCTGAGCTAACGGCTCACCGCGACCGCCTCAGGAAGCATGCTCCAGAGAACCATGCATTGAAGCGAAGTCCCGATCAACCTCTCTTGCCGCGTTCCTGAAGTGCGCACCGGACCGCAGCGCCGCAGCCGCGCGCGATCGTGGCAAATGCGCTCCGCCCTGAGGTCCGCGACAGCGACGCGCAGGTCGGCCTCGCTTGCAATTGCGTATCGGCTGTACGTCGAATCGCTTTTCCAACCACCGAGAGCCTTTTAGCGACGGAGCGCCGCAAGCCCGCCCGCTCCACGTGGCGCGCGACCGAAGAGTGAGATCAATCTTCCTGACTTAGCGTTTCGACCATCACTTCTCTACAGCCGGCAAGCTTGCTGTCACCGGTCAGGAAGATATCGGCCTTGGCTTGGATTGCCGACGCCAAGTGAATCGCATCCGGCGTTGTGAATCCGTAGCTGGCGCGCAAGCTTGTAGCTCGATCAATCACTTCGGCCGAAACCTCGACGAGCTCGATTCGGGATGCGCCAAAGAATCGGTCGTATGTCGCAAGAAGCTCCTTGTCATTCACCCTGAGCGGCCTGATTCGACACTCCAACGATGAGAGACGCGAGGTCAGGAATCGAGACTGCGGGTCAGAACGTTCGCGAAGCAGGCGCCGGACGATTGCCTCGTGAAATGGGCTTGCCGCTTCAACCAGATAGATTATTGAGCACGCATCAAGGTAGATACGGCTCACCGACCGCTCCACGAAGCGCGCTCGTCGCGGAGTTGGCGATCGATCTCGGCCTTGGATCGCGATCCCGGGCTCAGCCCGGCGATCAGATCGAAGACGTCCTGCCCGCTCGTCTCGGGCAATTGACGGATGAGAACCTCTACCTCGCCGCGAACCCCCGACACGGGCTCTGCGAGCTCTATGTGGCGCGGATCCGAAAGTTTTCCGCGGGCTACAATGCTTCGGCTCATGATTCCACTCTCATCGCTGTCCACCCGAAGAACCAAGCATTGAAGCGGGGTCGCAATCAACCACCCTTCGCGCAGGCTGTAGCGGCGCACCGGACCGCAGCGCCGCAGCCGCTCGCGATCGTGGCAAATGGGCTCCGCCGTGAGGTTTGCGACGGCGACGCCCGGCGCAGTTTGCGCCGGATCGGGGTCGCGCTGCAACGATCGGGCGATTTTGCCGCCACACATCCGACAATATGTAGGATTTTGCTAAGTTTTTTTACAGATCGCGCACTGTCGCCCAGTTAGCCTGTGACACGCCAAGGCGTGTCGAGGCGTAACCAGCCACACCGCCCCCAGGCTGTTGCGCTTGAGCTTTGATGGTTTCTACGCCGCAACGTTTGTCCGTACTTGACATTTCCGGGCTTTCCCGTAATAAATATCGCACTACAACTTGTAGCAAGAATTTAACTAACAGTACGTTTTGCCGGTAGGAGGGGTAGGAAGATGGGCTTAGAACAAATTTCGTTGAATCGGCCGCTGGACGGCGAGGTCTTCGCGCAGGCGCTTCCCCAGGAGCATTCCGACGAGCAGGGCGGCGAGTGGCTGGAAATAGCGGCCTTGGCGGCCGGCACCATCCGGCTCGGCGCCATGATTGGGCGATGCGAGCCGATGCGCGAGCTGTTCAGGACGGTCGGGCGGCTCGGACCGCACAAATCGACGGTCCTGATACAGGGCGAATCCGGCACCGGCAAAGAGCTGGTAGCGCGTGCGCTCCATCTGCTGGGCGCGGCGCCCAAGGGCCCGTTCATCACCTTCAATTGCTCCAACCTGGTGGACACGCTGGCGGAGTCGCAGCTCTTCGGACATATGCGGGGCGCCTTCACCGACGCGCGGGAGACCTCGCTCGGCTACTTTCGCTCGGCGGACCGCGGCACGCTTTTCCTCGACGAGATCGGCGAGCTTCCGCTTCGGCTCCAGGCCAAGTTGCTGCGCGTGGTCGAGACCCGCGAGGTGCAACCGGTCGGATCGGCGCAGAGCCACCTGGTCGATATCCGATTGATCGCCGCGACCAACTGCGATCTGCGCGCGATGGTCAAGGCGGGCCAGTTCCGCGACGATCTGTATTATCGGCTCAATACCAGCCTGGTCGTGATTGCGCCGCTGCGCGAACGCGCCAGCGATATCGAGGGCCTGGTCGCTCATTACGTTAACCATTACAACACGCTGCTCGGCAAGCAGGTGAAGTACATCACGCGCCGGGCGCTGAAGGCGCTGTTGCGCTATGACTGGCCCGGCAACGTCCGCGAGCTGTCACACGTGGTCGAGAGCGCGATGCTGCTGACCGACAGCGATCGCGTGGACCTCAGCAACCTGCCCGCCTATCTGGTCAAGGGTACCGGGACCGGCGGGACCGCCGATCTCCGCGCCGGCGGCACCGGACGGCTGGGCGCCGCGCAGACCACCACGCTCGCCGAGGATGCGGCCCCGATGTCGCTGGACCAGGCGGTGAACGAGGCGGCCAAGGACGCGCTGGTCCGCGCGCTCCACAGGTCGGAGGGCAACTGTATCCGTGCGGCGCGCCTGTTGGGCGTTTCACGCTACACAGTGTACCGGATGATCAGCCGCTTCGGGCTGACCGAAGTGCGGCCCAATCGCGGCGTCCGCTGATCGGGCGCATCCGGCGCCAGCTTTTCCAAGACCTCGCGCGCCCGGAATTCCGCCCCGCTCGAGCGGATTTCCGGGCGCCGCGGCCGCCTGCCGGCGCCGCTTTTGGCGCGTCTCCAGCGCCTGATCTCGTCACACCTGCGATCCCGCGCGGTCCTGGTTGTCGCAAGCGTGCGAGTTTGCTAGCCTCGCTCTGCAATGAATCGCGGGACCCACCGGCTGGCTATCCGCTGGCGCGAGCGCCGATCCGGGTGACCATGGAGGCCGCGGCTCGATCGGCCCGGTTGCTCATGGTTAAAGTGACTTAACGGCGGGCAACCCTACAATGAGTTAGCTCATGACGGGCAAGCGTGCGGACAGGACGGGCCCCAGATGTTCTGGAGAATATCAATCGGGAGGTTATTGATGGAGCCGAACACCGAAGTAAGCAGCTACCTGGTGGTCAACCGGGTCGAAGTTCTGGACCATGCGGGGTGCTCCGCATGCGGGCGCGGCTTTTCGAGCGACCCGATAGGGGAAAAAGCCCTCGTCCTGACCCTGGGGAACGCCGAGCGGACGTACTTCTTTTGCTCATCCTGCGGCGATAACATCGTCAGCAGGGTCGAGTCGGAAGAGGTTCGCAAGCGTTACCTGTGGGACTGGACCGTGCCGCTGAGAAACGGCCATAGACCCCACTGACCGCAGGACCGATATGGTCGCGGCTTCAGGGGTGGATAGACCAGGGAGTTCCTCTGCCACGCGAGTCTGCTAACGCGATGCTGCACCGGCTGGTCAGCCGGCGTCCGTCGGTGTGTTTCCTGATCGGTAAGGGATACCGGGTGCAAACCCCGCGCTGTGCCCTTTGCGCCAGGGAGCTCGACCTGCCCGACCGCAATAGCGAGACCTTCCTGCTCGCCGCGCCGATGGCCAACGCCAAGCTGTCGGCGCCGGCCAATGGCTCCAGCACCTGGCTGTTCTTTGGCACCAAGGTGCTGGTCGCGGCGGTGAGCACCCGTCTGGCCCCGATGCTCCACGCGTCGGTGGCCCTGTTCGGCGAGAAGGTCCTGGTCGCGATTGCCAGAATACGCGGGGAGCGCGCACCGATCGTGTTCTGCAGAAACTGCGGCTCAAGCATCCTCGAGAAGGTCAATCCGGCGAGCGCCGACCGTTACGGATGGGACTGGCTGGCGGATCTTAAGCCCCGCAAGGAACCTCCGCTGGCGCGGCTCAGACGGCTGCTGCCGATCGCCCAGTCGGAACGGGCGCTGGCGGCGGAATTCCTGTCCGCTGGCGTAAAGCCCCGAGCCAAGTAGAGCCCGCCAGGTAGAGCTCGCAAGACCTTTCAATCGGCCAGCAGTTCGTACAGCGCCAGCCATGCGCGCGGCTGCGCGAGAAAGAGTGATTCCGCCCCCGGCGCGAGATTAGATCAGTTCATGACCGGCCAAGCGGCCGACCGTCGCAAAACTCCCGATTCCCAAAGAGTTCCGCAGCGATCGCGGGCTTGCCGCGCCCGTCGCCGCATCCGCCGCGCGAAGTTATGAACCGGGTTCAGGCCGGATCGGTGCAAAAATCCGACTCGCCGGGATGTATTTTGATCTTGCAATTTGTCGGGCGATGGCGGGATAGTAGGTGGGCGGAGGGGGCGCCGATCTTGGTCAGCCTGGCGCAAGCGCCCGGTGACCTTGATGGTCGTCTTGCAGGAGGACACTTCCACGCGCCCCCTCGCCCATTCCTGGCGGCCTGTTTGGATCCCAGGCCGCAACAATGCCAAATCTTCTCCGGCCGATCTCTTAGATCGTTTGCGGCCTCCACCGCGCCGGTTGAATAGCAATCAACATCTCCTCCCGCTTCCTTGCCCTGCGCCGGTCCCTAAGTCCTGCCGCCCACCGCGTGATTTCATGCCCCTTCATGATTCTACCCTACAGTATGTTTAATACCATACAGTAGCGAAGACAAGTGAAAAAATTTTTGGGGATCGCTGGTTGGCGGCATCATTAGCCTTGTTGACTTAAGGCCCTCCATGACGGGCGAAAGCGCCGCGCCGAGCGCCGCGGTACCCTGACCGGGCCGCGCCGAGGCGTCAGCAGCCGGGCAGTTCCGAGTCTCACCTCGCGCGGGATTTCGCTCGCTCCGGCTTGATCGGCGTTCCCTAATGCCCCGGCCCGGACCATTAATGCCCGGCCCGGACCATGGCGTCGGTGGTGAAAAAGTCGCGATGCACCGCACCCATGTTGATGTACCAGCACTCGCGCTCGGGCGTGTCATGTCCGGGCAGATAGCAGGTCGTCCCGATTCCGGTCTGGACATCGAGGCTGGAAGCGGCCAGGACGAACTGGCGCGGGAACGGATATATCGCGATGCGCGCGTCGGGCACGGGCCGATCGCGATAAGTCAGCCAGTAGATTTGGGTCTTCCAGAGCTGGCCGCGGTGGTCGTAGCTGTCGACGTAGGGGTTGTACCAGGCTTCCGCGTCCACATAGATGATGGTCTTCGATTGCAGCACGCCGGTGATTTGCTCCGGCCGCGGAGTGGCTTCGAGTATATACAGGTGACGCATCTCCCAGTTCTCGGGGCATGAAGTCACGTGGCCGTCGGTCGGGCAGATTTTCGCGGGCGAATGAATCGCATGGACGCAGGCCAGCATGTCGCGCGCGCCGAGAAATTTGTAGTTGTACTCCTGCGGCTTGGCGGCGAAGCCGCCCGAATGGTCGGCATCCCAGGTGCTCAGCCCCGGCGAGGAAGTCAGAATCACCTCGTTGAGGCGGCGAACGCGGCGGCTCGAAGACAGATAGACCCAGGCGTCGTCGCCGCGGTCAGCATCCCAGTAGCGAAAACGCAGACCGCCAGTGCCCTTCTCTTCGGCGGGCGAGATCAGCGGGTACGCGGCCGCGCGCCGCCAGACGCCGCTGTTGCCGAAATCGGGATCGGCGGGCAGCGGCTCGACTTCCGTGCGCCCGAGATTCGAATAGCCGGCCAGGTGTCCGATCTCAGAGAACAACAGGTCGCTGGCAGGCCCGCCGGGATTGAAGGTGTTTACGTCGCATTCGAAGAAACGCAGATCGAAGTCATCGGTCGTGATCGGCCGGAACTGGGTGTTCCAGATGATCTTGGTCGCGACGTTGGGGTCGTTGGCATCGACCAGCGGGAACGGTGCTCCCGCGACATAGCCCAAAAGGCTGCGGTGATCGGGTGACAGCCGCACTTGGGCCGAGTATTTCTCGGTGGCGTCGAAGTAAGGCGGCGGCAGATCGATTCGCTGCGGCGCGACGATATCCATCTCCATGCCCTTCCTCACTGCTACATAGGTCCCGGGGCTCACCAGGTCCTTCAGTTGCGCGGCGTTGGCCGCCACGATACGGTCGCCGGGTTTCACCTGCGAAAGGGCCCTCACCGGAATTATCACGCAGATTCCCACCGAGACCGCGAATATCAGTCGCCGCAAAGGCGCGCGCATCGAAGACCTCCTCGGCGTTAAGACGCCGTATCGTGCCCATCGCCCGCCGTGCACGATAAGGCGAGCGTCGTGTTTATACCTTGCGCATGGACCGTGCGGCTATAGCGGCGGCTAAAGGCAGTCCCGACCGACCCTCGAAGGACGATCCCGGCGAATCATCGGCCACATATGGGGCTCGACGCGAGCCATGACCCGCGGGTCACGGAGATGATCGGCGAACTGCAGCCCTTAACGGGCGATGAGGAACTCGCTCTCCCTCGATTACAGCGGGAAGAGAGGCAGGTCATCGAGTATTGCTTGCGCCGTGTCGAGTGGACGCTGAGCGAGGAGCAGTCTGTTCGACGGCCAGTCTCGGCTCGCCACCACGTATGAGCGAAACCAACGAGGCCGCCGCGTAGTGCTTCTTAACGGCGGCACCTTCGAAGGAGCCGAGATGCACGTTGAACCGGAACGCCGCCCCATGGAGAACATCCTCAATGAGGTACTTCAGCACGTTCGCTTCGAAGAGCGGCTGATAGAGACGATCGCTTCGCGTCGTTCGCTTTACAGCGATTGCGAACAGGAAGGAACGCCCGACCAGCGTACCTTCGATTCGACTATGCGAGTTCTCCAGAAGGGCGCGGTTCGCGTCGCCCATATTGACGACGGGTTTCAGGAACGGGCTATATTCGACGGGCACAGGATCGGGTATTCGGATGCCGACCATGTCGGGCGAGGAAAGCCCCAGTTCCATGCCGCGACGTTTCAGGGCTTCTTCGTGAGCCTCGATGCCGCTACGCACATCGGGCCTGAAGAGTTTCATTGGATTGTAGCCACGAGGCAGCTTTACGACGGCCACCTTTCGCGAAGAGCTTGGCACCGCGCCCCTTGGTGCAGAGAATACTTTTGACTGCCAAACCGCCGTATCCATATAGCTGTTCCAGACGGCCATCGCGTTCCAAAGCGAGGCCGCTTCCATCAGTTCGTTAACGTCGCCTTCGACCTTTGCGAGGGCCGGACCTCGCAAAGCGAATTCGGAGCCGACAAGGGCCTGCCCAGCCGCGAGTGCGTTGCCTCGGAACCGTTTCAGGTAATCTTCGAAGGTGCGGGAAGGGTTTGGGTCATTGTCCGTGCCGGGTATGAAGTCCGCGAATGTGCAGGCCAGTGCCGCGTGCTGGCGAAGACGGAAGCGCGTCGAGCGCCCCCTGACGGGAGCAGCACGCAAGTCCTCGAAGCAAAGGCCAAATGGGCACCTTTCACATAGAGTCTTGTTGAAATCGAACGCCATTCAGGGGCGCGACCGGCCCTGTTTGGTTGCAGGTTCACGGGCCGAAGCGAAGAGCACATCAAGATCCACGGCCAAGGCTACTGCCAGCCGGTGCAAAACTTTAAGAGTAGGGTTCCGCTTTCCCCTTTCGACGCCGCTGATGTACGTTCGATCCAAGCCTGCCCGCTCAGCCAGGTCTTCTTGGCTCAGGCCGCGAAGCTCGCGCCTCCTGCGAACTGCGGCCCCGAACTGACGTACGAGATCCACTCGCGCGAAGTACGCGCCGCTTGCGGTCTAAAAGTCCACGGACTATAAGTCACATTGTGTGTCAAGTTTCCACAGGACAGGCCCCCTCGGGGATTGGGCAAATCTCTGCGACCGTGTATAGTTTCGCCTAAGCTTTGCCATGGCAATTCGGTCTCGCAGGGCGCGATGAAGGGGAAGAGGTAGGATTGAATGCCCACGGCTGTCTCGCTTTTCAGCGGCTGCGGCGGGTTCTGCGAGGGGATAGAACGCGCTGGCTTCGCCGTCAAATGTGGGGTGGAGCTGGATCGCTTCGCGGCTCAGAGCTACCGGCGTAACTTCGCCTCTATCCCTCTTCTTGAAGGCGACATCGCTGAGTTCCTTCGGCCCGATCCGGCCCAGCACATCAGAGACTATAACCTTGAGCATGTCGATTTGGTCTTCGGCGGGCCACCCTGCCAGGGCTTCAGCCAAATTGGAACCCGCGACCCAAACGATGCACGCAATCATCTTTACGCAGAATTTGCTCGAATCGTCGGCGAGCTTCGGCCCCGCGTTTTCCTCATGGAGAACGTTCCTAACCTCTTGCTCCTGAGGAAGGGTTTCTACCGTCGTCTCATGGTGTCGGAGTTCGCGCGACGCGGATATTCCAACACTACAGCCCTTCGCGTTACGGCCTCAGACTATGGTGTCCCGCAGCAGCGCAACAGAGTTCTCTTCGTCGGCACCCGCGACGAAGACGAATTCGCCTATGACCTTGCTGGCTTCTGCGAGCGCGCCTTGGACGGGCTGAAAACAGACAGACCGGTCAGTGTGTGGGAGGCGATTGGCGATCTCCCTGCGAGAGTCGTGGCAAGCGGCCAGACAATGCCATACCCCTGCCCCGGAAGATACTCGGACTTTCAGAAGATGATGCGGCTGGACTTTGATTTCGGGCAGTATACGGAAAGCATCAAGCGGAGACGTGGGATCGGGAAAGGTCCTCTCGCTTTGCACAACCATCACACGAAGGAGATCCAGGAACGGCGGAGGCGTCTAATTTCACTTCTGAAACCGGGGCGAAAGGCGGATTCGCTTCCCAAGGATGTTTGGAATGGCACGAGGCCTGAAAAGTGGAGACGCCTCGCTCCAGAAGCGCCCGCATACACGATACTCGCGCAGATGCACCGCGATCTGAGCGAATGGGTTCATCCTACGTTGGACCGCTGGATAACGGTGCGCGAGGCGGCTCGCCTGCAGTCGTTCCACGATGGATTTGTTTTCGTTGGAAGCGAATGGCAGCAACTCAAACAGGTTGGAAACGCGGTACCGCCACTTCTGGCCTTTGCGGCCGGCAGAATGGCTCGGGCTATTCTGGCGAAGCTGGAGCAGAGCCCCGGGGAGATGCGACCGTCATCACCAGTTCAGGTTTTGTTGCCGCTGCGACGGGCTCGGTCCAGATAGTGCTGCTTCCGGATCTTTCGCGCAAGCATCCTTAGTGCGGCTTTGTCGCATGTTTGGCACTCCCAGATCACAAAAACCCTCCAGCGCTCAGATCTGAGTCGTGAAATGTTGCGCTGATCTCTCGCTCCGTTCGTTTGGACCTTTCTGCGCCAGAAGGCTCCGTTGGATTTGACGCGACGGGTACCGTCAACACATCGCGGGCAGCCATGCCAAAAGCATCCGTGGACGAACACGCATACCCGGCGTCCAGGTATGACGATGTCAGGTTTACCGGGCAGCATCGGGCTGTGGAGCCGAAAGCGTAAGCCCGCCGCGTGTAGGAAGCGCCTTACGATGAGTTCGGGAAGGGTGTCCTTACCCCGGATACGGCCCATTATCTCGCTTCGGCGCTTCGGCGTTACGACATCCATAGACGGGTCTGGAAAGCGGCAGCTGCTGAACTCTAAGGCGCGGCCCTAAACAGACAACCCAAGATAGCCCCTCCCCAGCAGCTCTGAACAGCAAAACCGCAGTATCCCTGTAGAACTGGCGGGCCGCTTGCGCCACGTCTAGGATGCGGACAGCAGGAGACCGTTGGCATGAAGCTGATTCACGCCGCCTTTGAGCCTGCCGCGACGGCCCCCATCCGGCGATAATCGCGTTCCACGGATGGGGCGCGAACGCGCTCGACCTGCTGGGCCTTGCACCGTATGTCGCGGATGGACAATTCGCGATGCTCTGTCCGCAGGGACCGATCGAGGTTCCGATCGGACCGCTGCGCGGCTACGGATGGTACCCAATCACGATGGGAGCGATCCCCGACGCGGCCGAAGTGCAGCGCGCCACCGATGAAGCCCAAGATTTCGTCAGCGCCGCGCTGGAGCGCTACGCGATCGACCGGCGCAAGCTGGTGCTGCTCGGTTTCAGCCAGGGCGGCTCCATAGTCTACAATCTGGCGCTCCGGAATCCCGAGCGCTTCGCCGCGATAGTTGCAATTTCGAGCTGGTTTCCCGCCCAGATGGCGCCGCGGGTAGCCGCGAACGAAGCGCTCGAACAGTTGCCGGCGCTCGTCCAGCACGGCCGCGCTGACGACATGATCGACATTGCGCGCGCGCGTGAATCGGTGAAGGCGCTGCGGAGCCTCAAGGTGCCGGTCACGTTTCGGGAATACGACTGCGGCCACGAGATCACTTCGGAGGGCCTCACCGACCTCTCCAAATTTCTCACCGACAAGGTGCTGAGCCCGATCATCCGGCTCTGACCCGGCGCGCGCGCATGCCCCGGTCGCCCCAATGGAAGCGCTTGGCAAGTCTGGCCGAAAGCGACCGCGGCTTGCCGGCGCTGGTCCGCGCGGAGAAGCTCGGCCAGCATGCCCGCAGCCTCGGGATGGATTGGCGCGACGTTCGCGCGGTGCTCGCCAAGGTGCGCGAGGAACTGGACGAAGCCGAGGCCGCGTTAGAGCTCGGCGATCGCGCCGCGGCGGCCGAAGAGCTTGGCGACCTGATGCTCGCGCTCGCCAACGCGCCGCGCTTCCTCGATCGCAGCGCCGAGGAGACGCTCAGCCGCGCGTGCGAGAAGTTCATCGCGCGCTTCCAGCACGTCGAGCGGATAGCCGCCGAACGCGGGCTCGATCTGCCGAGCCTCGACGACGCTGCGATCGACCAGCTATGGGACGAAGCCAAGAAGACCCGTCCATGAAAAGACCCGCAGTGGCCGGGCGCTCGACCGGCGCGCCCGAAAAGGAGTGGAGAAAGTCATGATCAAACTCGTGTACATCGTTCGCAAGCGCGATGACGTCCCGGCGAAGGATTTCCATGCCTACTGGCTGGAGAAACACGGACCGCTGGTTCGCAGCGTTGCCAAAGCGTTGCACGCTCGCAAGTACGTGCAGAGCCACACCATCGCGCCAGAGGCCGGCGCGCAGATCGCGCAGTCCCGCGGGATGGGCGACGGTTACGACGGCATCACGGAAGTGTGGTGGGACAGCCCCGACGAACTCGCGGCTGCAACCGCCACCGCCGAGGGCCGCGAAGCGGGCCAGCGGCTAATCGAGGACGAAGCGAAGTTCATCGACCTCAAGCGCTCGTCCATCTTCCTGACCGAGGAGCATACGATCTTCGATTTTTCGGCCGGCTAGGCCCGGAAGGCTATTGGCGGTTCTGCGAAGAGGCCGGCACGGTCGCCACCGGCGCAGAGCCCGGCTCCTACCAATGCGTAGGCTCATTCAGGGTAGTGGTCGGCGTATCCCTGCCGGCCACCCGACTCTCAAAACCGCCAACTACCGCGTGACATGGGATATTGAGCGGGGGCGCGCACGCTGTTAGGTTACTCGGTCTATGCCACATATTCCCGTACATCCGTCTGCCGAGAAGCGCCAACGCCAGAACCTCAAACGGTACGAGCGCAATCGCGCAATCAAGAGCCACGTTCACACCGCGCTCAAGAGCGCCAGCGACGCGATCGCGGGCAAGGACGCCGCGGCCGCATCGACCGAGGTGAGGCAGGCCACCAAAGTGCTGTTCAAGGCGGTGGCGAAAGGCACGATCCACCGCAATACCGCCTCGCGAAAGATCTCCCGTCTCGCCAAGCGCCTCCATCGGGCGCATGCCGCGGCGAAAGCATCACCGGCTCCCGGTCGGCGAAAACCGTCCTGAGCCAAGGCGCTGAAGAGGCGGCGGCCCTTAGCGCGCCATCAGCTCGACCAGCATCTGCGATACCGCCGCCTGGCGTTCGCGCCGCAGCCCCATCTTGAATTCCGCGTCGAGCGCGCACAGCGTCGCGTGCGCGCGGCGCAGGCGCTTTGGTCCGAATCGCCGCGCGCCCTCGACCGCCCGCGCCATCAGGCCGCTGGCCGGACTGAACCCCATCGCAGAGGCGATCTCGGCCGGGCTGCGGCCGCTTTCGAGCAGTGCCGCGGCGAGCGTCATCCGGCGGACCGCCGGGATGATTTCGACCGCGAGAATCTCGAACACATCGCGCCCGAGCGCGATCGCGCGATCGAACAGCGCAAGTGCCGGGGCGATCTGGCCGCGCGCGAGGCTCTCCGCGAGCTCGAACAACTCCGGCGTGCGCATCGCGCCGGCCTCCATCAGATCCGCGGCCTGGATGCGATGGCCCTGGTCGAAATGGAGCGCGGTCTTGGCGAGCGCGTTGGCCATCGCGGCCAGATCGGCTGAATAACGCGAGACCAGCACTTCGGCGGCATCGGCGGCGAGCTTCAATTCGAGCTTCTGGGCAAAAGCCGCCGCATACTGCGCGAGCTGGTTGTCGAAAGGCCGCAGACAGTTCACGACTATCCCGGCGCGCTCGACGGAGCGGCGAATTTTGGCCGGGACCGAATCGCGCTCGTAGGCGAGAATCAGTTCCGCCGCGAGGCTCTTGCGATCGATCGCCTCGGCGAGCGCCGCCTCGCCGGTCTTGGCGCCCGAAGGCGACTCCGATTCGGCGCCGCCTTCGTCATCCTGCCCGCGGCGCGCGCGCGGTATCCGGCACACGACCGCTCTTTTGGGCGCAAACAGATCGGGCGCCTGAATCTCGGCGAGCGCGGCATCGAGACCGTTGCCGCCGGACGCGCCCACTTGAAACGTGCGCAGATCGCGTCCGTCGCGCGCCAGTCTCGATCGCGCGGCGTCGAGGACGTACTCGCGCAGGAAGGCTTGCGGCCCGGCGATCGCGACGACCCTGGGCAGCGGCCTTCCCTGCTCCAAAATTCGCAGGAATGAAAGCGCCGTTTCTACCGCCATGGCAGGCGCACCGCCGCCGCAAATCCAGCCGCCATATCAGCCGCCGCACCCGCGCGCCGCTCAGAATCCCTCGGACATGTCGGCGTAGAGGGTGCGCGCGAGGCTGTTTAGAGAATCGTCCCGCGCGGTCTCACGCTGGGTCGCGGCGAGTTGCACGTCGGGCAGCCGGTTGATATCGCGCTGGCGCAGGTTCTGCTGGAGGAACTGCGGCGAGGTCGTGACGACGGTCTGAGGGACCACGGCGTAGAACCCGCCCCCTCCCAGACGCCGCGCGCGCCAGACGATTTTGCTGGTGCGGTTGTCCCGCAAGTCCGCACTCACCGCGAGCAGCATCTGATACTGAGTCGGCTCGTCAACCGAGTTGAAAGTGGTCGGATGCTCTTCGGCGCTGAGGATCTCACCGCTCAGGCTCAAATCAGCGCGGGCGGGATCGTCAACCACCGTCAGCCGCTTGTGGCTTGCGATCTCGTCCTTGAGATAGCGCCCGAACTCGTCGTTGACTCCCGTGATTCGCGAATGGTTGGAGAAACGATCTACGTAGATCGTCTGCGCACCCGGGGGCAACCCGCTCCCGGCAGCAGCGAAGTTATAGCCGCATCCGCCAGGCCAGCGCGGCCGCGATCGCGAGCGCGCAGAGCCTAATCGGATTTCGCCGCGCTGCGCTCTTCACCTTTGCTCTTGACCCCGAGCCGTTCGGCGAGCTGGTCGAGCACGCCGTTGACGAAGCGGCCCGAATCGTGATCGCCGAAGCGCTTGGCCAGCTCGATCGCCTCGTCCATCGTGACCCGCGCCGGAATCGCCGGTTGCTGCAGAAGCTTCGTACAGCGCGATTCTCAGCACGTTGTGGTCAACGCGCGAGAGACGCTCGATCGACCAGTTCTCGATCACCTCGGCCAGATGCTTGTCGAGCGTGGGGCGCTCGCGGCAGACGCCCTCGACCAGTTCGATCGCGAATGCGCGCGCGCGCTCGTCGGCGGGAAAGTGCGCGAACAGGGGCGCCGGATGCGCGCGTGCGGCATCGCCGCTGAGATCGATCTGGTAGAGCGCCTGCAGCGCCAGCTCGCGGCCCAAATGTCGGAGTCCCATAAAACCCGTTCAGGTGATCAGCTTCAGTTCGGAGAACAGATGGCCGAGCTTTTCCTTCTTGGTGCGAGATAATCGATATTGCCGGGATGCGGCGTGACTTCGAGCGGAACGCGAGTGACGCTGACGCCATAGCCGCGCAGGCTCTCGAGCTTGTGCGGGATTGTTGGTCAACAGACGGACTTCGCCGACGCCCAGGTCGCGCAGGATCTGCGCGCCGATCCCATAGTCGCGGAGATCCTCCTTGAAGCCCAGTTCGAGGTTGGCCTCGACCGTGTCCAACCCGCCGTCCTGGAGCGCGTAGGCCCTGATCTTGTTGCCGAGCCCGATCCCGCGGCCCTCCTGATGCAAATAGATGATCACGCCCGCGTCGGCCGCCAGGATGCGGTCGATCGACTCATTCAACTGCTCGCCGCAATCGCATCGGCTCGACCCGAAGACGTCGCCCGTGAGACATTCCGAATGGAGCCGCACCAGCGCGGGACGTCCGCCGCCGACCTCGCCCTTGACCAGCGCCAGATGCTCCCGCCCGTCGACGATGTTGCGGAACACGATCGCGCGCAGCTCGCCCGCGGCGGTCGGGAACTTCGCGTCGGCGACCCGCTGCACCAGCAATTCATTGGTCAGCCGATGCGAAACCAGGTCCCTGGATGAAGCAGATCGGGAGCGCATGCGCCGCGGCGAAATCGCGCAGCTCGGCCATCCGCGCCGACTCGCCGTCTTCGCGCAGAATCGTGCACAGCGCGGCTGCGGGCCGCATCCCGGCGCCGCGCACCACGATCGACCGCGCCCTCGGCGCGCCCCAGTCCGCATCAGCACGCCGCCCGGCAGCGCCATCAGCGGCAGCACGTGGCCGGGCATCACGAGATCCTCGGGGCCGGACTTGTCGGAGGCGAGCATCTGGATCGTGCGCGCGCGATCTGCGGCCGAGATGCCGGTGGTGACGCCTTCGCGCGCCTCGACCAGCGCGCCAGCCTGCTCGGTGACTTCCACTCCGTGCGTCGAACGGCAAAAGCGGAATCCCAAGCTCGCGCATCCGCTTGTCGGGAATCGCGACCGAGACGATCCCGCGCGCGTGAGTCGCCATGAAATTCACGTGCTCGGGCGTGACTTTCTCGGCCGCCATCACGAGGTCGCCCTCGGCGTCCTCGCTATCATCCAGCGCCATCAGGACCATCTTGCCGGCCCTGATCCGGCTCGAATACATCTTCTACAGTGGCCTTGAACATCTCTGTCATGCTTCCGAGACTGACTGTATCACCGCCCGGCAAATGCTGAGAAGCGCACGCGCCGCGACCGCGTGCTTCAACGCCGATACGATTTCCTGCCGCTATAGCGAACATCGCCTTCGAGCAGCCAGTCGTCGCCGACGCGGCACGCCGACAGATTCTCAAGGCGCAGTGCGTTGCGGACCCGGCCAATCTTACGGGTTTGGCCAGTCTGAAGACCCTCGATAGCCGGGATGCCCGCACCGAGAATCATGGGCGCAATGAACAACGCGATCCGGTCAACGATTCCGGCCCGCAGCGCAGCACCGGCCAGATGCGCCCCGCCCTCGATCAGCACGTTGCACCATCCGCGGCGGCCGAACTCGCGCATCAATTCTTCCAGTGCAATCTCGTCGTCCAGCGCGACCTCGTCGGCGGCGGACGGCGCGGCGATTACCTCGATTCGCGCGATCCGTAGCGCCTGCGGGCGCGCGCAAGATTGCCGCTCGGTCGTCGACGAGAATCGCGGGCGCACCGGAACCTGGTGGAACACTTTCGCGACGCGGCGAGACCCGGAGCGCAGCCGTCGATCGATAACCCGGTCGCACCGGATCGTTCGACCGCGCTTCGATGCGCGGCAGGTCAGGCGCGGATTATCCGCGATCACGGTGCCCGCGCCGACCATCACGGCGTCGGCTCTCGCGCCGCCATCGATGGACCAGCTCGCGTGACGCCGCCGAACTGATCCATCTGGAGTCGCCGCTGGCCGCGGCGATCCGGCCGTCGAGCGACGCCGCGAGCTTCAGCGTCACGAACGGCCGGCCGCGCGTCACGCGCGCGATGAAGCCCTCGTTGAGCGGCGGCATTCGTCTTCGAGCACGCCGACCGCCGTGACGCGATACCCCGCCCGCCGGAGCATCGCGATTCCGCGCCCGCGCACCGCCGGATAGGGATCGAGACAACCGTGCGACCACGCGGCTTACTCCCGCCTCGATCAGCGCGCGGGCGCAAGGCGGCGTCTGTCCCTGATGCGCACAGGGCTCGAATGAAACATAAGCGGTCGCGCCGCGCGCGCGCGCCGCCGGCGCTTGGCGAGCGCGATCGGTCTCCGCATGCGGGCGGCCGCCCGGCGCGGTCGCGCCGCGTGCCGACGATCCGCTCGCCGCGCACGATCACGCAGCCGACCGCCGGATTGGGCGAGGTGAGTGCCGAGCAGCCTCGCGGGCGAGGTCGAGCGCCATTCCGCATGAAGTGCTCGTCCGCGCTGCGGCGTAGCGCCATACGCAATGCTGCGATGTATCGGGCATCTCATGGCGCGCGGGTCCATTTCTCTTTAGCCGCGGGCTTCGTCCCGCGCGGGGTGCGGGTGGCAGCGATGCCCTGGCTGCGGTGCTGATCAGGTCTTCGAGCTCGCGCATGAACTCGTCGATATCCTTGAACGAGCGATAGACCGAGGCGAAGCGCACATAGGCGACCTGATCGATCGCGTGCAGCTCGTTCATCACCGCGCTGCCGATGAAGGAACTCGGGACTTCGCTGCTCGCCGCGCTCGGCCACCGCGGCCTCGATCCGATCGGCGATTTGCTCGATCGTCTCCATCGAGACCGGCCGCTTCTCGCAGGCCTTGCTTGATCCCGGCGATAATCTTGTGCGGTCGTACGGCTCGCGCCGGCCGTCCTTCTTGACCACCATCGGCGCGATCTCTTCGACCCGTTCGTAGGTAGTGAAGCGGCGCTTGCACGAGCGCACATCCGGCGGCGGCGGATAGTCGCGCCGTCGCCCGACATCCGCGAATCGACCACGCGGTTTTCGCGATGACGGCAGAAGGGGCAGCGCATGGTCAGAACCGGCTGCAGCCGCTCATCGTCGCATCCGCAGCCCGCTCAGGCGCTCGCGAGTCCGCAGACCTGGCGGCCGCATCCGAGCCGCGCATTTGACGCGCGCGGCGAAGCGCGGCGGATCAGCTCTTGTGGGCCTCGATATAACCGACGACGTCCTTGACGGTGCGGATCTTCTCGGCGTCCTCGTCCGAGATCTCCATCCCGTACTCTTCCTCCAGCGCCATCACCAACTCGACGATATCGAGCGAGTCGGCGCCCAGGTCCTCGATAAACGAGGCCTCCGGCGTGACTTCGTCCGGCGGCGACACCAAGCTGCTCGCTGATTATTTCGCGAACTTTGGTTTCGACTTCTTCAGCCATCGTGTCCCTCCTCGCAGCCAGGCATTTCGCGCCGTCCGGAAGTGCGACCGGGCTACCCTGTCATCAAGCCCACGGATCCGCGCGCGGCGGCCGCCCACGGTGCTTGTAATTCAGAGCGCAGCATAAGGAGTTAAGCGGGTACAGGCAAGCTCGCCCGAGGCGGCGCGCGAGGCTATGCGCCTTTGAGCGCGCTCGGCGGCGGTCTTGAATGACTTCAGGTCCTCGATGCGAGAACTTTGAGATTGCGGTTGATCCGCCGCATCAGGCCGGCCAGCACCCGGCCGCAGCCGAATTCGATCGCGAAGTCCACTCCGAGCCCGCCCAGCGCCGCCATCGATTCTTCCCATCGGACCGGCGACGTGATCTGCTCGAGCAGCAACGGCACGACGCGGGCAGAGTCGCGATTCACCTCGGCGGTCACGTTGGCGATCACGCCGAAGCGCAGCGGTCCGATCGCCAGAGGCTCGAGCACTTGCGCCATCCCGTCTCGCGCCGGCTGCATCAGCGGGCAATGGAACGGCGCGCTGACTTTGAGCTCGACTGCCGACGACGCGCCACGCTCCCTGGCAAGCTCGATTGCGCGCCGCACGGCCCCGGTATGCCCGGCGACGACAATCTGCCCGGGGGCGTTGAGATTCGCGGGGACCACCAGCTGCCGAATCGGTGGACGCGCGATCGCAAACTTCGCGCACCGATGCGAGGTCGAGTCCGATCAGCGCCGCCATCGTACCCTGCCCTGCGGCACACGCATCCTGCATCAGGCGGCCGCGCTCGCGTACCGCGCGGATCGCGTCGGCAAAGGACAGCGCGCCGGCCGCGACCAGCGCGCTATACTCGCCGAGGCTGTGGCCGGCGGCGGCTTCGGGCCGGATGCTGATTTCAGGTTCAAGTGCGCGCAGCGCCGCGACTCCCACTGCGAGCATCGCGGGCTGCGTGTTGGCGGTCAGGCGCAGTTCCTCCTCCGGCCCCTCAAAGCACAGTCGCGATAACGCAAAGCCGGCGCGGCGTCGGCTTCTTCAAAAGCGGCGCGCGCGGCGGGAAAGTTCTCGGCGAGCTCGTCGCCCATTCCGACGCGCTGCGCGCCCTGGCCGGGGAAGAGGAATGCGAGTTTCACGCTCTGACGCGCGCGCCGGGTCCCTAGCAGGGTGATGAGAAGGTAAGACCAGGTGAGTTCGAGAAGTGTACGCTCTCAACACCCTGCATGAAAACTGGCTTCCTTCCTTAATCTTCTCTCCCTCTGGGAGAGATAAGAGTGAGGGGGCAGGCTGTGAAAATCCTTTTTCAACAGCCTGCTACTGCTTGGACGGGTTTGCCGGATCGGTGCCGGCGGCCGGCTCTTCTGTGCGGACGACGGCTCCTCCGCGTCGTGCCGGGCCTGCTGATGTCCTTTCTGATGATCCGGCTGACGGTCTGGCTGATGATCGTGCGCGGCGTCGATGGCGGGCTTGGACCCGTTGGGAGCGGCCGCCAGAGACCCGGTTGCACCGATCGATCCGGTGGCGCGGCTAGGCGTCGCGGAGCTTTCGTGCGGATGGGCCTCGACGCGCGCGGCCTCGAGCGCCCCGGTAGGCGGTTTCTTGACGGGCTCCTCTCCCTCTTTGGGATGGCGATGGAGCCGCCCGCGCACCCGGTGGAACAGCGCGCGGAGGCCTTTTCCGGCTGGCTTGACGACCTGGCCTGCCGCGACCGGAATCTTGCGCAGCATCTCGACGATCTCCGCATTGACCTGGCGCACGAGCGATTCATCGGCGGCGGCGCGGATCGCGTTTCGAATCGCGCGCGCATTGGAGGAGCCGTGCGCGATGATCACCACACCGTTGACGCCGAGCAGCGGCGCGCCGCCGTATTCCGACGGATCGAACCGCTGGCGCATCGCGCGCAGCCGCTTGCGCACCAGCAGGTAGGCCAGCCCGCCGCGCAAGCCGGCGCTGAACAGCTCGCGCAGGTATCCCAGCATAAGGCGGCAAAGCCCTCCATGGTCTTGAGCGCGACGTTGCCGGTGAAGCCGTCGGTGACGACCACGTCGGCCTTGCCGCGATTGATGTCGCGGCCTTCGACATAGCCGATGTAGTTGATGTCGCGGCGCCATCGCGCGCAGCGTGGCGGCGGCGCGCGCGGGTCAGATCGGTGCCTTTGGAGTCTTCTTCGCCGTTGGAGAGGATTCCTACGCGCGGGCGCTCCATCTTGCGCACGTGCTGCGCAATAGACGCTGCCCATCACGGCGAACTGCACCAGATTGAAGGGCTTGACCTCGGTGTTCGCGCCCGCGTCGATCAACAGCGTCAGCGCCGCCGGTCGTCGGCACCAACGACGCGATCGCCGGGCCGATCGACGCCGGGCAGATTGCCCAGGATCACCATCGCCGCCGCCATCATGGCGCCCGAATTGCCCGCGCTGACGAAGCCGTCGGCCTCGCCGCGCTTGAGCATCTCGAAGCCCACGTGAATCGAGGAGTTCGGTTTGCCCAGCACCGACTCGAGCGGCGAGTCCTCCATCGCGACGACTTCCGGGGCGTGCTCGATCGCGAGTTGCGAGGCCGCTGCTCTCGTGCGCGGCGAGTTCCTTCTCGAGCATGGCCTGATTGCCGATCAGCACGACCTCGATCCCAAAGTCGCGCGCGGCAGCCACCGCGCCCTCGACAGTGGCCTTGGGAGCGAGATCGCCGCCCATCGCGTCGAGCGCGATTTTCACGGGAATCGCGCGCCCTATTCCTCGCCCTTGGCGAGTTGCGGCCGCGATAGACGCCGCAATGGCGGCATACGCGATGGGGCAGCGCGGGCTCGCCGCAATTGCGCGCAGCGGGCGGGGTTCACCGCGCGTGAGAGCATCATGCGCGCGGCGCTTGTTGTGCTTGGAGTGAGAGGTTCGGCGTTTTGGTGCTTGCATCTGATTTTCCCTGAATGGCGGAGCGTCACGCCCGCCGGATTTTTAGCGAGTGCAGAACCGCGAGACCGCGGTTGGGTTGGACGATAACACATCCGCACGCTCCGAGATTGAGGTTGGCGCCGCATCGCGGGCAGAGCCCGCGGCAGTCCTCGGCGCACAGCGGTTTGGTCGGCAGCGCCAGCAGAAGCTGCTCGCGGATCGGCGGCGAAAGATCGATCTCATCGCCGCCGTAATGCGAGAATTCGACATCCTCGTCCCGCTGGTCGCCGCCGGCTGAATCGTCGAGCACTTTCGGCGCGAGCACGTAGCGGAAGGAGCGCGTGCTGCTCGCGACGAACTCTTCGGCGCATCGCGCGCATAGCGCGGCGGTGCGGGCGCTCAACTCGCCCTCGAGGAAAACCTCGGTGCCGGCCCGGTAGTACGACACCGTGACGGAAATGGGTCCCTGCACCGTATAGTCCCGGATCGGCCCTGCGCCCAGCACGCGGTTGATCTCGTCTTCCGGTTCGAAGAAGGCGATCTCGCGGGCCTCGGCGCTTATTTCATCCACCCGGAGCTTCATGACACCAGCCAGGAGACTTGCGGATTAATCGAATTATTGCACGCCCGCAGCGGCGTTAAAATACGCAGAAAACTCCTTGCGATCGCAAGGAAAAGCCCGCGCCTGCTATCCGGGCCTGGCGGGCGCGACCCCGATTCGCGGGCAGTCGCCGGCTACTGCGCAACCCTCGCAGCGCGGGCGGCGCGCGAGGCAGACCCGGCGGCCGTGCAGGATTAGCCGCATCGAGAACGCCGTCCATAGCTCAGGGGCAATCAGCTTCTGCAGGTCGATTTCGATCTTGCCGGGATCGGTATGCCGGGTGAGCCCCATCCGGCGCGAAAGCCGGCGCACGTGCGTGTCCACGACCATCCCGGGCGGGCCGAAAACATGACCAAGGATGACGTTGGCGGTCTTGCGGCCGATGCCGGGAATCGTGACCAGGTCTTCCATCCGGCTCGGGATTTCACCAGCGAATCGATCGAGGATCGTGCGCGCGGCGCCCTTGAGCGATCGCGCCTTGGCGCGAAAGAAGCCGGTCGTGACGATCATGCGCTGGAGCCGCTCGATCGGAATCGCGGCCATCGCGGCGATGTCGGGAACCTCGCGAAACAGCGCGGGCGTGACCTGGTTGACGCGTTGGTCGGTGCATTGCGCCGACAGGATGGTGGCGACCAGGCATTGCCAGGGCGTCTTGAAGTCGAGGCTGATACCGGCCTGCGGATAGAGCTGGGCTAATTGGGCCGCGATTCGCCCAGCGCGCGCGATACGATCGGCGAGCGGCTCGCCGAGCTGACCCGACCTCGCTGCGCTCGCGCCCGACTTCGCTCCGCTGGCGCGCGGCTTCGCCCCGCCGGGGAGCGCCTTCGTCTTACTCGGGTGCGTTTTCACGCGGCCTGGGCGCGTGCGAGAGCGGTCCTGAAACCGCCGAGCTCGGCTTCCTGCCGCGTCGCATCCCATCGGAGTTCCGATCCCATCAGATCGGCGACGCGCGCCGCAGCCGACGCGGCCTCCAGCGGATATCGCCATGAGAGCGCCGTGCGCCGTACGATAAAGTCGGCGACCGTGCGCGCAAGCTCATTGCGAACCGCGTGAATCACTTCCGCGGCGACCACCGGACATCCGGGCGAGAGCGGCTCTGCGAGATCGGGTCTTTCTGCGATCAAATCCGCGACCAGCGCCGCGCGGGTTCCATAGCGCCCGATCAGATTCTCGCGCACCTGCGGCGAGATCGACGCGAGGGCCCGTCCGTTCGTGTCGAGCGGACGCGCGCCGATTAGCGGCGTCTTGAGTGTCGGGCAAATTCCCTTCGGCCGCGACAACCGCGCCATCACGCGATCGACTACGTGCTCGGCGATCTCCCGATGGGTGGTGAGCTTGCCGCCGGCCACCGAGAGCAGTCCGCTCGCCGACTCCAGGATGGTTTCCTCGCGCGGCACCGAAGAAGGCGACGGCGCGCCGCCCGGATGAGCACCTGAATAAACCAGCGCGCGCAGCCCGGCGAAGCTCGAGACCACGTCGCCGGCCCCGAGCTTGAGGCCAGGCAGGCTTTCGCGCAGCACGCCAAGCAGATACTCGACGTCGGAGCGATCGGCGGATACGCGCTCGCGATCGCCGTCGAAATCGGTGTCGGTCGTGCCGACCATCACGTAACCGTCGCGCGGAATCACGAACACGATTCGGCTCGCATCGTCGCTGAGCACGAGCGATTCGCGCACCGGGATCGATTCGTAACGGAAGATAAGATGAACCCCCTTGGTGAGCCGCACGGATGGCTGCGCGTCGGGATCGTCCAGGCGGCGGAGATCGTCCACCCAGGGTCCGGCCGCATTGACGAAAGCCCTAGCGCGCAGCTCGAACGCGGCACCGGTGAAACCCTCGCGCATGGCCGCGGCCACGAGCTTGCCGCCGCTTCGAAGCAGCCGCTGGATCGCGACGTAATTTGCCACCGCCGCGCCGTGCGCTGCCGCGTCGAGCGCATTCTCGAGCGTCAGGCGCGCATCGTCGGCCCATGCGTCGTAGTAAAGCGAACCGCCGCGAAGGCCATCCGGGCTGAGCCCGGGCTCAAGCGCTCGGACACCGCCGGCGTCGAGCTGTTGATGGCGCTCCGGGCGCGGCGTTCGCGCAAAGAGATCGTACAGCATCATGCCGATCGCGACCACGAAGGGGCTGAAACCCCGGCCGCGGTAAAGCGGGAAGAGGAATCGAATCGGCCGCACCAGATGGGGCGCCGTCAGGCGATGAAGCCGTTCGCGCTCGCGCAGCGCCTTATACACCATGCGCAACCGGCCTTGCGGCAGGTAGCGGAAGCCCCCATGGATCAGCTTGCTCGATCGCGACGAAGTGGCGCCTGCGAAGTCGCCCTTGTCGACCAGCGCGACCTTGAGCCCGCGCATCGCGGCGTCGCGCGCGACTGCGGCGCCGTTGATACCGCCGCCGATCACCGCGAGATCGAAACTTTCGCGCGCAAGCCGCTCGACCTGAGCTTCCCGATTCACGTTGGCCGATTCACGTTGCGCGATTCACGCTGGCGGGCGGCACTCATTCCTCCCATCACGTCGTCATCGTCGAACTCGGCCAGCGGTAAATTCGTCGTGTAGCGGCCGTCACAATGTACGATTACGAAACGCGCTTGGCCGGGCGGGATGCGCGCGTCGAGCTCGCCCGCTTGGCAGGGTGTCAGGATTTTCCGCATGGCCGCATCCACTATTAGCGAAGCGCGATCGGCGGGGAAAGTGCGCCGCTACCAGGACCTAACCTGCTCCCCGTTTGTATTTGGAAGTAGGACCGGCGTCCCGCCGGTCCCCGGCCGGCGAGACGCCGGCCCTACTTCGGATCGCATGGCGTAGTGCTTCTTCACTCTAATAATTCACCAGGCCGATGAAGAGATCGGAAACGTTGGTACCGGTCGCGCCGGTCACAAGCAAGTCGCCGACAGCTTTGAACAGGCGATACGAATCGTTGCGCTTGAGCGCCTGCTCGGGATCTACACCCAGGGCGACCGCGCGCGCGACCGTGTCGGGAGTGGCGAACGCGCCGGCCGCGTCAGTAGGGCCGTCGATTCCGTCGGTACCGGCGAACAGCGCCGCGATTTTTTTGTCACCGCCGATTCGAGCGAGCTCGAGCGCCAGCGCCAGCGCGCATTGCTGGGCGCGCCCGCCCTTGCCGCCGCCCGCGACCGTCACGACCGGCTCGCCGCCCGCCAGCACGCAGAGCCGCGGCTCACGTATCGCGCAAAGATGTCCGGCGAGCGTGCGGCCGAGGTCGTTGGCCTCGCCGCGCAGCTCGCGCCATCGGTTAACCGAATAACCCAGCGCACGCGCCGCGCGTTCGGCGCCGTCCAATGCCGCCGCGTTGTCGCCGATTATCACGTTGGTCAGGCGATCGAGCGCGGCGTCGCCCGGCTTGACGGTTTCGGCGCACTCTCCGGCGTTGCCTCGCTCCAGATGTTCCCGCACCGCTTCGGGCGTGCGGCCCCATACGCCCGGGTACCGCTTGAGCACGCCGATCGCCTCGCCGTAGGTGGTGGGATCAGCGGCGGTGAGTCCGGAACCGATCGTCGCGAGATCGTTGCCGGGAACGTCCGAGATGATCAGGCTCAACACGTGCGCGCCGGGATCGATCGCGCGGAGCAGGTTGCCGCCCTTGATGGACGAAAGATGCTTGCGCACCAGGTTGAATTCACGAATCGAAGCGGCGGCGCGCAGGAGCGCCGATGTAACCGCGATCTTGTCGTCGAGCGAGATCGAAGGCGCGGGCATCGCGAGCATCGCGGAGGCGCCGCCGCTGATCGCAACGACCAGAAGATCGCCTGGGCCGGCCTGAGCGGCCAGGTCCAGGACCGCGCGCGCGGCTCGAACCGAGGACGGATCGGGGATCGGATGCGACGCTTCGAGGAATTCTATTCCCGATGGAGCCACCGAAGTTGCCGCAGCGCCCTTGGGAATCACCGCGACGCCTTTGCACAGCTTGGCGCCGAGCGAGCGCTCGAGCGCGCTCGCCATCGCCGGGGCGGCCTTGCCGACGGCGAGCAGGTAGATTCGCGCGGCGTCGGCGATTATCTCCGGCATTCGCTCTGCACCGGGTATCGCGCCGTCGAGCGCGAGCGCGACGAGGCGGTCCGGCGCGACCGCATCGATCGCGGCGCTGAAGATACGCTCCAGGTCGCCGCGGACGGAATTCGGCAAGGTCATACTGGTCAGGTCGTACTAAATCAGATGCGGCCTGCGGAGACTCCAATGGTCGCGTTTACTCCAAAAGTAAGTGGCGGGAGATTCTTCGCTTCGCTCAGAATAACGTTGGCCGAGCGCCTCCCCATAGCGTCATTCTGAGCGAAGGCTGCCGCCGTAGCGAAGAATCTCCAGCCACAATTACTGGCCATCGCCGGTCGATCGGAGATCGAGATCTCGCACTATCAGCGGGGACGCCGGAGCGTCCTGATTTTTCCGCCGGGTTCCGCGACCAGAACGAGATCCGCCATCTGAACGAACAGCCCGGTTCCGATTACGCCGGGAATTTCGAGCAGCTCGCGATCGAGCCGCGCCGGATTGGCGATCTCCTTGACGCCGCAGTCCGCGATCAGATTGCCGTTGTCGGTGAAGAACTCCCGCCCGCTCTCATCGACGCGAATCTTCGGCTTGAGGCCGAGCGCAGCGATACGGCGGATGCTGAACGGTGCCGCGAACGGCAGAACTTCCACCGGCAGCCGCCCACGGGCGCCGACCCGGCTCACAATCTTCTCGGCGCCGGCCAGGACAATTCGCCGGCGCGAGGCCGCGGCGACCACCTTTTCGCGCACCAGCGCCCCGCCCCATCCCTTGATCAGGTCGAGGCGCGAATCGACTTCGTCGGCGCCGTCGAAGGTCGTGTCGAGTCTCGAGCAGTCGGCGAGCGTGACCACCTCGATTCCCGTCTCGCTGGCCAGATTCTCGCTCGCCGTCGAGGTCGGCACGCCGCGAACCGCTATCCCGCGCGCGCCGAGCGCCCGGATGAACGCCGCCGCCGCGTGACCCGTTCCAAGCCCGATGGTCTGCCCCGGCTTTACGTAGCGCAGCGCGTAGACGCCCAGCGCTTCGAGCTCTTGGGGAGAAGCGGGTGTGATCGCCAAGGTCCGTCGCTCTATCACTTGCCGTTGCGCAGCAGGTTCATGAACTCCTGGCGCGTATCATGATTGGTCCGGAACACGCCCAGCATCGCCGAAGTCGTGACCCACGAATTCTGCTTCTCCACCCCGCGCATCCGCATGCACAGATGCTCGGCCTCGAGCACCACCGCGACGCCGAGCGGATCGAGCTCTTCCATGATCGTCTGCGCAATCTGGGTGGTGAGGCGTTCCTGCACCTGGAGCCGCCGCGCGTAGATATCGACCATCCGGGCCAGCTTCGAGAGGCCGATTATCCGCCGCTTCGGCAGGTATGCGACGTGCGCCTTGCCCATGAAGGGCAGCATATGATGCTCGCAGAGCGCGTAGAAGTCCAAGTCCTTGCACAGAATCATCTCCGAGTAGTCTTCCTCGAAGAACGCGCCGTTGATTGCCGCTTTGGGATCCTCGCGGTAGCCGCGGGTCAGGAATTCAAGCGCGCGCGCCACCCGCTCCGGAGTGCGCTTGAGTCCTTCGCGATCGGGATTCTCGCCGATATGGCGCAGCAGGACGCGGACCGCGTCCTCGACGGCAATCCAGCCGGAGGCGCTGGTCCGATCGGAGCTCGCGTGATTGGAATCCGAGGTCCGGTTGGAAGTGGTGTTGCGACTCGACGCCATGATTGCGCTCCTTTCTGCAGGATTCACCCGTGCGGAATTCACCTGTTCGCGATTCATCTTGCCGCGCTCGAACGCCAGCGGCTGAATTCCAGCGCCAACTCGATCGCGAGCGACGGCCCTCCCCCGCTCATCACGTTGAAGCCCGCGGCCTCGCCCGCCAGCGCGCGCATCAGTTTCAGATTCTCCGCTATCGAGAACCGGCGCGCATCATCTTCACTCAGGCCGGCATAGCGATCGAAATGAGGCGCGGCCTCGCTCAGGTCCTTGACGCGATCCTTCAGGTACGCCGCCATCGATTCCCGCTTCACCGGCAACACTCCGAGCACCACCTTGACGCCGTATTCAGCCGCGCGCGCGAGGAAAGTTCGCGCAGTCGCCAGGTCGAACACGGGCTGCGTGATAACGAACCCGGCCCCGGCCTCGGCCTTGCGGCGCAGCAGCTCGAACTCGCGCTCCAGGTTTTTCCGGTTCGGATTTGCGACTGCGCCCGCGGCCAGCGCCGGCAGCGTTTTGAGCAGTTGCTTGCCTTCGCCGGTGTCGCCGCGGTTCAGCTCGCCGATAACGCGCAGCAGGCCGAAGGCGTCGAGGTCGTTGACTGCGCGCGCGGGTGCGCCCTCAGCGAGCTTGTCGCCGCTCAGCGCGACGACCGCGTCGATTCGGAGCGCGGACGCGCCGAGGAGATCGGACTTGAGCGCGAACAGATTGCGATCGCGGCACGAGAAGTTCAGGACCACCGGGATATCGAGGCGCGCCTTGATCATCCCGGCGAACACCAGACCGGACATTTTGACCTTGGCGAGCGCGTTGTCGGTCAGGTTGATCGCGTCGATGCGGCCCTTGAGCACGGCGAGCTTCTTCAGCAGCGGTTCGGGATTGACGCCGCGCGGTGGTGCGACCTCCAGCCACAATGACGAAGCCGCGCCGGTACCACGATCGAGCAGGGCCATGTTTCGGCCGCGATTACGCCGGATGCGGCGCGCGATTCCTACGCCTCGTGGCGCTCGTTGGCCTTGACCTTCTGGTACTTGCGGTAGTCGTAGCCGGTCGCCATCGCCATCAGAAGCTCTTCCATGCCGCCCTCCCGCTCGCGGCGCAGGATACGCAGGCGCTCGAAGAAGTCGCGGAAATCCTTGTTGACGCGAGCGGCGCCGTCCACCGGCGTGAGAAAGAAATCGTGCAGGCGCGTGACGGTGAAGCGCAGCGACGAGTAGCGAAGCTCGTTGGGAAACGCGTCCCACTCGGCGAGCGAGAGCGTCCGCAGCGATTCGTACCCGGTTAGAAGGTGGCGGAATCGATCGAGCGAATAGCGGCCACCGACGAAGCATAGCGCGTTCACGCCGGTCGCGATGTCGAAGATGAACTTGCCGCGGCAGGCGGCCTCGAAGTCCAGCACCGACATCAGGCGCTCGCCGCGAAAGAGCAGGTTGTCGGCGAACAGATCGCCGTGAATGATGCCCTTGGGCAGCTTGCTTTCCAGATAATGGCTCAAGTATTCGACTTCGTCGTCGAGCGTGCGGCTCACCCGCCGGAAGTAATTGGGCAGCCCGCTGCGCACATTAAGGTAAAGGTCCGCGATTCGCTCGAAGCTGAAGCGATTGTCGATTCCCTTCTTGTAGCCCTTGCCGATTACATGAAGTTGCGCGAGCGCGCGGCCCGCGGTTTCGAGCTGGCTCGGGCGGAGCCGCTCGGGGGGCACGATCCTGCCTTCCTGGTATTTGTATACCGAGATGCACTTGGCGCCGAGGTCGCGATAGAAGCGGCCCTTGCGATCCTGCAGCGGGTTGGGGCACGGGAATCCGTGCTTGCGCAGAAAGCTGAGCAGATCGATCTCGCGCCGAAGCTCGTTCTCGCTTTTGACCTCATCGACCCGGGCCAGGAACTTTCCCTTGGCGGTCTCGAGCAGATAATTGGTGTTGACCGAGCCCTCGCGAAGTCCGAGCGCGCGGATCACGCGCCCAAAACCATAGTCCTCGGCCAGCTCCTGCAGGAACTGTTTATTCAACTCGGTGTACACAGCCATCGGTAGGAGGCGGGATTCTGACCCGCCGCAAGTCTAGAGCGTGTCGGTAAGGGCGTCAACTGGGATCGCCCTAGTCCTTGCGGCACAAGGACTTTCTGACGCCCCGGCTTTGCGCCATAATCGCCCTCTGAGCTTCAATTCAGCTTTCGGCGAGGACTGACGATGGCGGCAAAGAAGAGCGTATCGCCCACCACAGCGCGCGATCGGGCGAAGCAAACCGGACTCGAAGGCCGCAAGGCGCCGGCCTTCGAGCTGCCCGATTCGGGCGGCAAGCAGGTCGGGCTCAAGGACCTGATCGGACGCAGCAGCCTGGTGCTCTACTTCTATCCCAGGGACATGACTCCTGGATGCACGCGCGAGGCGTGTGGCTTTCAGGAGGGCCTGGGCGAAATCGGCGCGGCGGGCGCGCAGGTGGTTGGCGTGTCGGCCGACTCACAGGAATCGCATCAGAAGTTCGCCGCGAAATATGGGCTTCGCTTCCCGCTGCTCAGCGACGCCGGCAATCGGGTCGCGAAGCTATACGGAGTCTACAAAAAGAAGTCGCTCTATGGACGCGAGTTCATGGGGATCGAGCGAACCACTTTTGTAATCGACCGGTCGGGCGTGATTCGCAAAGTCTTTCCGAAGGTCAAGGTCGAACGGCCATCCGGAGGCCGTGTTGGCGGCGCTCAAGAATCTGGATTGAGACGCGCGCAGGCCTGCGAAATCAGGCCGGCGAATTTCAACTCAGCAGCGTGTCGCGCAGAAACTCGGCGACGCGCGGCTCGGCGCGCTTGCCAAGCTGATGAGGCGCTCGGGCGAAGTAGAACGCCTGAACTCGGGCGCCGCGCTCCTTGAGCGCCCGCACCAGGCGTTGCGCCTGATCGACGGGCATGCTGCGGTCTCGTTCGCCGTGCAGAATTAGCACGCTGCATTGGAGGTAGGCAGGCAGATGGTCGATAACGCTGCGCTCCTTGAGCACGCGGCGGCTCGGCCACACCTGGCGCAGAATCGAGAGCTTGGTGGTCCATCGGGCTTCGGGCCACAGGCTCAACATGTCGTAGGCGCCGGATTCCAGAACCACCGCCCGCGGACGCGAATGAACGTCCATCAGGAGTCCGGCCGCGACCGCGCCGTCGCTGAGCCCCCATACCGCGATCCGCTTGGGATCGACATCTTTGCGCGCCGCGAGCAGATCGAGCGCGCGCCGGGCCGCCGCGACTGCCTGCCGGCCGACGAAACGGCTTGGACCAGACGAACGGCCGTAGCCGGGGATACTCACGCAGGCGAGATGGAGCCCCAACTCGGTCAGGCTGCGGTTCGCCGCGACGCATCGACGTGCGTCGCCGCCGCTGCCGTCCAGGATCAGCAAAGCCGGACGCGGCCCGGGCTTGCCGCTGCGCGCCAGGTAGCCGTCGATCTGATACTGGCTCTTGCCGACCGTGATCTGAAAGCTGAACTGATCGAGGTTCGCGCTGGCATTCGCGCTCTTCGCGGGCTTACCGAGTGCGCCGCTGCGGCATCCACCGAGCGCACCCGCGATAACGAGCGAGACGAGCGACAGCACCAGCGCTATCGTAGGGAATGTAGCCCGCGGAAGCGGGTCGGGGTCAGATGTCATAGGCAAAGGCATGTTACACGGATCGGGCGGGCTTGTTAACAGCCGATGTCAACACTCGACTTGCTGCGGAATCTGCCGCGATTCCATCAGCCAAGCATTGGATTAGTCCCGGCGGGCATTGGATTGGATCGAGCGGGCATTGGATTGGAATAGTCGGGGAATGCTCCGGCATTGAATCGTCCGGCGGATTCGCCAATACTCTTTCGCCTGCGGGCGTCGAAGGAAGGCCGCTCGCGCAGATGAAACAGGATGCGGCAGCCTCCATCGATTTCGCCAGGAACGGCGGCGTAGTGCCGGTGGTCGCACAGGACTATGCGAGCCGCCACGTTCTGATGGTCGCGTACATGAACCGCGAGGCGTTCGAGGAAACCGTCGCGACCGGCCGCGCCTGCTATTACTCGCGCTCGCGCGGGCGTCTGTGGCGCAAGGGCGAGGAATCGGGCAACTTCCAGGTCGTGCGCGAAATCCGAATCGACTGCGACGACGACACGATCCTGCTGATGGTCGAGCAGAAGGGCGACGGCGCCGCCTGCCATCTCGGCTACGAGAGCGATTACTTTAGGATGCTCGCGGACGGCGAATGGAAGACCGTCGAGCCGCGCAAGGTCGATCCCGCGAAATACGGCCCCGGCTACGGCCATCACGAGAAATCGAAGACCGGCGACTGACCTGCGCGGATTTGGGGGCATCCGCATCTATGCGCGGCGCTGAGCGTTTATGGCGAAGACCGAAAAATCTCTCAGGTTCGGAATACCCAAGGGCAGCCTCGAGGCGCAGACGCTAGAGCTGCTGCGCAAGTCCGGATGGCGCATCTCGGTCAACGCGCGATCCTATATCCCGAACGCCGATGACCCGAGCCTGACTCTGCGCCTGCTGCGGCCGCAGGAGATGCCGCGCTATATCGCCGACGGGTCGCTGGACGCGGGAATCACCGGCCGCGACTGGGTGGCCGAGAACGGCGTCGATTTGGTCGAGGTCGAGACCTTCGTTTACTCCAAGGTTTCGCTCGCGCCCTCGCGATGGGTGCTGGTGGTGCCGGACCGTTCTCCGGTGAAGAGGCTCGAAGACCTCGATGGCAAGCGCGTCGCCACCGAGATGGTGAACTTCACGCGCCGGCTCTTCGCCCGGCGCAAAGTCAAGGTGGAAATCGAATTTTCATGGGGCGCCACCGAGGCCAAGGTCGCCGACGGGCTGGTCGACGCCGCCGTGGACGTTACCGAAACCGGCAACTCGATCCGCGCCAATGGCCTCAGGATCGTCGAGGAACTGCTGCACCTCGTCGCCCGTGATGGTCGCGAACAAACAGAGTCTGGGCCGACCCGTGGAAGCAGGCCAAGGTCAAACAGATCGCCGTGCTGGTTCGCGGTGCGCTCGACGCGGAGAGCCGCGTCGGAATCAAGATGAACGTCGCGAAAGAGAATCTGGAGCGCGTGATCAAGCTGCTGCCGTCGATCACCGCGCCGACGGTGTCGCCGCTCTATCCGTCGGCTGCCTTGGCGGGCAAGGAATGGGTCGCGGTCGAGACCGTAATCAGCGAGCAGACCATTCGTGAGTTGTTTCCCAAGCTGCTCGAAGCCGGCGCGGTCGGGATCGTCGAGTACCCGCTGAACAAGATCATCTGAACCGCGCGTCGCCCGCACTCTCTGGCAAGTGAGAGTGGCCCCCGCGTACGATGTCTGAGCCCTCTCCCCATCCAGATCGATGGGAGAGGGTTTGGGTGAGGGACCTACAAAGAATTCGTTTCTACTACTTTTTGTCGGACCCTCACCCCAACCCTCTCCCGGCTTGCGGGAGAGGGCTTCCAGACCGGTCGAGTTGGTGGGAGAACTGCCAACCCGGCACGGGTAGCCTGGCTGCGCGCGGTTCATGAGGTCAGGTCCAGTCGCGCAGCGCGAAGGGTTTGGCAGATCGTCCGGTGTTCGCTAGCCTAGAGACATGGCTAGGGTCAATCTGGAATTGCCCGCGGAATTGGTATCCGCCGCCAAGCTCGACCGAGGCGATATCTCCCATGAGGCCGCCAAGCTTATCGCTCTGGAACTCTTCCGCGAAGGAGCAGTGTCCATAGGACGAGCAGCCGAGCTTTGCGCGACACCTTTGGCTGCCTTCATGGAGTTCGCCGCCACACACGGCGTTCCACCCCTGAACTACGGGCTTGAAGGGCTGGAAGAGGATCGAGATACCTTGGCAAAGCTCCGCTCGTGAGAGTCGTCTCTGATTCCTCGCCACTAATCACGCTGACCAGGATTGGGCAAATCGATCTCCTACCTGCGCTCCACCGAACCATCACGATCTCCACTCAAGTCTACGACGAAATCGTCGTCGCTGGAGCAGGCCTGGCCGGATCATCCGAGATCGCAGCGGCAAAGTGGATCGAGGTCAGGCCACTGGATGAGTCGTCCGGTCTCTCAACCGCCGCGCGGCTCGGGATCGGTGTAGGCGAATTGAGCACCATTATCCTGGGGCGCGAATTGAAAGCTGACTTGATCCTGATGGACGACATGAGGGCTCGAAGAGCTGCCCGGCAAGAAGGGCTATGCGTGTTGGGCTGCGTCGGCATCCTTCAAGATGCTTTCAACCGGAAACTGCTGCCCGACCTGCGGAGACGTCTACCGGCGGCTACTCGCTTCCGGGGCGTATGTCGATCGAAAGATACTGGAAGCCAGCTTGAAGGCGCTGAGTCTCCCGCCTTTGTAAATTCACAGGTAGCCTCCCGGCGGTTCACGGGATCAGGTCCAGGCCGCGTAGCGCGAGGCCGCGCGCGACCGAGGTAAACTCATCGCCGGTGCGGATCCGTTCCTCGCCGAAGCGGGTCTGAAAGATCCGCCGCACCGCCGGCACGAACGACGACCCGCCGGTCAGGAACACGCGATCGACGCGTGCCGCCGCCATCGCGGTCTTCGCCATCAGCCGATCGACACATTCCGCGATCGCCTTGAGCTCGGGCGCGATCCATCGCTCAAACTCCGCGCGCGTCACGAGCTTTTCGATCGCGACCGGATGGTCCGCGAAGGTGAACACGCTTTGCTCGGCGGACGACGACTCGGCCTTGGCTCGCTCGACGGCCCTGAACAGCCGGTAGCCGAGATCGTTGCTCACGATATGGATCAGCGCCGCCATTTTGTCCGGCTCCAGCGCCGTTCGCTTGAGCCTCTTCGAGCCGGTTCATGGTCGCGCGCGCCTTCATGAACGATAGCTGGTGCCATCGCTCGAAGCTGAAGTAGATCGGATTCGGTATCGGCAGGATGCGCCCGTAGGGGCTGCGATACTTCGACCCGCGGCCCAGCTCGGGCGCGATCAGATGGCGCAGCAGCTCGCGATCGAAGGCGTCGCCGGCGATCGCGACGCCGTCGTTGCCCAGGATTTCGTAGCCGATATGGCCGCCGGCGCCCGGTGAGATGCGCAGGATCGAAAAGTCGCTGGTGCCGCCGCCGAAATCTCCGATCAGCACCACTTCCTCGCGCTCGACGCGCTGGCCGTAGTAATAGGCTGCCGCAACCGGCTCGTACTCGAAAGTCACCTGCGCGAAGCCGGCTCGCTTGAGTGCAACTTCCAGACGCGCCACCGCCAGATGCTCGTCGCTGTCCGAGGCGGCGGACGAGAAATGGACCGGGCGTCCGACCACCGCGCTTTTGCCCAGCGTGCCGAGAAAAGCTTCGGCCTCGGCTCTCAGCGGAACCAGGATCAGCGCAACCAGATCTTCCAGCCGGTAGGTGCGCTTGAAGATTTCGGTTGATTGGAAGCCGCGATCGGCAAGGAAGCTCTTGAGCGACTGGATCAGCCGCCCTGCCCCGCCCGCGGCCAGATACTCGCGAATCGCGACCGGCCCCGCGAAAGCTCTCGCGCCGCCGCCTTCGCCAGGCCACTCGGGATTGAAGAACAGGATCGAGCGGAAGGTATCGGTCGATACGGCGCCGTCGGCGAACTGCGCCATCACCGGCTCGTCGCCCGCGCCCGCCACGCACAGGGCGCTGTTAGTGGTCCCGAAATCAAGCCCGATAACCGGCAAGCCTCGATCTCCCTGGAAACTTTGGTTCGCGCGCAGTCGGTTTCTCCCGCGAGCCGCACAGGATTATCGCCCGCGCGCCGCTTGTCAACGTTGACGGTTCTGAATACAGATCGGGACGGTAGAGGAGGACAACTCGGGGTCCCGATCAGGGGCGCCCGATGGCGACAGTCGAAGGAGAGACTCACGCGATGACCCCACCTGCGGTGCGGACCGAAACCGAAGATGGCGTGCGCTCGATCGTGCTTTGCCGCGCCGCCGAGTACAACACGATCACGCCGAATTTGCGCGACGAGCTCGACGCAGCGATCGAAGAAGCCGACGCCGACCGCGAGGTCCGCGTGATCCTGATCCGCGCCGAAGGCCCGGCGTTCTGCGCCGGCTACGAGCTTCATGGATCGACTCAGGCGCAGGCTCAGGAGCATATGGGGCGCGCCCGCGTGTGGGACTCGGCCGCGGACTTCCAGATGATCTCGCGCTACGTGAAGACCTACTTGAAGCTCTGGTACGCAAGTAAGCCGACCATCGCGGCCGTCAGCGGATGGTGTATCGCGGGCGGCACCGACATGGTGCTCTGTGCGGATATCATAATCGCGGGCGAGTCGGCTTCGTTCGGCTATCCGCCCTCGCGCGTGTGGGGCACGCCGACCACCGCGATGTGGGTTTACCGGCTCGGCTTCGAGCGCGCCAAGCGCTACCTGCTGACCGGCGACGAAATCACGGCGCCGGAGGCCGCCCGAATCGGGCTCATCCTCGAGGCGGTTCCCGACAGCGATACTCCAGTCGCATGCGATGGGGCTCGCCCGGCGGATGGCGCGCGTGCCTCTGAGCCAGCTTCAGATGCTCAAGCTGATGTGCAATCAGCCCGCCGAGCAGATGGGGCTTCAACCGTCGCGGATGCTGGGCTCGCTGTTCGACGGGATCGCCCGCCACACCCAGGAGGGACTCGACTTCGTCGCGCACGCGCAGGAAGCCGGGTTTCGCCAGGCGGTGCGCGAACGCGACGAGCCTTTCGGCGATTACGGCGCAGGTCCTCGCGCCAAAGCCCGCCGCACCAAGCCGTGAACGCGATGCATCCGTGCGAACTTGACCGGGGCTGGATGGAGAATCGGGAACCATTATGATCACTGCACGCGACATCACTTTTCCCGCCGCCGACGGCCATCCGATGCGGGCCGCGATCGCCACTCATGAAGAAGACGACCTCGCCCGTCCCGGCGTGATCGTGATTCACGAGGTCTTCGGGCTCAACGATGACATCCGCAGAATCACCGGGCGGGTGGCGGATCTCGGCTACGTCGCGCTCGCGCCCGATCTCTACGACGGCCCCGGGATGCGCACGATCTGCATCGCGCGAACGCTGCTCGCGATGCGCCGCGGGAGCGGCCAGGCGTTCGAGGACCTCGACGCGGCGCGCGCCTTCCTGCAGAAACAGCCCAAGGTCGATGCGTCGAAGATCGGCGTGATCGGCTTCTGTATGGGCGGAGGATTCGCGCTGCTCTACGCGGTGCGTGCGCCGCTCGGCGCCGCCGCGGTCTTCTACGGCGACGTGCCCAAGACCTCAGACGCGCTGCAAGGAGTTTGCCCGGTGGTCGCGGGTTACGGCGGGCTGGATCGGATTTATGCGCCGCAGGGCGAGCGGCTCGACCAACTGCTCGGCGAGCTCGGCATCGATCGCGACGTGAAGCTCTACCCCCATGCAGGGCACAGCTTCATGAGCCAGAACGAAGGCGTCATGGCAACGATCGGAGCGTGGGGGCCGATGAAGGTCGGATACAATCGCGACGCGGCCGAGGACAGTTGGAAGCGGGTGGCAGCATTCTTCGCGCGCCATCTGAGCGCGTGACTCAGTTCCCGTCCATTTAGTTCCGGCTCCGGGAGAGTTCCTCGCCGGGCTCGCTCAGGTATTCGATGCCCGGAATGCCGCGCCTGGTCTCGTCGTCGAACAGAACCGACACGACGCCGTAGATCCCGACGATTATCCAGAATGCCCCGGTGCCGACCGGCGGCCAAACCGCGGTGGCCGCGATCATCAGAAGCGTGGTCACCAGGTCCTGCGCGAACTGCAATTCCGGCATCCGTCAACTCCGCCGCGTGGTCGTTCGCACGATCGTAGCACCGCGCAATCCCGGCGTCAGCGCCTCGGAACCCAGGCGGCGCGCACCGCGTTGCTGTGGAGGAAAGGAAGAGCTGGCGAAGGGGCTATCAGCCGAGAGTCCAGAATGCCAATAGCCCCTGCGCCTGGAGCACATGGCGGA
>CAWBYV010000027.1:0-62500 GCA_963793115.1 uncultured delta proteobacterium
TCCGAGCCGCGCGGTGAGGGTGTCCCCGGCCCCGCGTGGCTACAGGCACAACTCCGCGAGCGCGCGGATCGCTTCGACTTGGCCCGTGCCGATCAGCAGGGTCCGGATCGGCGACGATTTCCAGGCCGGAGGCGCTCGGCGATTCGCTCCGCGGACCGACCAGCGCGACCTCGTCGACCAGCTTGTCGGGCACCGCCTCCTTCGCCTCGGCCTTCTTGCCCCCCAGGAAGAGATCCTGGATCTTGACCGCGGCCTCCTCGTAGCCGAGCCGCGGGCGTAATCGTTGTAGAAGTTCTTGCTGCGCGCGCCCATCCCGCCGATATAGAGCGCGAGGTTCGCCTTCACCGGCATGCGGCATTTGTCGAGATCGTTGCCCATGATGCAGGTGACGAACGGCGCCAAGTCGAAATTCGCGGCTCTTGCCGCTGCACCGGATTTGGCGAAGCCCGCCTCGAGATGCGGCCGGTAGACGATCGTAGCGCTCGGGGCTCATCCAGACCGGAATCAGCCCGTCGGCGATCTCGGCCGCTGAGCGCGATTCCCTTGGGGCTTATCGACGCGGTGTAAATCGGCATGTCGGCGCGGCCGTGCAGGATACTCTTGAGCGGCTTGCCCAGTCCGGTCGAGCCCGGGCCGGTGTACGGGATGTTGATATTCCTGGCCGTGAATGCTCGACCGGCGCCTGGCGCGCCAGGATCATGCGGACGATCTCGATATACTCGCGGGTGCGCTGGAGCGGCTTGCCATACGGCATCCCGTGCCATCCTTCCACCACCTGCGGACCCGACGGGCCGATTCCCAGGATGAAGCGGCCGCCCGAGAGCGCATCCATCGTCATCGCAGTCATCGCGGTCATCGCGGGCGTCCGCGCCTGGCATCTGCATGATCGCGGTGCCGAGGCGAATCTTGCTGGTTCTGGCGCCGATCCAGGCCAGAGGCGAGATCGCGTCGGAACCGTAGGCTTCGGCGGTCCACACCGAATCGAAGCCGAGCCGCTCGGCTTCGAGAATCGGTTCGAGGTCGAGCGACATCACTCGCGGGCCCGAATATCCGGCGTTCAATCCGAGTCGCATATGGTTTCCTCCCGCATACGGGTTCTCTCTAATGATTGCGAAAGCGGTGGCCCGAAAATGAAAAGGCCCCACGGTATCCCGCGGGGCTTTGATACGTCCACTTCGAACCTTAAGCTACTGAGCCGGTGCTCCGGCGCCCTCCTGCGGCTGCGGCTTCGGCTCGACGCTACACGCACCTTGCGCTCGCCGCGAAGGTCTCGTAATTCATGACGCCATCGATTTTCGCGTAGATCGTGAAATCGCGGCCCATCCCGACATTGCGTCCCGGATGGATTCGCGTGCCACACTGGCGCACCAGGATATTGCCCGCCTTGACCGGCTGGCCGCTGTAAATTTTCACTCCACGCCGCTGCCCCGGGCTGTCGCGCCCGTTGCGCGTGGATCCTTGTCCTTTCTTATGCGCCACGGCTGGTCTCCCTGTTACTGATGAGCCTTCTTCGTGTCTTCGGCGAGCGGTCTGTTCCTCAAGTCCCTCTCCCTGACCAGTCGCCACCGGCGCAGGGAGAAGGCGAGCGGCGCGGCGTTTGCTGTTTTTTGCAAACGCCGTGACGCGCGGGTGAGGGTCAGACTCCCGCCTGAATCGCTTCGATCTTCAGCAGCGTCAGTTCCTGGCGATGGCCCCGCTTGCGGCGGTAATTCTTGCGGCGCTTCTTCTTGAACACGATCACTTTGGTTCCGCGCGGCTGCTGCACGATCTTCGCGAGCACCGCGGCGCGGGCGACGGTGGGCATACCAACGTGCGCGGTCCCATTGCCGCCGATCGCGAGAACGTCGGCCAACGCGATCTGCGCGCCGACGTCGCCCTCGAGTCGCTCGACCGCGATCTGGTCGCCGACCGCGACGCGATATTGCTTTCCGCCTGTTTTGACAATTGCAAACATGACCAAACCAGAACCCCTTTAGTTATCGGACGCGCCGGATCACTGTCAACGTGGAGCGTGTTGCCGCGGTAGCGAGGGAGTCCTGCGAAGCGGGCGCAACAGGCCATCCCGCACGAGCAAGCGACTTATTCAGGGTAGCGGCCAGTGTCCCCGCCAGCCATCCGCTTCGCGGCGGCGGTTGCCTAATCTATTCCTAGGCGGGCGGGCCTTCGGGCGAGATCATCTGCGGATTCCACGGCGGATCCCATACCAATTCGACATTCGCCTCGGCGACGCCGGGAAGCGCGAGCAACTTCTGCGTGCGTCCAGTGCGATCGACGCGCCCATCCCGCATCCCTGCGCCGTGAGCGTCATCTTCACTTCGACCCTGCTGGCGCCGTCGCCGACCGGCGATGACCTCCATTCCATAGACCAGATCCCAGACTCGACGATATTGACCGGGATCTCGGGATCGAAGCAGGTGCGAAGCTGCTCCCAGACCATCGCTTCGAGGTCGCCGCCGCTGGCGCCGCCGCCGAAGCAGCCTCCTGAGGCGACTTGCCGATCGAATCGGCGTCCTTGCCCGCGATCCTGTACAGCCCGCCGAGTGCGGGTACCTGCACGGTGTACGTGCCGCCCAGCGATTGCGTCAGGAAGACTTCGCATCCTTTTTCGAACCTGGAAATGGTTCCCGCCGGAATCTGGATAGCTTCCACGTCGCGCTTCAGTTCGATTCGTTCCATTGGTCTTTTCCTCTGACTCCTCCTATTCTAGCATCCGCTCGCTCCAGCGCCACTATCGCGCCGGCCCTCGCGGCGGGCCAAATCCGACGCCGGTTTCGACCCGCATTGCGAGAGCGGCGTTTCGTCTGCTAAAGCGAAACTGGGACGAAAACGATTCGTCGCGAAGCAATCTATGCGGGGATGTGGGGGGTGTGATGGACCATGATGCAAACGGGATGGCGTCCGGGAATCAGCGCTCTGTGGACTTCAGGAGAACGGCAACAATCTTGCGCTGGACGGCTCAAGCGAGGCGGACCAGTTCGTTTCGCGAGGCCGCATGGCACGCCAAGGAAAAACTTTACGCCTTCCTTGAAAGCCGATCCGCCGGTGCCGACGCCGCCGAGTTGGCCGCATTGCTCTTCAGCGGCGCCGGCTCCGATCCTGAGCTTGCGCCGCGCATCGTTCGCCATCTGCTCGGCGGCGATCCAAACTTTGCCTTCGATCCCTTAAGCGGCCTCTGGTCGGTCCGCAAGAACGATTCGCTCAAGATTCCAATCGACGAAGCGCGTTACGTGGTCGTCGATCTGGAAACCACCGGCGGGCCTGCCGCGCCCGGCTCGATTATCGAGATCGGCGCGTACCGGATGGATGGCGTGCGTATCGCGGACTCATTCCAGACCCTGATACGCCCACGCATGCGGATTCCCCGTTTCGTGACCGCGCTCACTTCGATCACCAACGAGATGGTGGCGAAGCTCCGCCGATCGAAGAGGTCCTGCCCGCCTTTCGCGACTTTCTCGGCGACGCGGTGATGGTCGCGCACAACGCGCAGTTCGATTTCGCGTTCCTCGATTTCGAGTTCCGGCGGCTGTTCGGGATCGGCCTGACCAATCCCGTGTTGTGCACGATCCGGCTGGCGCGCCGCTTGCTGCCGTCGCTGAAGCGGCGGCGGCTCGACGCGCTGGCCGAGCATTTCGGCCTCTCGCACCGAAGGGCGCCATCGCGGGCTCGGCGACGCGCGGATGGCGGCGGAGCTGCTCTCGATTCTGCTCGAAATCGCGCGGCAGGCCGGAATCAACCGGCTCGACCTGCTGCTCGACTGGCAGCATCGCGGGGCCGCCGGCCGGCGGATCGAGCGCCACGTGCCGCCCGAGGAGATCGCCGCGATTCGCGCAGGCGCCGGGCGTCTATCTGATGCGCAATGCGCGCGGCGACCTACTTTATGTCGGAAAAGCCAAACGGCTCAGGGACCGCGTTTCCTCGTACTTCAACAGCGGCCTGGGACTGAAGGCGAAGACTCTCGAACTCGCCGGCCACGTGTGGTCGATCGAGACCCGCCTGACCCGCTCGCCGCTGGAAGCCGCGATGCTCGAAGCGCGGCTGATTCGCGAACTCAAGCCGCCATACAACCGGATGCTCAAGGGAGCGGCGCCGTCGTACTTCCTGAGAATCGACTTGATGGGCGCCTTTCCGCGCCTCGTCGTCGCCAGCCGGATGACGGCGCGGCGCGGCGTGATGCAACTGGGGCCGTTCGTCGGACGGCCCAGTCTCGATCAGGCGGTCCGCGCGCTCTCGCGAATCCTGGGGTTGCGCACCTGCGCGGACCGGATCGTGCCGGACGCGAATTTCTCGCCCTGTATCTATGGGCAGATGGGCCATTGCATGCAGCCCTGCAATGCGACCGTCGATGAGGACGGCTACGGTGCCCGCGTGCGCCGCGCGCTCGAGTTCCTGCGCGGGCGCAGCGGTCCGATCATGGGGCAGGTCGCCGCCGCGCGCGACCAGGCCGCGGCCGCGATGCGCTTCGAGGAGGCGTCGCGGGCCCGTCGCGACCTCGAGGCGCTGGCGACGCTCTCCGCGCGGGCCTCGCGGCTGAGTCGAATCGTGACCGAAAACAACCTCGTGATCGTGACGGGATCGGACGGCGATCGCGATCGCGCCGCGTATGTAGTGCTGAGCGGACGGCTCGCGCTCGCGAGGAACGATCTCGCTTCGCCGGATGCTGCGGCAGAGATCGCAGCGTTCGTGGCGGACAACTACGAGCGCTACCGGTCGAAGCCGGTTGCGCGTGACGAACTGGAGGCGATGACGATGGTCGCGCGATGGCTCCGCGAACGCGACCCCGACGACGGCCGGCTGATCTACCTCACCGGCGCGCGGATCGATCCCGCCGCTTTGCTCGCCGCCTCGGTCTCGGCGCCCTCATTTCGTCAAGCAGTTCGTCAGTAGACGCGTCGCCCGCCGAAACGAAAAAGTCAGGGCCTCTCGGATTGCGGCGCGGCCAGCCGGCGTGATGGAGAAACGGCTTGCTTGGCCCGCTTTGATTGCTGGGCTATAAAAGCGCCGTGCGGGTCATTCTGATAGCCGCCAAGGAATTGGCGCTCGCCAAGACGCGGCTCGCTCCTGCGATGCCTGCCCGGAACGTCTCGCGCTGGCGGAGGCGATGTTCCGTGACGTGCTGGGTGCCGCGATGGGCGTCGCCGGCGTGGATCATGTCGCAGTGGTGACTTCCGATCGGCGTTTGCTCGACCTCGCGCGCGTTGCGGGTGCGCTTGCGATCGACGAAGAGTTCCCGCGCGGTCTCAATGCCGCGCTGCGCATTGCCACCTCGGCGCTGGTCTCCGCAGGTGCTACCGAGGTCGCCACCCTGCTTTCGGATATCCCGCTCGTGACCGGCGAAGACATAGCTGCGTCCTTTGCGCAACTCCCCGGCCATCCGGGCGTGGTGCTGGTGCCCTCGCACGAGCTGACCGGGACCAATATCATTGTGCGGACGCCGCCTGATATCGTGCCAACGCGCTTCGGACGCCTGAGCCTCGCCCGGCATCTCGACGATTGCAGCCGGCTTGGCGTGGAGTGCAAAGTGGTGCCGATGGCGCGAGCGGCGATCGACCTCGACGTGGTCAGCGATTTGATCGAGTTCATGCGGGTGCCGAGTGCGACGCACACCTTCAACCATCTCGCGCGGATCGGTATCGCGCATGGTTGACCGCGGCGGGCGATGAAACGGGCGGACCGGACAGTGGCGGAGCGGATCGAAAGCCTGGGCGCGGCGGTCATCACGACCATCGACTCGCTCGGAGCCGTCGTTACGTTTCTCGGAGCCGCGATCTTCTACATTTTCGCGCCGCCCTACAAGTTCCGCCTCGCCATCCGCCAGATTCGCGAAATCGGCGCCGACTCAATGTTTCTGATCGTGCTGATCGCCGCGTCAATCGGGGCGGTGCTTGGGCTCCAGGGAGTCAACACGCTGTCACGTTTCGGTGCCACGGGCTCTTTGGGCTCGGTGGTCGCACTGGTTCTGGTGCGCGAACTCGGCCCGGTGATGGCGGCGCTGATGGTCACGGCACGGGCGGGCTCCGCGATGGCGGCGGAACTGGGCTCGATGCAGGCGACGGAGCAGATCGACGCGCTCACCGTGATGGCGATAAATCCGGTGCAGTACCTGGTCTCGCCCCGGATTGTCGCCGGGGTGGTGAGCTTTCCGCTCCTTACGTCGGTCTTCGACGTGGTGGGGATTATGGGAGGATACGTCGTTGGCGTGGGCCTGATGGGCGCGCCGAGCTCGAGCTATTTCAACGGCATTGCCTACAATCTTGTTTGGCACGACATCTCGACCGGACTCTGGAAAGCGCTGGTGTTCGGAATCGTCGTGACCTGGATCTGCTGCTACAAGGGGTACAATGCGGAACGGATGGCGATCGGGATCAGCCGCGCGACGACCGAAGCCGTGGTGGTCTCCAGCGTTTTGATTCTCCTGTGGGACTATTTCCTGACCTCGATTCTTCTGTAAAATTCCGATGACGAAAAAGCTGGCGCCATGAGTCCGACCGGGAGCGACGGTTCAGCACCCAACGCGATCGAGGTACGGAACCTTTACAAGCGCTTCGGGCGCCAACAGGTGCTCAAGGGTGTCAACCTGGACTGTCCGCACAGGGCGATCACCACGATCGTAGGGCCGAGCGGCTGCGGCAAAACGGTTACACTCAGACATCTGAACCTGCTATTGCATCCGGATTCCGGCCGGATCGTTATCGACGGTGTTGACGTGAGCAGGATGCGCGGGCGCGCCCTTGACCCGGTCCGCGAGAAGTTCGGAATGCTGTTTCAGGGCAACGCCCTGTTCGATTCGATGACCGTGTTCGAAAACGTGGCCTTCCCGCTGATCGAAAAGACCCGGCAAAATAAGGCGGAGATCGAAAAGGCGGTTCAGGAGACCTTGGCCGCGGTGGGTTTGGAAGGGATGAAGAACAAGTATCCCTCGGAGCTGAGCGGCGGGATGCAGAAGCGCGTAGCGCTTGCCCGCGCCTTAATTCGGCGGCCGAAGATTCTGATACTCGACGAGCCGACCACCGGTCTTGACCCGGCGCGTACCGGCGCGATTCACGATCTGGTGCGGCGCACGCAGCAGAAGTTCGGACTGTCGGCGGTGGTGGTCAGTCATGACGTGCCGAAGGTATTCGAAATCTCCGATCGGCTGGCCTTCATGCACGAAGGTAAGATCAGGCTCTACGGGACGGTCGAGCAGGTGACGGACGCGAAAGACGAGGTCTTCGAACACTTCCTGGCGGGCAGGACGAGTAGTGACGAGGAAGACGCATTGGCGAAGAGAGCCTGACAATTTATGTACGCAAGCCGAACAACCCAATTCATCGTAGGCATCTTTGCGCTGCTCGGAATCGCCGCGCTCGCTGTGCTATCGCTGCGGCTGGGCAGGGTCGAGCTGCTGCCGACACCCGGCTACACGATCTACGCGAATTTCGACAATATCTCGGGACTCAAGCAGGGCGACCGCGTCGAGATCGCCGGGGTACAGGTTGGCAAGGTAACCAACCTCGCGCTCAATCAGGACCGCGCCCGCATCGCGATGCGCCTGAACAGCGGGGTGAAAGTCGACGACGAGGCGATCGCGGCGATCAAGACCAGCGGCATCATCGGCGACAAATATGTGTCTATCGCGCCGGGGCCGGGCGATCGTGACCTGACCGACGGCGGCACGCTCAGGCAGACCGAGTCCGCCTTCGTGCTCGAGGATGCAATCGGGCAATTGATCAGCAGCACGGAAAACAGCAAGGGCACGTCTGCCAAAGAAAAGAAGTAGCAAGTTCTAATCAACGCAGGTTCATCAATATGATCGGTACCGGATTGTCTCACGGGTCCGAGCGTGGGAGGGCTGCCAAGCGCGTTTCGGCAGCGGGCCGCTTTCACCTTCTGGCGGGTGTGGTGCTGGTCGCAGCCGCTCTGGCGATACCTCTGCGCCCGGCCGCGGCAGCGCCGGACCCGATGGCGATAGTCAAGGCTACGGTCAACAAGTTCGTGGGGATCCTGAGCGATGCTGCTCTCAAGTCCAACCCCGGCGATCGCCGGCAGCGGCTCAAGGATGCGGCTGCCGAGCGGTTCGACTTCGCCAAGATGGGGCGTTCGGCGCTCGGCGTCCACTGGAGAGATCTGTCCGATCAGCAGCGCAAGGACTTCGTCGATCTGTTCACGCGGTTCGTCGAAGCGGCCTACATCAGCCGGTTGGAGAGTTACAGCGGGCAGCAGATCGATTTTGTGAAAGAGGCCTACGACGATTCTGACTACGTTCAGGTCAACACCAACGTCATTCAGCCAGGCGCCGATCCGATCGGCCTGAACTATCGGCTCAAGAAGGAGGGCGACGACTGGAGAGTCTACGATGTCACGGTTAACAACATCAGCATCGTTGCCAACTACCGCAACCAGTTCAACCGGACGATCAACGACCGGGGTTTCGACGCCCTGATGAGCGACATGCGCGCCAAGCAGGAAGGGCTCGACACGAGCATCGCGAAGTAGACCACCGGCGATCCAGACCAGACGGAGGCTATGAGGCTATGAGGCTATAGTGAAGAGATTTCTCATGACGCTCGCGTTTGCCTCGGGCATCTTGATTTCGCCGGCGCTGCACGCTCAGCCCCGGCCGGACCTGGGAGCGAATCCCCCGGAAGCGAATTCCGATGAAGGCGCGGGCATGACCGAGACCGATCCGCTCGCGCCGTTCAATACCAAAATGTTCTGGTTCAACCGCAAGCTCGACGATTACTTTCTGCATCCGGTTGCCACGGGTTATGCGAAAGTGGTCCCCGCACCCGCTCGCAGAAGCGTGGGACGCTTCATCGACAATGTCAGCGTGATCCCGCGTTTCGCGAACAATTTGTTTCAGTTCCGGCTCAAGCAGGCCGGGACCGAGGTCGCACGATTCGGCATCAACACCACCGTCGGGCTGGCGGGGCTGTTCGATCCCGCGGGTCAGTGGTTCGGCCTCAAGGAGAATCGCGACGACTTCGGCTTGACGCTCGGCCGCTACAGCGTGCCCACCGGGCCCTATCTCGTGCTGCCGTTTTTCGGCCCCTCCACGATTCGCGACGCGGTCGGCCGCGTCGCCGACGGCGCGATGAACCCGATGAGCTACTTCCTGGCCTGGAACATCACAGTTCCCGCGACCGGGGGCGAATATATAGCTGACGCCATCAACTACCGGTCGCTGAACCCCGATCTGTTCGAGGACGTAGACCGTTTCTCGATCGACGTTTATGGGGCGGTGCAGGACGGCTATACGCAGCGCCGCGCCGCCGCGCAAAAGACCGTCAACACCGACTCGCTCCTGCCGAAATCACAAACGCCCTGACGCGACTCCCTCATCGGGCCGGCGCAGAAGCTCGCGGGCGGGGCCGGAGCCCTCGCGGGGGCTCAAGCGGTGCTACCTGACGTGCTCCCAGGCGTGGTACGAGCTTCTGACCAGCGGGCCGGATTCGACGTGCCGGAAGCCCATCGCAAGCGCCTGCACCCGCAGTTCCGCGAACTCCTCGGGCGTGACGTAACGCTCGACCGGAAGATGCTCGCGCGACGGCCGCAGGTACTGCCCCAGCGTCAGAATGTCGCATTTCACGTCACGAAGATCGCTTAGCACCGCCGTCAGCTCGCCGATCGCTTCGCCCAAACCCAGCATGATTCCGGTCTTGATGAGCAGGCCGCGCGAAATCCCGGTCTGCCGGGCGTGGCCGAGCACGTCGAGCGAGCGGGCATAATCGCCGCCCGGCCGCGCCTTTTTGTAGAGCCGCGGCACGGTTTCGATATTGTGGTTGAAGACCTCGACCGGCGCTTCGACCACCGTCTCGACGCTTGAGTACGAGCCCCTGAAATCCGGCACCAGCACCTCGACGCGTGCGTCGGGCGCGAGCGCCTTGATCGCGCGCGCGGTCGCCGCGAAATGAGCCGCCCCGCCGTCGCTCAGGTCGTCGCGATCGACCGAAGTGACGACCACGTGCTGAAGGCCGAGCGCCTTCACGGCCGCGGCCACGCGCGCAGGCTCTTCGGGATCGAGCGGTCGGACCTTGCCGTGCGCCACCGCGCAGTAGGGGCAGTTGCGCGTGCACACGTCGCCCATCAGCATCATGGTGGCGGTGCGATGGGAAAAGCACTCGCCGATATTCGGGCAGCAGGCTTCCTGGCAGACCGCATGCAGCTTGAGTTCCGCCAGGATCGCCTTGGTCCGGAAATATTCCGCCGAGACCGGCGCACGCACCTTGATCCAGTCCGGATGCTTGCGCTCGGGCATGATCACACCTGACTGCGAGCTTCAGAGATCAAGCTGTCGGAGATCAGGCCGGCGGGCGCAACCATCGCGGTGATCGCGGTTGGATCGACGCGCTCGATGCGCGCGTAACCGAAGACCTGCGCGAAGACTTGCTCCGTGATTTCGGCGAAGCCGGGGAGTGAAATCTCCGGATGGCCCAGCGCGGCGATCGAAGTCATCACGCATCCCGGGATTCCGCACGGCACGATCGCGTCGAAGAAGCTCAAGTCGGGACAAACGTTGAGCGCGAAACCGTGCAGCGTCACCCAGCGGCGGATGCCGACCCCGATCGAGCCGATCTTGCGCGAATCGGCCCACACTCCCGTCAGGCCCGGACGCCGCGCCGCGGCTATTTCTATCCGGGCCAAGGAATCGATCATGACGTCCTCGAGCGCGCGCAGGTAGCGATGAACGTCGCGAGCGGCGCCTTCGAGCTTCAGAATCGGATAGCCGATCAGTTGGCCGGGGCCGTGATAGGTGACCTGACCGCCGCGCGAAACGCGATGGACGGGAACGCCGGCGCGCCGGGCGATAAGATAGCGCTCGTCGGCGCCGCGTCCCAGCGTGTAAACGTGCGGATGTTCCAGCAGCAGGAGCGTGTCGCCGATTTGATCGAGCTGGCGCGAGCGGACTATCGCTTCCTGAAGCGCGAGCGCGCCGGCGTAGTCGATCGTTCCGAGCTGCGCGACGCGCAGGATATTTGACTGGCTGGTCACGCTCGTCGTACTTCGACGGCGAATGGCAGGAGATTCTTCGCTTCGCTCAGAATGACGTTGGCTCTTTTGCCGTCGGACACCGAGCGGGTGAACGATCTCGGCGGCTGCAAACCCCAATCGCCGCCTGCGATCGCGCCTGTTCCTTCCAAAAGGAAACCGACCAACGTCATTCTGAGCGAAGCGAAGAATCTCATGCCACTAAGTGCGCTGCCCCAATCACATCCAAATGGACTCGACATTCAGACAATAATTGCTTCATCCTGTGCGGCAAGCGCCGCCTCCATTATCGCCTCCGACAGCGTCGGATGAGGGTGCACGGTCTTGCCGAACTCTGCGGTAGTTGCTTCCAGAGTTTTGCCCAGCACCACCTCCGAAATCAGCTCGGTCGCGCCATGGCCGATTATCTGGCATCCGAGCACCTCGCCGTACTGCTTGCCCGCGACGATCTTCACGAAGCCCTCGACGTGATTGGTCGCGACCGCCTTGCCGAGCGCGCGAAACGGAATTTTCCCGACCTTGACCTCCATCCCCTGTGCGCGCGCCGCGGCCTCGCTCAACCCCACGGTTGCGACTTCGGGCTGACAGTATATGCAGGCCGCGATCGAAAGCAGATCGAACCCCGGCTGGCGCACGCCCGCCATGATCTCGACCGCCGCGATTCCTTCCGCCGAGGCCTTGTGTGCGAGCAGCGGAGCGCGAATCACGTCGCCGATCGCGTACACGCCCCGACACGTCGTCTGGAAAGAATCGTCGATCTTTATGAATCCGCCCCGCTCCAGTTCGACGCCGATTTTCTCGAGCCCGATTCCGGGACTCAGCGGCCGGCGCCCGACGGCGACCAGCACGGTCTCGGCCTGGATCGTTTTGGCGCCGCCGTCCGCGCCAGCCTCGACCGTGACCGCGAGGCGGCCGTCGCGGCGCGCGATCGACTTGTACGCGTGCCCGAGCATCACGGCCGTACCGCGCTTGACGAATGCGCGGCGCAGTTCTTCGGCGGTCTCCGCGTCGAAGCCCGGCAGCATCTGTTTCTCCAGCTCGACGATCGTCACGCTGGCGCCGAAGGCGCGGTAAAAATAGCCGAACTCGAGCCCGATTGCGCCGGCGCCGATCACTATCACGCTTTCCGGCAGCCGGTCGTAGACCAGCGCTTCGCGGCTGGTGAGCAAGCCATCGCCGGGCGTCATGCCGGGAAAAAGCCGCTCGCCCGAGCCCGTCGCGACCAGGATGCGCTCGGCTTCGATCGCGGCCGCCGCGGGCGCTTTTTTCCCGTCGGCCTGAGCGAGTGCGACCGTGTGCGGACTGCTCAGCGTCGCACTGGCCTCGAAGTAGTCGATCTTGTTCTTCCTGAGCAGGTAGAGCACGCCGCGCGCGAGCTTGTCGGCGGCCTCGCGCGAGCGCGCGATCACGCGCTTGAAGTCAACGTTCACTTCGCCGGTCTGAATTCCGTGCTCCTCGCCGGCGCCGCGAATCGACTCCATCGTCTCGGCCGAGTCGAGCAGCGCCTTCGACGGGATGCATCCCCAGTTCAGACACACGCCGCCCGGCCGATCGCGCTCGACGACCGCAACCTTCATCTTGAGCTGGCTGGCGCGGATCGCCGCGACGTAGCCGCCGGGCCCGGAGCCGATCACGACCAGATCGTACTTGATGCCGGCCATTTCAGATCTGCACCAGCAGGGTTGCCGGATTTTCCAGAAAGCGTTTCAGTTCCTGCAGGAATCGCCCGGCCACGACGCCGTCAACGATGCGATGGTCGCACGACAGCGTGACCATCATGGTCTTGCCCACCGCGAGCTTGCCGGCGTGCACCACCGGCCGATCCTTGATCGCGCCGACCGCCAGAATCGCGGCCTGCGGCGGATTGATCACGGCGGCGAAATGCTCGATCCCGAGCATCCCCATGTTCGTGATTGTGAAGGTCGCGCCCGACAGCTCTTCGGTGGTGAATCCGCCGCGCGCCGCCTTGCCGACCAAGCGATGGCTGGCGCGCGCGATCTCGGGCAGCGAGAGCCGCCCGCAATCCCTGATCACCGGCACGATCAATCCGTCCGCGACCGCGACCGCGACCCCGATGTTGATTTGCGGGCGAATCGTGATGCCGTCTTTCTCGTAGCTCGAGTTCATGCGCGGATAGCGGCCGAGCGCAAGGGCGGTTCCCTTCACGATGATGTCATTGTAAGTGATGTCCTGATCGAAGAGTTCCGACTGCTCGAGCGAACTCTTGAGCTTGCCCGCCTCTTCCATGTCGATCTCAACGGTGACATAGAAGTGCGGAATCTCGCGCTTGGAGACCGCCATCCGGTTCGCGATCGTCTTGCGCATCCGGGAAAGTTCCTCGTGCGAGCCGGGCGCGCCCTTGTCGGGCGAGACCAGCCGCCGCACGCGAAACATCTGCTGCTCGCGCAAATAGCTGTCGAGGTCGCGCTTGGTGATTCGCCCGTCCGGGCCGGTGCCGCGGACTTGCCCGAGGATCGATTCCGGCTTCCTCGGCCGCGCGGCGCGCGAGCGGCGAGGCCTTGAACCTCGGCTCGTCGGCACGCGGAGCCGGCTCGGCCTGCGATTTCACGACGGCCAGCCGCGGCGGCCGTACCATCGCGGTCGCCCCGGCGGCGAGATTGGCGCTCATCGCGGGATGGAACTCGGGACCCTCCGGTGCGGGCGTCTCTTCCGATTCGGCTTGCGATTCGGCCTCCGCTTCGGCTTCGACGCGCGAACCGTTACCCGCCGGCTGCGCTTCAGAGGCGGGCTTCTCGCGCGACGCCTGCGGCGCCCCGGCCTCGCCCTCGCGCCTCATCACGGCGATCACCGCTCCGACCGGCGCGCTCTCGCCCTGCTTGAGCTTGATCTCACCGAACACTCCGTCCTCGAATGCCTCGACCACCATGTCGGCCTTGTCGGTCTCGACTTCCGCGAGCGCCTCACCGCGCGCAACCGCGTCGCCGGGACGCTTGAGCCATCGGATGATCTTGCCCTCCTCCATGGTGTCGGAGAGCTTGGGCATCGTAATCTCGTTGCTCGCCATCTCGTTGCTCGGGTTGCACTCCCCTAATATCTTGCACGGATAGAGTGACGAGTCACAAGACGCGCGAGCCACGAGTCACGTGGATCGCAAAGCTACGCGAGTCACCAGTCACAAATGTCCCGCCGGCGACGGCGGTGGCGCAAGGAGACCAAAGTCATATGGAAATCCCGGAACGCGATTGGCTCACGGTGGGCTTCCTCTTCATGGCGCTCGGGTTTATCGGAACGATGCCGCCGATTGGCGATTCGTGGCTGGGGATACTTGCGCGATGGGCCCTCAACCTGATGATCGCCGCGCATATCGGCGAGGCCTTCTACAGCACGACCCTGACGCAGCGGGCCGGGCTCGATCGCAATTCTTGGTTCTGGCGCACGCTGTTTTTAGGGTACTTTTCGATTCGGAAGCTGCAGTCGCTTCCCAGTCCGCCCAGCCCGCAGCCATAGCGCAGGGCTCGCGCCGGCCGAAGACCCGCGCCGCTAGGCCAACTGCTCGGCGGCCTTGACGATTTCGGCCACGCTCGGCAGCGCCGCCTTCTCCAGATGCCTGTTGTACGGCATCGGGACGTCGCGCGTGGCGATGCGCGCGACCGGCGCGTCGAGATGGTCGAACGCGGCCTCGTAGATCTGCGCCGCGATTTCAGCGCCGGCGCCGCCGGTGCGCCATCCCTCGTAAACCACGATCGCCCTGCCGGTCTTTTTCACCGACTCGGCCACGGTCTTAAGATCGAGCGGATTGAGCGTGCGGAGATCGATCACTTCCGCATCTATCTCTTCATTCTCGAGCGCCGTCGCCGCGTCGAGCGCGTCGTACACGCACTTCGAGTAGGAAACGATCGTCACGTCCTTGCCTTCGCGCAGCACGTTGGCGACCCCGAACGGAACGAGATGCTCGCCCTCCGGCACTTCGCCCTTAACCCCGTAGAGCGATTCGTGCTCGAGGAAAATCACCGGGTCTTCCTGGCGGATCGCGGTCTTGAGGAGCCCCTTGGCGTCGGCGGGAGTCGCCGGGATGACGACGCGCAGCCCGGGCGAATGGAGAAAGTAGGCCTCCAGACTCTGGCTGTGCTGGGCGCCGAGCTGATGGCCGCCGCCCTGCGGAGCGCGAATTACGATCGGCACTTTGGCCTGGCCGCCGAACATGTAGTGGATCTTGGCCGCGTGATTGACGATTTGATCCATCGCGAGCAGGGCGAAGTTGATCGTCATCAACTCGACGATCGGCTTGAGCCCGCCCATCGCGGCGCCGATTCCCGCGCCCGTGATCGTCAGCTCGGAGATCGGCGTATCGCGCACACGCTTCTCGCCGTAGATGGCGAGCAGGCCGTCGGTCACCTTGAAGGCGCCGCCGAAGTATCCGACCTCTTCGCCCATGATGAAGACCCGCGGGTCGCGCTCGAACTCCTCGCGCAAGGCCTGGTTGAGAGCTTCGCGGTATTGGATCTGGGGCATTGGAAGCTAAACCGCTTCGTTCTTTCTGCGCCTCTCCCAGACCAGGGAGAGGCTGGCGAACGCCGCGTTCGCCGGGTGAGGGGATGCATCAAGACCTTCGCGGCGCGGCAGCCAACCCTCACCTGCCGGCCTGACACGGCCAACGGCCTCTCCCTGGTCAGGGAGAGGCGTAGGAAGGAGCGTCGCGGCGAAATCATTCATCCACATATACATCCTTCATCAGCGTATCGAGCGCGGGTTCGGGGCTCTGGTCGGCGAATTTGACCGCATCATCGATCACCGCGTCGATCTCCTTCTCGATCTCTTCCAGGCGCGTCTCGGTCACGCGATGCTCGGTGATGATCTTGCTGCGAAACCGCTTGATCGGGTCGCGTTCCTGCCAGATGCGTTCCTCGCGCTTGGAGCGATACTCTGCAGGGTCGGACATCGAATGGCCGCGAAATCGGTAGGTGACTGCTTCGATCAGCGAGGGTCCGTCGCCTTCGCGGGCGCGCGCCACCGCCTCGGTGACCGCGGTGTAGACCTCGAGCACGTCCATCCCGTCAACGCGCACGCCGGGCATCTTGTAGGGCTCGGCGAAGCGGTAGAGCTCCTCCTGGCAGACCGCGTTCTGGACCATCGTGCCCATCCCGTAAAAGTTGTTCTCGCAGACGAAGATCACGGGCAGGTTCCAGAGCGAGGCCATGTTGAGACTTTCGTGAAAGGCGCCCTGAGGCAGCGCGCCATCGCCGAAAAAGCAGCAGACCACTTCGGGCTCTTCCTTATAGGCGATCGAAAGGCCGAGTCCGGTCGCGAGCGGCAATCCGCCGCCGACGATCGCATAGCCGCCCATGAAGCGCAGATTCGGATCGAACAGATGCATCGAGCCGCCGTGGCCGTGCGAAATCCCGGTGGCCTTGCCGAACAACTCCGCCATCACCGAACGCGCCGAAGCGCCTTTGGTGAGGCAGTGACCGTGCTCGCGATAGGTGGAGATTACGTAGTCCTTGCTGGAGAGCGAGTAGATCGCGCCGACCGCGACCGCCTCCTCGCCGGCGTACAAGTGGCAGAAGCCGGTGATCTTGCCGCGGCTATACATCTCCGCGACTTTTTCTTCAAAATGGCGGATAAGTACCATCCGCCGGTAAAGCTCGATAAGCTCGGTCTCGCCCAGCGTGACAAGAGCCCGCTCGGCGGTATGCTTGTCACGTTCCAGCGCCATCTCTCACCTTCGCCGATGATCCAGGGCCACGGCCGCAAAGGCCGCGCCGCGCCGCGAAGCCTATCCGCGATTGGACCATGATGATTCGATCATAAGCCAAACCCCCGGAGCCGGTAAACGAAAAAATCGCGGACGGATAGATTGCGCGCCCGAGCCGCCGCGCCTTTGCTACACGGCGAGCTTGAGCTGCGCCGACGCGGCTACCGGCGCGAAGGATCGGCGATGGATAGGCGAGAGACCGAACCGTTCGAGTGCCGCGAAGTGCTCCGCGGTGCAGTAGCCCTTGTGGCCGGCGAAGCCGTATTCGGGGAAGCGCTCGTGATAATGGAGCATCATCCGGTCGCGCACCACCTTGGCGACGATCGAAGCCGCGGCGATGCAGAAGCTTTTGCGATCGCCGCCGACGATCGCGGTCTGCGGAAGCGCAAGCTCAGGGTTGCGCCGGCCATCAACCAGCACGTGTTGCGGAGCGTGCGCGAGCGTCAGTACCGCGCGCGCGCACGCCGTCACGCTAGCCCAGTAGATGTTGAGGCGATCGATCTCGCCGACGTCGGCCATCCCGAGGCCGACCGCGAGCGCGCGTTCCAAAATGATCGGGTAAAGCGCTTCGCGCTTCTCGGCCGGAGCTGCTTGGAATCGTGAACGCCCTTGATAAAGGTCTCCGGCGCGAAGACCACGGCCGCCGCGACCACCGGGCCAGCCATCGGGCCCGACGCCGGCTTCGTCAACGCCGGCCACCGCCTCGATTCCCGCCTTCCAGAGCTTGCGTTCGTAACGCATGTCAGGATGTCGGGACATTCCACCACGCCTCCTCCCGTTCCGGTTTCCGTTCTCGAAGATTATGCGAGCGCGTGCGTGCAACGTCAAAGGTTGTGGGTCAAAGGTTGTGGAGTGTCGTTCAGGCGAGGCGCTTCAGCCGGGCGCGGCGGAGCGTCTCGGCGACATCGTCGGGATTCACTACGTCTTCGAGCCTGATCATGAAATCGGCGCTCGCGGCTGACGCGACCAGCACGTTGCCGAGACCCAGCATCCGCTGCCCAAGGCGGCGATTCACCTCAACCGATCGGATGTCCGCCAGTTCGACCTCTCGCCGGCGCCGGAACAGAATGCCGCGATATTCGATCAACCGTTCCGACGTGATGCTCCAGCTCGTGCTGCGGCGCCTGACAATCGCGACCATCGCGACGACGAAGCTCAAACCGAGCGCGGCTGCCGCGGGGACCTCCTGCGATCTTGTAATCAAAAAGATGCTCGCGGCGAAAAGCAGCGCCGCAAAGACAAAGTTGGCGCTGAAACGCCACCACGACGGGAAGATTCTGACCAGCGAATATTCACGCCGGTCGGCAGGCTTCGGCGCGTGAACCCTCGTGCCGCATCGCGAGCAAAAAGCCGCGTCGCCGTCGAGATTCGAGCCGCATTGCGGGCATCTCATCGCCCGGAATTATGGGAACTCCCGCTGCCCCGCGTCAATCAGTTGCCCGGCTATCGAGAATCGGATGGCCGGCAGGGACGCCCGGCCACTACCCTCTGGTAGGGGCGGCTCGCGAGCCGCCCTCGGGCGCGTCCCGACGCGCCCCTACAACAGGGTAGGGGCCGGCCTCCGTGCCGGCCCTCTTCGCAGAACTGCGCACTACCCGTGGCCGCGACATTGGCTGCGCGCCCCGCTCCGTGCTAATCAGCCCACATGAAGTTCGGATTATTCGGAATAAACTTCGGCGCGTGTGCCGCGCCCGCGACCGCCGCAAACGTGGCGCGTGAGGCGGAGTCGGCAGGCTTCGAGAGTCTGTGGACGGGCGAGCACGTCGTCCTGCCCGATCCGCAGGTGCCGCCTTCGCCGGCGCCGCCGCTGACCCCGATGCTCGATCCGGCGGTCGCGCTCACCTTCGTTGCGGCCCACACCAAATCGATCCGGCTCGGCACCGGGATCATCATCCTGCCGCAGCGCAATCCGGTGGTGCTGGCCAAGGAATTGGCGTCGCTTGACGTGCTGTCGGGCGGGCGGCTGATCTTCGGCATCGGCATCGGCTATCTGAAGCCCGAGTTCGACGCGATTGGTGTGCCGTTCGATCACAAGGGACCGCGCAGCGAGGAATTTCTCGCGGCGATACTGGCGCTGTGGACGATGGAGAAACCGGCCTACCGCGGACGCTTCGCCGGGTTCAGCGGCGTCAATGCGATGCCGCGTCCGGCGCAAAAGCCCCATCCCGAGATCGTCTTCGGCGGCCGCACGCCCGAGGCGTACAGCCGCGCTGCCCGGCTGGCCAGAGGATGGTACGGCTTCGCGCTCGATTTGGACACGACCGCGAAGTCGGTCGAGGGTCTTCGCGGCGCGTGTGCCAAGGCCGGGCGCCGATTCGAGGAACTCGAAATCAGCGTCACGCCGCGCGGACCGGTCGATCGCGACACGGCCCGGCGGTTCGCCGATCTCGGCGTGCATCGGCTGATTCTGATACCCCGTCCCGGCGACGAAGCTGCGCTGATCGAATTCGTGCGGGAAGTTGGGCGCGACCTGATCGGCAAAGTCTGATCGGATAAGTCTGATCGCGCGCGGTTTCGCCGCGAGCGGCGAGACTTCACTTGCCGTGGCAGCGTTTGTATTTCTTGCCCGAGCCGCAAGGACACGGCTCGTTGCGGCCGACTTTCTCGCCCTCGCGCTTGACGGGCGCAGCCGCCGAACCTTCGGTCTGACCGCCGTGGCTCATCACGACCTGCTGCGGGCGCTGCTGCGCTTCCATCTGCTGCACTTCCTGCTGGCGCGTGACCTGAACCGCGAAGACTTTCTCGACCACGTCCTGCTGCATCGTGGCCATCAGCGCCTCGAACATCGTGAACCCTTCCTTCTGATACTCGGTGAGCGGGTTCACCTGCGCATAGCCGCGCAGGCCGATTCCCTCCTTGAGATGGTCCATCGCGAGCAGATGATCCTTCCAGAGCGAGTCGAGAGTCTGCAACGAAACGATCTTCTCGATTTGGCGCATCACGGGCGCAGTGAACTCCGCCTCGCGATCGTCGTAAAGCTTGCGCACGCGCTCCATCGCGATCGTGGTGAAGGCGTCGGGATTGTCGGGGGCCGATCCGTTCTGGTTGAAGTCGAAGCGGAACTTGAACTGCTTGTAGAAGGCATCTTCGATCGCCTTCCAGTCCCATTGCGCGGGATCGACCTCGGGGTCGCAGTGCGCGTGAACGATGCCTTCGAGCACTTCCTCGCTCATTTCAAGGATGTCGTCCTTGAGCGGCGTGTCGCCGAGCAGCTCGCGGCGGCGATGGTAAACGACCTCGCGCTGCTTGTTCATCACGTCGTCGTATTCGAGCAGGTGCTTGCGCATATCGAAGTTGTGGGACTCGACCTTCTTCTGCGCATTCTCGATCGCGCGGCTGATCCATCGATGCTCGATCGGCACGTTGTCTTCCATCCCGATGCGGCCCATCAGGTTCTTGAGCCGGTCGGCGCCGAAAATCCTGAGCAGGTCGTCTTCGAGCGACAGGAAAAAGCGCGAGCTGCCGGGATCGCCCTGCCGTCCCGAACGGCCGCGGAGCTGGTTGTCGATCCGGCGCGACTCGTGCCGCTCGGTGCCGAGGATGTGCAGGCCGCCGGCCTTGAGCACCAGCTCGCGCTCCGCCGCGCGCTGGGCGGCGAATTTTTTCAGCGCGGCCTGATAGCCGGGATCCATCGGGTCCTTGGTGCCCGATTCGGCGGCGGCCATCGACTCGGCGTTGCCGCCGAGCACGATATCGGTGCCGCGGCCCGCCATATTGGTGGAAATCGTGACGGCCTTGTGGCGTCCCGCCTGCGCGACAATTTCGGCCTCGCGCTCGTGGTTCTTGGCGTTGAGCACATGATGGGGAATGCCGGTCTTGCGCAGCAGGGTCGCGACCCGCTCGGACTTTTCGATCGAAACCGTGCCGACCAGCACCGGCTGTCCGCGCTCGTGGCAATCCTTGATCTCCTCGATCACGGCGTCGAACTTCTCGCCCTCGGTCTTGAACACCACGTCGTGATTGTCGACCCGGATCATCGGCTGGTTGGTCGGGATCACGGCGACTTGCAGGTTGTAGATCTGCTGGAACTCGACCGCCTCGGTGTCGGCGGTGCCGGTCATCCCGGCCAGCTTCTTGTACATGCGGAAATAGTTCTGGAAGGTGATCGTGGCCAGGGTCTGGTTCTCGGACTCGATCTTGACGTTCTCTTTGGCCTCGATCGCTTGATGGAGCCCGTCGCTCCATCGCCGGCCCGGCATCAGGCGGCCCGTGAACTCGTCCACGATGACCACCTCGCCGTCCTTGATCACGTACTCGACGTCGCGCTTGTAGAGAGTGTGGGCTCTGAGCGCCTGGTTGACGTGATGGAGCATCAGGATGTTGCGCGGGTCGTAGAGGTTGTCGATGCCGAGCAGGCGCTCGGACTTGGTTACGCCTTCCTCGGTCAGCGCGACGCTCTTGAGCTTCTCATCGACGGTGAAGTCGTCTTCATTGCGCAGGCGCGGCACGATGCGATCGACCACGTAGTAGGTATCGGTGGATTCCTCGGAGGCGCCCGAGATGATCAGCGGCGTGCGCGCCTCGTCGATCAGAATCGAGTCGACTTCGTCCACGATCGCGAAGTTGTGCTCGCGCTGAACGTAATCGTTCAGGTTGAACTTCATGTTGTCGCGCAGGTAGTCGAAGCCGAACTCGTTGTTCTGGCCATGGGTGATGTCGGAATTGTAGGCGGTCTTGCGCTGCTGGTCGGTGATACCGTGCACGACTACGCCGACGCTCAAGCCCAGGAACTTGTAGATCAGCCCCATCCATTCGGAGTCGCGCCGGGCCAGGTAATCGTTGACCGTCACGACATGCACGCCGCGCCCGCTGAGCGAGTTGAGCACCGCCGGCAGCGTGGCGGCCAGCGTCTTGCCCTCGCCGGTTTTCATCTCGGCGATGCGGCCGTGATGCAAGACCATCCCGCCGATTAGCTGCACGTCGAAATGGCGCTGGCCGATTGAGCGCCGGGCGGCTTCGCGCACGACCGCGAAGACCTCGGGCAGGAACTCTTCCATCGCGCTTTCGCGTTCCTCGCGATCCTCGATCGCGCTGATGGCCGCTTTCCACTCGGCGATTTTGGCCCGCAGCTCGTCGTCGCTCTTGCGCTGGATCTCCGGCTCGAGCTCGTTGATCCGCGCAACGTCGGGCCCCATGCGTTTGATCTCGCGGTCGTTTTTGGAACCGAAGATCTTGCGTGCGATTAATGAAACGGCTGATCCCATATTCTCCGGACGAATCGCGGGCCGGTTTTCGGCATTGCCCCGGACCCGAAGTAATCTTATCTCAGATTAATTTTATCTCAGAAAGGCGCGCTTTTCAGCGTTCGATCCTCACCGCCGATTCGACCTGCGGGCCGAGAAAGCGGCGGCCGACGCGGACGAAGCGGTCCGGCGCCTCGGTTACGAAAAAGCTCTGCGTGCCGCGGCCGGACTTGCGCCGCATCCCGAGCGCGGTCAGGCGCTCGCGCACGGCCTCGGCGGTGGTGGTTGCGGAATCGACGATTCGCACGCCCGTGCCGAGTACGCGCTGGATCACATCTTTCAGAAGCGGGTAATGCGTGCATCCGAGCAGCAGCGTGTCGATGCCGCTGCTCTTGAGGCTGCCCAGGTAGTGCGCGACGATCTGCGCGGCGATCTCGTTGTCCAGGTATCCTTCCTCGACCAGCGGCACCAGCAGCGGACACGCGCGGGTGTAGATTTCGGCGCGCGGGCGCGAGCGTCTGATCGTCGCGGTATAGGCGCCCGAGGCGATCGTCGCCTCGGTGCCGATTACGCCGATCTTGCCGGAGCGCGAGAGCTTGGCCGCCGCGCGCGCGCCGGGCTCGATCACGCCGACCACCGGCACGCTGGTCTGGCGCGCGATTTCATCCAGCGCGACCGCGCTGGCGGTGTTGCACGCGACCACCAGCAGCTTAATTCCCTTGGCCAGCAGGAACTCGGTGTTCTCGCGCGAGTAGCGGACGATCACTTCGGGCGACTTGGTGCCGTAGGGCAGGCGGGCGGTGTCGCCCAGGTAGATGAAGTCCTCAGCCGGCATCAGCTCGACCAGCGCCTTGAGCACGGTCAAGCCGCCGATGCCCGAATCGAACACGCCGATCGCGCGCTCGGCCATCGCGCCGCCGGCGCGCCCAATGCGAGACGGTATCGCGCGCCGCCCGCGATGATTCGACGAGACGGGCGCTGCCTTCATTTGAGACACATCAAATATCCAAGCATAGACGATAGGCGCACGACGGGGTAGGCGGCGCCATCGCGACACGATTGCCAGTGTGATGCTGGCTGAGGACCAGCAAACGCACTTTGTCTGCGCGAGGCAAATCCGTTAGCATCGCCGGAGTCTTGCGACTGCGCAGTTCCTCGCGATGGTAACGATTCTAGGCGGACTCCTGCTCCTGTCGGTCGGTGCCGGATTTGTCGGTTCGATCTCGGGCCTCGGTGGCGGCGTGTTCATCGTGCCGGCGCTGGTGGTGGTCTCTCATCTGCCGATCCAGGTGGCGATCGCGGCCAGCCTGATCTCGGTGGTCGCGACCAGCGCGGGCGCGAGCGTCGCTTTCGTGCGCGACGGATGGACCAATCTGCGGGTCGCGATGGTGTTGGAGTGCGCGACCGTCACCGGCGCGATCAGCGGCGCCTACTGCGCGGGAATCATCCCGGCGCGCGTGCTCGAGTTGCTCTTCGCTGCGATCATGTTGCAGTCGGCGTACTTTTCGCTGCACAAGCCGGGCGACGATATCTCGCCGAGTAGCGACGCTCTCGCCGCGCGGCTGCGGCTCGCCGGCGATCTTCCGGGCGACGGCGTGCAGCCGGTCATCCCCTACGGCGTGGTGAACGTTCCGGGCGGAGCGGCACTGATGGTGGTCGCCGGGCTGATGTCGGGACTGCTGGGAATCGGATCGGGCGCGCTCAAGGTGATGGCGATGGACTACATCATGCACCTGCCGCTCAAGGTCTCGAGCGCAACCAGCAATTTCATGATCGGCGTCACCGCGGGCGCGGGGGCGCTCGTGTTTCTGTTCCGCGGCGATGTCTCGACCGTGGTCGCCGGGCCGGTCGCGCTGGGCGTGACCGCCGGCGCGCTCATGGGCAGTCGCGTGCTTCCGTACGCGAATGTTCAGGCGCTCAGGATCGTGTTCGTCGTCATCATGCTGCTGATCGCGGCCGAGATGGGATGGCGCGCGCTGGCGGGCCTATAAGCAGGACAGTAAGCAGGACTGTAAGTATCGATGGCAACCGTATCACCACTTCAATCGATTCAGGACGAAGAGACCCGCCTGCTCCGCGTCTGGACGCCTATGGTTCTCCGTACCGTCCTGATCGCGGCGGTGACGGTTCTGATTATCGGGCTGGTGGAAGCGACCTTCGGCTCGCCGGGCCATTTCGCCAGGCGCTTCCATGAGCTGCAGCGCGGAATCCACTTGCGGCAGCCCAGAGACTTCGGGCCGCTGCTGGGCGACGCGCTGGGCGGCGACGGCCATTCGATCATGACGCTCGGCCTGATGCTGCTGACGATGGTGCCGATCGCGCGCGTCACCTTCACGCTCTTGGTTTTCCTCAGGGAAAAGGACTACCCATATGTAGCGATGACCGGGTATGTGCTCGCGGCGCTGATACTCGGCGCTGCGCTGGGCAGAATCGGCTAGGGGTAGCTATATGGAAATTCAGAATAAAGTTGCGGTGATAACCGGCGGCGGCTCGGGAATCGGACGCGCCACCGCGCAGCGCCTCGCCAAAGAAGGCGCGTCGATCGTGATCGCGGATCTCGACGAAAAAATGGGCGCGGAAAGCGTCAAGCTCGTCGAGAGCGCCGGAGGGCGCGCGACGTTCGTCAGGGCCAACGTCACCAAGGAAAGTGACGCGCGCGCGATGCTGGACGCGGCGGTCTCGAAGTTTGGGCGAGTCGATATACTGCACAACAACGCCGGAATCGCAGTCGGGCCGCCGGGCTTTCCAGCCGCCGAAGCTGCGCGATGGCGTCTCGTGCTCGACATCGATCTGTATGCGGTCGTGCTCGGATGCTGGCTGGCGGCGCCGATCATGACCCGCGCAGGCGGCGGAGTGATCGTCAACACTGCCTCGATGGCGGGCTTGTATCCGCATCCGCTGGACCCGATCTACGGCGCGGCCAAGGCCGCGGTGGTGAACTTTACCTACTCGCTCGCGCCGTGGGCGTCAGAGCGCAAGATTCGGGTGAACTGCGTATGTCCGGGAATCACGGACACGCCGATGGTGCGGCGTGGTATCGAAGCGGCGACCGCGATCGGGATGCAGTCGTGGCTGCCGTCGAAGATGATCCAGCCCGAGGAGATCGCCGACGCGGTGTTTACGCTGATTCGCGACGACTCGCTTTTCGGCCGCGCACTCGAGGTCCGGCCGACCGGCCGTCGATTGACCGAGACTCCCGGCGCGCCACGCGCCACGCGGTCATAGACTCGCGCGTGCCGAGCTCTCTGCGGACGGCTTGAACGCACAACCGGGTTTGCGCGATCGATTTGGTTGGCGAAATCGCGGCGGGTGGCGAAAGCGCGATCAGGATGACTTGGAATTGCGCTCGAGGCACCAGCGATCGATCACCTCAGCATTGAAGCGCCAGTCCGTGCCGATCCGAAAGCCAGGCACTCTCCGCGGCGCAGGAGCTTGTAGATCGTCGAAGGATGTACTCGGAGATAAGCGGACAGTTCCTTCACCGTCATTACACGAGGCAGAGAGTATTTTGGTTCCATCGCCTGATCCATTCCGACCGCCCCTTGGCGCCGCTCAGTGCGAGGGATTACTCGGTTCCTTCGATCTACCTAACGCCCGCATCAGGCCATAAGCCCCCTTGGCCAACTGAGACGCTCTCAAAAACGCCATCGCTCGTCAAGAGGACAAGCCTTCGCGTTTATCTAATTTTTTGGGGTCTAAATGGAACGCCGTTTCGCTGCGGAAACCCTTCAAACTGACCTTTATCTGGCCCGATCAAAAAGGCCCGAACTTAACAAGCGCTCAGAACCTCCGTATCGCGAGCGAACGATCCTCATTCAGATGCCGAATCTGTGCTGCTACGATGGCCAATGGAGGCAAGGCCATGCTCGGTGGGATATGGTCGCGAATCGAGCCACGATTTCCGGCGCGATGCTTCGCAGCTTCATTCGCGGTCCTGCTCGCGGTCATTGAGATCATGGCGATGCCGTCACCTGGCGCATGGGCTCAATCGAGCGCCAAACTGGAGAGCCCGGTGTTTGGGGCCGACGACCCGATTCCGGCCGCGTACACATGTACCGGAGCGGACAAGTCGCCGCCGCTGAGTTGGGGTAGACTTCCACCGGCCGCAAAGACGATCGCGCTCATCGTGGACGATCCCGACGCTCCGGCCGGCAACTGGAACCATTGGGTGCTCTTTAACCTTCCCGCGAAAGAGGGTCGTCTCGCTGAGGGTATCGCCCAGGGCAACCGGCTCTCCAACGGGGCACGTCAGGGAATCAACAGCTTCGGCAAACCTGGATACAATGGACCATGCCCGCCTGCGGGACCGGCCCATCACTACCACTTCCGGCTGCTCGCCCTCGATTCCTCGCTTGAGTTGCCGCCGACCGCCACCGCCGCGGAGCTGGAACACGCAACCAGGGGCCACGTGGTCGCGAGCGCCGAACTGGTCGGGACCTTCGGCCGCTGATGGCCCGTGAATCGACCCGTGAATCGACCCATGAGTCGAGACGGTGGTGGGTGTAGGAGATAGTACCGGCCGAAGTATTCTTCGCAGCCCGGGCAGAGAGCGTCGCGATGGCCAGCAGGACTCATCGAATCGTCAGCGCACTCGTGATGGTTGCGGTCGTCGCCGCCGCATCGTGGTACTTCTATCAGAAGCATCAACTGCGCCGGACGGGAATCGTTTCCGAGCAAATCGTGCGCGACGGCGAGATCTGGAAGGCCGACTTCGTCGCGCGAATCCCGGCGTCTCAGAAGCAGGTGTTCGACGCGATCGAGCACGTTGAGGACTCGCGCTCGGACAACATCAAAAGTGTCCGCATCGTGGATCAGCACGGCAACAGCAAGACCGTCGAGATGGTGCTCGACGGTCCGACCGGCGAGATCACCACCCGGCTCGCTTTCGATTACTTCCCGGACCAGGGCAGGATCACTTATCACACGCTGAATAATCCGCTGCTCGACACCCGTGCCGACTACCAGCTCGACAGCGACGGCGCAGACACGATCGTCAATTGTCACCAGACCTCGCGGATGCTCCAGAGTCTGCCGGTGCCCGACGCACTGGTGAAGCGGGTCATCAGCGGGATTTTCGTCGCGCAGATGGCCGACCTGAGAAAATCGCTCCACGTTGCCGACGCTGATGATGAAGCAGATGACGAACCGTGAAGATTGAAGCGCAGTTCGTTGCTTCCGCGTCGGACCTCGTACAGTGTCCCCAATGGGATCGAATTGAAGTCGCGATCGCCGGGCGCTCCAACGTCGGCAAGAGCTCGCTGATCAACGCGCTCACCGGCGTTAAAGGTCTCGCCCGCACCAGCAAGACGCCGGGCCGCACGCGCGCGCTCAATTTCTTCACGATGGGCGACGAGCTTGGGCTGGTCGACCTGCCGGGCTACGGTTACGCCAAGATGTCGCATGAGGAGGCGGCGCGAATCTCCCCGATGATGTCGCAGTATCTGGAGCAGCGCTCCAATCTTGCCGCGGTGCTGATCCTGATCGACGCGCGCCGCGGTCCCGAACGCGAGGAGTCGTCGCTGGCCGGCATGATCCGGAGCCGCAACCTGGAGGTGCTCGTCGCCGCGACCAAGAGCGACAAACTCAAGAACTCCGAGCGCGCGGCCGCGGCCAAAAGATTCGCCGCGATCGGCGTCCAACCGATCTGGTGCTCCGCCACCGATGGCGAAGGACTCGACGCTTTGCGGCGGCGGCTCTTTCGCCTGGCGCGCCCCGCCGGCGACCCTCGCGCGGCACAGCCGCGCTGACGCTAAGAGGTGAGCCCGTGCAGAATGTTCCCCCTTCCCGCTTTCGGGAAGGGGGTCAGGGGGTTAGGTCTTTAGCATTGGTTGACTCCGACACCGCCGCCGCGATTCGCGCCTGGGCCGTCGAGCGCCATCTGCCGGAGACCCATCTTGGGCGATGGCTCAGGATGGCCGAGCGCGATCGCGCCGCGCTCCTCGCGATCGCCCGAGCGCTTCGGTTGTTGACCGGCGCGATAGTGACCGCGCTCACAACGTTGGAGGAAATCTCCGTGCGCGAGAGCTGCGCGATCGAATCGGTCCTGGCTCGCGACCCGATCGCGCGCATAATCGAGGGCCGGGCGACCTCGGCACCGGCGCGGGCGAAGGCCTTTCTCGAGGCGCTCAGGACGATTCGCTATCCGCGGCTTGCCGAGGCCGCCCGAAAGCTCGAGGCTGAGATCGCGGCGCTCGATTTGCCGCGTGGGATCTCGGTCGTGCTGCCGAAGGATCTCGGCTCCGACCAGTTGCGTATCGAAGTCCAGGCCAATGACGGTGCGGGAATAAAGCGGCTGATCGGCGCGCTGAACGCAAACACCGAGGCGCTTGCTCATATAGCCGATATGCTGGGCTGCGGAGAAGATCGGTTGCGAAAATGAACTTCGACCTGGACGCGATCGTGATCGAGGATCGATGCCGAAGCTCGGTGCTTGCCGCGCGAGTGATCGAAAAGATCCCGCCGCATGTCCCCGTTCGCTACGTCGCCGACGGCCGCGAGGCCGCGATGCCCCAAACCGGTGCGCGCGATCCGTTTGGAGCAGGCAAACGCCGGATGGTCCTATTGAATCGCAGGTCGCCATTCCTGATGGCGTGTCCGACGGGTTCGGCCGAGTTCGCATGCTGCGGCTACCTGGTGCTGACGCTCGCGTCCAACTGCCCGATGGATTGCAGCTATTGCTTCCTGCAGGAATATCTCGCCGACAATCCGGGCTTCCAGGTTTACGCCAACTACTCTGAAGCAATGGATGAACTGGACCGGCTCAGGAATCGCGCGCCCGGCCGCCATTTTCGCGTGGGCACCGGCGAGACTCGCCGACTCGCTCGCCTTTGATCGGATCACCGGAATCAGCCGCGACCTGGTCGAGTTTTTCGCCGCGCGCGACGGACTGACGCTGGAGCTCAAGACCAAGACCGGCGAAATCGACAATCTGCTCGAAGTCGATCCGAAAGGCCACACGATCGTCGCGTGGACGCTGTCGCCCGATGCGGTCTTCCGAAGCTCGGAGCATCGCACCGCATCGCCCTCGGCGCGAATCAAATCCGCGCGCCGCGTGCTCGAAGCCGGCGATCGCGCCCGGCTTCCATCTCGATCCGATAATCGCCTATCCCGGCGCCGGGCGCGATTACGGCGAATTGCTCGATGAATTATTCGACTTTGTCCCGCCCGATCGGATCGCGTTCTTCAGCATGGGCACGATGCGAATGACGCCGGGGTTGCGCACCGCCGCTCGCAAGCGCTTCCCCAGCGATCCGATGCTGCTGGGCGAGGAAGTGCTGTCGCCCGACGGCCGCTTCCGCGCGTTTGCGCCGATGCGAATCGCGCTCTACCGCGAGATCGGCGACCGAATCAAAGCCAGTGCGCCGAAGGTGCCGATGTATCTGTGCATGGAACAGCCGGGCGTTCATCGCCGGGTGCTGGGCGCCGAGCCACTCTCGGTCGCCGCACTCGGCGATCGCTTGGCGCGGGGCTGACCGGCTACGCCGCGCCGGCGCGAAGCGCGCGCCCCACAGATGGACGCGCTCGGGCTCGATACGCACGATCAGATTCTGGTCCGCGCTGCTCAAAACCATCGCGCGGTATTGCGGATACTTGTCGCGCAAGCCGCGCAAAGCCGCCATGTACTCCTCGGGAGCTTCGACGATCCGCGCGCGTCCGTGAACCAGGATGAAGGCCAGATGCGCCCAGTCCTCCTCGTAATGATCGATCAGCAGAGCGACGCGCGGGTTCTCGGCGATATTGCGCATCCGCTTGAGCGCCGTTCCGGTCCTGCGCTTGGGCTTCTGATCGATTACGAAGTAGAAGTTCGCGGCGTCGAACCAGAAGCAGATCGGGACGTTGTGCGGCCCTCCCGTCGAATCGGTGGTCGCCAGATGCGCCAGGCGCGCCCCCGCGAGAAAGTCGCGCACCGAAGCCTGATTAAGCTGCGTCGCCGGATCGGAGGTCATAGTAGTTGCGGGACCTATTTTGCTATTCCGGCGAGCGCTTGGCGAGCGGCCCTGGCCAGGCCCGGATCGGCGGTCTGGCTTGCGGCGCGCCAGAGCGCTTGCGCCGCGCGGGGCGAACCGGCGCCGAAACGGCCCAGCGCACTGGCGGCGGCCCGCCGCACGCCCGGGTCGGGATCGGATTCGAGGCATCGGAGCGCGATCTCGACCGCGCCTTCGTCCGGATCTTGGTCCGCATCTCGGTCCGCCTTTTGGTCCGCCTGCGGCAGATGGGCGAGCAGCGAGAGCGCGGCGAGCCGCACGCCGCTCTCGGCAGCGCGGCTGGCCCGCTCGACCGTCGCGCGCACTTCGGGATCGTCCAACCTGAGATCGCGCAGGCAGTAGATCGCCATCTTGCGCGCGTTGTGATCCGGATGGTCTTCGAGCGCGATCAAGCCACGCCTGATTGGTTCAGGACTCTCGCCGCCGAGCCGCACGATCAGATCGGCCGCGGCCCATCGCACGTCGCCGTCGGGATTCGCCAGCGCCTCCAGCAGCGCTTTCTGCGCGCGCAGGTCGAGCGCGCCGCCGATCAGGCCCAATGCGTATGCGGCACACCACCGGCGGCGGGGTTCGTCGCAATCCAGCGCGGCGTGCAACGCAGCGACGACGCGCGGGTCGTGAGCGGCTGCGGCGGCGAGCGCGTCGACGGCGCGGCGCTGAACTACCTTGCGGCTATCGCCGAGAGATTCGATTAGCGCGGCCAGCGCGGCCTCGGAGAGCCGCACGTGCGCGTCGCGCGTGGCCTCGGCGATCGCGCCGAGCCGGGTCTTGAGGTCGCCCGATTCGAGCGCGATCGCGAGCCGGTCGGCGTCCTTCGGGTCGATAGTCATTTGGGGTCGATATTCAGACGGCTTTCCTCACGAGCTTGCATCACGAGCTCAACAAGGTTCGCGATCTCGCCCAGACCGAGAATGTAGTTCGAGCCATCGCCGAAGATGCCGGCCGCCGCGGCCGAGATGGTCGCCAGATCGAGCCGCAGCCCCGCGAGCTCACGCTCGAACCGGCTGATACCCGGCGAGTTCGCTATGAAGTCGCCCGACAGCATGATGCGATCGACGATCCCGCCGGTTCCGAGCTTGAGATGCGCCTCGATGAATCCGAGTTGCCCGCCGGCGCGGCCGACTCGGTCGAGGCTGAGCCTCGGGGCCGCGATCGTGCAGCCATCCGGAGCCAATCAGAGCTTCGCCGCCGCGTTCGCTATCCGACCGTTCAGCGGCGGCAAGCTCGCGGCGCTCGATCTCGCCAAGCGTATCGCCATAGCCGGCCACGATGAGTTCGGACAGTTCCGCGATGTCCAGGTCGCGTCCGAGCTCGCGCACGGCCTTGGTGGAGTTCTCACGGTCGTACATCGCGCAGGCCAGCGCGCCCTCGGGATCGAAGCGTTCGAGATCGTGCACGAGGTCTTCCATGCCGCGATTCACCGCGAGCACCAGCTCGAAGAGCGTCGCGCCGTTGGCGGCGGTTTCGAACGAGCACATGGCGATTTCGCGGCGCGCAATCGTGACCGCGTCGCGGCCGGGATAGAAACCATCGAGCCCGATCGCGCGCAGGCCCTTCATCGCTCCGCGCGCGTAGCGGTTCATCACCTGGTCGGGTTTCAGATCCGAGTCCTGCTCGCGCAGCAGCGCCGATCGATTCGGCAGGATCAGCGCGACGCCCAGCCATCCTTCGCCCGCGCCATAGATTCGGCCGCCGGTCAGCCTGCGGTAGGCGGCAAGGCCGTCGCGATGCTCCGGGCCGCCATATAGATGATAGCGGCCGAGCGAAATCCACCGGCCCGCCATCGAGTAGATAATCAGTACGGGCCGGCACAGACGCGCGCCGACGGCCTCAAGGAAGTGGAGCTGCAATCCGAGCAGTGAAGATGGATCCAATCGCGAGAGCGTGATCGCATCGAGGACGGGCACATAGCCGATGCTACCTGATTCCTCTTCCCGTGTCGGGCTCTCCCTGGCGCCTCTCCGGAACGGCGAGGGATAGGGCTAGGTGCGCTGTCAGCAGACTCAAGCGTGCTGGGGCGTGGGGTGAGGGGATCTCATTACGCGTCTGACGCTGATCTCTTTCTCGCGGCGGCGCGCCTGGGCGAGGTCGTAATCCATCTGGATGCCAAGCCAGGTTTCTGCGCTGCTGCCGAACGCTTTGGCCAGCCGCACAGCCATCTCCGATGAAATGCCGCTCTTGCCGTTCACGAGATTGTTAAGCGCCTGGCGCGTGACGCCCAGGACCTTCGCGCCCGCAGTAACGGTCAGGCCGAGCGGCTCAAGGCAATCGTGCCGGACGGCGAGCCCCGGATGCGGCGGGTTCTTCACGGCCATCCCGCGATCTCCTTTCAATGGTAATCGATCAAATCCACGTCCGTGACGTCGCCGTCCTCGAACCGAAAGATAATCACCAATTTGCCCGGATGGTGACGCTCCAGTAACCGGCCAGGTCGCCCTCCAGCGCGTGCAGCCCAAAGCCTGGAAGGTTCATGTCTGCGGGCCGCGTCGCGCGGTCCAAAAACGCCAGCACGCGTGCGATCTTATCGACATGCTCGGCATTCAGGCCGCGCCGGTCGTCGTCCGAGCACAAGCGCTTCATACCACGATGCCGAAAGCGCAAAATCATCTACTTAAATTTGTAAGCTGATAATTGGGTCGAAGAGTGTCGGGACGGCAATGTCGCAAGCTATACCGCGCGATTCCCTAAGTGACTATTGCCGGCCGTTCAATTCTAACAACCCAATGGCATCGCGGCATCGACCCGCTCCTTTGCTAACCGAAAGTGTCATCGCGTTTTAGGCGTTCCAAGACGTTCAAACAGTGTTCGTTAGCTGACTGCTTTCTTACACCTCGAGTCGCGTACTTCTTCGCTCCTGCCCTGTCACCCTCGAGCAAATGCAACCACGCAAGACGACTCAGGCCAGTCGCGTCAAGGCGGTCGGCTAGCCTTTCCATATGACCACGGACACTCGCTAAGTATACTCCCCTTAGAGATGTTGGTATGTCAACTTTATGGGTACTGACATACTTGTTGAGTCGATCGGCTACGGTCAACACAAAAGTAGGGTCGCCTGGGTCCGCCTCGACGGCGCTGACAAGCGAGGCTATGTAGGTCTTCTCGTCCCCGTGCTTAAGTGCGGTACTGGCTCTGGTCCGCCAAGCCTCTCTGTCGTATGACATCTCTTCGGTTGCGCGCCGCAACGCGTAAGCAACGTCTTCCTGCGGAGCGCCAATATCCTCTCGGATTTTGGCCAGGGTAAGCCATGCTCCTGGCCAGTGTTCAGCGACGGCCACGAGTGTACGGTCCAACCGTTGAACGTCAGTTTGTTGCGCTTGTTGCGCCTTTTCGCACCAGTCTAGAAAGCGCTTTACTATTTGTTCGCGTCCAAGCGTACCCTTCTCACTCGGCTTGATGGAACCAAATTGGCGAAGGTATTCCAGGTCCTCGTGAATGAGGAATTTCTCTGGATCTCCATCCAGCTTTTTCTTCCCGAAGATTCGCGTGAGCTCCGGCGCAGCGTAGCAGGTATGCCCATCTGCGAGTTCGTAGGGCGTTATGAGCGAAAGGCGCCTGCATTCCTCCAACCCAGCATCAACGTCAATGTCACGCAACCCGAGAATGGAAAACAACGCGAGCTCCGAACACAGCGAGCGCCAATTCGCGACCGTCAAAAACACGCGCCTCCCGTCGTCCGACAGCCGGTTGAATGAACGCTCGAACAAAGCGCTTATGAGATCGCTCCTGCGCGACGCCAGAGATCTGAGAGGCACCCATGTCTGCTCTTTGGCGATTTCGCCGAGCAATACGCGAATAGCGTAGGCATGCCCCTCGGTGTAGTCGAATATCTCTTCCGCCTTCTGTTCCGAAACTACTTGTGCGATGCCAAGCGCCTGAGAGTTCTGGCGAATCAGCTCCATCGCCTCGGACCGCTCCATTCCTCCAACTTGAATAGGAAAGTCCGCTTTAAATGCACGCTCCCGACTCGTGATCAGTACTTTGTTTGGGATATGAGCATACGTGTCCAAAAACTCGTGAAGGCCGGCTGGATCATCCAGCGTTTCGAAGTTGTCGAAGACAAAAAGCAGGCCCGTGGTCAACACCGATCCTGGATCGCGCAGGACCCCAGCAAATGCCTCCTCGGTGGGGTCTATACTGAGCAACCGGCTGCTTAACTTGCAAACCTCTTTTAAGTTGGGAATTGCGCGGCGGACCGGTACCGGTCCCGAAGGCTTTAGTTCCAAATCGCGTGCACTGAACCAGATAATGTACTCAAACCGTGGCGAGTCTACGGAAGCAAGTTCGTGAACTACTCTGAGTGCCAGACTAGTCTTGCCAATGCCTCCGCGACCGTGAAGAGTGATGACTGCGTGGTTCCTGTCGAGTAGGCGGTTCGTTAGTTCCTGCTGCAAGGAAAGGCGATTTACGTAGTCCTGCGGTTCAAGCGGGAGGTTGCCGAATACGTTGGAGTGTATCTCTAGAGAACTGTCGCCCTCGGTCGCGCTGACAGGAAGCGTCGCGGGCGGACGCGAGTAGTCAGACACCGGGCGCTTCTCACTTTTACCGGTTGCGTAGTCGATGAATTCAGACTGCTTGTTGGAGTAGTTGCCATTCGCTATGAAAAAGTCGGTGCACTCATGGTTCGTTTGGAGAAGATCACCGCACGGCAGGAGCGCTCCGCGCTCATGGGTGCGGACGTATACTCCGGAGTCCCTAACGGCGAATTGTTCCGCTTCGCTCCTGGTTAGAGCGGTAGGAGTCGTCCCCGTAAGGCGAACGACATGAGTTGGATTCGAGCCGATGTACGAGCGCAAGTAGAACCATTGGACCGTGATTGGATAGCACTCGGCGAGTGACCTAACGACTGATATGTAGTGGGGATTCGCGACCGCAAAGAAATCCGGACCGACTGCGCCGTGGGCTTTGGTCTTGTTGCGGATTTGAATGAGGTGGCTGATCAGGTGGCGGACAGTAGTTTCCTTTGATGGATCCGGGGCATCAGATCCCAATAGCTTCATGACCGCCGCGCTGTGCGAAATCGCCTCGCGAGCCCAGTCGTCCTCGGCGCGCGTTCGCCGCTTGTTGAGCCAGGCGAGTATGGGCTGGAGATCCTGAGAGGTAAATGCCGAATAGGCCCCATTCGCGATCTGGCTGATTGCGGCCTCCCAACTTCCAAGTCCGTCGGCGCGGATTAGAGAATATTCGACGGAATATGATTGTTCAGCGGAAGCGTGGCGGAGCCCGGCACACAGGGTTACCGCGATCGTCTTCAATAGGACCTCGCTTAAATAGGAGGTGAGCAAAAAGGTGTCGCCGGAACTGTCAGGTCCTGAGACGTTCAGGCGCGACGCAACCCGAGCCACATGAGTCGGGAGACTCGAGAGTCCGATCATCACCTTTCCCCCGTCGAGAGCAGCAGTGGAGAATATGAGAGCACGACTACCGTTGTCGAGGCTAGAAGCCCCGGGGGCGATGTACTGAAAGTTGTTGAGATTTGGGCGGCCTCGCTCTCTGCTCGATCTGATGAGTTGCGGGTTTTGGGTCGGCCTCACGGACTTCGATCCGCCGCCGCGCGAAGCTCATCGCTCTTCGCCGAACAGGAAGATCGATCCCGCGATCGTCAAAAACACCAGGTCGCTCACCGACGCCGCGATCCATGCCGGTATCAGGCCCGAGCGGCCGAGCGAGGCGGTCAGTCCCAGCACCAGCCAGTAGCCGAAGCCGATTCCGATCGCGAGACCGAAGCTGCGCCCGAGTCCGAGATTGCGCGGCCGCGGGTCGAGGCTCAGCGCGATCCCCAGCGCGACCATGATAAGGCACGCCGGCGGCATCGTGTACTTGAGATCGCGATCGACCACGTAGCCGCCGGGGTCGAGCCCCTTGCGCCTGAGCTGGTGGATATAGCGGTCGAGCTCCCAGAGGCTGAACTCCTCCGGGTCCTGGCGCAGCATCCCGAAGTCCGCCGGCTTCACATCGATGCGGAGCGTCTCGGAGTCGGCCAGGCGTGACCTGGCCATTGGCCTGCACCTTGAGCCGGCTCAAGTCCTCGGGTTGCCAGCCTTTGCCGTTCCACTTTGCGCTTTCGGCATGGACGATATCGCGCAGGCTGTAGTCGGGGCCGATTTGGTAGAGTGTGATGCCGCGAAGCTCCTGATGGCCCGAGTCGTAGGCGTCGGCGGACAGAAATCCGTCGCGCACGCGGACCCAGATTCCATGGTCGGCGAACACGCCGACCAGCTTTCGCTTCTTCAACTCGACCGAGTAGAGGTAATGCGCCTCGCGGGTGGCCAACGGCACGACGGTCTCGTTGAGCAGGAAGTTGAAGACCGAGATCAGCGCGGCGACCAGCAACACCGGCGCCGCCATCTCGAGCCGGCTGATACCGAGCTGCTGGCAGGCGAGCACCTCGCCGCTGCGGTTGAGGAGCGCAAATCCGAGCAACGCGCCCGCCAGACAGGCCGCCGGCAGGATTTGCGAAACGATCAGCGGCAGCTTGAGCACGAAGTACTCGAGCCCGAGCAGGCCGAGCCCGCCGTACTGCATCAGGTCGTTGAAGCGCTCGAAGATGTCGCCGAGCAGATAGCTGGCGGTGAAGGCGGCGACGCATACGATGAATGGCTCGAAGAAGCGCCGCGCCAGAAAGCCATCGATCGTCGGTGAAAGCCGGGTCGCCATCGGCATTTCTCAATCCTTTGCTACGCCGCCGGTTTGCGTTCCAGCCGCTCGACCAGATCCCAGATCAAATCGCCGGGGCCGCGGCCCTGATCGCCGCGGTCGGTGGCGCTGCGATAGAAAAGCCACACTGCCAGCACGGCGAACACGACGTTGGGGATGCTCATCGCGAGCAGGGCGTCCAGCTTGCCCCGCTCCGCGAGCGTCTGCCCCATCCGCATCAGCAGATAGTAGAAGAAGAACAGCGCGACGCTTACGCCGAAGCGCTCGGATTGGCCGCCCCGCGCAGGCTTGAGCCCGAGCGAGACGCCCAGCAGCGCGAACAGCAGGGTCGCGATCGGCACGGTGTACTTGCGGGCCATCTCGGTTTCGGCTTCGTAATCGGGCCGGCCCGACTCGCGTCCTTTGGCGATCGCGGCGTGCAACTCGCCAAGGGTCATCTCTTCGGGATCGCGTTGCTCCAAATCCAGAGCTTCTTCGGGGCGGACCGTCAGGTCGTAGCTTGCGAAGCTGGTGACGTTGGAGGCGTGGTTCTGGAAGTCCTGGCCGAAGATCGATCCGTCGAACAGGCGCAGCGTGACGGTCTTCTGATGCTGATCGGGAATCAGCAATCCGCGCCGCGCGACGATCGTATTCTGCTGGGCAGGCTCGCGCTCGTCGGAGATCAGCACGCCGCTCAGGCTCGCGTCGGCCGGCGACACCTGATCGACGTAGAGGACTATCCCGGGAAAATTGCGGTTGAAGATTTTCTCCTTCAACCCCGCCGAGGTGCGCGTCCGGGTAATCTCGTAGAGATGCTGCTCCAGATTCGCATTCGCCCACGGCCTGACCTTGAAAGCGAACCAGCTCGAAATCGCATACACCACGATCGCGACCATCATGACCGGAACCGCCAGGCGGTAAAGGCTGATCCCGCAGGCGCGCGCGGCCGTCAGTTCCTGATCGTTCGACATCCGTCCGAAGCCGAGCAGCACGCCGAGCAGCACCGCCATCGGGAAGGTCAATTCGAGAAAGCCCGGCATGATGTAGCCGATCAGCCCCAGAACCTCGACGGGCTTCACGCCGTGGTTGACGACCAGCTCGGTCAGCTTCAACAGCCGTCCGGCCACCAGCGCAAACGTGAGCAGGGCGACGCCGAGCGCAAACGGCGCCATCACCTCGCGGATTACGTAGCGGTCGAGTATGGAGTTGATCCGTCGCATCTCGTAGCACTGGGCGGGCTCTACCGTGGTTCCATCCCGCCTGAGTATTATCCGGAGCGATGAGACCCCGCTATCCCCGCCATCCCGCCCCGTTGCGCACCGGGAAGAAGACGCCTTGGCCGGATGCGGCGCCGGGGCCAAGGCGCGAGCGTCCTTCTGATGATAGCGCAGAGCCGCAGGTCGTGTTCGGTGTCGAGCCGCTGAAGGAGCTAGTCGCGGCGGCGCCCGCGTCGGTGCGAATTCTCCACGTCAGGGAGCGCGACCGCGCGCGATTTGCCGAACAGATCGAGCGCGTGCGTGCGAGCGGCGGTCAGGTCGTAACGGCCGACGACGATACGCTCGCGCGAATCGCGGGGCGCGACGCGCGCCACCAGGGAATCGCCGCGATCGTCCGCGAATACCGCTATGCGCCCCTGGATGAGATTATCGCGGCCCGGCCCGATCCGATTTTGATCGTCAACGGCGTCACCGACCCGCGCAATCTCGGCGCGATCCTGCGCTCAGCGGAAGGCGCCGGCGCCGGCGCGATAATAATCGCGCGCGATCGGACCTGCCCGATCACTCCGGCGGCGATCAAATCGTCGGCCGGCGCGTGGGTACATCTGAAGATCGCGCAATGCGGCAACGTGGCGCGGATGCTCGGCGATCTCAAGGACGCGGGCTACTGGGTCGCGGCGCTGACGCCGGGGGGTGAGACCTCGATATACGGCTCGATACCACGCGGCGGCTCGCAATCGTGGTCGGCTCGGAGGATCGCGGCGTGCGCGAGCTGGTCGCGAAGACCGCCGATTTCCGGGTGACGATCCCGATGCGCGGGAAAGTGGACTCGCTCAACGTATCGGTCGCGACGGCGATCGCGCTGTTCGAGATCGCGCGAAGACGCGGAGCGTGACAGCCGGAATGAGACGGGCACGGATACGTGGACCGGCGTCCCCGCCGGTCGCGCTCGCCACAAATCCCTAATCGCTCGTCACTGGCAATTTCCTCACAGGCTCTGAGAGGCCGCGACCTTTTCGACGAACATCGGTGGAAGCAGGCACCCTCATCGACGCGGGCCGCATCGCCCCCGGCGCATAGCGCCCGCGCCCCTTCTCCCGCGACTGAGCGGGAGAAGGTTCAGAGCGCCTTGCGCTGCCGTGAGCGCATCTGCCAGTGCGGGTCGAATCCGGCTAACATCCAGGCTGATGACCGCCATCCGCAACGCAATCTTGCTCGCAGCGGGACGCGGCAAGCGCCTGGGCGATCTCACCGCGCATACCCCAAAGCCGATGCTCGAAATTGCGGGCGCCCCGATAATCGCGCATATCCTCGAAGGCCTGGCGCAGGCCGGAATCAAACAGGCGATAGTCGTCACGGGCTACCTCGGCGAGCAGATCGAAGAGTTCTGCCGCCGATTTCAGAGCAAAGGCTTCGCGATCGCCACCGTGCGCCAGCCCACGCTCAACGGCACCGGCGGCGCGATGCTCGCCGCGATTCCCCTCATCGGCGCCAACCCGCGATTCGTCTTCGGATGGGGCGACGTGCTGATGGACCACGAGTTCTACCAGCGCTTCATGATGCAGGCGAACGCGTCCGACTACGACCTGCTGCTCTCGGTGAACCGGGTGCGCGACCCGTGCGCCGGCGCGGCAGTGTACGTCGATGCGGAGATGCGAGTCGAGCGCATCGTCGAAAAGCCCCCGCCGGGTACCTCGGCCACCAACTGGAACAATGCCGGCCTATTCGCCTCGACCACGACGCTCCTCGACTACGTTGCGCGGCTTAAGCCGTCGCCGCGCGGCGAGCTTGAACTTCCGGCTGCGATCGCGGCGATGATCGAAGACGGCCGAATCGTTCGCGCCGCTGAGTTGCGCGGTTTCTGGAGCGATATCGGCACGCCCGAAGACTTGGAAAGGGCGCGCAAGCTGTTCAAGCCGCGCGGCAACTCCGCCTGAGGCAATGGCCTGAGGAATTCGCCTGAGGAATCCGAAATGACTCGCGCCGAGGGATGGGACGATGCCGAGTTGGAGCGCGCCGGCGTGCTCGCCGCTCTGGTGCGCGCTCGCGTGGGCGCGGACTCGCAGGTCTGGGCCGTGCGAGCGCCGGGCCGCGTCAATCTGATCGGCGAGCACACCGACTACAGCGGATTGCCGGTGCTCCCAATCGCGATCGATCGCTCGACGATCGTCGTTGCCGCGCCGCACTCGCGAATCGAGATCGACCAGATCGAATTGCACAATGCCGATCCGTCCTATCCGGCGCGCCGGTTCGCAATCGCCGCAAGCATTGCTCCCTTCCCGGCCGGCGACTGGGGCAATTACGTCAAGGCCGCAATTCAGGGCGTGATCGATCATTTCGCTAAGCGAGATACAGACGTCGCGCAGCTTCGCGGCGGCGTGATGTACGTGGAAAGCCGCGTGCCGCCCGCGGCCGGACTGTCATCATCGGCGGCACTCACCGTTTCATCGGCGCTCGCCTTCATGGCGCTCAACGGACTCGATCTTCCGCCACTGGAAGCTGCGCAGCTGGTCGCGCGGAGCGAATGGTACGTCGGCACGATGGCGGGCGGGATGGATCAAGCCGCCTCCATCCTCGGGCGGCGCGATCATGCGCTCTTTATCGAGTTCGATCCGATCCGCGTGCGGGCGGTCAGGATGCCCTCCCACGCCGCCCTGGTCGTCGCCGACAGCCGCGAAGTCGCCGACAAATCCGGCAAAGTGCGTGCCGAGTACAACCGCCGCGTGATCGAATGCGCCCTGGCGGCGCGGATTCTGGCGCGCGCGCTCGAGCTCGGCGGCGTGAAGATAATGGGCGACGTGGTGCGCCGTCTCAGGTCGTGGGACCCGGCTGAGTTGACCGCGACGCTCGCTGCCAGCGCGCCGGCCAGTCTTAGCGGTCTGGACAGCGCGTCACGAATCCTTGGGATTCGAGAGCAAGCGCTGCGCGCGGATCTGCTGGGCGGCGGGCCGAATCAGGTGATGCTCGATTCGACCAGGCCGCTGGAGATCCTCAGGCGCGCGCGTCACGTGCTCGGCGAAACCAAACGCGTCGAGCGTGCGGCGGCGGCGCTCGAAGCGGGCCAGCTCGACGAGGTTGGCGCGCTGATGAACGAGTCGCATCGAAGCCTCGCCGAAGATTTCGAGGTCAGCACGCCGCGGCTCGACGCCATGGTCGAATGTGCGCGCCGCGCCGGGGCGCTCGGCGCGCGGCTCACCGGCGCAGGCTTCGGCGGATCGATCATCGCGCTGTGCGCCGCGTCCAAGGCTCGCGGCGTAATTGCCGCGCTCGATCGCGAATACTACGCTCCGCTCAATTTGAGCGCTCACGATCGCGAAGCGTCGCGCGCCGTGCTGCGCGCCGGCGCCGGCGCCAGCACGATCGAGCTCGCCGCGGCGTGATTGCCCGGCAGGATCGCTGCTACGGACGCAAGATTTCGATCGCGTGGCGCGCGGCGGCCAGGTAGGCCGGCGACGGATTGAGCGCAGCTTCCCCGATGCACGCCTCGGTGAACTTGATCGCATGCTCGTCGCCGTTCGCGATCGCCATATCGATCAGCGTGTCGTTCGATTCGCGCGGCGGCTCAATCTCATTCGCCGGCGTCGGCATGTTGCCGAAGGCTGCGTACAGCGCGCATCCGGCCTGCCACGCGAAGCGCGCAGCGTCGCGCGCGGTCTGCGCGCCAAGGTAGGGAATCAGGTTCCGGATCGCCGCCGCACTCGTCACGCCGTGGATGAAAACCAGCGCGCTCAGGAAATCGCGGGCGTTGGCGAGATAGACCCGCGTGAAAGTCTCGGTCAACTCCGAAATGAGCCGCGACGGATCGCCGCTCACGCTGATTAGCCCGATCGCCGGCGCGAACTCGGGAAACTCGCCCAGCGCTTCCAGTGAGGCGGAGATCGTTCCCGAGTATCGGCGGCGTTCGGGCGAGACCGTGGCGACTTTGAAGATCGCATCGCGCGGCCGCATCGTGGTGGCCGGCGCGGACAAATCAGCCGGCAGCTCCTGAAAGGTCGCCGCCCAGTAGCCGAGGCCGTCGGCAAGTTCGTGGCGCCGCGCGGGCGACTCCGATTCGGCCAGGCCCCGCACTGCGTGGCCGAGCCGGATCACGCCGTGCGTCGCAGCGCCACAGATTCCCGGCGCGAAGCGCGCGGCCCATCGGTCCAGCACGTCGCGCCACGGCGCCTCGTCAAGCTCATTCTCGAAGAATGCCGCCCAATCGGCGACGCGTTCGATACGCCCCAACGCAGCACGCCAATCGTCGCGCGCAATCCGCAGGTGCGGCGTCTCCCGCGGCATCATTGCGTTGCGATACCCGTCGAGCCATCGCGCGACTGCGCCGGCGCGACCCATCGCGCACAGCGCCTCGACCGCCATCGGAGCGTGATTGCTATTCCCGTTGCGCAGATCGGGGCTGGTGCGATGGATGATCTCAAGCGCCGGATCGAGCGCCGTGTAATCTCCGCGCACTTTCATTTCCCGTTATCGAACTATTTGTAAAGTACGCGCTTGCGAGTGACGAAGCATCGGCGTCAACCGTTCTCGTCGTCGTCAGGGCGCGATTTCCATTCCTCTGGAAAGAGCAGCAGCAAATCCTGACCGAGCGAGCGGACCAGAAAACGATGAGCCTCGTGGACGGCGCGCTCCAGTGCGCGGCCACCGATTATCCAATGGCCGCGGCCAGGAAGCGTCTTTAGCTGCGCGCCGATCGAATTGGCGAACGCGGTGAGAGGCACAATCGGCGCGAACGGATCGCTGTCGCCGGCCACGATTAACCGCGGCGCAGTGCGAGCGCCCGGTGTCAGATCGACTGCGCCGCGCGCGACATCTGAGCTGCGGGCAATATCGCGCGCCGCGGCCGGCGAGTCGCGCACCAGGCCCTCGATCAGGCTCGCGCGCTGAAACGGTTCCGCGTCGGCGACGAAGTCGAACAGCGCGCGGCCGGCCGGCGGTCGCAGCGCCCGGCCGAACCACATCGCCGGGATATTTCGCGCGCCCGTGAACAACGGCGTCCGGAAGCCGGGAATCATCGGCGCAAACGCAACTGCGGCCTTCACTCCGGGCCGGGCCGCGAGCGCAAGCGCCAGAAGCCCGCCCATTCCGTGGCCGATCGCGATCGCTTCGCGCCCCAGGGCCCCAAGCGCCTCTTCGGCGAGCGCGATCAGATCGGCAAAGTGTAGACGCGCAAGCGGCGGCGTCGGAGGGCGCCCGGCGGCGGCGCGCAGATCGGGCGCGTAGACTTCCCATCCGATCGACGAAAGGTAGCCGCGCAGGAAACCGAGATGGGCTGCCGTCGTGAACAGTTCGGGCAACACCACGACGGGCCAGGCGAATTTGATCGGCTCGGGCCGATCGACTTCACACGGGAAGCGTCCGATCTCGGTGTGCATGGCGGCTATATGATGTCGGGCGGGAGCGTCCAAAAAAAGGAAGCCCCCTCTTTCGAGGGGGCTCCCGGTCTACGAGGCTTTCTCAGCCCCGGCTCAGCTCAGCGACAAGCTTGGCATCTTTAGCCAGCCTCCGATTTAGTCGGAGGAAAAATGCCTTTGAAAGTTACTTCTTCTTTTTCTTGCCGGCTTTTCTTCTTCATCTTTGCCTTAAGCTTTGGTTTGGATTTGCGGGCCGTAGCGCGGCCCCGTCGTTTCACTGGCATAGACACCTCCTAATCCCTCACTGTCGCTGAACAAGCACTCAAACTTATAAGCGGCCATCAATCTGCCGCTCGACGGCGCCCATAATATAAAAACGTTATCGAATGATCAAGTAAGCAGCATCATCTATAGAAAGAAATTCTAAAGCCGTGCGATCGCCCGAACTTATTGGGATTATCGCCGCTGCCCGGGGTCGCGAGTATAAGCCTGCTTGAAACTGAAGGGCGCGCTGCTTTACGATATCGCCGATGGGTGCATTAAGCGCAGGCCTTCGACGGATGTCGCTCAGCCTTATCCTGGGGGCAGTTGCAGTAGTGCTGGTTCTCAATTGCCTCAGCAGCCCCAGAGGGGCGCGCGATCTGATCGTGCTGCGGACCGATCGGGCGGCTCTGGAAGCGCAACTGCGGCGCCTCACCCGCGACAACGCCGAACTTGAAACGATTGTTCAGAGGCTTCGTTCAGACGATCGCTACATCGAGCGCCAGATTCGCCGCGAGCTCGGCTTCGCCCGCCCCGATGAACTGGTCTATCGCTTCGGCGATGCCAGCGACGCCGAGCACTAAAAACCCGCCTGGAATGAGCCGGCACTCGCGCGCCTGGCGTCCGACCTGCTCGCGAAAATCCGGATGGGCCAGCGCGATCAGCGCGGGCGCGAGGGAATTGGCCCTCGTGGCTCGCCATGATAATGCCCTGGCCAACGTTGGCGATTAGCGTTAGTGATTTATGTAACTCGCTGTGATAAGTAAAACTTCGGCTGAGCAAGGTGGGCCGAGGAGTCGTAGTTTTGCGAAAGCTCGTCGCTTTGATGGTGTTCGCCGGCGCTCTGGCGACGCTGACGGGGGCGCTGGCCGCGGGTCCCGCTCCAGTTCATCCTTCCAGTGAACTCTGCCTGGCGTGTCACGGCAACCCGGCGTTCTCGACCAAGCTGGGCGACGGCCAGACGCTCTCGCTCTACGTCGATCGTAAGGTATTCGCCCATTCGGTTCACGGCGGCAAGCTCGCCTGCACCGACTGTCATTCCGATATCAGCGCTATCCCGCACCCGGTGAAGACGTTCAAGAACCGGCGCGCGGTATCATTGGCCTACTACGAGCTGTGCAAGCAATGCCATTTCACGGAATACAGCAGGCTGCTCGATGGCGTTCACTACGCCGCGCTCGCCAAGGGCAACCAGAACGCGCCGACCTGCGTGGACTGTCACGGTTCGCACGCGATCGCCCATCCCGCCCGGCCCCGCTCCTCGGTCTCTCGCACCTGCGCCAAGTGCCACACGGACATCGCCGCGGCCTACCTCAAGAGCGTCCACGGCAAGGCGCTGCTCGAACAGGACAACCACGATGTGCCGGTCTGCACCGACTGCCATCGTCCACACGACAATTCCGATCCGCGCTCGGCCTCCCAGCACCTGCGCATTCCGGAGTTGTGCGCACGATGCCATACCAACGAAGAGATGATGGCCAAGTACGGGATTTCCACCCAGGTGCTGACGACGTACCTGAACGACTTCCACGGGATGACGGCCTCGTTGCACCGCTCGGAGAACGCCAATCCGGCCGTACTCACCGCGACCTGCACCGATTGTCACGGCGTGCATAACATCACGCGGGTCGATGACTCGGGCTCGGGGGTGATAGAGGCCAATTTGCTCACGACCTGCCGGCGGTGCCATCCGGCGGCCGGCCCGAACTTCCCGCGGCGTGGCTGGGACACTACCAGCCCGGCGCGAAACATGGCCTGTTGGTTTACGCAGTCAAGATCTTCTACATGATATTCATTCCATTCGTGATCGGGGGACTGGTGCTTCAGATTCTGCTCCATCTATGGAGGGTGGTGGTAAACCGATGAGAGAGTATGTAACCCGGTTTTCGGTTCCGCAGCGCATCGAGCACGCGTTCGGGATGGTGCTCTTCACCGTGCTGGCGGTGAGCGGTCTGGCGCAGAAATTCTTCGAGGCGCGATGGGCGCAGTGGACGATTCTCGCGATGGGAGGCATCGACCGGGTGCGATGGGTACACCGCGGCGCGGGAATCGCGTTTGCCGCCCTTGCCGTTGTCCACCTCGCGCCGGGCCTGGTGCTGGCGGTTTCCGGACGCTCGCGGGCCTCGGTCGTTCCAACCCGCAAGGACTTCCGCGACGCCGCGATGATGATGCGTTACTATCTGCGGCTGTCCGACGAGCAGGCCCGCTTCGACCGCTATGATTATCGGCAGAAGTTCGAGTACTGGGGCTTGGTGCTCGGCTCGATGCTGATGATCGTAACCGGGTTCATGCTGTACTTTCCGGTGCTGACCACGCGCTTGCTGCCCGGCGAGTTTATCCCCGCGGCGAAGGTGGCGCATAGCAACGAGGGGTTGATGGCCTTTCTGGTCGTGATCACCTGGCATATCTATAATGCTCATTTCTCGCCCGAGGTATTCCCCTTCGACACCAGTATCTTCACCGGAAAAGTGAGCCGTGAGCGCATGGAGAAGGAACACCCGCTCGAGTACGACCGGATAACCGACAATGAGCAACCAGAGCAGCAGGCGCCTCCTGAAGCCTGACCGCGGCTCGAAACCAGGTCGCACTGATACGGCTCTGGCTCGCGCACGCAATCACTTGGCCGGCCGCGCTGCAACTGACGGTGCAGCCCCGACGTAGGACTTGCGATGGCATCGGTCGCTCGCAGACGGGGCGCGCAGCGCGGACTTCGCGCCCGGATCGTGCTGCTGACCATGGCCGGAACGCTGGGACCGACCGCAATCTTCGGCTGGCTCAGTTGGTCGAGCGTCGGCTCGCTGGAAGAGCGGGTGCTGGCCGAGCGCCAGGAGTTGGCGATCAGCGTGGCCGCACACGTTGATTCGCTGATGAATTCGGAGCTCGAGTCGCTCGAGGCGATCTCGCCCGCCCCGGAAGTGGGCATCGCCGGTACGTCATCCGTCGCGCGTGTGGCGCTCAGGGAGGCTTGTCTTCGGTCCCGCTTCCTGTCCCGCGCGTTCCTGCTCGACAGCAGCGGGCGGCTGATCGTGGCAGAACCCGCGGACGGCCCCGCGGCTCCCTCCAGGGAACTCCCCGCGGTCAGGGAGGCGTTGGAGAGCGGCGTGCCGGAAGTCTCGGCGCTCTCGCGCGACGCGGGTGGCGCACGCCGGCTCTTTCTCTTGGTTCCGCTCAGGAATCTGCAGAGCCAGGTGGCGGGCCTTGTAGGCGGTGAGATCGCCCCGGAAAGTCCGGGTTTTCGCGCGCTACTGAACTTCGTACCTCTGGACCCCGGCGAGACCGTGGACCTGGTCGATCAGCACGGCATCGTCATCGCCAGCACCGCGCTCGGACGCCTGTACACCGAGAGCGACCATCGTCATTTTATCGACGGGCTCATCAAGCAGCAGAAGCAGACCGCCGGCACCTGCCACGGATGCCATGAGAACGGCCCGCTCAACACCCGGGTTGACGAAGTGATGGCGTTTGCGCCGCTGTCGCCGCGCGTGCCCTGGGGAATCAGCATCCGCCAGCCCGAAGCGCGGGCGTTTTCCACGGCCGCGGCATTGCGTTGGAAGATTCTCGCGTGGGCTCCCGCACTCGCCCTGCTGTCCCTGGTGTTCGCTCTGGGGGCCGCCGCCAGCATAAGGGCGCCGCTATCACTGTTGACCAGGACGGCGGAACGGATCGCCGCCGGCGAGCTCACCACTCCGATTCCCGAACTCGGCAGCGACGAGGTCGGACAGCTCGGCGCGGCGCTGGAACGGATGCGGGTCGCGCTCAGGCAGTCGCTCGAAGACGTGGCGCGTGCCCGCGATCAGCTCGAGTTGCGGGTCCAGGAACGCACGCGGGAGACCGACCGGCTCTACCAAGCGCTCAAGCTACGCGACAATCTCAGAGCCAAGCTCTTGCAAAAGCTGATCAGCGCCCAGGAAGAGGAGCGCCGGCGCATCGCGCGCGAACTGCACGACGAGACCAGCCAGATCGTCGGCGCACTCGCACTCGGACTCGACACCGCGACCGCCACGCTGCCGCCGGGAGCTTCGCGCGATCGCCTGCAGGAAGTGAAAGCGCTCGCGCTCCGGACGCTCGACGGAGTCCGCCGGCTGAGCTTCGACCTGCGGCCTTCGGTGCTCGACGACCTCGGGCTTTTTCCCGCGATCCGATGGTACGCCGAGCGCGACCTCAAGCTCGCGCGGAGTCGCGGTCCGTTGTGAATTCGACGAGGGTGCAGAACGCTTGCCCACCGAAGTCGAAGCCGCCCTCTTCCGCGCAGTTCAGGAAGCGATTACTAATATCGTGAAGCACGCGCACGCCGAAACCGTGCTCATCCAATGCGCGCTTGAGCCGCAGGCGGTCACGATAGAGATCGAGGACGACGGTGAGGGCTTCGATCCAGCGAGCATCTCCGGCACCGCGGTCGGCGGACGAGGGCTGGGACTCGCCGGGATCAGGGAGCGGCTCGAGCTACTGGGTGGCAGCGCAATTATCGAGTCAGCGCCGGGCCAAGGCACCAGGGTCGTGCTGACCGTACCGCTTGCGGGCTATCATGCCTAAAATTCGCGTTGTCATTGCCGACGATCACGCGTTGTTGCGCGACGGAATAAAGGCCCTGCTCGCCCTGGCCGGTGATATCGAGGTCGTTGGCGAGGCGATCGATGGCCGGGCGGCGGTCGAGCAATGCCAGCGGCTCAAGCCCGATGTGGTGCTGATGGACATCGCGATGCCCGGCCTTGGCGGGCTCGAGGCAACCTTGGAACTCAAGCGCGAAGCGCCGAAGACCCGGGTATTGGTGCTGACGCAATACGCTGATCGGGAGTACGTCCGTCGCTTCCTCAAGGCCGGGATCGCGGGATACGTGCTCAAGGGGATGCTCGGCTCGGAACTGGCTGCCGCGATTCGGAGCGTCGCCAAGGGCGGGTTGGTGCTCGACCCGCAAGTCGCGATGGAAGCGATACAGCACGCGCCCGAGGAGCCGGGATCCGGGGACGACGATCCCTACGAGACGCTGACCGACCGCGAAAAGCAGGTTTTACGGCTGGTGGCGCTTGGACACAGCAACAAGGAAGTCGCGAATTTCCTCGGAACCAGCGTCAAGACCGCAATGTCACATCGCGAGCGCGTGATGGAGAAGCTCAACCTTCACAGCCGAACCGACCTGATCAAGTTCGCCATCAAGAAGGCCGTGATCCGGGTCGAGAGTCGAGTGCGCCGCCCAGCGGGGCCCCGTTTTCGTGGCGCCATCGGTCGTGCGCCCGCCGTCGCACGGTTTCACCGGGCGCGCGTGCAGGGGCAATCCGCAATCAACAAGCACGGCTGCGGCGGCGCCGCTCTCGATGCGCCGTCGCAGTGCAGAAGATTCCACGGCCAGCCTCACCGCGCGCCATAGCCTCCGGTCGGAGGCTTCAATCCGGTGAGCCTCTCCGCGAGAGCGCGGGTCAGGGCGCGCAGACCGGTCGTCGTCGCGACCAGGCTGACAACCGTTGCGAGCGCCGCCACCGGCATCCTGAGTGGCTGCCATTCCGCGAGCTTCTGCGCGAATGCAGCGGCCAGCGCGTTCACGCCCATGGCGAGTTTAGTTGCGATCATCGCAAACAGCATCGCGAAACCGATAAACGGCAGGAAAATCACAAACGCACCGCCGAGTGTCACCGCGAGCGGCACGAACAGCACGCCTGGAACCCTCATGTACTCACACTCGTTGCCGCCGGGCAGCATACCGTTCTTCCCTTCGACCGTTACGATCTCCCATTCACCCTTCTTCAAATAAAAACCGCCTTTCGTTCGGTTTCCACCTTTATGCTTGAACATTTTATTCACCTCCTGACATGCTCTCCCTACACCCTAATGATAGGCAGTGCGGCGATTTTTGGTAACTTGCAGATCGCAGGACCGAGCCGGGAAACGTTGCGGAGCGCGCCAGGGAAAATCGCAGCAGGCGCCGGGGGAACTTCGCCCCAGTGCCCGGGTCCATCTGACCTATAATCAGGCGTCGCGAAGATCTTCCTCGACCGACGCGCCGCCGAATGCGACGCGGTCCTGCGATCTCACCGGGCCAGCCGATGGAAACAATTTGGCGTCGGAGCCGATGGTCGAGCTTGTCGTGGACCGGTTAGGTGAGGATCGGCTAATCACGATCGCTACATCGAGCGCCAGATTCGCCGCGAGCTCGGCTTCGCCCGCCCCGATGAACTGGTCTATCGCTTCGGCGATGCCAGCGACGCCGAGCACTAGAAAAACCCGCGCGGAATCAGCCGGCACTCGCGCGCCTGGCGTTCGAGCTGCTCGCGAAAATCCGGATGGGCCAGCGCGATCAGCGCGCGGGCGCGCTCCGGCACTGACTTGCCCTTCAGATTGGCGATCCCGAACTCGGTCACGATGTACATCACGTCGGTGCGCGGGGTGGTAACAATCGCATGCTCCGGCAGCTTCAGCATGATTCGGCTCTCGCGCCGCGCGCCTTGCGGTCCCCGCTGCTCGTAGACCGACGACATGCACAGGAACGCCTTGCCGCCCTGCGATGCGTAGGCGCCGCGCACGAATTGCAACTGCCCGCCGGTGCCGCTGATCTGCCGCAGCCCCGCCGATTCGGAGCAGGCCTGCCCGCTCAAATCGATCTGCGCGGCGTTGACGATCGCGACCACGCGGGGGTTCTGCATGATGTTCTGGGGCAAGTTGGTGTAGTCGACCGGCGCGCCGAAGCAGAGCGGATTGCGATCGAGAAACTTGTAGAGCTGCGCCGAGCCGGCGGCGAAAGTGAACGTCATCTGGAAGCGGTTGAGCCTTTTGTGCTCGCCGGTCACCTTGCCCGTCTCGTACAAATTAATCAGCGAGTCGACGAACATCTCGGTGTGCACGCCGAGCTCCTTGATCGGCGAGGCGGCGAGCGTCTCACACACCGCGTTCGGCATCGCGCCGATTCCGATTTGGATACACGCGCCGTCCTCGATCTGACCGGCGATCAGTTGGGCGACCTTTTCGTCGACCGGAGTGGCGGGCGCATTCCTGAACTCCGGCATGCGGCCCTCGCCGCCGTCGATCACGTGATCGACCGCGCTGATATGGACCGCGTTTTCGGCGCCGAACACGTAGGGCATCGAGGTGTCGGTCTCGACCACCATCCTGCGGGTCTTTTCGGAGATGGCCTTGTGATAGACGATCGAGCCACCGAAGTTGAAAAATCCGTGCTCGTCCATCGGCGCGGTTTTTATCACCGCGAAGTCCGAATCGAGGAAGCGCCGATAGTAATCGGGCACCTCGCCGAAGTTCATCGGAACGTGATCGCAGAGATTGCGGTCGTGCAGCTTGCGTTCGAGCCCGGAGAAATACCACGACATGTACCTGACGTGACGCGACTCGGGATCGGCTTCGGCCACGGCGCGCGGGGCGAGCGCCAGGCATCCGCGAACCCTGACCTTGCGGAGCTCCGGGATCCGCGCCGCCAGCGCGCGGTCGAACAGCTCCGGCTGTCCGACACCGAAGCCGTATTCGAGCCAGCTATCCGACTTCACCATCGCCGCAGCCTGTTCGGCGCTGACGGTCTTGCGTTTGAGTTCTTCCCGGTATGAATGCATCGCTCACCTGATCCGGCTCGCGCCGGCTTCGCTTGACCGCCGGTATCGCATAGGATTTGCTTCGGCCGGGTCTCTATCAATGCCAACTGTCGAAGCCCTCAGGCAAGCGCCCAATGCAACGCGCGGCGGCGTCAAAGCTTCGCGCCTGATCCTGTTTCTGACCGTCTTCATCGATCTGCTCGGCTTCGGGATCGTAATTCCGTTCCTGCCGATGTTCGCCGAACGGACGGGCGTTGGAGCAGGCGCCGTCGGCCCGATCCTGGCCGTCTACTCGCTGGCGCAATTGCTGTGTGCGCCGATGCTCGGACGGATTTCCGATCGTGTCGGCCGCCGCCCGGTAATCATGCTGGGGCTGCTCGGCTCGTCGGTCAGCTACCTCATATACGGCTTCGCGAATTCGTTCTGGCTCCTGATGCTCTCGCGAGCGGTGCATGGCGCGTGCGCCGGGACGGTATCGACCGCGCAAGCCTACGTCGCCGACACCACCGACGAGTCGGATCGCGCGCAGGGGATGGGCATGATCGGCGCCGCGTTCGGGCTCGGTTTCGTGCTGGGTCCGGCGCTGGGCGGAGTGCTGGGCCGCACGAGCCTGCGCCTGCCGGTGTTCCTCGCCAGCGCGCTGACCTTCGCCAATCTGCTGTTTGCCGCGAGGTTCCTGCCGGAATCGCATCAGGCGTTGTCAACCGTACGCCTCACGCCCGCTCAACTGCTCGAACCTCTGATGCGCCTGCCGCGCGACCTGGCCGGCCATCGCCTGGCGCGGTTGTTTTCGCTCGCGTTCATGCTGACGTTCGTGCTGGCCGCACTCGAGGCGACCTTTGCCCTGACGGTCCCGCGGGTCTACGGCTACGGCGCTTTCGGGGTCGGATTGCTGCTCGGCTATACCGGTTTGGTGCAAGCGATCGCACAGGGCTACGTGCTGGGCAAAGTGGTCAAGCGCTTCGGCGAGGTGCGAGTCCTCAAGGTGGGCGCGATCGCGCTGGCTCTTGGCCTCGCGCCGCTCGGAACGCTGGACTCGCGTGGCGGCCTGCTGGTGATGATGGCGCTGATCGCGATCGGTTACGGATTGGCGAGTCCTTCGGTCGCCAGCCTGATCTCGCGGCGCAGCGAGCGGCACGTACAGGGCGAGGTGCTCGGCATCAATCAGTCGGCAATGGCGCTGGCGAGGATCTTCGGCCCGCTCGCGGGCGCGGCGGTTTACGCGATACTCGGGCCGTCGGCGCCTTACATCGGCGGCGCGATTGTCGCTGCGTTGGCGTTGATCCTTATGCGTGGAATAGGCTTGGCCTCCACTTGAGGAGCAAATCATGCCTTGGGTTCTGACCTTTCATCTTTTCGGCGTCATCTTCTGGATCGGCGGACTGCTGGCGATCGCGAGCCTGCTGGCGATGGTTGCGGACGAGGTTGGGGTCGCCAAGGAGCGCTTCATCGTCGCCGCCCGGCACCTCTTCATCGGATGCAACATCGGCGCGGCGGTCGCGATCGTGTTCGGATTTATCCTGGTTGCGTTCGAACCCGCGGTGATGCGCCAGGGATGGTTTCACCTGAAGCTGTTGCTGGTGCTGTTGCTGATCGTCGTGGACGTGCGGCTGTATCGGCGGATCGCCGCGCTCGAGGATGAGCCGCCAGCGCAACCGCCGGTGAATTCAGGATCGTGCACGGGATGCTCAGTGCGCTGATGCTGGTTATCCTGCTGCTCGCGCTGTTGAAGCCCTTCTGAGCTCGAATCTTCGTTCCGCTTCGCGGTCTAAACGAAGTGCACGATGAATTTGTCACTCTCGGCAAGGTCTTCGCGGTTGCCCTGGCCGTCGGATTGGACACGTTCGCCATCTCTGTCGGCGTGGGCGTGGGGCGCTTGGCCCGGGGCGCGAGCCTGAAACTGGGTTTCGCGTTCGCGGGCTCCGAAATCGCGATGCAGTTGATTGGCTACGAACTCGGAGCCGGCGCCGGCCGGGCGCTCGGCAATGTTGCGGCCTACATTGGTTTCGCGCTGCTCGGCTTGGTCGGCCTGCTCATGATTCGCAATTCGTTCCGGCTTGATTCGGGGCCCAAATTCGATGTGACCAGGGGTTCCGGACTGGTGACGACGGCGCTCTCGGTAAGTCTGGATTCGCTGGGCGTAGGAATCGCGCTGCCCGGCGTGTCGATACCGCTGGTGCCGCTGCTGATCGCGGTTTCGATTACCACCACCACTTTCACCCTGGCGGGGCTCGCGTTCGGAGCGCGCCTGGGCACCCGCTTCGAATCGCGCGCCGAGCGCGCCGCCGGGATCATGCTGGCGGCGCTGGCGGTGCTCTTTACCGCCGAAAAGCTGATCTCGGGCCGCGCTCAGTCCATGTGATAACGCTTGCGTTTGCGCCACAGCGTCGCGACGCTGATTCCGAGCGTGTCGGCGGCCTCTTCGAGCGTGGTGGCGTGAGCGAGCACGCGCCTGATGTGCTCCTCCTCGATCTCGTCCAAAGAAGCGTCTGATGTCGAATGCGGCATCACCAGCGCGGGCTGAAAGATCATGTCCGGCAGATCTTCCCGGGTGATCAGATCGCCGCGGCTCAAGACGGTGGCGCGCTCGATCGCGTTGCGCAGCTCGCGGATGTTGCCCGGCCATCGATAAGCCGTAATCGCCTCGATCGCCTCGCGCGAGAGCTGCAAGCCGGGACGGCGATTGCGCGTGCGCGCCGCAGCCAGCAGCCGTTCGGCCAGCGCGACCACGTCCTCGGCGCGATCGCGCAAGGCGGGAAGGGCGAGCGTGATCACGTTGAGGCGGTAGAAAAGATCGGGCCTGAATCTTCCGGCCGAGACTTCCTGCTGAAGGTCGCGATTGGAAGCCGCGATGATCCGCGCGTCCACCTGGATGGTCCTCTGATCGCCGAGGCGCTCGAAGCGCTGCTCCTGCAGAAAGCGCAGAAATTTGGTCTGGATTGGCGCGGGCAGATCGGCGATCTCGTCGAGGAACACGCTGCCGCCTTGCGCCGCCTCCAGGCGCCCCGGCTTGTCCTTGACCGCGCCGGTAAAAGCGCCGCGGACGTGGCCGAACAATTCGCTCTCCAGCAGATGCTCCGAGAGCGTGGTGCAGTTGACGACCACGAAGGGGCGCTCGCGGCGCGGGCTCCACAGATGGATTTGCCGCGCCAGCACGTTCTTGCCGGTTCCGCTCTCGCCGGTGAGCAGAATCGTGGCCTCGCTGTTCGCCGCCTGACGCGCGATATCGAGCAGCGCGGTCATCGCGGGGCTCTTCGAGTCGAGCAGCGGAACTTCATCGATCGTGTCGCGCAGCGCCTGGTTTTCGGATCGCAGCGCCTTGACCTCGAGCGCACGGTTGACGATGTGGCCAATCTGATCGAGCGAGAACGGCTTGGCCAGATAGTCGTAGGCGCCGGACTTCATCGCCTCGACCGCGCTCTCGACCGTCGCGTAGGCCGTGATCAGGATCACCAGAAGCTTGGGGAAACGCGCCTTGATCTCGTGCAGCAGCTCCAGCCCGTTCATTTCCGCCATCCGGTAGTCGCTCAGCACGAGATCGACGTTCGGGTTTTCGGTCAGGATCGCGAGCGCGCGCGGCGCGCTCTCCGCCATCAGAACATGATGGCCGCACGACTCGAAGTAGGTCGCCAGGCTGCGGCGGATGTTCTTCTCGTCATCGACGATCAGGAGATTTGCCATCAGACCTCCGCGGGAAGCTCGACGGTGAACTCGCTGCCGCGCTCGGAACTGGTTACGAAAATGCGGCCGCCGTGCGCCTCCACGATGTCCTTGACGATCGCGAGTCCGAGGCCCGCCGATCCGGTTTCGAGGCCGTTGACGCTCCACTGCGCGAAGCGCTCGAAGATCCGGTTGCGGATTTCGGCCGGGATTCCCGGTCCGGTATCGGCGACTTTCAATTGCACGTAATCTCCGCTGCGCCCGGCGGCGATCTCTATCCTGCCGCCCGGCGGCGTGTAACGCAGCGAGTTGCCGAGCAGGTTGGAAACCACCCACCCGAGCTTGACCGGATCGCCGCGCACCTGGAGTCCGCGCAGCTTGATTTGCGCGACCATCTCGACCTGTTTCTGCTGCGCCTGGATCATGAACCGCTTGGCCACCGCTTCCGCCAACTCGGCGATGTCGAGCGTCACCATCTGGATCCGGATCGCGCGCGGATCGCCGCGGGCCAGATTCAGCAAATCGTCCGCCAGGGTGCGCATCCGGCGCACGTCCTCGTCGATCCCGGCAACCAACTCCTGCTGTTTGGGGTCGAGCCGCGACTTGCTCTTTGCGAGCAGTTCGGCCGAGAGCGCGAGCGAGGTCAGCGGCGTCCTGAGCTCGTGCGAGAGCGTCGCGACGAGGTTGGCGCGCGCGCGGTCCTTGTCGCGTAGATAGGTAATGTCCTGGAGGATCAGGATCGTCCCGAAGGATTGCTGCTCGCCCTGCCGCAGCGGCATCGGTTTCAGCAAGTAGATATGATCGCGGCCGCGGACGTGCAAATCGACCTCGATCCGATCGTGGTCCGCGCCCTCGCTGAGTGCGGCGCGCACGCGCAGGTAGTGCGGATGACTGCTGTTCAGGTCGTCGAACGGGCTGCCGAGCGCGTCCTCTCTCTCGACGCCCAGGATCAGCGCGGCAATCTCGTTGATGTGCGTCACGATACCGCCCGGATCGATCAGCACGATACCGTCCTCGAGGCTTTCGATAATCGCCTCGGTCTTGTTCTTTTCGTAGATCACCCGGTCGATGTTGAGTTTCTCGAACTGCTCGAGCCGCTCCGCCATCCGGTTGAACTCCTGCACGACCAGTTGCAGTTCCTTGAGCGGCTGCGGACCGAGGCGCTGCGGAGGCCCGCCGCGAAGACTGAAGCTGCGCAGGCGCTCGGCAAGTTCATCGAGCGGTTTCGACAGCGTCGTGGCGAGCGGCCAGGAAAGCGCGACGCCGAACAGCAGCAGGATCGCGAGGCCGGCGGCGAACTCGTAGGTCAGCCGCAGGCCCATCCGGCTCGCCCGGCTGTCGGCGCGGAACATCGCGACCCGATTGATTTCGACCAACGTGTCGAGCTGGGCGTCAAGCGCGGCGAACTCATCGTCGCGCGGCACGACGGGATGCGCCGCCAAGTCGGCGAAGAGCTTGCGGCCCGCGCCGATCGATATCGGGCGGCCAGCTCCGCTTCGCCGACCTCGGTGATGTCGTGCTCTTCGATATCGATCCAATGCATGAACTGCGCCCCGGCTGGACGGCAGGACCCGGCTCACGGTTCCGTCGCGGGTGGCAAGCTGGAGCCCATAAGCGACTCGTGCATATGCCGGGCGGCCTCGATACTGACGTAGTTGCGGTAAAGGTCTCGCGGATCCCTCCGCCGAGCCGGTAGACGCCAGGGAGCGCAAGCGCGCCGAATGCAACCGCGATCGCGAGCATCACCAGCGTGCCCCTCAAGATTCGACTGCGAAGCGAAGGCTGCGTCGTCATTGCTCGTTCCGGGGGCGGTCAGCGCCACAACCTCGATATCGATGTCCTGCGCGGTGGAAAGCAGCTTGCCGGTCACGGACCGGCCGCGGAACCGGTTCCACAGCGTGGGAGTGGTGCGGCCCGCCATTATTTTGGTGACGCCCTTTTCGCGGGCGAAATCGAGCAGCGCCCTGACCACGTCGGGCGACTTGAGCCATACCATCTCCGCGCCGAGGTCGGCGGCCATGTTGATGTTGTCGAGCAGAGCGCGAAAATCTCGGGTGCTGATCTTCTGAACCGACTCGGCGGGCGTTTCAATGTGCACCGCGAACCAGTCGGCGTTGAGCTGGGCCGCGGTGCGCGCCGCCTTTTGCAGCAACTCGCTCGCCGCCACCGGGTTCGACGAGAGACAGACCATGACGCTTTTCGGTCACCGTGCGCCGTCCGCCCTCGCGCCTGCGCGATCCTGCTCTTCGCGCTGGCGGCTCTGATCGCGTGCGACCTCGCGCAGCGCCAGCTCGCGCAGCGCCGCCAGGTTGCTGGGCTTGAAAAAATTCTTGAGCGCCTGCTCGACCTGCTCCGGCGGATAGATTTTTCCCTCGCGAAGGCGGTGGCGCAGCTCCTCCACCGCGACGTCGACGTTCACCACCTGGTCGGCGCGGGCCAGAAACGAGTCGGGCAGGGTCTCCTTGACCTCGACGCCGGTGATCCGCTGGACCAGCTGGTTCAGACTCTTCGAGGTGCTGGATGTTGAGCGCGGTGATGACGTTGATGCCGTCCGCGAGCAGCTCTTCGACGTCCTGGTAGCGCTTCTCGTGCCGCGAGCCGGGCGCGTTGGTGTGGGCCAGCTCGTCGACGACCACGATTCGGGTTTGCGCGCGAGGATCGCGTCGAGGTCCATCTCCTTGAGCACGGTTCCCCGATACTGGACTCGCGAAGCGGAACCATCTCCAGAGTCCTCGACCAGAGCCTCGGTCTCGGCCCGGTCGTGGGTATCGATCATGCCCGCCACGATGTCGCGGCCCTGGGCGCGAAGCTGATGCGCCTCCTGCAGCATCCGGTAGGTCTTGCCGACTCCGGCCGCGCCGCCGACGTAGATCTTGAGCCGCCCCTTTTGCGAACGCGGGACGAGATCGAGAAAGGCCTCGGGGTCGCGACGTTCGTCGTCCTTCATGTGATGCCCGCTATTGATGAAGGCGTCGCAGCGGTCTGAGACCAGCCTCCCGGGCGTGCGGGCGCCTCAGATCCGGTTTGCCGGAGACTGCCCGATAGGCTCCCGATACCGGACGGGCGCGGCCGGTGGCTGCGAGCCCTTGTCCTTCTGCGAGCCTCTGTCGAGCGCGGTTCGGGCGGCGCCGCTCGATTGTAGATCGTCGAGGGCTGAATTCAACATGAGAACGTTGACCCCGGGCTCGCCAATGATTCCCGCCCATCGGCTGCGCGTAAACGAACTCACCAGGGCTCGTACCTGATCTTCCGTCAGTCCGCGGGCGCTGGCAACCCTTCGCACCTGGATCTCCGCAGCCGCCGGGCTGATCTCCGGATCGAGTCCGCTACCCGAAGCCGCGACCAGATCGATCGGAACCCGCGAGGCCGGCACGCCGTTGACCTCCACGGTCTTGGCCAATCGGGTCCGCACCGCATCGATCAGGGTCTTGTTGGTCGGACCCAAGTTGGAGCCGCCTGAGTTAGTCGGGTCGTAGCCCTTGTCGCCCGCAGCCGAGGGCCGGGGATGGAAATAGCGGGGGGCCGTGAAGTTCTGACCGATCAGCGCCGAGCCGGCCACCTTGCCGTTGCGCATCACCAGGCTGCCTTCAGCTTGCCACGGAAAGAGCAGGTGGGCGGCGGCGAAAATCAGCATCGGGTAGAGCAGGCCGGTGAGCACGGTCATCACGACTGTCATCTTGAATGCAGTCCATAGACTATTCATTAGCTATTCCTCAGACCAGATGCAGCGCCGCGATTAGTACGTCGATCGCCTTGATACCGATAAACGGAATAATCACGCCGCCGAGCCCGTAGATGATCAGGTTGCGGGTCAAGATCGCGGAGGCTCCCACCGGCCGGTACTTTACGCCGCGCAAGGCGAGCGGAATCAGCGCGATAATGATCAGCGCGTTGAAGATTACCGCCGACAGGATCGCGCTCTGCGGGCTCGCCAGCCGCATCACGTTCAGCGCCTGCAGCGGCGGATAGCTCACCACGAACATCGCCGGAATTATCGCGAAGTACTTGGCCACGTCGTTGGCGATCGAAAACGTGGTCAGCGCGCCGCGGGTCATCAGGAGCTGCTTGCCGATCTCCACGACCTCCAGGATCTTGGTCGGATTCGAGTCGAGATCGACCATGTTGCCGGCCTCGCGCGCGGCCTGCGTGCCCGCATTCATCGCGATACCCACGTCGGCCTGCGCCAGCGCAGGCGCGTCGTTGGTGCCGTCGCCGATCATGGCGACCAGCTTGCCCTGCCCCTGCTCTTCGCGAATCAGGCGCAGTTTGCGCTCGGGAGTGGCTTCGGCGAGGAAATCGTCCACGCCGGCTTCATCGGCGATCGCCTTGGCGGTGAGCGGGTTGTCGCCGGTGATCATCACGGTCCGCAGGCCCATCGCGCGCAGGCGCGCGAACCGCTCCTTGATTCCCTCCTTGATGACATCCTTCAGATGGATCACGCCGAGCACGCGCGCGCCGTCTGCGACGGTGAGCGGCGTGCCTCCGCTGCGCGCGATGCGCTCGACGCTCTGCTTGAGCTCGGGCGGGACGCCGCCGCCGTGCTCGGCAACGAAAGCCGCCACCGCATCGGTCGCGCCCTTGCGGATCGAACGGCCGTCGAGGTCGACGCCGCTCATCCTGGTCGTGGCGGAAAACGCGATGAACTTTGCGTTATGCTCGCCGAGCTCGCGCCCGCGCAGGTTGTACTCGCGCTTGGCGAGCACAGTGATCGATCGTCCCTCCGGGGTCTCGTCGGCCAGCGAGGCGAGTTGTGCGGCGTCGGCCAGTTCCTCGGCAGCTACGCCACCGACCGGAATGAATTCCGTCGCCATCCGGTTGCCGAGCGTGATCGTTCCGGTCTTGTCGAGCAGCAGCGTATCGACATCGCCGGCGGCCTCGACGGCGCGGCCCGACATCGCGAGCACGTTGTGCTGGACCAGGCGATCCATCCCCGCGATCCCGATCGCGGAGAGCAGGCCCCCGATCGTCGTGGGGATCAGGCAGACCAGCAGCGACACCAGCACCGGCAGCGTCAGAACCGTGCTGCCATAAAGCGCAAACGGATAAAGCGTCACGACCACGAGCAGAAAAATAATAGTCAGTCCCGCGAGCAGAATACTGAGCGCGATTTCGTTGGGCGTCTTCTGGCGGCGGGCGCCCTCGACCAGCGCTATCATCCGATCGAGGAAGCTCTCACCCGGATTCACGGTGATACGGACCTTGATCCAGTCGGATATGACAGTCGTGCCGCCGGTCACCGCGCTGCGGTCGCCGCCGCTCTCGCGGATTACCGGCGCCGACTCGCCGGTGATCGCGGCCTCATTGACGGCCGCTACGCCCTCGATGATCTCGCCGTCGCCCGGGATGACGTCGCCCGCCTCGATCATTACCACGTCGCCACGGCGCAGCGATGTCGCGGTGACCATCACGGCGGTGCCGTCGCGAAGCAACCTGGCCTGGGTCTCGGTGCGGGTCTTGCGCAGGTTGTCGGCCTGCGCCTTGCCGCGCCCCTCCGCCATCGCCTCGGCGAAATTGGCGAACAGCACCGTGAACCACAGCCACAGCGCGATCTGCAACTCAAAGATCGCGACGCTGGTGTGACCGGCGAGCGCGTCGCGCACGAGGCTCGCCGTGGTCAGCACGCTGGTCACTTCGACCACGAACATGACCGGATTGGCGACCATCAGGCGCGGATCGAGCTTGCGGACCGAATCTATAGCCGCGCGCCTGACTATTTTGCCGTTCCAGAGCGAGGTGCCTTTTCGACTGGCCATTGGTGCAATCCGGTTAGTAAGTCTTGCCCGCGAGCATCAGGAGATGCTCAACCACGGGGCCCAGCGCGAGCGCCGGGAAGAACGTCAGCGCGCCCACGATGATGATCACGCCGACCAGCAGCGCCACGAACAGCGGGCCGTTGGTGGGAAAAGTTCCCGCGCTCTGTGGAACCGACTTCTTCGAGACCAGCGAACCAGCCAGCGCCAGCGCCGGGATCGCCATCATGAATCGCCCGAACAGCGTCGAGACCCCGATTAGCCAATTGTAGAAGTTAGTATTGGCGTTGAGTCCGCCGAACGCAGAGCCGTTATTCGCGGCCCCCTCCGAGAAGGCGTAGAGGATCTGCGTGAACCCATGAGGACCGGGATTCGTGATGCCAGCCAGGCCAGCGGGAAAAACTACGGCGACCGCGGTCGCGAGCAGAATTATGGCGGGGAAAATCAGGACGTACAGCATCGCGAGTTTCATCTCGCGCGATTCGATCTTCTTGCCCAGATATTCGGGCGTGCGCCCAACCATCAGGCCCGCGATGAACACTGCCAGCACTGCCATCACGAGCATCCCGTACAGCCCCGATCCAACTCCACCGAAGATCACTTCGCCGAGCTGCATGTTTACCAGCGGCACCAGCCCGCCGAGCGGCGTATAGCTGTCGTGCATCGAGTTCACTGCGCCGCACGAGGTGTCAGTCGTGACGGTCGCCCACAGCGCCGAATTGACGATCCCGAAGCGGACTTCCTTGCCCTCCATGTTGCCGCCGCTCTGCACGGCCGAGGCGGTCTGATCGGCTCCCAGCGCGGCCAGCTCGGGATTCCCGCGTTGCTCGGCCCAGATCGCGGTCCCGGCGCCGGTCAGAAACAACAGCGCCATCACGCCGAACAGCGCCCACCCCTGGCGCGTATCGCCCGCCATCCTGCCGAAGGTATTGGTGAGACCTGCGCCGATCGCGAAGATCGCGAGCATCTCGAGCAGGTTGGTGAGCGGCGTGGGATTCTCGTAGGGATGAGCCGAATTGGAATTGAAGAAGCCGCCACCGTTGGTGCCGAGCTCTTTGATAATCTCCTGCGAGGCGACCGGTCCCTGCGCGATCACCTGATCCGCGCCCTCGAGGGTCTTGGCCTGCGTGTAGGCGCTGAAGTTCTCCGGAACGCCCTGCCATACCAGAACCAGCGCAAGCACGATCGAGAGCGGGAGCAGAATCCAGAGCGTGGCGCGCGTGAGATCGAACCAGAAGTTCCCGATCGTTTTGGCCGTACGGCGCACGAAGCCGCGGATGATCGCAATAGCTATTGCGATACCGGCCGCCGCCGAGACGAAGTTGTGATACGCGAGCCCCGCCATCTGCGTAAGGTAGCTCATCGTGCTTTCGCCGGCGTAGGCCTGCCAGTTGGTATTGGTGGTGAAGCTGGCGGCGGTGTTGAACGCCAGGACCGGCGGAACGCCCGGCAGAGATTGCGGATTGAAGGGCAGCAGCCCTTGCAGCCGCTCCAGCGCATAAAGCACGACCATCCCGACCGCGCTGAACAGCAGCATGTCGATCGTGTATTCGACCCAGGTCATTTCGTTTGCGGGCTGGATGCCGCAAAGCCGATAGATGAGCCGTTCAACCGGCTCGAGCACCGGGGCAAGCAAGGTATGATCCCGGTTGAAGACGCGTGTCATGTAGGCGCCGAGCGGCACCGTGACGGCGAGCACCAGGAGGAAATACAGGCCCACCTGGATCAAAGCATTGCCAATCATAGAGTTGTTCCGAGAGTTGTTCCGAGAGTTGTTCCGAACCCGGTCAGAAGTTCTCGGGAAACAGCAGCGCGTAGACCAGGTACACGGTAAGACCAAGCGCGGTCGCGATGCCGAGGACCAATTCCCAAGTGCTCATAGGCGGTTGCATCCCCAGACGTAGGCAACTCCGACAGCGAAGAACGCTACGGTGACGGCGATCGCTAATGTATCCAGCACGTCGCTATCCTAGCGCAAGGAACGTACCGAATGAAAAGGCCAAGCAATGATTGGCGCCAGGGAGGGGAGTGCGTTATGAATCGCGCAAGTTGCAACGCCTGCGGCGTTTCAATTTGAATCGCTCAACTTGGATTGAGGACTGGCCCTCGCGCTCACGTTTGTTTCGCGCGGAAGCATAGTGATTCATACATCACCAGTGGCCTTTCTGAAGCGGAGGGCTTCCGAGATGACGTTCTCGAGGCGCCGACATGACGATACTCCACGACCGGATCGAAAGGGCGGCGGTGTTCCGCGCG
>CAWBYV010000027.1:67500-214112 GCA_963793115.1 uncultured delta proteobacterium
AACCCAACATCTCACGACACGAGCTGACGACAGCCATGCAGCACCTGAACCGGCAGTCCCCGAAGGGAAGACCCGATTTCTCGGGCTGTCCACCGTTGTCTAGCCCAGGTAAGGTTCTTCGCGTTGCGTCGAATTGAACAGCATGCTCCACCGCTTGTGCGGGCCCCCGTCAATTCCTTTGAGTTTTAGCCTTGCGGCCGTAGTCCCCAGGCGGGGTACTTAATGCGTTAGCGTCGGCACTCAGGGGGTCAACACCCCGAACACCTAGTACCCATCGTTTACAGCGTGGACTACCAGGGTATCTAATCCTGTTTGCTCCCCACGCTTTCGCGTCTCAGCGTCAGCAACGAGCCAGAGGGCCGCCTTCGCCGCCGGTGTTCCTCCTGATATCTACGCATTTCACCGCTACACCAGGAATTCCACCCTCCTCTATCGCGCTCAAGCCGACTAGTTTCCGATGCACTTCCGGGGGTGAGCCCCGGGCTTTCACACCGGACTTGATCGGCCGCCTACACGCCCTTTACGCCCAGTCAATCCGAACAACGCTCGCACCCTCCGTCTTACCGCGGCTGCTGGCACGGAGTTAGCCGGTGCTTCCTTTGAGGGTACCGTCAGAAGTCCGCTGGATATTAGCCAGCGAACCTTTCTTCCCCTCCGACAGGGCTTTACGACCCGAAGGCCTTCATCACCCACGCGGCGTCGCTGCGTCAGAGTTTCCTCCATTGCGCAATATTCCTGACTGCTGCATCCCGTAGGACTCTGGGCCGTGTCTCAGTCCCAGTGTGGCTGACCATCCTCTCAGACCAGCTACCCGTCTTAGCCTTGGTGAGCCGTTACCTCGCCAACTAGCTGATAGGCCGCGGGCCCCTCCTGGAGTGATAGCTTGCAGGAGCAGAGGCCACCTTTTGCCTCAGGGAGCGAACTCCCCGTGGTCTCATCCGGTATTAGTCCGTCTTTCGACGGGTTATCCCGATCTCCAGGGCAGGTTGCCCACGTGTTATTCACCCGTGCGCCGGTGTACTAGCCAGGGTTGCCCCCGACTTTCTCCCACGACTTGCATGTCTCAGGCACGCCGCCAGCGTTCGTTCTGAGCCAGGATCAAACTCTCCATATAAGCTCAGTTATCACAACCCGTCCTGAGCGTGGCTAAACGCCCAAGCAGGCTGGACTGACCGCAATTACTAAAGGAATCGGACGGGCGCGGATCCATTTCCGGATCCCCGCCGCCGATTAGGCATGCACTACTATTCAGTTTTCAAAGACCGGTGCCCGCTAGGGGCAAACGTCAAGGCTATCGCGCTCGAAGCGAGCTGTCAAACGAAAATCGATTAATTGGGAAGATTTTCGAGACTGAAACTTTCGCCGATATTCTTTATGCCACTAATGCGGGACGAAGTCCAGACCCTCCGCGCGCGCGCGTTTAATCCACCGGCCGGCTTCGCTGCCGCGCGAATTTGCGATACAAATTGAGGCTCCGGCGAAAATCGAGGCTCTGCCAAGCGTTCCACGACGATGCGCAAGATTCAGGACCTTCACGTTGTCACGACCCAGCCGCTGATCGCGCCGCGGCTGCTCAAGGAGCAGTTCCCGGCCGGCGAGGCCGTCGCGCAGGGCATAGTCGGCGCGCGCGCCGCGATTCGCAACATCATCGGCGGCCGCGACCCGCGCCTGCTGTGTATCGTCGGACCCTGCTCGATTCACGATCCGGTCTCCGCGCTGGATTACGCGCGGCGGCTGCTGAAGCTCGCCGCGCGCCTCTCCGACCGCCTGTTCATCGTGATGCGGGTCTACTTCGAGAAACCCCGCACGACCATCGGATGGAAGGGGCTCATCAACGACCCCGCGATGGACGAGAGTTGCAACATGCAGGAGGGGCTGTGCATCGCGCGCAAGGTGCTGCTCGAGATCAACGGACTCGGCCTGCCATGCGGGACCGAGCTGCTCGATCCGATCACGCCCCAATATATCGCGGACCTGATTTCGTGGACCGCGATCGGCGCGCGCACCACCGAGTCGCAGACCCATCGCGAGATGGCCAGCGGACTCTCGATGCCGGTCGGGTTCAAGAATACCACCGACGGCAACCTGCAGGCGGCGATCAACGCGATCGAATCCGCGCGCCATCCGCACTCTTTCCTCGGCATCAACCAGGACGGGATCACGTCGATTATCCGCACCGCAGGAAACCCCGACACGCACGTGGTGTTGCGCGGCGGCCGGTCGCCCAACTACGACGAACGCAGCATCCAGGACTGCGTCGCGCTGCTGCTCAAGGCGAACCTCGAGCCCCGCGTGATCGTCGATTGCTCGCACGCGCAGACCAATAAGGATTACACCCGGCAGCCCGCGGTGCTGGCCACGCTTGTGGGCCAGATCCGCTCGGGCAGCCGCGCGATTATGGGCGTGATGCTCGAGAGCAACATCGAGGCGGGGAATCAGCCGCTGAGTAGCGATCGGGCGAAACTCAGATACGGCGTCTCGGTGACCGATCCGTGTATCGACTGGCCGACCACCGAGCAATGCCTGCTCGCCGCGGCCCGCTCGCTGGAGCAGCGCCAACCGCCAGACGCCGGTGGCGCCGGCCAGCCGGTGACGCCAGCCCGCGGCGAAGCCATCAAATCAAGATAAGAGCGCCCGCCGGCGAGACGAGCCGTCCCACCATCGCACCGTCGATCGCGCACGGCGCCGTGACCGCGCAGGATCAAGCCTGGCGATGCTCGGCGCGGACTTTCTCGCTCAGCAGGGTGGCGTTGAGCGCGGCGCTGAGCCGGACCGGGAAGGCGGCGGCGCTGCGGAGCGCCTTGTAGCGCGGATCGAGTCTCGCGACCGATTGCATGAACCGTTCGCGTGAGTCGCCCAGCGACGGCCGCGGCTGGACGCGCCTGCCGGCGTCGAACTGGAGCGCGAGCAACTCGCCTACTTCGGCGGGCGCGGGACGGAAGTCCCGCCCGACGGTCGCAGCGCGCTCGTCCGACAATCCGATCAGGTCGGAGTAGAATCCGCCCGATGGACTGCGGGCGCGAAAGACCTGCTTGCGGGCCGGCATCGAGACCTTGCCCGCCGAAGTTTTGAGCCGCGGCCGGTCCGTGTACTCCACCAGCTTGAAGGTGAAGTCGGCCGAGGGTGCGTCGGCGCTGACCACCATCGCGGAGCCGACTCCGAACGCATCGATCGGCGCGCCCGCTCTCACCAAATCCACGATCCGATACTCGTCGAGGTTGCCGCTGGCGAAAATCGCGGTGTCCTTGAGCCCCGCCCGATCGAGGATCTCGCGCGCGGCGGCTCAGGTCGGCCAGATCGCCGCTGTCGAGCCGGACCGCCTGCAAGCGCACGCCCTGCTCCTTGAGCTTGAGCCCGGCCTTGGCGGCGTTCTGGACGCCGCGAACCGTGTCGTAGGTGTTAACCAGCAGCGTGCTGAGCTGGGGAAAGCTGCGGGCGAAATTCTCGAACGATTCGATCTCCCGCTCGTGCGCCATCACGTAACTGTGCGCCATCGTGCCGTATACGGGGATCCCGTAGCGCTTGCCCGCCAGCACGTTGGAGGAGCCGTCGAACCCGGCAAGATAACTGGCGCGCGACGCGACGAGCCCGGCGTCGGCGCCGTGCGCGCAGCGCAGGCCGAAGTCGATCAGCCGCCGCCCGCCCGCCACTACGTAGCTGCGGGCGGCCTTGCTGGCGATCGTCGAGGCGAACGCGATCTGGTTGAGCGCGATCGTCTCGATGAGCTGGGTTTCGATCAGCGGGCCGCTGAATTCGGCCACCGGTTCCCCGGCGAAGAAGATCGTTCCCTCCGGCATCGCGCGCACGCTGCCCGTGAAGCGAAGCCGCGACAGAAACTCGAGAAACTCGGGGCGAAAGAGCCGCAGCGAATCGAGGTACTCGATCGCGCCCGAATCGAAGCCGAACTCCTCGAGCAATTCGAGCAGTCTTTCGAGTCCGGCGGCGACCATAAAGCCCCGAGTCTCGGGTAATCGGCGCAACGCGAGGCTGAAGGTGGCGGAGGCATTGAACCCGTGCTCGAAGTAGCTGGCCGCCATCGTGAGCTCGTACAGATCGACGAGCAGCGGCACTTCGGCGGAATCGAGGCGCAGATCGATCGGCATCGTGTCGTTGTACCACTCACAACAGTGAGGCCGCGATCACTTGAGCGAGCTGGCCTCAGCCACCTTGGTGCGAGGGCTGATCGCGCGATAGCTGTTGCGCTCGCGCAGCGCGTTGAGGTATCGATCGACCCGCGGGAACTCCGGCAAGAACGCCGGCGCGTCAACTTCCAGCACCATCGCGAGCACCATCATCGGCACATCGGCCATCGAGAATTCGCCGCACAAGTTGCCGCCCGCCCCCGGCTCGCCCAGCGTCTTTTCGATATAGGGCAGGTCGCGCGTGCGCAGCCCCGCGCGCGCCCTGTCCATCGACTGATTGTCGCGCTTGGCGGGTTCGCTCCAGTACGGCATCCAGATTCCCGGCAGATTGCCCATCAGCAGCGCCTCGTCCGCGAACTGCTCGAGCTCCCTGACTCGCGCGCGCGCCGCCGGGTCTGCAGGAAGCAGGCGCGGCGGACCGTACTGGTCTTCGAGGTACTCGTTGATCACGGTCGAGTCGTAAATCGTGAGGCCGCCGTCCTCGATATACGGCACCTTGCCCAGCGGATGGCGCGCAAGCATCTCGGGCGGCTTCTTCCAGAGCATCCCGGGCGAAAGATTTTCGATTCGGTACGGCACGCGCTTCTCTTCGAGCACGATCTTGACCTTGCTCGCGTGCGTCGATCGGAGCGTGCCCCATGGGTAGTCGCGCTCAGTCGTGTAGAGAACGATCATAAGCAACATCCTCGCATCGGTGACACTCCTGGATACGGTCGAAGCGGAATCTACTCGAAGCGAAATCTATCATCGATCGGCCGGCCGCGCCTACGCCGGGCGCGTTCGGAGCCTTGCGCAAGACCGTTTGATATTATTCCCGTCGATGGCTGTCGAACGGAAGCTTGCCCCGGATCTCGCCGGCGTGGCCAAACGCCTGGCGAACCGGCTCGGCAGCGAGCGACACGGCACGGCGGCGGCCAAACTGGTCGTCGAGCGCGCCCCCGATGAGCGCCTCGCCCTTGCGTTCCTGCTCGAGCTCGCGGAGCACTCGCCGGACCTGGTCAAGCGCGCCCTGTCCGATCGCACCATGGCCGGCGACCTGGCCTTTTGTCTCGGCAGCTCGGAGTTGATCGCGACCGGGTTGAGCGCGATGGGCGGCGAATGGCTCGACTTCTTTGCCGCCGCGCGCGAGGCCAGCGAAAGCACTCTGCTGGAAGCGATAGTCCTGGAGGTCGGCGGCATCGACGATCGGAAGCGGGCGGCGATCGCTCTGACGGATTTCAAGCGCACCAATTTTATCCGGATCGCAATCGCCGACCTGGCCGGCAAGTCCGGCGTGGCGGGCACGATGCGCCTGATGTCGCGGCTCGCCGACCTTTGTATCGCCGGCGCGCTTCAGATCGCGATGCAAATCATGGGCGCGCGCGCCGGCGCCGCCGGCGATTTCTGCGTGCTCGCGATGGGCAAGCTCGGGGTGGACGAGCTCAACCTGAGCTCGGACCTCGACTTGGTCTACCTTTTCGACTCGCCCGATCCGCGCGCCGCGCAGGAGCCTGCCGCGCACCTCGGCGAGCTTCTGACCGAGCTGCTCTCGGCGAATTGTTTCCGCGTTAACTTGAGGCTCAGGCCCGGCGGCAAAAACGCGCCGCTGGTGACTTCGATCGATGGCGCACTTGGCTTCTATCAGAGTCTCGGCGAGACCTGGGAGCGCGCGGCCTTGCTGCGGGCGCGGCAGGCGGCGGGCAATCTGGAACTGGGCCGCCGCCTGATTTCGGAGCTCGAACATTTCGTCTACCGCCGCTACCTCGATTTCGACACGCTCAGCCAGTTGCGCGCGATGAAGCGCCAAATCGAGCAGGAACTGCGCTCTCACGACGCGGTCGATCGCAATATCAAGCTCGGCTACGGCGGAATCCGCGAGATCGAATTTATCGTGCAGGCGCTCACGCTCGTGTACGGCGGGCGCGACCGGCGCCTGCGCGAAGGCAAGACCATCGAGAGTCTCAAGCTGCTCGATTCTCTCGGCTATCTGGAATCAAGCCGCGCAGCCGAGATGGCGCAAGCGTACCTGTTTCTTCGCGACGTCGAGCACAAGCTGCAAGTCGTCGCCGGACTGCAGACTCATAGTCTCCCGATCGGCGGGGCTGGCGTTCGCGCGCTGGCCGCCCGGATGGGATTCGGCAAGGGCGAAGACGCCGCGGCGGACTTTCAGGCCGCGCTCGGGCGCCATCGCCTGCGCGTCGCCGAATTGTTCCACGAGCTGCTGGCGGGCGGAGCGGCCAGCGCCGCGCCGGTCGCTTCCGCCGCGGCGGTCGCCGCCTGGCAGGCGGCGGCGGATCCCAAAAGGGCCGGCTGTACCGCTCAAGGCGCTCGGCTTCGCGGCGCCGGAGGAAAGCGCGGGCCATCTTACGCTGCTCGCGGCCGGAACGCCGCCCGCTTCGGCGAGTCCGCGCCGCCGCGAGTTGCTCGATCGCCTCGGCCCTCGCCTGCTCGACGAGATGAGGGGCCTTGCCGATCCTGATCTCGCGATGCGAAACCTGGTGGCGTTCATCGCAGCGGTCGGGGCACGGACTTCGTTTCTGTCGCTGCTGGAACAGCATCCTGGCACTCGCCGCATGCTGCTCCGGCTGTTCGCTTCGAGCAGCTATCTCTCCACGATCTTCATTCGCCATCCCGACATGCTCGACACTCTGGTTCGCTCCGACCTCGCGCGGCCGAGGCGGGAACCCCGCGAGCTCGAAGCGGAGCTGAGCGGCTCGATTGCCGCCTGCACCGATCTGGAAAGCCGGCTCGACGCGCTGCGCGGTTTTCGCCATCAGGAATTCCTCCGCATCGCGATCGCCGACCTCGCCGGCGCGCTGGAAATCGAAGAACTGGAAGCCGAGCTGACGGCGCTGGCCGAAACCGTCGTGCGCGCCGCGATGGCGATCGCACAGACCGAAGCCGCACTGCATACCAACATTCCCCCGGCGCTGCGGCTCTGCACGATCGCGATGGGGCGGCTGGGCGCAGCCGAAATGAGCTACAATTCCGATCTCGATCTGATTTTCGTATACCGCTGCGAGGGCGAGGCCGCGGCGAGCGGTCCCGAGGCGGCCGCCCGAATCGTCCAGAAGCTGGTCGGCGCGCTCGAAGCGCGCACGATGGAGGGTTACGCGTACAAGATCGATCTGAGGCTGCGTCCATCGGGCAACGCCGGACCGTTGGTCGCGTCGCTGCAGGGCTTCATCGAGTACCATCGCCAGAGCTCGGCGGTGTGGGAGCGGCAGGCGCTGGTGCGCGCCCGCGTGATCGCCGGCGACGAGGCGCTGGCGGCCGAAGTCGAGGCGGCGCGCCAGGAGTTCGTCTTCGGCCGCGGGCTGAGCACGCACGAGGTCGGCGAGATCGCCGCGATGCGCGCCCGGATGGAGCGCGAGATCGGCGCCGAGAATCCGGACCGGCTCAATATCAAGCAGGGGCGTGGAGGCCTGGCCGACACCGACTTTATCGCGCAGATGATGGCACTGCGGCACGGCAGAAGCTTCGAGCAACTCAGACGCCGCAGCACGGCTGACCTGCTGGGCGCGCTGCCGCAATGCGGCCTGATGGCGGAGGCGGACGCCCGCGAGTTGGTCGACGGCTACCGCTTTCTCTCGAGGCTGGAGAACCGGCTCAGGATCGAGAGCGACCAGCCGGCGTGGGCGCTTCCGACCGCGCGCGCCAAGCTGGCGCCGGTCGCGCGCCGGATGGGCTACGAAGGCGCCGACGGCGCGGCGCGATTGCTGGCCGAATTGAAACAGCGCCGCGAGCGGATCCGCGCGATCTTCGATCAAGTCTTCGCCGCCGAGCAGCGCGATCAATTGGGGTAGCGGCACGCCTGCTTGCCTCTCCCGCGTCGGCGGCCTGGCCACCGACGCGAACGGGAGAGGCCGCCGATGAAAGGCCAGACTCAAATGCGGATCCCCGCGATCGACGCGATCCGGGCAAAATCGCAGTGGGCGATCAGAATATCAGCGAGCCGGTCGTACTCGGCGGTCCTGACCTCGCGGTAGTCGGGACCGGGCGCATCGCCGAGCGGCTTAAGTCCCTTTGCCGAGCGAACACTATCGATGAAGCGGCGGCGGAAGCCGGCGAAATCGAAAAGGCCATGGATTGACGTGCCGATCACGCGGCCGTCCTCGGACTTGCATCCTTCGAGCTCTTCCACCCGATCTATTTGGGCGCCATCGCGCTTCGTGATTCGAAGCAACGGCTCCGACCCGGGCGCGCGGACGGCGCGTCCGGCGTGAATCTCGTAGCCGCGAATCGCCAGCCCGGATGAGACCTCGTATCCCTCGACCTGCGCCGTGATCTTGTCACGCTCGAACACGGTCTCGAAGTCGAGCAAGCCAAGGCCAATCGACGCGGCGATTTTGCTCTCGACCCCGTGCGGATCGAGGATGCGCCGCCCCAGCATCTGGAAGCCACCGCAAATCCCGGCCACCCAACCGCCGCCGCGCAGATGGCGGGCGAGCGCGGTTTCCCATCCGGCGCGCCGAAGCCAGCTCAAGTCGGAGACCGTGCTCTTGGTTCCCGGCAGGATCAACACGTCGAGCGCAGGCGCGGCCGCTGGATCAGTCAAGTGGGGATCGGTCAGGTAGTGCACGGTTACATCGGGCTCGTGCTCGAGCGGCTCGAAGTCGGTGTAGTTCGAGATTCGCGGCAAATGAACGACGCCGATCGTGACCGGCGCAACCCGCGCCACGGGCGCAAGGTAGTCGAGTCGCGCCGCGTCCTCATCGGGAAGGCGCAGACCATAGATGTGGGGAAGCACGCCGAGGACCGGGATTCCCGTGCGCTCTTCGAGGAAGCGAAGCCCGCCGTCGAGCAGTCTCACGTCGCCCCGGAACTTGTTGATCATCATCCCGCACACGCGATCGCGCTCGGATGGCTTGATCAACTCGACGGTCCCGACCAGCGACGCGAATACGCCGCCCTTGTCGATGTCCGCTACCAGCACAACCGGCGCGCCAGCCAGCTCCGCGATCGCCCAGTTCACGATGTCGCGGTCTTTCAGGTTGACTTCGGCGGCTCCGCCGGCGCCCTCGATGAGCACCAGCTCGAACTCTGCCGCGAGTCTTGCATAGCTCGCCACGATTTCGGGCCACGCCTCGCGCCGATAGCGATCATAGTCGCGCGCGCCCATCTGAAACCGGGCGCGGCCGCGAATGACGACCTGGCATCCGGCGTCGGTCTCGGGCTTAAGCAGCACCGGATTCATGTCGAGCGTGGGCGCCAACCCGCACGCTTCGGCCTGCATCGCCTGCGCGCGCCCGATCTCGCCACCACCGGCGCACACCGATGAATTGTTCGACATGTTCTGCGACTTGAAAGGCGCGACGCGCACGCCGGCTCGCGCGAACGCGCGGCCGAGCGCAGCTACGACCACGCTCTTACCCACGTCCGACGCCGTGCCCATAATCATCAGGCTCTTCGCCCGGTTTCGCGCTCGCGGTGTCACTTTAGAAATCGAGCTGCACGCCCGCGACGAAATTGATCGGCGGCGCCTTGAAGCCGAAGGACTGCGAGTAGTTGCGGTCGAACAGGTTTTGCACGCGAGCATAGACCTGCTCGTCGTGGATTCCGTTCCATCGGACTCCCGGCGAATATGACACGACCGCGTTGAACACATCATAGGCGGCGTGGTTCTGGATGTCGTCGGTCACCGGGTTTATGTCGTCGCGATCGCCGACAAACGTGTAGGCCAGACTCGCCGTCGCCGTGTCGCCCGACCTGACAAGGCTCTCGTGGATGTATTGCGCGAGCGCCGAGGCCGAATACTTGGGCACCCGGACCGGCCTCACGTCACCCGCCGACGGCGCCGCCGCATGGGTCTCGTCGAGATAGGTGAAATTTCCGCTGAACGTGAGATCGTGCGTGATGCGCAGGCTCGGGACGAGCTCGACGCCCTGCACGTCCACTCGACTGGCATTGGCAGCCGTGACGCATCCGGGAGACGAGGTACAGGGCACCGCAACGATCAGGTTGTGTACGCGGCGTGAAAAATAGGTCGCGGTGAAAGAGGCCGCCTCGCCAAACGTCTTGGTGACGCCGCCGTCGTATTCGCTGGAGACTTCGGGCCCCAGCTTCGGATTTCCAAAATCCGGGTAGAACAACTCGTCGAAGCTGGGAGCGCGAAACCCTTCGCTGTAGCTGCCGCGGATCGTGACGCCGGCTTGCGAGATCGGAATCGCGACCGACCACGCCGGACTGACCTCCTGTCCGAAGTCGCTGTTCCCGTCGGCGCGGAATCCCCCCGTGCCTAGCAGATGGCCGTCGAACAGGCTGACCTCCTGCTCCACATAGCCGGCGTATTCCTGCCGCTCGGCGTGGAAGACGGTAATCGAACTGAAGTGGAACGCGGGCTCGGCATAGTTGTCGTCCGAGCGGACCCATCGATCTTTGAAATCGAAACCGGCCACCGTGCGGAATCCCTTGAGCCATGTATAGACCGCCTCCAGATTCGTGGCGCGAATTTCCTCCGGGATGTCGGATGATTCGAGCGCCGGGTCGCCGGGGTCGGGATAGTTGTTGAGCCGGACCTCGTTGCGCACGAACGACCCATTGAGCCGCATCGTGAGCCGATCGCCGAACCGGCGCTCGATTTCGCCCTTGAAAAGCATGAACTCGGTGCGCTGATGCGCGTCGGGATCGATCGGCTCGATAAAGTTCGAGTAATTGACCAGGCTGACGTTCGCTCTGGTATAGCGCGCGAAGCCGCGCACGACGGTCTCGTCGTCCAGATGGTAGTCGAGGCGAAGCGAACCGGACAGGTTGTCCGAGCTGTCATTGATCGGGCGAAAGCCGGTGGTCGAAAAATATGACAGCGCGCCCGAGTAGCCGAGATTTCCCTCCGACCCGCTGAAGGTCTCGGCCTGGCGCTGCGTGGCCCGGTTGCCGCCCTCGGATAGCAGGCTGAATTGCGGAGGCCCCTGGCCCTCCTTCGTGATGAAGTTGATCACGCCGGCGACCGCCTGCGAGCCGTAGAGCGAGCCGCCCGCACCGCGCAGCACTTCAATCCGGTCGAGATTGTCGGTGGTCAGATTGGCGAGGTCAAAGCCGCCGTTGGAGCCCATATTGACCTCGACTCCGTCGATCAACACCAGCGTCTGCTCGGGTGAGGCGCCGCGGATGAAGACTTCGCTGATCGTGCCCGGCGATCCATCCTGGTTCACCTGGACTCCAGGCACCTGGCTCAGCACGTCGTTCACCTGAGCGATCTTCTGCGATTGGATCTGGCTCTGATCGACGACCGTGACCGTGGTGCCGATCTCGCTGAGCGGCTGCTCGACGCGCGTAGCCGTCACCACGATCGGCGGGAGCTGGGCGGCCCCAAATGCCTGGTTAGGTGATGCCTGGGTAGGTGAAGCCTGCGGGCTCGGCGAGCTTGACGGCTGCACCGCGGCGGCAGCGCCGCTCGCGCTCGAATCAGCGGCGATCGCGTTCGGCGCGGCGGCCAAGAGGATCGAACCAATGAAAAGGAAAAGAAGAAACCGGGACGGCGAAAATTGCGCTCGCTGCATGCACACACCCTCGTGTGCGCCGGTCTTGGCGAGCGTCAGTGGCCGGGTTTTTCAAGCTCGACCGCGATGCGATCGGGCCGCGCCCGAAGCCACCCTCCCCGCGGAAGGCCGACGGCTTAAATTCCCGGTCGGTCTCCTGGCTTGGGGTTCTTCCGCGGGCCCGCCTTCCCGCTGATGCGGTGGCACGATGGGCCGTTGTCCCCCCACACAGTTGCGGGGCAGCGCCGGACTTTAACCGGCTTCCCGAGCACCGGGTTGAGCGGGATTCATATTCCGGGTCGTTGGGATAGTCAAGGGGCGGTGGGCTAAGCTCTATGAGGAAGGGCTTGCCGAGCTGATGTCGATGCGTCGAAAACCGGCTCAGCGCTCTACCGTGAGAATATGGGAATAAATCGCGACAAACCGGATCTCTGGAAAAACGACGTAGCGCGGTCCGTCGACCTGTACAACGAATGGTTTATGAAGTTCGCCCCCAAAGCCTTCCGAGACACCAGCTCAAAGTGACACAAGACGTGGAAGCGACCCTCCGGGCTACAGAGAACCTGCGCAACATCAGGCCGGAGATACTGCGGGCGAATCCTGGCGCGCTACCCACGCTGCGCATGTGCACTTGCCCACCCTTGGCGCGCGACCGGCTGATCGGTCTCGCGAAACTGTCCAAGAACTTGGTCGAGCGCATGGAGAAAGACGGCAAAGTGCCGCCGGGGCTCTCCGAGAAACAGCTCGACGCCGAATTTAAGAGCATCGGTACCATCATCCGGAAGCTGGCAGACCGGGACATCCTTACGTGGCTTGAGACTGCGGGCACTCCGACGCGCGCGCAGTTGCATCGGGCCTCGACAATAGTCGCGGATCGGTTGTGCGGCGCGACCGCAGATCCGATAATTCGGAACGAGCAGGAATCGCGCCAATTGAGAGCAATCGCCGCATGGCTCGACGCTCGCGGCTACAAAAGAGCCGCTGCTGGCAGCGCCATCAGATTCAACACCATGACTCCGGGCACCTATGCATTCCGCGTCAATGTGCCCGTGACGCTCACTAAAGCCCCAGCCAAAACGGTAAACATTCCCGTCGACGTAGCGATCATGCGCAAGGCTGCCCGGCCCGCGGACCTCCCGGTATGCGTCGAAGCCAAGTCTGCAGGTGATTTTACGAACGTGAACAAGCGCCGAAAGGAAGAGGCGCAGAAGATGAACCAGCTCAAGGCCACCTTCGGCGGCAAGCTCACCTACGTCCTCTTTTTGTGCGGCTATTTCGACGCCGGGTATCTGGGCTATGAGGCCTCCGAGGGGATCGACTGGATTTGGGAGCACCGGATCGACGACTTCGCCGGCCTCGGCTTGTGAAAGAACATGCGTGCTACCCACGAAATGAAAACCCTTGAGGCCCTACGGCTGGGCCTTCAGACAGGTCTCGATGCCACAAAGACTCAGGAGAAAAGGAACGAGTTGGGGCAGTTTTCTACGCCACCGGATCTCGCGGCGGAAATTGTATCCGCTGCTCTGAAGTTGATGCCGAAGGGCAGCGATATCCGATTTCTCGAGCCCGGCTTCAACACTGGGACCTTCTTTTCCGCGCTGCTGCGGTCGGCAGAGCGCGACCGGATCGCTGCCGCACGAGGAGTCGAAATCGATCCGCACTACGCCGCGCCCGCGAGAGATCTCTGGGGTGATACGGGACTACAAATGTCTATCGGCGACTTCACTCAGATACAGCCACCGGACGCAGAGTCCGAAAAGTTCAACCTGCTTGTCTGCAATCCGCCCTATTCTCGCCATCATCACTTGTCCAAGGAGCAAAAGACCCGACTGCAACGTGCGCTCCTTGGCGCTTCGTCAGGCCGGCTCTCCGGCTTGGCGGGACTGCATTGTTACTTTCTCCTACTAGCGCATGCCTGGATGGCTGAGAACGGCGTTGCAGCATGGCTTATCCCGAGCGAGTTCATGGAGGTGAACTACGGCCAGCAAGTGCGAGAATACCTCCTCAACCGCGTCATCCTTGAGCGCGCCCATTTGTTTGATCCCAGCGACGTCCAATTTGGTGACGCGCTTGTTTCATCAGCCGTGTTGTTCTTTCGCAAGGCCCCGCCGCCCGCGGACCACGCGGTAGGGTTTACTTTCGGAGGCAGCGTGCTGCGGCCGGCGGTGGCGTGTTCGGTGCCGGCGAGCATCCTTCGCGAACGGTTGCGCTGGCCGCGTCCTCCGTTCTCGCTCGATGAAAAACCAGAAACACGTTACACACTGGCCGATTTCTTCACGATCAAGCGGGGCCTCGCCACTGGCGACAACAGCTTTTTCATTTTGACACGGGCGCAAATTGAGCAGCACAAATTGCCTTGGAAGTTTTTCAAGCCAATTCTGCCCAGCTCCCGCCACATCGAAGGAGACGAGATTTCCGCGGACGAACACGGGCTCCCGAGGACCGCGCGCGTTCTGTTCCTCCTAGACTGCCCCGTCGAGGAAAACGAGCTGCGCGAGCGGTACTCATCTCTGTGGAGCTACCTGCAGGAAGGGAAGAAGAAAACGGTTGCGCAACGATACTTGTGCCGGCACCGCTCGCCTTGGTACTCCCAGGAGCAGAGGCCGCCCGCCCAATTTCTATGCACCTATATGGGCCGCGGTGGCCCGGACCACGGCCGACCCTTTCGGTTCATACTCAATCATTCGCGCGCGACAGCGCCGAATGTATACTTACTCCTTTACCCCACAGCCCTCCTCGCCGGACCGTTACGAAGCGACGCGACCTTGCTCCGCAAGGTGTGGGAGACCTTGAGGACCATGAAGCCGGCAAGCGTGCTTGATCAGGCCCGAACTTACGGCGGCGGGCTCCACAAGTGGGAGCCGAGCGAACTGGGCAGGGTGCCAGCGGATCGGATCGCCACTCTTCTGGACCTGGGTCCCAAGCGCAGAGCCCATCAGCTCGGGCTGTTCGATGAGCGCAAGAAGGTGGCCGTCTCCTGACTCCGCTTATCGCAGCCGGTGCCAAGTGTGACCATTCTCGGCGCGTAGTAGCTCCGAACTGCGATGGAGAAATTCCGATGGGATCGATCACGCTGATCACGGGCGGCGCGCGTAGCGGCAAAAGCGGATACGCGATCGAGCGCGCGATCGCGCATCGCGGTCCTCGCCGCATATTCGTCGCCACGGCGCAGGCGCTCGATGACGAGATGCGCGCGCGCATCGAGCACCATCGCGCGACCCGTGCGCCGGCATTCGAGACCGTCGAGGAGCCGCTCAACGTCGTCGCCGCGCTGGCCGGCCTCGAGGGCCGCGCCGATATCGTAGTGCTCGACTGCCTTACGCTGTGGGTGTCGAACCTGATGGCGTTCTATAGCGGAGACACGGCGGTCCTGTGCGAGGCGGACTCGCTGGCCAAGGTGTTGCGCGAGGCCTCGTACGCGAGCGCGATCGTGACCGATGAAGTCGGGGCGGGAATCGTGCCGGATAATCCCGCCTCGCGCCGCTTCCGCGATCTGCTCGGCTGGACGAATCAGAAAGTAGCGAAAGTAGCCGATGAAGTGATCCTGATGGTGGCGGGCCTGCCGCTACGCGTGAAGTGACGCGGCTCGACCTGACCTCGCCCGAGCCTGCGGCCGGCCGCAGGCGCAGCACCCTCACCCGCCTGGCGCGCAGGTTGAACTCAGACATCTCAACCTGCGCGCCAGGCGACCTCTCCCGCAACTGAGCGGGCGAGGCGGTAGGAGCGCGAACGCGCCTACGCCGCCATCACCACGAGCACGATCGCTTCCACAATCTCGCCGGCGGTGCCGATCAGGTCGCCGGTCACGCCGCCGAGCCATCGGCGGTAGAACGATCGCAGCGCGAGCGCCGCAATCGCAGACGCAACGCACGCGGCGAGCATCCGGCGCGAGGGAACAATCAAGACGGCCGCGAGCGTCGTAATCGATGCGAACGCGAAACTGCGCTTCGCATCGGCTTCGAGCAGCGCGGAACCCGCGCCCTCCGCGCGCAGATAGTCAAGTCCGCAACTCACCGTGACCATCGCCCATCGCGCGAGCCCCGGCGCGAGGTAGAGCGCCGCGCTCCGGCCATGCCCCGCGATCGCGGCGAGCGCGACGGTCTTAAGCGCCAGCACGAAGAACAACGCGATCGCGCCGAAGCTGCCGATCGCGCTGTCGCGCATAATCGCAAGCGCGCGCTCGCGATCGCGCCCGGCGCCGAGTGCGTCGGCCGTGTCGGCGAGGCCATCGAGATGGACGGCGCCGGTCAGCACGGTAAGCGAGAGGACGATCAGGATCGATCTGGGCAAGATCGATCTGAGCGCGCTCCCGAACATCAAGCCGAGCAGCCAATCTTCGGCCGCCAGCGCCGCGCCGATCATGAAACCGCAGATCGGAAACCAGGCGAACGATTCGGCGACCGACTCGCGCGCGACGGCGCGGCGCGGGCCGGCTGGCAGGATGGTCAGAAACGCGAGTGCGAGGCGCAACTCCTCGAGCGATCGCGACGCGCGATCTCCGCGCGGCTCAGGCGCGGCCGGTTCGCTCACTGGATTTTTTGTGAGACCCCGGCGCTCGGCGAACGTCGCCATGTTGTGGAACAATTCGAGCGCCGCCCTGATCGCGGACATCGCGAGCGCCGCGCCGGTGCCCTCGCCAAGCCGCATGTCCAGGTCGAGAATCGGCCGCGCGTTCAGGTGCTCCAGCGCGAGCGAATGACCGCCCTCGGCCGAGCGATGCGCGAAGAACAGGTGCTCGCGAAGCGTAGGATGAAGCTCATCGGCTACTGCCGCCGCCGCGGTCGCGATGAATCCGTCCACCACGATCGGCAGGTGATGAGCCGCGCCGCCGATGCACACGCCAACCATCGCGGCGATCTCGAATCCGCCGAGCGCGGCGAGACGCGCGAGCGGGTCGCGAAGCGCGCCACTGTGAAGAGCGAGCGCACTGCGGATCACCTCTACCTTGTGGCGAAGCCGCGCGTCATCCAACCCGGTACCGCGCCCGGCGATACGATCGGGAGACACGCCGGTAGTGGCAGACAGCAGCGCGGCGGCCGACGTGCTGTTGGCGATTCCCATCTCGCCGATCCCGAGAATCGTCACGCCGGACTGCGTCGCGTCGCGCGCGACTTCGATTCCGGCCTCGATCGCGCGGCGCGCATCCTCGGCCGTGCATCGCGGGCTCGCGCAGAAAGTTTCGCGTGCCCGCGCCGATCCGCCGATAGCGCACGCCCGGCATCGGATCGGCGCTGGTGTCGGTCTCGACGCCGACGTTGATCACTTCAAGCCCGAAGCCGAAGTGGCGCGCGAGCACGCTTATCGCTGCGCCGCCTTGCGCGATATTGCGGAGCATCTGGACCGTGACCGCCTTGGGATAGGCGCTGACGCCCTCATCGGCAACGCCGTGATCCGCGACGAACACCGCGATCGTTCCGCCACCCCATCGCGCCGTCGGGTCACGGCGAATCGCGGCGTAGCGGCGCACGATCTCCTCAAGGCGGCCGAGGCTTCCGGGCGGCTTGGTGAGCGAATTGAGCCGCGCCAGCGCCGCGTTGGATGCGTCCTCGCCGGCAGGACTTATCGCCGCGAGCGTCGAATCGAGCAGGCTCATTTGCGATCAGCGATTCGGCGGCGAAATCATTGGAAGGATTTCGGGAAAGATCTCGGAGAAGATCTCGCGCCAGATGCCGCCGTCCTCGATTGCTTCGATCAACGGATCGGCGCAGCCGTCGCGCGCGGCCCATGAATCGAAATGGAGCAGCGTGCGGGGCGGCAGGCGCCTGGCCCATTCCGCGCTCTCCAGTATCGGACGGTCGGGAAAGTCCTTCACGTAGCCGATGCAGAGGTAGGCGACGGGAATGATGCTCTCGGGAATCGCGAAGATCTTTCGCAGCGCGTCGTTGCGCACGATACTGACCCATCCGACGCCGAGTCCCTCCGCGCGCGCAGCCAGCCAGAGGTTCTCCACCGCCAGACAGGCCGAATAGATCTCCACGTCGCCGATGCTGACTTTGCCCAGCACGCCGGGACCGAAGCGGTCAGGCTCGCAGGTGACGATCAGGTTGAGCGGGGCTTCGAGAATTCCCTCGAGCTTCAGCGAGAGAAATTTTTCGCGGCGCGCGCCGGTGAACTGCGCGGCATTGCGCTCACGCTCGCTGATCGAAGACCCGCCGGACTTCGCGCCGGCGCTCCAGATCGCGCACGATGACGAAGTCCCACGGCTGGGTGAAGCCGACGCTGGCCGCGTGATGGGCCGCGATCAGCACGCGCGCCAGGATTTCGTCCGGAACCGGATCGCCAGGAACTCCCGCATATCGCGGCGGCGAAAAATCGCCTCGTAGACGCCACGCCGCAGTGGCGATGCGAATGCGTGCCTGTCTGCGGAAGCCATGGGTAAGCGGCCGGCGCTATCGCATCGCCGTCTGTTCAGGCGGCGGCTTTACGCGCCGCCGCGAGCACGGCTTCGTAGTCGGGCTGGTTGGCCACTTCCTTGACGTACTCGACATGGGTCACCGTGTCGTTTTTGTCGAGCACGAAGACCGCCCGCGCCAGCAGATGGATTTCCTTGATCATCGCGCCGTACTTCTCGCCGAAGTCGCCGCGCTGGTAGTCGCTGAGCATCGTAACCTTGTCCACGCCCGCCGCGCCGCACCATCGCGCCTGCGCGAACGGCAAATCCATCGAGATGGTCAGCGATTTGCACGTCGCCGGGAAGTTTCCCGGCTTCTTCATTGAAGCGGCGAGTCTCGACGTCGCAGACCGGCGTATCCACCGATGGCACTGTCGACAATAATTTTCACCTTGCCCTTGAACTGGTCGAGCTGACCTGAGCGAGACCCTCCCCGATCGCCGTAAAGCTCGGGGCCTTCTGTCCCGGCTTGATCTCCGGCCCGACCAGCGTCATCGGATTTCCTCTCATCGTTATGGCGCCTTTGCGTTCCTCGGCCATGCCAGTTCCTCCGTGATCCGTGAGTGATGAGACTCCGACTGTAATCGGTTGGCTCCAGGGCGTAAATATGCGCGCGATAGCCGGAACCGATGCTGACATAGTGCGGCGGCGGGAATAAAATTTCGATGCAAAGGCGGCTGGCCTTAAGAATTACGCCCCTTTGCCGAGGTTCGACCACCGATGGCAAAGCTATCCGGCAGGCAGGGGGCAATCAGCGCGAACGGTCTCTCTCCCGCAAACCACCAGCGTGACGGCGCCAACGGTCGCCGTCACAAGGCGCCCACGGCATTCGATCCGCGACGCAGAACGCGTCCGCTGATATCGGTCTTCGGAAGCTCGCGCGTATCCCGCGGAACCCCGCTCTTCAGCGAGGGATTGAAGATGGGCCGCGCGCTCGCCGCCAACGGCTTCGACGTCATGACGGGTGGCTACACTGGCGTGATGGAAGCGGTGAGCCGGGGGGCTCACGATGCGGGCGCGCGAGTGCTGGGGATCACGATGAAGGCCTTCGAGGACCGCGCCAATCCCTACGTGATGGACGAAATCCGCGCGGCGAATTTCTACGAACGCTTTCGATGGCTGATCGATCGCGCCGACGGATGGGTCGCGATGGGCGGCGGAATGGGCACGCTGGCCGAGATGACGTTCGCCTGGCAGAAGTTGTCGCTCCGGATGTTTGCGGAGCGGCCGCTGGTCCTCGTCGGTCCGCAATGGCGCAGCGTCCTCAATAGCTGGCTACGGAACATGACCGTGCTGGAGGATGACTATCGATGCTTGAGCGTGACCGCGACGCCCGAAGAAGCCTGCGCAGCGCTGCGCGCCTTCTTCGCCGGCGATCCTGACGCGGTCCTCCCCGGCCTCGCCCATCGATGGTAGCCCCGGCCTCGATTCGGCCCGTGCCGAGCGCAAGGCGCGACTTTGCGAAGAGGCCCGGCACGGTCGCCACCGGCGCAGAGGCCGGATAATCACCGGCGAGACGCCGGCGCTACCGCTTCCAGAAGTAGGACCGGCGTCCCGCCGGCCATCCGATTCTCGGAGCCGCTCATTACAGGCGGGAACGCGGCCAACTTACCAATGGATGATGATGCCGACGAGGCTGCCGAGAATCAGCAGTCCGCTGGCGGCGGTGGTCATTATCACGCCCGCCTCTCGCTTGCCCGGGTCTGCAAGGTAGCCGCGCGCATAGACCGCTCGCGCGACAATGTACAACAGCCCGAGCAGCGCCGCTCCTCCTCTGCTCAGAGTGAGGCCGCAAATCCACAGCGCCGGGATAAACACGATCAGCGATTCGAGCGTGTTCTGATGCACGCGGAAATAGCGCTCGAACATCGGATCGCCGGTGGTGGCGGGCGCTTCGATCTTGTACCGGCCGCGCGCCTGCCCGACCATCACGCCCAGCACCATATATTCGATCAACGCCAGGACCGTAATGAGTGCCAGCCAATGGATTCCGTGCATCATGAGCCGCTCCTTCTATGCCCGTACGTAGACTCTACCTATTGCAGTCGGGGCCGGATGCCAACCCCCCGCTCCAGGGGCGGGCCAACCGGCTATCGCTTCCGGTACTTTGCCAAGCGCTCGGCTTCGATTTGGTCGGCGGCCTCGCGGCTCGGGCGCGCGGGCATGAAGCCGGGAGTGTAGTCGGTCTCCTCCCAGGCGCGATCGTTCGGATCCCATACGTAGGGCAGCTTCACGATTTCGCCCGGCTGCGCGATGGTCTCGAACGCGCGCAGCGCGTCGCGGACTATCCGGCGCTGCAAATCCGGCTGATGCGGTTTGCCGGTCTGATGGCCGAGCGGGAAGTTCACGAACACCGCCCGCGGCGGTTTCACGGCCCGTGTGATGTCGAGCGCCGAGGTCATCGTGAGCGTCGGGATTCCGGCTTCCTCAACCACTCTTGCTATCAGTCCAACGGACTGATGGCACACGGGTCAGGCAGGCACCAGGTAGAACGCCTCGACGTTCGCGGCGCGCAGCTCATCGGCGATTTTCGGCGCCAGCTCATCGCGCACCTTGCGCGCCGAGTAGATTCCGCCCATGAAGCTGAAGGCCGGATCGGAAAGTTCGCCGATAACGCGCTCCGCCTCGAACTCGCGCAAGCGCTCGAGCGGAAACACGCAATTCGGATCGGCCTCGGCGTCGGCGGTCGGATAGCCGAAGTGCCAGACACTGAGATCCGACGGCCGCGCATCTTTCGGGATTCGCCGGTACGAAGCGTCCTCGCGATGGAACCGCGGCTGATCGCGATACATAATTCCACCCAACGTCATCAGCGCGAGCTTGCATCGCGCGATCGGCTTCTTAAGCGGCGTCCAGGGGATGGTTTCGTTGACGACCCATCGATAGTGCGCGTAGTCCCTATACAGTTCGCGCGTCCACGGTATGTAGTCGATTGGCATGGCGTTCGTCAGAGCAATTCTACGCGGATTGCGCGAGGCGGCTCAAACCCTGGCAGTAGGCGGTTTTGGAGTCGGATGGCCGGCAGGGACGCCGGCCACTACCCTGAATGAAGCTCCTACATTGGGTAGGGCCGGCCTGCGTGCCGGCCCGTGCTGTCAAAACTCCCACTACCGAAACCCGTCAGCTCGCGCTCAGACCGCCGTCAACAATCGAGCTCCGTGCCCGTGATATACGAGGCTTCGTCGGAGAGCAGAAAGACGATCGCGCTCGCGACTTCCCACGGCGTCCCCTGCCAGGCGCATCGGTATTCGCGGCGCCACCAGCGCCTCGCGATCGCCAGCCACCGGCGCACCATCGACGAGTTGATCAACCCGGGCAGGATCGTGTTGACGCGGATCTTGTCGCGCGCGTGCGACATCGCGGCCGACCGCGAGAGCCCGAGGATCGCCGCCTTGGTCGCTTCGTAGGAGATCATCCGGTTGCTCCTGAGCGCCGCCAGCGACGACACATTGACGATCGCGCCGCCGCCGGACTTCGCGATTTCCGGCACGGCATAGCGCATCATCAGGAACTGGCCGCGCAGATTGACCTGGAACATCTTGTCGAATTGCTCGGTAGTGGTTTGGGTGAGGCTGCCGCCGATCGCGATGCCGACGTTGTTGACCATCAGGTGAAGCGCGCCGAAGAAGCTCAGCGCGGCCTGCACCGCGGCGCGGCACGATTCCTCCTTGCCAACGTCGGCTTCGACCGCCTCGGCCGGATGGCCCTCGGCGCGGATGAAGTCGGCGGTCTCCCTGGCGAGCGCGAGCGAAAGATCTGCGACCACGACCGAGGCACCCTCGCGCGCGCACAGGATCGCGGTCGCGCGGCCGTTGCCGATTGAGATCTTCTCTGTCTCCAGGGGTGGTCCGTCGGCGCCGCCGCCGACGATCAGAGCGACCTTACCGGCCAGACGGCCGGCCGCGTCTGCCATGAGTGCGCCTCCTCAGATGGCGTCCGAAACGCCGGGAATGAACAGCGGCTCCATCGCGTAGCGCGCGACGTCGGCCTCGAGCTCGGCTCGGGAAGGCGCTTGCGCCTTTTCGCCGGCCGGACCGAGGATGTCACGCAGGATGGTCGCGTCGCTCGAGGTGTTCAGGAACAGTCCGGGCCGGCTCAGCACGAAGTGGACGCTCCGGCGGATCGCGTCGCGATCGCGAAGCGGCTCGTACCAACTGAATTTGCGCTCGCCGCCGTTTTGCCATCGCCGGCGCGCAACCGACTTGATCGTCTGGGTCGCGACACCGCGCGCATCGCAAACCTTCAGCAGCGCCTCGACATCGGCAGCGTACTGGCCGATTCCCATCATCGTGAAGTTGTATGGAAACAGCACCGAGTCGAAGGCGAACCGTTCGAGGCTTCGCAGGTGCATCGCGGCGACCCGCGTCCCGTGACCGGTCACTCCGATGAAACGGACCAGCCCCTGCGAACGCGCTTCCACCAGCGCTTCGAGCGCTCCGCCCGGTCCCAGTGCCGTGGCCCATTCGTTCTCATCGACAAGATTGTGCAACTGGATCAAATCCAGGTGATCGACGCACAGCCGCTCGAGCGAGCGATGGAGACTGGCGCGCGCTGCCGCGTAGGTGCGATCGCCGGTCTTGCTGGCGAGAAAGAAGCGCCCGGCGATGCTCCCGCATCCAGGGGCCGATCCTCAACTCCGAATCGCCGTAGGAAGCGGCGGTATCGATGTGATTGATGCCGTATTCGAGCAGAATGTCGAGCACGCGATCGGCCTTCTGCTGCTCCATCCCGCCCAAAGCGGCGGCGCCGAAGATCGCGCGCGTGCTCTGATGTCCCGTTTTGCCGAATGGACTCGTCGCGATCACTTTTTCACCTCGCTGGATTGTCCGTGTTGCCGCACCCTGCTAAAGCGCGAAGTTGAATCCGAAGGTCGGCCCGACCACGTTGACACCATGATTATAATACTTCGGCTCGGACAGATAGGCATTCGATATGTGCATGAACGCCGCGCCCATCGAAATGCTGTAACGGGGATTGAAGTTGTATCTCACTCCGCTGCCTATTGCGAAAGTGAACGTAAAGTCCTGGCCCTGGCCGATCAGGCTCGTGATGCGCCACCTCATACGGTTGCGCTGCGTCGGTGAATCCGAGGCCGGCGTGTAGTTCCAGGTAGGGAACTATTCTCCAATTCGGCTGGACGAAGTTGTATCGTACCCCCCCCATTAGGGCGGCGTAGTAGGACTCAGGCCCCTGGGTAATCGCCGTGTAAGACCCGCCCAAAGTCAGGTCCGTGTTGCCGCGCCAGAACGACCTACCCCTTATGTCGTATAGATGCCAGCGGAGAGAGAAAATCATGGGAACCAGAGTGTAGTTGGGCACTCCAGGCTGACGCTGAAACTTTTCTCCGACAATAGGTTCGAGGATCAGCGGCGTATTGTAGAAGAGGCATCCGGTATCGAACGAGAGCTCGAGCTTGTTCTTATAATAGACTCCCCGGTTGAAATCTCCCGCCGCCGAATCCGGCGAATCTCCGGCCGGGGTCCCGCTGCTTGGATCCCCGGCAAATGACGTCCCGCACAAGGCGACAATTGCCAAGGCTAGAATTGCGAGGACCAGCCCAACCGCGATTCGGGTCTTCATTCAGGTCGTCATCGGCGCGGGATCAAGATGCTCGGCGCGATCGTCGCACCGGGGCCTCTAGTGCGTGCCACCCAGCGGAGGAACATCTACCGGCGTGCCTTTGTAGCATCCCACCGTATACGGATACTCAGCCGTCGCGTTGTAGTGATACATCTGCTGCGCAACGCCGTCCCACACGATCTCCGAAGTGTGGCCATGACATTCGTCCAAATCGGCGTTAGTCAGGGTCTTGCCGTTTTCCACCGGCCCGTAGATGCCGAAGCCGTCAAACGCGTACCCGACGAGCGTGTTGCCAAGCGAATCCGTAACACCGAGCTTCAGCACGGCGTCCGAGATATTGTGGTAGTGATAGACGCTCGATTGCTGGGGATGCCCGTTGTAAGAATCCTGAAGCTCGTGGGCCACCGCGTCGCGGAGCAGCGCGTCGAGGCCGTTGAAGATCGCGACCCCGGTAAGAGCGATTCCGACCTGTCCTCCCTCGCAACTGTCGGCGCTCGCCACCACCGGATCCTTGGGGATCGAGAACAAGACGGTCTGCGCCCCGATCGAATTGGGATTCTGGTCGTACTTGTAGGCCGGGTCGGTCTTCTGAATAGGAAATATTCCGGTCGGATGAGGCGGCAGATCGTTGCCCATCACCTCGCGCTGGTCGCCATCGATCACGAATGAGATCGATGCGCTCGGCCAACTGACGCTGCCCTGCACGTGAATCTTCTTTGAGGGATCCCAGTATTTGCCTTCGATCCACGGGCCGTTGGTGGCAGCCCCGCCTTTGCCAGGCCGGGAGGTTCGAGCACAGGTAGATATTGCCCACGCTCGGACCCTTATAGCTAATTTTTCCATCGCCCAACGGAAGCAGCGTGGGCACCGCGCTGGGCGTCGCAGCGGGCGCCGGAGTGGGGGTCGGCTTCCGGGTCGGCGTGGGCTTCCGGGTGGGCGTGGGCCTTGGAGTAGGCCTCGGAGTGGGAGTTGGCTTCCGCGTGGGCGTGGGCCGCGGAGTCGGCATTATCGATCTGGGAGGAACGATCGGTCCGATCGCAATCGCCGGAGCAAACGGGGATTCCCCGGCCAAGGCGATGCTCGCCGCCAACGACAGCGCGAACATGGAAACCAATAGCCAGAGAATGCTTCCTCGTCCCCACTGCCGGGAGCGAGATGGCGCGGCCAACAGCGATCCAGGTCCGCATGGCGTCGCGTTTCTCAGAGCGAGTCCCTTCACAGGCCAGAGCTTTCGACCCAATCCGACAGCACCGGCAGCTTGTACTTCTCACCTGAGTAGGCCTTGAACATCAGGAACAGCCACACCCCGAAGAAACCGAGGTTGACGACGAACTGGACGATTTCGAACAGGCCCGCCAGCGGACGAAGAATTCCGGCGCCAAGGCCGAGGATTATGTTCGCCGCAAACCAGGCGACCGAAAACGCGATCGACTGGCGGGCGTGAAAGCGCACGTACTCATCCTTGTCGTAGGGCTCGAGGTAGAGAAATATGACCCCGGTGACGAAGAAGAGCAGGTAACTGAGCGCTGCAACCAGATTGCTGGGCGAATTGGTGGCCGTGCCGTCCATAGGCAACTCCTCTCCTCGTCGTGAATCGAAGAACGAGCGTTCGTCGAGCTAATATGTGTACGAAACGCGGGCGTGGAACGCAATCTCAAACCGCAGCACGGAGATTGCGCCGCAGCCCGGGCCGAATCGGATCCGCCGGAGTGCTGCCCCGATCCAGCGGATCAAGCGAGCAGACGGCTTCGGAACTTCAGTGCTTCTTCTGGAGCCGCTTGAGCGCCGCGTCGGTGGCGCGCGCGGCCGCGATCATGTCGAGCTGCGCAGTGATCGTATCGACCAGTTGCCGGCGGGTGACCGGCTTGGCCAGAAAGTCGTCCACCCCAAGGCGCATCGCCTCGGCGCGCGCGTCGATATCGTCGCGGGCGGTGACCATTATGATCGGGATATCCGCGGTGGCGGCTTGCGCCTTGAGCACCCGGCAAACGTCGAACCCGTCCATCTCCGGCATCATCAGATCGAGTAGGATAACGTCAACTTCGTTCTCGCGCACCATCCGCAGGCAGTTGGCGCCCGAGTTAGCCTCGATCGCGACGAACCCTTCGCGCTTCAGGTGATGCGACAGAATAGTCAGCGTGTCGGCGTCGTCGTCGACCACCATGATGCGCGCGGCCTTCCTGCATGCGGTCTGGCCGCCGGGCCCGCTACTGGTCGGCATCGTGCTTGGTTGCGCCCGCGTGCGGGCCTTCGGGCGGCGCGATCACGCCGCATCGCCTGAGCTTGGCCGCGAAGGTGGTGCGCTTGAGACCGAGCAGGCGCGCGGCCGCCTGCTTGTTGCCACCGGTCCGGCACAGCGCCTGATTGATCAGACGGCCCTCCATCTCGCGCACCATCGCGTTCAGATCGATCGCGCCGTGACTGGGCAGGACCTCCGGCGTCTGGATTCCCGTGCCGGCGATCAGGTTGGGCGGCAGATGCTTCACGTCGATGGTCGCCTCCTCGCACAGGATCGCGACCCGCTCGACGACGTTCTCGAGCTCGCGCACGTTGCCGGGCCAGTCGTACGACCACATGTGTACCATCGCCTCGCGGCTGATCGCGAAATCGCGGCCGAGGCGGGCGCTCGCGCAGCCGAGAAAGTGCTCGGGCAGGGCCGGGATATCGGGCGGCGCTCGCGCAGCGGCGGGATCGATGATCGGCACGACCTGCAGGCGGTAGAAGAGATCCTCGCGAAAAGCGCCGCCTGCCGACCAGCGCGGCCAGGTCGCGGTTGCTGGCGGCGATCACGCGCACGTCGACTTTGGCGGCGCGATCGGAGCCGACCGGGCGCACCATGCCGGTCTTCGAGCACGCGCAGCAGCTTGGCCTGCAGCTGGAGCGGCAGCTCGCTGATCTCGTCGAGGAAGATCGTGCCGCCCTCTGCGGTGCTGAAGAGGCCCTGTCGGGGCGCGCCGGCGCCGGTGAAGGCGCCGCGTTCGTGGCCGAACATTTCGGATTCGAGCAGGTCGTTCGGAATCGCCGCGCAGTTGACCGGGACGAACGCCCGCCCGCGCCGCGGCGAGGCCGCGTGAATCATCGCGCGCGACGACTTCCTTGCCGGTGCCGCTCTCGCCGGTGATCAGCACGGTCGCCTGGGTCGGCGCGACCCGCTCGATCAGCGTGCGCAGTTTGGCGATCGCGGGATGGCTGCCGATCAGGCAGTGCGGCGAACTGCCGTTTAGTTTCCCCCCTCCGAGTTGTAGCTCGGGTGGCGCTCTTACCCCTTTGGCTCCACGGCTTGAAAAGACTCTTCAGCCAGCCCGATACTCTCACGACCGGCGAGGAATTAACAAGCTGATATTGATGCGGTTCGGCGCGATGCCCAATGCCGCCCATCGGAGCTCGTCAAAGCGCGGATTTTCTCATCCTGCCGTGCAACGAAGGCTGCCGATCGGCTGCAAATGAAAATCACACTCGCAAGCCTAGCCTCGTCAAAATCCTAGTCTCCCTGCAGCTCGCAGGTGGCGTCGAGCCACGCGAGCATGAACTCGTTGATTATCGACGGATCAAGGCCGGTCGATCCGCCGCCGTAGACCGCGCCGCTCCTGGGCGGAGTCGCGGGCGGAGTCTTGGCGTAGGCGACGCCCTGGGCCAGGTCCTCTACGAACCGCTCGGCAAGGCCGGGGCCAGTCTGCGGCAGCGTGACGCACATGTGAAAGCCCGGCGGACGCTGAAGCCCGTTCAGCCGCCATCCCCTGCCCGCCATGAAGTCGGCGACGTGATAGATGTCCACAGCATCCGACGTGAACGCGATACAATAGGTCGGGTCGCCGATGATCGTGAGCTCCGGAATCTGCGCGACGCCGGCCTTGATCGCGTCGGCTGCGTTCATGATCCTGCGCGCAGCCTTCAAGTATCCGCTCTCGCCCATCGTGACCATCGCGGCCCAGGTCGAGGCGGTGATTCCGGCCGAGCGGCTACCCGCGATCGTGGGCGACGCATACAGTCCGCCCTGCCATTCGGTGATCGAGAAATACTCGCGGCGGCGGATGGCCTTGTTGCGATAGAGCACCACCGACGCGCCCTTCAGTCCGAAACCCCATTTGTGCGTATCGCACGACATCGAGGTGACGCCGGGCAGGCGAAAGTCGAAGACAGGAATCGGGTAGCCGAGCTTTTCGATCCACGGCAGGATGAAGCCGCCGAAGCAACTGTCGACGTGCAGGCCGACACCGGCTTCGAGCGCGAGGTCCGACAACTTTTCGATCGGATCGATCAGCCCGTGCGGGTAGTTCGCGGCGGAGCCGGCGATCGCGATGGTGTTCTTCGTGATCTGGCGGCGCATCGCCTCGACGTTCGCGAGATAGTCCTCGCCGACCGGCACTCTGATCAATTTGACCCCGAAGTAATGCGCGCCCTTGCTGAACGCAGGGTGAATCGTGTCCGGCACGACCATCTCGGGCTCGGTGATTCCTTTCTCGGCGCGCGCCCGGTCGCGATAGGTGAGGATCGGCAGGATGATGCTTTCCGTTCCTCCCGACGTGATCGAGCCGCACACCTCATCCTGCGGATTGCGGGCCCTGGCGACGTCGCCGTGAAGCATCCGCGCCGTCATCGAAATAATTTCCGATTCGAACTTGGTGCCGCTCGGACAGATATCGCGCTGGAGGAGGTTGACATGCGAGAAGAGCGCGAACACGCGGTTGAGGAACGCGTAATGGTCCTTGCCGCCGTGGTAGTAAGTTCCGGAGATTTTGCCGGTCCGCCAGACCGCATCTTCCTCTTCGGCGATCGTCTTCAGCTCCTTCATGAGGTCCGCGCGCTTGCGCCCCTTGGCCGGCAGCGCGGGATAGCTCTTGAAGCGCTTCCGATACGGATACAGATCTCCCAACGGCCCAGTTGACGATGGCTCCTGCTCTTTCACTTGATTCACTTCGTGCACTTCGTCCGACATGGTATTCTCCTTAGCCTTTCGACTGTCACGAATCACATCCGGAACACGCCGAAGCCCGACGACTCCGGGATCGGCGCGTTCAGCGACGCCGCGATCCCGAGCGCGAGCGCGGCGCGGGTCTCGATCGGATCGAGCACCCCATCGTCCCATAGCCGCGCGCTCGAATAGTAGCAACTCGATTCGCGCTCGTATTTTTCCAGCGTCGGGCGCATGAACTCGGCCTGCTCGCTCTCGCTCATGGCCTGGCCCGCGCGCTTGAGCTGATCGAGCTTGACCGTCAGCAGAGTGTTGGCCGCCTGCTCGCCGCCCATCACCGAGATTCGCGCATTCGGCCACATGAAGAGCAGTCGCGGCGAGTAGGCGCGCCCGCACATTCCGTAGTTTCCGGCGCCGTTGCGACGCGCCGATGATGACGGTGAACTTCGGCACCTGCGCGTTGGCGACCGCGTTGACCATCTTGGCGCCGTCCTTCGCGATGCCGCCCTGCTCGTAGCGTTTGCCGACCATGAAGCCGGTGATGTTCTGCAGAAACAGCATCGGGATCCGGCGCGCGCAGCAGAGCTCGATGAAATGGGTTGCCTTGAGCGCCGATTCGCTGAACAGCACGCCGTTGTTGGCGACGATTCCGACCGGGTAGCCGTAGATGCGCGCGAAGCCGGTCACCAGCGTGGTCCGTAGCGCGCCTTGAACTCGTGCATCCGGCTGCCGTCGACGATCCGCGCGATCACCTCGCGCACGTCGTAAGGCTTGCGCGGGTCGGCCGGGATGATGCCGTAGAGCTCGGCCGGATCGTAGTAGGGATCTTCGGGCTGGTCGCGGTGCAGCGATCGTCGCAGATGGGCGCGGGCCGAGATTCGACGAGCATCGAGCGCGCGATTTCCAGCGCGTGCTCGTCGTCGTCGGCCAGATGGTCGCTGACTCCCGAGAGGCGCGTGTGGACGTCGCCGCCGCCCAAGCTCCTCGGCGCGTGACTTCCTCGCCCGTCGCGGCGCGCACCAGCGGCGGCCCGGCGAGGAAAATCGTGCCCTGGTCCTTGCACGATGACGTTCTCGTCGCACATCGCCGGCACGTAGGCGCCGCCCGCCGTGCACGAGCCCATCACGACCGCGACCTGCGGGATGCCGAGCGCCGACATCCGCGCCTGGTTGTAGAAGATCCGGCCGAAGTGATCGCGATCGGGGAAGACCTCGGCCTGCAGCGGCAGGAACGCGCCGCCCGGAATCGACCAGGTAGACGCACGGCAGCCGGTTTTCCATCGCGATCTCCTGGGCGCGCAGATGCTTCGTGACCGTGATCGGATAGTAGGTGCCGCCCTTGACGGTGGCGTCGTTGGCGACGACCATCACTTCGCGCCCGTGAACCCGGCCGATCCCGGTGACGATACCGGCCGCGGGCGCGTCGTCGTCGTACATCCCGCATGCCGGCCAGCGATCGAAAGCTCGAGGAACGGAGCTGTTGCGGATCGAGCAGCCGCTTGACGCGATCGCGCACCAGCAGCTTGCCGCGCTCGAGGTGGCGCTGGCGCGCTGGCTCGGGCCGCCCAGGCGCGAATCGCGATCGATATCGGCGCGCAGCCGCTTCACCGCCGCCTCGGCCATCAGCTGCGATTGTGGCCGAACTCGGCGCTCGAGGTATTGATCCGCGATTCGATTCGCTCCATCGTGGCTTCTTGCCGTCCGTGCTCGATTCGCTGGATATTAGCCTGCGCTAGATATTAGCCTGAAGGACCGGCGCGGCGCGAAATCCGGCCGGCGACCGGTTATTCACGATGCGTGAACGCGATCTGAAAGCGCTGGAATTCGACAAGGTGCTCGGCTTGGTCGGCGGCTCATGCGGTCTCCGAGCCGGGCGCGCGGCGATCGGCGAGCTGAGACCGTCTACCGATGCCGACGAAGTGCGCGAGCGGCTGCGGCCACCGCCGAGATGGCCGAGTTGCGCGCGCACGCCGGCGCGCTGCCGATCGGGAGTTCGTCGACCAGCGCCGGTTCTGATCTGGTCGCGGCGCGCGAACGGCGCGGTGCTCGACGGGCCCGTCGCTGGTCGCGGATACGCGAGTTCGTGCTGGCGGCCCGCCAGGTCGACGGGCTTCATGCGCTCGCGGGTCGAGCCCTTCTCCCACCTCGCCGCGCTCGCGCACAATCTGGTCGCGCCCAAGGAACTGGCCGACGCGATGCTGAGCCGCGCTCGCGCGACGACGGCGGCCTGCTCGACGACGCCAGTCCCGGCTTGAAGCGGCTGCGCAATCGGCTGCGCGAGGAGCGCGTCGAACTGGAGGCGCGGCTGGCGCGCACGCTCAACGCGCGCGGGATGGAGCCGTTCGTCTCCGACCACGTCGTCACGGTGCGCAACCGCCGCTTCGTCCTGCCGCTCAAGCTCAATTACGCGGAGAAGTCTCGAGGGGATCGTGCAGGACCGTTCGGTCTCGGGCGAGACGCTGTTCGTCGAGCCGATGTGGGCGGTCGAGCTGAACAACCGCCTGATGATGCTCGAGCGCGAGGCCGAAGCCGAGGAGCGCCGCATGCTGGCGGCAGCTGACGGCGATGGTGCGCGGCTACGCGCGCGAGCTTGCGGATCACGTTCGACGCGATGGTCGCGCTCGACGCGCTCAACGCGCGCGCGATCTTCGCCGAGCGCTATGGACGCGATCGAACCGGAGATCGCCGACGGCGCGCTCGAGCTGCTCGACGCGCGCCATCCGCTGCTGATCGCCGAGCGGGCGCGAGGTGGTGCCGATCGATGTGAGCATCCGCGCCGGACAGCGCGGAATCGTGATCTCGGGCCCCAACACCGGCGGCAAGACCGTCGCGCTCAAGACGATCGGCCTGTTCGCGCTGATGGCGCAGGCCGGGATGCTGATTCCGGCGCATCGCGGCAGCCGCATGACGGTGTTTCGCAGCGTGTTTCGCCGATATCGGCGACGAACAATCGATCGAGGCCAACCTGTCGAGCTTCGCCGCGCACATCGTGAATCTGCGCGAGATCATCCGATCGCTCGACGAGCCGGCGCTGATAATCCTCGACGAACCCGGCGCCGGCACCGATCCGGCCGAGGGCGCGGCGCTGACGATCGGGCTGATGAACTATCTTGCGGCCCGCCGATGCCTGGTCGCGATCGCGACCCATTCCACGGCGGTCAAGCTGCACGCCTATTCGCGCGCGCGGATTTGAGGCGGCGGCGGTTGACTTCGATCCCGAGCGCCTGGCGCCGCTCTACCGGCTCAAGCCCCATACGATCGGGCAGAGCTATGGACTGGCGGTGGCGCGCCGGCTTGGGCTGCCCGAGGAGATCATCAGCGCTGCTGAGGAAGCGCGACCGGCTGGAAGCGTCGATCTCGAGCAGGCACTCCAGCGGCTGGAGGCCGAGCGGGCCGCAGCTCGAGGCACCGAATCGAGGAACTGCGCGCGCGCGAGGCTGCACTCGACGAGCTTCAGCGCACCGCAGCGGAACAAGCCGAGCAGGCGCGTCACAAGCTCGCCGCCGACCGCGCCCGGATCCGCGCCGAATCGGCCGGCTTGATCGAGAAGCTGCGTCGCGAGGGCGGCGCGCTGCTGGAGGAACTCAAGGCCAAAACGAAATCGCAGCGCGATCTCAGCCGCTTCGTCGCCGAGGCGCAGACAGAGCTCGAGGAGATTGCGCCTCCGCCGCCGCCACCGGCGCAGCCGGCGGAGCAAGAGCCGCTCAAGGTTGGCGATGAAGTCGAGCTGGGCGATATCCGCGGCGAGCTGCTGGTGCTGGAAGCGGGCAAGGCGGTGATCGCACGCGGCGGGATGCGAATCGAGGTCGCGCCCGATCGGTTGCGCCGTGCAGCCCGGCAGCCGCCCGCGACGCGCGCTCCGAAAGTAACCGTGACGACCGCCGAGCACGCCGAGCGCGAGGAGTTGATCCTGATCGGGATGCGCGCGACGGAGGCGCTACGCAAGCTCGAGGAATTCCTCGACCAGGCCTACCTGACCAATCGCTCGGAGGTGCGCGTCGTGCATGGAATCGGCTCCGGCGCGCTCAAGAAGGCCGTGCACGAATACCTGGGGACCTCGCCGTACTGCGCGGCGTTCCACGAGGCCGACCCGCATCGGGGCGGCGCCGGCGCCACGGTCGTGCAGTTGAATTTGTAGAAGCTGCCGATTTGGTTGAAGAACCGGCGCTCTGGCGCGCAACCGGATTGGGACTAGACTGCGAGTGAGGGCGGCCAGTGGCGACTTCATCCGACACACCGGGCGCAAGTCCGACGCGCGAGCTCGCCGCGATCATGTTCAGCGACGTGGTCGGCTACACCGCGATCATGGGGCGCGACGAGCAAAAGGGCGTGCAGGCTATCCGCGACCATCGCCAATACCTGCGCTCGATACTCCCGAAATTCAACGGACGGCTGATCGGCGAGATTGGCGACGGCACGCTGTCGAGCTTCCACAGTGCGGTCGATGCGGTTAACTGCGCGCGCGAGCTGCAAACCACTCTGAAAGACGACCCCGAGTCTGCGTCTGCGCATCGGGATTCACGTCGGCGACGTGCTGTTCGCGGACAACACCGTGCTGGGCGACGGGGTGAACGTCGCCTCGCGAATCCACGCACTGGCCGAGCCCGGCGGCATCTGCATCTCGGAGCGCGTGTACGAAGATGTCCGCAACAAGCCCGAGATGCGGGTCAAAGACCTGGGCGAGAAGCGGCTCAAGAACGTCGATCGGCCGATTCGCGTCTACGCTCTGACAGCGGCCACGCTTCCCGAGCAGCCGCGTACCAAGGCACGATGGGCGGGTCGCGCGCTCGCGGCCGGCGTTGCCGTGCTGCTCATCGCGGCGCTTGCCTATGGCATCGGGAGATGGCGTTCATCCGCTCCGAGTTCCGCTCCACCGCCTGCCATCCAGGCGCGGGTCATCCGTTCGATCGCTGTCCTGCCGCTCGACAATTTCTCGGGCGATCCCGCGCAGGAGTATTTCGCCGACGGCATGACCGACGAGCTGACCACCGACCTTGCGAAGATCAGCGCGCTGCGAGTGATCTCGCGCGGTTCGGTGATGCAATTCAAGGGTGCGCACCGGCCGCCGACGCCCGAGATCGCCAAAGCGCTCAGCGTCGATGCGGTGGTGGAAGGCTCCGTGGTGCGTTCGGGCGACAAGGTGCGGATCACCGCCCAGTTGATCGATGCGCCGGCGGACAAGCATCTGTGGGCGGACAGCTACGAGCGTAACTCCCGCGACGTGCTCGCTTTGCAGGACGAGTTGGCCTTGGCGATCGCCCACCAAATCAATATCGAGCTGACGCCGGGTGAGCAGGCGGGCTTCGCCAACGCGCGCCCGGTCAATCCGCAGGCGCACGAGGCTTATCTGAAGGGCCGCTACTTCTTGAATGAACCGACCGACGAAAGAGTCAAGAAGGCGATGGAGCAATTCGACCAGGCGATCAAGGTGGATCCAGACTTCGCGCCAGCTTATTCGGGAGTGGCCGACGCCTACATGTGGGGTGACGACTTTTTTTCCCCCGCTAACGAAGTGGTGCCAAAGGCAAAGGCGGCGGCCGAAAAAGCTTTGCAGTTGGATGACAGCCTCGCCGAGGCTCACACTGCGCTAGCTGAGGTTAAGTTGTGGTACGATCTCGATTGGGCGGGAGCCGAGAGCGAATTTCGCCGCGCGATCGCGCTCAATCCCAGCTACGCGTTTGCCCACGACGTGTATAGCTTTGCTTTGGCGAATCACGGGCGGCTCGATGACGCCGTGGCTGAGTCCAAGCGCGCGACCGAACTCGATCCTCTCTCGCCTAACGTCCCGATCGATATGGCCATGGCGCTTGCCTGGCAGACGAAGTACGAAGCGGCGAAGGAGCAGGTCCGCAAGGCATTGGATCTGGATCCAAACTTCTACTACGCTCAATTTTATCTCGGGTGGATCGACATTCAGGCAGGCAAGTTCAACGAGGCGATCCCGGAACTGGAGAAGTCCCGGGCGATGGATTCTCCGCCTTTCGTCGCGGGCTGGCTGGGCTATGCCTATGCAGCGTCAGCCGAGCGCGGCAAGGCCCAGGCGATAATCGCGGAGCTGAATCAGACTGTCTTCGCAACGATACGTCTCGCCGTTCTGCATCGCGATAGTCTATCTCGGTCTTGGCGACAAGGAGCGGGCGCTGAACGGATTGGAGAAGGCTTTCGAGGCCCGCTCGGCGTGGCTGACCGGTCTCGAGGAAGATAAGGTCTACGATCCTCTCCGTTCCGAGCCGCGCTTTATCGCGTTGCTGAAAAAAGTCGGCCTCGACAAGTGACGCTCTGAAGCCGGCTTCGTCGCGGCGCTATTGGTCTACCGCTAGTGAAACAGCTTCTCCAGCTGCGAGCCCGAGCCGCCATTGAGTATGCCGCCGAGGCCACCTTTGCCCTTCTTGCCCAGGATACCGCCGAGCAGCTTGCCGGCCTGCCCCTTGAACGCGCCCTGCGCCGCGGTCTCGACCATCGCCTGGATATCGGGAAGAACATCCGGCTTGGGTAACGTGCCGACGATCTGAACCGGAATCTCGATCTCGCCGTTCTTGTTGGCCAGGATCGCGACGGCATGCTGGTTCGCTTCGAGCTCGCCGCTGAGCTCCTTGACGATGACCAGCCTGGCCTTCAGGTCGATGTTCTTGTCGGCGTCGAAACTTCCGTCGCCGAGGATCTTGTAATCAGGGGACTCGATGGCGATATCGTGCGAAACGATCTTCGGCCCCTCGATCGTGAAGCTCAGGCTGGCTTGCCGGATGTCGGTGTCGGGCGAGGCGAACAACTCCGGGTGGCGCGCGATAATGTCGGGGGTGACGAGGTCGCCCACGCCGGGAATTTGCTTCGTCTTCTTCATCGCCTGCGCGGCGACATTGACGCCGACCAGCTTGCCGTTCTGAATGACCGCCTTCCCTCCGCCGTGCAGCGTCGGCTTGATTTGCCCCAATCGGATACCGCTGCCTGAGATCTGAATCTGTCCGGTCAGCGAGCCGCGAACCGTACCGGCCGCCTTGGCCTTCTGCGAGGCGAGGGCCTTTTCCAGATCGATATTGTCGAGCCTGAGCGCGGCCTCGAACGGGCGAGCCTTGGTCATCGTGGCCGCGGCGGACCCGGCGATCGCGCCGCCAAACGCGTTGAACTTTACTGAGCGGATATCGATTCGATCGTCCGCGTACGAGGCCGCCACCGCCAGGTCCTGGTACTCGACGTTGGAGACTGTGCCCGCCGCCGATGTAACGTCGGCGTTCAGCTCTGGCGCCGCCAATGTTCCGCCCATCGTTCCGCTCGCCGATAGCTGGCGAAGCTCCTCGGAATGGCCGGACTTTCGCGACGGAACGATCTCGGCAAGCTTGAGCAGGTCGTCGCTGAAGCTGAACTTGCCCTTGAGCGGGTCAAACGAGGCGACCTCGGCCTGGAGCTTCGCGCGCCCCGAGCCCAGATCGAAGCTCGCGGGCCCGATCGCGGCGCCGTTGCCGGTCAGGCGAATGTTGCCGGTCAGGTTAGTGAGCGCAGGAATCGCGCCGCCTTCGGGCCTGAATGCCACGCCCGAAAGCCCGACGGTTCCATCCGCTTCCAGATGGGGGCCTTCAATCTTGAATTGCATGCGCTGAGCGCCGGGCTTGCGCCCGCCAGGCAGTGGGACGAGCACGAGGTGCGGCGAGCTCTACTCTCATGTCGGCGTGAATCTCGGCATCGCCCGCCACGCTGTAGGCCGCGGCTGCGGGCAGGGTCTTCACGACCGACCCGAGGTCGAACCGGTTGGAATCGAGGCGCGCCTGCACGACACCCCGGCCGATACCGGGACTTCCGACCTTGAGCTCGAGGGCCGCTATCGTCAGGTTTACGATGCCGACGGCGACCACTCCGTGGTCTCGCGATCCGGCGATTGAGATCCTGAGCGGAACGCCGGCGGGCTTGTCCAGTATGCCGGTGTAGATGACGCGGGGAGTGCCTAGATCGGAAGCCAACTCGAACTTCAGCGAGTCTGCAACGCCGGTAATTTTGGCTTTGACCTGAACAACGTCGGATATCGCGAGCGGCTGCGGTATCGATCGCGCTAGCCGTTCCACGCGCCGCAATCGCTCCAGCACCAGCGGACCGATCGTCGCCTCCAGATCGATCGGAACAGCGCCGGCGTCGAGCTTGCCGTCGCTCACCAGCGGACCGATTTCGCCTGAGAGCGTCACGTTCTGATCGCTGTCGAGGGCGGCCATCTTGCCCGCGATATCGAAACGGCTCGTGGCACTGAAGTGGCTCACGTCGAAGTCGATCGCCGTGACCGCAAGCGGCTCGCCGCCCGCGCCCAAGTCGTTATACGAGACCGTCCCGTTCCGGATACTGAACGCATTGACGGCAAATCTTTCCAGAGCGCCGAGGTTGCCCGAACTTCTGGGTTCGCTCGGCGTGGTTTCGCCCGGCGCGATCGAGGGGCCGGAAGCCGCGCCGCCTTGAGCGGGCTGTTTCTCGCGAGGCTTCTCCCATATCGGATTTTTCCGGATCAGCACGCTGGTTTCGGGCTTCTTGCCGAGAGTGCTCAGGTTGAGGGTTCCGTCAGCGCCGCGGACGATTCGCACTTGCGGCTCCTTGAACACCAACCTGCGCAGATCCAGATGGCCCGCCAGAAGCGGCAGAAGCTCGGCCTCGCCGTAGACCTCGGATAGCTCGATTATCGGCGACGGCGAGAAGGCCGGATCGTCTGCGATCTTGACCCCGGTAACGTCCAGGATCACACCCCATCCGAGGCTCGCCTTCACGTCGCCGACCTCGACCCTGCGGCCGAGCGCGTCGCCGATTTCGGCCAGCGCGTAGGCCTTGTTTTCGCTGATGATGCGGTTGAGATTGAGGACGGCGTATCCCAGCAGCGCAACCGCTATCAGGAGCGCGGCACCGCCGATGATCAGGACTCTGCGCATACGAAGCTCCGGATGTTCTGCGATGGCGCGCGTATCGGTTTACGCTGCGCGCATCGGGAACATAGAATATCACGCGAAGGTCTTCACAAGGACAGAGGTGACTCCGTGCTTGAAACAGGAAATCCGTTTCCGAATTTCTCGCTTCCGAACCAGGACGGGAAAGTCATGAAGCTCGCCGATTTTACCGGCAGATGGCTGGTCGTCTACTTCTATCCCAAGGACGACACGCCGGGCTGCACAATCCAGGGAAAGTCGTTCACCGCGAGCAAATCCGGCTTCGACGCCGCTGGAATCAGCGTCGTCGGCGTCAGCCAGGATGATGCTGCGTCGCACAAAAGCTTCTGCAACAAGTTCGCCTTTACGATCGACCTGCTCGCCGACACCAGGGCTGAGCTGATCAAGGCGTGCGGGGTCGGGCAGGGCGAGTGGAACGGCATGAAGTACTGGGAGCGAACGAGCTTTGTGATCGATCCGAAAGGCGCGGTCCGGAAGGTCTACGAGAAGGTGAATCCGCAAGGCCACGAGAAAGTTCTGCTGGAAGACATCAAGCAGATGCAAGCGTCGTAACCATCGCACAAGGAGAGTGAGCCATGATTACCCCGGGCGACGACTACCCGATCCATCAGACGCCGGAGCCGGTGCAGCAGGTCTTCACCGGCGACCGCAACTTCTACGACCGGTACTTCTTCAACGGCTGCTGGCGCGAGGGCGAACCGAGCTTCGCGGTGGCGATGGCCGTCTATCCGAATCTGGGAATCATCGATGCGGCGTTCAACGCGATTGTTGACGGCGTGCAGCATTGCGTGCGCGCGTCGCGGATACTCGGCCCCGATCGGCTCGACACGCGCGTCGGCCCGATCGCGATCGAGGTGGTGCGGCCGATGCGCACCTTGCGCGTCCGGGTCGATCACGAAGCGCTCAAGGCCGACCTGGTTTTCGAGGCCCGTGCGAAACCGATCGAAGAGCCGCGCTTCACGCGACGCTCGGGCCCGCGAATCGTGATGGATTTCACGCGCTTGACGCAGCATGGCGGCTATTCCGGCACGATGACCGTCGCGGGCCGCCGCTTCGAGGCGGCGCCGTCGAAGACCTGGGGCGCGCGGGATCGATCGTGGGGAATCCGCACGGTCGGTGAGCGCGAACCGGCCGGAGTCCCGGACGCCCGCGTGCCGCAGTTCTTCTGGCTTTGGTCGCCCGTCAACTTCGAGGACTACTGCACGCTGTGGGACGTGAATGAGAACGCGGACGGCTCGCGATGGCATCAGTTCGGCATCGCTGGCAGCGCCGGTATCGACGTGGATCTCGAGCCGATGGCCTTGGTCGATTGGAGCGTTGATTACCGCTCAGGCACGCGCCATGCGAAACGGGCGCAGATCACTTTGCGCAGCGCCGCGGGCGCAGAACAGCGCATCGAACTCGAGATGCTCTACAACATCTACATGCAGGGCCTCGGCTACCTGCATCCCACGTGGGGACACGGGATGTACGTCGGCCCCGATGTCTCGACTTACGAATCATTCAAGCTGTCGGAAGCCGACGAGAGCAGCCCGCTCTTTCAGCATATCGAGGCCGTGTGCCGCGCGCGGCTCGGCAAGCGCGAAGGGCTGGGAGTCCTGGAGATGCTGATAATCGGCCCGCACGCTCCCAGCGGCTTCAAGGAACTTTTCGACATGCACGCGTAACGATCCCCCGGCATCACTCATGCCGCGTCCTGTTGTGCTCTTGCCGAGCCGGGGCAGACTGGATGCCGCCGGTCTACTTGAACAGCTTGCCGACCGCGCGCCGAAGTACGCCGCCCTTGCTCTCGATCGGCGGCAGATCGTTGCCGGCCTTGAGCGCCGCGAAGCGCTCCTCGACTTCGCCGTCAACGGGGAAACGCCCGACTTCGGACTTGGAGAAGATCATGCGGCCGTCAACCAGGACGTCGAACTGGCCCGTGCGGCCCGGTTTTATCGCAACGCTTTCGCCGAAGCGTGATTCCAGGGAGGCGGCCAGACTGGCCGCCCGTGGTTTGTAGCCTCAGGGCACGCAGTAGAAAATTTCGGTAGCCATGCCTACAAGGTAATCCCCCGCAGCGGACTACTCAAACGGGGAGCCCGTCATTTTTCCGAGGCCGTACCCGCGCCGCTTCGCGGCTCGCCTCTTCCTTCGGCAGGCTCAGGACAGGCTCCTGGTCAGGGAGAGCGATTAGGAACTCGGGCCGGCGGGCTGCAATTTGCCGTCGGGCAGATCGACGAAGACCGCGGCGGCAACGACCGTGGTCCACAGGCCGTCGCGATCGCCGATCGCGGATTGCGTCACGTTGCGGGTCTGAACGATCTTGTCGGACATCCGCCAGATGTCCTTGCGCTCGTCGTAGCTCGCGTTGGGATCGAAATCGACGCCCAGGATCGTCGCGAGCATCGTCGCCGCCAGATCCTCGGCGTAGTCGCCGGCCTTCTGATCGGTTTCACCGAAGCTGTGATGCTCGGAGAGATAGCCGTACTGGCTCGGGTTGGCGGGAATCGCCAAGCCCACCGAAGCCGCGACCAGGCGATGGGGCTCGTTGGTCGCGTTGTCGTACATCACGGCGTAGACGATCTGTCCGGGCGTCAGGCGCCTGAGTCCCTCCTGGATCGAGATCACCTTGCAGTTGGGAGGAAAGATCGGGCTGACGCGCACGATGTTGTACTCGGCGATGTTGGCGCTGCGCAGCGCCAGCTCGAACGAGTCGAGTTTCTCACGATGCTTGCCTACGCCCTTGGTGAGAAAGATTCCCTTCGCAATCGGCCCCATCTCTTCAGTTCTCCGCTTCGGCCAAAATCCAGATTCCTATAATGAAGAACGTGCGGCGGCAGGGCAATGATACGGGCCGTTGCGAGCGCCAATTCGGCGTCACGCGCCCGTCACATTTCCGCGCCGTTCAGAATTCGCTGGCGGGATGATACTCGCCGAACACGCGGCGCATCGCGTCCGCAATTTCGCCCAGCGTTGCATAAGCGCGGACCGCATCGACGATCGGCGGCATCAGGTTGCCGCCGTCCTTCGCCGCGGCCTCGACGCCGGCCAGCGCCGCCTGCGCGTCGCGTTCGGAACGCCCGGCGCGCATCCGCGCGAGGCGATCCTTCTGCTCGGCCTCGATTTCGGGATTGACCCTCAGGATGTCCGGCGGAGTTTCGTCGTTGGCCGTAAACTGATTGACCCCAACGATTGTGCGCTCTCTGGTCTCGATCTGCCGCTGGTAGATGAACGCGGCGTTCTGAATCTCACGCTGCATGTAACCGCGCTCGATCGCCGCAACGGCGCCGCCGAGGTCGTCGATCCTGGTCAGATATTCATTCGCCTTGCGCTCGATTTCGCGCGTCAGCGTCTCGACGTAGTAGGAGCCGCCGAGCGGGTCGATAGTGTCGGCTACGTCGGACTCGTGCGCGATCACCTGCTGCGTGCGCAACGCGAGCAGCACCGAGGCTTCCGTCGGCAGCGCCAGCGCTTCGTCCTTTGAATTGGTATGCAGCGACTGCGCGCCGCCGAGCACCGCCGCCAGCGCCTGGATCGTGACGCGCACGACGTTGTTGTCGACCTGCTGCGCGGTAAGAGTCGAGCCGGCGGTCTGCGCATGGAACCGCAGCATCATCGAGCGCTCGTCTTTCGCGCCGAAGCGCTCCTTCATAATTCGCGCCCACAGCCGGCGCGCGGCGCGAAACTTCGCGATTTCCTCGAAGAAGTTGTTGTGCACGTTGAAGAAGAACGAAAGGCGGCTGGCGAATGCGTCGATCTCGAGCCCGGCCTTGACCGCCGCCTCCACGTACGCAATTCCGTCCGCGATCGTGAAGGCCAGCTCCTGCGCGGCGGTCGAGCCAGCCTCGCGGATGTGGTAGCCGGAGATCGAGATCGTGTTCCAGTTCGGGACCTCGCGGGTGGCGAAGCCGAAGATGTCGGTGATGATCCGCATCGAGCTGCGCGGCGGATAGATATAGGTGCCGCGCGCCACGTACTCCTTGAGCACGTCGTTCTGGATCGTGCCGTTGAGACTGGTCCACGCCACGCCGCGTTTCTCCGCGGCAACCAGATAGAGCGCCAGCAGGATCGACGCGGTGGCGTTGATCGTCATCGAGGTGGAAATCTTGTCGAGCGGCAGTTCGTCGAGCAACGTCTCCATGTCGGCCAGCGAGCAAATCGAAACGCCCACGCGCCCGACTTCTCCCGCCGCCAGCGGATGGTCCGGGTCGCGGCCCATCTGGGTCGGCAGATCGAATGCGACCGAGAGACCAGTTTGTCCCTTCTCGAAGAGATACCGATAGCGCCGGTTCGATTCGCGCGCGGTGCCGAACCCGGCGTACTGGCGCATCGTCCACAGCCGCCCGCGATACATCGTCGGCTGCACGCCGCGCGTAAAGGGATACTCGCCCGGGAAGCCCAGCTCGGCAAGGTAGTCGAGATCGCGGGTGTCGGACGGATCGTAGAGGCGCTTGACCTCGATTGCGGAACTGGTAGCGAAGCGCTCGCGCCGCTCGGCGCCTTTCTTGAGCGCGGGCTCGAGCTTGCGCTGCTCCCATCGCTTGCGCGCATCGCCGAGGTCGTGGCCGTTGCCGGACTTGTCGGACATTCTCCTGCTCGCGATTCCTGCTTGCTGATGCACCGGCGCCCTTCGAGCAGCCTCAGGACAGGCTCCGGCCGGCGCTAAGATTCCTATTCGATAGCCAATTTCTATTCGATAACTAGCAGCACACTCTCCCTTTTCGACCGTCTGGCCCGCCGTCACCTTTACCTCTATCACTTTTCCCGGCTTGAGCGCCTTGAGCTCATTCTCCATCTTCATCGCTTCGATTATAAGCACGCCTTGGCCGGCCTCGACTTCGTCACCGGCGGCGACCAGTACGTTGATGACCCGCCCCGGCATCATCGCCTTGAGCTCCGCGCGGCCGCTCACCTCGCGCCGCTTGCCGGCGCGTGAAGAAGCCCGGCGTGAGCGGTCGATCAGGCTCACCCGGCTTGATCCGCCGCGCGAGGCGACCAGCACCTGATCGCCTTCCTGCGTGCAGCTCGAAATCGAACGATCGTCCGCCGACCAGCACCGAGAAGGACGCGGGTCCGACTTGGCGGATATCAACCTCGAATTGATCCTCGCCGAGGCGTATGCGGCATCGGCCGCCGCCGAGCTCTTCGACTTCGAGCTCGTGCTCCGCGCCGTCGAGTGTGGCGACGTAACGCATTTTATCTTAAGGCCGCGGATGCGCCTCTCCCGCGCCTGCAGCTTGGCCGCCAGCGCGAACCGGGAGAGGCCGCTGAGCGACTTGCGTCAGCAAGCCGCTCGGCGGGTGAGGGCGACGCGACGGAGCAATGCGGTTTCATCGGCCAACTCCCCCCAAACCGTCATCGCCTCAACACATCGAGACGGCCGAGCATCTTCCACGCATTCGCATTGCCGCGCGCGTCGGGCGATGCGCCCGGCGTGGCCTGCGCACCGCGATGGTTGGTTGCCTGCTGCGCGACTGCGGCCACCGCGAAGATCGCCGCCAGCCTGACATTGTCGGCCGCGGCCGCCAGCGCATCCGGTCTGAACTCCTGTCCGATGAAGTCCGGTGTCGAAATCGCCCGCGATAAATCGCGGATGGTTGATGATCCAGCGATGGAAGTCCAGATTGGTGGTCAGCTCGCCGGCGATTATGGAATCCGCGAGCGCGCGCCGCATCCGCTCGATCGCCTCGGCGCGATCGCGCCCCCACACCGCGAGCTTCGAGATCATCGGATCGTAATAGATCGGCACCTCGGCGCCCTGCATAGACGCCCGCGTCGACCCGCACGCCCGGTCCGTCGGGAAATCGCAGCGTATCGATTCGCCCGGGCGCCGGGGCGAAGCCGCTGGCCGGATCCTCAGCATAGATGCGGCATTCGATCGCCCATCCGCTTTGCGCGAGGTCCTCTTGCTTGAACGGCAAGCGGCGCTCCCGCCGCAACCTCGATTTGCGCCTTGACCAGATCGATTCCGGTCACCAGTTCGGTCACCGGATGCTCGACCTGGATGCGCGTGTTCATTTCGAGGAAGTAGAAGTTGCGGTCGGCGTCAGCGAGGAATTCGATCGTGCCGGCGCTGACGTAGTTGACCGCCTGGGCGGCTTTGACCGCGACTTCGCCCATCGTCGCGGCGCATCTCGGGCGTAACAAACGGCGACGGCGATTCCTCGACGACTTTCTGATTGCGCCGCTGGATCGAACATTCGCGCTCGAACAGATGGACCGTCGTTGCCGTGCTGGTCGGCGAACACCTGGATCTCGATATGGCGCGGGCGGTTGACGAATTTCTCGACATAGAAGCGGCCGTCGCCGAACGATGACTTGGCCTCGCTGGCGACCGTGCGCAACGACCGAGCGCAAGGTCCTTCTCGTGCTCGACCAGGCGCAGCCCTTTGCCGCCGCCGCCGGCCGCCGCCTTCAGCATGATCGGATAAGCCGATCTTTTTCGCGATCGCGCGCACCTGCGTCTTCGGTCTCGAGCGTGCCCGGCGATCCGGGCACGACCGGCACGCCGGCCGCCGCCATCAGCTTGCGCGCCTCGACCTTGTCGCCCATCTTTTCGATCGCGGCGGCGGCGGCCCGATAAAGCATAGTCCCGGCGCGCTCGACGGCGCGGGCGAAGCCGGCATTTTCGGAGAAGAACCCGTAGCCCGGATGGATCGCGTCGGCGCCGGTCGATTTCGCCGCCTCGATAATCCGTTCGGTGTGCGAGATAGCTTTGCGCGGCGGGCGGCGGCCCAACCGGCACTGCGAAGTCTGCCTCGCGGACATGGAGCGCGGCGCGGTCGGCCTCCGAAAATATCGCGACCGATTCGATTCCGAGATCGCGGCAGGCCCGGATTACCCGCACCGCGATTTCGCCGCGATTGGCGATCAGTATTCGTTTGAACATTCGAGCTTCCGCAACGGCTGCCTTTTGGCGTTCGCCCGCGGTCACAGCGGGATGTTGCCGTGCTTGCGCGGCGGATTCTTTTCGCGCTTGTTCTCGAGCGCCTTCAGCGACGCGATCAGCCGCGGCCGGGTGTCGCGCGGCATCGATCACTTCATCGACGTAGCCAAGCTCTGCGGCCTTGAACGGATTTGCGAACGTGCTGCGGTAGTCCGCGACCAGCCGTTCGCGCTCTGCGACGGCGTCCTGGGCGCGCTCCAACTCGCCACGGTACACGATATTGACCGCCGGCTCGGGCGCCATCACGGCGATCTCGGCGGTCGGATACGCGAAGTTGAAATCGCCGCGGATGTGCTTGGACGACATCACGTCGTACGCACCGCCGTAGGCCTTGCGCGTGATCACCGTGACCTTGGGCACGGTCGCCTCGCAGAACGCGTACAGCAGCTTCGCGCCGTGGCGGATAATCCCGCCGTATTCCTGCGCCGTGCCGGGCAGGAATCCCGGCACGTCGACGAACGTGACCAGCGGGATATTGAAGCAGTCGCAGAAGCGGACGAAGCGCGCCGCCTTGACCGACGCGTCGATATCCAGGCATCCGGCGAGATGCGCCGGCTGGTTGCCCACGACCCCGACCGAATAGCCGCCCATCCGCGCGAAGCCGATTAGGATGTTGGGCGCGAAATCCTTCTGGATTTCGAGGAAATGGCCGCCATCGGCTACGCGCAGGATTATCTCGCGCATGTCGTAGGGTTTGTTGGGATTCTCGGGGACGATCGAATCGAGCTGCTCGTCGCGGCGGTTCGGATCGTCGCCGTCGGCGTGAAACGGCGCATCCTCAGCGTTGTTCGACGGCATGTAGGAGAGCAACTCGCGGATCACGAGCAGCGCGTTCTCGTCGTCGGTTGCTTCGAGGTGGCACACGCCGGAGCGGTTGGCGTGAGTGTCGGCGCCGCCCAGCTCCTGCATCGTGACTTCCTCATGAGTCGCGTTTTTTACCACGTCGGGTCCCGTGATGAACATGTACGAAGTGTCGCGCACCATCACAATGAAGTCCGTCATCGCGGGCGAATAGACTCCGCCGCCGGCGCACGGTCCCATGATCGCCGAGATCTGCGGCACCACGCCCGAGGAAAGCACGTTGCGCAGAAAGATATCGGCGTAGCCGGCCAGCGAAACCACGCCTTCCTGAATCCGCGCGCCGCCGCCGTCGTTGAGACCGATCATCGGGCATCCGGTCTTCATCGACAGGTCCATCACCTTGACGACTTTTTCCGCGTAGGCGCCCGACAAGCTGCCGCCGATCACAGTGAAGTCCTGCGAGAAGATGCAGACCTGGCGGCCGTCGATCGTGCCGTAGCCGGTCACGACGCCGTCGCCGGGGATTTTCTTCTTGTCCATCCCAAAGTCGGCGCATCGATGGGTCTTGAACTTGTCGAGCTCGACGAAGGTACCGGGGTCGAGCAGGAACTCGATTCGTTCGCGCGCCGTCATCCGGCCCGATTCGCGCTGGCGCTTGAGCCGCTCCTCGCCGCCGCCGAGTTCCGCCTGCCGCGAAAGCTCGCGGATTCGCTCCAGATTTTCCTTGAGTCCCATGATTCAGAGAAACCACGCCAGCCGCATCATACAAATCCGCGGCGGCGCGACAACAGACCAATATCCCATGTACGGATGGGGTTAAAGCGCCCGGCTGTTGACGGCGGGACTGCGCTTCGGCGCGCTCACGGCTGGCCGTGCGGATCGAAACCGTCGAACGCAAGCGTATCGCCGCTCGCAACATGATGCGCCACGCAGAAGCCGCCGTTGACTTCGAGCACGTATTGGGCGGGAGCATCGACCGCCCGGGGCGTCTCCGTGTAGGGCTCCGCGTTGGGGACGATCCCGACCACCCGCGCATTGGCGTCGGCGAACACCATATCGAGCGGGATCTCGGTGTTCTTCATCCAGAAGGTACGCGGCTCAGAGCCGGCGAAGACGAAGATCATTCCGGCGTCCGGGTCGAGATGGTTGCGATACATCAGGCCGAGTTCCTGCTGGGCGCCGGTTCGGGCTATCTCGACGCGGACCGTGGCCAGCTCGGAGCCATCGGGCGCGACGATCCGGACTTTGGGATCGCCGGGTCCGCGAGAGCATCCGAGCAGCACGAGGGCCAGCAGCGCGGCGAGCAGGCGGCGAGAACGCACATCCATATGCAAGCAAGAAAATATCAGAGCGGAGGATCGCGACGAAGCGGTCGAAGCAGCGCGGGAGAGGCATAGAGCTTCGCACGCGAGCATATCTTCGTAGCGCCGGCGGCTTCAGACAAACGGACCGGCACGGAGGCCGGCGCTACGGGAATCTGAACTTTCAGTCGAACGCGGCAGCGGGAGCTGCGGCCTCGGGTGAGATCTCTTCCAGTTCGCGGCCGGCGGTCTCGGGGAAGAAAACGATGATGATGATCGGCGCAATCATCCAGAAGACCATCAGCGCGCGGATCGCGCTCCAGTGCGAGCCGGTGACTCCGTAGAGCACGCCTTCCATCAGCAAACCGAGCGCGCCGCCGGTCGTGCCGGCCACGGCCAGCGTGCTGCCGGCAGTCGAACGATGGGAGGTCGGAAACAATTCGGCGCTGTAGGCGCCCATAATCGTGCCCGACGCGGTGTCGAAAAAGAGCTGGAGGATCCAGGCCGGGACTACCGACCAGCCGGGAGCGCTGAAAACCCAGAACGCGAACAGCGCCGCCAGGAACATGAACAGCCCGCCCATCATGCGGCGGCCGAAGCGGTCGCTGAGCCGCCCGGCGGCGATATTGCCCATGATTCCGAACAGGCCGCCGCAGATGAACAGCATGCTGATCTGCGCGGGCGACCAGTGATGCGCTTCCTGGAGATACTTCGGCAAAAAGATGCCCGATGCGTTTCCGCCCATGCTGCCGACAAAAGCACAAGCGACCATCATCGAAAGCCGCTTCGGATACGCCCTGAACAAGGCGGCCATCGGCTGCAGGATATTGGTCGGCCGCTCGCCGGCGCTGGCCTCGCGCTCGAAGCGGCGGCTCTCGGGCAGCCAGCGCCGGAGCGGAATGATCACTATCAGCGGGATCAGCGCGATCGCGTACAGCCCGCGCCATCCGAAGGGGATCACGTTGACCGTGCCGAAGACCCCCGCCGCCAGCCCGTAACCGACCGCGCTCAGCGCGCCCAGATAGCCGATCGCCCATCCGCGCACTCCCGCGTCCACTTCCTCCGTCAAAATGACGAGCGCGACCGTGCCTTCGGCGCCCGCGAATGCCCTCGCCAGGATCTGGCAAACGACGAAGCTCGCCGCGCCCGGCGCGAGCGCGCTCAAGCCGGTGAACAGCGTGTACGCGACGATCGTATAGAGCAGCATGCGGCGCCGGCCGAACACGTCCGCGCAAGGAGTAATCAGCAGCGACAACAGGTAGCCGAGCCGAATCGTCGAGAGCATCGCGCCCAGGCGCGCCTCGGCGATTCCGAGACCGTGCTGAATCTGCTTCAGCGCCAGGGCCAACAGCGCGCGATCGTAATTGTCGAAGAAGCCGGCGGTCGCGGCGATTGCGAACACCCGCCACTGCCGACGCGTGAAAGGCGGCAGCTTGCCGAACACGATCAGGTGGCGCTGGAGGCGCGCCGAGGCGTAGACCTCGTTGTCAGGCGTAAAGACTGGTGGCTGCGGCTGGATCATCGTCGATTTGATTTCCGCGTCAGCAAAACCGCACGCTTCGCAACCGCTAATCGATCGCCATTTTCAGCGAGCTCAGTCCGCGCAGGAAAAACGAGCCCTTGTAGCTGAGCGGCGCCTCAGGATTGGCCAAGCGCAGGCGCGGGAAGCGCTCGAGCACCGAACCGATCGCGATCGCGCCCTCGAGCCGCGCCAGCGGCGCCCCGATACAGAAGTGGATTCCTTCGCCGAAAGCGAAGTGATCGTTGGGATCGCGCGCGATCTCGAAGCGATCCGGATTATCGAACTGCGCCGGATCGCGATTCGCCGCGGCGAGCAGTATGAACATGACCGTGTCGGGATCGACGATCGTGCCGCCGATATCGGTCCGCTCCAGGGGACGGCGGACGGTCGATTGCACCGGCCCGTCGTAGCGCAGCATCTCCTCGATCGCGCGCGCCATCAGCGGCGGTTCCTTCCTCAGCCGGTCAAGCTGGGCGGGATTCCGGCTCAGCGCGTAAAGACCGTTCCCGATCAGGTTGGTCGTGGTTTCGTTGCCGGCCAGCAAGAGCAGAATGACGAATCCAAGCAGCTCGGCGGCGCTCAATGCCTCGGCGTCGTGATGGGCCACCAGCGCGCTCACCAGATCGGTTCCCGGATTGCGCCGGCGCCGCTCGGTTTCCTCGCTGAAGTAATCCAGGAGCGATTGGCGCGCCTGAATAAGCTCTGGTTGCTGCGGCGACCCCGGCAGGTTGTTGTCGGCAGCGACAATCATATCCGACCACTGCTTGAAAATTTCGTACTTCTCGGGAGGCACGCCCAGCATCTCCGCGATCACCATCACCGGCAGCACGTTGGCCAGATCGGCCATCACGTCGAAATCGCCGCGGGCTTCGGCCTTGTCCAGCAGCTCGCGGGCGATCTCGCGGATGCGCGGTTCGAGCTCGCGGATTCGCCTCGGCGTAAAGTCGCGGCTCACCAAGCGGCGCAGCCGGGTGTGGTCCGGCGGGTCCGAGAAGAGCATGGTCCGCAATCTTCCCTGGCCGAAGGGATCGCTCGGGTCGCTGAACTCGGGCCGTTCCAGTTGGGTGCTCGAGAAGCGCTGGTGATCGTGCAGCACGATGGACACGTCGGCGTAGCGCGCGACCAGCGCGATCGGGAAAAAGGTCTCGACCTTGCGAGGCGCGCAGAGGTACAGCGGCTTGTAATGCGGATACGGATTGGCGCGGAAATCAGGATCCCATGGATTGAAATAGAAATCGGTTGAAGCGGTCTGGTTCATTTCCATTGCAGAGCCCTCCGGCGACGACGCAAGGGTTTCAGCATCGCACGCACGGGTCGAGCGGGGGAAGCAGCGGGGGTCTTCATAAGGGCGTAACGAGCTGGAGCAATCGCGATGCCATTTCCGCGAGGCCGAGAAGCTTCAACTTTCGGACGGTCAAACGCAACGCCGCCACTGCATGCAGCGCCGTCGCGGCGTCGGGAGCGCCAAAGACGTCTCAGTACGGTGGGACGGCTATCGGCCGGAGAATTTCGGCTGGCGCTTTTCGAGAAAGGCGCGGACGCCCTCGCCGTAGTCCTCGCTGTCGAAGCACCGCGCGATCAGCTCCGAGACCATCTTTGCGTTGCGCTGGTCCGGGTCCTTGAGCGCCTCGCGAATCGCAGCCTTGGCGGCAGCCAGCGTGAGCGGCGCATTCGCGGCCATCTTGAGCGCGTAGCTTCGAGTCGATTCCTCCAGCTCGGCGGGCTCCAGCACGCGGTTGACGAGGCCCATCGCGAGAGCTTCGTTGGCGTCGAACAGGCGCGCCGAGAGCAGGATGTCGCGTGCGTTGGCCGGACCCACCACGCCGATCAGGGCCAGCACGCCTTCGAGCGGGTAGGCGAGTCCCAGGCGGGCCGCCGGGACGCCCAGGCGCGTGCCGCGAGCGGCGAACCGGATATCGCACGCGAGCGCGACCTGAACTCCGCCGCCGACGCACACGCCCGAGATCATCGCGACGATCGGCTTTGCGCAGCCGGTCATCGCGGCCAGCGCGCGATTCGGCCCGCCGCGGTAAATCCGGGCTTGATTGGCGTCGGCCCTGAGCGCCGGGAACTCGGATATATCCGCGCCGGCGATGAAGGCCTCGGTAGTGGCGCCGCGCATGACGATCACGCGCACCTGGGGATCGGCATCCAGCTCGGCGACTCCCGCGGCGATTCGATTCCAGGTGGCAAAGTTGAGCGCGTTGCGCACCTGCGGCCGGTTCAGGATGAGCCATCCGAGCGGCGGCTCATGCCGCACGATTAGAGGATCGTTCGATTCCTTCATACGCAACGCGCTGCCGGCATAGCTCTGTCAAGCAATCTTACTAATGCACGGGCGCCCGCAATCGCAAGCGGAAGCTTCACAGCCCGAACCCTCCGAATTCCGCCGATTCCGCGATTGGCGCGTTAATCGGGCCTTCGAGCGCATACACGGCGCGCTCCTCGAACCGATCCGGTTTTGACAATGCTGCGACGCTAGCGCTAGCGTGCCTTCGGCGGCCGGGCGACGGCTGCGAGCACATGTCAGAAGCCCCCTTCAACCCTCTTGATAAGCTCTCCTTGGCGCGTGGCATCGCACGAGCGTTGCTCGAAAAGCCGTGCCTGCGTCTGCCTCCGGCCGGGTCGTTCGTCGGCGCAGGAATCTACGCCATTTATTACACGGGCAAGTTCGGTCTTTACGAGAAGGTGGCGACCCTCAACCGAGGCGGCAAGTTCGGCGCTCCGATCTACGTGGGGAAGGCCGTACCCGAGGGTGCGCGGAAAGGGGGATTCGAGCTTGCCGCACGGCAGGGTACCGCTCTGTACAAAAGGCTCCGCGAACACGCGAAGTCAATCGATGAAGCCGGGAACCTCGAGGTCTCAGACTTCTGGTGTCGTTACCTTGTGGTGGACGACATCTGGATCCCACTCGGCGAGCAGTTGGTGATCGAGGCATTTTCGCCGATCTGGAACAGCGCTCTCGATGGCTTTGGCATCCACCATCCAGGCGGGGGACGTAAGGGACAACAGCGGTCCGCGTGGGACGTTCTTCATCCCGGCCGGCGATTGGCCGACGGTCTGAAAGCGAACAAGCGCAGCGAACAGGAGATCGTGGCCGACGTGCGAAAATTCCTTGCTGGTTGGGAGCTCAAGCAGGACTGGCTACGCTTCGAGCCCGGATAGTGCATGCTGCGAAGCTTTCGGCTTCTCAAGTGTCAAGATCGCCTCGTAGAGTTTCACCCCGCGGGCTGCGCTGTTTCGCACCGAGGAGTTGATGATGCTGTTGCCCACCCTCTTCTTTCGCACAACGTCAATGCTCTGAACGCACAGCCCGACAGCGTTGCTCCCGGCTATGTCAGCCCACACTTCGTCCGTTCTCACCTCACGGCCCTGGACGACCGAATTGCCGATCACCACGAGCGCTCGACCGCCTGGGCGAGGTGCGTGGAAAGCGCTTTCAGGAAATCGAACGAGTCGTTGAAGTAAGTCGCCAGATAGTTCGCCCATCCCTGTCCGTCGTAGACCCGATGTTGGTGTTTAGTCTGGCGAACCTCGTCCAGCAGGGTCTCCAGAGCGGGGAAGTTGAAGCTCAGCGCAATTTCGGGTTGCTCTCGAACGGTCTGCCAGAACTTGCCGAAGTTGCTTTGCTCGATTTCCCTCATTGCGCCGGTTGAGGTCACGAAGCCCAGCCACCAGAGCTGCGGCCGGGTGTTGCGCAGGTAATGATAATTGTTCGCGTAAGGCGGAGACGTAATTACCAGGTCAACCGACTGCTCCTGCAATAGTCCGCCTGCCCTCGACCACGAGCCCATGTGCACGGCTGCCTCACCGGGCAACGGGCACTCCGACTGAAGAGTCTCGATATCCCGAGCCATCTCGATCAGCTTTGCTTGCAGCAGCGGCAACACCGGAGCGTCGTCGATGTCAGGCTTTCCGGCGCCTCGCCGGGTGCCGAGGCTGGGTTCATAAGTGTAGTTCGAGAATTTCACCATCACCGCTGCAAAGGCGAGGCGGAACAGGTCACGAAGTACAGGTGGCTCCAAATCTTGAATCCAGGCCAGGACTCGAAGCACCTGTTTTTCTACCCGAGGGCTGAAAAAGGGCACCCTGCTGCGGAACCCCGGCGGCGGCTCCAGCGGCGGCGCGTTCCCGGCTTCCTGCCCGAAGCGTTGGATCGCGGCGCGCAACTGGCGGGGGTTGACGGTAACAGCAGCGATCTTGGTCTGCGCGGCAAAGGCAGCATACGGGTTCGTCTCAAAGCCGACAGCGCGGAAACCCCGGCCTCGTCGAATTACCTCTACGATCGTCGTCCCAACGCCCGCGAAGGGGTCCATCACAAGCCCCCCGTGCGGCAGGTACTTTTCGAGCGCTTCCGACACGAATCGCGCCGAGAACCCGGCAATCCACGGCACCCACCGATGTATGGCCTCGGAGCGGTTCTCGGAGAATGCGGGGTCGCTGAACCCGTTACCGTTGGACTTGAAGAGCTTCATCTGCAGAGAGCCGGCTGACCTCACAAGCGGAAGTCGCCTTCCGCCGGGCCTCTGACCCCTTGCGCGACGAGCGGCCATCCTCAGGAATCCAACCCAATTGGCTTCGCCGAGTGCCCCTTCTCGAGGCTCAGCAAGCAGGCGGTCGATCGCTACGCGGACCAGTTCGCTCTTGGCAACGTGACGGCTTCGGGCGAGACGCTCCAGGTGCGCCGCCTGGTCCCGTCGAAGGTAAAGAGTGAACGGAGAGCCGCTGCGTCGAACTCGAGTTTTCCCGCCGAGTTCTTCTGGTTCGCGGCATTGCCAGTGTAAGTATGCCTCCTTACGTGTAATGTCAACGAATGCGCGGTCGCCCGGCCTCAGTGTATTCACACCCACTCCCAATTCCGCCGATTCCGCGATTGGCGCGTTCATCGAAGATGCGATTTCGAGCGCAAGAGCCTACGAATTGAGCCGCCGGTAAATCGCCTTGGTCCGTTGGTAGAATTTGATGAACTCCCGATACTGCCGATCGTAAACCGCGCGGTTCGCCGCGATCGGATCGTAGACCGCCGCGATCTTCACCAGCGAGGGAATGTCCTCGATCTTGATCTCGCCAAGCGCCGCAAACGCGGCCATCGCGGCGCCGACGGCGTTGGCGAGGCGCGGGTTGGCTAGCTGCCGCACCGGACAGCCCAGAATGTCGGCCTGAATCTGGCACCACAGGTCTGACTGCGCGCCGCCGCCGATGAAGTTCAGATGCGCGAAGCGCCGGCCGATGAACTTCTCGACGTAACCCTTGAGCCAGCGCTGGTTGAAGGCCACGCCCTCCATCACGGCGCGCACGTAATGTCCTCGCGTGGTGGCCGCTTTCTGATTGAAGAACGCACTGCGCGTGGCGGGATCCTCTGCGGGCGCCAGCACGCCGTTGATCCAGGGCGTGAAGATGAGTCCATCGCTGCCCGGCGCAACGCCCGCCGCGAGCCGGTTCATCTCCCCGTAAACCTCGCCTGGCGCTGTGCCGGCGGGGAAAAGAAGCTCCTTCACGAACTCGAGGCAGCGGCCGGCCGTGCCCTGCTCGGCGGTGACCACGTACCGGCCGGGCAGCGCCGCCGGCATGGTCGAGATCATATGGAGCGGGTCGGCCTTCTTCGCCGGGACGTGACAGTTCATCCACGAAGTCGTCCCGATGTAGAAATATCCTTCATAATCGGCGACCGCGCCGGCGCCGATCGCCGCCGAATGGCCGTCGCACGATCCCATTACCACTTTGGTTTCGGGCCGAAGACCGAGCTGGCCCGCCACTTGCGGCTTGAGCGGGCCGAGCACGGCGTTGACGGGAAGCAAATCCGGCAGCTTGGCGCGATCTACGCCTGCAAGGCGTAATAGCTCCGGCAGGTAATGGATCGCGCGCGGATTCCGATTGTCGGTCAGCCAGTAGGGAAAAATGGTTCCATAGGATGCCGCGAACCGGCCGGTGAGCCGCAGATTCAGATAGTCCATTGGTTCGAGAAATGCGCGGGTGCGTGCATAGATCTCCGGGCGCTCGTGCTTGAGGAAGAGCACATGGCCGAGGCCGTCCATCCCCGACTGGGTCGGTGCGCCGCCCGTCAGCCTGATCCACCTGATGAGCCTGGACAGGCCGTAGCCTTTGATTCTCGGCCATCCGTCCGCGACGGCGCGGTTGTACCGTCCGCCGCGCGTGTCCATCCAGGAGATCGCGTTGCCGAGCGCGTTGCCTTCAGCGTCGACGGGGACCGTAACGGCCCATTGCGTGGTGCACGCGATTGCGATGATTTGCGCCGGCGCGATCGCCGCCTCAGCCAGCGCGGCCCTGGCGGCGCCCGTCACGGCGCTCCACCATTCGGCGGGATCCTGCTCGGCGCCGCCGCCGGGAACGAAGGTGGTCCCGATCGGCCGCAGACCCGACCCGGCAATCCCGGCGCGATTCGACACCAGCACCGCCTTGGCGCTGCCGGAGCCCATGTCGATCGCGAGAACGTACTTGTCGCCCGCCGCCATGCGACTTTTCTTATCACACCGGCGAGCACATCGCAGTCCGCAGGCGCGGGAGAGGCTGGATTGCCGGCTACTTGCCGGCGCCGCTCAGCTTGATTTTCTGCGGGCTGCCGGCAGCATCATCGGCGATCGCGAGAACCGACGAGTACGCCCTGCGCTGTTTCGGGGTGAACGCAACCTCGAGCGCGCAGGTGCTGTTGGGTGGAAGCGTACTGACACAACCGTTTGCCGCGATCAGCGGCACGAACTCGGCGGTGTTCTTGGTCACCTGGATGCTCGTGATGGTGATCGGTATCGAATTGGCATTTTTGAACCTGATGGTCTTGAAGCCCACACCATTGACCTTGACCGAACCGAACTTCACCGCCGCAGTTGGATACGTCAGCGCGCCGATCTTGCCCGTGCCGCTGACCGCCACAATTATCGGTGCACCCTCGGCCGCGTTGGTGGCGACGGCCAATGAGCCTGGCCGGTGTCCGGTCTTGGTTGGCGTGAAGGTCAGCGCCACCTTGCAGTTGGCGCCCGAGGCCAGGATCGCCGCGCAAGTGGTGTTCTGACTGTTGACGGCGAAGTCGCCCACCGTCACGTATCCCTCGATCGTGGCCGGAATCTTTTTCTTGGTCTTCGGATTCGAGATCGTGACCAGCAATGGCGCGCTGGTGGCCCCCTTGCTGGCAATCAGGACTTGGGTGGAGAACTTGAGACGCGCCGGAGCGAACCTGAGCGCCACAGCCACAGGCGTCACCGCCGGCGAAGGGCTGGCGGTTGGCGCCGGCGAAGGAGTTGGAAAGGGGGTCGGTCCGGCCGGCGGCACAACCGGCTGCTCGGTCCCTCCCGCGATTATGACGTCTCCGCTGTCCAGAATCGAAGCGGCGTGATTGACGTGTGGCGAGCTCATCGCACCGTCCGGTGCAAACGCCGCCTGTGACGGGTCGTAGAGCTCGGCGCTCGCCAGCGCGTTGTCGCTGCCGTCAATGCCGCCCGCGATCAGCACGGTATCGTCGCCGAGCAGAGTGGCGGTATGCAGCGAGCGCGCGGTGATCATGCTCGCGCCGGAGCTGAAGCTGCCGCTTGCAGGATCGTAGGTCTCCGCCCCGAAGATCGCGCTTCCGTTCGCGTCAGTGCCGCCGATGATCAGGACGGTGCCGTCATTGAGCAGGGTCGCCGTGTGGCCCGTGCGTGCGGTTATCATCGAGCCGGCGGAAGAGAAGCTCGCGCTCGAGGGGTCATAGAGCTCGGCTGCGCCGACCGGATTGCCGTTGGCATCGGTACCGCCGGCGATCAGGACCAGGCCGTTCGCAAGCAGCGTGGCCGTGTGATGGGCACGCGGCGTGATCATTGCGCCCGCCCCGGAAAATCCCGCCGCTTGCGCGCTGTAGATCTCGGCGGCGCCGACCGGGCCGGCGATCCCGATTCCTCCGGCGATAAGCACGGTGCCGTCCTGCAATTCAGTCGCGGAATGACCGCTGCGTGCCTGAGCCATCAAGCCGGTCTGGTCGAAGCTCCCGGATGAAGCGTCGTAAAGCTCAGCGGCGCTCAGCGGATTGCCGTTGGAATCGAGACCGCCGGCGAACAGGACGTTGCCGCTTGCGAGCAAGGTCGCGGTATGCCCTACGCGCGGAGATATCATCGCGGCGGCCGGTGCGAAGGTCGCGCTGGACGGATCGTATAGCTCCGCTTGCGCGACTGCGGCGCCGCTCAGGTCGAGGCCGCCGGCCACCAGCACGTCCCCGCTTGCCAGCAGCGTCGCGGTCGGATCGTAGCGCTCGTCCACCAGGCCGCCGACGCCGGCGAAGGTGGCGTTTCGCGCGACGTATAGCTGAGGGCTGGCGGAAGTCAGCGCCGCCGCGCCGATGATCGGACGGACGAACGCGGCCAGCGCAACCACGGCAAGAGCGGCAAGCGCCAGAACGCACAGCAGCCATCGGGCGATGGGCCGATCAGCGTGCCACATGGCTTTGGCCTACTGCCGTCCCAACTTGCTGCCCCGAGCGCCAAGGGGAATCAGGCGAGTCGATGCTGCCCCGGCTATCGCAGAGTCACCACGCCGAACCCGGTTGGGAGTCCCTGCACCCGCATTGGTCCGGAAGCCGCGGACACGCCGAGCGCGGTCAGCGTCTGGATGGAAGCTACGGGCCGGCTGCGCGTGGCGCCGGCCCTGCGCAGCGAACCAAGCGTAGCAACGAGGGTGAACTTCACCGCACCGCCGGGCGGTACGTCCAGCGGCTTCCTGAAAATGAAGGTCTGCGCCGCGCCGGGTTTCTTGACGATCGCGGTTTCGATCTGCGGATGGCGCGATTTGCCCATGACCTGAGCGGTCAACGCCAGGCGCGAGAATATCGCCGCCTGACTCAACGCTATCGTCACTTCATAGAAACCCTCCGCGCTCCCGCTCAGATTGGTCGCTTGAACGCCTCCGGCGTTGACCAGAGAACCGGGACCGGCCACCACTTTCGCGAGCTTCGAGACCGAGACCAAGGCGCCGGCCGGGGCCGGACCGCTCGGCGGGTCGTATAGCTCGGACGAGTTGGTGACATTGAAGCCGCCGTCCGCGCCGCCCGAGAACAACACCATGCCGTTCAGCAGCATCGTGGCCGCCTGCCCGAAGCGCGGGCTCATCATCAGGCTCGCCGCCGGCCTGAAGGAAGCCGTCGCCGGACTGTAGATCTCCGCCTCGTTGACCACCAGATTGTTGTTGCCCTCGCCGCCCGCGATCAACACTTCGCCGTCAGGCAGCAGCACCGCGGAATGGAAGTAGCGCGCCACCGCCATCCGGCCGACGGGGGTGAAGATCTGGCTCACGGGATTGAAGACTTCGGCGGTGGCGGTCGCGCCGTTGTTGTTGACCCCGCCGGCGATCAGGATCTGTCCGCTGTTCAGCAGCGTGGCGGTATGGAATTCGCGCGCGTCGTTCATCGTGAAAGGCAGCGCCACAAAACTGTCGGCGACCGGATTGTAGGCCTCGGCGGTGTTGAGGATGTTACCGTTGGTGTCGCGTCCTCCGGCGAGCAGCACGGCTCCGTTGAGCAATTGAGTCGCGGTGTGGAACACCCGCGACGACACCATCGTACCGGCCGACGCCTTGAACGCGCCGGTGTTGGGATTGAAGATGTCGGCGTTGTTCAGCACACTCCCGTCCGAAGTCATCCCGCCGGTGTAGAACCCCATCCCGGTTATCAGCAGGACCGTCGAGGCATGGCCGAGCCTGGGATGGGACATCTGGCCGAGCGAGAAACCTCCGATCACGCCCTGCTGGATCAGGTTCTCGAAGGTGTCGTACAGGTCACCATCGGCGTGGACGGTGCCGGTGGCATCGACGCCGCCCGCGAACAGCACGCGCTGATCGTTGCACGTGCAGCCGGTGTTCAGAAACTCGGGAAACAGCGTAGCGGTATGGAACGATCGCTGGGTCGAGAGGTTCGGCCCGGGCCGGAAGGTGGTGCCGTCGTAGAGCTCGGTGCTGGCCAACGGGCCGAAAGCGTTTTGACCTCCGGCGACGATCGTCGATCCCGTGAAGATGGTCGAGGCGGTGTGGAACTGCCGCGCCGTTACCATCGCGCCGTTGGGCACGAAAAATCCCGGCGTCGGAGCGAGCAGCTCGGCTTCGGTGACGGCGAACGGACCCGCGCCGGGCGGCACGCCCCCCGCAATCAGCACCAGCCCGCTGGCGAGCAGATTGGCGGTGTGAAAGGCGCGGGCCTGGCTCATCTGGCTTGCCACCGCGCTGAAAGTCCCGCTTTCGGGGTCGTAGATCTCGGCGCTGGAGAGCGGGTTGCCTGAATTGTTGACGCCGCCCACGAGCGCCACCGTACCGTCGCCTAGAAGGGTCGCCGTGTGATCCGCCCGCGGCGTCGTCATGATAGTCGCGCCCGAAACCGAGCTCGCCGGTCAGAGCGAACTGGCCGGTCGCGGGGTTGTAGATTTCGGCGGTCGGAACGACGTCGAATCCGTCGTTGCCGCCAGCGATCAGAACCGTACCATCTTTGAGCAGCGTCGCGGTGTGGCCGACGCGGACGTTGCTCATCAGGCCCTCGGGCTTGAAGACCCCGGAGCCCGCGTTGGTCGCGGCTGCGGGCGTGAACCGCTCGGAGGAGTTGGTGACGGCGCCGGTGTTGTCCTTGCCACCCACCATCAGCACCGAGCCGTCCCCGAGCAGGGTCGCGGTGTGGCCCATCCGGCTGTCAGTCATGCTCGGGTTGCAGAGCGGAGGGCTCGCGCTCACACCACCTACGCAGATGAACTGCGCCAGCGCCGGATCATAAATCTCCGCGGTGTTCACGATCGAGGTCGCGTCCTGCCCACCGCTGATCAGAACCTGTCCGTTGTCCAACAGCGTCGCGGCGTGCGACGCGCGGCTGTCGCTCATCGTGCCGGGCAGCAGAGTCAGTGTCCCGGCGGTTGGATCGAAGATCTCGGCCGTGTTCAGGATGTTGCCGTTGCCGTCGATGCCGCCCGCGATCAGCACCGTGCCGTTGTTCAGGAGCACCGCGGTATGGGACTTCCGGGCGGTTGACATCACGCCCAGGAAGGTGAACTGGCCGGTCGCCGGATTGTAAACCTCTACGGTCCCCTGAGCGACGCCAATGCTGTCTTGCCCTCCTGCGAACACAACCTTGCCGTTGGGCAGCACTGTGGCGGTCGCGTAGGCACGCGCCTGCGTCATCGTGTCGGTGAGCACGAACAGCGGCGATGGCTCGCCCGCTCCGCCGGCCACGCCGCCGATAAACGCGGCTATCGCGACACCAATTAGGAGCCCGCGCACTTCCCGCCGTCGCGCTACGCGCCTAAGCGCCCAGCGAAATGCCTCCGCGATCCCAGCCTCGCGCCTGCCGCCCGTAGCCGTCTTTCGGCCTCGATCCATGTCCCTACGGCTCTACCGGTCCCAAGTCGTACCGCGATGGATGAGGGGCAGAACTACCCTGAAACTGCTTGTAAATCAAGTTTACGCTAGCTTCTTAAGCTCTACTTAGGCTAAGACGACCTATCAGGGAGCGCCCGCGCAGCGTACGATCCCGATAACTTCCATTTTCCGCCGAAACAAAGTCAGCACTTTAGACGAAGCCGAGCGCAAGGCGTTCAATTCGATCAGGCGAGACGATGACTCCATCAGGCCAAGGGAGGTTGGCGGGACCGCCCAAGCCAGAGGTTAGCTGATCGACGCCCTGGCGCTGCTTCGCCGCTCTCAGGTTGAAGACTGTCAGGTATCTTAACGCTGCTCGCAAATTGCCCGAGTCTTCCGGTCTCTGCTCGCATTTTGGTTATAAAGCTTTTCAGAGAGTTTTATTGCACTTGAAAATTTGTGACCGCGTTTGTTATATGACGTTTGTCACTGCAGGCAGGAGGAAACTGGCGCCGGGGTACGGACTCCCGGTGCTGATGTGTCGATGGGTGGTTACGAAGAAATTGCGACATCGTTGCGCGCTGGTGAAACTGCGTGATCCAAAGTCAGTTGATTGGTCCACTCCCTTCCGAGTCGCGACCCAAGCGGCCCGGCGTATTCGACCTTCTGGGCGAGTTGCGCGTCCCGCTTGAAATCCTCGCATTCCCGTTTCGCGCTCTGCGCCATCCATGGCCGCGATGTACCAACGGCGACGCAAAGACCGTGGTGCTGATACCCGGCTTCATGGCCGGAGACGTTCTGCTCAGACCGCTGGCGAGCTTCTGCCGATGGCTCGGCCATCGCGCCGCGTTCGGCGGCATCTGGCAGAACGCCCGCTGCCCGCGCAAGACCATCGAGCAACTCACCGCCACACTGCGTGAGATCTCGGATCGCGAGGGCTTGCCGGTGGTGGTGATCGGACAGAGCCTGGGCGGGGTCTACGCCCGCGAACTGGCCTGGCGGGACCCGGATCGGATCGAGCGGGTGATCACGCTCGGCGCGCCGATCAACGCCCCGCGTGATTCGTGCCACGGAGCGGTGCGGGTGCTAGCCGACTCGATGGCGATGCTCAGGGGCCGGCGCGAGGGCTGTCTGACCGAATCGTGTTCGTGCGGTGTGGAACTGACCCGGCGGCGCACCCAGACCGTGCCGGTCACGGTGGTCTATTCGCGTAGCGACGGGATCGTCCACTGGGAAGAGCTGCATCGATCGCGGCGGCTCTGCGATGGTCGAGCACAGCGAAGTGATGGGCAGCCACGTCGGGATGGCGCTCAGCCCCGATGTGTTCCGGATCATCGCCGATCGGCTCGCGATGCCGCGCGGCGAACCGCGGCCGCAAGTCAATCGCGTGCTGCGCCTGGTCAATCCTAGTCCGGCGCCGACGCGCTAGATAAACTTCGTTTCGTCCCTGTCTCTCTTCACAGGTTCCGAGTCTTGCCTAAATGTAATATTTGCTTAACCATTTGTAGATACCAGGGGGATGTCTGCGATGGGTTGGGGCAGGCTTGGATGCGGGCGTGAGGGGCGTTTTCTGCGGGCGTCGGTTGCGTTTCTCCTCCTGACGCGGGCGGTGCCCGCAGCCGGTCACGGCGGCGGCGCAGCGAGCACGTTCTGCCTCGCCCATCACGAGTACTGCGCCGACACTCTGGTTCCGCAGGCTAACGACCAGTACATCGGCCAGGACGAACCGTCGCTGGTTTTCTATTCGGACGCGCCCGGTTCCGGCAACAATCTGGCTTTCCTGATCAGGCTGCCCAAGGACCCGCCGGAGATCGGCGGCCAGGTCGCGCCCGGCGCGGTCGTCAACTCGCAGCTCTTTGAAGCCTTCTGGTTCGGGATGGCGCTGTGCGACTCGCAGTCGGCGCCCGAGACCGACACGCCCTGCGTCCCGGACAGCGACGCGAACATCTACGACGACCCCGATCCGTCGGCGCCCGGCTATATCGGCAAGCATCCGGGCACCGCCTACATGCAGTTGCAATTCTATCCTCCAGGTACGCCGTTCAGCCTCGACGACGTACACTGGGATGCCGCGCTGGTGATCTTCAGCGCCGGCTGACGATCAGAACCGCGGCGTCGCGAACAATCCCGACTGCGTGAGCAAGGCCGGCCTGGAGAGCATCAACTTGGCCCACGTCACCCGAAGCGGCGTTTCGGATCTGCCCGCCTGCCGCTCGCCGCCGCGGCCTGCCCCGACCCGCGCTCTTACCTCGCGATGAACCCGGGCGACACCATCAGCCTCCTGATGCACGACACCAGCCAGGGCTTCCAGGCGATCGTAGTCGATTTGACCACCGGCCAGCGCGGCTCGATGACCGCCGGCATCGCCAATGGCTTCTCGCAGGTCATCTTCGATCCCAACGGCTCGATCTGCAGGTCGCAGCCGTATGCGTTCCATCCGATGTACAGCACCGCCGGCCCCCACACCCGCGTGCCGTGGGCGGTGCACTCATACAACCTGGGATTGGCGGTAGAGATCGGCGACTCCTTCCCGCCCGACGGCCCGGGCGGCCAGTTTGATTCGTATTCCTACCTGTTCGATTGGCCCGGCACGGGACCGAATCCGGCCGCCGACTCGTGGCTGCATCCGCAGCCGATTCGGATCTCGAGCCCGGTCTCGTCGCCGCCCGGCGGGCTGCTGCGGAATTACCAGCAGGCGGCATTCGAGGCCGATCTCCCTTACCTTGAGAGCGGCTGCGACGGAAGCACGGGCGCGGGATGCGTGAACCCGCCGGACGGCGCAGAGTTCTATCCAATCTATACTACCGGCACGATCGGCGCGTTCATGGATGGCGGATGCATATGGCAATTCGGTGGAGCAGCAATCCGGGGCAGTACCGACATCTTCGGCGGTTCGTCTGCTACTGAGTATATGAATCCACTGAAGCTTGACTATCCGGGATTCAGCGCGTTTGCGGACTTCAACAGCGTGCTCGATAACAATCCCTGCGATATGCGCTTGAGCGAGATGCCGCGTCTGCACGCGCCCGCCGAGCTCAGGTTCCACGCCCAGGAAATTGGCGCGACCAGTGCGCGCGAAACCGTGGCCGTCACTAATCGCGGCCGCTTGGCCGTTCTACTCTCGAGCGTGGTGGCCGACGGCGACTTCACCGTGGCCGATACGAACTGCGTTGACGCGCTGGCTCCGGGCTCTCGGTGTTACGTGGACGTGACTTTCAGCCCGCAGCTCACGGGAATGCGAAGCGGATGGCTGACGATCAGCGACAACGCAATCAATTCGCCGCAGAGGGTGCGTCTTATGGGAAAGGGAAAGCCGCCGACGGTCCCGGCTGACCGGCGGCGGCGCTGAAAAAGTGGGTCTCTCAGGGGGCGCGGCAGATGATCGCGAACACGCGATGGAACACCTTGAGCGGATCAGCGGGGAATCGCTCGCACAGCACGCTTTCCAGCGCGCGATCGAATTCGGCGACACGATCGGGGATCAAGCTCGCGCCCACGCCGGCGCTGGCGCGAATTCGGCCGCGCCACGCCTCGTGGCTGTAGGGAACGTCGAGGTTGACCGAGAAAGTCTCGATATCACGGAAGCCGGCGACCGCGACATCGCGCAGGGATTGTGGATGGATTCCGTTCCCGCCGCCAAACTTCCAGGCGGGGTTGTGATGCTCGATCAACTTCTCGGTCGCCTCGACCACGTTGCCGGGAAGTGGAATCCAGTCGAAGTACGCGATCACCAGCCGCCCCTGCGCGACGAGAATTCGCCGCGCCTCCGATGCGGCACGCGGCCGATCGAACCAGTGCCAGCATTGCCCGGCCCCGACCACGTCGAAGCTCCGATCGCGAAAGGTGGTGTCCTCCGCACGCGCGACAACGTAGATCGTGTTGAGTCCGGCTGCCCGATCGATCGCTCTCGCCTGCTCGAGAAGCTCAGTTGAAGGATCGAGTCCGGTCACTTCGCATCCGCGGCGCGCGAAGCCCCGCCCCAACGTTCCAGTCCCGGTCCCGAGGTCGAGGACGCGCTCGCCGCGCCGGCCGATTCCGAAACGGGCGAGCCGATCGAACAGAACGTCGGGAAACCCAGCGCGATGCTTCGCGTAGTCCTCGGCGGTTTTGCTAAAGTCGATTTTCATCTGCTGCTCGCGATGCGCACGATTAGGCACGGGACGCCGGCAGCACCCTCACCGGGCGGGCGAAGCGCCCGCCGTCCTCTCCCGCAACTGAGCGGGAGAGGGCCAAAAGAAGCCCCGCCTTCACAGGTCGCGGCGGTTGGTGAGCGCGCTGTGCAGGGTGGCCGAGTCGCTGTATTCGAGATCGCCGCCGGCGGGCAGGCCGCGCGCCAGACGCGACACCTTGACGCCGGCGGGCTTCAGCAGCTTGGCCAGATATAGCGCCGTCGCCTCGCCTTCGACGGTCGCGTTGGTCGCAATTATGACTTCGCTTACCTCGCCCGATCCGTTGAGCCGCGCGAGCAGCTCCTTGACCTTCAAGTCATCCGGGCCGATTCCGTCGAGCGGGGCGAGCGCGCCGTGCAGCACATGGTAGACGCCGCCGAAGGCCCGCGACCGCTCGATCGCCATCAGATCCGCCGGCCCTTCAACCACGCAAATCACGCAGTGCTCGCGCGCCGAATCTTCGCAGATCTTGCAGCGCGGAGCGTCCGAGAGGCCGAAGCAGCTCGAGCAAAGCACGATGCGCTCCTTCATTTCGAGCAGCGCCTCGGCCAGCGCGAGCACCTCTTCGCGCGGGCGGTTGAGCAGGTTGAAGGCCAGGCGCGAGGCGGTCTTTTCGCCGATTCCGGGCAGCCGGGAAAGCTCGTGCACCAGCCGCGTCATCGCGGAAGGCAGGCCGTCCTGGCGCTTTATATTTTCCGCCATGACTTAAGGCTGCTCGCGATTCAATCTTCGCCCATCCCCGGCAGCTTCAATCCCGCCAGCGGTCCCGCGAGCCTGCCCATCTCTGTCGTCACGAGGTCTTGCGCACGTCGCAGGGCGTCGTTGATCGCGACGACGAGCAAGTCCTGGATCATCGCGCGGTCGTTGGCGGCGAGCAGCGCGGGATCGATTTCGATCTTCCGAAGCCGCATCGAGCCGTCCGCTACGACTTTGACCATCCCGCCGCCGGCCTGTGCTTCGACGGTCTTGGCCGCCGCCTCGTCCTGCATCTGCTTGAGCCGCCCTTGCAGCGCCTGCGCCTGCTGCATCAGAGCGGAGAGATCGAAATTTGCCACGGTACTAACTCCTTTGTCCCGCTGCGCGCTCCTTTGCCCGGCTGCGCGCCGGGTGCTCAGCTCTTTTTCGGATCGGAGGCCGTGCGCGCCGCGACGGCATTCGGGGTATCGCGGACCTCGACCAGCCGCGCGCCGAGCTCGTCGAAAATTCGGCGCACGAGCGGATCGGCGTACAGGGCCTGGCGGGCTTCGATCCGCGCCGCGCCGTCGGGGCGCGAAACGGCCTGGCGCGGCCGGCCCCGCGGGCGCGGGCGGAGTTGCGAGGCCCGCCGCAGCGGGCGCGGAAACTCCGCCGCCATTGGCGCTCATCGACGCCTGTATCGGCCGTCCGTACATCGCGGAGGCAAGCTCGGCGAGCACGCCGAGATTGTCCTTCAGATAGCGCACGTAGATGTCACTGCGCGGAGCGACTCTCAGGATATCGCCGTCGAGCGAGAGCAACGCGCCCTGTTCCATGAAACCCGCCAGCGCCGCCCGTCGCGAGCGGACATAGTCGCGCAGGTCGGGCAGATCCCCCGCCGGCGAGACCTCGGGCGATGCGATCGCCGGGCCCGCTCCGAGGCTGCCTGCGGCGCTCGCGGCGCGCGGTTGCGCGTGGCGCGACTGATCGTAGCGTGACTGATCGCCGTCGGCAGTCTTGCGCGGCGCCTGCGCCTTGACCTCGCCCTCGACCTTGAGCCGGCGGGCTCCGGGCGCCTCGCCGCCAGGCGGCCCGCCACCGGAGGGCACGCCCCGCGAGCCCGGCCCCGGCGCCGCTTCGGCTGCGCCGATCGCGCGCATCAGCTCGTCGGCATCGATCACCGGCGCGAGCGTCGCCATCCGGACGATCGCCATCTCGATTATCAGGTCGGGATACGGCGAGCGCAGCAGCTCTTCCTGGGTCTCGGCCATCAGGCGGAACAGCCTCATCAGATCGCGGCTGCTGGCGCCGTCCGCGAGCCGCCTGATTTCGGCCGCTTCGTGATCAGGCAGGTCGCTGAGTGGAGTATCGGCGCCGGCGGGCAGTTTGGCGATTGCGAGGTTGCGCAGGGCCTCCAGGATGTCGCGGCCGAGCGATTCCAGATTCGCGCCGCGCGCGTGCAGCTCGCGGACCTTCGCGAGCGCCGAGGCCGCATCCTTGCCGAGAATCGCCTCGATAGTCGCGTAGACGGTCGTGCGGCTGGCGACTCCCAGCGTCGCCGCCACCTCGGCCTCGGCCACGCGCCCGCCCGAAACCGCGATCGCCGTTTCGAGCATCCGCTCCGCGTCGCGCATGCTGCCGCCCGCTTCGCGCGCGAGCAGCCGGAGCGCGCCCTCCTCCGCCTCGATTTTCTCCCGCACGCAGAGGTCCGTCAGACGCGCCACGATGGTCTTGAACGGGATCCGGCGAAAGTCGTAGCGCTGCAGCCGCGACAGGATCGTCTCGGGCATCTTGTTGGGCTCGGTGGTCGCCAGGATGAACTTGACGTGGGCCGGCGGTTCCTCGAGCGTTTTCAGGAGCGCGTTGAAGGCCTGGTCGGTGAGTTGATGGGCCTCGTCGATGATGTAGATTTTGAAGCGGTCGCGGGCCGGACGGTAGCTCAGGTTCTCGATAATCGCGCGGGCGTCGTCGATCTTGCGGTAGGTCGCGCCGTCGATCTCGACCGTGTCGAGCGCGCGGCCGGCGCGAATCTCGACGCAAGCTGCGCATTCGCCGCACGGATCGGGCGTCGGGCCGCGTTCGCAGTTGAGGCATCGCGCCATGATTCGCGCGGCGGTGGTCTTGCCGACGCCGCGAATCCCGGCGAAGAGGAAGGCGTGCGCGATCCGGCCGGTCTTGAGCGCCTGGACCAGCGTGCGGGTCACATGCTCCTGGCCGACCAGATCATCGAAGCGCTCGGGGCGCCACTTGCGCGCCAGGACCAGATGGGCGGTTGGTTCGGAGGCCATCAAGGAATGATTTACACGACGAGAGGGCTGCCGGTCGAATGATAGCCAGGCACCCCTGCGGCACAGGGAGTTGATCGGTACCGTTGCTTCCTTCCGGACCTGGCGGGGTTCGCGATCTTCCCTTGCGCAGGACCCGGCTATCAGCGGCCGGCAATTCCTCCGTCGAGACTGTTAGAAACTCGGCTATTAGATTATCACATCGCCCGCGATGCAACCCGCATCCACCGACCGGGCGTCAGTGCGCGTCACGCCGGTCGCGCCGGGGGTTGAACTCACTGCCGCGTCGCGGTTGCGGTGGAGGTGGCGCTGGGTGCCGGAGTCGGAGCGTTTGCCGGCTGATAGACGCGCACGTAATCGACGACCATTTCGCGAGCCTGCCCGCCCGCAAATGCCGAGGAGTCGGGATTGCCGGGGAAGTTACCACCCACGGCTACGCTCAGAAGAATGAAGAACGGGTCGTCGAATACCCATGGATGTGGGTAGTTGGAGTTGGGTGACACCGTGAAATAGGGCCGCTGATAGTCAGGATCATCGACAAAAAACTTGATCGTTTGATCGGAGTCCCACTGTGCGGCGAATACATGGTAGTTCTGACTAAAGTCACCAGGGACCTTTTGACCCACGTCGGAATGGTCGCATCCGGGAGGAGCGCCGTACCCGCAATCTACAGGAGTACCGGCAAGGCAACCTGAAGCGGCGGGGCCGTGCGCGGTGCCCTGTATCCAAGGCTTGTCGTTGATGTGCTCCATGAGGTCGATTTCGCCCGCGAGGGGCCAGCCGACCTTGTCGATGTTGCTTCCCAGCATCCAGAAAGCGGGCCAGATGCCTTGGCCATAGGGGAGCTTGATTCTGGCTTCTATCCTTCCGTATTGGAAAGTCTGCAGGCATTCGCTCTTGAGTCGCGCCGACGCATAGAAAGTGGAGAAGCTACCCGCCTGCCCCTGTTTCACAGACGCGTGAGCGATGCATCGCGGCGTGGAGCAGGCACTTCCGTTCCAGGTGACAGGGTTCCATAAGGTGATCTTGATTTGGTCGCCGGGCTTGAACTTCCGTCCAGGCTTGCCGTACCGACCTCCGAATCCGCCCAGCGCGACTTGCTTGTCCGTCCAACTCGTAACGTTCACCGTGACGTCATCGCCAGTGTAGCCCGCGTCCCATCCAGAGCCCGCGTTGTCGTGTATCTGCAGATGAGAGGAGTCTCCTTCGTATGGCTGATTGCTCCCAAATCCGCAGCCGGTAATGTACACCGTCTGATTTGCCGCGGACCCGATAGCGCTTACATGAGTGATCATAGTCTGCACGCACGACGGTATGTCGCCTGGAACGGCCGAGAGCGCCTGTGCCTTGATCACTAGATGCCCACGGCCGTCCAGATAGGCGTTCTGCTGGTCCCGTCGAAAATCCATGTAGTACTCCAGTTCATTGTTTCCGGCACCCGAATCGCCCAGATCAGGCGTCCAGTTTTCCGGCTTGGGCGGAGAACCGGCCGCGCCGTCGAACTCGTCGCTCCACACAAGCGTCCATCCCTGAGGAGCAGGGAACGCGGATCGCGCTAGCAGAAAGGCAGCCACAACCGTGGCAGCCGCTGCGGACACGAGGCGCCCAATACGGGCGCCGGAAACCACCATTGCCATCCCCGCTCCTAGTACGCTGATCGGCGTCGAACGCTAGTGCCTGTAGCCGGTTCGTCGGGAGCGTGCAAGGCGCGACTGCGACCGCAAGAAGGGAGCAGCGGTGGCGCGGCGGGGCGGCGGTTGCTATCTGAATAAACGATGAGCGAACGGCAGGATAAGGTCAGCCTCGGATTAATCCAGATGAGTTGCGCCGAGGATCCGCAGCTCAACCTCGAGCGCGCGATTGCCCGAATCGAAGAGGCCGCTCGCAGCGGCGCGCAGATCGCCTGCCTGCAGGAGCTTTTCCGCTCGCGCTACCCGTGCCAGTCCGAAGACGTCCGCTTCTTCGACCTGGCGGAGGAAATTCCCGGACCGACGACCGAGGCGCTCGCGGTCGTCGCCGCCGCGCGTAAGATTGCGATCGTCGCGTCGATCTTCGAGCGGCGCGCGGCAGGCGTGTATCACAACACGGCCGTGATCATCGACGCGGACGGCAAGGTCGCCGGACGCTACCGCAAAATGCATATTCCGGACGATCCGCGCTACTACGAAAAATTCTACTTCACTCCCGGCGATCTCGACTTTGCGGCGCATCCGACCGCCTACGCCAAGGTCGGCGCGCTGATCTGCTGGGATCAATGGTTCCCCGAGGCGGCGCGCCTGACCGCGCTCGGCGGCGCGCAGGTTTTGTTCTATCCGACCGCGATCGGATGGCATCGCGACGAGGTTGGGGAGGTCCGCAAGCGCCAGCACGCCGCGTGGGAGACGATCCAGCGCGGACATGCGATCGCCAACGGCATTTTCGTCGCCGCCGTGAACCGGGTCGGAGTGGAAGAGGGGCTCGAGTTCTGGGGCGGCTCGTTCGTCGCCGACCCGTTCGGCGAGGTGATCGCGCGCGCCAGTGCGAGCGTCGAGGAAACCCTGCTGGTCGAATGCGATCTTGCGAAGATCGAGGAGACGCGGCGCAACTGGCCTTTCCTGCGCGACCGCCGAATCGACGCCTACGGCGATCTGACGCGCCGCTTCCGCACCTGAGGCGGCTTCTCCCGCCACACACAAAAAGGCATGCCGACTGCGCACGGAACCCCGCAGGGAATCCCGCCACGAATCCCGGACCAGCATCGCCGACTGATGCGGGCCTACCGGATGCCCGCCGAATGGGAACCCCATCTCGCGACCTATCTGGTATGGCCCCACAATCGCGACACGTGGCCCGGCAAGTTCGAGCTGATTCCGCCGATCTTCGCGCGGATCGCAGCCGCCATCGCCGAGTTCGAGCCGGTGCGGATCATGGTGCGCGAGGACCGCGAGATCGGCGCAGTGCGCGAGATGATCGCCCGCCACGCGGCCGCGATGAGCCGCGTCGAGATTATCAGTGTGCCGACCAATGACTCGTGGGTCCGCGATCACGGCCCGATCTTCGTCAACCGCATCGAAAGCGACCCTGAGGTTGACGCCGATGCGTGCGGCAGCGGTCCGAGCCAGATCGCGCTCGACTGGAAATTCAACTCATGGGGCGAGAAGTACGGCAGCTTCGACCTCGACGACGTGGTGCCGCGCCGCCTCGCCGAGCGTTACGGCTTCGAGGTTGTCGGGCCCGCGATGGTGCTTGAAGGCGGCTCGATCGAGCCCAACGGCGCGGGCTCGCTCCTGACCACCGAGTCGTGCCTGCTCAATCCGAATCGCAATCCAGATCTCGGCCGCGCGCAAATCGAGGACTATCTGAAGACCTACCTCGGCGTGAGCAACGTGCTCTGGCTCGGCGACGGGATCGCCGGCGACGACACCGACGGCCACGTCGACGACCTGGCGCGGTTCGTCGCGTGCGACACGATCGTGACTGTCGCCGAGAACGATCCGGCCGACGCGAACTGCGCCGCGCTGCGCGACAATCTGGAGCGGCTGCGCGCGATGCGCGATCAGGACGGGCGTCCGTTCAGGATCGAAACGCTCCCGATGCCGCGCGCGGTCTATTGCGAGGGCACGCGGCTGCCGGCCTCGTATGCAAATTTCTACATCGCCAACGGCGGCATCGTGATGCCGGTCTTCGACTGCGACGCCGATTCGATCGCGGCGGCGACCCTCGCGCGTTTGTTTCCCGGCCGGCGCGTGGTCGGGATTCCGTCAGGCGATTTGGTGTGGGGTCTGGGCGCGATTCACTGCCTCACGCAGCAGCATCCGCGGCAGGCCTGAATCACTTGGGATGGGAAATGATCGTTTCGAGAACATAGCTGTGGCCCTCGATACGAAAGTAGAATCGCCATCCGCCGTCGACGCGCGCCTGCCAGATGTCGCGCGCGTCATCGTACTTCTTGGCGTGAAGCCCGGGATGGCGCAGTTCCTGTTCCAGGAAACGCACGCGCTTGTCGAATGCCCTTGCGAACGCGCGCTGGAGCGGCTGCGTATTGCCGGAGAAAGTGCCGCGTGTAGCGAGCCTTCACGCGCGGCGGTGGGACCGCTTCCGGAGCCGCTTGACGCCTTTGTGAAGCGAGTCGAGCAACTCTTCCGCGCTCTCAAACGGACCGTAGACCAGACCCGCCTTACGGTCTTCCTCTGCGTCTCGAAGGTGACGCTTCAGTTCGTTCTTGAATTTGATTTGCTTGATCGCCGCCGGCTTCAGCAGAATGCCGTTGCTTCGCACTCAGCGCGCAGGAAATCCCCGACCTTGAGTTTCGCAGCTCTGCGCAACTCCTTCGGTATGACGACCTCGAATTTCGGTCCGACCTTCGCTGTCGCAGCACCTGCCATCTCTTTCAACTCTAGGAAAGCCGCGACGGCGGCACAAGGTTCGCTGGAGCACCGATGCCGCCTGGGTGTCTCACGCCGAGTAGGATTCGTTCAGATGGGTGCGCACGATCTGCGCGGAAATCGCGCCCGACGCGAGTTGCCGGGCCGGGCCGAAGCGCATCAGATGGAACACGAAGACCGCGAGCGCAAAACCCGACACGACCACGCTCAGCGAGGCGACCGCGCCCGGGCCCGCGGTATTGCCCAGCCGGTTCAGGGCCAGAATCGCCGCGCCCACGCATACCGTAATCGACGCGGCCGCCGCGATCCGCACGTCCCGCATCGGCGCGGCGGCGCCCTGCTTCACGTAGCGCTCCAGCTCGCCTTGCGAAAAATTATCGAGGAACCAGCCGATATCCTCGTCAACGCCGCGCGCGTTGGGCGGCGGTACGTCGCGGCCGGTCAGAGGGTCGATCGCGTTCTCGCCGCGGCTATGGCGCCTGATTCCCTCGCGGATCGCGCGATGGATTTCCTCGCTGATCGGGTATCGCATCGCAATCAGGAAGGACAAAATTCCGCAGGAGGCCGGTCCCAGTGCGAAGATCGCCCTGATCGCGAGCAAGACCTGGGGCGGCTGCGCCGCGTTCGGTACGTAGCCAAGCGACCCGAGGATCGCGATCGGGATCGCCGCGCTGGGAATCGCGACGAACTTGGGCAGGATGCTCCAGAAGCCGCCGTACTGGGCCTCGCGGCGACGGCCGGTGTGGAATTCGTCGTAGTCGATCACGTCCGCCTGCATCGCCGGACCCAGGAACAACCCGGCTCCGAAGCTCGCGCCGGCCCAGCAAATCAGGAAGAGCAGGAGCATGATGTCTCCCTTGCCGAGAAAGAACATCGCGCCGCCGCCCGAGACCGCCATCCCAAAGCTTGCGAGCCAGGTCGGCAGCTTGCCGAAACGGCGCGCCGCCGCGAGCCATAGCGGAAGGCATAGAAAGGCCATCCCGAAATATCCGAGCAGAAGAATCGACAACCACAGGTTGGGATTTTTCGGCTGAATTACGTAACTGTTGTAGAAGGGCAGCAGCGTGGCCGGGATCAAGCCGGAGATGCTGGCGAGGACATAGCTCCCCAGCAAGATGGAGAACGGCCGGTTCCGCAGCGCTCGCCGCACGCCGGGCACCAGTGGATTTGGCTCGCGGGTCGCGAACTCCGGGCGTTCACGCACCCGCGCCGCGAGCAGCCAGAACAGCGCCGTCAGTCCTACTGCAAAGACAATTCCCAGGCTCGAGAAGACCCGGCGGTCGTTCCAGCCCAATCCTTTCATCAGAAAGCCGGGTGCCCCGGCGGCGATAATCGTCCCCAGGATCGTGAATGCCTCGCGGATGCCGAACAGGCTGGACCGCTCGTTGTAATCGAGCGTCAATTCAGGTCCGAGCGCATAGTAGGGCAGGATGAAAATGGTGTGAAAGATGAAGAACAGAATGAACGACACCGCGAACCACAGGCCCGCCTCACGGCCCTGAAGATGCGCCGGCGGGCTCATCAGGGCCCAGAAGGCGATCGCGCACAGCGGCGCACCGACGAAAATATAGGGGCGCCAGCGTCCCCATCGGGTCCGCGTCCGATCCGAGAACCATCCGACCGCCGGATCGCTGATCGCGTCGAGCGAGCGCGCGAGCGCAATCGCGATCGCCAGAAACCCCAGCGGCACCAGGACCACATCGGCATAGAACTTCGGCATGTTTATCAGGATCGGGACGATCAGCGCGGCGCCCGCGAGATTGGGCGCCCCGTACAGAATCTTGGTGCTCAGCGAAAGGCGCTCGGGCGGCCGCGCCACGGTTGCCGAGGCGCAACCATTATGGCCAGCGATCCTGACGCTAGCGGGCGGCGGTGTGGCGTCTACGGGAGTCGGATCCTTCGATGTCACAAGTTCCTCGGCTATCGGGCGCGGTGAAAACCCTGCCCCGGCGCGGCCAAATCCGCCACCCGGCGCTCCGATTTGGATTCAGCGTCTCAAGTGTCCGCCTCAAGCGCAATCCCGGTGCGATCCTTCGCGCCGATTCGCGCCCGCCTGTGGACAGTTGAGAGGATGGAACGTTGATCGGGCTTTCCTGTTTCTGTATTGATACCGCGTCAAGCCGCCTTCCTTGTGAAGATGTGAAAGTGACGAAACCCGGTCCTGGATCTCTGTAGGAGGTAGGTGTGCGAGGATGGGAAATTTTCGGGTATCGCGTGAGCCGCAAGCGCCGGTCGAATCCGGCTTGAGCGGGCAGTTTTTCAACCCTTGGCGAGGGGGCCGAGGAAGTCCTCCTGCTGTGGCAGTCAAGTCCAAGTAAGACTCTGCCAAAACTTCGTGCCCCTTCGCCTTCCTGCATTCGTTGACCGAGTGACTGGCGCATAAGGCCGATCGCGTATCGCCAGATAGATCACCGTACAGAACAGATCGACCTGATCGCTTCGCGCGGATCGCTTCGAGGCGGTTACTTCTCGCCCGCTGCTTATTTCTCGAATGACGGCCCGGACCATCCCTGCACGCCCAGCGGAGCGGATTGTTCCGCCGAGGCGCCGCCGACCGGAATCGGACCCAATGCCGCAGTCAAGCCGCCATCGACGATCATCGCCTGACCGGTGACCCATTCGGAATCGTCGCTGGCCAGGAACAAGGCCATCGCCGCGATATCTTCCGGCCGTCCCGCGCGCTGAATTGGTTGGAAATGCGCCAGCAACTGGGCCAGAACGTCCTCGCCGCCCGGAACGTGATTGTAGAGGAGCGGCGTATTGATCCCGCCGGGACAGATGCAGTTGACCCTGATCTTGTCCTTGGCGAGTTCGACCGACGCCGAGCGGGTCAGATTGATTACTCCCGCCTTGGCCGCGCAGTACGCGTGAGCACCCGCCGGGCCTCCGCGCAGCCCCGACACCGAGGCGGTCGAGATAATCGATCCGCCGCCGACCTTTCGCATCTCGGCCGGCGCGTGCTTGATCCCGAGGAATACTCCGCGCAGCAGCACCGCCATCGTGCGATCCCAGTTCTCGACCGTGACCTGCTCGATTGGACCCACGGCTCCGCCGAGTCCTGCATTGTTGTACATGATATCGAGCCGGCCGAATTCCTTCACGGCGCGCGCGATCGCCGCCTGGATCGCGGCTTCCTGGGTTACATCGGTGTGCTGGAAGACCGCATGACCGCCGTTCTCCTTGCACTCGCGCACCGCGGACTCGCCGCCTTCGCGATTGAGATCGGCGATTATCACCGACGCGCCCTCGCCGGCGAACCGGATCGCCGCGGCGCGGCCGATTCCGCTCGCCGCACCGGTGATTACTGCTACTTTCTTTTCAAGTCTGCCCACGGGTTCACCTTCCTTTGTAACTGAATGCCAATCGCTGGCGGTGGAAAATGCGGATGATTTGCCGGTCCTGGTTCCAGGCAAAAGGACTCTCCTGACCGAATCGAATAGCCCAAACGCCGGTACGAGGCCAACCCCAGCTTCGCCCGGAAAACTCACGGGGCACGGTACGCGAGATGGCAACCTACAACGAAGACCAGCGGCTTGGCCAGCGACTTGAAAGCCTCAGCGATTTGGGAGAGCTGTCGGTGACGATCCGGACCGGCGGTGAAAGCGTCTGCCGTTTCTGAGCATCCGTTCCCACGGTCCATCGCCCCACGGTCTATTGAATGGCGACCGGGCCGGGAACTCGTGCCGGCGCGCGATGCGGCAGGCCGAAACCGCCCGCTACTGCGAGGGCGTGGTGGTTCGGATGTTCTTGAGGATGAAGAGAATGTCGGTCACGCTCGTCAGGCTGCCGAACATGTCCACCTTGGCGAGGAATTTCAACTCCTCGTCGGTGATGCGGTGAGCGGCCATCAGCTTGTCGTCGGAGCGTAGCTGTTCCAGAATTCCGTTGCGCTGCACTGTGGCTGCCTCCTCGCCCTGGTATGTAACAAACTGTAAAGTAACTCTACAAATAAGTCAAGCCCCGTTTCAGTCAAGCGTCGTTCGCGAGTGTTTCCGCGAGCGATCGTTCCGAACGCGGGCTCGCCCAGAACGAAACCTCGCCGCCCGCCAAATCAGGCCGAGAGCATCTGATGGGTGGAACCGGCCAGCTCGTGGGTCCGCAGCCCGTGCGGGCAGGCGCCCGCGCAGGCATGATGCGCGCAGGCTCAGGCACGCGGAGGCGCCGGCGCCCAGCCGCGCGTACTGGTCCCGCGCCAGGCCCAGGTCGCCGTAGTCGCGCGCATACATCCGGGTCCGCAAAACCTCGGCGATCGGCACGCCTGCCGGACACGCGCTCTCGCACGCATCGCAGCCCTGGCGGCAGTGCGACGATCCGTTGAGCAGCATGTAGCGCGCCAGCAGCGGGGCGTCGGCTTCCGCGCAAGCACGCGAGCCCGACGCGCCCAGATACTCGTCGATCAGCGCCCCGTTCTTCATCGTGACAATCAGCCCGTCAACATCGGGGTTCGACAATACCCAGCGGAACGCGGCCTGGGAGAAGGTCGCGCCATCGCGCTCGAAGCTGCGCATGTCGTTGAGCCGCGCGCCCATCAGGGTCTTCATCGCGATGTAGCCCATCCCCTTGGCCTTGGCCTTCTGAATCAGGCGGGGCAATTCGGGCTGCACCGCGATCACGTCGAAGTTGCGCAGGAACCGCTGGTAGAAGCGCGGATCCTGGCCGAAGTTGTAGGCGCCCAGGATGACGTCGAAGTGGCCCGAGTCGATCGCATAATCCAGGCATTCGGCGAGCCGGCCCGCGTGGCCCGAGACTCCGGTGAAGCGGATCTTGCCCTGTTTCTTTGCCAGGGCGGCGAACTCGTACCACTCGGGGTTCTGGAGCCGCGCCAGATCGTTGACCGCGTGGTTGAAGTACACGTCAACGTGATCGGTCTGCAGGCGGCGCAGGCTTCCTTCGAGCTCCTGCATGATCGCGTCCCTGCTATCGCCTTGGCGGGCCGTGACCTTTGAGGCGATAAACACCTTGTCGCGATGGCCGCGAAGCGCGTTACCGATTGTGGTCTCCGACTCGCCGCCGCTGTAGTCGTTCGCGGTGTCGAAGTAATTGATTCCGCCGTCCAGGGCCTTGAGGACCAGATCCTCGTGGCCAGCGCCGAGCCCGCTCGAGCCGAAGGAGATGTCCGAGATGCGCATCCCGGTGCGGCCCAGCTCGTGGTAGCGCTTCACGCCGGAGGTTGGTATCGCCGCGGCTGCTTTTCGTGCGAACCCCATAAACCCGACGCCCAGACTTGCGAGCGCGCCGCGCTTGATGAACTCGCGGCGGCCCAGCGCGCTGCGTGCGGTTTTCATGGCTGGTTCCTCCTTCACACGATCGAGTCAAATCGTCAGAAGCGGTCCTTGAGTTCCCGCACTTTAGCGAAAATCGCGACCGGATCGTCGGCGAGCGACGGATCTGCGCGTTTGAGACTGGCGCGAAGCTCGGCGCTGTCGGTTCGCAGGAACGGATTGATCCGCTTCTCTTCGCCGATCGTTGAGGGCACCGTCCACTTGCCCTCCGCGCGCATCTTCATCGCCCACGCGTGCTTGTCCTTGATGTCCCGGTTGTTCGGTTCGAGCGTGAGCGCGAAGCGCAGGTTCTTCTCGGTGTATTCGTGGCCGCAGAAAACGCGGGTGTCGTCGGGCAGCGCCGCCAGTTTGCGCAGCGATTCGACCATCGTGGCAGCCTGGCCCTCGAACACGCGGCCGCATCCCGCGATAAACATCGTGTCGCCGGTGAAGGCGGCCTTGAGCTGCGCAAAGTAGTACGCGACGTGGCCGTTGGTGTGAGCCGGGATTCCGATCACGCGGGCTTCGAGCGAGCCGATTCTGACCGTGTCGCCGTCATCGAGCGGATCGGTGAGGCCGGGTATTCTGCCGCCTTCGGCGCGCGCGCCGTAGACCCTGATCGCGGGCTTCGCGCTCAGCAGATCCTGATTGCCGCCGACGTGGTCGAAATGCCAATGGGTTGACAGGGCGGCGATCAGATCGAGCCCGCGGCTTTGGACCTCGGCGAGCACCTTGGCGGCCTCGGCGCAGTCCACTGCGCCGCAAATTTTGGCAGCATCGTCGATCACCAGGTAGGCGAAATTGTCCGAGAGTTGCGCGACGGGAACGATCGACATGGTGTGACCTTCCTGCGTGAAACGCGCCGGCCTGCGTGAAACGCACCGGCAAATGACTCACAAACCTACGATACTATACCCCATGTCCACGTAAACGGTCTGCCCGGTGACGCCGCTGGCAAGATCGCTCAGCATCGCCGCCGCCATCCTGCCGACGTCGTCCGGATTCATCTGCCGGCGCAGCGGCGAGCGCGCCTCGACCTCGTGCGCCATATCGTGAAAGCCGCGAATCGCGGAAGAGGAGAGGGTGCGGGCCGGCGCGGCGCTGAGCGCGTTGACCCGGATGTTCTTGCCGCCGAGGTCGAGCGCCAGGTAGCGCACGCAGGCTTCCAGAGCAGCTTTGGCCACTCCCATCACATTGTAATTCGGCACCGCGCGGACCGCGCCGAGATAGCTGAGCGTGAGGATCGAGCCGCCGCCGCGCGCCTCCATCAGGGGCTCCGCCGCACGCGCCAGCGCGACCAGCGAGTACGCGCTGATCTCTAACGAGCGGGCGAAGTTGACGCGGTTGACGTTCAGGAATCGATCGCGCAGGTCCTCGCGCTCGGCGAAGGCGACCGCGTGGACCAGCATGTCGAGCCCGCCCCATAGTTCCTTCACCGCCGCGAAGACTGCCGCGATCTGGTCGTCGCGGGTCACGTCGAGCTCGCCGATCACAGTCGCGTTTATCTGTGCGGCCAGCGGGCGCACGCGCTTTTCGAGCACCTCGCCCTGGTAGGTCATCGCGACCGAGGCGCCTTGCGCGGCAAGCTCGCGCGCGATCGACCAGGCGAGGCTTTTGTCGTTCGCCACTCCGACCACCAGCGCGCGTTTGCCTTCTGCTATACCCATCTGAGACCACCTGATTATCGGCAGCCCTGATCTCTTAAGTCACTCGATCCTCTCGCGAAGCGTTGCCCGCATAACCCAGCCACAGCACAGCCGCGAGAATCGTTAGCACGGAGAACGCGGCTTCCATCGCATTGAAGGCTCGGCCGCGCGCGATGAAGGCGACCATCGCGTTCGGCACGTTCACGATCATGGACGTGATCACATTCGAGCTGATCCGAAACGCAATCGCAAACACGATTCCCACGAGCGCCATCACCAGCAGGATTTGGGCGTGACGCCAGTAAGGCTCGTAGCCCAGGTGATAGAGCGAGAAGGTGATTCCGGAGAGCAGTATGGCAGGCATCATTCCGAAGGCTGCCTCCAATCGTGTCTGCAGAAAACCTCGGAAGAAAAGCTCTTCAAAAACGGCTGAATAGGTCAGACAAAGCGTGAGCCAAAGCAGCGGCCACAGAGATGGCAGCACTATCTCGCGAAGACGCGGCGCCACCGTGATTGCCGCAATCACGACCCCTACTCCAACAGCGAAAGGCAATCGGCGCAATGTGAGGCCGATCTCCGCAAGGGGACGGCGCCGGTAAATCCCCCAGTACCATGAAGGGAACACGATCGAAGCCAGCAACGCTTCAACACCGAAGTACCAGCCGACACGCCACGCAGTAGCGTCCACCCGCCACGCCACCATGTTGATCGCGACGAGCGCGATCCACGAAGCGGACGCGACAGCCGTATCCCGGTCAGGAGACCATCGGAAAATCACGATTCGCTATTATTGAGTCGAGATCGTTAGTCTCGCAGTTTGAATTTCGGCCCGATGTACCAACGGAGACACCCAAGCGCGCACCGCAACTTTTACACTTCGATCTGCATCCCGTCGAACGCCATCTCGATCTTCACGTCCGACTTGTGTTCGTGCATCTCGCGCCCGATATGCGTCAGCACCATCCGGCCGACATTGAAGCGCGAGCGCTGCTGCGCAATCAGCGGATAGTTGAGATGAAATTTCAGTTCGGTGCTGTCGAAATAGGTGCACTCGCAGATGAAGAGGTCGGCGCCGTCGCAGAACGGCACCAGCTCCTCGGTCCATCCGGTGTCGCCGGAAAACACGATGGTCTTGCCGCCGAGCGCGATTCGGAACGCGAGCGAGACGTCGGGCGTGGTGTGCGGGGTGCGCATCGTGGCGACCTTGATTCCGCCGAAGTCGCGGCTTTGGGCCGGTTCGAGCACCTCGAATTTGAGCAGGCGCGCAACTTTCTCCTCGGGAAAGTTGGAGAACATGTTCTCGAACAGAGCCCAGGTGCGCTGCTCCAGCCGCCGCGGTCCCGCGATAGTCAGGGTCTTGGTGAGCCCGGCTCTCCCACATGTACTCGAGAATCAGAAACGGCAACCCGCCGAAGTGGTCGCCGTGAAGATGACTGATCAGGGCCAGGTCCAAATCGGCCGGCGCGAAGCCCGCGCGCTTGAGCAGGGGAATCAGCGCCGGCCCCGCCTCCATCAGGATGGTCTTGCCGGCACCCTCGATTATGTAGCAGGCCGGACAACTGCCGCGACTTGCGAACGCGTCACCCGAACCGAGTACAGTAACTTTCACGGTCCCGGCCTCCCCGGTTCCACAGCTTCCTTGCAGGCCGGCCCGTCGCGGGGCGAATGCGCTCTCACCGCATGAGAGTTAATATCTTGGTGAGCGGCTTGCAAACGTGGCTTGCAGAAGACGCGGCGTCGAATGAACCGGCACGGTATTCAATTGATGGCGGCTTTGATCGCGATCGCGCTCGGCGGATGCAATCGCTCGGCCGCCGCGCCGCCGTCGCCGTACGCGAGCGCCGAGCAAATCGAAATGAACTTCCGCGGACAGAGCTTCTCGCTGGGCAACGACGATAAGGTCGCGATTTTGACGCCGGCCCCGGGGAGCGGACCAAAAGATCGCGTGCTCAAGCTGCCGTTTTGGCTCGGCACGAACATCCTGGTGCCCGGCGTCTTGCAACCCAAAGAGGGCGATTACTATGTTGTCAGCGAAGCCGTGCTGGTGAAGACGCTCGGTAATCCCGACGAATGGCTGATCGAAGCCGGCAGCTCGCTGATCAAGAAAGAGACCGTGCTGGTCACGACCCGCACGCATTTTCGTTTGGCGGGCAAGGCGCTGCCCACAGTGCTGCCCAAAGTGCTACCGATGATCGTCCAATTCGCGGGGACGCGCCCGTTTACGCGCGGCGACGGAACGACGATCGAGATTCCGATCCTGAAAGAGGTCTCGCTGCCAATGAAATGGACTCTGGCCGGCGCGATCCCGGCGAGCTACGCGAGGTTCCAAGTGCGATGAAGCTCGCGCGCGCATCGCTTCGGGTTGCATCGGCGGCCTGCATCCTGGCGATACTGGCAGCGCCGGGATGCTCGCCCGATCGCGCGCTTGATTTCGGACCGACCGGCGAGATCGCCACGCCGCCGCAGGACGCGCTCAGCCGCCAGATTCTGAAGGAATTCGACGGGCGCGACTTTACGCTCGGCCATGACGATCGCGAGGCCGCGGTCAGTCTCTCGGATTGGCCCGATGGCCGCCGCGTGATCATCCCGTTCTGGCTGGGCGTGAATCCGCTGATGCCGGGCCTGATGCGTCCGACACTGGGGCATATCTATGTGATCAGCGAGGCGGTGCTGGTCCGGCCGCTGGGCGACAATCGCTATCTGATTCGCGCCGGCTCCAAGCTCTTCAAGTCCGACACGCTCTTCGAGGCGATCCACGCGCGCTATCTAGACACGGGCAAGATTCTGCCGACCGTGGTCCGTTTTGTCGGCACCGATGTGATCACGGTGCCGCGCGACGCGCCCGCGTCGGGAACGATCACGGAAAAGGTGCCGATTCTGCGCGAGATCTCCTTGCCGATGAAGATCGACCATCCGCTGCCGGGCTACGCAAAGTTCGAAGTGCGAGGAACCACGTAAGTGAAAGGGATTGGGCTGCCCTCACCGGCCGATGCCGTCGGCGTCTGACGAGATCCGACGAGTTGCCCCATCAGTCGGGCGGTAGCGGCAGCGGCAAGTCTGGGGAAGGGGGCGCGCCAGCGTGTACCGCGGCTGTGGCGGCACCGGCGAGGCGCAAATACCAGTCGCTCGGTAGCGAGCAGCCGTCGGCATCCAGCGTGACAAACGAATATCCGGGCGGGATCCCGTTCACGGGCGCCTCTGCGGCCTTGGGCAGTAGCTTGAACATGGCGGTGCCCTCGTTGACCTCGTCGAACATCGCGCCGTAGAGCATCGTCGCCCCGGCGTCCAGTGCGTCAGATACCTGCCGCCAGTAAAAGCGGCCGCATTGACGCGGAATCTGGTTGCTAATCGCCAAGGCCGGCTGGCCCTGGGCAAGGTCAGAGTTGGCGAAGGAATAGCCGGGAAACAGCACTGGCATGTAGTCCACTCCCCACGCGCGCGTAACCGCAAGATCCGGCTCCAGCACGCGGCGGCGATAGGCGTCCGCTCCGCCATCGTCCGAGAAACGGCCGACCGACCAGGGGCTCAGCACGTCGAGCCGGCGCCAGACCCGCTCCCACCCAAGGTCCGACGAGGCATCGAACTGCCGGGTCCGCCAGTATGACGGCAAGCCACCCATCACGGTAACGCCACCAAGCACTTTCACGCCGCCGGGCCCTAGCGTGATCCGCTCGCTCGCCTTGTCGAGCGCGTCGAGTAAGCCCTCGGCATCGGCTGGCGTCAGCGGCAGGCCGGCGAAGCCAAGCCCCCAAACCGCGAGCAGCGGGTGGCCGCGATGGTGCAGATAGGCTGGGCTGCTTGTCAGTCCCTCGCGCTCCAGCCGTTCCCAGTCCTGCGCCACGGTGGGCAGCTCGGCGGGAGGCAGGCCGGTAAGGTCATACATGACGAAGAACACGCGGCCGTTGTCCTCGGCCGCCTGGCGGACATTGGCCAGTACGCGGTTGCGGTCGCGCGCCTCGAGCGGGTCCAATAGATCCACCGCGAACCGCTGCAGGGCGACGCCGTCCAACCCGTATTGCCGCATCCAAGCGAAGTGCCGCTGCACCGTTGCCGGGTTCGCGTCGGTGAACAGATCCACCGGATGTCCGTTGGCGTCGAGCATACCGGTGACGCACCGCTCCGCCTTCGAATATTCCGCCGCATCCGGCAGCATGTCGACTATCGGGTCGGGTCCCATCATCCAATGCCACCAGCCGAGCTTCGCCCCGTCGCCCCGGCAGTTGAACCAGCCCTGGTAGCCCATGATCAGCTTGCCGGTGAGCGTGCTGGCGTTAACGCAATCACCGGCCATGGCGCATCGTCCGATAAGGATGGGCCCCTCGCCCTGCACGCCCTGCGCGTGGGCGCCGCCGCAGCAGAGCGCGAGACACCCCAAACCGGCAAGAGCGAGCAACTGAGGGCGAGCTCCTGTCCGGGATGTCATGATCTGAATACCGAAAGTAGGAACTTTGAGGGTGCGCCTGGCACTTTTCAACTCACGGAAACGGCACTTCGGCGCGGGCTTGCCCATGCCCCGAGCGCGCAAGCTCGTCGTCGATGACGCCTTCGAATTCGCTCTGCGGCTGCGCTCCCGTCAACGGACGGCCGTCGATGAAGAACGAGGGCGTCCCCGTGACGCCAAACTGACGGCCCTCGGCGGCATCGCGTTGGATCGCCTCCTGATGGCCGCCGCGGTCGAAGCACGCCGCGAACTTCGCGCGGTCGAGACCGAGCCGGGCCGCGGTGGCCTTCAGATCCGCCGGCGCGAGCTTGGATTGATCGGCAAACAGCGCGTCGTGGTATTCCCAGAATTTGTGCTGGTCATCCGCGCATCGCGCAGCCTTGGCCGCGTCCATCGCGTGAGCGTGGAACCCAAGCGGAAAATCGAAGAACACGATCTTGAGCTGGTCGCCGTACTTCTCGCGCAATCCCGTGAGCGTCGGGATCACGCGGTTGCAGAACGGACATTGGAAGTCGCCGAACTCGGCGATCGTCACCGGCGCATCGGCGGGGCCTCGCTCCGGATGGCCCGCGACTTTCAGCTCGACCCGCGGCGGGTCGATCATGACCTTGAGCGGGTCGCGTGAGCGGAGCTTTGCCAGAATCGTCCCGCGGCGCGCCTGCTCGCGCTGCGCAAGGATAGTCTCGAGGATCGAGGCCCTGACCTGCGCGTACGGCTGGCGATACTGGGCCTTGTGCTGGCCGTAGTACTTCTGCGCGTCCTCGTCGCTGACCGCGCTCGTGCCGCCCTGGCGCTTCATATATTCCGCGACGCTGAGATGCGATTCGTTCGCGGCCTGCTGCAGGAGGTAATCGTCGGCGATCGACTGAATCGTCTTTCGCTTGAGCGCGTAAATCTGGCTCTCCATCACGGCGAGCTGCGGCTTGATCCGCGACTCCACTTCGCCTTCCGTGATGGGGCGCGACCCCACCGTCGCTACGACCTTGCCTTGATTCTGGCCGACTCTAATTGTAAGTGGCTGGCCGGCTTCGATGGCGGCCGGGCCAGCTACAATCACGACCGCGATCGCAAGCGCGCGAATCATGCGATGCAAGCGAGCGCCAAACGATGGGTTCATATCAGTTTCCTTCGCCGTCAAGCGGTTCTTCGGCGGCCTCTTCGAGAACTGCCGTGGGCAGCACTTCGGGCCTGACCCCTTCGAGAAATCGCGAAGCCCGTCCCATCACGTATCCCATCGCGCGGTCGAACATGTACATCGGATATGAAATATACAGCTCGTCGCGGGCGCGGGTGCCCGCGACATACATCAGGCGGCGCTCCTCCTCCAGGTCCTCGGGCGACGCGCTCTGCGGACCCGGGAAGCGTCCGTCCGCGGCCCAAATCAGGAACACCACCTTCCACTCGAGGCCCTTGGCCGAGTGGATCGTGCTGAGCGTGAGGTAGCCCTCGTCGGGATCGATCGCGAGGACGTCGCCGATCGAATCGGTCGGCGGCTCGAGCGCCATGTCGGCGAGCATCGATTCGAGACTTCGATAGCGTTCGGTGATCGCCTGCAAATGCTCGAGGTCGCGCTCGCGTTTCGGGTAGTCGTCGGGATACGCCTCGCGCATCAGGGGGAGATAGTAGTTGAGCACGATCGCGATCTGTTCGGCCGGGCGCGCCGGCCCGCGCAACTCTGCGAGCAACCCGGACAGCCGGCCAAGCTCCGGCTCACCCTTGCCCGCCGCTTTTGCAGCGGTGGCGAGGGCCGTTCCGGGATCGGCGGAGTCAACCACGGTCTCGACCAGACGCTCGGCGCGGCGCGAGCCGACGCCCCGGATCAGCATCAGAATCCGCAGCCATGAGACCGCATCGGCCGGATTGGCGACGACGCGCAGATGAGCGAGCAGGTCCTTGACGTGCGCCGTCTCGATGAACTTGAAGCCGCCGCGCTTGATGAACGGGATATCGCGGCGTTGCAGCTCGAGCTCCAAGTCGAAGGAATGAAAGCTCGATCGGAACAGGACGGCGATCTCGTTCAGCCCAACGCCCTCCTCGCGCAATTCCAGGACGCGCTGGGCGACGAATCGCGACTGGGTATGCTCGTCCTGCGCGCGGACCAATAGCGGGCGGAAGCCGCCCTCGCGCCGGGTGAACAGGACCTTGGTGTATTTCTCGCGCGCGAGCGAGATGACCTCGTTGGCAACGTCGAGGATGCCCTGGATCGAACGGTAGTTTTCTTCGAGCTTCACCACTTTAGTGCCGGAGAACAGCGCCGGGAACTCCATGATGTTGCGGAAATTCGCGCCCCGGAACGAATAGATCGACTGCGCGTCGTCGCCCACCGCCATCACGTTGTGATGGGCCGCCGCGAGCAGCTTCACCAGCTCGGCCTGGATCAGGTTGGTGTCCTGATATTCGTCGATCATTATGTAGCGATATGTATCCGAAAGGCGGCGGCGGGTTGGCTCGTCGGTCCGGAGCAGCTCCGCCAGCCGATAGAGCAGATCGTCGTAGTCGAGCAGCGCGCGCTCGCGCTTGTAGGCTTCGTAGCTTGCGGCCAGCCTCAGGATATCGCCGGCATGTTCGCGGAGATGGGGAAAGTCGGCCTCGATCTCGGCTTCGAGCGCGCGGCTTTTGTTGCGCGCCATGCTGATGACCTCGGCCAGCGCGCGCTTCTTCGGGAAGCGCTGCTCGCGCGAAGCGAAGCCCATCCGCGTGCGCAGCAGGTTGATTACGTCCTCCATGTCGGAGCGGTCGAGGATCGTGAAATTGGGCTGAATTCCGATCGGCGCGCCGAAGCGCCGCAGCACCAGATTGGCGAACGAATGGAACGTGCCGCCGGCCACCGCCCGCGAGCGATCGCCGACCAGATGCTCCGCCCGGCGCAGCATCTCCTGCGCCGCGCGGCGGGTGAAAGTCAGCAGCAGAATCGCTCCGGGTGGAACGCCGCTCTCGATCAGGCGAGCGACCCGGTAAATCAGCGTGCGGGTCTTGCCCGAGCCCGCTCCGGCGATCACCAATAGCGGGCCCTCGCGATGCCTGACCGCTTCGAGCTGTGCCGGGTTCAGGACCTCGGCGTACTTGACCCTGAAGTTGCGCTCGTCCGGCGGCGGCGAGGAGTCTCTCTTGAGGGCGATTACCTGGTCGGCCACTTCGCCGCTGATCCTATCACGGACCGGCGCCGTGATGATCGTTCCCGAACGGGGGCTCCGCAGGTGGATCCTCCGGCGTGGTAGCTGCGCCGGCGCCTGTGGCTTTGGACTTGAGGTGAAGGATCTCGGGACGAATTTCGATTCGGTTGACGATCTGCGCGCCGGGCTTCATGAACCGGCGAGTCTTGGCCTCTGCATCGCTCCTGCCAAACGAAGTCGCGACGTATCCGTAGAGCATCACTTGCGTTCCGCCCTTATCGTCCCTGGTAATCTGCGCGCCCACCAGCGGCAGCCGATGCTTGCGGAGATAATCGGTCAGCCGCCCGCTGGTCGCGGTATCGACGGTGCCCGTCTGGGCCGATGCGGGAATCTGCGCGGCCGAGACCAGGGCGGCGGCCAGCGCGGCCAGCGCGACCATCCGGGCCGCGCGCGTCAGGTGAACGCGGCGCAACGCACTGATTATCGCAGCTCGTATCATCTCACTTCACTTATCCAATGATGGTACGGCGCGAGGGGTCAAGGGCCGATCTTCGACCTCACGGCAGATGCTTCGTCGTGCCCACCTGTGGCATAGTTTTCATCTATTATCGTCTGATGAGACTGGCGCGAGGGAAAAACCCAGATGCACGCGCGGATTTTGCAGGGAGAGGCGCGCTCGAGATCGCGCCGGTTCGCCGCGGTCAGTTTCCTGATCATCGCTGTCGCGCTGGTCGCAGCTATCGCGCAGACCGGATGCGGGCTGTGGCAGGAAAACGTGACCGCGCAGTATCGCGACAGCGCCGAAGCCGTCGAACCCTTACTCGAGCAGGCCGGGTTCCTGCGGATGCCGGCGGATACTGCGGCGCAGCGAAGCGAGATGGATTCGCTCAAGCCGCTCAAGCTCACCCGCTCGCACGACGACAAGCGCGGCACCCTCTACTGGTACGCGGATCCGTACGTATGCGGATGCATGTACGCCGGCGACGAGGCCGCGTACCAGCGTTATCGCGAGATTCGGCAGACTCAGCAGACCACCGAGCAGATGAAGGCCGAAAGAGTGCTCAACACCGAAGCCTGGGATCAGGTTGGCGAAGCGCCCGAGATAAACATGTTCAACCCGGTGTTCTCTCCGTAGCTTCCGTCCAGGCTTGAACGCTGGCGCTCACCTGATTACCTTTATTGTTAAGCCTTGATGGTTCGTTTCGCACAGCGCCCCACGACCGTTTTCCTTCTGGTACTCGGACTGAGCTTTCTGTCGGTGGGGGTCTGCCTGATTCCTCCCGCTGTCAGCGCCAACGGTGTCACGGCCAGCCATCAGCTTGCCCAGGCCAGCCGCGAGTTTCGCCGGCAGGCTACGCTCGAAGTGACCGAAACGCGATGGGATCAGTCGGCTTCCGCTGAAGCAAGCGCGCCCGCGCTCGCGCATCCGGCGCCGATTCCCCTTGCGGCGCCTGCTTTCGCGGTGTCGGTACCAGGCCTCGTCGGTTCGGTTCTGCCGCATCGGCTCCTGCTGCGCCCCCGGGCCGTCGCATCGCGGTCAAGCGGCGACGACATAGCCTCCTGACCTCGATTCAGTCCGGGTTCCTCGCGCGTTCCGGATAGTATTTCGGGACGCATAGGCCCACAGGACAACCTTCGCCGCGGCCCGCGCGCGGCCAAGCCGGTTCGAGGTTTCATCCAGTGCCGAGTTTCTCCCTACGTAACCCCCACACCATTATCGTGGGGGCGTTGATCGTCGCGATTCTTGGCGTCACCGCGTTCACGAGCATGCCGGTGGACGTTTTTCCGAATCTCAAGATTCCGGCGGTGGTGGTTGCCACGTTCTATCCCGGGATGCCGCCGCTGGAGATGGAGCGCGACATCACGACCCGGTTCGAGCGCTTCTTCACGCTCGGCAGCGATATCGAGCACATGGAATCGCGCTCGCTGCCCGGCGTCAGCATCATCAAGGTGTTTTTCCATCCCAGCGCGAACGTCGACACCGCGGCGGCACAGCTTGCCGATCTCGCGATGGCCGATCTGCGCCATCTGCCGCCCGGCACCTTGCCGCCGCTGGTGCTCAAGTTCGACGCCTCGTCGCTTGCGGCGACGCTGGTGACGGTTTCGGGCGCGGGTTTCGACGAGGCGCAACTCCGCGATCAGGCCCAGTACAATATCCGCAATCAGCTCGCGACGATTGCCGGCGCCTCGGTGCCGCCGCCGTTCGGCGGCAAGTACCGCCAGATAATGGTCTACGTGAATCGCGAGGCGTTGCAGGCCCGCGGGCTGACCCTGATGGACGTGGTCCACGCGCTCAACGACGCCAACCTGATCATTCCGGCCGGCGACGCCAAAATCGGAACGGACGATTACTTCATCTATACCAACAGCATGATCGAGCATCCCGACGACATCAACGACGTGCCGGTCAAGGTCGGTCCGGGGCAGGCTCCGGTCTTTGTCCGCGATATCGGCCGAGCCGAAGACGCCGCCCAGATTCAGCAGAACATCGTGCGGATCAACAGCCAGCGCTCGGTTTATATACCGGTGCTCAAGCAGGGCAACGCCAACACGATCGCGATCGTCGACGGCGTGCGCGAGTTGCTGCCCAAACTATCCGGCCTGCCCGCCGGGATGAAGCTGCGATGCGATCTTCGACCAGTCGACTTACATTCGCGCCGCGATCGAGTACCCTCGAGCACGAAGCGGCTTCGGGCGCGGTGCTAGCTTCGCTGATGATCCTGATCTTCCTCGGCAGCTTCAGGTCGACGCTCGCGATCTTCCTCTCGATTCCGCTTTCGATTCTGGCCGGCGCCTTCGGCCTCTACATGAGCGGCAGCACGATCAACATCATGACGCTGGGCGGATTCGCGCTGGCGATCGGGCGTCTGGTGGACGACTCGGTGGTGGTGCTGGAGAACATCAACCGCCATCTTGGCTGGGTAAGGCGCCGGCGCAGGCGGCCGAAGACGGCGCCGAGGAGGTCGCGCTCGCGGTGCTGGCCTCGACCGTCACGACCATCATCGTGTTCTTTCCGGTGATGTTCTTGTTCGGCGTCGCGAAGTACCTGTTCAGCGCGCTGGCGCTGGCGGTGGTGCTGTCGATGATTGCTTCGTACCTGGTCGCGATGAGCGTGATTCCGATCTACTGCGCGCGGTTTCTGACCGCGGAAGAGGCGCGCGCAGAGGAGGAAGGCACCGGGCACGGCGTATTCGCGCCGTTCATCCGGGTCTACGAGCGCTTCGCCCTGCGATACGAACGGATGCTCTCGCGCGCGCTGGATCACAAGCTGCTGGTCATCGGAGCGGTCGCCGCGCTGTTCGTTGCAAGCCTGGCGATGTGCGCCGCTGATCGGCACCGAGCTGTTCCCGCGCACCGACGCCGGCCAGTTCATCATCAACATCCGCGCTCCGCTCGGTTCGCGAATCGAGGTTACCGAAGAGCTGACCCGTCGGCTCGAGCAAGTCGATCCGCGAGGTCATTCCGCCCGACGACCTCGCGATGGTGGTGTCGAACCTCGGCCTGGCCGCCGGTTTCTCCGCGATCTATTCGCCCAACGCCGCCTCGGATTCGGGCTTCGTGATGGTCAGTCTCAAGCCTGGCCGTCGCCGTTCGAGCTTCTACTATATGGACAAGCTGCGGCGGCTGCTGCCTGACAGGATTCCCGAGCTCCAGACCTTCTTCCAGTCCGGCAGCATCATCGACTCGGTCCTCAACTTCGGCCTCGCCGCGCCGATCGACGTGCAGTTGAGCGGGCAGGACTACAATGCTCTCTATCCGCTCGCGGGCGATTTGCAGCGGCGACTGCGCGCGCTGCCGCAGGTTTCCGAGACCTTCATTCCCGAGGAATCCGGTTACCCGACCCTCGACATCCGGGTCGATCGGGTCAAGGCGGCAAGGCTCGGCTTGAACCAGCGCGACATCGTCACCAACGTCATTACCGCTTTGACTTCAAACCAGATGATCGCGCCTTCGATCTGGATAGATCCCAAAAACGGGAATGACTATTTCCTGACCGCCCAATATTCCGAAAGCGACATCAACTCGCTCGAAACCCTGCTTAACATCCCGGTGCGCGGGTCCCAGTTCGATCATGCGCCGCGAGACGCCCTGCTGTTACGCAATGTGGCGAGCCTCAGGCACGAGCAGCATCCCGCCGAGGCCGACCACTACGCAATCCAGCGCGTGGTGGACGTGCTGGTTCGCCCCCACGGCGACGACTTGGGCGGCGCGCGCGCGGCAGTCGCGAATGTGCTGCAAGGTTACCACTTCCCGGCCGGTGTCTCGGTGACGATTCGCGGCTCGGTGGCCGCGATGGAGGCGTCGTTCCGGAGCTTCGGCTTCGGGCTAACGATGGCGGTCGTGCTTCTGTACCTCGTGATGGTTGCGCAGTTCCGCTCGTTCCTGGACCCGTTCATCATAATGTTCGCGGTCCCGATGGGCCTGATCGGCGTGATATGGACATTGATACTTACCGGCACCACACTGAATATCGAATCATTCATGGGGATTATCGTGATGGTAGGAATAGTAGTATCCAATTCGATATTGCTGGTCGATTTCGCCAACCAGCGGAGGCGCGAGGGGCAGGAGCTGCGCCGCGCGGTGGTCGAGTCCGCGCGGGTCCGGATGCGCCCGATCCTGATGACCGCGCTGGCGACGATCGCGGGCCTGATGCCGATCGCGCTCACGCTCGGCGAAGGCTCGGAGGCCTCGGCGCCGCTCGCGCGCGCCGCGGTCGGCGGCCTCGCGGTATCAACCCTGCTCACGCTGATACTCGTGCCCTGCGTGTACGAGTTGCTATACGCGCGCCGGCAGTTGAGCCCGCGCGAAGGAGCAAGCCAGTGAGACTTGCAGTTTTCGCCGCCACCTTTCTCGCGATCATCGCGGCTCTGGCCGCGAGCGGCTGCGATCAACGCGCCGACACCAGCCCGGTTGCGCCCAGGGCCAAGGTGATGGTGATGCATCCGCAGCGTGCTGACATGACCGAGTCGGTCGAGTTGCCCGGCGACGTGGTCGGCTTTTACGAGGCCGCGCTGCACGCGAAGGTCAGCGGCTATCTGAAATCGATCGGCGTCAACAAGGGAGACCGGATCAAGGCCGGACAGGTACTCGCGGAAATCGAGGTGCCGGAGCTCCGCTCCAATCTGGCCCGCGCCCGTGCGGCGCTCGAGATTCAGCGCATCACATACGATCGTCTGAAGGAGGTTCAACATTCCGATCCGCGGCTGGTATCGCAGCAGGACGTCAACATGGCGTTCGCGAATTATCAGGAGGCCAGAGCGGAGGTTCAAACGCTCGATACGATGGTGGGCTATACGAAAATCATCGCTCCGTTTGACGGCGTCGTCACCGGCCGCTTCGCAGACCCAGGCGCGCTCATTGGCGCCGGCGCCGGCGAGGGCAGCAACAGCAACACCTCGGGCCCGGCCGGCCCCGAAGCAACCGAGGGCGCGCAAGGCCACCGGACCGGAGGCGGCCCCGTCCTGACGGCAGCGAAGATCGACAAGCTGCGCGTTTATGTCTACGTGCCAGAAGGCTCCTGCCCGTTGATTCGCCGGGGCACTCCGGCCGTCCTAAGCTTCGACGAATTGCCGCACCGCCAGTTCATCGGCTCGGTTACGCGCTACGCAAGCTCGCTGGACCTGGCCACGCGCACGATGTTGACTGAAATAGACATCGCCAATCCCGACGGCGCGCTCTACCCCAGGATGTATGCGCACGTCAGGCTGGAGCTGGTGCGCCATCGCGACGCTCTTCGACTTCCGGTCGGAGCGGTGCATGGCTCAGGCGAGACCGCGGAGGTGCTCACGATCAACAACGGCCGTCTTGCCCGAACGCCGGTCTCGACCGGTATCGACGATGGACGTTACGTCGAGATCACTTCGGGACTGAAAACCGATCAGCTCGTCGTAAGCACTTACAGCAACTTGGTGCGCGACGGCGAGGCCGTCGATTACCTAATCGCCAACCGCAATGGCGGCGATAGCGAGACCGCCTCAACCGACTGAGCGCGGCTTTTTGGGCGGCCGCCCGATTACCCAAGAGGTGAGAAGCCATGACCTATCGCCATGCTCTCGTGATTGCGGGATTCCTGTTCGCCGCCGCGCCGGTGGCCGAAGTGAGAGCGTCGAGCGTCGTTCCCGCGCGTCAGCCAGCGCATCAGAACGAAGAGCCTATTGCCGTGATGCCGTCGGCCGCTGCCACTCCCTCTATGCAGCCCTCAGCCAGCTACTCCGAACGGCTGCCGATTCCACCGGGAGCCAGGCTGACTCTGAGCCAGGCGATTTCTATTGCTCTCAGCAACCATCCCTTGGCAAAGCAGGCGTCAGACGAGACCCGCGCGGCGGGCGAGCGGACGGCCCAGGCGCGCTCTTACCTCGCTCCCCAGGTCTTCGGCGTCGCGCAATACTTGCGCACCACCGACAACGGGATCGGGAACGCCAGTTACTACAACGTTGACGGCGCCTTTCCGCGGCTCACCGGGACCAATCACAATCTGCCCGCCGACGATTTCGCGCAGAGCTCAGAGACCTCGGACAACTACCTGGGAGGAATTGCGGTTTCCCAGTTTCTGTTCGATCTTGGCCGCCGGCGCGGCTATGTGGCCCAGCGCAGGTTCGAGGCCGAGGCGGCAGCCGCTCAGGAACGACTCACCGACCTGAACCTGATATTCGAGGTATCGCAACGCTATTTCCAACTGCTCGAGACCAAGCAGATGGTCAGAGTCTTTGAAAAGGCGCTCGAGCAACGCGGGTTTCACAACCATGAAGCCGAGGTGAAGGCCAAAGCCGGGCTTAGACCGCAACTCGACGTATATATCACGCAAGCCGAGGTGGAGCGCGCACAGTTACATCTCGTCGATGCCCGCAACGCGCGGGATGATGCCAAGGTTGCTCTGGATAACGCGCTAGGCTTCGGCGAAAGCCCGCCTGACTACGAGCCTGCCGACGTGCTGACATTCTCGCAGATCCATGACACTCCGGAAGCTCTTCTGAAGACCGCCTTCGAACTGAGGCCGGACCTCAAGGTCGTCGAAGACCAGGCGCGCGCGATGGGTGCGCAGATTACTGAGTATCGCAGTGACTATTTTCCGACCTTGAGCGCCGTCGGCGGCTACACCGGAGTGGGAACGGGGCTGCCAGTCGTGAACAACTTCAGCGCCGGCATCGTACCTGACCTGGCCGCTCTTCAACGGCTTCCTGACGGATCATCAAATCGCCGAGGCGAGTCACCAGCAACGGGCGCTCGAACACGAGCTCGAAGATCGGCGCCAGCGCATCATCCTCGGCGTGAAAACCGCTTTCTTGAATTGGCAGTCTTCGCTGGAGCGAATCGGCCGCGCTGAAAAGACCCTGGCGGCGTCGCGCGTCGAGCTGAAACTCGCCGAAAAACGCTACCAGGCCGGCCTGAGCGATATCGTGGAACTCGAGGATGCCGAGCATCACTACACCGAGGATGACGCGGAGTATGCCAACTCGCTCTACGGCTACTCGGTTGCGAAGGCGGCCGTCGATCGAGCGTCAGGGCGAGCGCTTTCGACCGTGCAATAGGAAGACGGCCGGGCGGGGAGGTGGGGGGAGCACCTGCGCCTGCCCGGCCGGGGTGGAGGAGCTTTAGTAACTGAACTCGGCCGCAAGCATGAACATATGATTGTCACGCGGCACGGCGTCCTTCACATCTGTGTCGGCGCCGCCGAAATGCTTCACTTCCGAGCCCGCAACCGTGAATTGGTCGTGATAATAGAGCAGGTTCTGGCTCGCCAGCGAGAAGCGGAGAAACTCATTGTACTGGTAATTGAGACCCACTATGAAACGCTGGAAGTCATTGGGGTTCACGTCAACCTTGGTGTTCGGCTGCATGAGCTCGAACATGCCGAAGGCCGTAAACGGCGAGTCCGGAATGTGCAGGTGGCCGAAAACGTCGAATCCCTGCTGGAAGGACCTGCCGCTGTTTTGAAACGCGGCCGACATGGCCGAGTACCCTGCGAACGTCTTGGAGCCGGAGACCGGTCCGCTGCTCGACCACAGGTTCCCAGTGGTAAAGGCGTTCTCGCCGATGTCCCATTCGCCCGCCAGTCCCCACTGTTCCGCCGTGTAATGAAGCAGCGCGGCGACGCGCAACACATGCTTCGACTCGGTGCTGGTGGTGGTCTCGTCGGGTGCGACGTTGCTGTACCCGTAGTCGTAGAAGCCAGTCAGTCCGAGACCGTCAAGGCGCCACTGCGCGCCCATCGGGTAGACCGTAAGGCGCGCCATCGTCTGCTTGGTGTTAGCCTGCTCCATCTGATGGAAGTTAGCGTCGTTGTATACGCCAAGGTCGTAATCAATATACTGCAGCCCGTTGAACTTGACCGGACCCTGCATCGAGAGGCCCTGTTGGGTCGAAGACAGACTCAGATAGTTCCAGGGCGTCAGGTTGACGTAGCGGAAGCCGTAAAGGTCTTCTTCCCAGCCGACCAGCGGATTGGGTGCCTGTCCGATGGTGATCGTGTCACCCTTCATAGGCTCGATTCGGTCGAAGGCCTTGCTGTACTGGAGGTAGGCGTACTTGATCCGGACGGCGAGCTGGTCATCCACGTTGCTCGAGACCGAGCTGTTTTTCGAGTTAGTGTCGGCCGAGGTGCCGCCAGCGTTCTGCCTGTAGAGATTGGGCGTCACGCGAACCGTCCAGTCGTCGGTGGGATTGAAGTAGAAGTTGAGATATGCGCGCGATACGTCGAAGCTGTTGAAGAGGTTGTTGCCGGGTCCCGGTGCGTTGATCTGAGTAAGCTCCTGCGGACCGAAGCCGGTGTGCGTATAGAAACGGTAGTCCGCATACATCAGCGTGCCGACGCGGAACTTGTTCTTGAAATTATCGATGTAGTCCTGCCATGCAGGCTTGACCTCGGCCATTTCGGTTGAGACTTCCTGAGTTTGTTGCTGGGTCTTGGCGAGCTCAGCGCTCAGGTCCTGCTGCTTCTGTTCAAGAGTCTGCGTCTTCTGCTCCACCTTCTGATCGACGTGATGCTCGATCTCGCCCATGTCGATACCCGCGGCCGGAATGATGAACGCCTTGCGGCCCTTGCCCGGGCGGGTAAATAACTGGCCGGTCTTCGAGTCGAACCCATAGGGTCAGGGTTTTCGGTTTCGGAGCATCCTGCGCGAGCGCGGGCCGCATGCCGGCGGTAAGCATCACCGCTCCGAGCATCGCCACGGCCGCAATCATTAGCCTTGTGGATCTCACCGGGTAGTTTCCTCCGTTGAATGGTCGTGTGATCGAGGTTGTGGGCCGCGGATTACTTTCCCGACTCATACTTCTTGATTTCATCCAGGCGGATCTTCGCGAGCTGGAACGTGGTGTAGACTTTGCCGTTGCATACGTACTTGCTCGGCGAGCCCGAACTCACCAGTCCGCAGTCCCAGATATGGGGCGCGGCTTGCGCAGTGGTCCCGGTCGCAGGAGCCGCAGCCGGCGCCACCTCGGCGCAACCGGCTCCTAGTGCCGCCATCGCCGCGCCAAGCACGATCGCCGGCAGAACCGAACTGATTTTCGATCTGGTCATAGTCATTTCTTCCCTCCCCCAACTCTTCTTGAGCTGGCCTTGGTCGTTCGCCGCTGATGATTTGCCCGTATGATTGCGACCGTACGATCGACAGCGCCGTCCCTATCGGACACACTCGCCGGTCGCACACACTCGCAGAAGCCGGGCTTGCGGCGCGGTGCGAGACTAGACGAGCGAGATTACGGGCGAATTACGCGAAAGTTTCGACGGAGTAAATTCGGTGGGGACAAAGATCGCGATCCGGCAGGCAGCAAACGTCCCGGTGCTCCACCTCCCCGATTGGTAAGGGCGAGCGAAGGCAAGGACTGCGAGCGGGAGATGAATCTTACAACCGCTGGTCGTCAGTAATCGGCATCGGATGACCGCCAAGCCGGCGTGCGTCCTCGCTGTCGAGGGCATCGTCGACCGCGTCCAACGATACCGCGCGACCCCGCTTCAGCCGATCGACCAGACGATCGACTTCGGCAACCTTGTGCAGGTAATAGCGGTCGAGAGCCGGATTTGTCGCCGTGTAGCTCTGCGAGTTCATCTTGTAGATGAGTCTCGCCTCAGTGAGAAGGCGCAACGCGTGTCCGGCCACTGGAGTGCCGGGCCTCACGATGCGCTCATCTGCGGCTGCGGGCGCGCCGGGGCGAAGAAGGAAGAGAGCGGATATCACACCAGCGACTATGAGCCTGCTGCTCACAGTCGCCGCCTGGCTGCGAGGTACCGAGACTATACCTCACCTCCGAGGCGATTTATCCGTCATCCCGCTCTCCCTCGGGAGTGCTTCAGTGTTCGCGCGGGGTCTCGCGCTCAAAATCGACACGCTCAGTCGCCGGAGACCGCAACCTTGTCGAGCTGGGCGAGGCTCGGCGCTGACCACGGCCGCCGGAAGCGGCGCGTACGCAAGCGCCGGCGCGTAATGCTGCCCGTCACTCAGCATCCACTTGATAAAATCCTTGATCGCCTTTCCCTTGGCAGCGTCGGCCTGCTGCTGGTAGACCAGCAGGTAGGTGAACGACGAGACCGGGTAGGCGTTGGCGCCGGGTGCGTCGGTGATCGAAACGCGGAAGTCCGACGGGATGTTGGATGCGGCGCCGGCCGTGGCCGCCGTCACCGTCTCGACGCTCGGCTTTACCCATTGCCCGTCGTGGCTCTTGACTCCGCGTAAGGCAGCTTGTTCTGCACCGCGTAGATCAGCTCGACGTATCCAATCCCGCCGGGGCTTTGCTCCACCAGCGCCGTGACGCCCTCGTTGCCCTTGCCGCCGAGTCCGACCGGCCATTTTACGGCGGTGCCTTTGCCCACGTCCTTGCTCCACTCGGGGCTTACCTTTGAGAGATAGTCAACGAATATGTATGTCGTGCCGCTGCCATCGGAGCGATGGCAAACCACGATATTGGTATCGGGCAGTTTTACCGAAGGATTCAGTTTGGCGATCGCGTCGTCGTTCCATTTCGTGGTCTTTCCCAAGTATATGTCCGCAATCACCGGGCCAGTCAGCCTGAGCGTACCGGTCACACCAGGAATGTTGTAGGTCATCACGTCGGCGCCCATCACGGTCGGGAAGTGCAGTATCTTGGCCTGCGCCTGGCTGAGCCTGCTTGTCGTTCATCGGAGCGTCGCTGGCGCCGAAATCGACGGTCTTGTTCAGCAGTTGCTTGATTCCGCCGCCCGACCCGATCGATTGGTAGTTAAAATGTAGATTCGGATTATCCTTGGCGTAGGCGTCGAACCACTGCGAGTAGATCGGATACGGAAAGGTCGCGCCGGCGCCGTTGATCAGAAGCTGGCAGCGGGCGTTGCGTGCTCCCGCGAAAACCGCCGCCAACAGTGTGACCGCAAATGCAATCTTCTTTATCGCCATGTTTCCCCTGGCCGCGCCCCAGTTTCCAAATTTCCAGCGGTGGGCGCGCGCTTGATAGTAAACTAGCAAGCCAAGGTTACAGGAGGGTTAAGCCGCGGTTGTGGCGCGGTTAATCCGGCCGCAACGGCCAAAAAGGCCGCGAATTTGCTGCACTTTTTCACGGCTTGGCGCCTGCTATGGAAACCCGTGCCTGCCTGTTGATAGATTTAGACGGCCCGGCGCCGCGCTGTTGGATGATCGGCGACTCCTCTGGTAAGGAGATAAGGCCGGTCGTCGAGCTTGGCTCGGCACCAGGATATCGCAAGCCAGGATATCGTACAATTGGTTTCCCAGGAGTTCATTGGCGCAGGACTGCGTCCGTCCCGGCTTCCCCTTGATGAATGCTGAGAGCAAGAAACCCTGAACCTAACGTCCGCCGAACGACCGTGGACGGCAAACCAATGATGGTCCGCAAATGATGAGCCACAAAGTTTTCAACGTACTTTTCGTTGGCACGGAAAACTCGAACCGCAGCATCATCGCGGAAGCGGTCCTGCGTCATTGGGGCAAGGACCGGTTCAGCGCCTTCAGCGCCGGCCTCAACCCCAGTGGCCAGGTGGATCCGCCCGCGATCGAAATGCTGAAAGCGTCGCGTCTTTCGACCGAGGGACTGAGGAGCAAGAGTCGGGAGGAATTCGCCGTACCGGGTGCGCCGCAGATGGATTTCGTGATCAGCGTCTGCGACACGCGGCCGTGGAACTCAAGGGCTTCATTCCCGGGCGGCCGATTCTCGCCCATTGGACGATTACCGATCCCGCGGCCGCGCGCGACAGCGCCGCGAAAAGGAAGGGCGCGTGCCGCCGCGCGTTCCAGGAGCTGAAACCCGCGTTCGGCTCTTCGTGCTGTTGCGGCACGAGAGCTCGGCGCCCGCGCCCGCCGCGCAAGTCCAGGCAGTATAGAGCTTCGACATTTTGTAGGGTGACGCCCGGCTTCTGGCGGCTTCCGCCGCCGGGCCGGCCCTGAGTTGGAAGCTCCCGCACAAACTCGCGCTGGCGGCCTCCTCCACTCACTCCGCGCGGGCGGTTCGGCGGCGCTCGATCAATGCGTTAAGCCTGCTCGGCAGCGCGCTGCGAAACTCCATCGGTGCGTCCGAGACCGGATGGCGAAACTTCAGCTCGCACGAATGGAGCGCGAGCCGCCGCGCGGGATCGCTTTGTGCGCCATATTTCCGATCGCCTACGATCGGATGGCCAAGCGCGGCGAGTTGAACGCGGATCTGGTGCTTGCGTCCGGTTTCGAGCGTGAGCTCCAGCAGCGATCTGCCGCCATGTCTGCGAAGAACGCGATAGTGAGTGATCGCCAGCTCGCCGCCGCTGGCGGCACGATCAACCCGAACCATCAATGACTTGCTCTCCACCAGCTTGTCTCTGAGCGTTCCATTCGCATTGCCGGGCGCACCCTCCACGACCGCGAGATATTTTTTGGTGACAGTTCTCCAATTCTGCTGAAGAGCGGCCTGCGTGGACTCACTGCGCGCAAACAGCATCAGTCCGGAGGTGTCGCGGTCGAGCCGATGAACGATGAAGGCCTGTTGCAGCGGGGAATTCGCGAGCGCCTTCAGATGTTCATTGAGCATCCGATGCGCAGTTCTCTCCTTTTCGCGCTCGGAACCCATCGACAGCAGCCCCGATGGCTTGTCGATTACGACGATCGCATCATCCAAATGGACGATTCTGAGGCCAACGCGCTCGAGCGCCGCGTCGCGCACCGGCTTCCGAATCGAAATAGTCACTACATCGCCCAGCTCCAACTGAGTATCGTGCCGGACTGGCGCCTCGGGTTGTACCGTCACCGCCCGAAACCGGAGCAGGTCCTTGGCCTGCTTTCGCGATAACTTCAGCGGCAGGCTCAATAGAAACGGCAGGAGCTCGCATCTGGATGCGACCCGAAACTGCTGGTCCTGCGTCACTACGGGAGGATGGCTGGGCCAGCAACTAGCTGCATTTCCCTACATCCTGGTGGCGATCACTCGGGGCGGTGGCCGTGACGAATCGCGTGACGAATCGAATGAGTCGTCGCCCGGCTGTTTTCGTCGACGCGGCTCGCGCCGTTCTTGCCAACCGGACGAGATCCGTTTGCGTTGCGCCGATGCTTGCCGAGGCTGCGCGTGCGCGCCGGCGAGCCGTTTTCCGGGAAAGCGCCGGATGGCCGGAGAATGACCTTGCGATCGAGCAACCTGGCCAGGAGCTCGGCTCGGCGCTGAGAGGTCCACAGTTCCAGGGCCGCGTCGGTCGTGCCCGAGTCCACCTCGAAGATCAAACCTGCCGGCGCCGGTATTATCGCCACGCTACGGACCACGTTGGAATGGCTGCGGTCGAGCGCGTCGGCGACCCGCAATATCGCCGCGAGCCCGCGCGCCGTGCGGCGCTTCTCGCGCGAGAGCGCGTCGAACTGCGGCGAATCGAGCTTCGCCGATTGCTTTCGATGGGACCGCGCGGCCAGCGCGATCACTTCGATCTCGATCGGATCGAAGCCGAACAACTCGCCGTTCTTGATCAGGTAGTAGGTATGATGGTGATGGCGATCGTGATCGATCATGTGACCGATGTCGTGCAGGAGCGCGGCGTATTCGAGCAGCTCGCGCGCTTCGGGAGCCAGCGCGAGCGAATCCGAGCATCCGTCGTAAATCTGCAGTGCGAGCCGCGCAACCTGCCGCCCGTGTGCATTGCTGCCCGAAAAACGCGCCGCCAAGGCCTCGACGGAACGGCGGCGAGCGTCGGCGGCGCCACGATCGGAGGCCAGGCCGGCGAGCTCGAGCAGCACCCCTTCGCGCAGCGCCCACGAGCACGCCACCAGCTCGGGCGAATTCGTACGCGACAGGACGAAATCGACCAGGACCGCCGCCGCCGGCATCAGGTCGACCCGCTTCGCGTCGGCCGCGGGAAGCTCGGCACGCTCGGAGGCGTTGCACTCGAGCACGCGGTTTTTCAGGCGGCCGATCTCGGCCGCGGCGACGCTCGCGCAGTGGAGGCGCCCAAGCACCTCGCCGTGCTCCGCCCGCACCATCGCGATCAGCGAATTCACCGTGCCCGACGTTCCGATCGTGCGGGTAACTCCGAGCCGGCGCGCGCTGTCGAGCACTTCCCCCAGTTCGCGTTTCAGATGGGCCGTCAGCGCCGAGACCTGCGCCTCGCGAGGCGGATCGGAGGTGAGGAATCGCTCCGTGAGCCGCGCAGCACCGAGCGGAAAACTCCTCAGCCACAACGGCCGGCCCTCCCGCACCAGCACCAGCTCGACGCTGCCGCCGCCCACGTCGAGCAGCAGATGAGGTCCGCCGTCGAGCCCCAACGCGTAGCGCGCCGCGTTGAAAATGAGCCGCGCCTCTTCCTGGCCGTCGATCACTTCCACCGCGAGCCCGGTCTCGCGCCGGATCCGCTTCAGAAAGACGCTCCGATTGGAGGCTTCGCGGACCGCGCTGGTTGCCACCACTCGCAGGCGCTTGACGCGCCGCACCTGCGCCACCTGCTGGAAGTGCTTTAGCGCGCGCGCCGCCAAATCCATCGATTCGGCCGTGAGCCGGCCGGTCAGAAAAACGCGGCGCCCCAGGCGCACCAGTTCCTTGACCCGGTCAACCACCACCAGATGGCCGCCGCGGGTCACGTCGGCCACCACCATGTGAACGGAGTTGGAGCCGACATCGATTGCGGCAAGTCGCATGGTCGTGGCCTTCAAGCCGATCGTAAAGCCGTTCCGCGCAAGGCCGTTCCCATTAGCCGCCTCGCGCTTATGCAGCGCTCCGCGGCCGGAACCGTTCAGCGGCGTGTGTTGATCGGACTGGCGCCGCGGGCGGGACCGCCGGGATTGAGATTGATGACTATCGCTGTAACCGTCTCGCCCCACCACATCGCACCCCGCAACCAGCCGGCGATTGCTGCGCCTTCAAGGCGGCCCGTAACAACTGTCTGGAATGATACTCCCAATCTCACATTGATGCCTACAGATTGCCGCACGTGAAACAACACGTTTCATTTTTGTTAACACCGCCGGCGCGAACGCGCACCGTCTGGACTCGCTCCGCGCACCGATGAAAAACTGATCGCGGCTGACGATGCCGCCAGAGGAGGTGAATTATGCCCTTGATGGCCGCCCTAGCGTTGTTTCTGGGAATCACAGTCTCGATTCTGATCTTCGGGGCCAGCTTCGCTCGAAGCTGACCCGTGAGCTGTTGCCCGCCGCCGAACCCGCGACGCTTTCAAAGCCGACGCAGCATCTTGGGCGGCAATAGCCAGTCCAGAGTGAATCGTGCGGTGGGCTCGGCGATATCACCCGACAGGAGCGCAACACCTCCCTTCCCCAGCGCGACATCGCACGCGTTGGGCGCGCCGGCGAGAAGGAACGAAGCAAGCTGGCCCAGAGCCGGCTGATGGCCCACAATCGCCAACTCGTTCAGCGCCAGATGAGTCCGTAGCGCGGCGACCAGCGCGTTCAGCTCGATGCCGGGCGCCAATTCCGCGAGCGTCTCGACGCGGATGTCGCCGAGCCCGTCTGCCACTATCGCCGCGGTCTCGGCCGCGCGCTTTAGCGGGCTGGTAAGAACCATCTCCGGCTGAATATTCAACTTCCTGAGACCGGCGACCGTGCGAACCATCCGCGATCGCCCCTTCTCAGTCAGCGGGCGTTCCGCGTCCGCCACTTGCGAGGACGCTTCGGCCGCCGCGTGACGGATGAGGTAAAGCTTGATCGTATGGATCATCCCCGCACGCTGCTCCTTCGCCAGCTTGGACCATTACAGGGCCAGGCGTTACCGGCCCGTTACGCCGGGATTGCGGCATTGTGAGAGATTGAATTTACACACCGCGCTTTCGGATAATCGCCTGCGACAGAAAAGATGAAAGCGCTCGAGAATGTCAGGCTCGCGGAATTCGAGCTCCCATCCGGGCGTCGCGTATGCCGCGATGCTGCTCGCGGAGCAGGGCGCGAGTGCGATCAAGGTGGAACCGCCGGCGGGAGCGCCGGGTCGCGGCTCGCCGCAGTTCCACGTCCTCAATCGCAGCAAGCGGTCGGTGTTTATCGATATCGGGGACGGCTCGCCCACGGTGCGCGAGCAGGTTCGCAGCCTGATTCGATGGGCCGATATCGTTATCGTGGGTTACACGCCGCGACGTGCGATCGCGCTCGGCCTCGATTACGAGTCCGTGCGAAGCATCAACCCGCGCGTCCTGCTGCTGAGCATGCCGCCGCTGGGCAGCCGCGGGCCCCACGCCGACGACGACGCGTGCGACGATTTGATCCAGGCGTGCGGCGGTATCGCCGGCAGTCAATGGGCACGGAGCGGAAATCCCGTGCCGTTGACTTTTCCCGCAGCCAGCTATTCCGCCGGAGCGATGGGCGCGATAGCCGCGGCGGCGGCCCTGGTCGCGCGCGGCGACGGCGCGGGCCAGTCGATCGAAGTGTCGCTGCTGGCCGGTGCCCTTTCGCTTCAGACCGGCTCGATCCTGCGCCATGAGAAGGTCACGGCGCTTTACGCGCAAGCGGCGAACGATCCGCTCGGTCCGATCCCGTGCTACCGCCTCTACCAGGCCAGGCGACGGCTCTTACCTGTTCGTCGCGTGCGGAAACGCGACCTTCTGGAACAAGTTCGCGCTCGCGATCGATCGTCCCGACCTGGTCGCCGATTCGCGCTTCGAGGGCGCGCCGTGGGGAATACCGGTCGGGCACTGGCAAACGTTGAAAGACATTCTCGCGCCGATAATGCGCTCGCGGCCGCGCGACGAATGGCTCCGTCTGTTGCGCCAAGCCGACGTTCCGTGCGCGCCGGTGCTGTCGCGCCGGGAATTTATCGATCAGGCTCAGGTTCGATCGGCCGGTATGCGCCGGGAGATCGCCGACGCAATCCTCGGACCCACCGTTCAGATCGGCGTGCCGGTCACGCTGCACGACACGCCCGGCGAGATCGCAGGACCGGCGCCGGCGATCGAATCGGCAGGGCTTTCCCTAACGGAATTGGCCTTGGCGGAATCGGGCGTAGCGGAATTGATCGGAAAAGCGGACGGCGAGCGCGCGCGCGAATCGCAGCCGCCTGGCGATACGGCAATCGGATCGCAAGACCGGGGTCCGCTCGCCGGCGTGCTGGTGCTCGACTTCGCGAGCTATATCGCCGGATCGTACGGCCCGATGATCCTCGCGCAGTTGGGCGCCGACGTTATCAAGATCGAAAGCCTCGAAGGCGACGCGTTTCGGCATTTCGGTTTCGGCTTCCTGGGATGGAACCAGGGCAAGCGCGGGCTGGCGCTCGATCTCCAGTCGGCGGCGGGCCGCGAAATCGTGCGCGATCTCGCAATAAAAGCCGACATCGTGGTGGAGAATCTGCGTCCGGGCCGGATGCGCCGCTTCGGGCTCGATTACCCAACGCTCGCGGCGCTCAACCCGCGTATCATCTATATGTCGGTGACGGGCTTCGGAAATCGCGGGCCTGAGCACGACCAGCCCGCCTTCGATCCGCTGCTTCAGGCGCGCTCGGGCGTGATGGCGGCGCAAGGTGGCCATCGCGGCCATCCCGTCTACCTCACCTGCGCGATCTGCGACTACGGCGCAGCGATGCTGTCCGCTTTGGGATGCGTGCTCGCGCTCCGCGCGCGCCAGACCACCGGCCGCGGCCAGATGTGCGAGGCCTCGCTGCTGCAAGCCGCGTTGGCGTTCCAGGCGGGCGAGTTCATCTTTTACGACCGACGCCCCGACCTGGAGAACGGCGACGCTGAGTATCGGGGCCGCGCGGCACTGTCGCGATGCTATCGATGTCGCGACGGCCGCTGGATCAGTATCGCAATCGCCGAGCCGCGCCATTGGAACGCGATGTCCGCGCTACGCGGCGGCGCGATCCTGCCGTATGATGAGGCCGTATGCGAGCCGCCCGAGGGCCCGCTCGCGAAAGCGCTGGAAGATTACTTCGCAAAGCTCGATCGCTCCGAGGCATTACGATCGCTCGGGCTGGCGGAAATCCCGGCGGCGCCGGTGAGAAAGGTAAGCGAGCTTTTCGACGATCCGCAGGTCGTATCCAACGAGCTGATCGCGGAGGTGGAGCATCCGGCGTACGGCCGTGTGATTCAGTCAGGAATCCTCGCAAAGTTCTCGGCGACGGTTCCCAAGGTCGAACGCGCCGCACCCCTGCTCGGCCAGCATGCGGAGGAAATCTTGTCGCGCTACCTCGGCTATGACGCCACACGAATCGCCGAGCTGAAAGTCCGCGGCATCGTGAAATAACGATCCCACGCTGCACACATGTTTACCTCTACCGCGCCTGCGGCCCGGCCGCAGGCGCAAGCCGGGAGAGGTCGCGCCGCGACTTGCGTCAGCAAATCGCGCGCGGGTGAGGGCGGCGCGCCACTAACCATCTCACTTCTCATTGCGCTACGATTGGCTCGCGCCAACAGGAGTCGCGAGCGTCTGTCTCTGAGGCGAGAACTCCGGGGAGAAAAAACGATGGGATTACTTCGACCTGAGACGCTGAAACTGATCGCGAAGGAGATCTACGACTACGAACTCTCCGACCAAGGCGCCAACGCGATCGTCAACGGAGCCGGCGCGCTGCTGACCACGGCGCATCATCTAAGCGCGATGCTCAAGCTCCACGCAGTCGAGCCGCCGTTCGGCTATCCGAACCTCGAAGCCGAAGCCGCGCGGGCACGAGGCAGCAAGTCATGAGCGCGTCTGAAGACCTGCTCGCGCTCGATGTTGCGGCGCTATCGGCCAGGCTCCGGTCCCGCGACATCTCGCCGGTCGAAGTGACCGAAGCCTACCTGGACCGAATCGGCGCGCTCGACGGCAAGCTCAGGACCTATATCACTGTCACCGCCGAGGTCGCTCGCGCGGCCGCCAAAACCGCCGAAGCGGAAATTTCCGCCGGCCAATGGCGCGGGCCGTTTCATGGCGTGCCGGTCGCGATAAAGGACCTGTTCTACACCAAGGGAATCCGGACCACCGGCGGCTCGAAAATTCTCGCCGACTTTGTACCCGATCACGACTCGACCGTATGGAAGCGGCTCGCCGAGGCTGGTGCAGTGCTGCTCGGCAAGCTCAACCTGCACGAATTCGCCTATGGGATTTCCTGCACCAATCCGCATTGGGGCACGGTGCGTAATCCATACGGCCTCGATCGGATTCCCGGCGGTTCGAGCGGCGGCTCCGCAGCCGCGATCGTCGCCCGGATGGCTGCGGCGACTATCGGCACCGACACCGGCGGCTCGATACGGATTCCCGCCGCGCTGTGCGGATGCGTCGGACTCAAACCGACCTGGAGCCGCGTGAGCCGCTACGGCGTGATCCCGCTCGCGTCCACACTCGATCACGTCGGCCCGATCGCGCGCACGGTTCGCGACGCCGCGCTCATGCTGGGCGTAATCGCGGGCCACGATCCGGACGACTCGACTTCGAGCCGCAACCCGGTGCCGGATTACGCTGCTGCGCTCGGCATCGACAACGACCTCGCCGGCCTGCGTATCGGGGTCATTCGCGAGCTCAATTACGGGCTCAGCAACGATGTCGCGCGATCGTTCAACGCGGCGCTGAAGCAGCTCGCGGCCATGGGCGCCGCGGTCGAAGAGGTATCGGCGCCCGCGATCGAGACCGCCAGTGTCGCGACCACGGTCGTGATGCTCGCCGAGGCGCTCGAGTATCACGAGCACTGGATGCGCACGCGGCCCGGCGATTACGGTGCGGACGTGCGCGGCCTCCTCGAGATGGGAATGGCCGTTCCGGCTACCAGTTACGTTCGGATGCAACGGGCGCGCGCGGCAATTCTGGCCGACGCGTTGCACGCGCTGGAGGGCCGCAACGTCCTGGTCGCTCCGGGCAGCGCGATTCCGGCGCCACGAATCGGCGAGGCGACGGTACAAGTCGATGGGGGCGCCAGCATGGACACGGTACAGGCTATTCTCCGGTTCACGTCGCCCTTCAATGCGACCGGCCAGCCGGCGCTTGCGATTCCGACCGGGCTTTCGAGCGAAGGCCTGCCGCTCTCGATGCAGATAATCGGGCGGCCGTTCGATGAGCCGGGCGTCATCAGGGTCGCCGACGCCTACGAGCGCGCCCGCGGCCCAATTCCGGCGCCGAAGCTATAATGACTAGAGTACTATGATTGGCAATAGCTATTCGCCAGAGCGATAGCGGAGGAACGAGGCGGGCATTCGATCGAGATCCCGGCGGGGGCCGATTCAAGTGCGCTGTTGGCGGAGGGGGGAAGGAGTCGAACCTTCCGGCGAGCATAACGCCCGCCAAGCCGGTTTTGAAGACCGGTAGAGCCACCGGGCCCTTTCCTCCTCCAGCCCTTATTTTCTAGGCACTTACGGCGATCGGCACAACCGCTTGGGTGGCTTGAGTGCCCACAAACTGCCCACAATTTCTGAGTTCGGCCGCGAGGCGAGTCGAATCGGCGGAAAACCTCGCCACTTCTTCGCCTTCGCCACGCCGCGCATTTCCTGCAATTCGATCATCGGCCCCTCCGGGTGCTTCTGCGCGCCAAGGGCAAGGCCGCGCGAACAGAATCAAGCGCCGCCGGCGCTCGGTTGATCGGCGTGGAAGCTCGTAAGCGCTCTGGGTTCCCTCGCGATCACGCCGGAACCGGGAAAGCCGAGGATGACCTCGGCGAGCCGGTCCGTGACTGCGCTCTCAGTATGCCTGAAGAAGTGCGAATAGACCCTGAGCGTGGTCGCCAGGTCGGCGTGCCCGAGCCGATGCTGCACTTCGGTGATCGGGGCGCCGCTCGCGATCATGGCTGATGCGCAACTGTGACGGAGAGGATGGAACGTCACGCGTCTCAGCCGCGCGCGCGTGAGCGCCGGGTAGAAGTTAACCCGCAGCAGCCAGTCGCGGCATACGGGATCACCTTCAGGCGTCGGGAAAACCAGCTCCTCTTCCGACTTGGGGCATCTGAGCTTCCAGCGCTTCAAGTCCGTAACCAGAAGTGCCGGAATCGAGATCGTGCGTCGCCCAGCTTTGGTCTTGGGCGGAAAGTAGCGCGGGCGAGCGGCCTCACCCTTGGGCCCAGCCCACGAAAGGCTCCTGCGGATCGCCACCTTGCCGGGTCCTTCCTTGGGCAGTTCGAGGTCGGTCCAACGCAGGCCGAGCAACTCGCCATCGCGCGCGCCGGTAACGTATGCGGTCAGGACCAGCGTGTGCTCGAAGCCCGGTCGAGCCGCCGCGAGCAGGATCTGAATCTCGCCCGGGCTCAGGACGCTATCGGAGTTAACCGCTTCGCTGCCGGTATCGGCATGCTCTTCGCCCGGCTTGAGTTCCTTGGCCACCGGCCTGGCCCGATCCACGCAGTCAAGCGGGTTCCGCGTGCACTCGCCGTGCCTGATCGCGAGCCGAAAGACCCCGCTCATAATCCGCAGGATCGTGTTGATCGTCCTGTGCGCATAGCCGCGCCTTGTCAGCCGGTCGCGAAACTTCTCCACTTCGGCCCCTGCGATTCGGTCCAGCCGGGTTTTTCCGAAGAAGGGAAGGACGTGCTTGTCCAGCCGCTGCCGAAGGTCGCAGACGTGAGACGGGCGTCGTTGCAGCTTGCTCTGGAACCAGCGCTCGGCAACCTCGGCGAACGGCGGAATCTTGGCTGGGTTGACATACTCGCCGCGCGCTGCCTTGTGCGCGGTTTCGGTCCGGAACAGCTCGGCCTCCCTGCGGGTTTTGAAGCGCAGGCGCTGCCGCGGTCCGCGAGACCCCAGCGGCCGATAGTCAAGGCACCACAGGCACGCGCAGTCGCCGCCGCTACAGCCCGGCAGATGGAATTTACTTATGCTGGCCATCGCCTTCTCTACGTATCGACATGACTAGCGTGACCGCGCGGCTCACATCCAGTCGCCCGGTAGGTAAACCTGCCTAGCGGTTTTGCGCCTTTCGTCGCCTGCTTTCGGCGAGTGCCCGCTCGGCGTCCATTAGCCGCCAAACGTATTCCGGGCGCGTAGAATCGCCGCACAGCAGCCGGTGCTTACCCCAGCACCACCTCTGGCCCCAACGCGCCACAGGGGTTTACCGCAAGCACGGGAATCGCGTCGGGTTGGGCCTCTCCGCACGCATCGCTTCAGGCGCCGGTGGCCGGAGGTAGTCCGAATGGACAAGGCGGGATGGTCGCGTTCTCTGGCTTCTTGAATCTTCAGCGTAGCGGGCTTCTCCTCGACAAAGGTCGTGTCATTGACGGCCACGATCTTAATGTGAGAAGCGGGGAGATGAGGTTTGTCGGCCCGGTCGTTTTGTCGGCGCACTAGCCGCTGGGTCCCAGACATTGGCGACTACATACTTTGTCTATGAAAATCGGGACGACCGCTAATCGGGTCTGTTGGGAGAAACGAGCGTGGGCAGCATCAGTGCAGTGGACGAAAAGACCGGTCGCAAGTTCTATCTTGACGATCCAGATGATCTTCAGCCTGGCGACCAGGTAGTGTTCCTCTTGAGCCTGCACGGGGGCGGTTCGGTCGGCACCTGGCAGCGCGCCTACTTCCCGGCTTTCCAATACAAAGAGAAGTATCGCTTGGTCATCGCCACGCCATCTGCGGCCACCAAGGAGCCGGTGCGGTGGTGGGTGGGGAAGGCGGATGACGCTTATCTGCGGAATATTGTGAACTATGTGTTTGACAGGTATGGGAAGGACAACATCGCCTCGTTCTGGCTCATTGGCCATTCCCAAGGGGGCATGACGGCGAACCGCCTGCTCGGTGACGACTTCTTCAAGGACCGAGTCGACGGCTGGCTGAGCCTCTCCGGCGGGCGGATCGGGCCGATCGAGCTTCCGGCGTCCTTCTTCGTCCCCAAGCTTGCGCCGCTGCCCTCGATGCCGGCACAAGGGGGCGACACACCTCGCCCAGGCCGCGCCTCGCCGCCTGATTGCGACATCTCCTTCATCTTCGCGACGGGAGAGCATGAGATGGTCGCCCTGCCGGCGACTTCGCCGTGGGCCGACAAATACGAAGCCGGCCCACGGGTGAGGTTGGCCGATGTGGTCGATGACGAGCCCGGCCAAATCTATGACACCACCCGGGAAGGGAAGTCGACCCCAGCCTGGGGTCTGTCGCCTCGGCCGGGCACGGCTCAGGTATATCTATACCCAAAAGCCCGAGACGGACGCCTGATCGCCGACGTCGTGCGCCTTGATAAGGGCCACACCGAAGGACTGGAGCCGAGGATCACAGAGGAGCTTATCAAGATGATGGTCGCGGCACCCGGCGGGAAAGCCCAGCGGAGCAGTTAGGAGGTACCCGATGAACTATCGGCAACTTGGTCGAAGTAAGCTTCGTGTTTCGACGGTCGGACTCGGATGCATGTGGATGTCGGAATTCTACGGTGCGGGCGACGACCAGGAATCGATCGCGACGATTCATCGCGCGCTCGATCTCGGCGTGAACCACCTGGACACGTCGGACATGTATGGTCCCTACAAGAACGAGGAACTGGTCGGGCGCGCGATTCGCGGGCGGCGCAGCGAGGCGGTGATCGCCACCAAGTTCGGAATCGTACGCGGACCCGATGGCTCCCGGAGCATCAACGGAAAGCCCGAGTACGTCCGCAAGTCGTGTCGAGGGCAGCCTGAAACGCCTCGGCGTCGATACGATCGACCTCTACTACCAGCATCGCGTCGATCCCAACACGCCGATCGAAGATACCGTAGGCGCGATGGCGCGGCTGGTCGAAGAAGGCAAGGTGCGCACCCTGGGTCTTTCGGAAGCGGGCGCGCAGACGATCAGGCGCGCGTGAAAGGTTCATCCGATCGCGGCGCTGCAAACTGAATATTCGCTATGGAGCCGCGACCCCGAGGATGAGCTGCTGGCCACCTGCCGCGAACTGGGCGTTACGTTCGTAGCGTACAGCCCGCTCGGCCGTGGTTTTCTGACCGGGCAGATACAAAAGATCGAAGATCTTGCCGCCGGCGACTTCCGGCGCTTCTCGCCGCGTTTTCAGGGCGAGAACTTCCAGAAGAATCTCACGCTGGTCGATCGGATCAAGAAGATGGCGGCCGAGAAAGGATGCACCGCATCGCAGCTCGCACTGGCATGGGTAATAGCGCAGGGCGAAGAGATCGTGACGATTCCCGGCACCAAGCGGAGAAAATATCTCGAGGAAAATGTCGTCGCCGACACCGTGAAGCTCACGCGCGAGGACTTGAAGAAGATCGATGAGATCGCGCCACATGGCATCGCGGCGGGCGAGCGCTACCCAACCGCGATGATGGGCTCGGTGAATCGCTGACCTTGCGTATCACTCTGCACCTCGCCCGCCAATGAGGGCGAGGCGCGGCTGACAGGACACTTCAATGCCAGAACTCAAGAATCGTCGATGGCTCCTTGCGGCGCGTCCGCAGGGAATGATCAAAGAAAGTGACTTTCGATGGAACGAGACGCCAGTGGCGCCACTCAAGGACGGCGAGATACTGGTGCGGAATCTCGCTTTGTCGTTCGATCCCACGCAGCGCGGATGGATGTCAACCGACACCTACATACCCGCGATTCCGCTCGGCGAGGTGATGAGGGCCGGTACCGTCGGGCAAATCGTGGAATCGAAACGGCCCGGCTTCGCCAAAGGCGACCTCGTGCAGGGGCTGTTCGGATGGGAAGACTACACGGTGAACGCTGGCGAAGGGTTCATGGGCCTGCGAAAGCTGCCGCCTGGCACCGACCCGCTGCTCGCGCTCTCTCTGCTCGGCACCACCGGGCTGACGGCATACTTCGGCACGCTCGCGGTCGGACAGGTCAAGGCCGGCGAAACCTTCGTGATATCGGGCGCGGCGGGCGCGACCGGCTCCGTCGCCGGGATGATCGCCAAGCTCAAGGGATGTCGCGTGGTGGGGATCGCGGGCGGACGTGAGAAGTGCGACTGGCTTACCAAAGAGGCCGGTTTCGACGCCGCCATCGATTACAAGAACGAAAAGGTCGGCGCAGCGCTCAGGCGCGACTGCCCCAGGGGGATCAACGTCTACTTCGACAACGTCGGCGGAGAGATTCTCGACCTCGCGCTGCTGCGTCTGGCGCGTGGCGCGCGGGTCGTACTGTGCGGGGCGATCTCGCAATACAACGAGGCCGCCGGCGTGGCCGCTTGGGGACCGAAGAACTACTTCAGCCTGATCCTTCACGCCGCGCGGATGGAGGGCTTCCTGGTGTCTCACTTTGCCCAGCGCTATCCGGAGGCGATCGCAGAGCTTTCGAAGTGGTACGCCGAGGGCAAGGTCAAGAACAGGATCGACCTGGCGCATGGGCTCGAGAGCGCGCCCAGGACGATCATCCGGCTCTTCACCGGGGCGAACTTCGGCAAGCAGTTGCTGAAGGTGGCCGATCCGCAATAGCGATCGCGCCGCGGCGAGCGCAATCGTAGTCCCTGAAAACGATCGCATTGATCTTCGCGTTGTGTTTTTCCGCCCGAGCTGCGCGCCCGGCTGAAAGACCTGAAGAAGCGATCGGATGCTAGGCACCGCAGCTTCGGCGACCAAGCTTGGGTCTTAAGACCAGCCGTAAAGATAAGGCCCAGGCCCCGCAATTGCGAAACAGGATGACTCGTGAAACTATGCGGTCCGAGCTGATTCGCGCGGTAATCGATTGAAACTAGCAGAAAAGGAGCGAACGTTGGACATAAACGGAATTGTGGCCGACTTGAAGCGGGAGCGAGACCGGCTCAGCCGAGCTATTGCAGCATTGGAAGGAATAGATACGTCAGGGGCTGGTACCAACAGAAGCATCGCCGCTCCGCGGCCTGCCAAGCGGGAGAGGCGTCACCGACTAACCCCAGCGGGCAGAAAGCGGTTGTCGGAGATGATGAAGAAGCGCTGGGCCGAGTATAGAAAGAAGCGTTCGTAAGCCATCATCGAGAAACCGGCATGGGCCCAATCACGTCCATCGTGCCGGCGGCGCATCTGTCATGTCATGTCGGGATCGACATCCTGACGGCGTGTGCGGGGCGATCGGGAAGCGGCGCGGGAAGGCAGACGATCAGATCATCTCCGCTCTGGCCCCATTTCAGGCGCTGGTCGCTGCCGAGCAAGCGCACCTCGACGCCGGTCGGCGCGCGCAAGCTCCGAATGCGAACCTCGACTTCGCGGGGGGGTGTCTAGCAGCAGCACGTACAGCGCGTTTTCCTTCTGGGTGAAGCGGACTGGGACTCCCTCCGAGGTCGTTGACTCGGCGCGACTCCAGGGACGGGTGCCCTGGATGGCCTCGCCGTTCACGTCCAGCCAAGCGCCGAGCCCGAGCAGGCATTTGCGCTGTAGCTCGTGAATGCTGCCGTCCGCCCGTGGCCCAACGTTGAGCAAGAGGTTGCCGTTCTTGCTCACGATGTCGATCAACATCCGGATGACCGCCCCAGCCGAGAGGTAGCTATTTTCGTCGTCGGCCTGGTTGTATCCGAAGGAGCTGCCGATCCCGCGACAGGTCTCCCACTTCTCCTCCTGGATCTCGTCGAAGGAGCTGTACTCGGGCGTGACGAAGTCGTAGTGAATGCCGGGCGGCTGCAGGCCTGGCCGTCGCGGTGGCGTGAACCGTGTGGCGAAGCGATCGTTGATCACGCCGTCTGGCACGCGATTGTAGTAGTAGGAAAAGAGCTCCAGTGTGTTCGCGCCGGGCGGATACATGATGTCGCCCCACATCACCGATGGCCGATAACGATCGATGAGTTCGCGCCAGTGCGCATTCGCGTATTCGACGTATTCCGGCCCGTCGAGGATCGTGGAGTAGATCTTCTCGGGTGCGTCGATGCGTTGCGGGTTCAGCAGCCAGTCCATCCCCCCGCTGTAGTAGAGCCCGGCGTGCAGACCCTGCGCCCGCGCCGCCGCCACGAACTCACCCACCAGATCGCGCCCCGATTGGTATCCCGACCGCGCCAGATTACCGACCTGACTCGGCCACAGCAGATAGCCGTCGGTGTGCTTGGCGGTCAGCACCACGTAGCCTGCACCCGCCTTCTGAAACAGCCGCGCCCAGTCCTCCGACACCCACTTCCGTGCCTCGTTCTCGAAGATCGGCTGGAAGTCCTCGTAGGCGAAGTGCTCACCGAAAGTGCGGTCATGGTACGCACGGGTGGGTCCATCGTCGAACTTCAACGTGTTGAGGTACCACTCCGCGTATGGGTTCTCGCGGAAGTACCGGTCGAAGCCGCCCTCGGCAATGATGCTAAAGGGATCTTTTCGAGAAGCCGCCCAGCCCGGCACGGAGTACAATCCCCAGTGCACGAAGATCCCGAGCTTCGCGTTCTGATACCAGTCCGGTAGCGGATGCTGCCGGACTGATTCGAGCGTCGGTTCGTAATGCTGCGGCGCCGATGCCATACGCACCCAGCCTTTCACCGTGAGTCGGGCGGTTTCAAGCAGGCACGCGCCTGGCGGCAACCGAGCCACGCTAACTGACAGCGGTGTATTGACCCGTGGGGGACATTAGGGCGCCAAAATGCCGGATTCTGCTCGATCTGTCATACCGATCGAATTTTCGGTCATGATGAGGCTCTAAAGAAGCAACGCGCGGCTTCGCTACCGTATCAATCGCGGAATCAAATTGTCGGTGAGAAGGCGACCGATTTCGCTTCTCGGTATCCTCAGGAAACGATTGCCGAATCGCACGACGCCGATCTCTCTTTTGTAAATCATTTCATACAGGGCCGATCGCGAGATGGCCAACATACTCGCCACTTCTGCGACCCTCAGTGCAATTCGGTCGGGTTCGCCTTTGCTGCCGGAGTCATTCCGGCCACTCCTGAGGGTGCCGATCGAACCTGTAATGCTCGGCCCGTCAAGGAACCCTGCGAGTAGCGCCCCGCTGAGACGAACCAGCTCGCCAAGGTCATTCGCGATTCGGACCACCATCCTCGGCAAGTCGTCGCGCGCTATGTCTCCGCGCTCAAGCTTGCGGATCGCTTCGCCAATCTCGTTTTTCATACGTTCACGCTCCTCTTCAGCGGGATAGCTCATTCTGAGTCTCGCTCGGAGGCTGGCGGCTCCGCCTCAACTCCCGCGCGGCTACGGTCCCGAGGCCGCCACCAAACGCGCGCCGTGCCGCTCGTTCGGCGAGAGGATCACTTTCGCCGCAGAGAAGTTAACCCCTCCATGATCAACCTCTCGATCTCGGTTGTCGGGATCCGCACGCTACGACCAAGGTGTACTGCTTCTATTCGTCGGCGGGCTATCCATAGCCTCACGGCACTCTCGCGAGTCCAAGCTCGCCGGCCGCGTCTCTCACTGTAAGCAGCCGCCGCGCTGTGGTGTGCTCGCGCGTTTGGCGCGGTTCGGTCTGTGATCGTGGTTCCAGCCTCTCTTTCAAAAGCGATTCGATCGAAGTCAGCCGATCGAAGATTTGCTTCTGAATAGCGAGCAATTCGCAGGTGGAGCATGAGCAAGCCAGATCCATATCTTCTTCCCTTTCCGGCGCGCCGTGGGGGCTCGGTCTCGCCTTACTCAGAGCAGCGCATGACGCTTCAAATCTCCGGACGATTGCCGAACCCGGGTGACTCGTGAGCGTGGACGGCGACGTTTGGTGTGCGGGTTTTGTGCGGGTACTGTTGCTTAAGGCTGGCGCACGATGCAAAAGGGCGGAGCAGAAACCCTATAATTTGTTGCAGCGTTGGCCCTGGCGGTCGTGGCCGCGGCGATCCCAGAGATTTGACCGGCACTGCCCTTCGATTATGCCGACGCGCGCGCCGCGAGCGGCACGCGATGAAGTTTTGCGCAGCCACAGCGGTCGGATCTTCGTGCTTTAACGCGGTGCTCCCGTTACGATCGTCGTGTCGTAACTCGCCCAATGTTTGAAGCCAAACGGATCGCCGGGTCTGATTTCGAACCTGATCGACTGATCGAGTTTCTTCGGCCGCCATTTCGTAAATTCGAATTCTCGACGCCCATGAGCACGGCGCACGCCGCTCGTGTTCTCCAGGAGATCGTCGAACCGCCCAGGAAGTGGGGATGGCCGACTTCCACGAAGCGGGGATATTTTGAGGGCAGGGTTGCAGGCAGCCGCTTCAAAATTAGTCGAATCATCCATTATCAGAACTCTTCAGGCCTATAATTGAAGGGAAGTTCCGGCGCGACGGCTGGGGAACTGTTGTGACTCTGAACATGCGGTTGGTATGGCCGATAGTGCCCATCTGGTTCGGCATAATACTGTTCCTGGCGTGGAGTTCAGTGGCCGTCGATTCACGCCTGGCCGGGCCGTTTGGCGCCCGAATGTTTCTGCTCGGGATGACGCTCTTCATAGATCTTGTCGCGACCATACCTTTCGCCATCGAAGTGAGAATCGCGATGAAGCGCTTGTTGGAGCACCTGCGGTCCGGGGATACAGGTTCAGGCCTGTCCTTCTGAGAACGGACGGTCCGCCCTCGCGCTCTACCGCGCTGGAAGCCAGAAGGTGTCATCGGTTCCACGATAACGTACATGGCTCACTGAGCGCGCCACGAAGGCGGCAAAAGGTCAGGGTTTTCGCCAGATAAGAGAGTATCGGAAGAATAGATGTTGCCGGAGGACGGCACCCGGCAACGCAAGATCGCATGCACTTCGGATTTCACTTAGCGTTTCCTGCGGATCGCGCACGGGCGCGCCTACGTCTGAACAGGAGCGCAGCCAACGCATGGCCCAGTTCGCAGGGACTGCGGCTGCAGCCAGCACATAGTCCTTGAACGCGCTCTCGCGGTAGAGCCCGACCACGGCAAGGACGCCGCCGGATTTCAGGAGGCTTCGGAAACGTTCCAGTGCAGGCAAGAGCGGCAGATGATGGAGTGTCGCCACGGCACTGATGAAATCGAAGCTGCCGCTGGCGAATGGACAGATCATCACGTCGTCCTCCACGAACGTGATGCGGGCCTTGGAACTATCAGCGTCCCTGGCAGCATTCCTGGCGCGCGCGAGAGCGTCATGATCGGAATCTATCGCGATCACCTCCTCGCAATGACGAGCAAGCCGCCGAGCGAGTAGGCCCTGACCGCATCCAACGTCCAGCGCTCGCCGGCAATTCGATGGAAGCGCGCGCAGCACGACGCCGTGATAGTGGATGTTGTGGTTCCAGGCAGCCGTGGGAAAGGCGCACATTACCTTGCCGGTAAGGGTTCGGTTTATTATCGCCCAAACTTGGACAAAGACCACGCGGTTTGCAAACGCAAAGTTTGAGCCCGGATTTGAGTCCAGAGACTTTTCAGGGCTGTGCATACTGAAAATTCCCACAGTCCGAAAACGATAGAGTTTCGCGTCCGCCAACCTCGAGAGGACAGTTTCCCTGCTCCGCGCAGCGGGCCCGTCGAGCATGGTAGCGAATTCAAACTGCTGCTTCTCGACAAAAACCAAAATCCGCATTTTGCGACCATACACGCGACACCGCGCGTCGTGGCTCGCTCGATCGTAGAGATTTGACCGGCCCCATCCCTGTGATTGCGAGGTTTTATGCGACAGGATGACGTTTTGAGAAAGGACCCGTGGTAAGCTCGGAGTTATGGCGGCAAAGGGTCACGGCGCACTCCGCGAGCCGACGGACTTCGGCAGGCGCAAGTTTCTTGCGGCGCTGGTCAATGTAACCAACGTCTGCAACCTCGAATGCCGCCACTGCTTTGTTTATCGCGCCGGCAATCCCAACCTCGCGCGCGACAAGATGGACGACGCGACCATGCTCCATCAGTTGCGCATGCTGCGCGACAAGCACGGCATCAAGTCGATGCTGTTGATGGGCGGCGAGCCCATGATTCGCAAGCGCCTGGTGTTCGCGGCAATGAAACTGTTCGAGCGCTCCTCAATCGTGACCAACGGGACCTACGGAATTCCATCCGTTCCCGGCCATCTGGTCACCGTGTCGCTCGACGGACCGGAGCGGATGAACGATCCGATCCGCGGCGAGGGCGTGTTCCGCAAGGTCAGGGAGGCGATCTTCGCGCGCGATCCTCACGACGGCACGACCGTCATCATCCAGATGACGATCACCAGGGAGAACGCGCCGGGACTCGAAGAATTCATCGAAGAAGTGAAGGACTGGCTGGTCGACGGCGTCGCATTCACGTTTCACGTCCCCTCCAAGGGAGAGCACGGCCCGCTTGCCTGGGATGACCTTCGCGAGCGCGACGGGATTATCGACCGGGTCATCGTGCTCAAGCGGAAGAACCCGACGCTGATCAAGAGCAACGTCGAAACGCTGAAAATGATGAAGTCGGACCGCGCGCTCAATTACACGGGCGAGCGCGGTGAGCATTGCGCGCTGCGCGCGGTGCTGCCGCTTTACATGGGCGATGGCGGGAATTTCGAGCGAACCTTCTGCTGCTACGGCAACGACGTTGACTGCGCGCGCTGTGGCGCCTACGGCGTTTTCAACGGCGCGTACCATCGGATCAAGGGCGACCACGCGGAAGACTGAGGTTCCCGGAGACACGTTCGTCAGCCGCCGGCGCGGCTTGCGCGCGCTGCTCACGGAACGCTACTTGATCCGATCGACTGTCGCCGACCGGATGCGCCGCATCATTGCTACCGTCGCACCTGAGTTTTCGGTAAGGATGCATATTCTCAGTCGGGTGCGGGGACTGCCTTACGCGGAGAACGAACATGGCTGATCAATTCGACCTGACCATTCGCAACGCCGCGATCTACGACGGCAGCGGCGCCGCGCCCTTCGCCGCTGACGTCGCGATTAAAGACGACCGGATCGCCGCTGTGGGCATGGTGACCGGCGCGGGCCGGGAAATCGAGGCGCGCGGCCTCGCGATCGCGCCTGGATTCATCGACGTTCATAGCCATGATGACTTCGTCGTCTTCATCGAACCCGAAATGGACTTCAAGGTCATGCAGGGCGTGACGACCGACGTGGTCGGCAATTGCGGGCTTGGCGCGGCACCCTATGCTGCGGCACACGTCGTTTTTCGAGCCTTTCACTCCGATCCGAAGGTGCCGACGTGGGAAGGCTATCGCGGGTACTTCGAGGCGCTCGACCGCGATCCTCCAAGCCTGAATGTCGCGGTGCTCGCCGGGCACGGCTCGATCCGTCTGTCCGCGATGGGCAACGCGAAACGCGCTCCGAGCGGGGACGAACTCGCCGCGATGCGACGGGCAATTCGTGAGGCGATCGACGCCGGCGCAGTCGGCCTGTCAACCGGGCTCATCTACGAGCCCGGGCGTTACGCGCGCACCGAAGAGATCATCGAACTGGCTCGCGAGATGGTGGGCACCGGCGCTCTCTACGCGAGCCACATGCGTAACGAGGCCGGCCACTCCTCGACTCGGTACGCGAAACGATTCGGATCGGCGCGGAAGCGAGAGTGCCGGTACAGATCTCGCATCACAAGGCTTCGGGTCAGGAGAACTGGGGACGGGTACGCGACTCGCTCAAGCTTATCGAGGAGGCCCGCGCTCGGGGCCAGGACGTTACCGCCGACCAATATCCGTACACCTCTGGCAGCACTTCGCTTGCCGCGGTGCTCCAGAACGACGCGCTCAGCGGCCGCGCGAGTGAAGGCGGTGTTGGCGGCCTCGGTCCCGAGAAGGTCCTTCTCGCTTCCGCCCCGCATCATCCCGAATACGAAGGCCGGAACCTCAAGCAGTTGGCGCAGATGCTGGGGTTGGAGCCAATGAGTGCTGCGCAGCGAATCGTCGAGGAGGAGGGCAACGGCGCGATCGCGGTGTTTGAAGTGATGGACGAGACGGACGTGCGGACCGTGATGCGCCATCCGACGACTATGATCGGTTCGGATGGCCTGGCGATGGGCGGCAAGCCCCATCCGCGGCTGTATGGATGCTTTCCTCGAGTGCTGGGCTACTATGCGCGCGACCTGGGGTTGCTCAAGATCGAAGAAGCGATCCATCGCATGACCGGAATGCCGGCAGGGAAGTTCCGGCTTTCCGACCGCGGCGTCGTTCGGGCCGGCGCCTTCGCCGATCTCGTCGTGTTCGATCCAGCGACGATAATCGATACGGCTACCTACGATGATCCGCGGCGCTATCCGAAGGGAATCGTGCACGTTTTCGTGAACGGCACGGCAGTCGTCAGCGAGGGAAAGCATAGCGGAGCGAGGCCGGGCCGAGCACTCCGTCGTGGCTAGAAAATGGGGTCATTCGTGCCCTGCGCCTTTGACCTTCAGTTCGTCAAAAAGAGATGGAACAATGAATATAACGGAGCCGGTTCATCCGCCTTTGCGGGAACAATGCCAGACCCAGGTTCCGACCCAATACATCGCGGCGCCCACCAGCCTGATGGAATTGGGAAGCGCCGACCTTTCCGAGGGGCGCCTGATCAACCCCCTGCGCACGCTGGCCCAAGCCATGAACCCTGTCGCCACGCCCATCAACACGGCCAGCGCGTTGAGCGCGCTCGAACAGGCGGCAATTCAATTCCTGCGGGGCGAATCGGAAAACAACATGGGCTCAGTGCCTCCTCTCGCCTTCGCCTTGGCCGACCTGGCCGTGACGGGCCGTCACGCCTTGGCAGCCTACCTCGCCAACACTCCCACCGCGGCCCAACTCACTCCCTTAGTATCGGCGCACCCAGTTGCCCGAGGTTTGTCCGTCGCCGACATCCAATGCGCGGTCAATACCGCGCTTACGCGCGCGCGAAATGTGCTGCAAGCATTGAAAGGGGACACTGCATTCCGCCAAGCCAACCGGCAAGCGTTGGGATATATCGCCGTCTCGGGCGAGGACGACTTGCCACTGCGCCCGGTCAACGTGCCTGGCGCGCCCTTTCCTCAATACGATCTGACAGTCAGCGTTCCCTTCAACGTGAACTACAGCGGCGGTGCTCCAAGGGTAATCGAATACGAGATCCAGACTCGCTACATGATCGCTTCCAGCATCATGGCGGGCACCCCGGTAGTGGACCCCGCCTTGGGATTTCCCACGGATCGGGTGCCCAACTTCCCGTCTAACGGTCTTGTCTTCCTATACGTGCATGGCCACATGTCGCGGTTGGAGGAAGCCTGTGACCTGGCCCGCGCCTTTCATAGGCTGGCCACGGAAGATTTACCAATCACGGTGATTTCCATGGACCTTCCCGGCATGGGCTACGCCACTTCCCCGATCGACCCGGGCCTGTCCTCTTTTCCTTCGGCCGCTGAAACCAAATATCCGAGCGCCTTTCCCAACCTGGATTTTATCGAGCAATTCATCGTTGCCTTTGTGGACGCACTCGATCCTCTGATCTCTTTGAAGAGAAGGTTGACCGCGGTTCTCGGCGGAAGCCTTGGCGGCCATATGGGCCTGCGACTTTCCCGGCGCTCCCGCGAGTTCCCATGGTTGAAACACGTCGCTGCCTGGTCTCCCATTTCCGTGGGACCCTCCCTCGCCAATCGATGGATTATCGGGAGGCTCGCGAAGAGACGCGCAGGCAGTCCGGCCGGCACGGAAGAAGTCGTATCCGATGACACCTCGATGGACTCACGGTTCCGATACTTCAATCGTGTCTACAATAAGCCGACGGCGGCCATCGGCCCGTTCACGGTTCTTCCGCCCCAGCCGCGGCTCTGGTACCGCGAGGATTGGCAACCCTGCAAAGAACTTTATATTGCAGGATCGCGTTTGGAGCGGCGCGAAATCTATCGTTCCGCGTTTCGCCAATGGCATTGGCGCGTGGGGATGGAGTGCACACTTTTCAGTTTTCTCGATCCGGACCCGGGGCAGATCAGCCCCCGTTACCTGTCCATGTCCATCCCGATGCTTCTGGCCGCGGGATCTGAAGATGACGACATTTTCGTGAAGATCTTCACGAACACACGCGCGCTGGCCCGTCTTATGGTGAATACCCCAGGCACCACGCTGTTCCTGTTGAGCACGGGCCACTCCATCCACAATGAGAGACCTGGAGACTTGGCTCAGGCTATCCTCAATTTCGTTCAGGGAAGCGGGTGACCCATCTCCGCCGCCGCTGTCAGGCTCTGATTCTCGATGCCGGGAGCCGATTGTGCGGAAGCTATCCCACAGTACGCGATTTAGCCAAACGGCATCTGGCCGTGCCACCAGCTCCGATCCGATCGCGGCGTGCAAATGCTATCCTCCGCGCTTGGGGATACACGTAGGAAGCCGTCATGGCACGCCAAGGGGTCCTCAACAGAGGTGATCGAGATGGAAAAGAAATTCGCTAATCCACCAGCGCTTCATCCGGCACGAGGCTACACTCACGCTGTTACCGTGGAGGGCGGGCGCAGGATGGTCTTCGTCGCGGGACAGGTCGCCCTCACGAAAGAGATGCAGTTGGTTGGCGCCGGAGATTTGGCCGCACAGGCCCGGCAAGCATTTCTGAATTTGGGGGCGGTTCTGGAAGGTGTCAACGCGAGCTTTTCGGATGTTGTGAAGATCACGACCTATGTCGTCAACTACAAGCCCTCCGACCTCGCCATGATCGGACAGGCGCGCCGGGAATTCTTCGGCAACGAGAATCCGCCGGCGAGCACTCTGGTAGGGGTGCAGTCGCTCGCGGTCGAAGGTCTGCTGATCGAAGTCGAAGCGATTGCGATGCTGGCCTGAGCGCAACAGTCGCCTCGCCACACCCCCCCGGAGGCCATCAGCGCTCGGTGATGGGCTGGATTCATGGCTGCGGACTTTCCAAGCGGCGGAACCGCGCAATCGATCTACGACGGCTGGGCGCGGCGCGGCAACGCGGTCGTGGTCACAATCATCTACTGAGATGAAAACAGGAGACTCGAATTGGCAGCGAACCGGCGATCTGGCGTGATCAGAAACGCGAAGGTGGGTGCGATTGCGCTCGTCATCGGCGTCGTTGCCGCATCGGCTTGCATGCACGAGGCGCCGCTCGTGTCGCGTCCATCGGATGGGTCACGGTCGCTGGTCCTCCGCAACGTTCGCGTATTCGACGCGCCCAACGCCCGACTTCTCGAGGGCCTGCGCGACGTGGTGGTGCAAAACGGCCGCATCGAGACTATCGGGCCACCCCGACTGGCGGCTTCCGGGATGCTCGAAGTCGATGGCCGCGGCGAAACCCTGCTTCCCGGGCTGGTCAACGTTCACACGCATACCTCTGCGGCATCCGATCCCCCTTGGGTGATCTCGCTGCCCGACGTGGACGCGAACCTTGCGGCTTTTCTTTACGCTGGCGTGACGACGGTTCTCGATCTTGGCGGCATGAGCCCCGCGATCTTTCGTGAGCGCGAGCGCGTGGCGAAGGGCGAACTCCTGGGGCCGCAGGTTTACGCTGCGGGTCCGATTTTCACCGTTCCCGGCGGCCATCCGGCAGAGGTTCTGCGTGATGCGCTGCCCTTCTACCTTCGATGGTACGTCGTTCCTCGCGCGACCCGCGAAGTCTCCGGCCCGGACGAGGCGCGGCACGCGGTGAGCGACCTTCTCCCCGAGCGGCCGGACGTGATCAAACTCGCGCTCGACGGCGGGGGTACCGGCAATATTCCGCGACTCGACCGGAATATGATCGCGGCAATAACCGAGGCTGGCCACCGGGCCGGCGTTTGATCGATCGCGCATATTGGAAGTTCGGCCGAGGCGATCGACGCGGTCAAGGGCGGCGTCGATGCGCTGGCTCATTCTCCGTGGCGCGAGGACATATCCGACGAGGCGGTAGTCGCGATCAAAGTGGCTCACGTGCCGGTCATAGTCACGCTCGCGGTCTGGGATGTCGCAGGGACCCCGCGTACCAGCCGCTCTGATTTTCTGCCCATCGAGCTGGAGGTGGCACCGCCTAAACTTATCGCCGCGTTTCTTGAGCCTCCGCCGCCGCTCGATGAGATGACGGCCTCTTTCATGCGGGCGGCTTCGGCCGCTCACGATGCGCGTCGCCGCAACGTCGCGAAACTGCGCGCAGCCGCGATTCCGATCCTGGCCGGCAGCGACGCCTGCAACCCGTACGATCTACCCGGCGCCGGACTTCATCTCGAACTCGTGAAGCTGGTCGAGGCGGGTCTCACGCTGGCCGAAGCCCTGCGTACCGCTACGTGGGATAACGCCCGCTTCCTGGCCGGTGAAAATGCGAACTTCGGTGAGATCGCCGTCGGAAAACGCGCCGACCTCGTGCTCGTGGCCGGCGACCCGGTTTCACGCATCAGCGATCTCGGGATGATTACGCATGTGATTCTCGGCGGAACGGTACTCGAGCGCCGCGCGCCGCGATGAATACACAAACTAAAGGCGATCACTCTCACAACTGCGCACAATTCGGCTCCGATGACATTTTCAGCAATGCGAGAACCAAGGACCGGCGAGCTAATCTATCGGATCTGTCATTCGGCGATGCGTTTGGTGTGGCCGGCCCAGTAGCGATCTTTGATCAGCCGCTTGAAGAGCTTGCCGGTCGGGTGACGCGGCAATTCGGCATCGAAATCGATCGTTCGCGGGCATTTGATCGCTGAAAGATGCTGCCGGCAAAACGCGATCAACTCGGCGGCCAAATCCGGTCCGGCCATTTTCATATCGACAGGCTGCACTACTGCCTTGACCTCTTCGCCGAAGTCTTCGTTAGGCACGCCGAATACCGCCACATCATGGACCTTCGGATGTGTCATCAGAAGGTTTTCCGCTTCCTGCGGATAGATATTCACCCCACCGCTGATGATCATGTTGGCTTTGCGATCGGTCAGGTAGAGAAATCCGTCCGAATCGAGGTAGCCGATGTCACCCAGCGTTGACCATCCCTGTTTGGACCGGGAACTCGCGGTCTTTTGGGCATCGTTGTGATACTCGAATTGCGCGCCGCCCTCGAAATAAATCGTGCCCGCTTCGCCGACCGGCAGCTCGTGGCCGTCGTCGTCGAGAATATGAATCGTGCCGAGCAGCGGTTTGCCGACCGACCCCTTGTGCTGCAACCATTCCTCACTGTTGATAGCGACGAAGCCGTTGCCCTCGGTGCCCGCGTAGTACTCGTAGATCTTCGGTCCCCACCATTCGATCATGTGTTCCTTGACCGCGATCGGGCAGGGCGCCGACGCATGGATCACCACTTGCAAGCTCGATGGGTCGGACTCCTTGCGGCTGCGCTCAGGAAGCTTGAGCATCCGCGAGAACATCGTCGGGACCATCTGGGTATGGGTCACGCGATGTTCTGCGATGATTCGCAGCGCTTCCTCTGCATCGAAATGTTCCATCACTACGACGGTTCCACCGATCCGATGGACTGCCATCGTGAATTGCAGGGGAGCCGAGTGATACATGGGCGCGGGCGACAGGTAAATCATGTCGGGCGTCGCTTTATAGATGCCGGCCAGGAGCATCGAAACGCCACCGGGGGCTCCAAATCGTTGTCCGGTGAGCGGATGCTTCACGCCCTTGGGTTTGCCCGTGGTGCCCGACGAATAGAGCATCGCCGCACCTTCAATTTCGTCGGCAATAGGCGTAGCCGGCTGGCGGGCGACGGCATCTTCCCACGACTCGAACCCTTCGACAACGCCGTCCATCATGTAGCATTTTACGCTTGAAGGTATCGCGGCGCGCGAGCCCAATGCGGTATCAGCCATCGCGCGCGAGGTAATGAACACTTTCGCGCCGCAATCTGTAACGATGTAGGTAAGCTCTTCGGGCGTCAGGCGCGAGCTGATCGCTGTGTAATACAGGCCTGCGCGCTGCGCTGCCCACAAAATCTGATGGTATCGCGGATGATTCTCCGCCATCAGAGCTATTCCGTCTCCGGTCTTGAGTCCCAACGAGCGAAACAGGTTCGCGGCGCGACTCGATTCGTCCTCGAGCTCGCGATAGGTGACGATTTTCCCGCTCGCCGCCATGATCACCGCGGCCTTATCGGGATTTGCCTTGGCCTGAACTCCAGGATGCATGCTCGTGACTACCTCAATTGACGTTGAGGATCGAATATCTCCCATACGAAGACCCGATCCAAGACAACTTCGATCGCTTCCGCGCCGAACGTCTCAAGCGCCGCAGCTTCGCGCAACTTCAGCGCCTCGGCTATCAGGTTACGCTCACACAACTTCCAACAGCCGCCTAAGAAAGACTTTCAGGACAGACACCATACGCATGCCGTCACACAGGCTGGCTCGCGAACGCATTGCGGCCTGTCCGATGTGATCTTCCGGATGTCAGCTGCGTTTCAGCCCGTCGCGCCAGGCGATGGCTTCGAGTTCAACCCGGACTGCGTCTTCGACGGCAATCACGGGTCGCGCCTGGAATTCGAAAGCCGGGTACGTCGAGCAGAACTTGTGAACGGCCAACGGATCGTCGCAGTCCACTAACAGGTGCCCACCCCACTCGCCCACTCGCACTACGAACAACTCGACCTTGAATCCGGCGGGCGCCTTCCATTGACCGAACACCTCAAGTATCCGCTTCTGGGCATTCTCGTACTCTCCAGGCGAACCTTGCGGGCGTTCGAACCAGCTGATCATGTACTTCATCGCCATCCTCCCAATTGTGTTGGGCCTCGGAACGATTGCTGTTTGGACGGGCTTCAACTGCCTGCGTGCAGCCATTCTCGCTCGAACAAACACTGCCAGGTTGCGTTCAATTCCCGATCATTCTGTCGCGCCGACACGCGGCGGTTTGTCAGACGCAGAAAGCTACTCGCAAAGGCACTCGCCGGTCATGCGCCGCAGCCTGTTGACGGTCACTGTACCGCCGTAAGTGAGGTCGGGCTGCTGTCATTTATAAGGCAGCGCGCAATAGCATGGAAGGTGTGAACGGCTTCCTTGCAGCCGTTTACACCCCGCCGTCAGTCGTGGGCGACGACTGGCCCCTCGATGATCTCGGGTTTGGAAACCATGAGCTTCGACAGGTGGTCGCGCACGAAATCCGCAGCCAAGTGAACCGACTCGTCGGCGCCTGCTTTGTCTTGAAAAATCCCGAAGGACGCGCCCTCGCCCTTGCCGGTGTCGAGCCAGTAATAGAGCTTGAACCCCTTTGCCTTGCGGATGAGGGGCACGAACCCCTCGCGCACCTTGCGGTCAATCTCGGCGCTGTTCTTCGGGTCGAAATGGTAGTGGCGGATCACTGCGAACATGAGAGTGCTCCTTTGTGGTTGACTGGTCGGCGCAGAGTATCGGGTTTGCGGTCAACCGATGTCAACGGGAATTTCCATTTTTGTTACTGCGGCGACCGCGGGGGTTACCGCAAGCGCGGGAATCGCGTCTGGTTGGGCTTCCCGGGCCAAGCTGGCCTTCGAGCAATTCTCCAACTTCGGCGCGGTCGGTCTGGATCAGGGGGGTCACAGATCCCCTGCACCCCCCCCAACTGACAACCCAAATTTCGCGACTACACACGCGCGACCGCGCGCCGGTCACGGCTTGCTCGATCCCAGAGATTTGACCAACCCCTGGTCGCCCTCGCGCCCTCAATGCACCTCGACGCCCCCGCAGATATTGAGCGCCTGCCCCGTCATGTACCCGCCATCTTCCGACGCGAGAAACGCGACCACGTTCGCAACGTCCTCGCCCGTTTCCAGCCTGCCCATCGGCACCCGCTGAACAAATGTCTTGAGCACCTGCTCGCGATTGAGATTTCGCGTCGAGCCGATCATGTTGACCAACCCCTCGAACAGTTGCGTCTCTACGAATCCGGGGCAGACCGCGTTGACCGTGATTTTGAATGCGCCAAGCTCGAGCGCCAGGCTTCGCGTCAGACCGATCACACCGTGTTTCGCCGCCGAATACGCCGCCATCATCGGGCCACCGCTCTTGCCCGCAATCGACGCGGTATTTATGATCCTGCCGCCGCGTCCTCCCGCGATTATCTTCGGCGCGACGTGTTTGGCGCACAAAAACGTGCCGGTAAGATTGATTCCCACCGTGCGGTTCCATGAATCGAGCGTCTGCTGAATCACCGGGCCGCCGCCAACGCCTCCGCCCGCATTGTTGCAAAGAATATCGATGCGGCCGAATTCCTTCATCGCCGCATTGGCCATCGCCGTAACTTCGGCCTCGTCAGTGACATCGACTTTGACCGCGATACTGCGCTGCCCCAGCTTGCGAACCTCCGACGCGACGCCTTCGAGCTCCGCCATCTGGCCAAACTTTGCGTCGGGATATTCCGGTATCGACCGGCAGTAATCCGCCGCCACGATGTCCGCGCCTTCGGACGCCAGCCGCACCGCGATCGCCCGTCCGATTCCCCGCTCGCGGGCGCATCCCGTGACGATCGCCACTTTGCCTTCGAGTCTCATACTGCTCTCCCGTTAATGCCCGGTTGATCATTTCAACGTGAATCTCCTCTAATCACCGAGACCAAATCAAACGGTGCAGCGGCTCGTAACCGCGGCCGTTGAACTGACCTTAGCATTCATTCACCAACGCGAAGCCCGCTGCGCCTGCCTCGGCGAGATCGCCCCAGCGGCATCGCGCGCGTGGGCGCCCGGCTGACCCGAGCCGAGCATTCAGCGGCGCGCGCGTCGCGCCGCAGCCTCGGAGAATTCGCTCGAACATTCGTGGCGGGGGACCGTTTACGGCGCGACCCTGGTGATGAAGGTCTCGGCGGCCGTGGCGAACTCGGTCTCGTTCGCGTAGCGGCCCAGATCGAGAATGAAATAGCTTGCCCCCGCGTCGCGCTCGGCTTCCAGCCTGGACCGCACCTGCGAAATGTCGTCCAGCTTCACCCCGCGCCGGACCACGATCTCAGGCTCGGCCCGCCCGCGCGACTGGGCCTGGGCTTTGAGTGCGGCGACCGCCGGTTTGAGTTGGGCCGCCGCCAGCATCGGATGCCATCCGTCGCCAAATTCCAGGACCCGCGAAACCGCGGCGGCGCCATTGCCGCCGATCCAGATCGGCGGACGCGCGGGCCACGGCAGAAACACGAAGGCTGGAAATCGCACCAGATCTCCCTGGTACGCTGCGGCCTCGTTCGAGAACAGATGATGGATTACGCGCAGAGTCTCGGTCGTGCGCGCGCCGCGCTGGCGGATGTCGACCCCGAGCGCAGCGAACTCAGGCTCCATCCATCCGACGCCGACGCCCAGGATCATACGTTCGCCGGACAGTTCCTGAATCGTGGCGACCTGCTTGGCGGTCAGGACCGCGGGACGGTAGGGAAGAACCATGACCGACACACCCAGGCGAATCCGCTCAGTCGCCCCCGCCAGATAGGCCAGCGTCGCCAGCACATCCAGGTACCGGCCGCCCGAACCCTCAGTCTGGTCGGGCGGGATGCAAAGATGGTCGGAGACGAACAGACCATCGAAGCCGAGCTGTTCGGCGACTTTCGCGCACTTCGTGAGCGTGCTCCGGCTCGATTGCGGACCCATGTTTCTGATCGCGATGCCGAATTTCATCTTGGTTCAAACCGTCGGTCCCGGCCCTTCGTTTGGCGGCCTCGAGTGCCCACTGAGTGCCCACCCTGAGCTTCTACAGCGTAACCCAGCGTAACCTCGACCCGCGAAAAGTCCCCGATTTCCCGACTCACACAACCTCAGATGACCTACCGTAACCTGCCGAACAGGTTTTGAAGACCGGTAGGACCACCGGGCCCTTTCCTCCTCCAGCCTTGTTTTTCAGGCACTCACGGCCCTGCGATTGCAATAACGCCCTGTGAGTGCCCACAAACCGGCCGCTACATCTTCATCGACCTTCGCCGAATCCTTCCTAGCAGTCCTTTAGGTTCAGGCGCCGGCTCCCATTCGCGGAGTGGGCGGGGTTCGGCTATCCAGAGATCGCGCGCGGTAATGATGCCGACCACCCGGCCATTATCGACCACTGGTAATCCGCCGACCTCGCGATCACGCGCAACAGATACCGCATGCTCCAGCGTATCCATCGGCGAAACAGTGACCGGTTCCGGTGTCATAGCCGCGCTCACCGGAATGTCATCGAGGCGGTCCGGCTGGTTTCGCAAATCGTACGCGCTCACGATGCCGACCAGCATTCCGTTGTCGACCACCGGAAGCCGCCGGAATCCTCCCGCCTTCATACGGGTATCCGCGATTGCGAGAGAATCTGTGGACTTTACCGTTACGGGATTCGCCGACATGCAATCGCGCACCAACATAGTGACCTCCAGGTGACAGGACTAGATGAGCCAATTCCGTGCCATCCGCGGCGGATTGCTCTGTTCTCAGGCGCCAGGGATTACCTGGCAAACGGCAACTTCAAAGGAACGCTCACCCTACGGACTGTATCTTACTGTGTCACATAGTATTTCCTTGAATCCAAAAGAGACAATAGCGATGAGGCGGCTGCAGGACCGCACTCGGTCGGGACTCTAGTTGCCTTTCTCACCGGGTTCGGTGGCGGACGGAAATTCCATCTTGGTCCCGACAAAGACTGCATCGAAGACCACCTCCGCCTTGGACGAGCCAACCGCAGCGGAGACCACATATTTGCCTGGATGGGGAATCGACATTCCCATATTCATCGCAAATAGACCGCGTTGCATTGTCCCGGTTGGCATATCGGGCGGTCTACCAACTTCAAACTGCCCGTTGAGCGGCGGAGCGATCGGAACTCCGGCCTCGTCTGCGATGGTAATATTCAGCGGATACTTGATGCCGGTCTCGTTCGATGGAACGAGCATGCTGATGCAGATTGCGAACTGCGCCGGCGAGGGAAAATTGCCTGCCCTATGCGCGGTCCAGCCTCCTCCGAGCATATACAATTTGCCACCCACTACTTGCGCCGCATCGGCCATAATCAGGAACTCGATCTTCATAAGGATAACCCTCCGACATTCGCAAGGCATTTCGGAGCGTAATACCAGACGGCTCGCCTCTGGCCGCCGGGCCGGGCGAGGGGCCTTCTCCGACACCAATATCATGGACGCACTCACGGCGCCGGGCTCGGCTCGCCACCCGGCTCCCAGCCGATCGCGCGCCGGAGGAAGCGGTGGCCGAGTGCGGTGAAAGCAGCGCGTTCGCGGTTGTCTTTGCCGTAGCCATGTCCGCCTGCGGCAGGCTCATAGAAGTGCGCCGCGTAACCCATCGCTTGCAGCTTTGCCACCATCTTTCGAGCGTGTCCGGGATGGACGCGATCGTCGCGGCGGCTCGTGGCGATGAGTATCGGCGGATAAGCCCTGCCGGGCGTCGCCGTGTGGTAGGCGGACATCTCAGCCAGGAATGTCCAGTCAGCGGGATTGTCGGGGTCGCCGTATTCGGCTATCCAACTTGCTCCGGCCAGCAGCCTTGCGTAGCGACGCAGGTCGATGAGCGGGATGGTGCAGAACAGCGCGCCGAAGCGTTCGGGGTAACGGGTCAGCATGTTGGTGATGAGGATGCCGCCGTTCGACCCGCCTTCGGCGGCGATGCGACCGGAGCGCGTCACGCCGCGCCGCACGAGATCGGCGGCGACCGCGGCGAAGTCGTCATGCGACAGCCGCTTGCCCTCTCTGCGTCCGGCCTCGTGCCACGCCGTGCCGAATTCGCCGCCGCCGCGGAGGTTGGCGACGACCCTGGTGCCGCCGCGCTCGAGCCAGAGCTTGCCGATGGCCGAGTCGTAGTAAGGAAGCAGCGAAACGCCGAACCCGCCATAGCCAAAGAGATGGACGGGCGCTTCGCCAGTTTCACCCGGCGGACCAACCTGAACATAGGGCACCCTGGCGCCGTCGGTGGACACGGCCTCGTGGCGCGTCACGACGAGGCCATTGGGGTCGAAGGCGCGCGGCGCGCGCCTCAGGAGCTGCGGCGCAGTGGCGGGACGCACAAGAAACAGCGAGGGAGGTGTCAGCGGGTCCTGCGCGCTGGCGAGGAGGTCGCCATTGGACTCTTCTTCCTGAAGGTCGAGCGGCCAGACCTCAGCCACGCCGATATTCTGCAACCCGGCGATGCGTTCGCGCGACCATCCATGCGCGGACGGCGTCATTATTTCGAAGACGGGCCTAAGATTGTCGAGAATCGACAGGACCAGGCGGCCACCACACCAGAAGAAGCCCCGCAGAGCGCGTCGAGCACCCGGCTCGAACAGCGTCTCGAACCGGCGATCACCTGCCAGGAAGGCCGGAAAAGAAATGCCCACGACGGTGTCCGGCGCATAGGTCTTGCCGCCGACCGTCCAGGCCGCGCGCGGCTTGACGGCAAGCCAACCGTGGTGCCATCGCAGCCACGCATCGGTGGGCAGATCGATCCGTCGCTGCGGCCCGATGCGGTCACCGATCCAGACGATCGCATCGAAGAAGCCGGGCTTCTCCACGAACAAGACGCGCTCGTCCTCTGCCGTGCGGTTGACATCGGCCCAAGCGCCCATGAAGTCGTCGCGCGTCTCGAAGATCACGGGGGCTGCGAGCGGGTCGGTGCCGCGATGCCATCGCCGCACAGTGCGCGCGTAGCCAGCGCGAGTTGACCTACCCTCGCCCAGCGCCGAGGAGAGCAGCAGCGTGTCGGGATCAAGCCAGGCGGCCCCTCCCTTGGCTTCCGGCAGGTGGAAGCCGCTCGGCACGAAATCGCGCGTCCTGAGGTCGAATTCGCGCAACTCGACCGCATCGCCACCACCGCGCGACAGGCTCAGAATGGCCCGGTCATGCGTGCGCGGGATAATCGCAGCGCCCTTCCAGATCCAATCTTTCCCCTCCGCTTGAGCCAGCGCGTCGAGGTCGAGCATAACCTCCCATTCCGGCGACTCACTGCGGAAGCTTTCGAGGGCAGTCGTTCGCCATATGCCGCGGGCGTGGGATGCATCCTGCCAGAAATTGAAGACCCGCACGCCGCATCGGGCAATGAACGGAATATTGTCGGGTCGATCGAAGATCGCCGCGAGCAGATCCCGATCGGCGGCAAAGGACGCATCGCCGAATCGCTTCAAGGTCGCCGCATTCTGCGCTTCGACCCAGGCCAGCGCCCGCGAGCTCTCGATCTCCTCGAGCCAAAGGTACGGATCGTCGTCGGGCAGCGCGAGCGTTGGCCGCGGGTCACCGGCGGACATGGTTGGTCCGATATAGACCGGAATTGGAGTCACCACAATACGGCTTTTCGCTGGAAACAAGTGGACCAAAACCTAAAACCTTGCCGAGGGCGGGCCGTTTGGTCTACACGGGTGAGTTGAAAGCGGAGAGTAAAATGGAAATCCCGGGTTAGATGCTCCTTGCATCGGCTTCCGCCATCCACAGATGTTGCGCTGCATAGGCGCGCCACGGCCGCCAGGCTTCCGCGCGTTGGAGCAGAACTTTCGGCGAAAGCGGTATGCCATTGGCGACGGCCGGGCTGCGCAACGGTCCGACATCGGTGGCAGGAAATGCGTCGCTTTCGCCAAGCGCGCGCAACGCCCAATATTGCGCAGTCCAACCCCCGAAGCCCGGCAGCGCGATGACCCGCGCGATCGGAGGATCAGCTGCGTTTCATCGCGCCGTTCTCGCCGCCGCCCAGAATCTAACACCAGATAGAGTTTTGCGCAGGCACACCGCAATGGTCACGCGCTCTGCCCTTGACAATGACCGACGCGTCAGTCATTATAATAGTGATGTCGCGCATTTCAGCCTCGAATCGGGAAAGCCACTTGGAGAGTCGGCGTGAGCAACTGGCCCATGCGGCGCTCGAGGTCTTCGTCCGAAAGGGTATCGACGAAGCCACCGTCAACGATATTACGTCTGAGGCCGGGCTGGGAAAGGGTACCTTTTATCTCTACTTCGAGAACAAGGACGCTATCATCGACGAATTAGTGCAGCGGTTCACCCTGCTGCCCGACGAGAGGAGGCTCTTGGAACAGTTCGCCGGAGTTCCGCTGCGCGACATGCTCGCTCGGGCGGTGTCGGGGATGTTGGACGCATTCAGGGTAAAGGCCGCACGGACACCGAACATTCTGTGGCAATTGGCTCTCCGTAGCTCGAATGGCCGCGCTTTGATGGAGCACGTCCTGATTGAGGGTAACGAGCTTCTGGCGGGCCAATTGCGTGACAGGGTCAAGGCCGGTGAATTGCGCGCGATCGACGAGTTCGTCGCGGCGCGTTGCCTAATCGGGATGGTTTTGATCTTCATCCTGACCGAGGAGGTGATGGGCGGCAGCCAAGCGCATCCGCTCGCGGAAGAAGCGATCGTTTCCGGAATTGCGGATCTGTTTCTTCGCGGCGCGCTTGCGCCTCAGCCGAGCGCCGGACGGTCGGGCACAACAGGCGGATCCTTTCCGCGCGGCGCCGACTAGGCGACCGGCAGTATGGGTAGTGCTTGTGACTCGCTGTGCTGCACGATCGGGTGCCGCCCCTGCCCCTTCGGAAACGTCAGCAAGCGGGCGGGGTCAAATGGCACGCAAGGTACATTTACGTATGCGGTCACAGCGGGGCAGATTGCCGTGAATCGATTGGGAGGGGATCGCTATGCCCGATGCAACTTTTGACGCGATCATCATCGGTGCGGGTCACAACGGCATGGCGCTCGCCGCCTATCTTGCCAAGGCGGGATGGAGCGTAGGGGTCTTCGAGAAGCGCACCGAAGAGGGTGGCGGGCTCTGCACCGAGGAACTGACGCGGCCGGGCTTCCTGCACAACGTTCACGCGAATTATCACACCCTGGTCGGAATCTGCCCGGTGTACGACGACCTTGAACTCATCACGCGGCACGGATTGCGCTACGTGCAGCCGCCGGTCCAGATGGCGAGCGTGTTCAACGACGGCTCCGCGCTGGTGGTGCATACCGACCTGGACAAGACCTGCGCGTCGATTGCGCGCTTTTCGCACAAGGACGCCGATACCTTCCACGCCGTTTACGAAGAAGCGCGCGGCTACCGCGACCTGATTTTGCGGACGCTGATGTATTCGCCCCCGACCTCGCTCCTGGACATCACCAAGGCGCTGGTGACCTGGGGCGTCGAGGAAAAGAGCAAGTATCTGAGCGTTCACCTGCGCCATCAGACGATCAATGAATTCCTCGACCACCATTTCGAGAACGATCGAGTCAAGGCTCATCTCTCATTTCACGCGGCGCTGGCGGGTTACGCGACCGATCGCAAAGGGCTCGCGGTTTCGTTCCCGCTGCTGCTGAGCAAGATCGACAACTGGCACATCTGCATCGGCGGTTCGCACGCGCTCGCCCATTCATTATGGGAAGCGCTGGCGCAAGCCGGCGGGCGCGTCTTTCTCAATCATGGCGTCGAGAAGATTATCGTCGAGAACGGAAAAGCAGTCGGCGTCCGGCTCGAAGACGGCAGCGAAGTGCGCGCGAAGCATCTGGTCGCGAGTTCTATCAGCCTCGAGCAGACTTTCTTGCAACTGGTCGGGCGCGAGAACCTGCCTGCTCCGCTGGCTGCCGAAGTCAAGAACTTTCCGCACATGGATTCGACGTTCTTCAGCGTCCATCTGGCGATGACGGCGAAGCCGGACTATCGCGCGGCAGCGTTCGATCCCTACGTCAACCAGGCCTGGGTGATTAACCTCGGCTACGAAAATCAGAAGCAGTTCAATGACGATTGGCGCGATTTGCGCGCCGGCAAACTTTTGGATCCGCGGCCCAACGCCGCGGTCAACTCGCTCTACGATCCGACCGACGCGCCCGACGGCTTCTACACCGGCCTGCTCCGCCAGATGGCGCCATACAATCTCGCCAGCGGCGGTCCGGCCGCGTGGGACAAGATCTCCCGCGAATACGGCCAGCGATGCATCGACGTGTGGAAGAAGGCGGCGCCCAACCTGAGCGACAACACTTTTATCGACTGGGCGACCTATTCGCCGCTCGACATCACGCGGCGGATCCCGAACATGGTTCAGGCCGACTGGATCGGCGGGCTGATCGATCTCGGCAACATGCTGGACCATCGTCCCGGCCCGATTCTTTCAGAGTATCGGACTCCGATCGGGAATCTGTACATGTGCGGCGCCACGCAGCATCCCCACGGCTTCGTGACCTTCGCGCCGGCTTACAACGCACTCGAGATCATCGCGCACGATCAGCACGTCGAGCGCTGGTGGAAATGACCGCTATCGCCGATAGCCCGGTCTTGCTCGCCGACGGCTCGACCAGCGGGCTCGCATCGATCGTGCAGCAGTTCCTCGAACAGCAGTTGGCCGATTCTGCCTCGCGCCGGCGCCGCGCCGGGCGTTTGCGCGGACGGCTGGGACTAACGGCAACTGATTATCACGCGTCCGTCACGGTCGAATTTTGCGGCAGTCAGATCGAAGTGCGCGACGGCAGTCTGGAGCCGCTCGACGCCAGCATTGCCGGACCGTACCGATCGCTGACCGAGTTGCTCCAGGGTCGGGTTGATCCGCTGATCGAGCATCTTCGGGGACGTCTCAAAGTGAAGTCGCGCCTTCGCAATCCGTTTCTTCCTTTGCGAGTCCACCGGCTGATGAAGCTCGATCGCGAGGGCGCGCGTTAGAGGAGACATATATGGCAAACGAATCTTACGACGCGGTGATAATCGGGGCTGGGCACAACGGTCTCTGCCTCGGCGCCTATCTCGCGCGCGCAGGCTTGAAAACCGGGATATTCGAGCGCCGTCACGACGAAGGCGGCGGCGTGCATACCGACGAGGCCACCGTGCCCGGCTTCTGGCACAACCTCCATGCCCAGTACATGGAGTTCATCGAGATGATGCCCTTCTATCGCGACTTCGACCTGCCCAGCTTCGGCGCGCGGATGATCAAGCCCGATGCGCAGGTCGGGATTACGTTTGCCGATGGCAGGCCGCCGCTGATCATCTACCGCCCGGAATTCGCGGACAAGACTCATGCGAGTATCGCCTACTACTCGCGCCGCGACGCCGACACTTTCAATGCGATCCGGCGCAAAGTGCTCGACGCCAACAATTACATCTCGGCGATGCTCTACAGCCCGCCCTCGTCCGAGGCGCCAGCCGAGGGAGGCCGCAGCGAAGCCATCATGGGCCGGCTGCTGCAGCTTTGGATTGACATCGGATTGAAGCCGCAAGAGATGAACAAGTGCCCGAAAGTGCTCATCGATGAGCTTTTCGAATCGACCGAGCTGCGGGCAACCCTGTATCGCCAGTGCATCGAATGGGGCGCGAACCTGCACACCGGCGACGGCATGGGATTCGTGATGTGCGTCATCTGGCTGTGCGCCAATCATTACATGTCGATCGGCGGTACCCATACCTTCGCTCATGCGATGGCGAGTGCGGCGCTCGCGGCAGGCGCGGACCTCCGCTACAACAGCCCGGTCGTCGAGATTCTGAACTCGGGCGGACGGGCCACCGGAGTCAGGCTCAAGGACGGCCGCACCATCGAGGCGCGCAAGCTGGTCGCCTCGAATGCGGATCCAAAAACGACCTTCATCGATCTGATGGGATGGGAGAAGCTGAGCGATTTCCGCAAAGAGCGGATGGCGAGCTGGCACTTCGGTCCGGAGCACGTGCTCGGGACGCCGTCGTTCGCATTGCGCAATCCGCCCGATTACAAGTCCGCGCGGCACAACGCCGACATCAACAAGTGCTTCTATACAATCGTCGGATTCGAGGATGCTCACCAGGTTTCCGACTACATCCTGGAGGCCTACGGCGGGCAGATTCCGGAACGTCCCGGCGCAGGAACCTGGGTCAATTCGCTGTGGGATCCGAGCCAGGCGCCGCCCGGACTCCATGCGATGAACGGATGGTTCTTCTTTCCGCGCGCGTCGTGCCTGAGCCCGGACGAGTGGGACGAGGTGCGGCGCAGCTACAACGGAAAATTCCTCGATCTCTGGCGCGCCTACGCCCCCAACATGACGCGCGAGAACGTGCTCGCGGACAAGCTGTATGTCACGCTTGACATGGAGCGGCGGATGGCGATGCCTGAGGGCGATTTCTCGCAGGGCCGGCTCGGCCGCATGAATGCCGCGCTGCCTCGCAAGCACATCTACCACACCGAAATCGAGGGACTCTACATGTGCGGCTCGTCGGCGAGCGGCGGCGGAGTCAGCGCAGCCGGCGGCTACAACGCGTTCAAGGTGATCGCGCACGACCACAATCTGCCGAAGATTTGGCAGAAGGAAGGACGGCTCTACTAGCAGGCTATTGAAAAGGTAATTTTCAACGCCTGCTCCCTCTCTCTTGTCTCCCCCAAAGGACGAGATGTTGTAGGTAAGAAGACAGCTTTTACGCAGGATGTTGAAGCACTTGAAGTCGAAAACGACAATTGACGTGAATTTTTCCATCCTGCTAGTGGAGGTTCGATAATGCCTGCGATCTACACCACGGAGTGGTACGACGCTCTGAAGAAAATCCTCAACGAAAATCCGCAAGTCGATAAAAACGCGCCGCGTGGCACCTTCCACGTGCTCGCGAACATCATCGGCGATGCGCAGTCGCCATATATTCCGGCCGGCGACAGGCGCGATTACGTGGTGGTATTCTCCGACGGCAAGGTCCTCGAATACCGGCAGGTGGAAGTCTCGCCGCCCCGCAAGGATTTCGATTTCATATTCGAGCTTCCCGCGTCGGTGTTCGAGGGCGTCGCCGCGGGGCTGATCGATCTGATCGATGCCGGGCTCAAGGGCAGCGTCAAGATCACCGGCGACATGAGAGTCCTGATCAAGCACGCCGAATTGGTCAATGTGATCTACGGCGTTTACGCCAAAGAGGTCGAAACGACCTGGCCGAAAGGCAAACCTGCCCCCGCCGCGGGCGCTGTCGGCGCGCGTCCGGCGAGCCACTGAGTATTGACCTTGCGAATATTCTATTTGTAAGAAATCCGGTGATACCGGACTTGAATTGAGGAGAGAGCAAAGCCGATGCCGATTGTCACGGGCATGAAATAGCCATAGAGGTTCGCAATGGCTAGACTATCTGCCTCGAAGGGACGCCCAGGCCTGGTGCGCTTGGCCGATCGTGCAAGCGACTATGGGCGCCTCGGTATCGATCGCGTCGATGTGGCCGCCTTCGAGGACGGCCTGCGCACCGATGGCGCCAGTGGCAGCTACGAATGGTGGTACTTCGACGCCCATCTGGACGACGGCGCGAAGCTCGTCGTGGTTTTTTACACCAAGTCGCCGATCAAGTCCGGCGGACCGCTGGCGCCGATGATCACCATAAGCCTCGATCTGCCTGATGGGCGCTCGATCGCCAAGACTCTGAACGCGGCGCCGGAGGCCTTCCAAGCCGCGCGGCAAGGCTGCGACGTCCGGATCGGCGAGAACCGCTTCATCGGCGATCTGCACGCCTTTCGCATAGTCGCTGCGATCGAGGATGTGTCGGTCGACATCGAACTTGTGGGCGAGGTTCGACCGTGGCGGCCGAAGTCCGGGCATACCTTGTTTGGCCCGGAGGGCAAGGAACGCTTCTTCGCCTGGTTGGTGTCCGTTCCGCAGGGACGCGTCACCGCGACCTACCAGATCGGCAAAGAAGAGCATCGGACGGCCGGCGTGGGCTACCACGACCATAACTGGGGCGACGCGCCGATGCAGAAGTTGATGCACAACTGGTATTGGGGGCGCGCCAAGGCTGGACCCTATACGGTGATCGCCGCCTACATCACCGCGACGGCGAACTATGGCTATGAACCCGAGATCGTCTTTCTCCTCGCCAAGGACGGCGAGATGGTCGTTGACGATGAGTCGAAGGTCGTTTTCAGCACTGAGCGCGTGGGCCCGGACGAGGTGACCGGCAAGCCGGTGGCAGACATAACGCGCTACGAATACCGCGATGGCCAGGATCGCTACGTCATCGCCTTCGAGCGCCAGAAGACGATCCTGCACGGGAGATTCGTTGACGATCAGCCCCTGTGGAAGCGTCTGGCGGCCAAGCTGATGCGCTTCGACGGCGCCTATCACCGCTTTACCGGCAAACTCACCTTCGAACGGTTCGCGGGAGCACGGCCCGTCGAGACGTTTCAGGAAGAGGCGCTTTGGGAATTGATGTATTTCGGCCATGCCCGGCCGCCCGCCGCTTAGGGAGCGAGCGCCTCGCGCGCATGAAGCGATCGTCAACCGAGGAGCTCTGCGGTCGAGCATGATGGACAGTCAGTCCGTCCTGAAAATCTGAGGTTAGATGTTCATCCGTCATGAACCAAAAGCCGGTTTGGCTTAAAGAGCTCTTTCCGTGGGAGCAGAGGACGATTCGTGTCAACGGCCGCAACGATGGCCTATGTCGACGAGGGCGGACGCGAGGGCCGCCCGGTACTGCTCTTGCACGGCAATCCGACTTGGGGGTTCCTCTATCGCGATTTCATCCGCAGCCTCTGCTGGACGCGGGCTATCGGGTCGATCGTGCCGGACTGGATCGGCTCCGGCTATTCCGACCATCCGCGAATCGACGCCGCGTTTTCACTCGCCCACCATATCGCCGACCTGGTTTCGCTGATCGATCAGCTAGGGCTGCGCGGTTTCGTAGATCGTCGGGCAGGACTGGGGCGGGCCGCAAGGCGTGGGCGCCGCGCTGCAGCGGCTCGAGCGGCTTGACGCGCACTGGTTCTGATGAACACCTGGCTCTACACCGATTATGTCGGCAAATTCCATCAGTCGCCGCTTGCCCTGGACCACCTGGCACGCGCCGCTGATAGGTCAACTGCTGATGAAGCGCTTCAAGGTCCTCTCGCAGGCCGGACCTTCTGCCACTACCAGGCGCGGAATGACCGAGGCGCTGAAAAACGAGCTTATCACCACGTCTTTGACGAGCCCGATTCCGATCACGTCGTGCTTACATGGCCCAGGACGATTCCGCTTCGCGAAGGCGATCGCGGATGGGCCGACATGGCGATGATCCAGCGCCGGCTTGCCCGAGTTGTCGCGCACGCCGACGCTCCTGCTTTGGGCGCCGGAAGACGAGGTGTTCCCAATTGAGTATGCGCGTAGGCTCAAGGAACTGATCCCGCACGCCGAGGGACCGATCCTGTTCGATCGCGCGTCACATTTCCTTCAGGACGATCGCGGACCAGATCTGGTCGCGACGATCATCCCGTTCCTCAATCGGACTGTGGGAAGCCGAGTATGAACTTTCGTCACACCGACAGCGGAAGAACTCGCGGGCCTGCGCGCCGACCCTCTTCTCTGGGAGCAGGAACTGGACGTGCGGCCTGAGGTGGCCGATTCACTCGAGCGCGCGACGGGGATGCGGGCCGGCCGGGTCTACTGGCGATCAAATGCGCGGGCACCTCTACGCGCTCGAGCTTGCGGACCTCGGGCGCGGGCGCCCGTCGATGGCGATGGTCTACGGCATGTGGAGGCGTTACGAGCCGCGTCCGCCCGAGGATCAAATCGATCAGGACCTGATCGACTTCTGCCTATGGGTTGCGGAAGTATCCGACGGCCTCAACCCCGGAGATCTTGCCCGCGTGCTGACCTTCGCGGGTCATCCCGTGACCTGGCCGCGCACGTAGGTCGCACCGGTGCAGCTCGGCGTTCGACCTTTTCCCGAAGCGCTGAGGCTGCAAAAGGAGACTTGCGTGACGCGCGAACCCCCGCACGCATGATCGCCGAGAGGATGCTCACTTGCAGCCATCGTCTCGACAATCCTCGGTGCCAGAAACGCCAACCGTATCATTCGGGGCTCTTCCTCCAGAGTCTTTGAGGGAATTCGGACGAACGCGGCTGGATAAGTAGGCGCCAAAGAGTTCACAGCCATTGTATCTGTGGCGCACTTGAAGCTATTGTACTTCGAGTCGGCGCTCAAGTCTGACAAGTTCATTCTCCTGGCTCACGGGACGGCAGCCGAAGTGGCCACGGACATCATGCAGGCCACACACCCGACGGAACTTGCCCTGCACGGGATCGAACGCCAGGTTTCCGCGACGGAAGCGCGCGCTTCAGGAAGCTATAAGGTCATTCTAGTTTAGGACTGCCCACTGCACTTTTGGGCTCGATCCGACTGAACGACTTCAACCCACGACTTCGACTTGAAGGAGCAAGAACGATGCGACCAAAGTTCCTCGGTTCTCTTTTCGCTGTGGTGTTTTTCATGGTTTCGGGTTGTTCAACAACCGTTCCTCCCTCGCGACTGGCGGCCGGCGCCGCGATAGGTGGCCTGCTGGGAGGCGCCGCAGGCTGTGGAATTGGGGGCGCGCGTGGCGGCTGGAAGAACGAAAGGAGTTACGAAATCGGATGCCCCTCTGGAGTAGTTGGTGGAGCGGTTATAGGTGCACTGATCGCAGGAGGCACTTATCATGAGCCGCCGCCGCCTCCTCCTGCTCCACCTCAGGTAGTGCAGGCCCCGCCTCCACCACCCTCGCCGGCGCCCAGGGCGATGGAGAGGCTGGTGCTTAGAGGCGTACACTTTGATTTCAACAAGTCCGATATCCGTCCCGAAGATGAGCCGGTGCTCGATGAGGCCGCCGCGGCGCTCAAGGAACGACCCGGAGTGTCAATCTACGTTGACGGATACTGCGACGCGGTCGGAAAGACAGAATACAATCAGAGACTTTCCGAGCGACGGGCAGCATCCGTTGCGGCGTACTTGCAGAGCCACGGTATTCCTGGGGGGCGCCTGACTCCGCGCGGCTTCGGCAAGACTCACTTTGTGGCGTCGAACGACACGGCCGACGGGCGCGCAGAAAACCGGCGCGTCGAGCTCGTTCCGGTCGAATAAAAGATCGCCTCGTCATGCGATCCGCCGGCAGGCTGGTCCCCTGCCGGCGTGGCCGACTCGACTTGACGCAATCGCGCTCCAGGCGCGGCGAGGTTATCGATTTGAACTCGCCGCGCTTGAGCGCTTCGGGTATCTCGCGAGAGGCTGCGCGAATAAGATCGTCCCGGCACGATCGCACTAATCAGTCTTTACGCGTTCTCGTCAAGCTGATTTTTCGGAAGGTATCACTCGCGCCTGATCACCTTGCCCCAACCATCTGATCTGGATTCCTTTTTGCGTGAAATTCTACGAGCTTTGAACGCGGCTCCGTCAAAACAACGCGAGGCCTGACGATGCGCGCACGTGCGCAAATCTCTGCGCCATTTCCGAAACACGCAATGCGCGAATCATCAGCGAAAGAACTCTTTCAAAGCCTTGGCGGGCGCTTCTCTTCCGAATTGGGGATCAATTTGCAATTGGGTGACGCGCGCGAAGTCTTCAAATGGTTTCTGGCGGCAATCCTCTTTGGCGCGCGGATTTCAGAGACCATTGCCAGACGCACCTATCGCGAGTTCGCGAAGCAGAAATTGCTCGACCCCAGAAGCCTGACGCGCCGCGGCTGGGACGGTCTCGTCGGAGTGCTCGACAAGGGCGGCTATGCCCGTTACGACTTCAAAACCGCTACCAAGCTGCTCGAAGTAAGCAGAGCGCTCACGGATCGCTACGGCGGCGATCTCAACCAGCTCCATACCGCCGCCAGCAACCCGCGTGACCTCGAAGACCGGCTGAAAAATCTCGGCAAGGGCATCGGCGAGGTCACGGTCAACATATTCCTCCGGGAACTGCGGGGTGTCTGGCGCAAGGCAGAACCCGCCTTATCCGAGCTGGCTATCAGCTCGGCGCGCGATCTGCGGCTGCTCCCGAAGCGTCCAGGAGGAAAGACCCGGGCCCTCGCACTGCTGAAGAAAAAATGGAGAGTCGAAGGTAATCGGGACGCGGACTTTCCCGATTTCGAGGCGGCGCTGGTCCGATACGGTCTCGCACGGCGTCGAGGAGCATCCATCCGCCGCCGAATCCGCCCCGCTCCAATGACTATACACGATTGAGTGAACGATCGACCTGGTGAGAGCCTGTTGCCGCGATCGGTTCGCCGAGGCACGTCCCGTGTTTTCCCCACTCGCATGACCTCGATTTCATCCCTATTGCGGACGTGACGGGCTGGTGTTAAAGAGGATCTTAAGAAGCAGGCTGCGCCGCACATCCGAGGCACATTAGGCAGGGACGGGCCGGGAACCTCGGGCGGAGCGACCTGCTTCTCGCGTCTTTCGCGCCCAGTACTCGTCTCCCTCGGCCTCGCGCGCCCCCCTGTCGGCTAAGGGTTTCATGGACGCTTGGCTGATTATCCGAATTGGCTCGCTCAGATCCACCTGAGCACGCCCGCGAATGTAACGAGGCATGCCAGATCAAATCCGAGTATCACGCCCGCCGCGATTGCCTGCCGTCGAGTATCCTTCATGTCATGAACAACGAACGCCGCAATGAAGAATGGGACATAGCCGATCAAGAAGATCAGCCACGGCATCCGCACGTTCCACCACCAATAATCCCAGATAAGCGCGTTCGCCCAGTTGAGGAAATATTCGACTACGACGCATCCGGCTGACGCCACGCATACCAGGAACCATCGATTCGGCACGCCCATGACTTTCAGTCTGCGATCAGCGGGAAGCAGCTTGCAGAACGTCACGCCGATCACGGCGAAGGTTATGACGATCTCGATATTGACGCCGATCAGGATCAAAAACGCGGTGCGCCCCGGTGCGCTCCAGACCGGCGCATAGTTCGTGAAGTGAAAGACCAGCCCGTTCCAAACCTCGTTGAACCAGTCCATTCCCCAGAACGCGAGTCCGCCGAACACGACGCTCCATCTGCGACGCTGGATCTCGCCCGCGTACACGTAGACCGCGATCAACAGGAGCGGAATCGCGTACCATTGGAACTGGTTTGGATCGCGCAGGATGCTGAGCGCCTGCGCTGCGGCCTTGGTGGGCATCGCGGTTCCCTCCTCTCGCGCAGCCTCTATGAGGGCAGGCTCCGCCACCGCCGCAGCTTACCACTCCAGCCAACCGCAAGCGCGCACGGCTCACTCGCCCTCAACCCACCGGCGCCTCTTGCCGACACCCAGACCGCAGGTAACAAATGGATGACGCCGGTTACGGTTGGCGTTCGCCGCCGCCCTCCGGTCGCACACGCCATGTCACCTGCCAAGATGTCGTCAGAAATTGGATTCGGGAGAGCAACACCGCAATGAAGCAATTGATCAACCTAAAAGGCAGACGGGCTTTGGTGACCGGCGGCGGGCGTGGCATCGGCCGCGCGATCGCGCTCGCGATCGCCGATGCAGGCGCGGACGTGGCGGTCGCTTCGCGCTCGATGCACGAACTCGAGACGGTTGCGGGCGAGATCCAGGACCGCGGCACGCGAGGATTTGCGATCGCGATGGACGTGATGAATCGCGAGGCGATCGCGAGCGGCGTCAATCAAGCAGCCGGCAAGCTCGGAGGACTGGAGATCCTGGTCAACAACGCCGGAGGCGTCATCACCGACCATCCGGCAAAGCTCGACCCGCTCGATCACGATGGACAGGTTTTCGAGGACAATCTCTTTCTGAATCTGACCCAAGCCTTCTACGCGACCAAGGCTGCGCTGCCCTACATGATGGAGCAAAAGTGGGGCCGGATCATAAATATCGGCTCCGGGTACGCCAAGAACGGCGGTGGGTCGCTTGCCTACTCAGCCGCCAAGCACGGCCTGATCGGTTTCACCCGCTCGCTTGCCTATTCGGCCGCCGCTCATGGAATCAACGTCAACGTGTTGTGTCCCGGATGGACCAACACAAGGCTCGTGGACTGGAATGTGTTGGGCATGATGATGGGCGTCAGTGCCCCCGAGGCCAGGCGAATTGCGGAGAGTCAGAATATACAAAAGCGAATCGTCGAACCCGGGGAACTGGGCGCGATGGCGGCGATGCTGGCTTCGGATGCCGCCGGCGCGGTCACAGGCCAGGTGATAAGCGTGGACGGCGGCTTCATGGTCTAGCGTTGTGTCATGCTCGATACCAACGTCTGCGTGGACGCCCTGCGGTCCGCCCGGTTCACATTGCGTTAACCGCCCCTCCACAGGCCATTATGTGACTTGGACCGGGCAAATCGCCTAGAATAGCTCCGAGGCGTGTTTCGTGCCCAACCAGATCGAAAAACGGGAGACGGCAGGCTCGGCCCCGATCACCGCAGCGTCGCCAAATGGCGGAGCTGCCCCGGCAGCGTCTACGAGCGCTTCGCTCCAGCCCGCCACGGCCCAATCGGCCCAATCAGACGGAAAGGCGGGCGTTCGTGATGGGCGGATCGACGGCGCCGCCGGCAGGAAGGACGGCACCGCGTCCCCATCTGCGACGCGCGCCATTGCTAACACGGCGAACGTCGCGGCCATCGCGAATTTGGACTCGCCCGAGCTGTATCTCAACCGCGAGCTGACCTGGCTCGCGTTCAATCGCCGCGTAGTCGGCGAGGCCGAGGACGAAAATAATCCGCTGCTCGAGCGGCTCAAGTTCCTCGCGATCACCGCGCGCAACCTCGACGAGTTCTTCATGAAGCGCATCGGCGGCCTGAAGCAGCAGGTCGTCGCCGGCGTGCATGAACTGACGGTCGACGGGCGCACGCCCCAGCAACAGATCGCGGAATGCTACGCGCAGGTCCGCGAAATCGAGCAGCAGCAGCGCGAAGTGCTGCCGGTGTTGCTCGGACTCCTGAAGGCGCACGGCATCGAGATCGCCGGCTACGAACAGCTATCCAGCGAAGAACAAGCGACGCTGCGCGAATACTATCTGACAAATATCTTTCCGCTGGTCACGCCGCAGGCGATGGATCCCGCGCATCCGTTTCCGTTTGTCTCGAACCTGTCGCTCAACCTGCTCGTGACGCTCAGGCGCGGCGACGATTCCGAGCCCTCGCTGGCGCGGGTCAAGGTGCCGCTCGGATTCGGAATCCCGCGCTTCCTGCGCGTCGGCAAGGGCAACCGCTTCGTTCCGCTCGAGGACGTGATGGCGCACAACCTCGACCTGCTTTTCCCCGGCATGAGCGTGATTTCGTGCGAATTCTTCCGCGTCACGCGCAACGCCAACACCGAGCGCGACGAGGAAGAGGCCGACGACCTGCTGGCGATGATCGAGACCGAGCTGCGCGACCGGCGCTTCGCGCCGATCGTGCGGCTGGAGGTCGCCAGGGGCATGGATCCGATGCATCGCGGGATGCTGGCGGCGGAACTGGGACTGGACGAGCGCGACGACGTGTTCGAGACCGACGGCATGCTCGCGATGCGCGACCTGATGGAGCTGGCCGCGCTCGACGATCCGGCGCTGCACGATCCGCCGCATCATCCGATCGACCATCCGCGCCTTCCGCAGCCGCGCAATATCTTCCACATCATTCGCGACGCCGGCTCGATCCTGCTGCTCCATCCCTACGAGTCGTTTTCGACTTCGGTCGAGCGTTTCCTGCGCGAGGCGAGCGACCGACCCGAAGGTGCGCGCGATCAAGATGACGCTCTACCGCACCTCGGCCGACTCCGACATGATCGGCTATCTGTGCGACGCGGCGCGCAACGGCAAGCAGGTCGCGGTGGTGGTGGAGCTCAAGGCGCGCTTCGACGAGGAGGCCAACATCCGCTTCGCGGCCCGGCTCGAGGAGTTCGGCATCCACGTCACCTACGGCGTGGTCGGGCTCAAGACCCATTGCAAGGTGATTCTGGTGGTGCGCCAGGACTACAACGGACTGCGCCGTTACGCGCATATCGGCACCGGCAACTACCATCCCGGCACCGCGCGCATCTACGCCGACTTCGGCCTGCTCACCTGCGACGAGACGATCGGGCAGCGACCTGACGCGAACTGTTCAACTACCTGACCACCGGCTACGCGCCCGATCGCACCTACCGCAAGATTCTTCCGGCGCCCTGCGATTCTCAAAAAGACGCTGCTGGCGAACGGATCGAGCGCGAAATCGAGCTCGCAGTCGGCGGCCGGCCGCCCGGACTGATCCAGTTCAAGATGAACGCGCTCGAAGATGTCGACATCACGCGGGCGCTCTACCGCGCCTCGCCAGGCCGGCGTGAAGGTCGACCTGATCGTGCGCGATACCTGCCGCGCTGCGCCCGGCATGCCCGGGACTTTCGGACAATATCCGCGTCGTCAGTATCGTCGGCCGCTTTCTCGAGCACGGCCGTATCTATCTACTTCCGCAACGGCGGCGCCGAGGAGTACTTCATCGGCTCGGCCGACTGCATGACGCGCAACCTCGAGAGCCGGGTCGAGGTCGTCGTGCCGGTCGAGGATCCGCAGCTCCGCCAGGAGTTGCGCGCGGTGCTCGATTGCCAGCTAAGCCGAATCGATGCGCGTGGGAGATGCGATCCGACGGCAGTTATGTCCGCGCGGCCACCGCGGAGAAGGCCGTGAGCTGCCAGCAGTTCCTGATCGAGATGGTCGAGCGGCGCAAGAAGGAAGCCCGGCAAGATCAAGCGCAAACGCATTAAAGGCTTCGCACGCCGCCCCGCCAAGCCGATCGAAGCGCGGTAGACCTCTCCCCCGCCCCTCTCCGAAACGGAGAGGGGAGTCCGTTACGCCGCTACGCTGGTTCCTCTTCCATCGTTGCGTGAGGGCGATGGCTTCGGAACCTCTCCCGCGCCTGCCGACTGATCGGCAGGCGCAAGCCGGGAGAGGCCGCCGTCACCAGCCCACCCCGGCACCGCAGATACCTAACCCTGGCCCCTTCCCTACGAGGGAAGGGGAACTTG
>CAWBYV010000028.1:0-45792 GCA_963793115.1 uncultured delta proteobacterium
CCCCTCAATCCTCTCCCCCTGACCAGGGGGAGATAAGAGAGAGGAGCAGGGTGCGGAAGCTTTTTCCGCACCCTGCTAGTAGTCCAGCCTGTAGCGAAGGGTCACGAAGTCGTAGACGCGGCGCCAGAAAAGCCGGTTCAAGGTTATCACCACCGCGATCATCGATAGCAGGCTGAGCAAGATCATCACTCCGTTGCCGGTCAGGTAAGTGGCCTGATCCAGCAGCGCGCCCAGCCCCAATACCTGGTAGGTATGGCCGCTGTAGACGAAGTACTCGGACAGGATCAGCGCGTTCCAGCCGCCGCCCCACGCCGTGATACTGCCGGTTACCAGCGAGGGCAGCAGCGCGGGAATCATGACTTTGCGCCAGGTGGCGATCCGCGAAAGCCCGAATGAGCGCGCCGCTTCCCGTAAGTCGCTCGGAACCTGGCTCACGCCCGCCATCAGGTTGAACAGCACGTACCATTGCATCCCGGTCAGGATCAGCAGGATCGAGGCCAGATTCATGCCGCCCGTGACCTTGATCACGAACAGCACGATCAATGGGAACAGCGCCGTGGCGGGCATCGAGCCGGCGATCTCGGCGGTCGGCGCGAGCCATCGATTGAAGCGCGGACTATCGCTGGCAATCAGCGCGCACGGCAAGGTCCACGCGAGCGAGACCGCGTAGGCGATTAGCATCCTGAGCGTCGAGGCCAGCGTCGCGGCGGGAATCAGCCTGACCTCGGAGGGCCACGGTTGCGCGAGCGTATGGACCAGCGCGATTATCCCCGCGATAGTTGCGTAACCGAAGAGCGCGAGGATCGCCACGAGCATCGCGGTCTGCAGGACCGCACCCAGGCGCGCGAGAGCGGGATGCGCGCGCGTATCGAGGCGCGGCATCGACTCGGCCACTCGCGCAACCAGGGCGGCGACCGGGCGCAGGATGAGACGTGCGCTGCGCATGACGGCCGGGGCAATCCCGCTGAACAGGCCGCGCAGCCCCAGCGCGCGAACCGGCTCGGCCGCGGCCGCAGACTCGTAGCGGAATTTTTCGGACCATACCGAGAGCGGCTGCCACACGATCAAATCCATCGCGATAATGATCGCGAGCAGCGTCAGCAACCCGCCGATTACGCCGCTCCATTGGCCTTTGTCGGCGGCCTCCATCAGCAGGCTCCCCAGGCCGGGCAGCCGGTAATGCGCCGGGCCGACCGTGATGATCTCGCACGCGATCAGGTAGTACCATCCTGCCACCCACGACAGGATCGAGTTGTAGACCAGCTTGGGCACCGAGGCCGGCAATAACAGCCGCCGGAACTTGAGCCATCCGCTGACGCCGAACGCCTCCAGCGCCTCGCTCGAATCCAGCGGGATCGTCTTGACCGCCTCGAACACGCCGAGCGCCATGTTCCAGGCCTGGCTGGTGAAGATCAGAAAGATCGCGGCCATCTCGATACCGAGCCGCCGGCCGCCTCCCAGGGAGACGAAGAAGTAGACCGCGGCGGGGAAGAATCCGACCACCGGAACCGATTGCGCGATGTCGATCGCCGGGATCATGATCCGTTCGTAGGCTCGGCTGCGAGCCGCGTAGAGCCCGTACACGATCGAGAAGATCAGCGCCAGCGCGTAAGCGGCGAGCATCCGGTAGAACGAGCAGAAGGCGTAGTACGGGAGTTTCAGGATCGAGATTTTGAAGGGTGGGGCGTGCAGCGCTCCGGCGCCCTGCCGGTAGGCGAAGAACAATGCCAGCAGCGCTGCCAGCAGCAGAAAAGAGACCGCCGCACCCAGCATCCGGCGCACTTCGATAGCTCGCGACGGCATCTTCACGCACCTGATCCCTGCCACAATAGCTTCGGCGCGATGCGGTTGAAACCTTTGCCGGCCCCGATCGGTGTAAGGCCGGAATATTTGCGCGCAGCCATCGCGGTCTGTAATAACAGCGGGGCGGTCTGCGATGAAGACGGGGAGTCGATAGCGGGCCCGCCTGCGGCATAGTCACTTCGGAGTTGAACGGGAGATCAGGTCAGGAGCTCAGATGGAAAACTTCGAAAAGCTGCTCGGCGGAATGCAGCTACATCCGGTTGCCGACCACTACACTGTCGCGCTTTTGACGGTGGCGGTCATCATCGACCTCATCGCAAGCCTGTTCCCGCTACGCGTTTGGATTCGCAGCACGGCGCTCACCCTGATGATCCTCGGAGCGATCGCCGCGGCCGCGTCTTACGCGACCGGCGACATGGAGGCCGATCGCATCTGGAAAGTAATGTCGCCGGAGGCCCAGCAATACTTCAAGGGCAATATCCATTTCCTTGGCCACGGCGCGCTTGGCTACGAACTGATGTTCGTCTTCGCAGCGCTCGCGGTCTGGCGGCTCCTGACGGCGATGTTCAGCTTCATGGCCGGGACTCGCGATTTCTATCTTCTGGTTGCGTTGATCGGCGTGGGATTTCTCGTCTACCAAGGGCACACCGGCGGCGAGCTGGTCTATCGCTACGGAGTCGGAACCGGCCCGATGGCGAGCGGCGCGACTCCTGCTCCGACGCCTGCGCCTGTAGAGGCCACGCCGATGCCGACCGTTTACATGCCTCCCGCGACGCCCGCGCCCGCGATACCGACTGCCGCGGCGACGCCGGCTCCTCCGGCCGGAATCGCCCGCGGCGCCCGCGACGGCCGCTTCGCCTGCCTCGGGCGCAACGCCAGCCGCGCGCAGCACGTCGGAAGCCAACCTGTAGCGCTTAGCCGGCCGAGGCCTGCGACGGCTTCTCGTATCCCGGGGCGAGGCGGCTGTGATGGCGTCCGTAGCTGAAGTAGATCACGAGGCCGATCGCGAGCCAGACTACGAACCGAATCCAGGTGGCGAGCGGCAGGCGCATCATAAGGTAGGCGCAGAACCCCACGCCCAGGATTGGAACGAGCGGTACCAGCGGCGTCCTGAACGGGCGATGCATCGTTGGCTCGATACTGCGCAGAATCCACACGCCCAGGCATACCAGCGCGAACGCGAATAGCGTTCCGATATTCGTCAGCTCCGCGATCTTGTCGATCGGCAGGAGCGCGGCGGCGATTCCGACCGCGACCGCGGTGATCGTGGTGGGAACGTAGGGCGTGCGGAAGCGCGGATGGACGCGGCTGAAAGCCGGCGGCAGCAGGCCGTCGCGCGACATCGCGAAAAAAATCCTCGATTGGCCGAGCAGCAGCACCAGCAGCACGGAAGTCAGGCCCGCCACTGCGCCGACCGAAATCACCCCGGCAACGAAGCCCAGCCCGCGGCTTAAGAACGCCGACGCGAGCGGCGCAGTCTCGTCGATCCGCCCGTAGGGCACCATCCCGGTCAGCACGCCCGAGACCGCGATATAGAGCAGCGTGCAGATCACCAGCGAGCCGAGAATTCCCCGCGGCAGGTCGCGGCCCGGGTTGACGACCTCCTCGGCCGCGGTGGAGACCGCGTCGAACCCGATGTAGGCGAAAAAGATGTAGGCGGCGCCCGCGCTGATTCCCTGGAATCCGTACGGCGCGAAGGGGCTCCAGTTGGCAGGCCGCACGAAGAACGCGCCGACCACGATCACGATTCCGATCACAGTCAGCTTGATGGCCACGATGATCGAGTTGAAGCGTGCGCTCTCGGAGATCCCGATATAGAGGACGGCCGAGATCGCGAAGACGATCAGCAGCGCGGGCAGATTTATGATCGCGCCCGGAGCAGTCCCCGGAGCGCGCGCGAGCGCCGCCGGAATGTGAAGCCCGAGCCCGTCGAGGATCACGCGCAGATAGCCCGACCATCCTGAAGCGACTGCGGCGGCGCCAACCGCATACTCGAGCACGAGATCCCAGCCGATAATCCATCCGACCAGCTCGCCCATCGTGGCGTACGAATACGAGTAGGCGCTGCCGGCCACCGGGATCATCGAGGCGAACTCCGCGTAGCAGAGACCCGCCATCGAGCACGCCACTCCGGCCAGGATGAACGACGCCACCAGCCCGGGGCCGGCCTGCTTGGCGCCCACGCCCGTCATCACGAAGATGCCGGCGCCGACGATCGCGCCGATCCCGAGCGCGGTCAGGTCGAGTGCGCCGAGCACGCGCTTGAGACCGCCGGCGTGCGGCCCGGCATCCGCCATCAGCGCCGCGGCCGACTTTCGCCGGAACATCTGGTCCCGCAGGCGATTGGGCGTACTCGACATTTGTCGGCGACTTCAACATTTGCGGCGCCTGCGGTCAACGCGCGTGGCTCGACGCGCGGCGCGGCGCTCTTCTTCACCGTCTGCGATCGTGTCGCCGCCATTGTGTCACGGGCGGGATGGCAGGCAATATTCGATCGTGATGAAGATCGCGATCGTGGCCGCCGAAATCACTCCCTACGCCAAAGCCGGCGGCCTGGCCGACGTTATCGGCGCGCTTCCCGGCGCGCTGGCGGCTGCGGGCTGCGAAGTTTCAGTGGTGTTTCCGGGTTACCAGAGCGCGCTCAAGATACTGTCGGGTGCGTTCGTCGCCGACCGCCTGAGCGTCGAAGTCGGCGCGCGCCAGGAGCGCTTCACGGTGCGCGGTGCACCCGGAGCGGGTGGCGTGCGCTATTACCTGATCGAGCATCCCGAGTACTTCGGGCGCGAGGGAATCTACGGTGAGCAGGGGCGTGACTATCCCGACAACCTGCGCCGCTACGTGTTCTTCGGGCGCGCGGCCGCCGCGACTATCGCGCGGCTGATCAAGCCCGAGGTGGTGCATGCACACGACTGGCACGCCGCGATGGTGCCGATCGTTATCGGCGCGGACCCCGCGATGCGCGAGAGCTTCGCGCGCACTCTCTCGATTTTCACGATTCACAATCTCGCCTTCCAGGGAATCTGCGACGCGGGCGAGTTTCCGATCCTCAATCTCGACTGGTCGTACTTTTCGATCGACTGCCTGGAGTTCCATGGCAACATCAACCTGATGAAGGGTGCCGTGATGCTCGCCGACGGGGCCTCGACCGTGAGCCCCAGCTACGCGCGCGAGGTCACCGGGAGCGCCGAGCTGGGCTTCGGCCTCGAAGGAGTGCTGCGTCACAAGGGCGCGCGATTCGTGGGAATCCTCAACGGCGCCGACTACCACGAATGGGACCCGGCCCACGACGAGATAATCGCAACGCGCTACGAGCCCTCCACGCGCGAAGGCAAGCGCATCTGCACCGCCGATCTGCGCCAGCGGGTCGGGCTGCCCGCGGCCGAAGGCGCGCCGGTGATCGGGATGATCACGCGGATGACGCCGCAGAAGGGCCTCGACCTGCTCAAGGACGCGCTCGACGCGGTGATGGCGATGGATCTCCAGCTCGTGATTCTGGGCAGCGGCGACCCTGGCCTGGAGAGCTATTTCCGCGAGGCCGAGGCGCGCTATCCGGATCGGCTCAGGATGGTGACTGCGTTCGACAACGCGATGGCCCATCGAATCCAGGCCGGCTCGGACATCTTCCTGATGCCGTCGCGGTTCGAGCCGTGCGGGCTCACGCAGATGTACGCGCTCAAGTACGGGACTGCTCCAGTGGTCCGCGCGACCGGTGGACTGCGCGACACGATCAGCGAGTTCGACCCCGCTTCGGGCGGCGGCAACGGATTCGTCTTTGAGGACTATCACAGCGAGGCGCTGGCGGCGGCGATCGGGCGCGCGGTCGAGACCTGGCGCAATCGCGGGCTTTGGGAGCGGCTGATGAACAACTGCTTCTCCGCCGATTTTTCCTGGCATCGCGCCGCCCGCGAGTATATCCACTGGTTCAAGCATTTGCGCGAAGAGCGCGGCCTGACCTGAAGGGTGCGCCGTCTTGCCGCCGTCTTCGCATGATCTGCTCGCCTACGCCGACGGCTCCTGCATCGGCAATCCCGGCCCCGGCGGATGGGCCTTCGTGATCGTCAGGCCCGGCGGCGAGCGCGAAGAGTCCAGCGGCGGCGATCCCGCGACCACCAATAACAAGATGGAGCTGACGGCGGCGATCGAAGCGCTCAAGCGAATCGAACCGGGCCGTAGCGTCGTGCTCCGCAGCGACAGCGAATACGTCGTGAAGGGGATCAACGAAAAGCGCAAGCGCAAGGTCAACATCGAGCCTGTGGGGTCGGCTCGATGCCGAGATCGCGGCGCGGCGCGTCACATTCGAATGGGTTCGCGGCCACGCCGACGATCCGTTGAACGCCCGCGCCGACGAACTGGCGCATTCGGAAGCCGAAAGGATTGCGCGCGGCGATCGCGGGACGGCGAAATTGCCGCGACGCCTCGAACCGGCCGCACGATCTGATCGTGCCGATCGCGCCGATCGCGACCCGGTGCCCGGCGACGCGATACGCGAGCTGGAGCCGCTGTTGCGCGAGGACGAAACCATCCGCAAGTGCGCCGGATGCGGCCGGATGTTCGTCTCGAAGCGCGCGCTCCACTGCACTCAGGTCGAGTGTCAGCTAGCGGCGCGCCGCGGTGCGGTCAGCGCAGGCGGTTGAGCGTCAGCGCACGCGGTTGAGGCAGACGCGGACGATCCCGCGCGCCATTGCCGAAGCGGTCAACGGCACGTGCGGTTTAGCCGGCCTCTTCTGCGGTCTTTTGCGCGGGTGCGACAAGTATGGCCGTTTGCTAGCATCAAAGTGGCTGCCGCCGATCGCCGCGGCGCCGGAACCGGATGGCAGAAAACCCGCGACTCGACGCGTTGATGGAACGCTTCGCGCAGCACGACAGGACCGCGCTTGCGCGCCTGATCACGCTGGTGGAAAATCGCGCGCCCGAAGTGAGCGCGGTCATGGAGCGCATTTATTCGCACACCGGCAACGCCCAGATCGTGGGAATCACCGGGCCTCCCGGGGCCGGGAAGTCCACGCTGATCAATCGGCTGATCGCGAACTATCGCGCCGAACGAAAGCAGATCGCCGTGCTCCCGATCGACCCGTCCAGTCCGTTCTCGGGCGGGGCCGTGCTGGGCGATCGGGTCCGGATGACCGAACATTTCCGCGACGCTGGCGTTTACATCCGCAGCCTCTCGACTCGCGGCAGCCATGGCGGGCTGAGCCGCGCGGCACGCGAAATCGTCAGAGTGCTGGACGCGTTCGGCCATGACCTGATTATCGTGGAGACGGTCGGCGTCGGTCAGACCGAGCTCTCCGTGATGGATCTCGCGCACACCACGGTGGTGGTTACCGTGCCCGAGGGCGGCGACGGAATTCAGGCGATGAAAGCCGGACTGAACGAGATCGCCGATATCTTCGTGGTCAACAAGGCCGATCGCGAGGGCGCCGATCGCCTCAAGGCGGAACTGGAGTTGAGCCTCCATCTGAGGCCGCCAGGCGGATGGGACATCCCGGTTCTGCTCACCCAGGCCGCCACCGGCCAGGGCATCGACGCGGTGGTCGCGGCGATCGCGAAGCATCGCGCCTGGCTGAGCGAGCATCGCGATCCGGTGCGCGAGAGCGAGCGGCGCCAGCGCGAGTTCACCGAGGTGCTCACCGCCGAGCTCGAGGAGCTGGCGGCGCGGGCGCTCGGCAACGGCGCCGCCGGAAACATCCTCGCCCAGGTGCGCGAGGGGCGGCTCAATCCGTACAGCGCTGCGCGCACAATGATGGCAGGGATCGCGAAACTTTTGTCGGACCGGCACACGTAATCCGCGATGGCAAAGAAGCGCAAATCGAACGGGCGTCTGTTCGCCATCGGCGACATCCACGGATGTCCCGACGAACTGGGCGCGATCCTGCGCCGGATCGCGCCGCGCTCGGACGATACGGTGGTGTTCGTCGGCGATTACGTTGACCGCGGCCCGTCCTCCCGCGACGTGGTCGAGCAGTTGCTCGAATTCGCGCGCGGTCCCGCCGAGGTGGTCTTTCTGAAGGGCAATCACGAGGACATGATGCTCTCGTTTCTCGGTTTGCCGGGTCATTACGGCGACTCGTTTCTTTTCAACGGGGGCGCCGCGACGCTCGACAGCTACGGCGTCAGCGAAGGCAACCTCGCGACCGCGGCCGAGTATCTACCCGAGCCCCATCTCAAGTTCTTCCGGGAACTCTCGACCAGTTATCTGCGGCCGCCTTATCTTTTCGTTCACGCGGGGATCGTGCCGACCCGTCATCTCGACGAGCAAAACGTCGAAGACCTGCTCTGGATCCGCCAGGAATTCATCTCCAGTCCGCACGTGCTCGGCGAGACGGTGGTCTTCGGGCACACGCCGATGCGCGGCGTGCTGCTCGATCTTCCGTACAAGATCGGAATCGACACGGGACTGGTCTACGGCGGCAGGCTGACCTGTATCGAGTTCGCCGAGGGTGTCGCGTATCAGGTCGCGCGCGGGAGCCGCGAGGTCAAATCGCAGGCGGTGCGGGTGCTCTGACGCTCTTCCGTCGTTTCGGACTGCCCGCTACTCTGGTTCGATCGGTGGCGGCGTAGCTCAGTTGGTTAGAGCACGCGGCTCATATCCGCGGTGTCGTAGGTTCGACTCCTACCGCCGCCACCATACAAACGCCTGAAATCGTCACTCGGCTTGGATTCGCGAGAGGCAGTCGAAGTTGGAAGAGGCGGTGCGGGCGACGTTCGGATAAAGTTAGCGATATGGGGGAAGCCGCGCCCGATTTCCGGTTTGGCGTGAGGATTTCGCGAACGATCTCCTCGTTCGTTGTCCTCGACAAGAGCTTTCTTGACGGAGTGACAGGTCCGCAGTTGCAGTACCGCCGGGGCTTTGAATTACTTTTGAGGCGTTACGCAGTAACAGACAGGTCTCGGTACTCCAAGACGCGCTATAATTTGGCAGGATGCATTTGCATCTGAGGGGGGCTCTGGTCTATGTCGGCTCGGCGAACGCTATTACTCATAACGGCATCGTCCCCAGCCATTCGACGGGTGCGTCGTGCGCGCGTGCTGAATTTTCAGCAGATCACCATGCCCTATCTGGCCGCGTTCGTGTCACCCGAGTGGAAAGTGATTCATATTGATGAAGGGGTGTCACCGGTTGACCTGAAGATGGCGGTGGATCTTGTCGGAATCACCTTTCATACGCCAAGTGCGTTCCACGCGTATGATCTTGCTGCGCAATTTCGCAGGCGAGGAATTCCAGTGGCATTGGGCGGACCGCATGTCACATTGATGCCGGATGAAGCCCAAGCTCATGCAGACGTGATTTTCGTGGGAGAAGCTGAATCGCACTGGCCCCAGTTCTTGAAAGATTTCGAAATCGGAAGGCATACGCGGCGATATTGCTCGACCATCCCACCCGCGTTGCACACCGCGCCAATGGCGCGTCAGGAATTATACCACCGGCGCGATCTGACCGGCGGCAGGTTATTCGCGACGCGCGGCTGTCCGTATGGTTGCGACTTTTGCACCGTGGCGGTGATGTACCAGCGCAAAGTTCGAACGCGGCCAGTGGCGGCAGTGGCCTCAGAGTATGCCTCGTTTCCGGGCAAAGTGATCATCTTCTGGGACGACAATCTGGCTAGCGATCGCGAATACGCGAAGGCTTTGTTCCGGTCGATTGCGCCATACCGGAAATGGTGGAGCAGCCAGGTAAGTATTCAAGCGGGTAAAGATGCTGAGTTTTTGGAATGGGCCGCAAAGAGCGGATGCAAACAATTGTTCATTGGGTTGGAATCCATCTCACAGCAGAGCATGGATGGGGTCCGCAAGGGATTCAACCGCGTGGAAGAGTATGTGCGTGTGATCGAGCAGATCCACGAGCATGGCATCGCGGTTCAAGCGGGCATGGTGTTCGGGTTCGACCAAGACACCGAGTCGATCTTCAGTGAAACACTAGATTTTCTTGAAACGACAGGCGTACAGAATGCAACGTTCAATATCCTGACACCGTATCCCGGCACGCCGTTGTATCAGCGTTTGGAAACCGAGGGGAGAATCCTCACGTGGGACTGGAGTAAATACAACGGACGCGAAGACGTGGTATTTCAGCCCCAGCATATGAGCCCGAAGACATTGCTGGATGGATATCGCTACGCGAATCGGCGGTTTTATTCAGGTAGGAGCGTATATAGGCGGCTTACCCACTCGCCGGTCGGACTATGGTGGACGTTACCGTTGAATCTGGCTTACGCGTTTGCGCTTCGGTCTGGCCAACAGGGTGTGCGTTGCAAACTTGGGTTTTCGGAATTCCCGAGGTCCTGATGTATGAACATTTCAACATTTCCAGAAAAGAGACGAGAGGCGGGTCGCAAACCTGTTCAAGCTCCTACCGCCGCCACCCGTTTGTCTGAGGGACAGTCGATGAAACACCGTGAGTCTTGGCGGCTGATGATGCCCATCGCCCTTCTGTCGTAAAGACTGCCCGGACCGCACAACGCGCACTATGGTTCGCGAGGTCGGTCTCAGCTACGGCTTCTGAATAGGGCTTTCCCTTTTGATCTCACCCGAGGTAAGCAGATTGTCGCCGAAGCGGTCAGGGAGTTGGACTACAACTGCGTGCCAGGACAAACCTTGTTGAGGCCGACTTGCCCTCACCTTGGCTGAAGTCATATTGGAGACGAACATCGTAGGAACCATTTTCGAAGATGGGGCCCAGATTTTGTAGTGTGCGACCCGGGTCGAGGTCGAGATAGTACGGGGCGTTTTCAAACCGTCCGCCGCTCGCGGGATGACGAGTCACGGTGACGCTGCCGGCGGTCGGCCGGCCCTGGTAATCGATTACCGCGACAATCATTCCATCGGTCCGGTAGCGCGTCGTCGGGCACCCGTCGGTTCCCGTGATCGTCGAACCGGGAGGATAGATTTTCGTTCCGGCCGGGAGCTTCGCCCGCGGCCCCTGTCCCGCCACCGAGCCGTCCACAAACGCGAAACCGGTCAGCCTGCCGCCCCCGCCAGCGCCGGCGGCGAAGGACCCCGTCGGATATTTCATGTTGATCGTCAGATTCCGCGGGCCGCCTCTGTAGGTAAACATCGCCGCGTCGTAGCCGGGCAGTCCGGAGGCAACCTGGGGGTTGTTCGATAATCCAACGCCCTCGCGCGGAGTGCCGTTCGGGTTCAATTCGAGCACATGGCTGTTGTCCTCGTCGTGAAACACCACGATCGCGTAAGGTCCGGGGTCTTCATTACCGAATTCACATTTGGCGCGTCCATTGGTGATCCACGACGAAATGCTCGCCGCGTCCCCCCCGGTGTTCGAGGGGAAGCCTCGGGGCCCCGTAAACAGCCAGCAATAGACCTGGGTCTTGTTGTTTCGCAGCCCCGTGATTTCGACATAGATCGTGTTATCGTTTTCGGGTTGATCGCCGCCCGCGTCCTCGTTCTCGTTGTAAACTCTTGCCTCGTTCTGATCCGGCAACTCGGCCAAAACCACACCTTGCTCGTCGAGTCCCGAGGCGATTACCCATTCGGGGCCGTAGACGCGCGATGCTACCGGCATATGAGCCGCGGCCATAATTTTCGATATGCACGGTTTTGAGTTGCTTGCCGCGCAACCCTTTCGCTCGCAGTTTGGCTACCGCGTCGGGCAGATCCATAAAGCTCGCAGGCAACGGGCGTTGATCGCTGGGATCGGCGCTGCCGCCCGGCATCAACTCGCTGGCGGGCGAATTAGGCATAAAGGTGAGGGTCTGCTGCTGTCCGGGAGAGTAGAAGTTGAACTGGACCAGCAGACCGCCCGCCGGGGACTGCGCATTGCTGATCCCGGCGTTTGGCTCTATTTGGATCGACGTCAGGAAAGCATCGGGCTGCCATTTGGTCCGAACATACGCGACTGCGCGCTGCGCGATCGCCGGCACGCCGCTCACCGGCCATTGGACTTGCCCCGGGAGCACCTGGCTTGCGGCCGCGCTCTGCAGTGGCGCCTCGGACGAGCTGCGGGTCCATTCGATATCGGCGCCGGGGGCGGTTCGGGTCGTCATATGTTTGCTGCCCTCGACGCGAAACGCTCCGACCATCCCCGAGATGCCGCCTGCGCCTCCCATGATCATGAACGTGCCGCTGTCCTTGCCCGTGACGTAAAGCTGCGGCGCATAGGTACCGTTCGGGACGGTCACGATAGTGCCTTGCTGACCCGTCAGCGGCATCGGGCACGAATCGCTGTAGTTGATCTGCCCGGTATCGACAACTTCCATAACGCATTGCTGACGTTGGCCGGCCGGGTTGGGAATTTCCGCCTGCCATCGGCCCGCGGCCGGATTTTTCATCGGCGCCGACGGAGCGGACCCAGATGGCCCGGACTCAGAATGTCGGCACGCGCAGGTGACGGCGGCGATCACGATCGCCAGACCGAAGCGTGCTCCGATCGCGCTCACTCGGGACGATCGAGGTCGGGGTAGGATTGAATGGCCGATGAACGCCGGATGTGTCATTGCCGTAGTCCTCAGTTCCTGCGATAGCCGACGAGCGCCGCTCTCGGCCAGCGCCTTCGGGGACAATAATCCTGTATGCGGTAAAAAATCTACGCCCGTTCCAATCACGTCCCTGCCGAAGAGCCAGAGCAGCCGAAGTCCGAGGTCATTGGCGCGGCATTTGCCCGCGGCGCGAGGCGTTTGCCGAATCCGCGCAGGCCCGCGACCAACTGCCGCTGCCCGGCGCTTCACTCCGCGACGATGCGGAACACGGGATAGCGCGCCGCCACCTTCTCGAACTCCGCCAGCGGCGCGTCACGGCTGAGGTCGAAGTGCGGGCGGGCGCCTGGAGCCCGTTGCAGATAGGCCTTGAGGATCGGCGCGCGCTGCGACACCGGCACCTCCTCCAGCCTCACCTTTTCCGTTCTTCGATGGCGCAGCACGGCGGCGCCGGCGCTGGCGCGCAGGTTGCGCACCCAGTCGGCGTTCTCGCCCAGCATCGACACCAGGTATCGTTCCGTGCCGACCTGTGCCACGACCAGTTGGACCAGACAAGCCTTGCCGCTTCGCCGCCCTCTCGTTTCCAGGGCGACCATCAGGGCCGGCAAAACTCCGAGCGCGGACAGCCGCGCCTGTCCGGAGTTGATACGCCTGGCGAGCGCGTTCGGCCTGCCGCCGGGATAGAAGAGCGCCCTGTACCACGAGTGCGGCAAGGTCCACGGCAGGGTGAAGAAAACGACCGCAACGCCGAGGACAATCGCCCCCGCTAGAAGATACGGACTCATAGCTTGCCCAACCCAACCTTACCCAGCATTATTTTATGTCTTCAGGCGATGATTGGCGAGCTAACGAGCCGGAACGTACCCAAGGGGGTGACCTGCTGTCCCCCTCTATCTCCCGACTCCCGGTCATTTGACTCCGGTTTCAGTCCCCGCTTACGTCGCGGTCGGAGCTTCGATCTAAGGGCCCGTCGCGCGAATCAGGCCCGCTCCGAGCCTCGGTACTTGATGCATGCACCATGATGGTGCAGAATGATGCTCCTGGGAGCACCGATGTGGTGCAGAACGGTGCGCTACGGGAAGCCATGCCGTTTACTCATCGGAAATCACCAAGAACGAAGACCCGAAGATTCTCGGTCAGTTTGTCCGGCGAGCAGTACGCTGAGTTGCTCGCACTGGCCCATAAGAATCGAGCATCGACCGCATGGGTGGTTCGCGAAGCAATCGAGCGACTGCTCACCGACGACATGCCTCTCTTTCATCTGAGGCGACCAACATGAACATCGTTGGCCGTGATGGCGAGAACGATTCGGGCTCCATCAGTCGCGCGTTGCAGAGCCGGATTGTGGAGGCTGCCCGCGATTCGTCACACGTCTCTGGATATACACACAACTTTTACAAATATCCGGCGAGGTTCTCGCCGAAGTTTGTCCGTACGGTAATAGAGGCCTTTACTGCGCCAGGTGATCTGGTCGTCGATCCGTTTATGGGAGGTGGTACAACACTAGTCGAGGCTTTAGCGCTAGGGCGACACGCTGTAGGAACAGATGTAAGTTCCTTGGCTGTCTTCGTCGCACAAGTGAAGACGACCTTGTTGAATGATGATGAAATTGAAGCAATAGAAAGATGGGCGGAGCAATTGCATTCGCGCGTTAATATGCATCGCCTCAGTTCCCATTTCGAGAAATACGCCGAAAATGGTTATTATCGTCATCTCGATAACAGGACGACATGGCGTCTTCGCAAAGGGATTGAGCAAGCACTTGCATCGGCAATTAGGCTCGACTCGCCCAGACTAGAGGCCTTTGCCCGATGTGTTGTCCTCAAGGCCGCACAATGGGCTCTTGATGGTCGCAAAAAGCTTCCTAACGTTCACAAGTTCCGCGATTCACTTGCGCAATCTGCGATAGAAATGATCCACGGTGCCCGTGAGTTACGAGCGGCGGTAAACGAAGATCTGGGTAAGCAAGCGACGGTCTCCTGCCTGAATAGGTCAGCGGCCGACGCGGCGAACGCCCGACAGATAGCTAGGCAAGCGAAACCGAAGCTCATACTCACTTCCCCACCCTATCCAGGCATTCACGTTCTCTATCATCGTTGGCAAGTAGACGGTCGTAAGGAAACGCCCGCACCATTCTGGATTGCGGACCGGGTCGATGGATCAGGAGCCGCCTATTATTCGATGGGCGACCGCAAAGCCCTAAATTTGCTGGGCTACTTCGAACGTATACAGGCAGCGCTCAATTCCATGGCTCGTTTGTGCGATGAAGACACTACGCTCGTGCAGGTGGTAGCCTTTTCCAAACCGAACTGGCAGCTACCGCGATATCTAGAAGCGACCAGACTCGCCGGTTTTCGGGAGATTCGCCTACCGCTCTTGGCCCACGAGGGAGACGGACGGCTCTGGAGGCTTGTCCCTAATCGCAAATGGCACGCGGATCAGCTAGGAGAGACGCCTGCCAGCCAGGAAGTAGTGCTGTTTCACAGGCTATCAGTATGAAATGACCATAGCGGCCCTGGCGTTTGCGGCTCGGTATTGTGCACCCAGAAGCGAGCGGTGTTTCACTTTGCTTTTGGCAACCTCTTGGGCAACGATAAACAAAGCGGTACGATTACGCGGGCAATGCCGAGCGCCGTTTGCTGGATCTTTTCTCGACAGCCGGCATCGTCCGTCTTCCAAGCTTCCGTCTTTTGTGCGGCGTCCAATAAGCCCATCGCCGTTAGAGCCAGACCGTACTTAAAAACGAATTCCACTGCCGGTTCTTCCTCTTTCGGTCGCAGCTTCTTTGCATCATCGAGCAAATGAGACTTCCTATTCAGCAATAACTGCAATCGCCCGGTGTCGGGATTCCTATCGATGGTGAGCGGAAGGTCGTCCGGCTTATTGTCCACTTCTTTAATGTTAGGCCGACTCGGGCCAGCTTGCACAAGAGGCTCGCTCGATTCCCGGCCGTTCCCATTCCTCTTGGCTTCCTTCTTTTCGCGCGGTGCACCTACCTGAGCCATCAGCGTGAGGATAAACGGTCCGCTTCCGTTCTTGTCAGTAATCTCAACTGTTGTCTTCAGTTTGGTGCCTTCTTGAAGAGCCTTGTCCGCCGCACACGTAAAGGTGAGGCGTCCGTTGAACAGACTGTATGTGGGCTGGAGATCGCCACCGAACGTGCATTTGCCCGGTGCCGGACGGCGCCGTGTAAAATAATTACTCCTCACATCGGTCAAGAACGACACCCGCGTTGAGCTTCCGCGTGGTATTTCGACCTCGGCTGAAAGCGTTCCATCTCTTCTCCGAAAATAGCTCGGAAAATCCGAGCCCTGGAAAGGTCCATGAATCTTTCCGCCTGCACCGTCAGTCGCCGTATCCGCCGCCACTGTGCCCGCTGTAGAGGTGCCGACCAAGTCCGCGAGGGTCGGATCGGTTGAGAGAAGCTCTTCAAGGGCCCTTATTCCATCCTCATCGTCAACAGCGTTCTTAACCTTCTCCGCGTAGCGCTGCTTGTTTAGATCAATTAGACCCTGATGATCATGAAGCTCCTTCTTCAACTTCTTGAACAGTTCTTGGAGCAGCGTTTTATCACGGAACCGTTCACGGTCGCTCATGAACAGTGCGTTTCGGGAGTCTTGACCGAGACCAGTGCAGTCCAGCGTGACCAAAATGCTGCCCGCGACGTGCTCCTTGTCCACCTCTTTGGTCCGAAAGAATTCAGCTCCCGCGCTTCGCGTGAGATTGTCCATTTATGAGAGCCCTAACTCCGGTCTGGGGCTGATCCTCGTCGTCCCCGAGATCGTCATCCGTTTTGAATACGCGCACCTCTCCAGGCACGGTCTCACCGCTAGTGAGCGGGATAGAGATGCTGCTACCTTGCTCAAAGTCTTCTTCGAGTTTCTTAGTCTGCTCCCATCGGTCGAGGCGATCCCAGACTGTTACCGCCATAACTTTAGCCAAGTAGGACTCGCGACACTCAACAATGTGAAGTGGGAGCGCCGGCCGAAGGAGGAATTCTCCAAGTTTCTTGTAGAGTTCGCCGCATATATTGCTTCGAGGAGCCTCGAAGTCGTACATCTTGATAAGCGTGCCGCTGCTCACTCTGCGCTCTCGCGGCTTCGCGATCTCAGATGTTTTCACCCCCTTTTTTGGCAATAACGCAAGAGGGGTGCTGCCGCCCGTCAGGACGTTGCCATCCTCGCCAATGAGATAACGCCATGAGGGGTCCTGTTTGGATGGGAAAAAACAAAACAACGTAAAGGCCCACTCGTGATCATCTCGCTTAGCTACAGCGTTCGGCCTTCGCGAAAGAATCAATTGCAACTGATATTGTTCGCTGCAAAACGGGAGTACCCCAGTTCCCCCCATATTGAAGCGCCCCTGAACGAAGGGAATCGCACCCTTATAAGACCCACCTTGATCGCCGTAGATTAAGGAACAGAAAGTTGAAGGAAAGTCTTCTGCTAGTTGACCTTCACCAGCATCATACAACGACAGACTTGGCCTGCCTTTCTTGCCCGTCGCATATAGGACAAGGCGGTCCTCCGCGAACTCCCTAATCTCGGCCCGGGTCTTCTCGCTAAGGTCGCCAAAGAATATTTCCACTGCTTTGGCCATGGTCTGAGGCGCGTCCACGCCGCGTGGATCGATTCCCATCGCCTTACATAAGCCTAGAAGTATTGCATCGATACCGTTTGTGAACTTCTCGACCAGCGACGCAGCGGCCGTACTTTGCTGGTTGAGAACAATGCTCTGATTGTTCGGCATGTTGCCGAGATATTTCCATCGATTACGATTCTTGGAACTCAATAAGCCTCGGTGTTCCAAAACCCGAATGAGGTCTTCTTCCGTTTCGGACTCAAGAAGTTGTTGCAGCAGAACGTCTTCACGCATTTTGTACAAATCCCGCCTATAGTTTGAATTCGATCTGGCTTCTGCCGCCCTTATCCGTCAACCGCGATTTCAGCAGGTCGAGTTCTCGTCCCAGCGCTTGGATTATTTTCTTTACATCGGCCTCGCTGTACTCGTAGTGAGATTTGTTGCCGAGCTTTCCAATCACGCGAATCGCGCGAATCGCGTTGACCGTTCGACTCTCGGCCAGCTGGACGAATTTCGTTCGTCTGTCTCGCGAAAAGTGGCTCTTCCCGTCTAGTTTTGCCGCCGCGTTAGGTTCCATTTGGTGCTTTTCTCCTGGTAGCCGTTCCTGAAAACGAGAAAATAAAAAGCGAGAGTCTGCTAAATTAGCGCGATTGTGCTCGTCGGTCAATTAATCGCAATGCAGCGTAACAAATCTGCTAAATGGGACGAGAAAAAGTGCCGCGTGAGTACAAACATTTATCGGACTTCTCATGCATTTGCGAGTATCGTCCAAGCGATGGACGGCAGCAAGCAGATCGCTGGTGGACACAGAGGCGCGGGTTTTACCCTCCGTCGTGCCCGCATTAGAGCCCGTATAACGCATTTTTCGGGTCGAAGTCGGTTTCGGAGGTGGCATGCAGTGGCTTTCTTTAGGCGCCGATGTTTATCCACAGCGTACAAGTATTGAATTGTAAAGGACTTTTCTGCAGGTAGACCTTTTGGCATGGAAGTCGGCGAAGGGGAAGAAGCTGGAGCTTCGGCGGCCTCACGACCAGACGCGTTTGTCATGGGGACTTCCGGCCGCGCTCGGGCCGCGTCCGGCGGCTCCTTGAAGAAGGGGGGGTGACCTGGAACTAGCCGCTATCTCCCAACCCCCCCGGTCATTTGACTCCGGTTTCTAACCTTACGTATGTTACGCGCAGTCAGGCGGCGGCCGCGGCCGCCGAAACCTGCGAGGTCGGGATGTCACAGGAATCGCAACTGAACTTCACCTACGAGCAACTGCTGTCGAACGTCAAGCTTGATACGCCTCTGATCGTCGGCGGTGTGCGATGTCACGGCGGTTTCGACGCGACCGGCTATCGCTCGCCGCGCACGATGTGGCGCGTGCCCGCGATTGAGGCCTGGCAGAAGCAGCACCTTGCCACCTCGCCGATTCCGCTGGTCGAGATCGGTTCCGATCTCGTCCCACCCCATCTGCCGAGCGTCGCACAAGCCACGCTGCTTCTGAAGAGCGGCGTACGCGAGCCGATCGTGCGGATACTCACGGAGATCGCGATCGTCGAGGGTTTCGGTGCGACGATCCGCGACCTGCCCGTGCCGCCGCTGGCGAGCTTTATCCGCGAGAGCACCGCGTTAACCGCGCTCGCGCATCTGACTGGCGGATTGTTCGAGGCCCATGCGCGCGACGAGGCTGGATGGGGCGACGAGGGCGGTCACAAGCAGATGTGGGAAGCGGCCCGCGACATCGCGCTTTCCAATCCCGACGTTCCGGCCGACATCCTGATGATGATCATGGGGCGGCGAAGCTCGCAGAACCGCCCGCAGCGCCTGTTGCCCACGCTCGCCGAGCCGGTCGAGCGCCTGCTCGCTTTCATGGCCGGCGTGCTCGCGATCGAAGTGTTCGCCCGCTCGACCTTCAAATGGGCGGAGGAACTGCTTGGCGATCCGGAAGTCTCGGATTCGCCGGCGGAAGCATCGCGCCTGGTCAGCTACATCCGCTCCGATGAGTCGCCGCATGTCGAGTATCTGCGCACCGCGCTGTCCGAAGTCGCCGCCCGCACGTTGATCGCCGAGGACGGCAGCGAGATAGCGGGCCGCGAGGCCGTGAACGCATTGCTGGAGCGCTCGCTCAAGATGATGATCCGCCAGCGGCTCCGCGAGCGGCGCGATCAGATCCGCAACTCGATCCGCGCCGGCGCCGAAGGCAAGGTCGCCGACGTAGAGGAGTTCGTCGCGCGATTCGACGCGCTCGAGACGCCGTGGGAGCCGCCCGCATTCGCGCGCCTCGAGCCGGTCAGCAATACCGCCGGAAATACAAGTGGCGGCCAAGTCGGCTACTGATTTTCGTCTTCGCGACGCGCTGGCCTGAGCCGGCTGCCGGATTCCGAGGCCATTAGCAAAACCATTGCGTCCCGATGCATCTCGCTGAGCGCCTTTACCGCACCTCGCGCACCGGCTTTCTCGCGGCGCAGGTGTATCTAAGCTACAAGGTGCCGCGGATAGTTGAACCGGGCGCGGCGCGCGGACTACAAGCGCCGCAACCTGTCGCCGGTCCACGAACGCAACGCGGGCAAAATCTACCGGACCGCGATCGAGTTGCGCGGCTTGATGATCAAGCTCGCGCAGGTGATCGGTACCCGCTCCGACGTCTTCCCGCCCGAGTACATCCGGACCCTGAGCAAATGCCACGACGCGGTTCCGCCGCGCTCGTTCGCCGAGATCGCGCCGGTGGTCGAGCAGGATCTCGGCGCGCCGATCGATCGGCTGTTCGATAACTTCGAGCCGCGTCCGATCGCGGCCGCTTCGCTCGCTCAGGTCCATCGCGCGCGCCTGCGCGACGGCGGCGCCGTGGTCGCGGTCAAGGTGCAATACCCGGACATCGCGGAAGTCGTCCGCACCGATATCGCCAACATGACGAAGATCTGCTCGATCTACGAGCGGCTCGATCCGCAGCCGATGGCGCTGATGCCGTTGCTCGAGGAGCTGCAGAAGCATCTCGTGATGGAGCTCGACTTCAAGCGCGAGGTGCAGAGCGCCGAACGAATCGCCCAGCTGTTCAAGGACGATCCCGCAGTCACGGTCCCGCGCGTCTATCACGAATTGTCGTCGGGACGCGTAATCACGATGGAATTCGTCTCGGGGATCAAGCCGACCGACAAGGACGCGATTGCCGCGGCCGGCCTGAATCCGGCCGAGGTGGTGCAGGAACTGATGCGCGTTTACGTGACGATGATCCTGGCGCGCGGCTTCTTCCAGGCCGACCCGCATCCGGGCAACATCTTCGTCAACCCATATCGCAGGAGCGACGGCAAGGTGATCCCGCGCTTCGTGCTGATGGACTTCGGGCTCTCCAAGGAATTGCCCAAGGGCTTCGGTTACGCGCTCTTCAACCTGATGTTCGCGATCATGACCCAGAACGACGCCTCGGCGGTCAAGGCGTTTCGGGAACTTGGCTTCGAGACCCGCAACGGCGATCCGTCCACGCTGCTGATGATCGCGCATGCGCTCAATCGGCGTGCGCCGGGCCAGCGCTTCGAGGGTGAATTCAACCACGAGATCACCGAGGAGCTTTTCAAGACCATCCGCGAGAACCCGGTGATCAGGGTGCCGAGCGATTTCGTCCTGGTGGGACGCGCCTTCGAGCTGCTATCGGGAATCGCGCACACGCTCGGCGCGCGCGCCAACGTGCTGACCGCGATGGCGCCGCCGGCCAACGATCCCACCGAAGCTGCATAGCGCGCCGAGCAAAAGCTCGACTTCTCCCTCCCCCTCCGATTCCCTCTCCCGGTGGGAGAGGGAACAGAAAGGGCGAACCATCAGACAACGACAGCGATCGCGGCTAGCCCTTCGGGAGGCCGAGGATTCGCTCGCCGATCATGTTCTTCTGCACTGGCGACGTGCCGCCCGCGATCGTCAGGGCCTCGACTTGCAGTATCCGCTTCATCCAGTCGCCCTCGGGGGCGTAGGGCGAATGGCGTTCCAAGTAGGCATACTGGCCCATCAGGCGGCTGGTGAACTTGACCATCCGCTGGGTCAAGTCGGTCAACACGAGCTTGCCGGTTGAGGCCTCGGGCCCCGGCAACTGACCCTTGAGCCGGCGCGTCAGGCTGCGAAAGCCGTTGTATTTCTTCGCCATCGCCTCGATCGCGAACTGCGCGATCTGCTGGCGAATCTCCGGCTCCTCAGCGGCGGGACGGCCGTCGATCTTGCAAATCCTGGCGATCTGAACCAGCACCCCCAGCATCTGCTCGCTGCCGCCGAGGGTTTCGCCGATTCCGAACCGCTCGTGCATCAGGGTGGCGACCAGCACCTGCCATCCCATGTTGAGCGGCCCGAGCAGGTTCTCCTTGGGGACGCGCACGTCCTCGAAGAATATTTCGTTGAAGTCTGACTCGCCGGTTATCTGCTTGAGCGGCTTGACCGTGACGCCGGGCGCTTTCATATCGACCAGCAGGCAGCTCATGCCCTTATGCTTGGGCAGCTCGGGGTCGGTGCGCACGAAAAGCTGGACGAAGTGCGAGCGATGGGCGATCGTGGTCCAGACCTTCTGTCCGTTAAGGATGAAGCTGTCGCCCTCGGGCACCGCGCGGGTCTGCAACGCGGCCAGATCGGAACCGGCGCCCGGCTCCGACATCCCTTCGCACCAGATCTCGTCGCCGCTCAGAATCGGCTGCAGATAGCGTTTCTTCTGCTCGTCGGTACCCCATTGCATTATCGCCGGGCCGGTCATGATTACGCCCAGCACGTTGCATCCCATCGGCAGGTTGAGCCGCCCCAACTCCTGCTGGAAGATCACCTGCTCGACAAAGGTCGCGCCCTTGCCGCCGTACTCTTTGGGCCACGTCAGCCCGGCCCATCCGGCGTGATAGAGCTTTTTGTGCCAGGCCTTGAGCCGCTCCCACAGGACCTCGTCGGTGATGTTTTCCTTTTCCCCATCGGTGAGCGGAGGCGGTTGATTGGCTTCGAGCCAGGTTCTGACCTCGCGCCGATAAGCTTCCTGTTCGGGCGTATAGTTGAAATCCATCGCTGAAATAAGGCTCCCGCTTGAGTGTCGATAAGCGAACGCTGTCCGCCGAATTCTGTCCGGATGTTAGCGAAGGTCGCGTCGATTAGGTAGGGGTGCGCGATCCGGCCTCGGTTCGCAATTCTGACTCGATTCTGGAGGTCACTTCCACCGCCCGCGTGACGTTCTCCGTCATGAACGCAGTCAACAACTCCGAGCGCTGGCCGCCGTTCAGACCGCGCGCCTTCACCGCGATCGTCTCCGCACGTTCGAGCAACTTCGCTTCGAGCGGCCGGAAGTGGCGCCATACTATCGGTGCGAGGCGCTCGGGCGCCCGTGCGACGAGATCCTGAATCTGTTTCATCCGCCACCACGGCGAATCCGCCGCCGGCTCCATCGCGCCGATCGCCAGCGCCGCCGGAACAGTTCCCTCGACGTAGAGCGGGATGAAAATTCCGGTGCACGGCGCCGCCATCGAGACCCAAATCACCGGGCTCAGGCCTGAGTCGGGCGCGGGAATCTCGGCGACCATGCTGGCGGTCGTGCACATGAAGTCGGTGTGCATACATAGCGAGAAATGCCGCTCGCTTTCGAGCGAGGCGGTGATCACCGGCATCTCGCCCATCTCATAATGGTCGCGCAGCGCGGCGATCATGTCGCGTACCGAGCGGCGGCCGTCGCGCGCGACCAACTCGCGGCTTCGCGCCAGGCGGCCGAGCGCGGAGAACGACGTGGGATGCGCCGGTTCGGCGTAGACTTGCGCGAAGTCGAACGGCGATCGGCCGTCCCACCATCCTTGGGCGCGGGCATGCTCGCGCACATTGGCCGAGGCGCGATCGTAGGAGGTCGTGCTGATCCGGTTCGAGATAGTCGCGCAGCCATTGACGTTGACCTTGCGCGCCGCCCATTGGCGTCCGGAGCTTTCGAGTATCCACGCCTCAGCGTGATCCGCGATCATGAACCCGTTGGAGTAGCGCCAGTCGAAATCGTGCGATGCAGAGCCGCCCTGGCCGTAGCGCTCAATAAGGCTGCCGATCAGTTCCATCGCGTCGCGCGCAGTCGATGCGCGCTCCAAGCCGAGCCGCACGAGATCCATCCCGAGCAGCCCGACCGCGGGCAGCGAATCTTTCGCGATCAGCGCCTCGTTGCCAATCGCAACGCCATGCTCGTTGATTCCGTGCTCGAGTCCCCACAGCCATGCCGGCCGCGACCCGATCAATCGCCGGGTCTGCCTGACTTGCGGGATCTCGAGGTACTGGCATCGCGTGAGATCGCCCGGCGAATGATCCTGTCGCGGCGCCTGGAAGAGCGGCTGGCATTCGCGCGCGGGCCGGTCGCTGTTCTTGGCGAAGATCGTCGCGCCGCCGGCGGTACGCGATCCGAGCGCCACCATCGTGTCGCAACTTGGCGCAGGCCGGATGAGACTTCGCGGCGGATCATAGTTCGGCGAGCCCACGAGTTCATCTCTTTTATCGACGCCGGCGCCTTCGACAAAGTATTTCCGTTCTTCGATGTAACACCTGGATCGCAGTCCCTGGAACTCCGGCCTTAGCTGAAATTGCGCCGGTACGTGATGTAGTTTGCGCACACGTTTGCGCCGAGTTTTTCCGCGGTGCGGCGCGACGGCCAGTTGTCGTCGAGCACCAGCGTGTAGCTCAGGTACTTCGCGCCTCGCCGGATCAGTTCCAGGTACGCATACGACGCCATCGCGAGATTCACCCCGCGCCCGCGCGCGGAGGCGTGTACGCCGATTCCGAGGAAGTTGAGCTTTTCGGAATCCTTGAGCGTGCGTCCCGGTTTGAGCTGCGCGGCCTCGCTCGCATCCGGCATCACCATCAGGGTGCCCACCGGCTCCGCGCCGCGATACGCCAGCACGGAAGTATCGAGTCCGCCCAGGAACGCGAAGAGCTCGAACAGGCTCGCGACTTCATCTTCGGTGAACGGCGGGGCGCCCCAATGCGCCTTGAACGCGTCGTTCCATACGGTGGTGAATTGATGGACGCGGCGGCCGGGATCGGCGTCCTTGACCGGAACGATCGAGAAGCCGCCGCGGGTGGCGGCTTCGAGCGCGCTCTGGTAGCGTGCGGTCAGCTCGGGCGTGACCTGAATCTTGTAATCGACCCATCCCTTTTCGGTTTCGAAGCGCGCGTCCTTGAGCAGGTTATGGTAGTAGCTGGGATTCTGGCGCGTCGTGAGCGGCGGCAGCGACTCGTAGTCATCGATCACGAACGGGAATTCGAGCATTCCGGTGCCGGCGCGCGCGGCTTGCATCCCGCGCTCCGCAAGCCATCGGCACGCTTCGTCCATCAACAGCTTGACCGCGTCGCGCGTGTCAGGGAGCGCCTCGAACATCACGATGTGCCCGAGGCGTTCGTTCCAATGCCGGATGTAATGCTCGTCAACCATCGCGAGCGCGCGGGCTACGATTTCGCCGCCCTCGCGCGCCGCGAACGCCTTGAGTCTGCCGGTCCGAGGCGAACGGCGACTGCCCCAGCAGGATCGGAAGCTGGAGCGGCACCGTCACGAGCCATCGCGCACTGCGATACTCGTAGACCTGGTCATGAAAGAGCAGGAATTCGGTCAGCGCCTGCTCGCCCTCAAGTGTTTCGATTCGAAGCGCCACGATAATCTGCCTCCGTTCCTGCTAGCGGAACCGATCGATCACTTGGCCCCATCCGAGCGTCATGTCAATACGTAGCGAGCGGAGTTTCGGCTGCCATCAACGATTTTAGCAGGGGCATCGTGAGCTTGATCTGCTAGGGCGGGTAGAGAACTGTCGCACCAGTCGCACCAGCAGATTCATTCTGGCATTGATATCAGGGATATCAAGTACACTCCTAAACGCCTTGGCCGAACCCCTGAAGGGCGGGCCTGCCGCTATCACCAACCGCACTAACTGAGTTGGAATCAACTGCTCCACTATGGCCCATCTTACCACAAGGCAACCCAGACTGTGTGCAACGAAAACAATCGGAGACCCGCGCCGTACATTACTCTCTACAAACTTCGCAAGTGCCGTTGCACCGCCAACAATCCCAGTTCGCGAGTCGTAGCCAAAGGCATACAAGTCATCATCAACCTGATACTGCTTCTGAACGAAGAACCTCACAAGGGTACCATATGTTCCATTCAACGCGGGTATCTATATTCAAGGACAATCGCCGCTGTTTACGCTAATCGTCACAGTGCTCACGGGGTTTCCACTTAAGGGGGCGGGGGTAGCGACCAGATTAAAGGTAAAATTGGCCGTGCCCTGGGTAGTACAGCCGGAGGGGCTACAGGTCGGGGGGGAGCAGCAACCGGTGAAGATGAGGGCTTCGCTTTGTTGCAGCGCCATGGCATTGCCCCCGATGGTCTTCATCAGGAAGGGCATAGCTCCCGCCGGCGTTCCGTTCTTAGCAGAACAGGCGCCAAAGTTCGGCCCCTGCTGAAGGACCAAATTGCAGGTGGTGGTATTAACCTGGCTGTGGTCAATCCGGAGCGCCCACTTGGCATGATAAGAGTCGAGTGTAAACTGGGTTCCCGACGGCACGGAAAGGAACGGGACGACACCGCAGACCAGGCCCTGAGGCTGCGGCCGGCGCGGCGCCGAGCGTGAGCATCGCCAGGACGGCAAGAGTATGCACCAGGGTTGTCAACTTCCTACTGTTCGGCGCGCGTGGTTTCATTCCGGTTGAAAGCTCCCCGTAAAGCATTCGCTGCCGAAATTAGGGACGTCGAACCATAGGACGCCGGCGGAATCCCAAGTCAGGGTTTCGCTGAAACTGGGCTGGCAAATATAATACGGCTGCGGAGGAATCAGCGCGTACGAAACCGCACCGCTGGTCGTCATTCGCATCAGCGCGGGCGGCGTGTTTGAGTCATTTGAGTTAAGCGGCGCTATCGATCCCCACAAGGCGCCGTCCGGACCCGCGACGACGGAAAGAACCTGGTAGCCGTTGTTCGGGATCGGGTAAAAAGTTGATTGAGCGGTGGAGGTGGACTGGGACTGCGGCGTCACTTGCAAAAGCCCGGAAGTCTGCCCATTGGATTCGTTGCCGACGATCCAGAGATTCCCGTCGGAACCAGCGGCAATCCCAGCGTTTAACGTGTACGGCGAAAAGGTGGTCGGCAGTCTAAAGTAAAGCACCTGACCTGTGGTGGTGATTTCCCCCAGGTAGTAGTAATAGTAGGGCGGCGAGTTGGCGGGGGGGACGTGCTCGGTGATAGTTTCGACGAACCATAACGCCGAGTTAGGCCCGGAAGTAATAGCGGGGCCCAGCGCAAAGGTTTGCGGGTAACCGAATACCTGGGGTGGGGGGACGTTATACTGCGTTACTGTTCCTACCGCGCCCGAGGTCGTCATCTGGCCAATCCACGCCCCGTCGGTAGGAAACCACAGGTTCTGGTCTGGTCCAACGGCTATGCCCATCGCTTGCGCTGAGATTGGATAATCGGTCTCGTTTCCGGACGCATCGAGACGGGCAATCTCGTAAAGGCCGCCCGCCCCGCCGTTTATGAGCTCCACTGGAAACCACAGCGCTCCATCAGGACCGAGTACCACCCCGCCATTCGCCCATGCGGTCCCGGACACCGGACTGTAACCGAGGGCAGCGCCCTTCGGCGTAACTTCCCACAGATAGGTCCCGTCGGGGGCGAAGATTGTCTGATTCGGAGCGGTTCCCATCAGGGCAATCTGCTCGAATGCACCTCCTATAAAGGCGCCTGGCAGGAAAAAGTTCAGCGCGCTCGTTCCCGGGATCGGCGTAGGAGTTGCCGACGGTGTCGGGCTCGGTGTCAGCGTTGCCGTCGCGGAAGCGGCGGCGGTGGCGGAGACCGTAGGCGTCGGTGTTGGCGTTGGCATGGGCGTTGGAGTTTCGGTCGGAGTCGGCGTAGCCAAAGGTGTGGGCGCCGGAGTCGGTGTCGGAGTTGGCGCTGCCGTCGGAGTCTGAGTTGGCGTCGGTGTCGGCGTCGGAGGCGCCGCGGCGCCGAACGCTACTCCCGACAGTTGCACTTTCTGCGGACTCGCCGCAGCGTCATCGGCGAGTTTCAACGCTCCGGTCACCTTGCTCGCTTTCGAGGTCTTGGCCGCCGGCGGGTCGAACGTGACGGAGATCGGGCAAGTGTCGCCCGCTGCCAGCGTCCCGAGGCAATTCTGGCTGGCCATAAACCCGGCCCCCGCGACGATGTCGTTGATGTAGAGCGCGACCGGGTTGTTGTTGGTCAACGTCACCGGCTGCGGCGTGCTGGGGGTCCCGCGCTGGAGTTTGCCGAACGAGAGCGTATGCGGTTGAAATTGGAGGGCGGCCGGAACGCCCGAGCCTTTGACATTGACCGCGTTGGCGCTGTGACCGGCGGAGTCCGTCACGGTGAGCGTGCCGGTGCGTGCGCGCAGGCTCGTGGGCGTAAAAGTAACTTCGACGGCGCAACTCACGCCCGGCTCCAGGGCCTTGCCCTTACAGCCATCGGGGTCCGCGAGCGCGAAGTCGCCAGGGTCGGCGCCGCCGATGGAGAGAGTTGCGATCGTGGCGGGCTGAGCAGCACTTTTCGGGTTGGAAATCGTGACCGTCTTCGGGTTGCTGGTAGCACCCGTGACTCCGAACAGCTCCGAGCCGAAGCTCAAACGGCCGGGCGTGACCCGAAGGGTGGTTCCCGCAGCGAGAGCCGCTCCCGATTGCAGGAGACTGGCGACAAGTACAACAGCAGGTATTGTCCTGAAGCCCCGGAAGCGGGCGCTAGACTTCTCAGCCGGAACTCCCATTTTGACCGGCATTTCCATTTTGTCCGGGATTTCCATTTTGACTTTCCGATCCAACTCGCGGTTTAGGCCAAATGGCCTCCGTTGGCAAGGGTTTAGCCGGTTTTGGTCCACGGTGTTTCCAAAGGCGCCGGGAAGGTGCCGGTTTCGCATCTGATGGGCGCGCAACGCCCAGAGTTGCCCTTTTTCCGAACGGTTCCGCAGACACTTTTCCCTTCGCCCCAGCGGCGTCATCGAAATTCGCTTCCCTCTGCGCTCGCCTCATCCCGCCGACGACGGCAGCGCCGCGATCTTCCGCAGCATGCCGGCAAACAGCCGCCGCGTCAGATGCCCATCGGCCAGCAGCAACCAGTAGTAGCGCGCATGCTTGATCAACCGCCCGCCGGTTTTCACCAACCGCTGCTGCAAGCTGGTCAGCGACCAACTGTCGACCCGTGCCGGTAACGCTAGCCGCCGGCACAGATTGCCCAGGTTATAGGCGATCAGGCTCAGCCACAGCCGCACCTCGTTGGCGCGGAAGCGGTGGCAAGAAAGCCGCGTCATCTTCACTGCCTGCTTGCCTTCCTTGATCCACTGCTCGGCCGTGCCGCGCTTGTTGTAGAACCGCACCACCGCCCGACTTGAAGTCCCAAGATTGGTCACGATGAAGCCGACGCGGGGGAACAACTCCCCAAAGTGAAACTCGACTTTCGCTACGACCCGTCGCGCCGTCTTCCAACTCGCGGCCTGGTAGAAAAAGCTCTTGAACCAGACCACCGGTTTGTAGCTCGGCCTGCCCACCGGCCGGGTCAACAGCTCAGCAATGTCGCGCTCCAGGTTGGCGTTGGCCGGAAGACGGATGGCGTACTTTACCTCCCGCTCTTCCAGTGCCTCGTATAGCTCCGGCTTGGCAAAGGCCGCGTCGGCGCGGAAGACCACCTCCTTGCCTTGTTGCTGTTGGCACTCGATCTCGGGCAGCAGCAATTCTTCCCAGCCTTCGGCACTGTGGACATTGCCCGGCCGCAGTTTCGCCGCCAGGCAATCGCCGTCGCGGTTGAACAGCAGCAGCGGATGGTAACAGGTGGACTCGAAGTGCCCGTTGTAGGCGCTCTGCTCCTGTTCGCCGTAAACCGGAATTTCAGTGCTGTCCATGTCCAGCACCACCCGCCGGCATGAGTCGATGGCCTCCGCCTTGCCGACCAGCTCCCGATTGAGTGCAGCCGAACCGGCGAGGTTCTTCTCCTGCGTCAGTACTTCGGTCTCGAACGACTGCAAGCGCGAGGTCAACGCTCCGCCGCGCTCCCAAATCTTACTGGAGCCAATCAGCCGGAAGGCCGGGTCCTGGGCGAGGCGCTCGGCGTCGTTGACATCCTCGTAGCCCGCCAGTCGGCTGTATACTGACTGCCGCACGAGGTCGGTTAGCGGTAACTGCGTGTTTTCCGCGCTTGTCGGTCAAGTGCCGTTCGATGAGTTGGCCGAAGCCCAACCGTTCATCCAACTCCCGCACCAGCAGCAAGCCGCCGTCGGAGGTCACTCGCGCGCTTTGGAAGTCGACCTTCAAGCAGCTATTGAACGAAAGTTGAAATGGCCGATTTTGTGTCTCACCCACCGCCGCTCGACCTCCGCACCGCCCTGGTCGCGTCCAAACCCACGTCTATCAAGGGCTTCGCAGGATTTTACCAAATTGGCAGTCCACCTGAAAACGGAAATCCGGGTTTCGGTTACCTTGACCTCGCGCTTGCAGTCGTTCGAGACGGAACTGCTGACCAAGCAGAGAATCTCGCCGGTCTGGCCGCGCTCAATCGGAAGTTAGCCGCGAGGGCGGAAGCGGTTGCTTCACCTCGACGGGGCGCGCAATCTGATGACCACGCGAGGCCGAGAAGGAGCGCATATGACGGCGACGGAGCAATTGCGGCACGAGCATGAAGCGATAATCCTGGTCCTCTCGATTCTCGACAAATTCTTGCATCGGATCGGCGATGGCCAGGAGGTCAATCGGGAGCATTTCGGCCAGGTGCTGGAATTCATCCAGGTGTTCGCCGATAAATGCCACCACGGCAAGGAGGAACAATTCCTCTTTCCCGCGTTGGAAGCCGCCGGAATTCCCAAAACCGGTGGACCGCTCGGCGTAATGCTGGGCGAGCATGAGCACGGACGGGAGCTAATCCGGCAAATTGCCGCCGCATGGCAAAAATATCAATCGGGCGATCGCGCCGCCGCGGCTGGGCTGATTGTGAGCGCGCGAGACTACATCGCGCTTTTGAACGATCACATCTTCAAGGAAAACAACATTCTCTTCCCGATGGCCGAGGCGCGCCTTTCCGCCGCTACCCAGGAGCAGCTTCTAAAGGAATTCGACCGGCTCGAAATCGAGCGCATCGGTGCGGGCAAGCACGAGCAATTCCACAAGACTTTGGCTTTTCTCCAGAAAACTTATCTTGGATAGAAACCCTCACGCGGTCATTGCCGGCATCCGCAACGTAAAGGTTGCCGTCGCCGTCGTCCTCCGAGCCTTAACGAACGCACTTTGTCGGCGAGATAAGCGGCCGACGCTGGGCGAACTCAAAGAGGTGTACCGAGACCTTGAAACGGGTGCCCGGAAGATAAAGAGAGAATGTGTCACAGTTGGTATCTGCCGGTAGCAGTTGCGGCCCAAGACTGAAAGCGAGAATCGCCCTGACGCACAAGGTTTTTATGCATTTCAGGCGCTACCATGTGCTACCAGCGAAAACCGCGGCCAACCACTGTTAACGTCGGGTCGCGGGTTCGAGTGCGGCCCGGGGAGCCATTTTGAACTGACCCTCAACGGCGGGTGAGGCCATTTTTTTCCATGCGCCATTTCAGTGCGTCGAATCTGTCCTGGCCGAAAAAGGGCTCGCCGTTGAACGCCATCAAGGGCACTCCCCAGTGTCCAGCTTTTTTCTGGGCGGCTTCATTCTCGACAATCACCGCCTCGTAGCGATCGGCATCCTGCTGGATTTCGCGATCGAGGGCCGCAAGCTCCAGCCCCGCCCGTCGCGCGGCTTCGGCGAGATGGTTGCCTTGATGCCAGTTCTTCACACCGCCGAAGATTACGCGGCTAACTTCCGCGAGAAACGGCAGGCCGTGGCCGCGTGCGGCAGCAGCCACACCAAGCCGGGTCAGCCGATGGATGTAGGGTTGTTCTTTGGGAACTTCGCCCGTGCCGAGGTTCATCACAACGGGATCGGGGCTGGGCCAGGCGTAAGGCATCGCCAGCATCTCCGCGATCCGCATCGTGTCGCGCATCAGATAGGGCGGCCACATCGGGTTCACCTGTTTGAAAAAGCCTGCGATTCGCAGCGCGATAGGATAGACGGGACGGACGTTGGCCTTTACATCATATTCGCGCTCGAACTCGATCAGCCTCGGCGTAACCAGATAGGAGTAGGGTGAGCGGAAAGACCAGAACAGGTCATATTCGAGCGTCATCGGCGCTGTGCCTCTCGCGTCATCTGCGTTTTGCCAAGATCGCAATTCCGCTTGCCAAGATCGCAATTCATGGTCCCCTTCGCAACAGTTCCGCGGACGCGAGCGCGTCTGCCGCCGCCTGAGAGGCTTGTGGAGAAGCTTGCGAATGTAGCGGTGCGCCGCGTGGTCGAGGGCGCCGGTCTCTGCTAAACTCCGGCGTGATTGGAGGGATGGGGCGCCTTATGCGCGAGTCCGAGTCATCTCCGCGCGGCGTCCGGGGCCGCGTACTAATCGCCGACGACACGCTGGGTGTGGCGCGCTTTGCCGCGCGCGTGCTGGGCCAGGCGGGTTACGAATGCGAGGCCTGCGCGAACGGGGTCGAAACGCTTTCGGCCGTCGAGCAGCGCGGCGCCGATGTCGTACTGGCCGATTTGACGCGCCAGGGGCCGGAACTGCTTGCCCAGGTTCACGGCCGCTATCCCGGCGTCGCGCTGATCGTGCTAACGTTCAATCCCGGCGTAGGCTCGGCGATCGCCGCGATGCGCCAGGGGGCGTTCGATTACCTCGTCAAGCCGCTCGACGAGGACGAGTTGTGCGCGTTGGTCAATCGCGCGATCGAGATCAACCGGCTGAGAAACGAAAACGCGCAACTGCGCGGCCGACTCGAGATGGCCGAGGCTGCGTCATCGTTTGTCGCGGAGAGCCCCTCCGGAAAGCATCTGCTCGCGCTCGTCCGTCGCGTCGCGTCAACCGATTCGATCGTGCTTATCGAGGGCGAAAGCGGCACGGGCAAGGAGTTGCTCGCCCGGATGCTTCATTACTGGAGCGAGAGATCAGAAGGACCGTTCGTGGCGGTCGACTGCAAGGGTTCGCAGGTCGCGATGGTCGAGCCGATCCGCAACGGCTCGTCGGGGTCCGCAGCCGCGGCGCAGTCGATACCGCTGAAGCGCGCGCTCGGCGGCACGCTGTTCCTCGACGAAATCGCCAAAGGCCGGCCCCGCGCTTCAGGCGGAAATGGTACGGATCCTCGACCAGGCCGAGGCGGCGAGCAACCGGTCTGGTTTGGCGCCCGACGTGCGAATCGTCGCGGCCAGCAGCCGCGCACTCAAGGGCGAGGCCGAAGCGGGGCGGTTTCGCACCGACCTGCTCTACCGGCTGGGCGCGATGCCGATCCGGATTCCTCCGTTGCGCGAGCGGCGCGAGGACATCCTGGCGCTTTCGCGCCGGTTCGTCGCCGCTTACTCCGCGAAGATCGGGCGGCGGTTGTCGCTGACCTCGGATGCCGAACGCGAACTGCTCGCTTATCGATGGCCCGGCAACGTTCGCGAGCTTCGCAACGTGATCGAGCGGGCCGCGATGCTGACCGGGGCGGATTTCGTCGCCTCGAAATCGCTCGAATCTCGGGCCGCGCGCCGAGCCCGACCGGGCCGAGCGCGTCGCGGCCGAGCCGGTCGCGGCCGAGCGAGTTGCAGTCGAGACGGCCGGCGCCGACGCAACCGCCAATCATGTGCAGCGCACCGCGAGCGCCGGTCATGCGGCGCTGTCGGCGTCGCCCAAGCCCGCCAGCGAGCCGGCGCAGGCGACGATGCCCGCTCCGGCGGTAGCATCCGCACCCGCGCCGGCTAACGTATCGGAGCCGGCTAGCGCGTCGGAGCCGGTTAGCGCGTCAGGGCCCGCAGCCGAGCTTCAAGCTCAATCCGTGGGCGCCGCGAACGGAACTTTGCAGGAATGTCTCGACCAGGCGGCGCGCGCGCGAATCAAGGCCGCTCTGGACGCTGCGAGTGGAAATCGGGGCCAGGCGGCCAAATCGCTCGATGTCGATGGCACGACACTCGGCAGGCTGATCAAGCGTCTTGGATTGTAGGCCGTACGAACCGCGTCCCAGACGACCCGCTCACACGATACAGGTCACCACGGCGAACTGGCAGGCGCCGGCCTCGGCGTAAAAGTCCTTGAGACGCCGGAATTCTTCCATCAGCCACGCGGCATCGGTGGGCGTCCAGAGCCGGGGATAAATTCCCGCGCGCGACATCTGTACGGGATCGAACCGGGCCCTCATCTCGGTCTCGAGCTCGGCTTGCGTCAGTTCGCGGGCGGTCAGAGAGACCTGTGCCTGCGCGAAATACCTCGCGGGCCCGTATCCGAGGTCGCCGCCGAATTCCGTACCGCCCAGGACCGCTTGACTCAGAATTGTGCGGCCGGCATCCGTTTCCCCGCACAGCAGGTAGTGAACGCCATGCCAGGCCTTCTCGAGCGAGAGCGCAGCGCCCATCGCTTGCTGAATTGAGCAGGCCAGATCGAGTCGGGACATCGAGCCTTCGAGCAATTTCGGCAACTGGCGGCACAAATCCTCTCCCAGGTCGTGTCGGTTGTCGTCGGCCAACCCGTCGGCCGCGGCCTCGTCCATCTGGAATAGCCCCGGCGCCAGCGACGGGTCTGTTATCAGGCGCGTCAGCAGATCCGGTGCGACCTGCACAAACCGGGCGATCATTGGCATAGCTGCTCGTCCTTCTGCTGATCCGCAACAGGTTCCCGATCCGCAATAGGCCAGCGCGTCGCGATTTTTCGCCTGGGCAGCCTCACCGATCAGCCCGTCATCGTTGCCAGGATCTGGATCAGCGCCGGGCCCACGATGACCATCAGCATTGCGGGAAGTACGAACAGCACCAGCGGGAAGAGAATTTTGACGGCGGTCTTCTGGGCCGCTTCCTCGGCACGCAGACGGCGGCGCGACCGCATCGCGTCGGAGCTGGCGTGCAGGGCCGGGCCGATCTGGGCGCCGAGTTGCTCGCTCTGGATCAGGGTGGCGGCCAGCGGCTTGATGTCCTCGACGGCGGTGCGCTCGGCGAGATTCCTGAGCGCGACGCCCAATGACGATCCCGAGGAGACCTCTGAGGCGACCAGCGAGACTCGCGTCCGATCACCTGTCCGTGACGCTCGGCCTCAGAGCCGACCACCTTGATAGCCTCGTAGAGGCCGAGTCCCGCCTCGACGCAGACCACCAGGAGATCGAGCACGTCGGAGAGCTCGCGTCCGATCGTGCCCTGGCGCGCGCGGGCGCGGTTGCCGACGTAATAGCTCGGGATGAAGAAACCGATCGCCGCTCCGGCAGCCCCATACGCGATCGCGGTGCCGGAGGGCTGTCCGCTGAAGATGCCGATGAACAGCGCGATCAGCGAGAAGCACGCGGCCGACCCAAAGCGAATCACCTGGAAGATCTGCGGCGCGGCCGACTTGATATATCCGGCCTGCACCAGCGACTGCACCATCTTCTCACCCGAGGGCGTATCGGTCTTGGGCGGCGGCAGATGGCGCACGGCCCACTTCAGCAGCGCGCGGCCGAAACTCTCGTCCATGCCCTCGAGGTCGCCTTGCGAGAGCCTCATTTTTACGGCCAGGTCGGCGAGACGGTCTTCGAGCACTCGCCGCGTGCCGAACACCGCTACGTACAGGCCGATGCCGGCGGCGCCCATCAGGCAGCCGAATGCCACCGTGATATAGATCGGGTTCATTTAGAACTTCACCTTCACGAGTTTGCGAATGGTGACAAAAGCCATCGCGTCGAGGACGATCGCAAACTTGAGAATCTTGAGCCCGGTGGGATCGGTGAACAACGTATGGATATAGTTCGGCTGAATGAAATAAAAGGCGGCGAGCACCACGATCGGCAGGCAACCCACCACCATTCCGCCCATCCGCGCTTGCGCGGTGAGCGTTTGAATCTGGAGCTTCAGGCGCTGGCGGGTGCGGATCACCTCGGCCAGGCGCGAGACGATCGCGGCCAGAGAGCTTCCGACTTCGGTCTGCACCTTGACCGCGACCAGCAACAATCTCAGGTCCTCCTCGGGCACGCGCTTGAGCATGTCTTCCATCGCGCGGGTCAACGGCAGACCGAGGCGGACCTGCTCGAGCACGGTGCGGAACTCGCTGCCGAGCGGGTCGGCGAACTCGCCCACCACCACCTGAAGGGCGCGCAACAGCGTATGGCCGGCTTCGAGCGACGATTTGATGAGGTCGAGCGCGAACGGCAACTGGGCGCTGAAGGCCTTGAGCCTGCGGTTCTTGCGAAACCGGATATAAAAGACCGGTATGGAGGCGAAAGCGAAGCCGATCACAAATGCGATCAGCGAATCGGCCGAGAGCGCCTCGCCCGCGGCGCCTCCGGCGCCGAACAGCAGCACCATGACGAGGATCGCGTCTGAGACCCGCACGTACAGGCCTGCCTGCCAGAGGCTCTCCTCGAGCTTGCGCACCAGGTTGAAACGGCGCATCAGGGCCGCGGCGAGTTTGCCTTGCTCGGGTTTTCGCCTGCGGGCGGTTACGTCGTTGTCATCTTCGTCCGGGCGCGACATCCGGCGCAGCATTTCCTGGGCTTGGTCGGTCTCGGAGCCGCCGCCGCCGGTCACCACGATCAGAAAGACGATGAAGATTGCGCCGAAAACTCCGCCCGCGATGACGATATCCATTGGCCTACTCGGTGGCGTTGTGGAACATCTGCGAGTCCAGCCGGAAGCCGGCTGCCTCGATCCGTTGCGCGTATACCGAACGGATACCGGTGGCCCGGTACTTACCGACGACCTTGCCCGTGTAGTTGACGCCGCTGCGCACGTACTCAAACAGGTCCTGCATCATCACCATGTCGCCTTCCATGCCGGTGATCTCGGAAATCCGCATGCATTTGCGCGAACCGTCGGAGAGGCGGCTGACGTGCACGATGATGTTGATCGCCGAGGCGATCTGCTGGCGCATCGCGCGCTGCGGAATCGAGTAACCCGCCAGCAGCATCATCATCTCGAGCCGGCCCAATGACTCGCGCGGACTGTTGGCGTGAATGGTGGCGATCGAGCCGTCGTGGCCGGTCGACATCGCCTGCAGCATGTCGATGACCTCGGCGCCGCGGACCTCGCCGACCACGATCCGGTCGGGGCGCATACGCAACGAGTTCCTGACCAAATCGCGCTGGGTGACTTCGCCTTTGCCTTCGACGTTGGCCGGCCGGGTCTCGAGCCTCACGACGTGGGGCTGCTGCAGCGAAAGCTCGGCCGAGTCTTCGATCGTGACGATCCGCTCGTCTTCCTGGATAAAGCTCGAAAGGCAGTTGAGCATCGTGGTTTTGCCTGAGCCGGTGCCGCCGACGACCAGCGCGTTGAGCCGGGCGCGCACGATCGCTTTCAGGAACTCGACCATGTCGGCGGTGACGCTTTCTTTCGCGATCAGGTCCTCGATCGTGTAGCGCTTGCGGCCGAATCGCCGGATTGAGAGCGAAGGCCCGTCAATCGCGAGCGGCGGGATGATCGCGTTGATACGCGAGCCGTCGGGCAGCCGCGCGTCCACCATCGGCGAGGATTCGTCCACGCGCCGGCCGACCTGCGAAACGATCCGGTCGATGATCAGCAGCAGGTGCGCGTCGTCCTGGAAGGTCACGTCGGTCCGGTACAGCTTGCCATTGCGCTCGACGTAGACGTGGCTGTGCCCGTTGACCAGAATGTCGGTGATCTCGTCGTCCCAGAGCAGCGGTTCGAGCGGTCCCAATCCGAGCAGCTCGTTCTTGACCTCCTCGACCAGCCGGTTGCGATCCTGATCGGTGAGCAGCCGTCCTTCGGCGTCGAGCAATTCATTTATCGCCGCGCCGATCTTGGACGAAGCGATGGTCGGGTCGAGGTTCTCCAGCTTGGCGACATCGAGCGTCTCGAACAGGCGATTGTGCACGTCGAGCTTGGGCTGGCGAAAACCCTCGGCCAGTGCGTCCTTGGGCTGGCGCTTCGGTGCGCCGAGCGAACGCTGAGGGGTGGTGCTGGTGATGCCGTTGTTGGATATGCGATCGGTCAGCTTCATCGTTCAAGCCTTTGCCGAAGCCTCCCGGCTGCGCGAGGTTCCCAGCGCGTCACGCAGCCGCGACAGCAGCTTGATGCCCGACGGCTGCTCGCTCGGCCCGTGGCTGCTGGGCGACGAAAGCCTGACGGCCAGCTCCTCCACGGCCCGCGCGAGCGACGAGTTCGGCGCCGCCTGGAACAGGTCCTGTCCTCTGAGCTGCACGCGCTCGATCGCCTTGTCGTCGCGCGGGATCTTGGCGAAGAGCGGACGGCCGAGCGTGTTGCTGAGCTGGGCCTCGCTGATCGGATGCTGGGTGGTAAAGCGGCTCAGCACGTATGCGGGTTCGACGCTGTTCAGGCCGAGCGGCTGAACAGCTCCACGAACCGCCAGGCGCATCGAGCTGCTGCGATCGACTGGTCGATGACGTAGAGCAGGCGATCCGATCGCTCCCAGGCGGCCACCGAGGTCGCGTTGGCGTAGCTGCCGCAATCGACCAGCACCAGGTCGAACAACTGGCGCATCAGGTCGAGCACAGCTCCCACGGTCACGTCTGTGATGGTCTCGCTGTCCTCGATTCGTTTGGGTGCTGCGAGCAGATAGATTCCCGATGGATGCTTGGTCAGTGCGGACTCGAGTTGAATCGAGTCGAGTTTTTTCTCGGGGTCGGCAACGTCCATGATCGACCGGGCCGGCTCAAGGTTCAGGTAGATCGCGAGTCCGCCGGTCTGCAGATCGAGATCGACCAAGCCGACGCGCTTGTCCTGGGAATGACGTGCCGCGAGCGCAAGATTGGCGCATAGCGAGGTCACTCCGACCCCGCCCACGGTGCTGGCCAGCGAAACAATCAGCCCGCCGGCCTTGCGTTCAGCCCGCAGGCGCGCCTCGCTGATCTTGAGCAGCGCGCGGGTCGCGTCTCCGATGTCGAGCGGGAGGAACAGCAGCTCGTCAGCGCCGGCCCGCAGCACGCGCCGCATCAGGTTGGGCGCGCGTTCCGCCAGCAGCGCGAACAGAATCGGCCGGGGCGACTGCGCGGCCCGGTTGTGCAGGTATTCCAGCGGCAACTCGTCTTCGTCGTTGAACACCACCATCTCAACATCCGCCGGCGCCCCGCCGTTGCCGGAGCCCGAACTGCGCGGCGAAGTCTGGGACAGCTCGAGCTGGGGATCGGGCAACGCCGCGAGGGCGCGCTTGATCTCCGCCCGCCGGGTCTCGTCTTCGCCGACCAGAAGGATTCTCAACGCTCCACGGCGCTCGTCGCTCTTTGCACTCAGCACCGGCATTCCCTCCTGACGCCCACCCCCTCCTCTAGAAACGCGGCCTGCTCACGTCAGGCGTGCTGAGCGGCTGGGTCTTGATGTCCTGCTCGGTCAGATCCTTGGCCGGGTACTGGACTTCCGCTCCCGGCGCCAACGCTCCGACGATTTGCGGCGTCACGCTCATCACCAGCTCGGTCTTGGTGTCTTGGTAGCCCTTCACGCTGAAGAGAGAGCCCATCCACGGTATGTCGCCGAGGTAGGGAACCTTGTTCACGGTCTGGGTCTTCTGATGCAGCAGCAGCCCGGCGATTATCAGGGTCTGGTTCTCCTTCATTCTGACCACGGTCTCGGCGCGCCGCGTGACGAAGGCCGGCACCGTGAATCCGAACATTTGCACGCCCGCCGCGAAGTCGGGCTGCGAGACCTCGGGCTTCACCACCAGCTCGATGTCGCGCTTGCCGACCACGGTGGGGATGAAGATCACGGAGGTGCCATACTGCTTGAACACGATCGTCGTGTTGAGCGCCTGCGCCAGCACGATCGGAATTTCGCCGCCCTCCAGGAATTTGGCTTCCTGGCCTGAGTTGGCGAGCAGATGCGGCTCGGCCAGGATTCGTCCCATCTGATGTTGTTCCAGGTACTGGAAGAAGGCGGTGCCGATGAAGTTGCCGGCATCATAGGCAAGCCCGTAGGTCAGGTTGGTCGAAAGCAGCAGCGGGATCAGTTGTCCGCCCATCGGCAGGATTCCGCCGCTGGTCGAGCCGCTCGAACCCGACGACGAGGAGCTGGCTCGAGGCCGTATACGTCGTGGCAACTGCGCCCGGCAGGCCGACCAGCGACACGCCCGAGCCCGGGATCGCGCCGCTCAGGTTGATTCCCTGATTCTCGATCCGGCTGCGGTTCAATTCGGCCACGGTGCAGTTGAGCAGCACCTGCTGATGGCCGGTTTGCTCGATTCGCACCTGCCGTTCTTCATAATTGCCCTGGTTGTCCCACACCGCCAGCGTCGTGAAGCCCGGCTTGTGACCGATGAGCATCAGTTGATGGGGACTGATCACCTGCAAGTCGGCGATAGTGGTGTCGGCGATCGATACGCGTCTGAGCCGCTGCGAAAAATCGAACACCTTCGACGTGCCGTACATCATCGTGATCGCATCGTCGGGCAGATAATGGGTGCCGTGCGTTACCACCTCGCTGGACGCCTCGCGCAGCGCCTCGCTTCTCGGATCGGTCGCGAAACGCGACGAGACCATCTGACTGGGCGTGTTCGTATGGCCCAGCGCGAAGGTGCCGGAGATCTGGTCGGAATCGTTCGCGGTGCGGACCGGAGCGCTGCCGGCTGCCGAAGCAGCCGCGCCAGATCCGATCGGCGTGATGGCCGCTGAGCCCGCTGGCGGCGTCACGGGCAGAGACTCATGCGACGGCGCCGCTGACGGCGCACTCGACGATGAGGCCGAAGCGGCAGCCGAGGATCCAGTGGCGGCCGGTCCCGTGCCGGGATCGAGCGGAGCAGCGGCGGGCGCCCCGGACGATCCGGCGCGGGCTGCCGCGCTTCCATCTGCGATCGCGGGCGGCGCCGAGCCCGCTGCCAGCGGATTGGCGGGGTCAGTGATCGAGGTGACCGTCACGGTGTAAACGTCAACGTGGCCGTCGGCCATCTTGACCCGAACTTCCTCAACCCCCGGATCGGCACCGAGCACCAGCACGCTGCCGTCGGGCTGCACGTTGATGATCAACGCGTTGGGATTGTCGATCGATTTGACTTCGGGACGGCTGTCGGGACTGGCGCCCTTTATGATGTAGGTCTCGCCGCGATTGATGGAAATGGCAGAGGCGGTGGGAGCCTCAGCGGCATTCGCGAGCGGCGCCTGCATCGCCAGCAAGCCCGCGGCCAGCGTCCACCCGATTAGTTCGCACCATTCACGCCGTGATTTCATCTTGGTTAACCTCACCTTGATCCGCATCGCCCCTTACGGCACGTCGATAGTCTTCGGGATGGGCGCGAATGACGCCCGGCCGTCGCCGCGGTCCGGCGGCACGGCCTGCGCGTGTGTGGGGATGGGGGCTTCGCTCCTGGCCGGCGCCGCCTGCGGCGGCGGGTTTGCGCCGTTCTCGCCGTCGGCGACGGTCTGCACCTCGGGCACCACGGTGTCTTCGTCAGGCGCACCGGCTCTGATGCCGGATCGGCTTCCGCCCGAGGTCGGACCGATCGCCGCCTGGCGGATGAAAGAGACTGACTGGCGGGTCTTTCCGTCGCGCATGATCTCGATCTGAACCGACGGCCTCACGTGCACGGGTATCGCCTCGTGTGCCATCGCCGGCTGCTGCGCCATCACGGGCACCGTAGTGTGGCTACCCGACAGCAGCGTTTCGAGATCGGCGCCCGAGGTCATGACGAACTTGTCGTCGTTGTAATTGCGCATCGCCATCCGCAGGGTGCCCTCGTGGCTTGCGAGTTCGAGTTTCTCGGCGTCCGGCGGAGTCACGAGCAAGGTGACGACTCTCACGACTTCGGGCTCGTCTTTCTTGCCCTCGATCTCCTGCGCGACCGCGAGAACCTCGACGTTCTGGAGCACGATCTTGGCTACGGTCTTGCCGTTGCCGTTGCTGGCGGTGAGCGCGGCCAGGATGTCCACCCTGGCATGCGGCAAGACGAAGCCGGCGATATCGCTGACTTCGTTGACCGGCACCGACACCGCGCGCATCCCGGGCGGGATCAGCAGCGGCATCACGCCGGCGGTCTTGTCACCTGTGAAAAGCTTGGAAGCGACCAGCGGCTCGTTCTCGACTATCGAGCTTTTGACGAAGGCGTTGAGAGCGCTGCTGGCGTCGGTGAAAGCGCCGGGCGGTACGCTGTCGAGCGACCAGCGCGCCATCTTCACCGCGCCGGCGTTGACTTTGGCGCCGAGCGGCAGATCGTGCGCGGCCACGACGATCTGGGTAGTCGAGGCGGTCGCCGCCTTGACCTCGGCCTCGCGCTTCTTGAGCGCCGAGTAGACCAGCACTGAAGCCAGCAGCGCGGCTACTCCGGCGAGCACCACGAATGCTACAGGTCGTTTCATTTACCTTCCTCCCGTTGGCCCTCCCGCTCAACCTTCCGGTCGGCACTAGCCAGCGCTTCAGCTATTTCTCAAGCTGGTCCCCGCGAGCGCTGCTCCCACCGATTTTGCAATGTGACTCGGAGAGCGGCTGATGGCCGCCAGGCGCAAGCCCGGGTCGCGCCGTGGAACTGAGCAGCCGGAGGCCGAATCCGAAGCGGATCCGGCAATCGCCCTGGTGCGGCCGATTCCGGCCCGTTGCCGCGCGGACTGTCCGCTCCGCGCGCCAACCAGCCTCCCGTTCGGAATCCAATGCACGTCCCACCATCAACCTCCCCGCCGTCTCGCCTGTATGCTCGTGGCCGTCGGCCTCGGAGCAGGCCAAACAATCCGTTCAAAAGCCGATTACAGTGTTGATCGTCGCGCCGATGAAATTCCCGATGTGCTGGTAGCCCGTGAACAGGGCGACTATCGCCACTCCGGCAATCACCAGCGCGTACTCAGCCATGCTCTGCCCGCTCGCTTGCCGAAGACGTGCCCAAAACCTGGCTGGAACTTTCATCTCTGCTACCTTCGCACGTCTACGTGGCCGGCAGCGGGAAGGCGACTTCCCGCCGCCGGGCTCTCAAAATCCGATCGCTGCTGAGCGACCCGGTTGTCACCTGCTTACAGATCGCTGATGACGTTATTGAGCAGGGCGCCGATCTTGTTACCCAACGACTGATAGGTAAGGAACGCCACCACTGCGACCGCCGAAAGGATCAGCGCGTACTCGGTCATCGCCTGGCCCTCACGCTCGGTCATCCGAACATAAACCTTCGTGATATAGTTCATCTGTTTCCTCCTGCGGAGTGTTGCCGCTTGTTCAAGCCAGCGCCTTAGAGGTCGCTGATGACGTTATTGAGCAGGGCGCCGATCTTGTTACCCAACGACTGATAGGTAAGGAACGCCACCACTGCGACCGCCGAAAGGATCAGCGCGTACTCGGTCATCGCCTGGCCCTCACGCTCGGTCATCCGGACATATGCCTTGGTCAAAAAGTTCATCCCCAGTCCTCCTGATCTTTGTGTTTCACCCGTTACCATGGAGTTCCCTTCAATCCCGCATATGGTCGGCGCAGGGAGCCCTCGAATTCCTCTTCCGGCGCTGTCTCGGCGCCTCTATGGCGTCTCCAATTCCCATCGGTCTAACCCTCGGCGGCGCGCGACCCGGCGCGCGCCAGAATTAGCTGAGGGCACGCCTTGGACAGCAGCACGTGTTGTGCCACGGCGGGCAATTTAACAAGATGTTAGCTTTTATATACTAACTGAGGGCCAAGGCTGGCGAGCCTGCTACGGGCCGTTTCAGGCCTGCAACTCATTGGCTGGGCCAGCGCGGTTCCTGCGGCGCCGAACAAAGTCACGACCAGCGTAGACAGCTCCAGGCGGTCCTCTGAAAGCAGGCTTCAGGCCGCAGCCGGCGCAGTCAGGAAGGGCAGGGCAAGGCGTCCCCGATCAGGTTCGCGCGAGCTCGATCAGATCGCCCGGCTCGGTGCGGCTGGCGGCGGCCGCGCCGGCGGTGAGCTCGATTGCCCGGCGCGCTCCGATCGCGATCGAAGAGAGACGCCAGGGCTTGAGCCGGTGATCGATCTTGATCACCCGTCCGCCCGCGTCGAGAAAGACGATGTCGATCGGGAAGCGCATGAAGAACATGTGCATCCACATGAACGGTTGCAGCCGTCCTGCGTCGAACAGCATCCCGGCGTTTGCTTCGAGGCCCTCGCGTCCCACGAGTCCGCGCCCGCGGCCCATCACACCGTCGGCGGTCTCCAGGCGCTCGCACAGCACCGTGCCGCGGGTGCGGTTTATCGCGCGTATCGATTCGGCCATCTTTTCCGCCTCGCGCGTCCGTCTCTGGCGCCGTTTCGTACCGGCCATGCCGATATAATAGAATGTGTGGCGGTTTCATGGGATACATTCCCATATTTCTCGACGTGAGCGGCAAGCCGTGCCTGGTGGTCGGCGGGGGCGAAGTCGCCGAGCGCAAGGTTCGCGCCCTACTCGCGGCTGGCGCGGAGGTCACGATCGTGAGTCCCGGGCTCGGCGAGGGGCTGGGTGCGATCGCGCGGCGCGGCGAGGTTCACCATCTGGCCCGGCGATGGCGGCGCGGCGAGATGGCAGGCTTCGCGCTGGTATATGCCGCCACCGACGATGCGTCGCTTCACCGCGAGATCGCCGCGGAAGCCGGCGAACTGCGTATCCCGATCAATGTCGCCGACACGCCGGAACTCTGTACGTTTATCGCGCCGGCGGTGATTCGCCGCGGCGACCTTCAGATCGCGATCTCGACCGGGGGCGCGAGCCCGGCTCTTGCCGCCCGGCTGCGCCGGGAGCTGGAGCCGCGCCTGGGCCGCGAATACGCGCGGCTGCTCGAAGTGATGCGCGCCGCTCGCCGCCGGCTGCTGGCCGGCGGGGCGGAATCCGGCGAACGCGCGCGCAAGCTGCGCGCGCTGGCCGATTCGCAACTCCGCGAATGTCTCGCGGCCGGCGACGATCGCGCCGCTGACGCGATCTTGATCGAGCATCTTGGTGCGACGCTCGCCAATCTCGGCCTCGCGCGGGACGACGACGGCGCGAGGATCGCCGGCACCCACTGACTCGGCCGATGGATACGCTTTGGCTAGCTCCCGCGCTGATTGGTTACGGTCTCGCGGCCGCGGGCTTCATGATCGATCGCGCGACCGGCAAACGGCGCTGGACGGGTTACGCGGTCACGCTGCTCGCTCTCGGCGCGGTGTTTCACGCTTTCGATCTGGTCGCGCGCGGCTTGCAGGCCGGTAATATTCCGGTCGCGAACTTTGCTCAATCGCTCTCCTTCCTGGCATGGCTGACCGCGCTTTCGAGCCTGCTCCTGATCGTGCGGCTTCGGATGGAAGTTATCGGAGCGTTTGCGGCGCCCGGGGTTTTGATCGCAACCGCCGCCGCATACCGGATGATGAGCGGCGGGCGGCTGGTGCTGCCCGCGCCGCTGCGCAGCGTCTGGCTGCCAATCCACGTCTCGCTTGCCTTTATCGGCTAGGCGCTGTTCGTGCTCGCCGCGATGGTGAGCGCGCTCTACCTGTTCTACGAATCGCGCCTCAAGTCCAGGCGTCCGCTCGGCGCCGCAGGCCAGGCCATCCCAAGCCTGGAGAAGCTCGATCGGATCAACTATCGCCTGCTGGTGTGGGGATTCGTGATGCTGAGCTTCGCGATCATGACCGGCGCAATCTGGGCCGACGCGACTTGGGGTCATTTCTGGTCGTGGGAGCCGCGCGAGTCGCTGTCGCTGCTCACCTGGATTTTGTACGCGGGATTGTTGGAATCGCGCGTGACCGTAGGATGGCGCGGCAGGCGTGCAGCCGCGCTGACGATCGCGCTGTTCACGGTGCTGGTGGGCTCGTTCGTGGGCGTGAGCCTGGTATATCCCGGCAAACACGGCGGGAATTTCGGCTAAGCGGATGGAACAGACGCTGCTTCATCCTCGGGCGCTGAACCATCGGACCGCGCCGGTCGCCGTGCGCGAACGGCTGGCGTATGCCGGCGACGAAATCGCGCCGGCGCTCCGGCGGCTCAAGAGCGCAGCGCCCTCGATCCGCGAGGTGGCGCTGCTTTCGACCTGCAATCGGGTCGAGGTGGTCGCGGCGGCCCAGGACCCGGCGGGAGCCGCAGATCAGGCGACGCGCTTTCTGGCCGCCGACCGCAACGTCGAGCCTGCGGCCTTCGCGGCGGCGCTTAACCGTATCGAGGGGCGCGAAGCCGTGCGCCATCTGTTCCGCGTCGGCGCGAGTCTCGACTCGATGGTCGTGGGCGAGCCGCAAATCCTGGGTCAACTCAAAGCCGCCTACGCGCAGGCGGCTGAGGCCGGCACCGTCGGCCTGGTGCTCCATCGCGCGTTCCACCGCGCCTTTTCGGTCGCCAAGCGTGTCCGGCGCGCCACCCTTATCGGGCGCGGTGCGGTCTCGGTCAGTTCGGCGGCGGTGGCGCTGGCGCGGCAGATCTTCGACACGGCTCGAAGACAAGACCGTGATGCTGATGGGGGCGGGCAAGATGGCGGAGCTCACCGCGCGCCATCTGAAGCGCGCTGGGCATCGAGTCCCTGCTGATTACCAATCGCACTTTCGACCACGCGGTCGTGCTCGCGCGCGAACTTGGCGGCACCGCGGTGCCTTACGAAAGCTACAAGCCCTATCTCAAGCTCGCCGACGTCGTGATCGGCGTCGCTGGCGGTAAGCGAGCCGGTGCTCGGTGCCGCGGAATGCGAGGCGATCGTCAGGGAGCGCCGCTATCGCCCGATGTTCCTGATCGATCTCGGCGTGCCGCGCAATTTCGACGAACGGCTCAACGCGCTCGAGAACGTCTATCTCTACGATATCGACGATCTGGGCGCGGTCGCGGCGCAGATCGCTCGAAGATCGCGAACGCGAGGCGGTCAAAAGGCCGCGGCGATCGTCGAAGTCGAAGCCGATTCGTTCATGCGCTGGCTCGGCGGTCTCGAACTGGTCCCGGCGATCAAGGAAATCCGGTCGAGTATCGAGCGACTTCGCGAGGACGAGCTGGAACGTAATCAGGGATGGCTGGCCGCGCTCGCGCCGGACGATCGCGCGCGGATCGAGGCGCTGACCCGGGGGCTGGTCAACAAGCTGCTCCATCGGGTCCTCTCCACGCTCCGCGAGGGGAGGCGCGCCGAACCAGCTTTATGCCGCCGAGGTCGCGCGCCGCCTGCTGTG
>CAWBYV010000029.1:0-17499 GCA_963793115.1 uncultured delta proteobacterium
GCCGCGCCGCCTCTCCCTGGTCAGGGAGAGGCAGGGATCGGAGCGCCGCGCTTTACCTCTCCCTGACCAGGGAGAGGTCGCGCGAGCATCGCGAGCGCGGGTGAGGGTAGCCTGAGGTCCTTTTTGAAGCGCGGCTGAAAGTGGCCGGCCAACCCGCTATAATCACCTCGGGACGATGCGGTTCATCGACGAGGCCAGAGTGTACGTGCATGCCGGCAAGGGCGGCGACGGTGCGGTCGCATTCCTGCGCGAAAAGTACCGGCCCTTCGGCGGCCCCGCAGGCGGCGACGGCGGGCGCGGCGGCGACGTGATCTTCGAAGTCAACGAGGGCATGTCCACGTTGCTGGACTTCAAGTACCAGCCGCGGCTGATCGCGCGCGATGGCGCTCCCGGCCGCGGCAAGGATCAGAACGGCCGCGCCGGCAAGGACCTGGTGGTCAAGGTGCCGCCCGGCACGATGGTCTTCGGCGAGGACAACGATGGCGCGATGCTGGCCGATATCGTGACGCCGTCGCAGCGCGCGGTGATCGCGCACGGCGGCGCGGCGGCCGCGGTAATATGCACTTCGCCACCTCGACCCGGCGCGCGCCGCGGATCGCGACTCCCGGCAGCGCCGGCGAGCAGCGATGGGCGCGGCTCGAGTCAGGCTGGTCGCCGAGGCCGGCCTGATCGGACTTGCCCAACGCCGGCAAGTCAACGCTGCTCGCCGCGCTTAGCGCCGCGCGCCCCAAAATAGCGGCTTACCCCTTCACGACCCTGACGCCCAATATCGGAAGGGTGTTCATTTCTGACGAGGAGAGCTTTACCGTCGCTGACATTCCGGGATTGATCGAAGGCGCGCATCTCGGCCACGGACTCGGCGTCCGCTTTCTGCGCCATCTGTCACGCACGCGCGTGCTGGTCTTCGTGATCGATCTCAGCGGCGAGCCCGAGCGCGACTTCGACACGGTGCGCGGCGAGATCGAAGCCTTCGATCCCGCTGACGCTCAAACGTCCCGCGCTGGTCGCGCTCAACAAGATCGATCTGGTGTCGCCCGAGCAGGCTGCACTCGCCGTGCGCGCGATGCGCCGCCACACCGGGATGGAAGTCTTCGCGATCTCGGCGCATCGGCGCGAGGGCCTCGCGCCGCTGACGGCTGCGATCGCGCAACACCTGCACACGATCGATAGGCCCGCCGAATGTCACAGCTAATCTACAAGCGCGACGCGATCGCGAAAGTCCGCCGGCTGGTGGTCAAGGTCGGCAGCGCCGTGATCTCGGACGCCGGCGGGCTTTGCGCCGATGCGATCGGGCGGACTCGTGCTGCAGGTCGATTCGCTAGTCCGCGACGGGCGCGAGGTCGTGCTGGTGACTTCGGGCGCGGTCGCGGCCGGGCGCGCGCGCCTCTCGCTCTTAAGGCGCGGCGCGTACGATCGCAGCGCGGCAGGCCGAGGCTGCCACCGGGCAGATCGAGCTGATGGCGACTTACTCGAAATACTTCGCCGCGCACGACCGGATCGTGGCGCAGATCCTGCTGACGCATCAGGACCTGGCCGAGCGCAAACGCCGGCTCAACGCGCGCCAGACTATCGAGACTCTGCTCGGCGCGGGCGTGATTCCGATCGTCAACGAGAACGACACCGTGGCGGTCGAGGAGATCCGGCTCGGCGACAATGACGTGCTCTCCTCGCTGGTCGCCACGCTCATCCAGGCCGACCTGCTGGTGATCCTGAGCGACGTGCCCGGCGTGCTGACCGGCGACCCGCGCAAGCGTTCCGACGCGCGGCTGATTGCGCTGATCGCCGACCCCGAGGCCGAAATGCGCGGGCTGGTGGCCGAGAGCGCCGGGCCGCTCGGCAGCGGCGGGATGGCGACCAAGCTCAAGGCCGCGCGGCAGGCCGCGAGCGCTGGAATTCCGGTGATGATCGCGTCCGGTCGCGACCCCGGCGTGCTGCGGCCGCGCTCGACCCGGCCCGCGAAAGCGGCACGCTGATCCTGCCGGCGCCGCGTGCGGATGAAGGGCCGCAAGCACTGGATCGCATTCGCGCTGCGGCCCGCCGGCACGCTCGGACTCGATCGCGGCGCGGCTGAGGCGCTCCGGATCAAGGGGAAAAGCCTGCTGCGCCTCGGGAATCCGCGAGCGTGCAGCGGCGAATTTCGCCAGCGGCGACTGCGTGAGCCTGCTCGACCAGGATGGGGTCGAATTCGGCCGCGGATTGGTGAATTACCCGTCCGCCGATGTGCTAAAAGTGAAGGGTCGGCGCTCGGACGAGATTCCGCGAGCTGCTCGGATATAAGGTCGCCGACGAGATATCCATCGCGACAACTTTGTGCTGCTCGAAGATTTGGCCTGACTCGAAGAGCTGGCTGAAATAGATGACGCTGGAAACTGAAATCCTCGAAGCCCTGAAAAGCACGCGCGCCGCCGCGGGACCGCTCGCGCTCTGCCCGACCGAACGCAAGAATCGCGCGCTCGGAGAGCGCTGGCGCGATCGCTGCGCAAGTCGTGCGCCGAGATTATCGCCGCCAACCGCTCCGATCTCGATCGCGCGCGCGCCGGCGGCATGAGCGGCGCATGCTCGATCGGCTGACGCTCACCGACGATCGAATTGAGGCGATGGCGCGCGGGGTCGAAGAAGTCGCCGGCGCTTCCCGATCCGGTCGGCGAAGTGATCGCGCGCTGGCGGTCGCCCCAACGGGCTTGCAGATTTCGACAGGTCCGCGTGCCGATCGGCGTAATCGCGATCATCTACGAGTCGCGGCCCAACGTCACGGTTGACGCGGGCGCGCTGCTGCTCAAGTCCGGTAACGCGGTGGTGTTGCGCGGCGGCAAGGAGGCGCTCTCGACCAACGGCGTTCTGGCGGCGATGATCGAGCGCGCGCTGGAGAGCGCCGGGCTTCCGCCGGATGCGGTGATGTTCGTGAACAATCCTGACCGCGAAGTGATTCGCAGATCCTGAAGGCCCATCCGGAAGCGGTGGACTTGATCATCCCGCGCGGCGGCAAGGCGCTCAAGCAGGCGCTGGCGGGCTCGGCGGTGCCGCTGATGCCGCATTTCGACGGAATCTGCCATACCTATGTCGATCGGGCGGCCGACCTCACAGATGGCGGAGGAAATCTGCTTCAACGCGAAGTGCAGCCGGCCTTCGGTCTGCAACGCGATGGAGACACTGCTGGTGCACGCGGCGATCGCGGCGCAATTCCTGCCGCGGATCGCGGCGCGGCTGAGCGGCGCCGGCGTCGAGCTGCGCGGATGTCCGCGGACGCTGCGCGATCGTGTCCGGCGCGAAGCGCGCGGCCACCGACGCCGATTGGGACACCGAGTACCTCGACCTGATGCTTGTCGATCAAGGTGGTCGATTCGCTCGACGAAGCGATCGCATTCATCGCGCAGCCACGGGTCGGGGCTGGCCGACGCGATCGTGACCGGCGATCGCGCAGCGGCCGCGCGTTTCGAGCGCGAGGTCGATTCCGCCACGGTCTACGTCAACGCTTCGACGCGCTTCACCGACGGTTTCGAGTTCGGTTTCGGCGCCGAGACCGGAATCTCGACCAACCGCCTGCACGCGCGCGGCCCGATGGGCCTGCGCGAGCTGACCACCTACAAGTACGTGGTCCGCGGCACTGGCCAGGTGCGGATCTGACCGGGTACGGCTGAGATCGATGCGCGTAGGGCTCTTCGGCGGCAGCTTCAACCCGATCCATTTCGGCCATCTGCGCGCGGCCGAAGAGGATCGCGAGGCGCTGGCGCTGGACCTGGTCTATTTCGTCCCGGCGGCCTCGCCGCCGCACAAGCCGGAGGGCGACTGGCGCCGGCCGATCATCGGCTCGCAGATGGTGCGGCTGGCGACCAAGGGCAATCGCCACTTCATGGTCTCCGAGGTCGAAATGCGCCGCATCGGCCGGTCCTACACGATCGACACGGTGCGCTATTTCTAGCCACGATGCGCGCGCCGTCGACCTGCTTCTGATGATGGGGGCCGACCAGTTCGCCGATCTCGAAACCTGGAAGGAGTGCGACGAGTTGGCGGGGCTATGCAGTATCGTGGTGCATACGCGGCTGCGCGCGGGCGAGAACCGGGCCGCAACGCGTTTCGCTTGCCGCCGCTGAAGCGGTTTGGCTACAGTAAGAAGGACGATCATTACGTGCATCCGAGCGGCCAAACGCTATCCTTTGTTACACACCACCTATCTTTCCGATTTCGGCAACTGTGATCCGGCGCAAGATCCCGCGCAGCGAATCGATACGCTATCTGCTGCCCGACGATGTCGCCGACTACATCCAGCGGCATGGGCTCTATTGATTTGTCCTTATGCGATCCCGACGACGACCGCAAGCCTTGCTCGAGTGACTTCGCGGACATTCAGCAAGGCACTGGCCGCGGTCGAGGCGGCGCTCGAAAGAAAGGCCTACGATCTGGTCGTGCTCCAGGTCGAGCATCTGAGTTCGATCGCCGACTACTTTCTGATCGCGACCGGCCGCTCCGACATCCAGGTGCAGGCGATCGCGCGCGGAATCGAGGAGCGGATGGCCCGCGAGAACGAGCGCCCGCTGGCGGTCGAAGGACTCAATCACGCCCATTGGGTGGTGCTCGATTACGACGACGTGGTGATTCACATGTTTTTCGAGCCGGCGCGCGATTTCTATCGCCTCGAAAGCAACTGGACCGACGCGCGCGAGGTGCACGCTGCCCGAACCGTTTCGTTCGCAGGCCGACGAGCTCAAACTGCGCGCGACCGGTTGAAAATTCAAAGTGGCCGGCCGCGTTTGATGGCACTCCGTAGTAACCTGCGAACATGAGCGCGCAGCGGCGGACCAGCAAGCGGCTGAAATTCGTGGTCACGCTTGAACACGACGAGGCCGGCTGGATCGTGGCCGAGTGCCCGGCTTTACCGGGTTGCCTGTCTCAAGGCCGGACCGAGGAAGAAGCACTCGCCAACATTCGCGAAGCGATCGAGGGTAACCTCGAAGTCCGCAGAGAACTCGGCCTGCCGCTCTCCATCCGGGTTGTCGAAGTCGAGGTCGAGTCTCCCGCCGCGTGAGCGCTCTTCCGGTCTGCTCTCAAGGAGGCGACTCGGGCCTTCGAGCGCGCTGGCTGGCGCAAGGCCCGGCAGCGCGGTAGTCACGTACATCTCGTCAGGGTAGGCAGCACTGCCGGGCTGACCGTCGATCAATTCCGCGCGCTGCTTTAGCCGACAACGCCGGTTCGGAAAGCTGCACGACCGACGCGCGCGTCGTGCCCCTGCCGGAACCGCTTCGTGTGCAGGCCGCCGTCAACCCGTCGCGACCGGCATCGTCAAGGATCACGGGCTTGGCAGTTGTTATCGGCGAGGACTTCATCGGTTGCGTGTCGCGCCGTGCTGACGCCTGCAGGGTTGGAGTCCAGGTAGTACGGTATGTAGATCAGCGCCCAGGACAGCGCCCAGCCGCGACCTCGCGCCCAGGTCGCGTCATCGACCGATAGCGCCGCGTGGAACACGTCCCGGCTTTCGCCGGAGAACAGCGTCCACCCCGCCATCAAGTCGCAGGCGGGATCCCCCACGCCCAGACCCCCGAAGTCGATGACGGCGCTAAGCCGGCCCGTTCGACCAGCAGGTTCCCAGGTATGAGATCTCCGTGGATCCACACCGGGCGGGCGGTCCCATGCCGCGGCCTTGAGGGCTGCCTCCCATGCCACGGTCACTGCGTCGGTATCAATCATGCCTTTCAAGCTTGCTATCGCGGTTCGGGTAGCGGCGTCTCGCATTGCCAACGGCACGCCGCGGAAGAAGTTGTGCCTCCCGGGGAGCGGTCCGCCCGGCGGGATCGATCCGCTGCAGGGCGGCTATGAACTGCGCCAGGTCGGTGGCCGCCCGGAGTGGATCGCCGATACGCTCGACGGTCGCGTTCTCGCCGCCGAGCCACCGGTAGACGGACCAATGCCAGGGGTAACCCTCGCCGGGCATCCCCTTCGCGAGCGGGACAGGCGTGGCGAGCGGCAGGAGCGGGGCAAGTCTCGGCAGCCATTGGTGCTCCTTGTCCACCTGCCCCGTGACCCGGTGGGTGCGGGGTAGTCGCACGGCCATGTTATCGCCGAGCCGATAGATCGCGTGGTCTGTCCCAGAGGAGGGGACCGGCTCGATTTGAAGGTCTGCCCAGTCCGGAAACTGCGCGGCGAGCAACCGGCGCACGAGAGATACGTCGGTGTCCACCTCGTCGGCGTGCATTTTACGCGCGCACATGGGCGTCTGTCACGGCGAAAAGAACTTCGCGAGTTGTTCGGAGATCTGCCCGGCGTCGTGCCGCCCGAGCTCGATCAGATGGTCAACGAAGCAGCGATCGAAAAAGAGATATGAAAGCAGGTCGGCTTCGCCGACGGCGCCGCGGCCTGCGTAGCGGGCCAGATTGCGGCTCAACCAGTTGCGGGCGCTGCGGCCGGGTGACTGATGCTCGAGGCACTCCGCTGCGATCGCGCCGATATCCCTCGACGGCCGCACGAACAGATTCTCCACGATACGGTAGGGCGTGTTGCGCATCGACACGATCGGCTCGTTGATCCGGGTGAGAAACTCCGGACCGTAGGCCTTGAGGCCCCGTTCGAGGATCGCGTTGAAAAGCCTCAATCGATCCACGTCGTGTTCGACGCGGTCGAGCAGCAGCGCATTCAGCGCCTTGCCGCTGAGATAGGTCAGGCTCGAGTAATTCGCCAGCCGCTCACGCGCGATCCGGTCCTCCTCCTCCGCGCTGCGCTGGTAACGAAGCCCGATCACGAGCACCCGGTCGGCTCCGAGCCGGAGCGCCGGCGCCAGCGGCGTATTCAGACGAAGCCCGCCGTCGTAGCAATAGGAGTGATCGACGCGAACCGCAGGGAAGATCAGCGGGATCGCCGCCGAGGCGAGCGCGTGTTCGGGACCGATGCGGGCCGCACGAGCGATCACGAAGGGATTGCCCGCCCATTGCGGCACGGTGCCGCTGGGAGTGTCCACGAAGACCACGGAGCGTCCGGTGGCGATCTCGGTGGCAGCCACCGCCAGGGCGTACAGCCTGCCCTCGTCGAGATTGCGATAAAGCTTCTCCCACGGGATCTGCCCGAGCACGAGGGACTCGAGCGCGGTCGTGTCGAAAAGGCCGGGCAGGCGGGCTGGCGCCTTGTCATCGCGGGCGGGCAGCCATCCGCTCACCCCGCCGAATCCGAGCAGGCGCCATGGCACGCGAAAGACATCCGTGACGCCTACGGGAAAGACCTGTTCGAGCGACAGCGAGCCCCAGAGGCTCAGTAAGCCTGCGGCCCGCGCCCGGGTCGTCCTGCGTTGCAGCCACCCAGCAGGCGTGGACCGCCCCGACGCTGGTCCCGGTGACGATGTCGAAATGGGTCGGGCGGCCGAGCAGCGCCGGGAGTTCATCGAACAGATAAGAAAGTACCCCCGCCTCGTAGGCGCCACGCGCGCCGCCGCCGGACATGACCAGGCTAATTCGCGAGCTTGACGTGGCCGATCCCATCTCTCCCCTCCGTTCGAGCGCTCGATCAATCGGATGCCGCCCCGCCCGGAGGCAGTCTTCAGGCTCCGTCGCCGGCCTTGCCAGACTAACGTCTTTGCGAGGTTACTGCGACTCGCGATGCGGAAAATGGAGCCTCGGCCGCGGCCAGCGTCGGCGAGGACTGTAACTAGCGATTGAAACGTGAAGAAGCGCTGAATCAGATCGTGAACGTAGGATGCGAGGACATCACTTCAGCTTCTTGCGCCATTCGGGCCAATTGACTTCCGACGACTCGATGACTTCCAGGTCGGCGACCGCGATCTGATCGGTGAACAGGATCAGGTTGTCGCACGCCCAGCGAGCGTTCGGGGCGATGATACTGTCGAAACCCAGGAAGTAAGCCGCGTCACCGATTGCCTGAGTGGGCGCATAGAGGACCTCGCGGTATCTGGCGGGATCGACACCAAGCGGAACCATCGCGTCTAAATCCGGCAGCCTGAGGGTCTTCGCGGTCCTGACCCTGATGCGATGCAATCCGTACCTGATTTTTGACGGAAAGACCGGCTGACGTGACAGATGAAAGTGGACTTCTGCAACGGCTCCATCCGGAGCCAAGGAGGTGTAGAGTACGTCAAACAACGTGGGATCCCAGCGTCCTCCGGAAGCGTTGCCCTGCAGAGGATCCCGACCGCTGCGTACCGCCCGCCAAGTTCCTCCGGTGTAAGGAACTCTTTCGAAGGCGTCGAGCGCGTCGAGCAGCGCGGGATCGCGCGGCTTCCGTGCCCCCGGCATCGCAGTTCAAGCCCGGGCAATCATAGGTAGGCGCCGGCGTCGAGGCGTTCGATAACAGCGAGAACTTCCTGCGTGCGGTCGGCGATGATCAGGTCGATCGCGCGTTCGTTGTTAAGCAGCGGATGTTTCGCATGAAGCCATAGCCGCGTCTCCGCCGGTGTGTAGAAGTCTGACAGTCGATCTACGACATAGCGCAGATCGGCAATGATGGTCTGGATCGCGAGCGGCGGCGAGGCCTTACCACTCTTCCATCGCGACACACTCGGCCGCGACACATTGACGATGTTTGCGACATCGGAGCCCTTGAGCCCCCCTCGCTGCTCAAGGTCATTAAGAATTCGGGCTACCGCGCTCTTCATGTTCGAATATATGATGTTGCATAAGGGTTTCGCAATAGGTGATAAATGAAACCGAATCGCACTCAATCGTCGGCCATATTGCGATGTCCGCTAGCGTCGCGGTCGCTACAGAAATCCGAACTCAATTCTGCGATGCCCGAACCGAGAAAGGGGCGTTCCAGAGGGTGAGGCCTTGATGCGAAAGCGGACGGAAAGCGGACATCTCGATCATTCGCTTAGGTCTGAGAACCAAAAAGTGCTTGATTTTGTTGGTGGAGCTGAGCGGGGTCGAACCGCCGACCTCCTGAATGCCATTCAGGCGCTCTCCCAATTGAGCTACAGCCCCACCGCCCGGAAGGAGGTTTCAGCTAAGCGAAACCGGCGCGCAGAGTCAACCTGACCTGCGCGCGGGTAGTGGCGGGTTTGACAGCACGGGCCGGCACGGTCGCCACCGGCGCAGAGGCCGGATAATCACCGGCGAGACGCCGGCGCTACTGCTTCCAGAAGTAGGACCGGCGTCCCGCCGGTCATCGGCCGGCGTCCCTTCCGGCCATCCGACTCTCAAAACCGGCCACTACCTGCGCTTACGACGGGCAGGCGCTGCGCGCGGGGCCGCAGCCGACGATCCACGCCGGCGACCGCGACCGCCGCTCACACCCCGTTGCCGGGGCCGAAGATCAGATCGTGGGAGCGAATCCACAGGTAGAGCAGGAACAGCACAACTATCGGACCGCCGAACACCGAGTATTTGACGTGGATCTCCTGACCGGGAACATGAAAGTAGAGCAGGATAAACGCCAGCAGGCTGAAGACGACCTGCGCGAAGTAGAGCAGCGCTACGATCAGCGCCCATCGCCGTTGCGCGAGGATTCCGATCGCGAAAGCGCCGATCACAGCGGACTGTGCGAGGAGCACCAGCCGCGCCGCCAGACCGTACCATTTGTACCCAAAAATTACCGCTTGAGCCGGGTCGTTGACCTGTCCGATGCCGCTTTGCGTGAAGACCCGCACGACGAGCCCGAAAGCCCAGACCACGAAGATCGCCGCGAAGATCTTCAGGTCCACCGGCCAGCGATTTACTTGTTCTTGCCCTGCTTGCCCTCGACCCATTGGAACATCAGGTCCTGGTAGTACTCCAGGTTGCGGCCGAGCAAAAAGACCTTCGGCGAATTCGCGACGCGGGCGTAGACCGCGGTCTGGGGGGGATTCTCGCTGCCGATCTCCAGGCGGATTGGCTCCTTCTTTCCCGGCGCTTCGATTTCGATTTCGAACTGCGGATGGTCCAACCCGAATTGCGCGAGGGCGTTGGGATCGTCGGAGACGACTTCGACGTTGCCGGCCTCGACCAGCAGCGCGGTCAGCGCCCTCATCAGGTCCTGCGGCGCGAACGCGTTGGGCGGCGCGACGATCGTGTAGAGCTTGCCGTCGGCAGTCTTGCGGAACTCGAGCTTCTCGGTGCCGCGCGTAATCGTGACCGCATCGACCGCGCTCAAATCGAGCAGGCTCGCGCGCTCGTGCGCGATTTCGCGCTCGCGCACCTGCGGCCGGTCGGCCAGCACGTAGTAGGGCAACAGGATCGCCAGCAGAAGCGTGAACAAAATTGCGGGACGCGCGCTCATACGAAGAACCTTCTGCGCGCGAATACCACGAGTCCGATCGCGAACATCAAGGCCGGCTCCAAAACGACGCCCAGCATGAAGGCATGACGCGCCTGCTGGTCGGTGACATAGAAGGCGGCGCCCGCGGCGCTCATGCGTTCGCGGCTCGCGATCAGGATCTCGTCGCCGGCCAGCTCGTTGACCGCGTTCACGATCAGGTCGCGATTGCCGAGCATCTCGAAGAACTGGTTGGAGGCGAAATCGGAATCGCCGAACGCGACGATTCTGGTCATCTGGTTCACGGGCACGTGGGCCTTGTCCGGGGGCGCGAGGTCGGCCTCGACGCCGACCGGCACCGGCCCCATCAGGTCGCGGCCGGCCTTATACTCGGTAATTCCGGTGGTGACCGCTTTGTCGTCGCCGGAGGCCCAGCTTTCGTGCGAGGAACGCAGCATCACGCTGACGCGCTGGAGCTGCAATCCGTCGGGCGCGGGCGCACCCGGCGCGCCGTCGGTCGCGACCCCGCGCGCCATCGAGAATACCGCCGCCCCGCCCATCGAGCGCGTGATCACGTTGTCCTCGGACCGGAGCGGAATCTGGGTCGTCAGGATTTCACCGGCGGTGAGCCGGTAGGCCGGATCGACGATCACCCGGTCCATGAAATCGACGTGGTAATGCTCGAGGAATTTCACCAGGCTCGGCGCGGCGTATGGATCGAGCATCACGATCAAGTGGCCGCCGCGGGCCAGGTATTGTGCGAGCGAGGCCAGCTCTTCGGGCAGGAAGTCCTTGCGCGGCCCGAGGATTATCAGCATCGCTGCATCATCGGGCACGCCGCTGGCGAACAGCGACAGGTTGTCGAGCTGGTAGTTGTTCTGCTGCAGCAGGCCGCTCAGCGAGGAGTAACCCAGCTCGCGATTGGTGTCGAACACGTCGCGCTCGCCATGCCCGGCGGTAAAATAAAGCTTCTTGTTGGAGGCGTGAGTGGTTTCCAGAATAGCCGGGATCAGAATGTCGGAGCGGGCGTTGTCGAAGTCGCGCCGGCGGCCCTCGGACTCGACCACCACCTCCCCGTAGGTCGAAACGCCGTATTGGCGGGCCAGGCCGGGCGCCTTGTTCACGTCGATTATCTGGTAGGAGACCCGCGGCGTGTAGGCCGCCACCCTGAACAGAAGATCTTCGAGCTCTTTGTACTCGGGGTCCTCGCTCCTGACGAAGCACATCACCTTTACGTTCTGGTTGAGATTATCGAGCACGCGCCGGTCGAACCCCGACAGCGTGAAGCGTTTGGTCGGGGTCAGATCGATACGCAGGTTGTGATCGAAGACGATCAGATTGAGAACCGCCATCAGCGCCGCGAGCACGATCGCGGTGTAGGCCAACAGCGCGTAGTTCTTCCAGAGCGCCGCGCGTCCAGGCGACGGGGCCGATTCTAGCGGCGGCCGGTCCACTTGCGCGCCTCCATCGAACGCAGCGTGAGAAAGCTGAAGAACGCGATGAAGAACAGGAAGAACGCCACGTGCCAGCTATCGATGACGCCCTTGGCGAAGGGCTCGAAGTGATCGAACAGGGACACCGACCGCACCGCGTCACCGAGCCGGCTCTCGAACGAGGCCTCGTTCCAGTTGAGAATCCAGAAGAAGAGCAGCAGCGCGATCGTCGCAACGCCGGCCACGACCTGGCTCTCGCACAGCGACGAGATGAACATCCCGCACGCGATAAAGCCGCATCCGAGCAGCACCAGCCCCAGGTAGCCCGCGGCCAGCGGCAGCAGCGGGAAGCGATGGATACTGTGGAGGTAGGCCGGGTAGACCAGCGTGAGCCCGAGCATCATCAGGAATATCACCATCGAGGCGATGAACTTGCCGCAGAAAATCTCGGTGTCGCGCAGCGGATAGGTGTAGAGCAACTCGATCGTGCCGAGTTTGCGCTCCTCCGCGAACAGCCGCATCGTGATGAACGGCAGGGTGAGCAGCAGGCAGAGCCGGATGTCGCTCAACAGCAGGGCCCAGTAATTCTGGAGGATATCCTGCGCGAACGACATGGTCTCGAAGAACTCCAGGTCGGTGTAGAAGTACCAGCCGGAGATCAGCAGGAAGATGGCCGACAGGATGTAGATCAACGAGAAGGCGAAGTAGGAGCGCAACTCCTTGCGCGCCACGGCCATCGTGCGCCGCACGGAGAATCCGATCCGCATCGGGCTGCGCGCGGCGGCGGCATCCCCGCGCCGGGCCGGCGCGATCTCAAGTGCGGCTGCCCGCTCAGACATGGTCTTCCTTCGGATCTTCTTTCGTCTCTTCTTTCGTAATTAGCCGTATGAACAGGTCCTCGAGGCTGAACGCCACGGGCTTGATCTCCAGCAGGCTCCATCCGTGATTCACGACGCTCTGCGCGATCGCCGAGCGTGCGGCGTCGCCGTGGCCGCGGGCGAAAGCGACGAAGCTGCATACCCCGTCGGGGGCGGACCGTTCCTCGAGCCGCTCGACTTCCGCGAGCGAGGCCAGCGCCAACCGCACCTGCTCGGCGGGGCCGGCGACTGAAACCAGCGTCTGCTCGCTGCCCTGGAGCTTCGCGGTGAGGCTCTCGGGCGTGTCCTGCGCGACGATTCTGCCCCGGTCGATTATGATCACGCGCCGGCAGGTCATGTTCACCTCGGGCAGGATATGGGTCGAAAGCAGCACCGTCGAGCGCCCGGCGAGCGAGCGTATCAGCTCGCGGATCTCGACTACCTGGCGCGGATCGAGCCCGACGGTCGGTTCATCGAGGATCAGCACTTCGGGGTCGCTCAGGATCGCCTGCGCGATTCCGACCCGCTGCCGGTAGCCCTTGGAGAGCTTGCCGATGAGCTTCTTGCGCACCTCGGCGAGTCCGCAGTGCGCGATCGCGAACTCGATTCGATCGCGCGTGCCGGCTCGATCGAGTCCCTTCACGCGCGCGCCGAACTCGAGCAGCGCGGTCACGCTCAAGTCGGGATAGAGCACCATGTTCTCGGGCAGGTAGCCGATGCGGCGGCGGCTTTCGAGCGAATGGCGGGCCACGTCGAGACCGGCGATAAAGGCCTGGCCGGAAGTGGGCGGGAAAAATCCGGTCAGGATCCTCATGATCGTGGTCTTGCCCGAGCCGTTGGGGCCGAGCAGGCCGATGATCTCGCCCTTTTCGACCTTGAAGGACACCCGATCGACCGCCAGTGTCGGTCCGAAATACTTCGTGAGGTCTTTGACCTCGATCATCAGTGCAGTCCCTGTCTTGCCGGTTGGCCGGTTAGTTAAGATGTCTGGCCGGGCCAGGATCGCTGACGCGGCGCGACCGCGGTCAGGCGCGGTTGCGGTCGCGCTTGATGCGTGCGAGACGCGAGTCATTGTAGAAACCCGCGGCCGGGACTGTCAATTCACCGGTCCCGGCCGGTACGCGCAGCGCCGCGGTTTCGGATCATAAGCGCCTCAGCTAGAATCGAAGTCCCGGATAGAATCGAAGTTCCGGACGCATCGGCAATGCTTCGTTTTTTGCTCGGCGGTCTGCTCGTCGCGTTGATCGCCATCCTGATTGGATGGCGATGGTACGGGCAGGAGCGCGCGATTCAGGACAGTCAGGCCGGACAGATCTCGGATCTGGGCGCGCAGCTCGGGAAGCTCACCAGCGACAACGCGCGCCTGAACGCCGAGCTCTCCAAGGTGCAGGAAGAAGAGACCCGGCTGACGCGTGACAACGACGCACTGCGCGAGACCATCGAAAAGGCCAAGCTGACCGGCAAGGTCCCGCCCAAGGAAGAAGGAAATTTGCTGCCCTTTCCGCCGAAGTGACAGCCGCCTAGCCCTTGCTGTCCGGCGGCGCCGGCCCGAAGCGTTGGCCGAAGCGCTGGAACTCGGCGAGGAAGCTGAGCGAGCGCAGGTCCGCCATCCGATCCAGATAGACCTCGCCCTTCAGATGGTCGGTCTCGTGCTGGATCACGCGGGCGTGGAAGTCGGTTGCGATGAAATCCAGCGGCTCCGCGTTGCGTCCCAGCGCCTGCACGCGCACGCTCCTGAATCGCGGCACCGACCCGCGCAGGTCGGGGATACTGAGACAGCCTTCCCCGTCCTCGACCATCGTGCGATCGAGCACGGTCACGACCGGATTGACGATCACGGTGAGCGGAATCGGCGGCGCGCCGGGGTAGCGCGGGTTATGCTCGCATTCGAGCACCGCAACCTGAAGCGACAGATGGACCTGCGGGGCCGCCAGCCCGACGCCGCTGTACTCGTGCATCGTCTCGACCATGTCGTCGAGCAGCTTCTGGAATTCCGGCGTCCCGATCCGCTCGGCCGCCACCAGGTGCGGCCACGGTCCGCACCCGCGGATGACCGAGGCGTGCAACTTTGAGGATCATCGCGCCGGCTCCCATCCAATATTTGCATCGCTCATGCGGAGCGATCCTACCGATTCGGTGCGCGGCGGCAAACCGCCGCTTGGGGCGCCGCCGGAGCGCCGATTCGTCCGGCGCCAACGCCCGACATTGCATCGTATGGTAGAGAGAGTCTACAATCTGTATCACACGCTTGGTTGAGTCCTGACGGCGTCCTGCCCGCCCGCCCATCTGCGTCTATCAGTAGTATTTTCCGTCAGCTAGTTGAATTCCGGCCCGGCGGCTGTTAATTATTTCCGCAGACCGCCGGCGTTGCTGGTGGCGTGGAGGCGACGAGGAGGATTGCGAAGGGTCGGGTTCTGGCCGATTTCCGGGGACGCGCCCGTGGGTATGGACTCGCGATGGCGACATGGTTTGGGAGCCCGCGCGGCCTGGCGGTGATGGTTGCGAGGCGGAAGATGGCCGCGCGACGCCCGGAACGAACCCGATCGTGATTGGTGCGGCTAAGGTGGTCAAGCGGTGAAGGGGTGGTGTGAAGTGGGGTTCGGGCGCACCGACATCTTGCGCAACAACGCCGGCGGTGAATTCTGCTCTCTCTTTGGTTGTCATCCCGAGCGAGTCTGCGAACCGAGGGACCCCGGGTCCTTCGGCCTATACGATTCTATTCCGGCTTACGATGGCCGCGAGCCGCGCTTTAGGAAACCTCGACCGACGTAGGCTTCACGTCCAGCAGGTTCAGGCGGCGGCGCGAGCCGGCGATTCGGAACGCCGCCGTGAAGCGGATATCCTGCGACGAGGCGCCCAGCATGATCTCCATGTCGCCGGGCTCGACCGCGAAGCTCAGGTCGCGGCCGTGAAATGCGGCCTGGCTCATGTCGAGCCCGAAGCTCACGCGCCGCTTTTCGCCCGACCGTAGCGCGACCCGCGCAAATCCTTTCAGCTCCATCACCGGACGAGTCACACTGCCGGCCAGGTCGCGCAGATAAAGCTGCACGATCTCCTCGCCGTCACGCGGGCCATCGTTCGCGATCGAAATCGCGATGCGCAGGCCCGAATCGGGCGCGACCTCGATCGCATCCAAATTGCCGTCAGAGTAAGTGAAGGTCGAATAGCTGAGCCCATGCCCGAACGGGAACAGAGGCTTGCAGCTCAGGTCGGCGTAGTCGCCCCAGAACTGGCTGCGCTGTCCCGAGGGCTTGTGCGAGTAGTAGAGCGGCATCTGACCCTGGTCGCGCGGGAGTGAAACGGGGATGCGCGCCGCAGGGTTGACGCGCCCGGTCAGAACGTCGGCGATGGCGGTTCCGCCCTCCTCGCCCGGCGGGAATGCATATAGCGCGGCGCCGGCACTTTCGACCGCGGCCGTGAGCGCGAGCGGGCGTCCGTCGATCACTACCAGCAGGATTGGCTTGCTTGCGCCGGCCACCGCCGCGACCAGCTCTTCCTGCACGCCGGGAAGCGCGAGCGTCGCGCGATCGTTGGCCTCGCCGCTCGAGCATCCCCGCGCCAGACCGGACTTGCCGCCCACGCAGAGCACCACGATCTCGGCCCATCGAGCGACCTGCGCCGCTTCGGCGAAACCCGAGCGATCGTCGTCGAAGGCGTTGCAGCCATGAGCCGTTCTGATCTCGACGGCTGAACCCAGCGCAGTGCGCAGTCCGTCGAGCGGCGTCACCATGCGCGGGAATCGCGTGCTCAAGTCAGCCGGCATCCGCCGCGCGGCCGCAAGCGTGCCGGACAAATCGCTGGCGCCCGATGCCCGGCCTTCCATCACCGGCGCGGCGCTGCCTTCGAGCTGATGGCCTTCTGCTCCGGCTTCGGCTCCGACTTCAACTTGCCCTGCGCCGCGCTCGGCGATCGGGCCGAACAGAATCTCGTGATGAGTCGGGTAGTGATAGTCGCCCTGGAGCAGCCGCTTGGAATCGCACGTCGGCCCGATTACCGCGACGCGCTTGAGGCCGGGATCGAGCGGCAGGAGGCCACGTTCGTTCTTGAGCAGGACGATCGATTTGCACGCGATCTCGCGCGCCAGCGCACGATCGCCGGGCGTGTCGAATAGCGCAGGGGCTGCGCAGGCATCGACGTAGGGATTCTCGAACAGGCCAAGCTCGTACTTGGCCCGCAGGACGCGCCGGACGGCGCGGTCGATCAACTCTATCGTCACTTCTCCGCCTTCGATCGCTTCCTTCAGCGGCTCGCCGAACACGTCGAGATGTGGCAGCTCCACGTCCAGTCCCGCCTCGAGGCCGAGCCTGGCGGCTTCCCGGCGATCGGCAGCGATATTGTGGTAATTATGCAGTGAGGGCAGCGTATAATAGTCAGTTACTACCGTACCGGTGAAGCCGAGCTGGCCGCGAAGCAGATCGCTCAGCAGAAAGCGTGATGCGCCGCAGGGAACGCCGTCGATCTCCTGGTACGCGTTCATGATCGAGCGCAGGTTGGCCTCGGCGATCATCGCGGCGAACGGCGGTATAAAGGTGTCCAGCAGCTCGCGGGGCGGAACAGGCGAGGGCGCCCAGTTGAGCCCGCCTTCGGAGCGGCTGTAGCCCGCAAAGTGCTTGCCGGTGCAGATCACGCCGGACGCTAATGCGCTGCCCTGCACGCCCTTGACGTAGGCGACGGCCATCCGCGCGACGAGATAAGTGTCTTCGCCGAAGGTTTCTTCGCATCGGCCCCAGCGCGCGTCGCGAGCGACATCGGCGACCGGCGCGAGCGTGTGGCGCGCGCCGACGGCGAGCATCTGACGGCGAATGGCGGCGCCCATCCGCTCAATCAGCTCGGGCGCGAAGGTTGCGGCAAGCGCGAGCGGAACCGGAAAGCACGACGCATCCTGCGCAAGATCGCCGGCGCAACTCTCCTCGTGGAATATCGCCGGCACGCCGAGGCGCGTCCGTTCAATCAGGACCCGCTGAATCGCGTTCATGGTATGTGCGGATTGGGTCGGGCTCATCAGCGCAGCATGACGCGAAATGTGGCCGATGCCATACCGCAGT
>CAWBYV010000030.1:0-24416 GCA_963793115.1 uncultured delta proteobacterium
GCAAACCGCGTGGCGTTGATGCGAGCCTCATCACGGAGGAAATTCCGGGGATGGCGAAGACCAGGACTCCGTCACCGATTCCGCTGACCAACGACATTTACGGCACGTGGAAGTCACTGACGATCGCGGCAGGTCTGGAGTTGGACGTGTTCACGCTGATTGCCGACGGCAAGCGCACCGCCGCCGAAGTCGCAGCGGCGGCCCGAGCGGACTCCAGCGCGATGCGCCGCCTGCTGGAACGTCCTGGTGGCGCTCAAGTACCTCCGCCGCAAGGGTGACCTGTACTCGCTGGAGCCTGTCTCGGCAACCTTCCTGGCGCGCGGGGGCGAGCTCTACTTCGAAGGTGGGGCACAGTTCGTCAAGGGCGGCGCGATGGCCTTTTCGCAACTGGCAGACGTCGTCCGTTCCGGACGGCCGCTCGCGCCGCCCGGAGCCGAAACGGCGGTCCAGTTTTTCACGATGCTGGTGCGGGTGATATTTCCGATGAGCTACGTACCGGCCAAGGCGGCGGTAGCGGCGATCGGAGCGGCGCGGGTAAGGAGAATTTCAGCGATCCTCGATGTGGCAGCCGGCTCGGGGGCGTGGTCGCTTCCCTTTGCACAAGCCAGCCCAAAGGCGCGCGTGACCGTGGTGGATTTCCCGGCAGTCACCGCGATAACCCGCGAGTACGCAGCGCGCTACGGAGTTGGCGATCGCTACGACTACATCGAAGGGAATCTTCGCGAGCTGGATTTCGGGCGCAACAAGTACGACCTCGCGATCTTCGGCCACATCATCCATGGCGAGGGCGCCGAGTGGGGGCAGAAGCTGATTCGGAAAACCGCCTCTGCCCTCAAGGACAAGGGCCAGCTTCTAATCGCGGATTTCATCCCGAATGACGAACGGACCGGGCCGGTGATACCGATGCTATTCGGGCTCAACATGCTGATTCGCGCGACGCCCGGCGCGGACGTTTTCACGATGCGCGAGTACCGTACATGGTTGAAAGAGGCGGGATTCCGCAGCGTCAGGACGATCCCGGCGCCCTCTCCATCGCCGCTGATACTTGCTACAAAGTAGACCGCATACATGCAACTCGTCGCGGCGCTCCCTTAGCCATCGGTGTAATGTTAGCTTGGCGTAGATTCCCGGTACCACTCGGCCGGTTCTCGCGGTCGGCCACGGAGGAGCGCTCAGATGCGTCAGATCAAGTTCGCTGTGACCTTGCCGAGCCGGGACTTCGCCGAAACTCGCGCGATGGCGGAGAGCGCCGAGGCGCTCGGCTTTCACGCGATCTCGCTGGACGATCACTTCTTCATGCGGGGGCTGATGGAGACTAGGCAGACGCCGCGCCTGGAGTGCTACATGACGCTCGCGACGCTGGCGGGCCTGACCCGGCGCGTGCGACTGGTGCAAACGGTCACCTCGATGTCCTACCGCAACCCGGCGCTGCTGGCCAAGATGACCTCGACGCTGGACCACATCAGCGGCGGGCGGCTCACGGTCGGGGTCGGCGCGGGATGGTTCCGCGAGGAGTACCAGGCCTACAACTATCCTTATCTCTCCAATGCCGAGCGCATCGAGCAGCTCGCCGAAGGGATCAAGGTGCTCAAACTCATGTGGACCGAGGACGAGCCGAGTTGGCAGGGACGCTACTTCAAGATTGCCAAAGCCTACAACTACCCCAAGCCGGTGCAGAAGCCCCATCCTCCGCTGCTGGTTGGCGGCTCGGGCAACGAAGTGCTGAAGATCACGGCCGCCGAGGCCGATATCGCCAACCTGATTCCGCCCTTCACGCGTGGGGAACTCGATCTGAGCGAGGCGCTCAAGTTCGACAAGACCGAGCTCGGCCGGCGGATCGAGACCCTGCGCGGCTACGCCAAGGCCGCGGGCAGGAGCCCTGACTCGATTCGAGCTCTCGGGCAACAGCTTCGTCTTGGCCGCGCGCGACAAAAGCGCGGTCGAGGCGATGGTGCAGGCGACCGCGATAGCGATGGGGGTCAACGATATCGAGGCGGCGCGCCGCTCGCCTCATGTGCTGGCCGGCACGGTGGAGGAGGCCACGCGCGAGCTGCGCTCGCGAATCGAAACGCTCGGCATCACCTACTTCTTCCTCAGCTTCCTCTCGCAAGACACGCTCGAGCTCTTTGCCACAGAGATAATGCCCGAGTTCGTGAGCTGAGCAGCCCGGGGGGCTGACAGGGCCGCTCCCATTCCATTATTAAGGATGCACGCGTTTCGACGCCGCGTGCTCTTCAGCCAGCTTTGCTCGGCGGTCGGCGATTGAATGCGAAATGAGGCGGCCTTCGCGGCCAGCATCGGCGAAGGGGCCCGGGTCACCTCGCCGTGGAGAGAAATCCGCAGAATCGACAACCGGTGGGGTCTGATTCGGGATTCAGAACGGAAATTCCTGCTGAGCGGCCTCGGCGTGGCCGCGCTCGAGTGCGGCGACCGCGCGAATGGCATCCTCTCGGCAACGCGGCCAGGAGGGCCAATGTCCCCAAGCGCGAAAATTCTGATGTTGGGACGGAGCAGGCAATTCCCCGCCCGAGCACGCACTGGTGCGGGGACTTCTGGCATTATGTCGCAAATGCCAACCGAGCGTCACAAACCTGTCTCATCAAGAGACCAACGTCTCATCCAAGAGACCGGGGTCTCGTCAAGAGAAGCAAGCTTTCAGCGCTGACCGCTATCGCGGTTGGCCACCAGAGCGTGTGCGGGGAACTCCGCCAGCAGATCCTCCATCGTGGCGAATCCGTGGCCGGCACTCTGGTCCGGGTAATAACGCAAGCTGGGACAATTGCACTTGCAGACGATGTCTCGCGTCCAGGGCTCGTGTCTTTGTTCCGCGAGTTGTCTCAGAACAAGATTCAGCTTTGAGGTTGTCACCTCCGGTGCGATGTTGGCCATCGCCCACGGCCTTGGATCGAATTCCGGCCAGTGATTCCGAAAATAGAGCAACGCGGCGGCTAACTCATGCTCGGCGATCAAGCGCCCGGTCTGCGGGTTGAAGTGCGTGGTTGGAATACCGACGTTATTCGCGAGCGCCAGACCCGGCACGCCGGCGAAGAACCCCTCGAACAGCGAACGGTTACTTCCTTCCTGCCGGGACAAAAGAACGTTGACCTTCGATTGGTTCAGAACCTCATTGACTGCGGCGGGTTCGAGGTCCTCGAATATCGTTATCTGGTTAGCCAGACAGCAGTCATCGATCATCCGCAGAATTGACGACCGATCGGTGTCGCCCGCGATGTTGCCGGCCACCAAGGCAACCCGATAAGAAGGATCGCCGATTCTCCGAAGCGCCCGAAACAGAACGTGATGGCGTTTCGGCGGCGTCCACCGCGCGATCATGACAGCGTCGAACCGCTTTTCCAGTCCCTCCAGAGGACGGAAGACCCGCGGGTCGACCCAATCGCTGGCGCCGGTCGGGATAGGCCGCAGATTGGTTCCCAGGCGCTCGAGAAACTGATGGTCCGCCTGGCAAGGCGACATCACGACAATCGGGTGATCGCGGAAAATGCAGAATGACAACAGCTTGGGATCTGCGTAGCCCGACCAGCTTGGTTCGATAATCAACGCATAGCGCTCGAGTATGGAGGGCATCTCTGCGCAGCGCCGGAAGGAATCCGAACTCTCCGTGTACTTGAGCAGGAGCGCGCCCCTTTCGACCACGCGCCCGCCGTCGAATCGCGGAGCCTTCAGAACGATTCCCGCTTTCCGGGCAAGGGCCGGGTCAGATTCGCGCACCTGCGCGTGAGCAGCCGCGACCGACTCGAGGATCCCGCCGGCTTCGCAGGCGCGCCTCAGCACCCTTTCGATCATTGCGTTGAGCCAGGCCGACAAAGGCGCGAGGCCAGGCGCTCAACAGTATGCGGTGAGACCTGCACAGGAGCGCAAATGACGAGCCGCGCAGGAGCGGCCGCAACGCGATCGATACCACGAAGTATGCGGAGGACCTTAACGGCGCTACCAAGGGGTGGAAGAGCGAATCGAGTGCCCGAGCCCTCAGTTCATAGGCGAGTCTGCGGACCAGACCCATCACCTTCGAGAGCTTGCGGCCTGCTCATCCGGCGCCACGGGTTGGATCGGAACTCCTTTCCGTTGGTCCCTCGAATCCCGGCGCCGGCCACGTTTCAGCAAGCTGAAAGACAACTCGCCCAGATAACCCAACCGCATGGCTACCTGGGACAGTTCGACCAACGTTGCCAGTACAACGGCGCGGAAGCCGCGCTCATTGGCGAACACGTAGCTGAGCAGTTTCAAGTAGAAAGGCGGGCGGGTGACCGGTGTTGGGTTTCCCGCGCGCCGGCGCTTGATGTCGCCGAATATCAGCGCGCCCCGGCCATAGTTGAAGTGCTGGGCAAAAAAAGTCTTCAGGTTCAGCCGGTGGAAGTGATGAACGAGTACGTGCGGCGTATACACGATGCGGCCGTGCTGCCCTCGCCAACGATCGCACAGTTCCAGGTCTTCGGCGGCCGCCCACGGAAACCTGGGGTCGAAGCCCTGAATCTCGATGAAGCGCGCTCTCGGAAAGGCCAGGTTGCTTGAGGCGAGGAATAGGGCATCTTCCTCATCCGGATTCAAATAGTGATACAAACACTGGAGCACGTGTTGGCTGGCAGTTGAAAACAGATTTTCGGGAAGGCCGTTGATGGTCTGGCCGCCGACCGCACAGCCCGGGTTTGCCGCGACACTCTTCGCCAGAGCGCCGAGCCAGCTTGGGTCGGGTTCAACAGTCATCGTCCGTGAACGCAACATAGTGCCCCCTCGCCACTGCGGCGCCGGCGTTTCGTGCATCCGCCGGGCCGGAATTCGGCTGGCGGAGCAATACGATGCTCATTCGGCCAAGAAACGGGGCGACCGCAGCCTCCATGCTCTCATTGCTACCATCGTCAACCACGATGACCTCGTAACGGGTCTTGGGATACGCCTGCATGGAAATTGCGTCCAGGCATTGGATCAATTGCTGCGGACGATTGTAAGTCGGGATGACCACGGTGAAATCGATCTCACCGACCCCGAACATTGGGGAACGAACCAGTTCACGGACCGCGACATCCGCGCCTCCGTATGGACGCCGCCTCAGCGCCCGGCCGAACGGGGCTTGGTCGGCGATGTCCTGCCCGGGTCTCCTCGATCCCGGTTGCAGCGTCATGGCCACTCTATTGGTTCCAAAAAAGAGTCCATGTTCTCGCGATGCTAGCACGGCGTCGCGCCGAACGCGTCGCCGGTTGGCGAGGTTGCCAATACCCTCTTCGCTGGAGTGCATATCTGCGCCCGGCCTGAGCTAACATGGCCGACGAGGAAGCTCAGCCTGTGCGCTCACGCACCGATCGGCAACTCTCAATGAGGCTCCGGCAGGCCATCGCCGCGATGCCCGGCGCCCGGTTCCTGAATGAGTTTCTGGTCGAGAGCCCGGGGTCGTGGCTGTACCGGCGGCCGACGATTTCCTGGTTGTCCGATCCGGCCCTGGCTCGACAGTTGCCGCTAGCTTATCGTTTTTTTGCCCGCTACTGCGGCGCGCAGCGCTACGGCCCGATTGGAGCCGAGATGCTGCTGCGAGCGATCATCGCGTTTCGCCGGCGTATCGCGGCGGACGACGGCACCATCGCGCTCAAGGTTGGAGATGCGACGGTGTTCCTGGACCTTCAGGACCCCCGTTTCCTGCGCATTCCGGACGAGCTGAGCAGCCTGCCGGGCCTGCTCCGGCCCTTCGTGCGGCCGGGCGACAGCTTCATCGATGTCGGCGCCAATCACGGATCATTCTCGATTGTCGCGGCAAAACTGGTCGGCCGCGACGGGCTAGTCGTCTCGATCGAGCCTCAGCCGAGACTGGCGGGTCTTCTCAGGCGATCGCTGGCGCACAGCGAGGCCAGATTTGAGGTTCATCAAATCGCCTGCGGCGACCGTTCGGAGCAGGTCAAATTTTACGTCCCGCTGGCAACCTCCGGCTCCGCAAGCCTGTTCGATCGCTATTCGGCGACCTCGCGGCATCGGACTATCGAGGTGGCGATGCGCCGAATCGACAACGTGATCGATTGGCGGCGCCTTCCGGGTCGAGCCTTCATCAAGCTCGACATCGAGGGCGGCGAACGAGCCTTTCTTCTTGGCGCCGGCCAGTTGATACGGGCCACCGCGCCAGCGATGCTAATCGAAATGAATTCGGCCGCGATGCGCGCCGCAGGCACGTCCCGGACCAGCCTGGTGCAGGCGCTGATTGACCTGGGCTACGAGCGATTCGTCACACCGGAGGAGCCCCGCTTGCAACGGCCGCTGGCGGATCAGGCGGTCGCAATCGACGGCGATCTGATCGCGCTGCCCGCCTCGTTCAATACCTGAGGAACCCACCTGATCCCGGGTCGGCGATTGAATGGCGAAATGGCGTGGCCTTCGGGGCCGGCATCGGCGAGCGGGCCCGCATGGGCCTGTCTTTCGATGCGATCGCCGAACAGATCACGCAATAGCGGATGACGATGAAGAATAATCACGAACTTTCGACGCAACAGAAATCATCCCTGAAGACAGTGATCAGCGATCCAGTTCGATTCGCGAACCACCTACTGGGCGTGAGCCTTTGGGAGCGGGAGGCCGAGATGCTGCGATCGATTAAGACTCACCGCAGGACCGCCGTGAAAGCTTGCCACGGCGTCGGGAAGACTTTCACCCTCGCGGTCGTGACCCTGTGGCCGGTGTCCGGTAGTATTGAATCGCAGCGGCGCCGAGAATGAAGTGATCCCGGGAGCATCGGGCCCGCGGAGGCGACCCAACGGAGGGCACAGTGACAAGAGGATCCTGTTTGTGCGGCGCAGTGCGATTCGAGGTTAGCGGACCATTGAGCGACTTCGTCCTCGACCATTGCTCGCGATGCAGGAAATCGAGTGGCTCCGCCTTCGGGGCAGAGATCATGTGCCGCACCGCGGATTTCCGCTGGGTCTCCGGCGAATCGCTCGTGAAAATCTACGTCGCTCCCGTTCGCGACCAGCCGCCGGGATATCGCCGGGATTTCTGCCTGGTGTGCGGGAGCGCGGTGCCGAGCGTGCTGGGAGATCGGGTCTGCCTGCCGGCTGGCGCGCTCGACGACGATCCCGGCATTCGTCCGGCGCAACACATCTTCGTCGGCAATAAGGCCCCCTGGTTCGATATTACCGACGAGGCTCCGCAATTCGCGCGGCATCCGATCTGATCGCTCCATGACCGCATGCCGTATCGCATACATCGTCAAGCATTTTCCGAAGCTCTCCGAAACCTTTATTGCCGGGGAATTGGCCGAGTTGCGCCAGCGCGGCCTTGAAGTCCGCGTGCTGTCACTGGACGAACCGTATGAAACCTTGCGTCACCGCTTCATCGCAGACTATGGGCTGGACCGACTCACCGTTTATGGCGCCGCGAACTTTCCCCTCGCGCTCGGCGAATTTCAGCCTGACCTGATCCATGCCCACTTTGCCACCGGGCCGACCGCCACTGCACGCGCGCTGGCCGCCGAGATCGATGTACCCTTCACTTTCACTGCTCACCGCTTCGACATTTACGACAAGCCGCCGCGCGACTTTGCCGAGCGAGCAGCCGCGGCGGCCGCAGTGGTCACCGTTTCGGAAGCAAACGCGCGCCACATCGCGACGAGCTTTGGCGTTCCGCGCGAGCGCATTTGGGTGATCCCTTGCGGTGTGGATACCGCGATCTTTTGCCCGCGCGAACGCGAACCGGGGACGCCGGTCGCGATGGGCCCGCAAGATGCGGCGCAACCGCCGCTGATCGTGTGCGTAGCGAGGCATGAGCCGGTCAAGAACCTGGGACTGCTGCTTGAAGCGTGTGCGGCTTTGCGGGACCGGGGCGTGAATTTCCGCTGCGCCATGCTCGGCGCCGGCTCTCGCACGATGAGCTCGATCGGAATTCGGGCGCAGCTCAACCTCGAGCTGCTGGTCGAAATGATTGGCGAAGCCGAGCGAGCCACCGTCCTGGCGTGGTTGCGGCGCGCGGCGATCGCAGTCCTGTCCAGTCACAGCGAGGGCATGCCGGTGAGCCTGATGGAAGCGGGCGCGTGCGAAGTGCCGGTGGTCGCTACGCGTGTCGGCGGCATTCCAGAGCTGGTCGAAGACGGCGTGACCGGTCTGCTCACGCCGCCGGGCGACGCGCCGGCAATGGCGGACGCCTTCGAGCGGCTGCTCTCGAATCCCCGGCTCAGAGCGGAAATGGGCCGGGCGGCGCGACGCCGCATCAAGGCGAATTTCTCGCTTGGCGGCCAGGTCGATCGCCTGCTCAACTTGTGGTCGGGTCTGGAGATCGGTGCGGCCAACGGCCACGCCGCATCGTGATAGGTTCTCTATACCCAGCCATCGGAGGCCGAATCGACCTGTGCTTGTGCAGCGGCCGAACCTTTGGGCTGAAGCCTCCCTCGCATCGCTCGCTACTTGGCTTCCGGTGCAAGGGCGCGATAAGACCATGCTCGAATCAGACCCGAAGGAAGTAAATTGTTCAGGTCGGCGGAATCAGTCTGATGCTCGATGCAATCTCGCGGGTGCCTGGACGCCCGATTCCCAGCGGTGCAACTCGTGGCTTGATACAGCGAGCGGTTTTCCTCATCGACCGGTTTCCCAGTCACATCTACGCGTCGCTTGGTGTCGCGCGCAGGCTGGAGAAGATTGGATGTTCGGTCGAGTACTGGGGTGATTCCGCCACCGGCGCAATGGTTACATCCCAGGGCTTCAACTTCCGGCCACTTGACGACATCTGGTCCCGCTATCCGAACGGCCTGCATCGGTTTCGCCAGGCGCGCTACGCCCCGATCCAGGAGACCATAGTCAGGCGCCAGCGAGCACGACAGCTTCGCAACTCGATTCGCCGGGTCGAGCTGGCGATTGACTTGAACCTGCTCGCCTTCAGGCCGGATTTGGTGATCTTCGATCCATTTCTCCTGGGCTACGGGCCGCTTTTTTTCCAGCGCGGGATGCCCTCGGTCGTACTGAGCACGAAAGCGCCGTCTACACCGGACGCGATGGTTCCGCCCTACACCTCCGCCTTGATTCCGGGCGAAGCCCTTTCGCGTCGCGCGCTTGTTCGTCTCGCCTGGCTCGGCCGCCGCCTGAGCTACGGCGCTCGCCGCATGGCGCAACTCGCCACGAGATATGCAGGCGTATATATGCACGAGCATCTGGCCGCCGAGATTGCGCAACAGGCGAATTTCTCGCTGGACGCGGAACGAGTAGTCGATTGGCTACCCTTTGATCTTCACTTGCGATCAATACCAGAGTGGCTGCTCTGGCTTCCCGAGATGGACCTGCCACGGGCGCAGACTCTTCCGGAGAATCTCAAGTACATAGGACCGTCGGTGGACCTGAAACGGATTGAGCCGGAAATTCCCTTCACCTGGGCGGCCGGTCAGAAGTTCGTTTACGTTTCGGTCGGAACGGTGAAAGGAAAGAATAACAGCGATGTCAGGTTTCTTTCCAAGATCATCGATGCCTTCAGAGATCTGCCGGACATAGCCGTGGCGATTTCGACCGGAAGCAAGGAAACGCTGGCAGCGCTCCCCGTGCCGCCCCCGAACATGCGCGCTTTCAGCTTCCTGCCGCAACTCCGGCTTCTGGACAGTGCGGATTTGGTGATAACTCACGCTGGCGCGGGCACCTTTCGCGAATGTATCGTCAAGCAGGTTCCGATGCTCGCGTATCCACGCAATTCGGATCAATTCGGCAACTCGGCCAGAATCGCTTTCCATGGCGTAGGCCTGCGAGGCAACCGCCGCCGCGCGACTCCTGCTTCCATCCGCCGCAATGCCCTGCGCATATTGGGGGACGCAACCTTTCGCCGGAACATCAGGCAAATCGGGAAGCAGTCTCGATCGCTATGAGTCCGACGCTTTCCTTTGCGCGGCGCTGGATGATGCGATCAATCAGCCCAGTGAATCTCCGCGACGGTCCCCCCAGCGATGAGCGAAGCATCCGCGCCCCCAAGCCATGGCGCTGTTACGGCGCCGGCTACGCCGCCGACCGTCCTGCACGTCAACATCTTCAAGTTCGGCCGCCGCCATCATCCCGGAGTCTGGCGCACGATCACGGGCCTGGGCGGATTCTTCCGCAACGTGGTTCTAAGCGGTCAACACCCCGGTTACTTCCCGGTGGACGATCGCGATCTCAACCATGAACGCAGCCCTGTCGCGACCGAGAGTGAAGTGGCCGTGGTCGGGGATCAGGACCTCTCGGGGCTGTCGCGGCCGGAGGTCGCCGCCTCATTTGCGGGCTCACTGACGCAGCGTTACGGGCCAATCCACGCGGTAGTGGGCCATCTTCGACTCGGCGCCCGATCGGTGACCCTGGCACGCCAGCTCGCGGTTCCAATCATGGTGATCTTTCATGGCGACGATGCCAATATCCAGCTTCGCGACCGGCAGCGCATCGCCGACTCGGTCCGGTTGCGCTCTGCGCCGGCGGCTTTTTTTCTCGCGGTCTCGCAGAACCTGGTCGATCGCTTGATAGATTTCGGGATGCCCCCTGGGCGGACGTTCCTGCATCATCTCGGAGTGGACCTGGTCCGCTACCGGATGGCGGACCGGCCCAAGACCGGAGGGCCGATAAAAGTCGTGATGGCGGGACGGTTCAGGCGCGTGAAAGGCCACGAGATGGCGATCCGCGGCTTCGCCAAGTTCGCCGGGCGCTTTCCCGGAGCGTCGCTGCACTTGATCGGAAGCGGCGAGACTTCCGATCAGGAGTATTGTCGGAACGAGATTCAGCCGCTGGTAGCTCGGCTCGGGCTGACCGGCTCGATCCGGTTTCGTGGCCAGATACCGGTCGAGGCGCTGGCGGCCGAGTTCGCCGACGCCGATATCGGTCTTCAAACCAGCGTCTTCGTCCCCGCGGAAGGACAGGTCGAAGGCGTCCCGAACACCATCCTTGAAGCGATGGCTACCGGCTTGCCGATGGTCGCGACTCGCCACGGCGGAATTCCGGAGGCGGTGTTACACGAGCGAACCGGCCTGCTGGTCGAGGAGCACGACGTTGAAGGCTTGGCCGAAGCGCTTGAACGCCTGGCCGCCGATCCCGCCCTTCGCCGCCGCTATGGCATCGCGGGGCGCAAGCATATCGAGGCGGAATTCAACTCAGTTCGCCAGAGCGAGCGCCTGGCGCATCGTATCCGGGAGATGATAGCGGCTTACGGCTCGATGAGTCCGCGCGACCGCGAAGCCACATGGAACGCATAAGCCGCAGCCAGTCAGGCACGCCGGAGGCGGGTCGATCTCGTAGGTGCCAGAGTGTAAATTGACCGGTCAGCAGCAGAAAAATCCTTCAACATTCAATTTTGATGCTATGGCCTTTGCAATGAGCGCCGAACTCGCGACCGAGGCTTTTCCGCAGGCCTCGGGTAATACAGCCTCGTTCAACTTCTACGGGGTCGGCCTCGCGGTCACAAGCTCGGCGCCGACAGTGCTGGAGTGTCTGGCTCGCGATTTCGAGTTCTTTGCCTCGCCGGCAGCCGGAGCGGGAGTCGAGCTCCGGGTTCATGCCGGCGTTCCGCCGTGGGAGCGAATTCCCGACCGGATCGCCACGATGGTCACGCCAAAGGCGCTCAGCTACGACGACGGCCCGGTCCGTTACAACGATTACCATCGCCAGGCGCTGGCGATTTACGACTTCGAGCGCGAGCAGGGCGAGATCTGGGCGTTGACCGAAGATCTCCTCTATGAGATCGCCTATCTCACCGCGCTTTCACGGATAGGAGAACTCCACGACCTGCGCGGAATCCATCGCGTGCACGCACTCGGCGTGGCGGTCGGCGGCCAAGGCGCGCTGGTGCTGCTTCCCGAGGCCGGGGGAAAGACCACGCTCGCTCTGGAGCTGCTGAAGTATCCCGAGGTGCAACTGCTGTCCGACGACACGCCGCTCGTTCAGCGCGGGATGCTGCGGGCGTTTCCCACGCGGCTCGGAATTCGAGGCGACTGTGTCTCCGGGATCGATCCGCGCCATATCCGCACCATGAATCGGCGCCAGGGAGGGCCCAAGACGCTGGTGGATTTCAGCCATTTCCGGGACCGCGTCGCGGCCGAGGCGCGTCCGCGGGCGTTGGTCGTCGGTCTTCGGAGCAGCGGAGCGGCTTCGCGGATCGAGCCGATCGGCCGAATCCGCGGACTGCCCGTGCTCACCGCGAACCTGGTCTTTGGCCTCGGATTGCCGCAGGTAGTAGAGTTCTTCCTGAGGGGAGGCGTGTTCGAGCTTTTCCGCAAGGCGTCGATCGTCGGATCGCGGGTGGCCGCGAGCCTGCGGCTGTCCGCGCAAACGAAGTGTTACCGGCTCGTGCTCGGGCGCGACATCGAAGCCGCGGCGCGAGCCGTCCGCTCCGTGCTATGAAGCTCGCGAAGCGGGTTCAGGCTGCGGTTATCCGCACCGCTCCGTATCATCCGTTTCGGGCGGTCTATTCCGTCTCCTACGGCGTGGCGCTGCGATGGCTGATGGGGCGGCTCAAACGTGAACCCGAGATTCAGAGCGTCGATCTATGCCAACCTCGAGGGCGGCGTTGCTTCGGAAGCAGCGACCTCGACCTCCGCGCGCAAACGGTCCCGCTTTCCGCGCCGGCCTATTTCGCCTTGGCGGGCCGGTTCTCCGACGTTGTGCTTGCCGAGCAGTCGTGGCTCAGAATCTTCGATCTTCACCTGGGCACGCCGGCCAGCTCGAGTTGCATCGCCGGCTTGCGTCGCAGTGGTATGAGCGCGGCGACCAATGGTCGCGGCTGCATGGGGCCGGAAAACCCGCCGCAGATGCCCCCGGACCACGCAATGCCTACCTCGGCAGAATCATGCACGATTACGGCTATATCTGCCGCGACCTGTTCGAGCGGACGCTCGACCTCGGCGCGGTCCGGCTCATCTATAAGAAGATGATGCAGATTCATCAGGAGACCGAAGGACGGCTTACTTCGCGGGCGGCGACGGCCGCGCCATCTTCGCCGATACTGGAGACCGCAGCCGCTGCGGCGCTTGAAGGACGCGTGCGGCCGGCCGGCTTCGACGACTTGGCCCGCGCACAGGCCTTCGCTCTGAACGAGGTAACGTCGCTCTGCCGCGAATCCCGCGACGAAATCTGTCCGGAGGAGGTCCAGCCGGCTCTGGTGGACGAGACGCTCGCGCCCGAGACCCTCCAGGCGGCGGTGGATTCGTGCCTGGCGATCGCGGCGTTTTGCGCATCGCTCGGCGGATCGGTGCGGAGCGCGATCCTCGGCGCGGTGCCCGGATGCAGCTACGAGTACCACATCTATCTTATCGTCCCGGACGATCTGGACGGCGCCCGGCAGCTCGATCTTTGCCGCCGCATACGCGAGCTCTTCACCGGCCCCGGAGCCTACCAACGCATTCCGCATCGCTACTTCCGGCTTCGCTACCCGACCCTGCTGACGCACTCGGCATGGCGCGCCAGGTCGCGCTGGTACGATTCGTTGCGGCCGGTGGAAGAGTGCTACTACATCGAGCGTCACGGTGTGGTCCTGTGGGGCGAGGACTTGCGCCACGACGGGCCGCGGCCGGTGCGGCAGGCGGTGCTCCGGAGCGCGGCGGTGGCAGTGGCAGACCTGCGCAACCGGCTCTGGTCGGCGCTCTATCTCGATCAGCCGGTGCGGCTGGCGGACCTGATCGCCGGCCGAATTCCGGCCTTGTGGCTCGCGCTGGAGAATGTGCGGATCGCGACTTCGGCGCCCGAGGCGGTCAGCGCGTGCGGCTCGAACGGATTCCCGCACTGGGAAAAGCTCGACACGCTACGCCGCCGGATCGCCGGGCTCGGGCCCCAGGACCTGCCGCCGGTGCGCGACCCGAGCTGGCAGCCGTGCGTTGACTCGCTTTCCGACTGGCTCGACGGCCTCAACGCGATGGCCTTACGGGCGTCGGCGAGGGAAGCAGGATGAAGACTCGAATCGGCGATTTCCTGGAGCCCTACGACCTGCTGCGCAATCTGATCTGGGCCGAGCTGACGGCCCGCTACAAGACCGCGCTGCTGGGAATTTTGTGGTTCGTGATCAATCCCCTGCTGCTGATGGTGATGTTGATTGTCGTCTTCCGCCGCGTAATACATTTAGATATAAAAAACTACCCGGTGTTTGTGCTCTCGGCCCTGCTGCCGTGGACCTTTTTTTCGATGGCGCTTACCAACGCGACCAGCTCGCTCGCGCGCTCCCCGAGCCTGGTCAAACGCGTGCGAATCCCCCGCGCCTACGTGCCCTGCTCGGCGATCGGGGCGAGTCTGATCCACTTCCTGATTTCGCTTTCGATTCTGTTCCTCTTCATGCTGTTTTCCGCCTCCCGGTTCTCGTTCCTGATCCTGCTGCTGCCATTGATAATTTGCGTCCAGGTGATGTTCCTGACCGGCGCCTCGCTCCTGACCTCGAGCCTCAACGTGTTCTACCGCGACATCGAGCATATGCTGGGCCCGTTGATCCAAATGCTGTTCTATCTGACGCCGAGTTTCTATCCGCTCTCGTACGTGCCGAAGCGCTGGCTGGGATGGTACCTGCTGAACCCGATGGCGGGGATCATCGAGACTTACCGGGAGGCGCTGACCCAGGGCATTCTTCCGGCGCGCTCGGTGCTGGGGATGACGGTGTTGACCTCGGCGATCACTCTGGCCGCGGGAGTGGTGGTATTCCGCCGCCTGGAGCCCTATTTCGATGACTACATCTAGATCCGGTAGATCTGGGCCCCATCCGGCCGGCGGGGCGTCGCGGCCCGATGATTCGCGGCCGCTGCGCGTCGCGTGCGTTTACACGCGGGAGCGCCCGCCCAACATGGCGGCGATGAACGGAATACGTTTCATCCGGATGGCGGAAGCGCTGGCCCGGCGCGGTCATGAAGTAGACATTTTCCTGGACCGCACGCTGCAGCCGAAAGCTCTCGCGCCGCGCTTGCGCGAGCTGTCGTTGAAGCACGCGCGCTGGGACGAATACGACGTCGTGAAGACCTTCTTCCACAACGGGTTCGAGACGCTGGTCGCGCACGGCGGCGGTGAGCATCCCTTCATCGTCAGCAAGCTCGGATCGGTGGTCGGCCGCGAGCAGACCGAAGGCGTGCATTTCTTCGGGGCGGTGCGGGAAAGGCTGTTCGGCACGCAGCGCGAGATCGCGCGCCGCAGCCGGGTGGTCACGGTGCTCACCAATCAAAGCGCCGCGCTCTGGTGGAAGGAACACGGTTGCGCGCCGCGGCTGTTGCAGGTCCCGACCGGAGTGGATGCGGAAATTCCTCCGCTCGGTCCCAATCCCTACCCGGGGTTAGGGATCAGGGAGCCGGTTGCGATCTACGCGGGCAACCTGTACGACCTCCGCTCTCAGCCGGAGATCAACCGTCTGTGGCAGGCGCAGCTCAATCTGATCGGCGCCCGGCTCAGACGCCGCGGAGTCCGACTGGTCGCGATGGGCGACGGAGAGACCGGCCTGCTCGATCCGGAAGCGGTGAAGCACGTCGGCCAGATCGAGATGCCCGCTTTCTGGAATTGGCAGCGCCATGCCCGGGTCGGGATAGTGCTCGCGCAGGGACCGGTTCAGGACAACGAGAGCAGCAAGCTCTACTACTATCTGCGGACCGGACTGCCGGTCGTATGCGAGCGACCGGTGCCCAACGCCTGGCTGATCGAGACCACCGGGCTTGGCGCGGTCGTGGACTTTGGCGATGTCGAGCAGACTCGCCGAATCGGCCGCCGCTCTGGCACGCACGCGGCCGAGAATCGACGGAGTCGTGCAGCACATGGTCCGCTATCACTCGTGGGACGCTCGCGCAGCGCTTTACGACCACGCCTTCGCCGGAGCGCCGGCCTGGCGAGTCTCAGGCGCATGATGGCGGGGTCTCAGCAGCCGGGCGGAGCGATGAAGATCGTGCTCTTCAGCCCGGGCCTCGACGAGCAGAGCGTTTGGGGCGAGAAGATCCTGGTAACCGGCTTGGCGGCCTGCCTGCGCAAGGAGTTCCCCGGCGCGGAGGTGTTCACCTTCGGCCTCGGAGATATCGACAAGATCGCCGCGATGCGAGTCGATCTCCTGATCTCCTACTACACGGGCCCGAGACCTCCCTGGCGGGTCGACGATATCGCCGACCTAGTCGATGGAATCACCATCCTGACAGTCTGGAACCACGGCGACTTGCTCGAGGAGTTCGCCCGGATCCGGGTTGACGGCTTCGCGACCAACAGCAAATCCGCCACGCAGATCCTTGGACGGCATCGCCCGACGCTCTATCTCCCAACCGCGATCGCTGACGATTACGGTCCGCTCGAGCCCGATCCGCGCTATCGCGCCGACGTTGTGTATCTGGGCGGGGGTGGGCGCGGCAACAAGCGCGCCGAGACCACCCGGCGCTACCTCGAGCCGGCGCTGAAATTCGACTTCGCGCTCTGGGGCTCGAATTGGGAGCGCGAATACTGGGCCGCCGTTTACGCGGACCATCCCGACGGGCCCGACGCGAACCGATGGCATCGCTTCTGGCGGGGGCAGTTGCCGCTCCACGACATCGCGAGGCTCTACAGCTCGGCGAAGGTCGTTCTGAACTATCACGAGGACACCCAGCGCGAATGGGGCATGTGGAACAGCCGGGTCTTCGAAGCGCTCGGCTGCGGAGCGTTGATGATCTGCGACGAGGCGCCGGGACTTCGCGAGGAATTCGGCGACGCGATCGTATACACCTCCGGTGGCCCGGAAACCGAAGAGTTGATCGCGTACTACCTCGCGCATCCTGAGGAGCGACGCCGCCGCGGCGAGCTCGGCCGCCGCATCGTGCAGCAAAAGTATACCTTCAGCCGCTGGGCACGGACGCTGCGCGAATTCTACCAGCGCCTCGCGCGCGATCGACGGCTCGCATTGGGGGATGGCGGCAACCGCGGCGGCAACGGATCGGCCTCTGACGGGCGCGCGCTCGCCGCTCCCAGGTTCACGGTCATAATTCCGGTCTACGACCGGGTGCTCGGCCTGCGCGACGCGATCGAAAGCGTGCTCGGACAGTCATGCCATGACTTCGAGCTGATCCTCGCCGATGATGGCAGCACCCTGCCGGAAGTCGCCGCGACGATCGACGCCTATCGCGCCGAGCCGAGGATGCGCGTGCTCCGCATGGCTCATCGCGGTCAGGGCGCGGCGCTGAACAGCGCAGCCCGCGTCGCGCGCGGCAGCTATCTCTGCCGGCTCGATTCGGACGATCTGCTGGTGCCGGAAGCGCTCGAGGTCATGAGCCGGTATGTCGAACGCTATCCCGACGTATCGTACTTCTATTCCTCGCGATTCGTCATCGATGAGGACGGCGAGATGCTCGAGAGCCATCACAAAAGCAGGCCCTTCGATCCAGTCCGGCTGCTCGAACTGTACACGGCGAATCCTCTTCTATGCTGGAAGCGCGACGACTTTCTGGCGGTGAACGGCTTTCGCGAGCACATCCGTTTTGCCGAGGACTACGATCTGGCGCTGCGGATGGCCTGTCGATTCAAGTTCCAGAATGTCGATGAATTCCTGTATAAGATTCGCTATCACTCGGCGAGCCGGATCACGACCACGCTCTCTGAGGAGGAACGTAAGAGTGAGGAAGACCAGGTGCGCACCAGCTCAGGCGCGGCGTTGCGGGAAAAGTTGAGGAACAGCGGGAGCACAGACCGTGGATAGCCCGAAGAACGACATCATCGTGGTCGACGGGGTATCGAAGTACTATTACCTGCGGCAGGGCAAGCAGGCCCTGATCGAGCAGGCCTACAAGTGGCTGACCGGCACGCTCCCCAAACCGCGCGAGATCTGCGCTCTGCGCGACGTTACGTTCCGCGTCAAGCGGGGGGAATCGCTGGGAGTGATCGGCAGGAACGGTGCGGGCAAGAGCACGCTGCTGAAGATCCTTGCCAGGATCGCGACCCCTTCCTACGGCAAAGTGCAGGTTGCAGCGCGGGTCTCGACGCAGATCGCGCTGGGCTCGGGCTTCCATCCGTTTCTGACCGGCCGCGAGAATATTTTCCTCCAGGGGAGCATCCTCGGGATGAGCAACCGGGAAGTAGGCAGCCTGTTGCCCGAGATCGTAGACTTCGCCGGTCTGGACGGGGCGATCGATCGGCAGCTATGGACCTACTCGAACGGGATGGTGGCGCGGCTGGGATTTTCCGTAGCAGCCCATGCCAAATTCGAAGTGTTGCTCCTCGATGAAGCGTTGAGCGCCGGCGATTTGGGATTCCGCGATCGATGCCAGGACACGCTGCGCCGGTTCCGCGCCTCGGGCGCCACCTTGGTGATCGTTTCGCACGGGTCCGAGAGTATCTACGAACTGTGCGACCGCGCGATCTGGCTCGACGCTGGAAAGATCAAGGCCATGGGAACGCCGCCTGAAGTGATCGAGCGGTACGAGCTGTCGGTTGGCCATGCCGGAAGCCGGCAAGAGAAAAGCGCGTAGTCTTCGATGATTCGAGTCGGCTTCGTCTGCGACCATCTCGAAATCGGCGGCCAGGAGCTCGGGTTTATCGAACTGATGAGGCGGCTCGACCGGGTTCGTTTCTCACCGTATCTCTATGCATTCCGCCCCGGCTTTCTGCTCGCGCAGGCGCAGTCGCTCGGCATCCCGATCATGCTGGGGCACGACAAACCAGGCGCGGATCAGACCTGGACGGAGGCGGACTCGGCCGCGCGCGTCCGCTATCGAGGGACGCTGGCGCGGCAATTGCGCGCCGACGCGATCGACGTATGCCTGCTGTACGCGTGGTGGGACGGGGTCGCAGCCGCGCAGGACGCCGGCATCAGGGCGATCGTCGAACGCCTCGATGGTCCGACGCTGGCGAGCCGCATTTCCGACAAGTCGCCGTGCCAGCGAGTCATTTGCGAATCGAGGGGAATCCGCGGTCTGATTCTCGCGCAGCGCGAGCGGCTTCGATGCCGGCCGGAGCAACTGGTCGTGATTCCCAATGGAATCGACCTCGACCGCTTCGATCCCGGCCGCTACGACCGTGTCCGCTGCCGCCAGGCGCTCGGCCTCGCGGCGGAAGATTTCGTGATCGGCTCGGTCGCCCGCCTGGCGCCTGAGAAGAATCTCGGTCATCTGCTGCAGTCGGCAAAGCTGCTTATCGACTCGACCGGAGAGCCCGCTCGGCATCGGCGCCGGATACAGGTGGTCGTAGCCGGACCCGATCTCGGTTGCCGCGCCGCTCTGGAGTCCGAGGCCGGGGAATTGGGCATCGCCGATCGGGTCCGCTTTCTGGGCGCGCGATCCGACGTTCCCGAAATCCTGGCCGCACTCGATGTCTTCGCTCTGACGTTGATTTACGAGGGCAGTCCGTTCGCCCTGTTGGAGGCGATGGCGATGGGACTGCCGGTGGTGGCGACGCACGTCGGAGCGGTGACCGAAGTGGTTGACGGAAACGGCTACCTGGTGGGACCGCTTAGTCCGGAGCAAACCTATTGCGCGCTCCGCGAGCTTCTGTTGGACGCTGAACTTCGCGCGCGCCTCGGATGGCGCAGCCGCGAAGTTTCGCAGCGCTACGATATCAGGCAGATGGTCAAGTCCTACGAAGCGATCCTTCTGGACGCGCTCGCCGAATCGAGCACGGAGTCCGCGCTTGCAGGGGCCTCGTGAAGATCCTCTCAGTAATCGAGACCTTCCAGCAGAGCGGAGCCAGCCTGAATCTCGAAGCCGGTGCCCCGGCCTACCGTCCGGCGGCGGGCGCGGAAGCCGCGCCGCTAACCATCATCATCCCGACTCACGGGCGTCTGGCCGATCTCAAAAAGTGCCTCGGAAGTATCCTGACCCCGGAGCTTCCCGCCAACGCCGAATTGGTCGTCGTATGCAACGGGCCCGACGCCGAGAGCGAAGGCTTTCTCGACCAGTTGGCGGCGCGCGAGCCCCGGCTGGTCGTGATGCGCCTGGCGAAACGGCAGCCGGGCGCGGCCCGCAACGCCGCGTTCGATCGCGCGCGCGGCGAGATCATCTTCTTCCTCGATGACGACGTGACGGTCGGACCGGGATTCTCTTCCAGGGTGATGCGGCTGTTCGCGGAGCGCCCGGAGTCGAGGTGCTCGGCGGTCCGAACCTGACGCCGCTGGAGTCGGGAAGATTCGAGCACTGCGTAGGCCGCGTGCTTGCCTCTGCCTTCGGTTCAGCCACGACTCGTCACAGATTTCGCAGCGCCGGCCGGTTGCGGCCTGCCGACGACCGATCGCTGATTCTGTGCAACCTGATCGTGCGCAGAAGAGCGCTGGAGGGTCCCAACGCTCCGTTTCGCGACCACATGATCAGCAACGAGGAAAACGTCCTGCTGGCGGAACTGGCCTTCCAGCACAAGCTGATGCTCCACGATCCCGAGTTGATCGTCTACCACCACCGCCGGCCCAACTTGCGCGGGTTCTTCAATCAGGTCTTTCGCTATGGCCGGGGACAATGGCAGAACACCGAGGCGTTGCCGTCTTCGCTGTCGCCGTTCTTTCTGATCCCTGTGCTCTTCCTGCTTTATTTGCTTTCGATTCCGATGGTCCGAAACCCTCTCTACCTTGTCCCGCTCCTGGCATATGTCGCGCTGGCAGTTCTGTTTTCGCTGGTTGAGACGTTGCAGGCCAGCGACCCGCGCGCGTTCCCGACGCTGCTCGTGCTCTTTCCCTGCTGTCACATCGGATACGCAATGGGCTTCGGGTGGCAATTAGTCAGATCGCTTGCGTCGCGATGCTGCACCCGATTCAAGCCATGAACGTCGCATTCGGGTTGGACGGCCGGGCGTGAATCGCGAGATTCGTGACTTGATCCGGCAGATGAGCGTTGCCAATCCGCTCTGGGGTGCGCCACGGATTCACGGCGAATTGCTCAAACTGGGCATCGAAGTCGGCCAGGCAACAGTCGGGAGACATATGGTCCGGCGGCAGGGGCCGCCCTCGCCAACCTGGCGGAGCTTCCTGCGCAATCAGCCCTTCCGGGCCGGCATCGGCGAAGGGGCCCGGGTCATCTCGCCGCGGAGAGAAATCGACAGAATCGGCGCGAACGGGTCCGAATGGCGGCCTTTTCTCAAGAGAACGTCGAAGATCGCAGACTCGTTGGCGGTGGACGCAGTCTACGGCGAACCATTCTCTTGCCGCAAATTCCCTGTTAAACAGGGAAAATACAGGGAACTTAGCGGTTTTAGGGCCCGATCGGGACGAGACGCACGCCGAAAAGTGCAGGATCTATAAGGGCTTTTCCGGCAAATTCCCTACGCAGCGGAACAGGGAATTTTATTTGCGGAACAGGGAATTTTTTCGGCTGATCAGGGAATTTTCAGGGATGAACAGGGAAACCGAATTTCTTGGGTGGGAGGTCGCGAAAGAGCTCCCCAAGCATTTCTTCCCTTGTGTGGGCGAATTAATGATTCTGGCAGAATCAACAATTCGCCACACATGGTGCGCCATCTTCATGACATAGCCGGAGGCTCGGTTTTGACCGCGACATCTATCGCAGACTTCGAAAACGATGTGACCGGGCCCTTGCTGCGGAAGTACATGGCTACGATGAACGGCGTTGACGGTGAATTTCGCGCGAGGCTGTTTCACCTCATCCGCGACTTCACCGCCGACGCGTACGGCGGATGGAAGGCGGTCACCAACGTCGAGGCGGGCGGCGGATTCTACGCTCAACGCATCGTGACCCGCAGATACTGTGATCTCAAGGGCGCGAAGCAGAAGGCGCTCCGTCTTGCAGGACTCGATCAGAAGTCCGGCAACTGATGCGACTCATGGCAAAGCGGATCAAAAACCGCGCCGATCGCGTCGTCCGTACGCGAATGCGTGAATCACTCGGCTTCCAGTCGTTGACGGAAAACCGCGCCATCCGCCTGTCGTCGGTGACCGAGTACACCGGACGTTCGCACTTCGCGCCGTGGCATCGCATTCTCACCGGCCTGCACGACTTTACGAACATGGCCGGCATCTTCACGCCACTGGCTTTCGTCGAGCTCGAGACAACCGACGCGCCGTGCGATCCGACCGTCAAGATCGAAGTTCGCGGAGAGTCGTTCCTGGGGCGCGCGCTCGATGATTCCGGCGCGGTGCGCAACTTGGTGCGTGAAGGAAACCACGTCGTGCTTGACGCACAGGGCAGAATCCTCGCGCGGGCGCGAATGCTCAACGTCTTCACGCACTATGATCCAGACCCGGCGCGGCGGCGAGTTACGTTGCTACCTCCCGGGCTGGGCTTGGGAGACCAACCCGAGCGGGTGATTGAGGTTCCACGCATCAAGGACTTCTTCGACGCCGGGCGCAAACCCGACTTCGAGGATGAACACGATCACGCCTGGCATTACGTTCGGACTGACCCAAACCGGCATGTGAATGGGACCGCGTATCTGCGAGCGATGGAGGAATTCGTGGCCGATTCGCTCCACCGCGCCGGACACGATCTTAAGCGCCTGTTCGCGGCCCGCGCCCGGATCGTTTACCGCAAGCCATGTTTTCGGGGCGAGGCTTACCGGCGCAGGGCATGGTTTCGCAGCGAGGCTCCGCTTCTCATCGCCGGCGCGTTCTTCAAGGATGGCGATGATCAGCCAACCACGGCGATTGATCTGACGCTGCTGCAGCATCCTGCGGGGCCTAGCTGAAAATCAGCGCGCGCCTGTCTGTCCTGAAGATTCTAGGCGGCGGTTGGAAGTTGTGTGAGCCAAATGGACCCCGAGCCGACGCGCGCCGGACCGAAAATGTCAAAAGTCGAGTCTTTTCACGCTCGTCGGACTTTTCAGGCGCTGGCGAAATGATGTGACGAATATTTTGACCACACGCTTGACGCCCCGCGTTTCCTCTCACGCCGCCGCCGGCCGTCGGTAACGCCCGTCATACTGCCGGAAACGGGAAGACGGCCAAGCGCTGGGTGAGAATAAAATCTGTTGGCGATCGACGTTCCGCCCAAGACTGGACCACCACTCTCGGCGAGCCGACTGGAAATCATGCCCCCGCGGAATTTTGAGTAACGACACATGGCGCGGTCGCTGCGGTTCGGATAAAAGGCAACGAGCTTATAGCGGACAAGGAAATCGCTGGATGGAGCTGCGCAGTCCGTCGGTCGGCAAGGTGCTTCGCGTTTCGGTCGAGATCGGCGCGCACGTCGAGCGCGGCGACGAAGTGATCGTGATCGAATCGATGAAAGTGGAGATTCCGATCACTTCGTCGCCGCGCTCGACGTCGCGCGCCGATCTCAAGGAAACGCGACACCTTGCCAACCGACGGACTGCGCAGGCTAGTCAGCAATTTGCTTGTCCGCTATCGTTGCCTTTTATCCGAACCGCAGCGACACCGCAGTGCCGTTACTCAAATTTCCACGGGGGCGTGATTTCCCAGTCGGCCTACAGCCGAGTGGTGGTCCAGTCTTTTGGGCGGAACGTGAATCGCCAACAGATTTTATTCTCACCCAGCGCTTGCCGCCTTTTCCCATTTTCCAGCCGTGTGACGGGCGTTACCAACGGCCACAGCAGCATGAGAGGAAACGCGGGGCGTCAAGCGTGTGGTCAAAATATTCGTCACATCATTTCACAGCGCCTGAAAAGTCCGACGAGCGTGAAAAGACTCGACTTTGACATTTTCGGTCGGCGCGTCGCTGGGGGTTCATTTGGCTCACACAAGCTCCAACCGCCGCCTAGAATCTTCAGACAACAGGCGCGCGCTGAGTTCAGCTAGGCCCCACAGATGTGCCACAGCGTCGGAATCAATCGCCGTGTTAGCTAATCATCGCCATCCTTGAAATTCACGGCGATGAGAAGCGGAGCCTCACGAAACCATGCCCACTGCGCCGGTAAGCCTCAGCCGAAAACATGGCTTGCGGTAAACAAATCAGGGCGCGGGCCGCCGAACAGGCGCTTAATCGTGTCCGGCGCGGTGGAAGTGCCACGAATTCCTCCATCACTCGCGGTCATTTCACATGCCGGTTTGGGTCAGTCCGAACGTAATGCCAAGCGTGATAGTATTCATGCCCTTCGAAGTCGGGTTTGCGCCCGGCGCTCGAAGATCCTTGATGCGTGGAACCTCAATCACCCGCTCGGGTTGGTCTCCCAAGCCCAGCCCGGGAGGTGCCACGTAACGTAACTCGCCGCCGGCCGGGGTCTGGATCATAGTGCGTGAAGACGTTGAGCATTCGCGCCCGCGCCTCCCTGTGCGTCAAGAGCACAACGTTTCACGCACCAAGTTGCGCGCCGCCGCGGAATCATCGAGCGCGCGCCCCAGGACAAACTCAATCTTGACGGTCAGATCGCGCGGCGCGTCGGTTGTCTCGACTGCAACAAAAGCCATGGGCGTGAAGATCCCGGCCATGTTTCGTAAAGTCGTGCAGGCCGGTGAGAATGCGATGCCGCGCGTGCGAACGTGCGGTACTCGGTCACCGAACAACAGCGGGATGGCGCAGTTCGTCAACGACTGGAAGCCGAGTGAGCTCACGCATTCCGCGTACAGAAGGCAAATCAGCGGTTTTTAATCCGCTTTGCCATGGTCGGCATGTCGGTTTGCCGGACTCAATCGAGTCC
>CAWBYV010000031.1:0-140690 GCA_963793115.1 uncultured delta proteobacterium
CACATTGCCTCGGCTCAAAACGTTATGCAAACTGGTTTTTCCAACTGGCACGGCGATAAGTCCAACTATTGCGAATTGGGGCTTGTTCCCTACGACGCCCTATTTCGGGGTGCGAAAAAATAGCCATAAGCCTATATTCGACAGAACGCTTGGGCTCGCGTTCGGCTCCGTTGCTTTACTTATCGGGGCTCAGCGCCACGTCGCGCCGCCTCGTTCGCCGTGCTAAACTGCACATCGGTTGAATGCAATTCCGATCACACACGCGCACATGGACCACCCTCTCACATCCCATCGCTCAAGACCATGCCGAAAAAAGCGGTCGTAGTCGCGTGCCACCTATGCTCCAATCTGATTGCGCCGCTCGGTTTCGCCGATGTGCGCGAGTCGAAGTTGGGCGAGCGACTGAAATCGGCGGACTCAGAATCACCGCGATGGGCGCCAGGCATTGGGGTCGCCGCTGGCCTTGGGGTACGGACTACGGCTTCAACAGCTACCTGCTCGAAAAAGACGGCTATCGGATGCTGCTCGGTTGCGACAGCGCATACACCGATCTGTTCGCAAGCCTGCGCGCGAATCCGCCGGAGGTGCGGGGTTTCCGATCGGAGCGTATGACCCCTGGATCTGAACCAGGTCAATCCCGAGCAGGTCTGGTCGATGTTCCAGCAGACCGGCGCGCGATACCTCGTTCCGATTCATTGGGGCACGTTCAGGCTATCGCGGGAGCCGATGGGGGAGCCGCTGCAACGTCTGATTGCCGCCGCAGGCAACGAGGCCGGCCGAGTCGTGACGAGGCAGATTGGCGTCGCGTGGACGGTCCCTCCAGGCCCGGCGCGGCAGGAGCGGGCCTCGGCGTCGGCGCACGCGACTTTACCCTGACGCGGCCCCTGACCTGGGCCCTGACGGCGCTCGGGCGAGCCCCGGAATATCCCGATTGGTCGCGAACCTCGCACGTCGCGACTCGATAAGCGTCGGGAAGCCACGAATGCATTTCGTGTGTATAATTGGACAGGAACCCGGGATTTCCGGGTTTCCTGGTACGGGGAAGTGGCTTGGCGACGCGGGAGCCGAGAGGGTTAGGGCGAAAGGGTTAGTGAGGAAGAGGAAAAGGGTTAGCGAGGATTTGACTGGCATAGCGAAACTGCATAAGATGCGGTGTTTCCGGTTTCCCCAATTCGCATGCTCGCTTCTTTTGACCAGGCAATCGAAGCTATGCGCGTACCCAGTTCGATTGCCGATGCTGGCGGCCATTTCTTCGGGCCGACCCCATAAGGGACGGAAGTTTCAGCGGCATGAAGCAAAAGTACGAAGGTAAAGACCTCCGCAGTCTGGTCCACCTTGGCCGTGAGCAGGGTTACCTGACTTTCGACCAAGTCAACGATTTCCTGCCTCAGGATGTCGCCTCGCCGACGGATCTCCGCGCGGCGCTCGACAGCTTCGAGGACCTCGACATCAAGATTCTCGACGAGGTTCCCACCGCAGAGGCCACTGACGGCGAGGCCGAGCCGGAGGCCAAGGAAGAAGCCGAGGAAGTCGCCGAGACGCCCGCCGATTCGCTTGGCGAGTCGTCGGACCCGGTTCGGCTCTATCTCAAGGAGATGGGCAACTTCCAGCTCCTGTCGCGGGAGCAGGAAGTCGAGATCGCCAAACGGATCGAGGCGGGTGAGAACGAGGTCGAGTCTGAAATCCTCAACTCGCCGGTCACGATCGATTTCGTGATCAGCTTGGGCGACAGGGTCGAAGCCGGCGAGGCTGACCTGCGCGACATTTTCGAGGAGGCCGCCGACGAGCCGGCCGATCCCGACGAGGAGCGCGGCCCGGAGGCCGACGAGAAGCAGCGCAAGAAGCTGGACCTCGCCACGCGCAAGCTCAAAGAGGTGCGCGCCAAGCTCGAAGAAGTTGACGAGGAACTGGCCGCCCGGCCCGGTCCCAGGCGCAAGCCGCGGCTCGAGAAGAAGCGGCTTCGTTACAAGGATCGGATCCGCAAGGAACTGGACAAGATCGGACTCTCGCGCCGCGTGATGGAAGCGGCGATCGGCGAGATGCGCCGCCTGCTGACCGAGTATCGGGGCTCCCAGCGCCTCATCCAGCATTACGAGGAAGCGACCGGCCGGCCGAAGAACCAGCTTCTCAAGGAAGCGGCCGATGCCGAGGACCGTCGTCACGTCCCTGGTCGGCGATCGCGCGCGACATCGACTGGCGAATCCACCAGGTCGCGTAAGTAGAGAACTTGTAGCCGCGCTGGTATTCGAACTTGTCCACCGCGCGCATCAGGCCGATGTTGCCTTCCTGGATCAAATCCAGGAAGCCGAGACCGCGATTGGTGTAGCGCTTGGCGAGGCTGACCACCAGGCGCAGGTTGGCCTCGGTCAATTCCTTCTTGGCGCGCCGGCTCTTGTCCTGTCCGGCGGCGACGGTCTCGAGCGAGCGGGCGAAGTCCTCGCCGCTGGCCTTGACGCGTTTCTCGGTGGCCTTCATCAGCCGCTGCGCTTCGCGGATTCGGGCCGCGATATCGAGCAGGTTCTCGCGCGTGCCGTTCACCTTCAGGACGTGACGACGGTCCTCGGCATCGGCCGCTTCCTTGAGAAGCTGGTTCTTGGGCCGGCCGGTCGCTTCCTCGTAATGCTGGATGAGGCGCTGGGAGCCCCGATACTCGGTCAGCAGGCGGCGCATCTCGCCGATCGCCGCTTCCATCACGCGGCGCGAGAGTCCGATCTTGTCCAGTTCCTTGCGGATCCGATCCTTGTAACGAAGCCGCTTCTTCTCGAGCCGCGGCTTGCGCCTGGGACCGGGCCGGGCGGCCAGTTCCTCGTCAACTTCTTCGAGCTTGGCGCGCACCTCTTTGAGCTTGCGCGTGGCGAGGTCCAGCTTCTTGCGCTGCTTCTCGTCGGCCTCCGGGCCGCGCTCCTCGTCGGGATCGGCAGGCTCGTCGGCGGCCTCCTCGAAAATGTCGCGCAGGTCAGCCTCGCCGGCTTCGACCCTGTCGCCCAAGCTCGATCACGAAATCGATCGTGACCGGCGAGTTGAGGATTTCAGACTCGACCTCGTTCTCACCCGCCTCGATCCGTTTGGCGATCTCGACTTCCTGCTCCCGCGACAGGAGCTGGAAGTTGCCCATCTCCTTGAGATAGAGCCGAACCGGGTCCGACGACTCGCCAAGCGAATCGGCCGGCGTCTCGGCGACTTCCTCGGCTTCTTCCTTGGCCTCCGGCTCGGCCTCGCCGTCAGTGGCCTCTGCGGTGGGAACCTCGTCGAGAATCTTGATGTCGAGGTCCTCGAAGCTGTCGAGCGCCGCGCGGAGATCCGTCGGCGAGGCGACATCCTGAGGCAGGAAATCGTTGACTTGGTCGAAAGTCAGGTAACCCTGCTCACGGCCAAGGTCGACCAGACTGCGGAGGTCTTTACCTTCGTACTTTTGCTTCATGCCGCTGAAACTTCCGTCCCTTATGGGGTCGGCCCGAAGAAATGGCCGCCAGCATCGGCAATCGAACTGGGTACGCGCATAGCTTCGATTGCCTGGTCAAAAGAAGCGAGCATGCGAATTGGGGAAACCGGAAACACCGCATCTTATGCAGTTTCGCTATGCCAGTCAAATCCTCGCTAACCCTTTTCCTCTTCCTCACTAACCCTTTCGCCCTAACCCTCTCGGCTCCCGCGTCGCCAAGCCACTTCCCCGTACCAGGAAACCCGGAAATCCCGGGTTCCTGTCCAATTATACACACGAAATGCATTCGTGGCTTCCCGACGCTTATCGAGTCGCGACGTGCGAGGTTCGCGACCGATCGGGATATTCCGGGGCTCGCCCGAGCGCCGTCAGGGCCCAGGTCAGGGGCCGCGTCAGGGTAAAGTCGCGTGCGCCGACGCCGAGGCCCGCTCCTGCCGCGCCGGGCCTGGAGGGACCGTCCACGCGACGCCAATCTGCCTCATCACGACTCGGCCGGCCTCGCTGCCTGCGGCGGCGATCAGACGTTGCAGCGGCTCCCCCATCGGCTCCCGCGATAGCCTGAACGTGCCCCAATGAATCGGAACGAGGTATCGCGCGCCGGTCTGCTGGAACATCGACCAGACCTGCTCGGGATTGGCATGGTTCCAGATCCAGGGGTCATACGCTCCGATCGAAAACGCCGCCACCTCCGGCGGATTCGCGCGCAGGCTTGCGAACAGATCGGTGTATGCGCTGTCGCAACCGAGCAGCATCCGATGGCCGTCTTTTTCGAGCAGGTAGCTGTTGAAGCCGTAGTCCGTACCCCAAGGCCAGCGGCGACCCCAATGCCTGGCGCCCATCGCGGTGATTCTGAGTCCGCCGATTTCGGTCTGCTCGCCCAACTTGAGCTCGCGCACATCGGCGAAACCGAGCGGCGCGATCAGATTGGAGCATAGGTGGCACGCGACTACGACCGCTTTTTTCGGCATGGTCTTGAGCGATGGGATGTCGAGGTGGTCCATGTGCGCGTGCGTGATCAGGATCACATCGACCGATTGCAGTTCCGCCGGCGAAAGCGGCGGCGCGACGTGGCGCTCGGGCCCGATCGTGAACAGCGGACCGAACGCGAGCCCGACGTGCTCGAACAGCGACGGATCGGTGATCACTCGCACCCCGAAATAGTCCATCAGCAGGGTTGCATGACCCAGATTCGCGATCGTGAGACTATCGCCGTGCCAGCTCGAAGGATCGAGCCGGGGCGCGCTTTCGTCAACGTTTTGAGCCAAGGCGGCTCTCCTCGATCCCATCAAGATAATCGTCCCGAGCGACGCGCCCGCAATCAGGCAGGCCAGGCTTGCGCGCCGCCTGCCGTTGCGGCTCACGAAGCGACGGAAAAACATGGCAGCTTCTTCGCCACCGCATAATTGTAGGTTCGCCCGCCCCATTCGAAGGTGCCGTCGGCGGGGCCGAAAAAGCCGATGAAGCTCACCAGCTGCTCGTTTTCGTTGGTGTCGTTCGCCTGCGCCGCAGCGAATATCAGGTAGTGCGCCCCTTTCTCAGCACCGAGCGCGGTCTCCAGGGGCGGACTGAATTCCGCCTGCGACATCTCGAACGTCTTCCATCCGGCGGCCGCGGAATCCTTGGCGGGGACCACGGTCCATTGCGGCTTGTCAGAACTCCCGCGTACGGCGTACTGGCGGATCTCGAAGGCGCCATTTAAGTCTTTTCTCACTTCCGTGACATAGGGCAGTCCGCTCCTCAACTGCTCGCACTTGGAAGCGTCCTCCTCGGCGGTCGTATCGGGATTGCCGGTGGCGGATTGTCCGGCGGCGACCGTAACCCCTTCAATCGCCTGCAACCCCAGCGGCGCGACCGACAAGCCGAGCCCGAGCAGCGAGCATCCCGCCGCCAGCGCCGCCAGCACCGCTGCGACCGCCAACGTCGCTAAGCTTCGATTCGCCACGTTTCGATTCAACTGCGGAGTCGGCGTCACGATTTCGGCGCTTCGATCCGAATCCCGTCAGCGGATGAAGTCTTGCGTAAGGTAGGTCTTACCGCTGGAAGAGTGCGCGATACCGACGCCCGATTCGGTCAACTCCGGCGAGAGCAGGTTCGCCCGATGCTCGGGGCTGTTGAGCCATCCCTTGACCGCACGTACGGCCAGTCCGCCGGCGTCGCGGAAGTCGTCCACATAAATGTTCTCGGCCATCTGCTGATATTCTATACCAACTCCGCGCACACGTTGCGCCGGAGTGCTGCCCTCCGGGCTGTTGTGCGCAAAGTAGCGCCGAATCGCCATGTCATAGCTGTGTCCGCGCGCGATCACGGCCAGGCGCGGCGAAAACTTGAGCGGCCGGAGTCCGGCGTGGGCCCGCTCTTCGTTGACCATCGTCAGGATCTCCGCCTCCTGGAGGTCAAGGCCCGCGACTTCCTCGGGCGTGAGCGGCGTAGTGCGCGAGATGTACACGCGCGCGACGATCGCGCCGACCAGTCCGATCGCGAGCAGGCCCATCGTTGCCCGGATCGCGCGGCGGCGCCGCACCACTCGCGGCGTCGGCATCACGATAACCTTGGCCGGCCCTCGCCGCGGTCGTGCCCCGCTTCGGCGTGGTGAGGCCGCATTCATGGCGCGACTCTCGCGCCGCGCGAGCTTCCACGTCGATATCCGGTTGAGCGTCGATAGGGCGGTGGTCGATAGAGCCGGGTTCCTCTGTCCGAGCAGTGAAGCCTTGAGGAATCGTTTGCGGCTCTACCCGGCATGATATCCTGCTATCTCGGTGACAAAAACTTGTCAACGAGGATTCGTCAATTCGCCCTCGCAATCGCGCTGGCAGGCGCGATGATCACCCCCGCAGTCTCCGCTCTCACCGCGCCGGGCGCCACGCCCGCGGCTTCGCAACCGGCGCCTGGGCAGCCCGCACCATCGCAGCCCGATCTCGCGCTGGCGTCGCAATTGCCGGCCGGGGCGCTCAACGGCGCGGCGAGTCTCTACCTGCGCGAGGCGGCGGCGTCGCCGGTGCGATGGCAGCGATGGAACGCCGGGAGCCTGGAGCTGGCGCGGCGCCTGAAACGCCCGGTCCTGCTCGATATCGGAGCGGTGTGGTGTCATTGGTGCCACGTGATGGACGAGACGACGTATGCGGACCGGCAAGTCGCGGCGATAATCAACCGCAGGTTCGTCCCGATCAAGGTCGATTGCGACGAGCGTCCCGATATCGACGGCTACTACCAGCAGGCGGCGAATGCTTTCGGGGCCGGCGGATGGCCGCTGACGTGCTTCATCACTCCCGGCGGCGCGCCGATTCTGATCGCGGGATACCTACCGCCGGACGCGCCGCCGAACGACCCGCGCGGCTTCGGGATGACCAACTTGGTGAGCCGCGTCGCCGACGCTTACGCCTCCGACCCCGGCGGCCTTACCCAAGCGGCCCGCGAGGCCGCCGCGAAAATCGCCGCGGCCGCCGCTTTTGAGAGCGGCAGACACGCCGGCGCCGAGGCGCTGCAAAACGGGATTCTCGCCTCGATGGCTGCCGCGTACGACCGGCGCAACGGCGGCTTCGGCCTCGGGCCCGGTGCGCGATTTTACGACTTCCCGGCGCTCCGGCTCGCGCTCGCGCACGGCTCGGCCGGCCATCCTGATTTCACCGCGATGGCGCTCGACAGCCTCCGCAAGATGGCGGCGGGCGGCGTATACGACCAGCTCGGCGGCGGGTTCCATCGCTATTCGACCGACGCTCAATGGCGGGTGCCGCATTTCGAGAAGATGGGCTCCGACCAGGCGATGGCGATCGAGACATACGCGGCGGCCTACCAGGCGAGCGGCGACGAACAGCTCGCGCGCGTCGTGCGCGAAACGATCGCGCTACGTCAACAGCACCCTGCTCGATCCCAGGACTCATACTTTCTACTCGCATCAGGACGCCGATTCATTCCCCGGCGACGACGGCAGCTATTACACCTGGACCGACGGCGGAGGTCGAAGGCGCGATGAAGCCCGACGAAGCAAGGTCGCGTCGATATACTTCGGGCTCACGGACGATCCAGCGCGGGCGCCCGACGGACGGATCGTGCTTCGCCGTGCGTCGAGCCCGGACGAGATCGCAAAGCGGCTCAAGCTTAAGCGCGCCGAGGTCGATTCGCGCCTCACGCGGGCAGCCGCTGCGATGGTCGCGGTGCGCGAGCGCCGGCGCGCGCCCAAGGTCGATCGAACTGTGCTGGTCGATCGCAACGCGCTGATGGCGTCGGCATACTTGGGCGCCTCGGCGGCGCTCCATGACGGCATGCTGCGGCGGATCGCGCTCGATGATCTCGACTTCATAATCGCGCACGCCCGCGCGCCGGACGGCAGCTACTATCATGAGTGGGCGAACGGCCGGGCCGAAGTTCCGGGGCTGGCCGCCGACCAGGTATACATGCTCGACGCGATCACCACCGCGTATCAGGTATCGGCCGAGCCGCGCTATCTGAAGGCAGCCCGCGCGCTGGCCGGTCTCATAATGAAGCAGTATCGCGATCCGTCTTCGGGTCTGCTTGGGAATCGAAGCGACCCAGGCGCTGTGCTTGCGCCGATAAAGGGCAGCTCGGATGTTCTGTTCGATCATCCGATGCCGTCGATACAAGCGACTGCGGCGATCGCACTCGGGACTCTGGCGGCGCTCACCGCCGACCAACGCTACGACAAGGACGCGAAAACGCTCCTCGCCGCGGCGCCCGATCGCGTCAGCGCCGACGCCGGCACGACGATCGGCACGTTGGGGCTCGCGCTGGAGCAGCGCGCCGGCAATCGGCCAGCGATCATCGAACAAAGTGGCAAGGCCCGAAGCGGCCAGGCACGCAGCATCAAGGAAGGAAGTGACAAGGAATGATTGAGCTCGTAATCTTCGACGCGGACGGCGTGCTGTTTGATTCGGATCAATCCAACGTCGCCTACTACAACGCGATCTTCAGCTTGATAGGCGAGCCGCCCCTGACTCCCAAAGAGGAGCGGGCCACGGTCTACCAGGCCGCGTCGGGCGTGTTCGAATCGCGGGCGCGCGGCGACCGCGCCGTGTTGCGGCGGATGAATGAAATCGCGGAGTCGCTCGACTACACGCCGTTCCTGAAACTGCTGCGCCCGCCGCTGGAGCTGCGTCCCTTCCTGATGGAACTGAAGCTGCGCTATCGGCTCGCGCTCGCGACTAATCGTTCGGTGACGGTGCCGTCGATGATCGAATTTCTGAATCTGGCCGGCGTGTTCGACGCGGTCGCATGCGCGCTCGACAAGGTGCGTCCCAAGCCCGCGCCGGACATCCTGACGCTGTGCCTGGAGCGCGCGGGAACGGCCTCGGACCGCGCGGTCTACGTCGGCGACAGCAACATCGACCACGTCGCGGCGGCGGCCGCAGGCACCCACTTCATCGGGATTGGCGAACGCCTCGAGCATGCGCATCGCGTCCCGATGCTGCGCGACGTGCCCGCCGCCCTGGAGAGATTGATCTCGCGCTACGGGTGATGGGTGGCAGCACCCTCACCTGTCGCCATCGGCGCGCGCGCCGGTGGCGGCATCCTCTCCCGCGAAAGAGCGGGAGAGGCGCAGAGAGGAAAAGACTTCTCCCGCTCAGTTGCGGGAGAAGAGGCGCGGGCCTGGTCCGCGCAGATGAGGGTGCCTGCTTCCGGTATTACCTGCGGCGGCTCAGCCCAAATCCCAGTAAGCAGCGAGATTGCTCCTGATGCGATCGACGATCGGCATCACGCGGTCGCCGCCGATAACCGGAGCGATGCGCTCGTCGGGCTCGCGGCCAAACTCCTCGATAACCGCCCGGCCTGACGCGTCCAGCGCCTCCAGGTCGTAGCCACCCTCCAGCGCCGCGGCCATCTTTCCGCTGCAACATTCCGCGGCCAATCGCTTCACGCGGCGGGCCATCCCGGCGAATCCATCCTCGGTGACCATCATCGCGCCCAGCGTGTCCCGTGCATGACAATCGAATCCGGCCGACACCACAATAAACTCGGGCTTGAAGATTCTTCCGATCGGCATCACCAGCTCGTCAAAGGCGCGCAGGTACTCGGCGTCGCCGAACGTGGCCGGCATCGGGACGTTCACCGTGAACCCCGCGCCCGCTCCGTGACCGATCTCATGAATCGAGCCGGTGCCGGGATAGTGCGGGAACTGATGCAACGAGACGTACAGCACCTCGGGCGATTCGTAGAAAATTTCCTGGCTGCCGTTGCCGTGATGGAGGTCCCAATCGACGATCATCACGCGGCCAAGGCCCCGCTTTGCGGCGAGCCATCGCGCGGCGATTGCAACGTTGTTGAAGAAGCAGAAGCCCATCGCGCGTGCGGGCAACGCATGATGGCCGGGCGGACGCACGATCGCGAACGCGTTGTCTGCTGCGCCGTCGATCACCGCCTCCACCGCCGTCAGCACGCCGCCCGCCGCGAGGACCGCAGTGGCGAAGGTCTCGCGCGAGGCGTGAGTGTCGGGGTCGAAGTCGTAGCGGTCGAACGCCGCGGTCCGCTCGACTAGCGCGATGTAATCCCGGTCGTGACAGAGCGCGATTTCTTCCAGCGTGGCTTCGCGCGGCCGATAGAAGCCCAAGCCGGGACGCTTCAGGCGCTCGGCCATGGCCATCATGACTTCGATCCGCTGTGGGCGCTCGGGATGAGCCCGGCCGGCGAAATGGCGGGTGTACTTCCGGTCGGCGATCAGCGCGGTCTTGAGCATCGTTGACACCCCGAACTGCGACGCAGAATATGGGAATAATCGTGCACGGAACAGGCCGCCGCTTTCACATTGAGCATTGTCGAAATACTGGTGTTGCTGGTCGTAGCGCTGGTCGTCCTGGGGCCGGAGCGGCTGCCTGAAGTGCTGCGCACCGTGGGAAAGATCCTGCGCGAATTGCGCTCCGCCAGCAACGAGGTGATGCGCGAGCTGACCGAGGCGCTCGAAGACCAGCCGCGCCGCCCGGTCAGCACGCCCGAGAGTCCGCCGCCGGCCGAGCCCATCGAACCGAATCCGAACCCGAACCCGAATCCACCGGCGGGCCAGTAGCAACCACGCCGATCGCATCCGCCACTGGTAGCCGAGTCGCAGTGCCGAGCGAGCAACAGGACAATCAGGCACTAAAAGAGTCGCAGGCGCTCGAACAGTCGCGGATGCCCCTGATGGAGCATCTGAAGGAGCTGCGCGTCCGGCTGATCCGCGCCATTATCGCGCTCGCGATCGGATGCGCGATTGCCTATGCGTTCGTCGATCAGCTTTTCGCGCTTCTGACCTGGCCGATCCGCGAAGTCTCACACGGCCACGTCCTGCTGATCGGCACCGGCGTGGGCGAGGCATTTTTCACCAAGATAAAGGTGGCGATCGTCGCAGGAGTGTTTATCGCGAGTCCGGCCGTGCTCTACGAGGTCTGGAAATTCGTCGCGCCGGCGCTATACCAGACCGAACGGCGGATGGCCGCGCCGTTCGTGATTGCCGCCACGGTCTTCTTCCTGCTCGGCGGATACTTCTGCTGGGCGGTGGTCTTCAAAGTCGGCTACGCGTTCTTCCTGAGCCAGTACGCCAGCATCGGGGTCACGCCGACCATCCGTATCAGCGAGTACCTGATGTTCTCCTCCAAGCTGCTGCTGGCCTTCGCACTGACCTTCGAGATGCCGATCTTCGCCTTCTTTCTGACCCGGCTCGGCCTGATCGACCATCACCAGATGCTGCACTATTTCCGCTATGCGATCCTCGGCATCTTCGTGGTGTCGGCGGCTCTGACGCCGCCCGATATGGTGTCCCAGTTCCTGCTCGCGATTCCATTGCTCGTGCTTTACGGACTCAGCATCGGAGTTTCATACCTCTTCCAGCCGGCGGCGAGCGTGCCCGCGGTGGCAGCCGAACCAACCGAAACTCCCTGACGCCGAGATGCCGCGAGGCTGACACGCTTTGAGGAACGCCGATGGCTACGATTGAGGATTCACCCAAGGCTTTCGGCGCTCCGGGTATCCAGCCCCGATGGACGCGGAGCGCCAAGGAAGCGGTCGGCACCGCCTATTCCGCCTCGAGCCACGTCTGGTTCACGGTCTCGGGCGGGATAGTCAACGAAGTCTACTATCCGACTATCGATCGTCCCCAGATTCGCAACCTTCAGTTCCTGATCAGCGACGGCGAGACTTTCTTCCACGACGAGTGGCGCAATCTGAACCCGAAAGTCGAGTACCTCGACCGCCAGGGACTCGGAGTGCGCGTCACGAGCGTCGAGAAAGAGGGGCGCTATCGCATTATCAAGGAAATAATTGCCGATCCGCATCAGGCCTGCGTGCTGATCGACACCCGGCTCGAAGGCGACTCGGCGCTGCTGGGCAAGCTGCATCTCTACGTGCTGCTCGCGCCTCATCTCGAGGTCGGCGGATGGAACAACAACGGCAACGCGGCGTCGATCGCGGGGCGTGAATTTCTGACCGCTCACAAGAGCGCCACGTGGCTGGCGCTGGCGGCCACCCTGCCCTTCATGCAGCGATCGTGCGGCTACGTCGGGACGACCGACGGATGGAGCGATCTCGCTGACAACTACAAGCTGGACTATCAATTCGCCGCGGCCGAGGACGGCAACATTGCGCTGGTCGGCGAGATCGATCTTCGCCAAGGCTACCATTTCACGCTGGGCCTCAGCTTCGGCCACACGCTCCATCGAGCGGTCACGGGCCTGTTCCAGTCGCTCGGCCTCCCCTTCAGCGAGCATCGCGAGCGTTTTCTGGATCAATGGCAGCGCGCCTTCAGGCACTGCTATCCGCTGGAAAAGTTTGCCCGCGACGGCGGTGCGCTCTACGTGCGAAGCCGCGAGTTGCTGCTCGCTCACGAGGACAAGACCTATCCGGGCGCGTTCATCGCCTCGCTCAGTATCCCGTGGGGCGAAACCAAGAGCGACGAGGACCTCGGTGGATATCATCTGGTGTGGACGCGCGACATGGTGAACAGCGCGACCGGCCTGCTGGCGGCGGGTGACATGGCCTCTCCGCTGCGCGCGCTGATCTATCTGGCATGCTCGCAGCAACCGGACGGCGGCTTTCCGCAGAATTTCTGGATCGATGGACAACCCTACTGGCACGGAATCCAGCTCGACGAGGTCGGCTTTCCGATCGTGCTCGCATGGCGGCTCGATCGCGCCGACGCGCTGCGCGACTTCGACCCCTATCCGATGGCGCTCGCCGCGGCGCGCTACCTGGTCACTCACGGACCGGCAACGCAACAGGAGCGATGGGAGGAAAGCAGCGGCTTCTCGCCCTCGACCCTGGCCAGCAATATCGCGGCGCTGATCTGCGCGGCGGCTTTCGCCGACGAGCGCGGCGATCTCGCCACCGCGGTCTTCCTCAGGGAGTACGCCGATTTCCTGGAGGCGCATCTCGAGACCTGGACCGTGACGACGCAAGGTACGCTGGTGCTGGGAATTGCGCGGCACTTCATCCGAATTCTGCCCGCTGACGTGAACGATCCCGAGCCCGGCGCGGAGGACCCGAATCGCGCCACGATCCTGATTGGGAACCGCCCGCCGAATTCGCAGCGGGAATTTCCGGCCCGTGAGGTGGTGGACGCGGGATTCCTGGAGCTGGTCCGCTATGGAATCCGCGCGGCCGGCGATCCGCTGATCGAGGATTCAGTCCGGGTGGTCGATGCGGTGCTGAAATTCGACGCTCCCGCCGGCCCGTGCTGGCGGCGCTACAATCACGACGGCTACGGCCAGCGAGACGACGGCAGCTCATTCGAGGGATGGGGCCGCGGGCGGCCGTGGCCGCTCCTCACCGGCGAGCGCGGTCATTATGAGCTCGCCGCGCGCCGCGATGTCCGGCCGTATATCCGCGCGATGGAGCAGTTCGCCAACTCGACCTCGCTGCTCCCCGAACAGATTTGGGACGAGCCCGACAAACCCGACTTCCTGCAATATTTCGGCAAGGCGACCGGCAGCGCGATGCCCCTGATGTGGGCGCACGCCGAGTATATCAAGTTGCTTCGCTCGGCCGCCGACCAACAGGTCTTCGACCTGATTCCTGACGTCGCGGAGCGCTATCGAAGTTCCGCCCGCCGCGCTCCGCTCGAAGTCTGGAAGCCCAACCGCCGCATCCGCTCGATTCCGCCCGGCGTGCGGCTGCGTATCATCGCTCCGGCGTCCTTTACGCTTCATTGGTCGTTCGGCGAATGGAGCGCCCCGACCGACACGCGCTCGAATCCGACCGGACTCGGCCTGGATTTTGTCGATATCGAGGTAAAGCCCGGCGAGCGCGGCCCGATCCGCTTCACCTTCCTGTGGGTTCAGGACCGGCGATGGGAAGGACGCGACTACGCCGTGGAGATTAAACCGACAACTTGACGACCATCGCCGGCGCCAACGATTCGAGCAGGCGGATCACGTCGTCTTCCGTCGCGGGATCGAACCAGAGCCTCAGAAGATGGCTGCGGGGATCCTCCGTGCGGAGGGTTGCGAGGTTGTCGTAAGACTCGATCGCCGCCTTGAAGAGCGCGATCTGCTCGGGCGGAATCCGAAGCGCGACGCTCTTCATCGCCGGTGCGCTCCCGTTCCCGATCCTGTCAGCCATCTTGTTAACCATATGGACGGCGGCGCGCCGCGGCCTTAAGTTCTAGCCACGATGCGCCCCCCGCACCTGATATTCATCACCGGCAAGGGCGGCACGGGCAAGAGCACCCTTGCCGCCGCGCTGGCGACCGCGCTGTCGCGCCGATATCGGACCACGCTCGCCGATCTCGATCGGCGTCAGTCGGCCGCGCGCATTCTGGGGGCAAAGCTCGACTCCGCCGCGGCGGTGCGGGTGAGTGAAAAGCTGGAAGTGACGGCGCTCAGCCCGCGCGCGGAGCTGGAAGCCTTTATCGAGCGGATCGTGCCGCTCAAGCTGATCTCGCGCCGGATGCTGAAGAGCCGCACCTTCGGCTACGTCACCGCCGCGTTGCCGGGGCTCGAGGCATTTCTGATGCTCGAGCGGCTGCGCGAGCTCGCCGGTCAGGCCGCGCTTGACGACGCCTACGTCGTGATCGACGCGCCCGCCACCGGCACGGCGCTGGAACTGCTCTCGGTCGCGCGCGGAGTCAGGGGAATCGCGCCGTTCGGAACGCTCAACAATCTGGCCGGCGAGGTGGAGAGCTTTCTCGGCGATCCGAACCGTTTCGGCGTCGTGCTGACGCTCACGCCGGAAGAGCTTGCGCTGCGCGAGGCTGCGGAGGCCGCAGCGGCGCTCGCAGAGGCCGGTATCGCAACGCTGGCCGCGCTTGTGAACGCGGTTCCGGCCGCGCTCTTCGAGGTCCAGGAGCTGGCGGCCGCATCGGGACTCGCCGAGCACGCCAAGATGGCCGCGCGGCGGGTCGAGGCCGCCGGCAGTGCGGCGCGCGCCCGCCAGCAACTCGAGCGCGGCGGCCTGCGCGTGATCGAACTTCCGATGCTGTTCGCGCCGTCCCTCGGTTCACATCAAGTCAGCGAGCTGGCCCGCAAGCTCGAAGCGGAACTCCTCGCAGGGTGAGGGGTGAGCAAGCCGGCGCATCTCTTCGGGCCCTCGCATCGCCTGGTGATCTGCCTCGGACCCGGCGGAGTCGGAAAGACCACGCTCAGCGCCGCGCTCGCGATGCGCGGTGCGATCGAGGGCCGCGCCGTCAACGTGATGACGGTCGATCCAGCGCCCCGCCTGCTCGACGCGCTCGGGCTCGACCCGCGCGACAGCGAGCCCCAGAATGTGCCGCTCGACGGCATCGCGAAGGCGCCGGGCGCGCGGCTGCGCGCGATGAAGCTCGATCCGAAGGCGACCTTCGACGCGCTGGTCGTCCGCTACGCCAAATCGGCGGCGGCTCGCGATGCGATCCTCGCCAACCGCATCTACCGCAACCTGTCGGGCGCGCTGGCCGGCGTCGCGGACTACATGGCGATGGAAAAGCTGCTCGAGCTGCACGACAATACCGCGAACGATCTGATCGTCCTCGACACGCCGCCCGCTCGCGAGGCGCTGGATTTCCTCGACGCGCCGCGCCGCCTGCTCGACTTGCTCAACTCGCGCGCGCTGGCATTGCTCGGCGCCTCGCGCGAGCTGCTGCGCGGGCTCGGCCTGGTCGATATCGCGGCGCGCGCGGTGCTGGCCGCCTTCGATCGGATCGCGGGCCTGCATCTGCTCTCCGACGTGCAGGGCTTCGTGCGCAGCTTCGACGGGATGTTCGAAGGCTTTGCGGAGCGCGCCGGGCGCGCGCAAGCTATCCTGCACGGACCCGGCACCTTCGTAGTGCTCGTGACCACCGCCGAGGCCGATCGCGTCGCCGAAGCGCGCGCCTTCGTCGAGTCGCTGCACGCGGCCGGACTGGAGATCGACGCGATGGTCGTGAATCGGATGATGCCCGCGATGCCGGCCCTGGCCGAACTGGAGCGGGCGAAAATCCCGGCCGGGCTCAAGCGCAAGCTGGAGCGCAACTGGCACGATTTCGGGGCGCTGAAGCGGCGCGAGTCGATCTCGCTCGAAGCGCTGCGCACGCTTCTGCCCGCCGCAGCCGAACTGCGCAAAGCCAAATTGATCATTGCGCCGGACCTTGGGCACGAACCCCGCACGCTTCGCGATCTGGCGGAGCTGGCCCGCAGTCTGAGGGAGGCGCACTGACTACCTCCGGAAGAGCCGCCGGGCAGCCTCAGTGTAGAAGCGCGATAAGGTTGGCGCGAACCTCGTCAACGATCCGGACTGGAACCTTGGCTATAAAATTGGACCGACGAGCCCGCCAGTCGAGATTCTTGACGTGGTCCGACAAGACTACACCCGAAATTCGCGACGCCGCGGGCAAAGCCACCTCGAAAGGATAGCCCTTTGCTTTACTCGTGATGGGGCACATCAAGGCAAGCCCTACTTTGGCATTGTAGGTGCCCGGCGAGAGAACGAGAGCCGGGCGCCGGCCAGCCTGCTCGTGCCCCGCTTGCGGATCGAATTCAAGCCACACGAGGTCGCCGCGCTCTGGAACGTAGCTTGCCCTCGGAGTCACCAAGCTTCGCCGCCCTTTACGGGGCCCCAGTCAACTTCCTCGTGCAAATTGCTCGGCGTAACGCCGGCAAGTAGTTCCTCGATTCGAACGTTCCTTCAGGCTTCTTCCGACAGCCGACCGGACCCATTGAATCGTGTGCAGCAACGGCCATCTGCGCTCGGGCACGGTTGTCTCGGGCAGCTCGGAAGCAACCTGTAATAGGAATTCGGTCAGAAAAACTACCTTGATCTCGCCCGTCTGCCGCTTCCAGACCCTGGGGGTATTCGAGGCCCAACCCGCTACGTAAATCTTTGCGACCTTGGCGATTCTGGAGTGCAGAACCTCTTCATATTGCTTCTCGGTGAAGTTGAATTTCTTCTTTGCCTTCTGCTCAAAGTCCCGCCATGAAGACGCGTCTTTGCCGGTCTCTATGTGCACGAGCTCTTTCCTCTCACCGTGGTAGGCAACAACGTCCAACTCCTGATGATTGACTTGTACATTGGTACGCACCCAGAAACCCTGGTATTCGTACCATTCCTTCGCGAGTTCCTCGAGGAAGTTCATTCAGTGCCTTCGCCGGTCACGTTCTTGCGCTCGCGTTTCTTCACCGGCGAAGCCTTGGGCGGTGCCTTCGACGACGGATTCGGGGTTGCCAGCATGCGGTCGAGCTTGATGCTAAGATTGAGCAGTTGGCCATTGAGATGATCGAGGCGCGACTTCAGCTCGCGAACGTCGCGCTTGGACGGGATGCTCACGAAATCCAGAAAGGTCTCCATGCTGCGGTCGAAGGTCTTCTTGTTCGCCATGAACCTTTCGCCGGCGCGGCCCAGCGCACGGCGCGCCCGTTCGTTGGACATCACTTCGGCGAAAAAGCCGGTCAGTCCTTCTTCGCTCATCTGCTTAAGCTTCGAGAGCAAGCTCTCGGCGTCGTCGGTTGCCATCAATAGCAACTATATATAGACGGGCGTTCCGCGCAAACCCGCTCCGGGAAAACCCGGTACGAGAAAACCTACGAGAAAACCCGATACGAGAAAACCAATGATAACCCTGGCCACAATTCTGGGTTACAGCTCCGGATTCGCCCTGCTCGGCTATCACGAGAACCCGCCCGAGCTTATCGCCACCTCACTGGCGATCAACGCCGCTCTGGGACCGCTCACCGCGATCATCGCGATTCGGCGGCGCCGCAACTCCGTGCTCTGGGCGGCGTTGGGATTCACGCTCGGGGCGTGGGCGTTGGCCGCGGTGCTCTTGATCGGACCGGCCAAGGACGCTCGCGAGCGCAGTCCGGGAGCGGACTTCCCGCCTACTTCGCACGCTGCGTGATCTGCGCGATCCAGGCCGCGATCGGCGCGTAGACTTCGCTCTCCGCTTTGGTGCCGCATAGCACGTCCAGATGGCCCCATCCATCGAGCACCGTGAACCTGACCTCCGGGCTGCCGGTCGAGGAGGCCGCCACGCGAGCCGCGGAGGTAAATCGCGAACCCATGTTGGTGCTGGCGAACGCGATCACCGGGATCTTCGAGCCGGCGAGCGATTGCTTCAGCTCGGGCGTGAGCGCGCTCTCGTAGTTCTGCACCGAGGGCCACCAGCGATCGTCTTCGACCAACACCCGCGCCAGCGTCGGGGCGTCGGAGAAGCCGCCCAGCGGATTTGCCAGCCCGCCTGAGCCTCCAAACTTGGCCGCGTCGTACAGGACGTGCTCGAGGTTCTCGCGCGCGGTCTTGTACTTCGGAATCGGCGCGGGGCCATCCGGATTCGCGATCACCATCTGCATCAGGAGCTTGCGCTTGTCGTAAGTCAGATGCTTTCCGCCCAGGTCGTCCGCGTTGCCGCTCGGAACCCCCAGCATCATCGGATGGTCGCTGATGGATCCGTCGAGCATAACCAATCCGGCGACGCGATCGGGATGACGCGCGGCGTAAAGATAGGCGAAGGTCACACCGCGGCTGAATCCCCCGACGAAGAGTTTCACCCGATGCGTGCTGGCCGAGGCGAACGCGCTCGCCGCGTCGATATCCGACTCGAACAACTCGTCGGTCCATCCCTTCAACTCGGACAAATCGCTTTCGGAAGTCGCCGGCGGAATGAAGTGCGTGCGGTAATCGAGCGCCCAGGTGTCGATACCCTTGGCCGCCAGGTAGACCATCAGGTTGTGGCGCGGTTCGTCGATTCCAACCTCGCCGTTCATGTTCGTCCCGGGCAGAAACAATAGAACCGCAGCGGGATTCTCCGGAGGCTTGGGACCGGCGGCCACGCGATGGAGCGCGATCTGGTCGAACGGCGACGGACCGCGCACTGTCTCGAACCGCGATTCGTATATCCCGGGTGCGCCTTTGAGCTCGCGTGGCGCCCCGTTAGGAACGAAATCACCCGCGAAGGCGACAGCCGCCACCATCGCGAGCTGCAATGCGAGCATCGCCGCAGCGACGCGCCTAACGCTTCGATTCATCTCGGCCTTCCATTGGACACGCGCCGGCCACTTCCGACGCATCCAGGTCTTTGCCGTCCTCGCCGATCAGAATGACGCTCCCGGCGGGCTCGGCGGTATGATTCATCGCGACGTACATGAAGCCGCATTTGTCGCATCGGCGGGCAGCGATCGTCGTGAACCTGCCGCCCCATCCTCCGAGCGCTCTGAAGTGATGCCCGCCCATCGGAGAAACTCTTATCGCGAATCGTTACAGCAGTGAGGCGGCCGTACTGCGCGAGAGGTCGGCGCCTTCGGCGCGTCGCTTGATCTCGCGGAGCTGCCGCGCCTGCATAACACCGTGGCCAAACATGGCGACTGGGGCCATCAGCCACCGCGGAGTTTTCGCGAGCAACGCATAGACCCGTTCGATTGGGCGAGGCGAGGCCACCTGTTTCGCCGCTCCACCCGGCGGCCATTGCGCGCCGACACGTCCCCGCACGAGCAAACGCGTCCGGCCTTGAGCCAGCGGTTCGAGGAAGAACTCCCACGTCACCACAAGGCTTCCGCCTGCGGCGGGTACAGTCAGGATGAGATCGCGCTCCGGTTCCACGGCGCCGACGATGAAGGAGTCCTTCACCCCCGGAAGAGATGGCAGCACATCCCCCGGCGCAACGTGCTGAAGCGCAGGAATAATCTCCGTCGCACTGGGACGGCCGTCGTTGTCCACCCAATCGTAGCTGTACCAGCCAGCGCGGCCGGAGCCCATCTGCACGAGCCACGGCCATACTCGCTCCCGTGTCGCCGCGATCGTGATGGCATGCATGACAGTGGCCGCCGCGTCCGGGATCAAAGTATCGCCGGGGAGGGCTCGTTGACGCTCCTGAGGTGTGGCGCGGACGTTCACAAAGGGCATAACCTTGGTCCCGGCCCGAACGCCGGCGCCAGCCTACGCAGCATCGTTTGCGCCAGGGATGCGCCGAAGCGGCAAGTTTCTCAGCAAAAGCCGCATTATTTCAGCCTATACGATTTAGCGGCGACGCCACAGCGCCGGCGGTTGATTCCTCGCGTCCGCCGTGCGAAACAGAAGCGTCGGCGGCGCGACTGACATATTCAATCGGAGTTGACGATGGCCAACAAAGTCGAATTCGCAATTTTCTCGCCCCAGGTGGGGATTTCCTGGTCCGCGCTGCTCGGCCGCGCGCAAGCCGCCGAAAAGTTGGGCTTCCATTCGATCTGGCTGGTCGATCATATGTGGTCGCGCGGGATGCCCGATTTGGACCATCACGAATGTCTCACCGCGATGGCGGGGCTCGCGGCAGCGACCGGGCGGCTCAGAATCGGCACGCTCGTAATTTGCAACTCCTACCGCAATCCGGCGCTGCTCGCGAAATCGCTGACCACGATCGACCATATCAGCAACGGGCGGCTCGAAATCGGGATCGGCGCGGGCTGGATGGACGAAGAGTATCGCGCCTACGGCTACGAGTTCCCCTCGATGGGCAAGCGGCTTCGTCAGCTCGAGGAGAGCCTGCAAGTTATCAAGGCGCTGTTCGCCGACAAGCGCGCCAACTTCAAGGGCAAGTACTACGCGGTCGCCGACGCGCCGCTCAATCCCAAGCCGGTGCAGAAACCGCACCCGCCCATAACGATCGGCGGCAGCGGCGAAAAGGTGATGCTGCGAATCGTCGCGCAATACGCCGATCGATGGAACTGTCCGGCCGGCTACGAGGACTTCGGCCACAAGCTCAAAGTGCTCAAGGATCATTGCAAGGCGGTCGGACGCGATTTCAACACGCTCACGATCTCCGAGCAGTTGCTGGTCTGCATAGGCAAGGACGACGCCGAAGTCGAGCAGAAGTGGCAGATGGCGAAGCGCTTTCCATTCTCGGCCACCGGGATAAAGGGTAGGCCCGATCAGATCGTCGCGCAGCTTCGCGAGCGCGTGAACCGGGGCGTCACGATGTTCACGATCTTCTTCAGCGACTTCGCGCCGCCGCCCACGCTGGAGATGTTCGCGCGCGAGGTGATGCCCGCGTTCGCGTGAATCCCATGAACGAAGACAGCCTGACACAGTATCTCGCCCGCCAGATGCCCGCCGCGAGCGAGGTCAAAGTCTCGGGGCTCAAGCGAATCTCCGGCGGCTCGTCGCGCGAGACCTACGCCTTCGAGCTCGAATGGATCGGCCCGGGCGGCGAGCGCCGCTCGCGTCCGCTGATCGCGCGGCGCGATCCCACCGGCGGCCTGCTGCAAACCTCGCGCGAGCGCGAGTTCAACGTGCTCCGCGCGATGCATCGCGCCGGCCTCAAGGTGCCCGAGCCGCTCTACCTGGAGCTCGACGCCAGCGTGATCGAACGCCCGTTCTTCGTGATGGCGCGGGCTGAAGGCCGCGTCAGCACCGCCGCATTCCCGGCCACCGAGCCGGCCGAACTGCAGGCCAAAGTCGCGGATCAATTTCTGGAGCAACTGGCGAGCTTACAAAAGCTCGACTATCGCGCGCTCGGACTTGAGTCGCTGGGCGAGCCCCGCAATCCCGGTGAACCGGCGCGCGCGCAGACCGCGCTATGGCGCGAGACTTACGAGCGCGACCGGATGGGCGAGCATTACCCGATCATGTCCGCCGCCTTCGCATGGCTCGAAGCGAACCCGGTCGCGACCGATCGGGTGGTCGTCGTTCACGGCGACTACCGCTCGGGAAACTATCTTTACGACGACCACGGCATCAACGCGATGCTCGACTGGGAGATGGCGCATCTGGGCGATCCGATGGAAGACCTGGGCTGGGCCTCGATGATGTTCTGGGGACGCGCCGAACTCGCGGGCGGGCTCATGGAACGCGAGGCCTTCTACCGGCTCTACGAGCGCAAGACCGGCTATCCGGTCGATCGCAAGCGGCTGTTTTTCTACCAGGTCCTCGGCAATGCCAAGATGGTGGTAATATGCCTGACGGGAATTCGCGACTTCGTCGAAGGCCGGACCTCGGATTCCATCATGCCGTTTCTGCAACTGCTGTTGCCGCCCCTGTTCGATGATCTGGCGAGCCAATTGCGGCTTGTGTAGCGATAGACGAAATTGCGAATCGACGCCTTTGTCATTCCGAGCGGAGTCTGCGAAGCGAGGAATCTACGCAGAGCGATGGGTTTTCTTTCCAAAAGGAAATCGCTTCGCGTAGATCCTTCGCTTCGCTCAGGATGACAGGAAAGAGACTCGAGGTAGAGTAATGTTACGACCGACGCTCGCGGAGACTTTGAGCGGCATTCAGCGAACGATCCTGGGAACGCTGTTCGCCGAACTGTCCTCGCCGTATGCACAAGGGCAGGCTGCGATGGCGGCGGCGGACCTGACTCAGGTGATCGCCTCGCTGGAGAACGCACCCGCATACGACGCAGCCGAAGTGACCGATCTGAAGGATACGCTCGCGGCGCTCAAGCCCGAGGCGTCATCGCTGGACCGGCCTGCGATGGAAGCCGCGATGGCGGAGCTTGCGGCGGCGCTCGCGCTGGGCAAACTCGACCCCGCATCCGCCGAGACTGTGCGCGGCTATATGCGCCGCTATCTCGATCGCACCCGCACGCTCCTCAAGACCAATTGGGGCGCGTGATGCGAAAGTCTCAGCACCGTCTCAGCGCCGCGCGCGCTCGGAGAGCAATCTCACCAGGCGGGCCGGATAGTCGGTGATTATGCCGTCGGCGCCGAGGTCGAGCATCTCGCGCATCGCGGCGATCTCGTTGACGGTCCAGACGTGCACCTCGACGCCCATGCGATGGGCCGCGCTTACGATTTCCGGCGTCACCAGCTTCCACGACTCATATTCCGGCGGCACCTGAAGCGCATCGCCGGGCGGCCGATATGCGGCGTCGCGCCGCGCGAGCGCCTGAAGAAATCCGGCGACTTCCAACCCCGAGAAGTTCGTCGGAATCGCCGGCGCGAGCCTGCGAATCTCGTCGAGGGGCTGCTGATGCTCGCTGACCACCATCACGCGCCGCCGCATCCGCGTCCGATCTATTATCTCGAGCATCGCCTGCGTCAGGCTCGGCTCGATCTGCTTGACCTCGATCACAAAACGCTGGGAGGAAAAGGTGCTCGACACCTCGTAAAGTTTCGGCACGCGCAATCCGCGGCCGCGAAACGGATGCGTGCCGTCGCCGGCTGTGAAATTGAATCCGGCGTCGGCCGCCGATAATTCCTGCCACGTGAGTCGCGCGATGGTCCCGTCGCGCCCGCACATCCGATTTAACTCCGCGTCGTGCGAGACCACGACCTCGCCGTCGCGCGTCATGTGCACGTCGAGCTCCATGCAGTCGCATCCGAGCTCGGCCGCGGCCCGAAACGACTCGATGGTATTTTCGGGAACCGCGCCGCTGTCGCCGCGATGGGCGATCGCGCGCGGGCGCGGCGGCGCGAAAAAGTCCGTGTCGAGCATAGCGCGCATCTTAGTGGCCGGCGGCTTGAAAGCCCGCTCGAATGCCCCTTCGATCTGGGCGGCGAGCTCGAAGTCCTTGTCTGTCACTCCGCCTTCGCTGTGCGTGCTGCAGGCGAAGCGAACGCGAGTGTAGTTGATCGTGATGTCGGGATGGTGATCGGCGGCCTCGGCTAGCCGCGCGATGCGGTTGACGAACTTGATTCCATCCATGAATTCCTTGAAACGAAAGAGTTTGGCGATGGCCTTGCCCTTGTACTCCCATCCTGGGAGAGACTTCAGCTTCTTTCCGATCTGCGCGGCGTTCAGCTTGGCCATCGGCCGGTCCTCCGTTCAAGTCTGTGCCGTTCAGTTTGTGGCAAGCGCTATGATATGTAGTCAAGCATCAGGGCCAGCATCGGGGGCCGGAGCAAGCATAAGGGCCAGAGCAATCATAAGGGAAAGTCCATGGCGAACAAGATCGTCACCGACGAAATACGGAAGCTGATCGGCACCGAAAGCGAGCCCCGCGTGGTCGAGGTCGAGCGCGGCGCGATCCGGCGCTTCGCCGAGGCGGTCGGCGACCCCAATCCGCTGTTCAACGACGAAGCCGCGGCGCGCCGCTCGCGCTACGGCGGCATGATCGCTCCGCCCACCTTTTGCCGCTCGCTCGGCGGCGGCTTCTTCAATGTCCCGCTTCCACTCGCGCGCGCCCTCGACGGCGGCTCCGAGTGGGAATATTCCGAGCCGATTCGTCCCGGTGATCGGATCACCGTGGTATCGAAGCTGGCCGATATCCGCGAGGCAGCGGGACGGATGGGCACGATGGTCTTCATCGTCACGGAGACCCGCTACACCAACCAGTTCGGCCAGCTCTGCGCGATCCAGCGCTCGACGGGAATTCGCTACTGAGAGGAAAATATGGCGCGGCAGTTTTATTTCGAGGAGGTCGAAGTCGGCCAGGAAATTCCCAGCCTGGAAAAGCATCCCACCACCCAGCAACTGGTGCGTTACGCGGGCGCCTCGGGCGACTTCTACCAAATCCACTACGACAAGGATTTCGCGATCGCCAACGGACTGCCCGGCGTGATCCTGCACGGCGCGCTGAAGAACGCCTTCCTTGGACAGCTCATGACCGATTTCGCCGGCGAGCTCGGATCGCTCAGGAAGCTCGCCGTGCAATATCGCGGGATGGATCAGCCGGGCTCGAAGATCGTATGCCGCGGCAAGATCGCGAAGAAGCACATCGAGAATGGCAACGAGCATCTCGTGGACTGCGAAATCTGGCTCGAGAACGCCAAGGGCGAAAGGACCACTCCCGGCTCCGCGACCGTGGTCCTGCCCTCACGGGCTGATCATCAGTAAGGACGAAGGATGCGCGCGCGCCGGCAGTTTGCGCCTCGCGCGTTCGAGGCCGATCAGGTGCGCGGCGGATCGCCCGAGCGGAATTACCTGCGCGTGGTCGTAAGGTTGCTCGCGGCCCATGCGATAGCCGAAAAGCTCACCGCGCAAGGCTATGACCGCGCGCTCAGCCGGCTGGGCGCGTCGGCGCTTCGGCCGGTGATCGAGAAAAATCTGGTGGAGGAACGCAAGCACGCCGCGATGATTTACCGGGCGCTCGCGGAGCTTGGCGTAAGCGAGACCGCCGCCGACCGCTCGATGATCTCCGCGCTGAAAGGGCCGTCTTTCGAAGCGCCGCGATATTTCGCCGAGCGCGCGTCGGGCGATCTCGACCTCCTGATGGCGGGGCTGAGCCTCGACATGGCCGGCCTGCTGATGATCGGCGAGAATTACGGCGACTCGAGCTATGCGCCGCACAGCCGCGCCGCGCGCTGATCGTGGAGGAGGAAGCCGAGCACGACCAGTTCGCCGCCGATGAGTTGCGCGGCGCGGTCGAGCGCTTCGGGCGCGACAACGCCGAGCAGGCGCTGCGCGAATGGGTCCCGCGCGCCGCCAACTTCTTCGGCCCGCCCGGCAGCGGGTTCACCAACGATTGTCTGATCTACGGACTCAAGCGGCACGACAATCAGGAGCTCGCCGGCTTGTACCTCGAGATGCTCGCGCGGCGGGTCGCGCAGGCCGGACTCGACCTGCCGCAGCTCACGCCGGGCTATCCACGCGCGCTGGCCTGACGATGCCGGCGCCGATCGAACTGGCGCAAACTATCGCCGCGCGCCTGAGCAGGCTCAAGGGCGTGGCCGCAGTCGCAATCGGCGGTTCGCAGGCGCGCGGCACCGCCGACGAGCAGTCCGATCTCGACCTCGGCATCTATTACTACCCCGAGAATCCTTTCGCGCACGGCGAGCTGGCCCAAGTCGCGCGCGACCTCGACGACCGCCATCTGCCCGATTTAGTCACCCGGCTGGGTGAATGGGGTCCGTGGATCAACGGCGGCGGATGGCTCGTGATCGGCGGCCTTCATGTAGACTTTCTCTACCGCGATCTCGACAAGCTCGCCGACGTGCTGGCGCGATGCGCCGCCCGGCCGAGTCGCCTGCGACTATCAGATCGGCCATCCGGCGGGCTTCCACAACCATATCTACATGGGCGAGGCGCACTACTGCCGGCCGCTGTTCGATCGTTTCGGCTTGCTAACAACGCTCAAGGCGCTGACTGCCGAATATCCGCCCGCGATGCGCGACGAGCTGATCCGGAAGTACCTGTTCGAGGCGTCGTTTTCGCTGGCGATCGCCGACAAGCCGGCCACCCGCGCCGACGCGTATTACGTTTCGGGATGTCTCTTCAGGGCAGTGGGATGCGTCGTGCAGGTGCTGTACGCATTGAACCGGCGCTATTTCGTCAACGAAAAGGGATCGATAGCCGAGGCGGACGCGATGCCGCTCAAGCCGGAAAGCTTCGCTGCGCGCGTCGCCGCGATATTCGCGCCGGGTGTCCCCGACGAGTTGAGCACGCGCGTCGAGCGCTGCCGCGAGCTCGTCCAGGCCCTGACGGAACTCTGCGCCGCCGCCTGATCGACTGCAACTCCCGTAGCACGGGCCTCAGTGTGTAGCGCCGGCCCCCGATCCCGTGCTCAGACGGTCGCCATGCGGCGCGAAGTCCTACCGGTCCTCGACTTGCCGGTTGATGCGCTCAGCCGTTCGATGGGCGCGCGACACGGACGGGCTCAGTAGAAGCCCCGCCAATGCTCCTCTATCTTCCACAGCGGCTCATCTTCCCCAAGCGCCTCTCTGATGCAGCCGATCAGTAGCTCGTATCTTTCGCTGTCCAGCCTAGTCCACGGTAGAAACCCCCTCCAGTCTGCTATAGGGCTCGTCAGCGGGCAATGCGACAGCTCAAGCAAAAGAAGGCGGTCGATCGGGGGATGCATTACTCTTACAGTCGTATCATCATGCAGCCCACCGCACACAAAGGCGGCCTTAAGATAGACATTTATCAGTTTGGCCGCAACGCCATGGGTCATCGTGCCTCTGATGGAGCCCGGGTGTTGCTCGGCAAATCTCAAAATCCGCCTGCGCCACTTCCTGTGAGACCGGTCGAAGTCCCGTGGACTTGGAAGTATGCCACGAGGTTCGCCAAGCCTCGTAATTTCCAGTGTTTCGAGACTGCGGCGGCCAACATCAACCGAAAATCGGCAACTCCTGCTAGTTGCAGCACGAGCCGCCGCCCATGCGGCGAATCTATGTCGGTGCTCAAATACGTCGTACATGGCTCTCAGGCTCGTCTTACTCGCGCACCTCGTAGGCCGAGTCACCCCGATCAGTGTCAATCTGAACCTCGATAAATTGCCCACAGTCCGGAATGAGGGTTAGCGACTCGCCCATTTTCAAGTGTTGCGCCGGCCTAAAAAGGCAGCCTGTTTCCCTACGCCTGTTCATAACAACGTCACGAATGATCACGGGCCGCTCGTCGGTTAGAGTTATGGTTAGCGCGTTCGCGACGGGCCAGTTGTTTGCCACGTAATGTGGGATTTCATTTACTCCGGTACGGAGGTCGTAGGTGGTTCTCCAAGAGGGCGGGGAATATTCGACTCGGAAGTTTGGGCCTTTCGGCACCACCGGAGTGGGTTCCGCGGAGCCCGCCTTGGCGGGCGCCGCCGGGGCGGACGGCCCTGCCGAGGCCACCCTCCCGCCCGGCTTGCTTGCGCGGTGCTCGCGCTCAAAAGATGTCGGCCCAAAAGGCGCCCGCATCACTGAAGTCCCGATCACAGCGCCCGCAACAAGACTGGCGATCGCAACGTAGTTCATTGCCCTGAACGCCGCCGGCGCTTTTCGCCATCTGATAGTTACGTAAGCGAACGTGCTGGCGAGCAACACCGTCCCGACAAGGCTGGCAAGTACCCAGGGGTTCATTTTCGCTAGACCGGACTACGGCTCCTTCTTCCCCGGCGTTGCGTGCGTGCGTCGGTTACTCCAGCGCGCCCGCGCCGCGTAGCTCGCGCTTGCCGAGCGCTGTTCGGCCGTCATCCGCCGGGCGCGCGCCCGTCCGCCCCTACGTCCTGCCTCTTTGGTATCCATATCCTACAACTTGTTATTATGCGTAGCGCTTGGCGAGTCAAGCGCGCGCCTGCCGCACACGCGATCGGTCGGGAATCGTGCGGATGGTGATCGGTTGGTTTGGCTCCCATCGCCTCGCACTCACATTCAGGAAAGCGCCGGCTCGGGACGCGCTTCCTGCCGGCGGGTCGGGCCAATACGGCAAAAGCGCACGCCGCGCTTGCCCCAAGGGATGAACGATCTCATGGCGCGAGGTTGGGTCAGTAAAGCTGGCCCCTGGCCGCCGCCTGATCGATCCGCAACTCCCGTAGCGGCCGGCGTCCCTGCCGGCCATTCGATTCGTGGGTACTGGTCAAGTTTGGTTCTGCAGTTGGCCAGCCAAGGACTTCTGCCTTGGGGTGCGGGGAACGTGGTATGAGATTCTTCGCTGCGCTCAGAATGACGTTGTTGGTGTCGTGGTGCTAGATTCCAGGGGGCTCCGCGCAACGTCATTCTGAGCGAGCGAGGGCCTTTGGCCCGAGCGAAGTCGAAGAATCTCCTGCCACTCGCTTCGGGAAGCAGCGGCGGCCCATCGAGGCTTCGGACTGTCAGGTTGGAACGGCAAGCTAAACTTGCCCACTGCCCGACTCGTGATTCCCCTTTTATCCGGCGCGAGCAACGGTTATGCTCTCGGCTTCCGGGCGCGTCATGAAACCCTCGCGTTTTTCTGAACCGGAGTCTCATCCGCTTTCCGAGCGCGAGGTGGCGCGCGCATGGGACGACAACGCCGACTCATGGGCCGAGCAGGTCCGCCAGGGCTGGGACGTTTATCGCGAGGTTTACAACAATCCAGCGTTTCTGGAGTTCATCGGCGCGGCGATCGGCGACTTGGCCGGGAAGAGCGTGCTCGACGCCGGATGCGGCGAAGGCTACAACACCCGGATTCTCGCCCGGCGCGGCGCGAAGATGACCGGCGCCGACATCTCGGCCCGGATGATCGAGCTCGCGCGGGATGAAGAGCATTCCGAGCCGCTCGGGATACGCTACGAAGTCAATTCGTTCTCCGATCTTTCGATCTTCCCCGAAGCGAGCTTCGACGCCGCGGTCTCCTTCATGGCGTTGATGGATGGTCCGGATTTTCCGGGCGCGATGCGCGCGATTGGCCGCGTGCTCAGGCCCGGCGGCACGCTGGTCTTCAGCCTGATTCATCCATGCTTCCTGACCAAAGGCTTCAGTTGGATCCGCGACGAATCCGGGAAGGAAACCGCGCTCACGGTCGCGCGATACTTCGACGACGAGCCATGGATCGAGCGGTGGAGATTCAAGCAGACTCCCGAACCGTCAGAGGCAGAACCGTTCGCGGTGCCCCGCTTCGACCGCACGCTTTCCTTCTATCTCAACACGGTGATCGAGTCGGGTTTCGCGCTCGGCCGAATCGGCGAGCCGCGCCCCAGCGAAGCGGCCTGCGACGCGCATCCGTTTCTGCGCCGCTTGCGCGAGCACGCGCCGCTGTTCCTTTACGTGAGCGCGCAAAAGCCGCGCTGAGTGCCAGGCGGCACGTGAAGCCCGACGCGCGCGAAGCCCGGACGTGGGAAGAATCTCCACCTTGCTGGTTGCCGGTGATGGATGCCGCCGGCGATCTTGCGCGCGAGTGCATCGATCAGGTTGTCGTGCTCGGTGAATTGCATCTGCGGAGGATGCCGAAAGCCGAAGTTTCGCGATGAAGAAGCGGGCGGCGGGCGGCTCACGTAGAGTCGAACTCCGACGCGATGGAATCCGCGCCGATCAACGACCGAGTAGCGCTCAGCCAGCGAAGCCTGGAGCTGCCGGAACTCGCTAGAATTGGCGGCGGCGTCTGACTCTCTGATCACGAGCCAGATACGCTGCCTCCCCGCGAGCGATTGCCCCTTGAGGTCCACCGGCCCCGCGACCCCGCTTTGGCGCCGGTAGTACTCGAACGGTACGCCGGCGTAGTACGGATAGAAAACAACGGCGTCGCCGGGGCGCGCGGACGCAAGGACGTAACGGGCCAGGTCGCGCCAGTTCTCGCCCCTCTCACGGCCGTAGAAAACGAAGACTTGAGTCGCCGATAGCCAGACCAGCGGCACTACGAACAATCCAACCAGCACCGGGCGGCGGAGCCTCGCGATCGCGGCAGTGCCGAACAGGACGAGTGCGGGCACGCATATGATAAGGTATGGGGCGAGGAACATCGGCCGCACGAGCGAAACGGCAAAGGTCAGCACGACGGGCGCCACCAGCCAGGCCGCCACGAACCCTTGACGCCAGTACCGACGCTCCCGGACGGCGGCCACGGTCGCATAGCAGCCACCGGCCAGCAGGGCGACCAGCAAGAGCCGGCTGCCGCCGGCTGAGATCGGCCAGGACAGGCACAATATCGTTCAGCGACGGACGTTTGATCCAGGCTATTTGCCCGGTGCCGGCCCGGTAGGCGATGATCACCCCCGGGCTGCAGAGCAGCAGGATTGCCATCGCCACTCCGAGCCACTCTCGCTTAAATGCGGCACGCCGCTTCATCGCTACGACAGTGCCAAAGTGGACCAACAAAACAAGCGCAGCGAGGTAATGCGCATACACTGCGAGCGAGCTTGTGAGCACATAGCCGATCCGGCCGCGTCTAGACGGCTGCTCGAGTTCGACGACCAGAAAGTAAGAGGAAAGCGTGACGAGTAACACCAGGAGTGAGTAGGCCCGGCCGAACTGCGCGTACTGGATGATGAAGGCGTCGAGCGCGAGCAAGAGCCCGGCGACGAGGCCGGCCGCCCTGCCGAATAGGCGGACTCCGAGCAGATAAATCGCCGACACAGCGAGCGCGCCAAAGATCGCAGACAGGCTCCTGACTGCGACCTCGCTCTCACCGAACATCCTGACCCATAAGCTCAGCAGGGCGTAATAGAGGCTCATGTTGTGATGGGCCTCTCCAGCAAGCGTGCGAAAAAGCTTCCTGAAGCTAAAGCGCGCAACCGCCACGCTTATCGACTCATCGAGCACGATGCTTGTGGTCCCGAGGTGGAAGAGATCCAGGAGGAGCGCCAGGAGCGTCAGAGCGCAAACATCGCGACGTGCCAGGGAACCACGCGTGATGAGGCGTCGCACGTCAGAGTCTCGACTCTAATGCGTGACGGACAGTCGCGGGGAGCATCTCCACTTTGCCCGTCGCCAGGTGATAGATGCCCCCGATGATCTCGAGTTCGCCCCTTGCCACCATCGCGCTCAGCGGTTTCGAGTACGCGAGCTTCGCGACCGTCAGTTCGACGTTAGCGGCGATCGTGTTGGCGACCCGGTCGCCGGGCATGGATTTGGTCGCGGCGACTGCCGGGCGCAACTCCGCCAGCATCGGACCCACGTCGCCCGGCTCCTCATGCCCTTCTACCGCGGCGGTCACCGCGCCGCATCGCTCGTGGCCCAGCACCAGTATCAGGCGCGTGCCGAGATGCGTCACCGCGTAGTCGAGACTGTCGATCGCGACCGGATCGGCGACATTGCCCGCCAGCCGCACGACGAAAAGGTCGCCGAGGCCCTGGTCGAAGAGTATTTCGGGCGGGACGCGCGAATCCGAGCATCCGAGGATCGCTGCAAACGGATGCTGCCCGCCGGCTACCTTGGCGCGCCGCCCGGTGGTCTGATTGGGATGGGTGAGCCGGCCCTCGACGTAGCGCTGATTGCCGTCGAGCAGCCGCTGCAAGGCCTCGACCGCGCCCACCCGCGCCTGACCCGGTGCTGCGCGGGCTTTCGCCGGTGCGATCAGCAACACGACGGCGACGCTCAACCACGCACCGAGCTTTTTCATTTTGACCTCGCTACAGCCTGCGGCCGAACCAAAGCACCCGGCCCATAACGTTGAAGGCCCCGGGAGAAGCGACCTCGTAGCCATGAAGCGGATTGTCGCTGCGAACTTCGATCATGCCGTCGAGCCGTCTGACCAGACGCTTCACCGCAAGTCCGTCCGGCCTGATGATGGCGTAGACGCCCTCGGGTCCGAAGGACTGGGCGCTCATTTCGATCAACACGAGATCGCCGCTGTGAATCGTCGGCGCCATCGCGTCGCCGCGAGCCTCTATCAGGGCCAGCCGGCCTGGATCCGCGCGCAAGGTCTCGCGGACCCACTCGGTTTTGAAGGCGACATAATCTACGACCTGATCGCTGACAACTGACATTCGATCGCTCCCGATCTCGGAGCGCGGCATGAAGATGAAGCTGTCATCGTTGCGGGACATTTCGCCCTCGCCCGTGGCCAGCCATCGAATCGAGATGCCCGCGGCCTCAGCGAGCTTGACCAGCCGTTCACGCGACGGGTCGGACTTGCCGCTCAGATATTTTCCGATCACGGCGCGCGATAAGCCGCTGCGCTCCGAGAGTCTGCTTCGGCCCACCTACGAATGTAGCGAGCTTACGAATACGAACGGAAAATCCAGAAGGCATCGGCAGACGCTGGTTGGGGTTCATTGGTCCGAATTTCGCGGGATTTATCTTTGACGAAGTCTCCATGCTAATACATTCGTATTGCTTTCTGTCCATATTCATGTAAAGTACGAGTCGGCGGTTTGGGGTGAAGGAAGGGGAGCAAGTTAGTATCCAGCCAATCTGTCCGGCTGCCGTCTGACGCTCTGACGGACGAACTCTGCGGCAGAACTGAACCTGTCCGAATCCCGACCCATACCTGACCCGCACGCGCGGCCATCGCGGGAACGCGCCCGCTTGCATGGCCGGAAGGAGCGCAGGAGTTGTGATGACAGGCCGAGTCGGTCGTCGCAGGTTGCTAAGTTTTCCGCACCCCTTTTTCGCCTGCTGCACTGTCCCACTTATCGTTACCGGCATCAAGGATTTCCGGCTCCGCGCGAGGCTGCCCGAGCCGCCGCGCGGGCCAGGCCGATCTCCACCCTGCGCTTTGGCTGGGAGTTGAAGAGCAGCGTTGTCCTAAACTGCGCAATTTTAGCGGTGATCGCGCACGGCGGCATCGGCGCGCTGACGCGATGCCTGTGGAAAAGGGGGAATCATGATCGAGGAAGCGGACCGCGAAATTGAGGGTGCAGCGGGAATCTTCGAGCGCGCGATGAAGTGGGGACATCTTCCGCCAGCGATGACCTTCGAGAGTTTTCTTGCCGCGTTGAGACGCGGCGACGACCCCTACCTGGAAACGAGCCGCTGGAGGAACAGCGCAGACTGAACCGATGTCAGGCCGCACTCCAGCCGCGGCCAGTCAGGACGCGAGTGTGGGTGGAAAGGGAGGAAGATTGTGATGGACATCTCCAGTGATCGTCTCAAGGCCAGCGATCGTCTCAGGGCCAGTGATCGCCTCAGGTTGAGACAAATCGCGGACGAGCTGGGCGAGGAGATGGCTCGGATGCTGATCGGCGGCTTTGGCGGCACGCGGCTTTATATACCGCTGCGGCCCCATGATGCGAGCCCGCTGGTTCGGGCGCTCGGCGGCGACGCGGCGCGTGCGCTGGGCCGCCGCTTCGGCGGTGAGGCGGTCGATGTACCGTTACACAAGATGCGCGCCGATCGGCGCCGCGACCGGGCTGCGATCCTGAAGCTGCGCGAGGACGGACGCAGCATCGCGGAGATCGCGCGCGGAATCGGCTGCAGCGAGCGTCACGTCTACTACGTGCTCTCGCGCCGCGAGAGCGCGTGACGCCGCAATCGCCGGGCGCGCCGCTACGAGCCCGCGCCGAGCGGACGGTGTTTCAGAAAATTCAGCATCGTGTCGTTCCATGCCTTGGGCCAGATCACGTGATGCTCGAAGCCGACCAGTCCGTCCCACAATCCGATCGGCCCGGCGCCTTGCGGATCGTTTCCGCACGATTCTTCGCAGTGGGCAACCTCGTTGCCCGATGAGTCGAGGATCACGTCCTGCAAATCGCCGCCGAACGCGCCGGCCTGCTGCGCCATCAGGTCGCCGTTCGGACAGATGCCGCCGATGTCGCAACTATTGCGGACGTGGAGGATCGGCACGTGAGGATTGTAGAGCTGGATTTCCGAGGGGCAGGCCGCCGGATTCGCGACCGGCGTCTGGGGACACGGATCGCTGAACGCGCCGAACGGATCGGGCGCCGAATAGACCGCCGCCGCCGCGACCTGCGGACGATTGAGCGCGTACAGCATCGCCATCGCAGCGCCGTTGGACCATCCCATCACGTAGATCCGCTTGCGATCGACTTTGCCGGTAGCAACTTCGGCGGCGACAAAGTGATCGATCGCCGCCGCATCGAGGTTTTGATCGTAACTGACGCCCGCGACCGTGACGGGCCCGGCCGGGTTGAGCTGCCGGTACCAGTTGTCCCACCCGAGCCCGCTGCCGTCGAAGCCGGGATACTGATGCAGGGTGTCGCGGCCCTCCGGCGCGATCAGAATAAAGCCCGGGCCGTCGCCGAGATCGGTTTGCTCGACCCGGCCGGTGAGGCCGGTAGCCAGGATCAAGTCCGCGGTTGCGAGCGATCCGTGCAGGAATACGACCAGCGGCAGAGGCTTCTGCGGGCCCGCGAAACCGGGCTCGTAGACGCACGCATAGCGCCCGGAACCGCCGGCATCCTGCCACGGGCCCAGCACCTTGCCGCTGATGCAGATCGGGTTGTGGCTGGAGACCAGGGTGGCGAAGAAGCCGGACCTTACTTCCGCCGGGGCGTCGCCAAAGGGGCCGCACTGTGACTCGGCTACGGCAACCGTGTCGGCCCGCGCGATCGTCCCCGAGAGCAAGATTGCGGTTGACAGCAAGATTGCTGCCGAGAGCGCGCGGTTGGTTCCCGCCCGCGCGGCGCGGTTCTCGCCAGAAGCACTCGCGATGCTCGTGAGCATGGCGATCAGGTTACACGATTGTCGCCCCGTCGCCACTGCTGTCGGCATCTCGGGTTGCGATCCGATCCGGTGGTAGCGGGTGGTTCTATGAAGAGGGCCGGCACGGCGGCCGGCCCCTGCCTACCCTATAGGGAAGCGTGCATTGAAGAGTAGTGGCCGGCGTCCGCGCCGGTGGCGTCCGCGCCGGTGGCGTCCGCGCCGGTGGCGTCCGCGCCGGTGGCGACCCTGCCGGCCATCATAATCGCAAAACCGCCCGTTGCCGAAGCCGCCGGAGCCTTGGCGATCTGCGCCATTCCGCAGCTTGACTCTTTGTAGCAATAGTTTAACTATTAGGCGGTATGGAAAGCCGGGCGACGATCAGCACCCCCCGCAGCCGCAACGGACTCGACGCCGCTGAGGCGCCGGCGGAAATCAAACCCCTGCCGTGGCCGCCGGCAGGCGCTTCGCGCCGCCGCGCGCTTGCCCCTCATGCCCATCGATGCGCCGGATGCGGCGCCGACTTCCGATGTCCCGGACCCGACGAGACCGGGCTTTGCGCGCCGGTATGCCCGCCGTGTTACTGGTTCCAACTCGGATTGCAGATCAAGATCTACTCGGCGGTGGTCTCGGCGCTGAGCCGCCGGCGTGACCGGATCGAGCGCGAGATCGGAAGCGCAGCCTGCAAGCGCGCGCATCTCCTGAGGAAGCGGCTTTCGCGCGACAGCAAGCTGATGGCAGCGTTTCGTGGATCGCGCGATCGCAACGGCGCGCATCGCAACGGCCGGCCGCCGCAACCGCTCGCGTCGCATCCGTCTGAGGAGGCCGCGCGGACCGACCTTACGTCCGGCCCTACATGAAGAAGGGCCCGGCCAGTTCCTTGAACCGCCCGTACATCAGGTAGACGCGAACTCCCGCGACGTGCGGATGCTCGATCGGGCGCGTGCCTACGGTCTTGAGCCCGAGCTGCTTGTAGAGCTCGTGCAGCGACTCGACCGGCGTGGCGATCACCAGCTCGGGCCGGCGCGAAAACAGGAACAGCCGGATCGTTTCCAGCATCACCGGCATCAACTGTTCCCGCCGGAAGCTGGAGTCGATCACCATCCCACCGAATTCGTATACGTCGCCCGCGAGCAGTCCCTTGAACAGCGCGGGGGGATAAAGATGGCCCAGCGTGAGCGGTGCCTCGGCCAGCGAGCGCGCCCAGAACGCGGCCACCAACGGCGGGCGTTTGTTTTCGCGGCCGCGCTTTACCCAGTAGAGCCCGAAGTGCAACGCCAACGGCCAGAGCATCATGTGGACCTTGCGCTCGAGCGCGCCGAGCTCGCCGCCGCACTTCTTGTAGAGCTGGGCCAGCTCCCTCAATCCCTGCGTGGTCCCGATCGGACGGACATCGACATAGCCGTCCGTCTCTTCGGACGGCGCAACAGAATCTTGACCAGTCTCGGCGGGTGTAGAGGCGGCTTCAGCCGCATTGTCGGGCGCAGGCGTCTCTACGCTGTCCGCAACCGCTCCGCCATTGGCGGAATCGGCTGTTTCTTCAGGGCTTTTCGGAGTTTTGGTCCGAGCGGGAGCTAAGTCGCCCAGCGTCAAGCTGATCAGGTCGTCGGTTCGCCTTGGCATAACCCGTGCATTTCGGCGCGCAACGTTCTCCCAGGCACGATCCCATCACAACCCGTCTTGTGCTGCCTACTATTTTCGTGACTATAATCGCTCGCACGCGGATAAGCCAAGCAGAAGTGCGGAGTGCGGCGGAGGTGGCGATGGCTTCACTCGTGAATGTTCGGTCGAGCTTGATGCGGGCAGGAAGGCGACTTAACGCGCCAGGCCAGCCTGACGCGCTGAATGTTCGAGAAGTCGATGCCTTGGTTTCGAGGCTGCTCGGAGAGATCAAGATTCCGTTCGCGTCGCTCGGCAAGCGCGTCCTCGGTCAGCTCAGCGATCTCAAGCAAGTTCTCGCGGCCGATTACCGTGAAGCGCCGGGACTGCCGGAAAAGCAGCTAGCCGGCGAGTTGGCGCACACCGTTGACACCGACATACTGGGGCACGCCGATCTCCTGAAGGATTGGGCCGACGCGGAAAAGTTCGGCGATCTGGTAAAGCAGTTCGGTCCACGCGAGATCGAGGTACGAGCCGAACCTTATCGCCAAGGCGCGGGACTCGCGCTGCGCGGATTCTTCTGCCGGGCCGCGGTCGCTCACAAGCCCAAGTTCGTCATCTTCCTCAATACGGCGCACCATCCGGCGGCGGTCGCTGCGACCTTGGGCCATGAGCTGGGCCACTATCTCTACGGCTCGATGGTGGGTGAGACCGGGCCGATGACGGCCTTCATGGAGGGGACCTTCACCTCCCATCTGCGCGAGGAGCACGAGCTTTTCGCGGACTCGGTGGTCTCGCTCTCGGCTTATACTCCGGATTTGATCAAGACCATCGGCCGGATGGACCGTCTGGAGCCGAAGCGAACGGACGAGTACTTCAATCGAATCAGGAAAACCTACGAAATGATGGGGTCGCGATTCAAGCTCGACTTGAGCCAGAACGGCATCACCGCGCCCTGGCGCGTTTGCTACCTGACCTCGATGATCCACTTCTTCAAGCTGCGCTGCGCGCTGCTTGAGACTGCCGGCGTTTAGAGTTTCTCGCGGGTCGCGATACCGGCTCCCGAACGCATGTGTGGCCGCATGCGTTCGGGCCCGCCGCAATGCGAACCGGATCACGCCCGCTCCTATTTGAAGTAGGACCGGCGTCCCGCCGGTCGCCGATTACAGGCATTCGTAGAGCGCGCGTGTAATCGCGCCCGCTCGCTCGAACGTAACGATGCCCTGCCCCATCTGGTTCATCGTGTAGCCGAAACCGATCGCGGCGTCGGGATCGGCAAATCCGATCGAGCCGCCGGCGCCGGGATGGCCGAAGACGCGCGGGTTCTGCCCGAGCGGCCAACCGGGCTGCGTGAGCATGAAGCCCGATCCGAATCGGGTCTGGATAATCAGTACGGCGTCGGGACCGAACGACTGCTCCGTGTAACAGCGCTCGATTCCCGCCGGAGTCAGGACGCGCACGCCGTCGAGCTCGCCGCCGATCGCGAGCGCGCCGTAGAGACGGGCCAACGCGCGCGCCGTGGTATGAGCGTTGGCGGCCGGAACTTCGGCGGCGCGCCATTGCCGGCTGTTGACCGCGTTGCGCCGTTCAAGGAAGGGCGGATTGTTCAGCGCCTTGCCCATCAAGCCCCCGCCTTGTTCCATCGCCTCGCGCATGAAATCGGCCTGATCGGGCGGGAGCGGCGGCGCCGGAATCACATCGGCGGTTCTGGAGTCGTGGCGCGCGTCGAGCCCGATATGACAATCGAGTGCGAGCGGCTCGGCGATCTCCTTGCGAAAAAAGGTCCCGAGGCTCATCCCGCTGATTCTCCGCACCACCTCGCCGACCAGCCATCCGAAAGTGATTGCATGATAGCCGTGCTTCGTGCCGGGCTCCCACCAGGGCCCCTGCTCGGCGAGCGCGGCGCACATCGCGTCCCAATCACAGACCGCCTCGGCCGGGAGCGGCTTGCCCACGGCCGGAAGACCAGCGCGATGACTCAGCAGCCATCGCACCGGGATCTTTTCCTTGCCGGCCTGCGCGAACTCGGGCCAGTAGCGCGCGACCGGAGCGTCGAGGTCGAGCGCGCCGGCGTCAACCAGCCGATGAGCGCAGATCGCCGTTAGGCCCTTGGTCGTGGAGTAGACGTTGACCAGCGTGTCGCGGGTCCAGGGGCGAGTGCGTTCCTTTTCCATGTGGCCGCCCCACAGATCGACCGCCACACGCCCGTTCAGCATGACGGCCGTGGCGGCTCCGACTTCGCCGCGGCTCTCGAAATTCGCGGCAAACGCCTCGCGCACCTTCTCGAATCGCGGATCGCATTGTCCTTCAATCGATAGCATCGCGCGCCTCATTCCAGGTTTGGTTTCCTCTCATAACACAGACGGCGGCCCGGAAGGAGTGGAAACCGATCTGCCGGTACTGCGGCTGGAAAGATCTGGCCCCGAGCTTCATCAAACGGCACCACGCCCGATGCCGAAAATGCTTCAGCGATCGGTACGGCGCGGGGGCGAAGGGAAAGAAGGCGAAGCGGGCGAAGAAGTGACGGGCCGCGATTGCGGATCATGGGGCCGGGGCCGAAAGGTTCCCGGCCCTATCTTTATTTCGGGCGCGGGGAGGGGGAGGATCGGGGACGGGAGAAAGAGAAGGTGAAGCTCCGACCGCATACGAGGCGGAAGGCAAGAAATGGCCCGCGTGAAAGGACTTGCGCTGTCAATTGTGATCACGTCGGCATTACTTCTGAGTGCTGGGGACGTCACATCAAAAGATCAACGTGGGACCAAACCGCATAAGAAAACCCCCGCCGAACAGTCCGAGAGTGTTCAGCAGCAACAGCCAGAAGTACCGCTTTCGGTATGGCAGAGTACCAATGCTGCTCTCACTGAGGCGCTTGGCACTGTAAAACAACAAGTCATAGCTGCCGAGAAACAGGCAGAGGCCAATAGAGAAACTTGGTGCTCGCCACCGGTGGTGGCTCAGATTCTTTTGGTCATCGTCGGCACTGGTTACCTGGTATTCGCGGGCTTGCAATGGCATGTGCTGCGATTGGCCCTGCATGTTGACCGGCCATTCTTGTTGATTCAGAGCGCCCAATTGGATGGTGTTGTCGAACCAATAAGTGATGCCGGAGCGAAAGTGTGGGTGCCTTCCGGCCCAGCGGGCATACTGTCGATGGGTTCAGGTTCGCCAATTGGAGAGCAACTTCGGCCAGCCGGTCGATTCCTTCCGAATGCTAAGTTTACGTTCAGAAATTACGGTAAGGGTCCGGCTATACTCAAAGATGCTGTTGGCGCAATCGCCGTAGTGAGAGATTTTCCAAAAGCTCGGCAGTTTAGCAGGCTCGGCAAGATGTACTTTCAGAGCGTGCAAGCTATAGGCGCAGGAGAGTCCTCGGCAACTTCGCCTTTCTATCAATGGGAAACTGTAACTTGGGAGCAGGACGTGTCCGATGTTGCCGCAATCACGAATGGGGAAAAGCGGTTGATTGTTTACGGTCGCGTCCGCTATCAAGATGTTTTCAAGAAGGACTACGAAACGGGATTCTGTTGGCTTTTTCGCCCGCCAATTCGCGATGCGGTGTTCCGCATTAGCGCCTTTACAGTTGGACCTGAAGCGCACAACTACAGCACTTAGGAGAACATAAAGCAGAAATAGAACACCGGCCTGCCCGAGACGGAATAGTAAACTGCCTGCGTGTTGTCGGGGCCGCCCTTTATTTCGGACGCGGCGGGGAGCAGGATCGGCGGAGGGGCAACCCGGTTCACGATGGACCTCAAATCATGGTGCGTAGCAGGACTGACCGGCATACTCGCCGCCTTCACTCTACACACAGCGTCTCGGGTAACGGGAGCTCACGATTCGCAATGGTCCTTTGTGGGGGCCTTCATACTTCATTTCGCGATCGGTGGGGTCCTCATCTGGTTTGGTGGGCTCTGCATTGCCGCCGTATTCGAACGGCGGCGCAAAGATATTTCCGATAGCATCCATGACGTCACGTCGTACACCGCGTTCATTGCGTTGGGTACCGGTTTCATGGGACTCGTAGGCTGGTATGCGTGGATGTTCCTCACCAATCCAGTGAAGACGCTAACGCTGCTCATTTGGATGTGGTGGAACGGCGGTTAGCAACGACCCTCCGCAACCGATGAGGAGGACCGCCCCGGTCCCCGGATCAGATGAAAAACCTTCTGATGCAGGCCATAGAAAATATGCTCAGGAAAGACGAAACAGGAAGGCCAGTTGTGTGCCTTCTGAAAACATCGGAGCGGAATATCTCCGCGCATATGCGCGACCACATCGAGCGCGTTTTAGCATCAAATGTCTACGGTCCCTATCAGGTTGACCACGAGTACAATCGAATGGGGTGTAGCGGACAACCGAAAAACATTCCGTCACTCGACCGAGGCCGCAACGTCAACGTCGTTCCCGACATTGCGGTTCACCTACGGGGTCAGTCCAAAGACCAGAACCCTGACGCAAACTTCCTTGTAGTGGAAGTAAAGAACATTCCAAGGTTTGAGGGCTCATTGCACAGCATCCGAATCAAAAGGAGCCGAAAGGCTCTCTGCAATGACCTGCGGAAGCTGGAACGATTTAGGGACCCGCTCGGCAGGTTTGGCTATAAGCACACCGCAGCTATAGTGTTTTCCTGCAAGAAGGTTTGGATTGCCTTGGATTGCAAACTGTTTGAGCCGTTGATGGACCTGGCTCACAGGTAACGCCCACATGAAGCTCAGCCCCGGCCGCCGCGCGGCGGGTCGATGGATGCCAGCACCTCGGCCCTGACCGGGGCCACGTGGCCCAAAACCGGCCGAACCGGGGCGGGAATTGACGGCCGGGGGAGTTCGGATCAGGGCTAGGCTCCGTCTGGTAAATCTCCGGTAAATGGAATGGGGGCAGATTTTGGCCCCGAAGCGGGAAAGGGGCATTTTACTGGGCTTTCCTGAGCCTTTTCTCCCCTTCCGAAGGCGGATTCCGCATGGCCGCCCCACAGATCGACCACCGGACGCCCGTTCAGCGTGACGGCCGTGGCGGCTCCGACTTCGCCGCGGCTCTCGAAACTCGCGGCAAACGCCTCGCGCACCTTTTCGAATCGCGGATCGCATTGTCCCTCAATCGATAGCATCGAAAGATCCGCTAAGCGTCCAATCCGTGGAATGGATTCTCGATCGCAAGCGTCTCGATCATCCGTCCGTGCTGCAGGTCCTCGCTATATAGCACAGTAGCGCCTCCCTGGAGCGCCGCCTGAACGATCAGGCTGTCCCAGAAGGACAGGCGATGCTGCCGCATCGTCGCGATCGCGCCCAGAATTGTGTCCGTGTTGATCTCCACGACCGGAAGTCCGGTCAAATCGCGCACCGCACGCTCGGCGTCGTCGGGCGACAATGGAACCGCCAGCTTGCGGGTTACGGCGACGAAGAATTCCTGCAGGACCTGAGTGCTCAACAAGGCGAGTCGCTCGCGCACGGCCTGCTTGAACAGCTCCTGAGCGCGGGCTTTTTTGCCGCGGGCCGAAGCGTCAAACAGGTAAACGAGGACGTTGGTGTCAAAAAAGCAGCGCATTACTCGCGCTCATGGAGTTCCTCGCGCGACCAGCGCCTGGCGCCGCGGTGGCGCGATCGCGCTGCTTGCGAGAGGACCAGAAGATCCTGCAGCGCCGAAGCCTCTTGCGCGCTGACCCCGGCGTACGACTCGAGAAACCTTCGCAGCAACTCGTTTACCGAAGTGCCCTGATTCAATGCCCTGAGACGCGCCTTCTTAAGCGTTCCCGCATCGATTGTTATGGTCAGGTTTGACATTCTCCGTGCTACACGGGATCAGTGTAGCACATTGATCGGACTTCCATCAAATCTCCCCTCTGCTTCGTAGTGGTCAAGTTCCGGACGAAACGCGAAACGGTCACAGGCTCGGCGGCTGAAGTCCCTCACCCGACGGGCGCAGCGCCCGCCGGCCTCTCCCATCGCTGGGAGAGGCATTAGGAGTGTCGGTGGGTCGCGCTCCGCGGACGGCGGTGGAATCAACTCAGCCGCATGGACTATGCTCGGGCGCGATGACTTACCGGGGCGGATGCCATTGCGGAAGAGTGGCCTTCGAGGTCGAGGGCGATCTGCGTCAGGTCAGCGAATGTAACTGCTCGATCTGCACGCGCAAGGGGTATCTCCACTGGATCGTGCCGCGCGAGAGCTTCCGCCTGCTCACGCCGGAGGCCGACCTGGCGACCTACCAGTTCAACACGCGCATCGCGAAGCATCACTTCTGTCCGCTATGCGGCGTCGCGTCCTTCTATATACCGCGGTCGGACCCCGACAAGATCGATGTCAACGCGCGATGCCTCGAAGGGGTGGACGTGACGAAGCTCGAGCGCCGATACTACGACGGGCGGAATTGGGAGCAGGCGCAAAAGAAGCGGCAGTCCGAAGATGTCTGAGCCCTCTCCCATACAGAAGATGGGAGAGGGTGTGGGTGAGGGACCTACAGGTAATATATTTAAGTTACTTTCTGTCTGACCCTCACCCCAACCCTCTCCCGGCTTGCGGCAGAGGGCTTGCAAACCAGGTATGCGCAGGGGCGACACCGAGGCGATGAAGGCAAGCAAGGACTCAGGAACCGTGGCGAGATTGGGATTTACGTGGGCCGACTTCGAGGTCTTCAAGATCGAAGGCTTCGATGAACGGATGCCGCAGATCTACGGGCGCATCCGTCCGCGGCTGGTCAGGCTCGGCAACCAGCTTGCGCCGGAACTTGCGCGCAAACTGCGCATGGAATTTTTTCCCCACGTAGCCAAACATGCGCGGCGCACCGTGAATCCTCCCCCGGAAACCTGGGCGGCTTTCGGTCCATCAGAGCGAGGCTACAAACGGTACGGTTATCTGGCGCTCTGTATATCCGCGCTCGGCCTCCACGCGCGCGCGGTCGTCAAGCCCGAGGCGGACAATCGGCCGGCGATGGCGGCGATGGTGAGAAAGAAGGCCACCGAGCTGACCCGATCGTTCAAGGGAGCGCCGATGGCCCGCTACGACAAATGGGACTTCAGCAAAATGCCCGTCCAACAAGCCGCGACCGACGAGCTCTGGAACGACCTCGCACAGGAGTTGGAGAAGAAGACTGGCGGGCTGGACGTGGGCTTCGGATGGGGCGCCGGCGAAGCGCTGGAACTGGATCGCGCCGAGGTCCTTGACGCATTCCGCGAGCTTGAGCCGTTCTACCGCATCCTACGCTCGGTGGCGTAGCGCCGCGCGGAAAAAGCACCGGCAGGCCGGCACCGCCGCTGAGGCCGGCGCTACGGGAACCGAAACGAGGCGACGCTTCAGTTGTCCTGGCCCTGGTCCTGGTCCTGTTGCTGGCTCTTGGTCCGGTCCTCCTCGTCCTGCTGGCGCTGTTCTTCCTGATCTTGTTGGTACTCGTTGTTCTGCTGTTGTTCCTGTTGCCGTTCCTGTTGCTGTTGCTCTTCCTGTTGCTGCCGATAGCGGTCTGGATTTCCCTGCTCCTCATTTTGTTGCTGAGCCTGACCGGCCTGGTTCTCGGAGTCTGAGTCGTCCTGAGCGAACGCGGGCGTCGAGCCGAGCGACACCCGGCCCAACTGGCCGAGCCAGATGGCGGGCGGCAGGCTGATGCTCGCGCCGATCAGCGCCATTATCAACAGAGATCTTTTCATCATCGAACGTCACCTCCTTTGGGTGCGGTGTCTATAGTATAGCGATGGGCGGCAGATCGCTTGGGCGCTTCTAATGCCCCGCGTTGGCCAGCGCCTGCGGCACGAAGAAGTCGTTGCTCATCACTGCCATATATACCAGCATTCGCGATCGGGCGCTGTGATTCCGGGCAGGGTATGCGATCGAGCCAATCCGATTGGCCGGGCGGCTCTATGAAGACCGCGCTGCAAACGCTATGGTCGAAAGTCGCCGCGGAGGTGTTTTTACCGCCGGGCAGCGCTCGCGACTTTCTGGAAGGGACCCAATGCCGAATAAAGGAAACTGCAAGGCCAAGGATTGCACGCGCGAGGCTTTCGCCAGGCTCTACTGCCGCAAGCATTACCGGCTCTGGAAGGCGGGCGAGATGCCCAAGTCGCGCTACAGAGACTGCACCTTCGAGAAGTGCCACAAGCGCCGTTTCCGCGGCAGCCTGTGCGAGGAGCATTGGAACGCCGCGCACGGCAAGAAGGCGGAAGAAGCTGCGCCGCCGCCAGCAGCGCCCGCCGACGCAGCGCCCGGCGACGCTGCTCCCGCCGCGAGCGCGTAGCCTCAGCGCTGCGCGTAGCCTCAGCGCTGAACGTCGTGCGGCTTCGGCCGGCACGCGCTGGCGCGCTTGCTCGATGGCTAATCCGGCTCCGGCTAATCTGCACGAAGGCTAATCTGGGCGATGACTGATCGTGGCTAATCTCATTGTCGCCGGCGCGGCGGGCCGGATGGGCCGGATGCTGGTCGCGCTTATCGCAGCCGATCCCGCTCACAAGCTGGCCGGCGCGATCGAGGCGCGCGGGACACCGTCCGTCGGCCGCGACGCGGGCGAAGTGGCCGGCGCCGGCCAGCTCGGTATCGCGATCACGGACGACTACGCCGCGCTTGCCCGCCCCGATACCGTCACCGTTGACTTCACCACCGCGGCAGCGTCGCTCGAGCATCTCGAAATCGCGGCGGATAAAGGCGCCGCGATCGTGATCGGCTCGACCGGCTTCAGCGCCGCGATGGAAGATCGGGCGCGCCAGCTCGCGGCGCGCACGCGCACGATAATCGCGCCTAACATGAGTATCGGCGTCAACGTGCTGACCAAGATCGTGGGCGAGGTGGCCGCGATCCTCAAGGACTTCGACGCTGAGGTGATCGAGATCCATCATCGCACCAAGGCAGACGCGCCCAGCGGCACCGCGCTCGCGCTGGGCAGAGCGATCGCGTCGGCGCGAGGGGGCGAGTTCGCGCCGGTATTCGGGCGCGAGGGAATCACCGGCGTGCGCCCGGAGGGCAAGATCGCCGTGATGGCGCTCCGGGCCGGCGACGCGGTCGGCGATCACACCGTAATTTTCGGCGGCCCCGGCGAACGGCTCGAATTGACGCATCGCGCGCAGAGCCGCGAATCGCTGGCGCGCGGCGCGTTGCGGGCGGCGGCCTGGCTCGAAGTGCAAAAGCCGGGACTCTACACGATGCGCGACGTGCTGGGACTCTGAATCAGAAAAATTCCCGATCCGTGTTTCCGATTGCCCCAAAGTGTGTTAATTAGATGCTTGGGGAGACAGGTCTGGTGCAGATTAAGCCCGCTTCGCGTCTAGGTCTTCTGCCACCCTATCTCTTTGCTGAACTCGACCGCCTGAAGAAAGAAGTCCAGGAAAAGGGCGTCGATGTAATCAGCCTTGGCATCGGCGACCCTGACCTTCCCACCCCACCACATATAGTGGAAAGCCTGCGGAAAGCCGCAGGCGACGCCAAAAACCATCGCTACAGTGACTATGAGGGCATAGAGCGATACAGGGCTAGCGCTGCGGCGTGGTACAAACGACGGTTCGACGTGTCCCTGGACCATCGTCGCGAGGTCTGCGCGCTTCTGGGATCGAAGGAAGGGATCGCGAACTTCGCGACCGCCGTGGTCGATCCGGGCGACATCGTGCTGATCCCTGACCCCGGATATCCGGTCTACTTGTCCGGATGCGTCTTCAATGGGGGTGGGCCCTACTTCATCCCGCTGCGCAAGCAGAACGGATTTCTTCCCGACCTCGACTCGATTCCGTCCGAGGTAGCACGCCGGGCGAAGTTGCTGTGGCTGAATTACCCGAACAATCCCACTACGGCGACGGCGGACTTGCCGTTCTTCAAGCACGCGGTGCAGTTTTGTCTGAGGAATTCGATCATCCTGGCGCACGACCTCGCCTACTCGGAGATCGCCTACGACGGTTATCGCGCTCCGAGCATTCTGGAGATTCCCGAAGCGCGCGAGTGCGCGATCGAGTTCCATTCGCTGTCGAAAACCTGCTCGATGACCGGATGGCGGATCGGGTTCGCGGTCGGCAACGCAGACGCCGTCCGCGCGCTTGGCCGGGTGAAGACCAACATGGACTCCGGCCCCTTTCAGGCGATTCAGGAGGCCGCGATCACCGCGCTCGAAGGCGGCGACGAGAAGCTTAACGAGTACTGCGCGATTTACAAGGCGCGGCGCGATCTGATGGTCGCTGCGCTCCGGAAGCTGGGGCTGAGTTGCGAGAGTCCCAAGGCCACCTTCTATCTATGGGCGGAAGTTCCCAGAGGATATACCTCGGTGTCGTTCACCGAGCGGCTGCTCAGGGAGGCGGGAGTTCTTACCACGCCGGGTTCCGGCTTCGGTAAGGCAGGTGAGGGATTCGTTCGCTTTTCGTTGACGGTTCCAAGCGAACGGCTCCGGGAGGCTGCGAGCCGGGTGGAGGCGCTTCGGCTGTAACCGTTGCGATGCCCCATAGGGCTTTCATCGGCATCGGAACGAATCTGGGCGATCGCGGGGCGAACTATCGGGTGGCGATTCAGCGCATCGCCGAGCTGCCCGAGAGCCGACTCGTCCGCCAATCCTCGATCTACGAGACCGAGCCGGTGGGAGACATGAAAAGGGGCGTTCCTCAACGGCGTGGTCGAAATCGAGACCGAGCTCGCTCCCGAAGTCCTGCTCCGCAAGTTGCTCGTGATCGAGCGCGTGATGGGCCGCGAGCGGAGCAAGGGGCGCAAGCCATCCGCTCGCGGCAAGTACAAGCCGCGCATCATCGATCTCGATCTGCTATTCTTCGACAAAGAGATAGTCGAAACGCGAGCGCTGCAGATTCCGCATCCGCGGATGCAGGAACGGCGCTTCGTGCTGGCGCCGATGAGCGAGTTGGCGCCGTCCCTGATGCATCCGAAGCTCAACGCGTCGATCTCGGAACTGCTGGCCGGCCTGAAGTCGCCCTATCGGGTGGCGCTGGCGCGCGCCGACTTGCTGAGGCCGCCGCCGGTCAAACGGGAGTAGAACCGCGATGAAATTTTTCATCGATACCGCCGACGTCAAGGAAATAGCGGAAGCGGCGAGCTGGGGTTTGGTGGACGGAGTCACCACCAATCCGAGTCTGATCGCCAAAACCGGCCGCCAATATGAGGAAGTGCTGCGCGAGATCTGCGGACTGGTGGACGGGCCGATCAGCGCCGAGGTGGTGGCCACCGAAGCCGAAGCGATGATCAAGGAGGGCGAGAAGCTCGCCCGCATCCATCCGAATATCGTGGTGAAGTGTCCACTGATCGTCGCAGGATTAAAGGCGACGCACGCTCTTTCGCGGCGCGGAATCAAGGTCAACGTGACGCTGATCTTCACGCCGCTACAGGGACTCGCCGCGGCCAAGTGCGGCGCTACCTACCTGTCGCCGTTCGTGGGACGCCTCGACGATATCGGCGAGGACGGCATGATGGTCGCCGAGAGCCTGGTCGATATCCTTGAGAATTACGACTATCCGGCACAGGTGCTGGTCGCCTCGGTGCGCTCGTTGACCCATCTGATGCGCGCGGCCGAAGTGGGCGCGCACGTGGCGACCATACCGTTCGCGGTCATCAAGCAGATGCTGCATCATCCGCTGACGGATTTGGGCCTAGAGCGCTTCCTCGCCGACTGGCGCAACACGAAGCAACAGATCTGAACGGCCTGCGCTACCGCCGCGCCAGGCGGGCGCGCCAGTAGCCGAGAAAATTCATGCACTCCATCTGATGGTAGATGACGCCCTCGCGATCGCCGCGAGCGGCCGCCAGCGCCATCCGCCACGCGTTCCTGATCAGCTTGTCGAGATGATTGTGCGTGCGCCCGCCCGCGTATGCGCTGCCGACGCCGTAGGCGAAACTCTTGCGCCGCAAATAGGCGGGATTCATTCGCTCGGCTCCGATCAGATGATACACGCGGGCGCGCGGCGCGAACCCGACCGCGCCGCCGCGCGCGATGATGCGCGCGAACAGCTCGGTGTCCTCGCCTGAAACCGGATTTCCTGCGACCACTCCCAGGTCTTCGCGAAAACGCCCGAACCGCTCGAACGCATCGCGCCGAAAGCCGACGTTGGCGCTGAAGTAGTATTCCAGCGCTTCCGCGCGATCGCCCGACGAATCTACGCGGCCCGGCTCGCCATTGATCGCCCGTTCGCCGGGTACGCGCTGGTCGAAAAGACGTTCATGATGGATGGCCAGCTTGGCGTAGAGACGCGGACCAAGCCATGGCGGCGGCGGCGTGCTCCATCGGGGCAGCACCGCTCCGCACGCTACGTCGAGCTTGCGCCGCTGGATTTCAGCCAGCAGTTCGCGAGCCCAGGCGCGCTCCACCACCACGTCGTCGTCGAGGAAGAACAGGAAATCGCCGCGCGCTTCGTCGATCGCGCGATTGCGGGCGAAGCTCGATCCCTGTCGGGCCTCCGGCACGCGCCGGATCGGAACCGGCGCGCCTGCCGCAACCCGCTCGATAACTTCAGGCGTGTCGTCGCTCGAATTGTTGTCTACCACGAGGCACTCGGCGTCGATCTCTCCGCCCAAGTCGAGCGCCGCGACGCTCTCGAGCGTCGCGCGCAGCGTGGATGCGCGATTGTAGGTGGGTATCGCTATGGTGATAGTGAACTTCGATCGCAAGTCGCGTGTCCGTGCGCGTAACGCGCAGGCTTATCGGCACCACTGACGAACCCGCCTTGGCGCGCCGCCTACTTTGGCATCGGCGGCGGAGGCGGCATCGCCGGCGGGGGCGCCGCGGCGCCGCCTGCGGCTGGCGCGGGTCCGCCTGCCGCGGGCGACGCAGCCGGCACCGGAGTCGGCGCCGGCGGCTTCGGCAGCGGCGCGGAGGACTGGGTGAACACGATCGACGTCACCGTCAGATCGGGATTCGCCTTCTGCTGAATCTCCGGCGGCGCGTTGAGCTTGAAGCCGAAGTTGCGGGTCTCGCCCGGAACCAGCGGCAGCACGGGGCGCGAGAAATTCGTGAACTCGAGCGGCGTAGCGACCGTCCCGTGATCTTCGGTGTAGACGGCCTTCTTTTTCTTGCCCTTGCCCTCGTAATAGGTGACCGTCATCTGGACTTCGTCGATCGCCTTGTCGCCGCTGTTGGTAATCTTGCCGAAAATCCCGGGCACCCGTGACGCGGCCATCTTCATATCGACATCGCTCAGCGCCAGCTTGGGAATGTACGCCTGCGCCTCGGGGATTTGGGCCTTGACGTTCTGGATATCCTTCAGCTCATTGGCGTAGAGGAACCTGAGCCCCGGAATTCCGGTCGCTTGCTCCTTGTCGCACGCCGCCAGCAGGTCCTGGTACGTCGCGATCGCCTTGTCGTAGTCGTGCTTGTGGTAAAGCTCGACTGCGTCCTTGTGCATCTTCTTGATCTTGTCGCGCGCCGGATAGTTGACCAGCACCTTCCAGTCGCCACCCTCCTTGACCATCACCAGCGCGTCGTCATAGGTGATTTTGGGATAGGTGTGTTCGGTGAGCGACTTCTGCGCGTCGGCGTCCGCGGCCCCCCCTCTGCCGACCCCTGCGTCGATCGTCCGCTCCCATAGCGAAAGGTCCGGAGCCGTCACTTTGACCGGCACGATCGCCTTGTCGTCGCCCTCCATTTTGGGATCGCCCAGCTCGTATTGGGTCTCCTGGAGCACGCCCCTGAACCAGTCCGTGGTGATGTCCGGAGCCAGCGGGATGTCCTTGAGAAAGTCCTCGATCGGCCGATCGACCTGGTCCCCATGCGAGAGCATCGCATAGATCTCCGGGTAGCCGCGCAGCTTCAGGTCGCCCGTGTAAGCGCCGGCGACTTTCTGCGGAGCGCCGCCGCATCCGTTCAGAATGACCGCGCACAGCATCGCTGTCACGGCCGCAACGCGCATCGCTTTTGGACTGGTCGTCATCATGCTCGAGTTCCCCTCCCCCGGCGCAGTCGGCGCTACGATTCTAATCGGGCATGGCACAAAAACAAGCTCGCCCGGCCTGGCCGTGCGGCGCACGATCCTCCCTCCCGGGCCGATCAGCTCCGCGCGGTGCTGTTCCGGCCTATCCGTGCCTTGCTCTCGGCTGACCAGATTTTGTCGATCGAATAGAACGAATCGAAGGCCGGCACCTTCTCCGGGAGATTCAGCCATGGCTGCTTGCTCTTCGTAAAGATGTGGACATCGGGCCTGACCGCGTCAGGATTGTCGAGCGTCCCGGCGCGAACGAACAAGGCATCGCCCGGCGCACCGTGATAACGGCTCCACAGGTAGGTCCCGCAGGTGTCGCAGAAGAATACGTCGTGATGTTGCCCGCTGCCTCCGGCCAGCCTGAATGACTTTGGGGCGGCGCTGGCTTCAACAAACTTCTTCTCGATCCAGATGTTGATCACGAACGCGCTGCCGGTCAGACGTTGACAATCCAGGCAGTGACAGGCGTGAACGATTAGCGGACTGGCGGTCAATTTGTATCGGATAGCTCTGCACGCGCATCCACCTTCCAGATTCATGACTCCCTCCCTGGCGCGGCTTGCGCCGAACGGTGACGGGTTGATTCAGGGCGCGGACGGTTCGTGGAAAATCCTGCCCGCGCCCTGCCCGCTTTTTCTTCACTCGGCAGTCTCTCCGGCGTTTCTACTCCTGACGGCCGCAGTACGCTTCGAGACGATAACCGTCCGGGTCGGCGATGAACGCCGCATAATAGTTGTCGCCGTAGTCCTTGCGCACACCCGGCTTGCCGTTGTCGCGCCCGCCCGATTTTACCGCCGCCGCGTGGAAGCGGTTGACGCCGGCGCGATTCGCCGCATCGAAGCACAGATGCAGTCCTGAGGCTTCGTCCGGCGCCACCGGCCGTTGCACCCGCATCACCCACAACTTTGGACTGTCCGCACCATAGCCCAGCGCTTCGGCGCTGTCGTAGAGCCGCTTGTAGCCGAGCGGCGCCAGCGCCGCGTCGTAGAACCGGCCGGCCTTGCCGAGATCCTGTACGCCAATCGAAACATGACTGATCATCGTCGTTCCTCCGTTTCGAGGAGCGAAATCGCGCTCCCCGCTCGTCTAACCTGTATGCTGGTTAGATATAGACTGACGCACAATAGATGTCAACCGCCAAGCCGGTTAGAATAAGAGGGCATGTCAATCGCTGCCAACTCGCGAACCGCACGCAATCTGCGCAATCTGAATCTGCACGATATGATCCTCGTTCCGCGCCGCGACTTGAGCCTCGACCTGGCCAACACCGTCGCATGGCGGGGCAGCGCGCCGGTCGAAAGTCTCCATAGCTGCCACGACGTTCTGGCCTGGCTGGCCTCGGCCAAGGCGCTGCCCGCGCGCGGAATCGCCGAACTCCGCAAGTGGTTCGACGCGAATCCCGCAGAAGCCGCGATAGTCTTCAGCGAGGCGATCGAGATTCGCGAGACGATCTACCGGCTGCTCCATTCGGCCGCGGCGAAGTTGGTTCCCGCGCGCGAGGATCTGCGCCGGCTGAATGGCGCGCTCCGCCAGGCGGCGCCGCGCGCGAACCTCGCTCGCGCCGACCAGAGCTTCGGATGGCGTGTTGAGGTGAAACCGACTGCGCCCGAAATACTTGCCCCAGTGCTCTGGTCCGCCGCGGATATCCTGGCCGGACCCGATTGCGCGCGGGTTCGCGAATGCGCCAACGATAAGTGTCTGTGGCTCTTCTTCGACGACAGCAAGAACGGCACGCGCCGCTGGTGCTCGATGCAGGCCTGCGGCAATCGCGCCAAAGCCCATCGCCACTACCTGCGCCAGAAGGGAAAGTGACCCCCGGCGGCGGGCCGTCTGTGCGGAGCTTTTGTGATGGGTTTCCCCGGCGTGGTACTTAAGATCCGATGCAATGCGCGCGATGCAGTTTCGAGAACGCCGCGAACGCCAAGTTCTGCGGTGAATGTGCGGCGCCACTCGCGCGAGTCTGTCCCGCCTGCGGCTTCGAGAATCCACCCGCGCATAAGTTCTGCGGCGAATGTGCCACACCGCTAGCGCCGCCGTTATCTGCTCCCGCCTCGGAGAGCGCCGGCGCACCTGCGGTGCGTTCGCCCGCAAGCCTCGCCTCTCCCGCGCCGGTGACGCAGTCGCCCGGCGCAAACCGGGAGAGGCCGACCGTCCGGAGCGAAGCGCAGGACGGGCAAGTGAGGGTGCAGGCCACTGCGGACGTGCCTCCCGAAGGCGAGCGCAAGACCGTGACGGCCCTGTTCGCCGACATCAAGGGCTCGATGGAGCTGATCGAGGATCTCGACCCTGAGGAAGCGCGTGCGATCGTCGATCCGGCGCTCACGCTGATGATCGACGCGGTCCATCGCTACGACGGTTACATCGTGCAGTCCACCGGCGATGGGATCTTCGCGCTGTTCGGCGCGCCGGCCGCTCACGAGGACCACCCGCAGCGCGCGCTCTACGCAGCGCTCAGATCCAGGAGGAGATGCGGCGCTATTCGGCCAGGCTGCGCGAAGCCGGCAACCTGCCGATCGAAGCGCGGGTGGGCGTCAACACCGGCGAGGTGGTGGTGCGCTCGATCCGCACCGCGGACGCGCACGTCGAATACACGCCGATCGGCCACTCGACCAGCCTCGCGGCGCGGATGCAGGCGCTGGCGCCGACCGGCTCGATCGCCACCACCGATCATACGCGCCGGCTCTGCGAGGGATATTTCGCCTTCAAGCCGCTCGGCCCGACCCGGGTCAAGGGCGTCAGCGAACCGGTCAACGTCTACGAGCTGATCGGACCGGGCGCGCTGCGCACGCGCCTGCAAGTCTCGATGCACCGCGGGCTTTCGCGGTTCGTGGGCCGGCAGGCCGAGATGGAGGCGATCAAGCGGGCGCTGGAACGGAGCATCGCGGGCCGCGGCCAGATCGTGGCGGCGGTGGGCGAAGCCGGGTTGGGCAAGTCGCGGCTGGTGCACGAATTCAAGGCGATCGCGCGCAGCGGATGCCTCATTCTCGAAGCCTTCTCGGTCTCTCACGGCAAGGCTTCGGCCTACCTGCCGCTGATCGATCTCTTAAAGAATTACTTTCAGTTCAGCCCGGACGACGATCCGCGCCAGCGCCGCGAGAAAATCGCCGGCAAAGTCCTGGTGCTCGATCGCGCGCTCGAAGACACCCTGCCCTATCTCTACGGATTGATGGGCGTGGCCGAGGGCGACGATCCGCTCGCCCAGATGGACTCGCAGATAAGGCAGCAGCGCACGCTGGCCGGGATTAAGAACATCCTGCTGCGCGAGAGCCTCAATCAGCCGCTGATCGTGGTGTTCGAAGACCTGCATTGGATCGACGCCGGGACCCAGGCCTTCCTGAACGTCCTCGCCGACGCTATCGGCAACGCGCGGGTCTTGATCCTGGTGAATTACCGGCCCGAGTACCGGCACGAATGGGGCAACAAGACCTACTACACGCAGCTTCGGCTCGACCCGCTCGGAATGGAAAGCGCCCAGGAGATGCTGGCCGCACTGCTCGGCGAGACATTACCCTCACCCGGCTCGGCGATGCCTCGCCGACCTCTCCCTGGTCAAGGAGAGGTGCATCACGGCGACCTGTCCGACCTCAAGCAGTTCATCATCGACAAGACCGAGGGCAACCCCTTTTTCATGGAAGAGATGGTCCAGGCGCTGTTCGAGGAGGGCGTGCTGGCCCGCAACGGCGCCGTCAGAACTCCTGAAGCCCGCGACGGCGATCCGGGTTTCGCCGACGGTGCAGGGAATTCTCGCCTCGCGTATCGATCGGCTGCCGCCGCGCGAGAAAGAGCTGCTCCAGACCCTGGCGATAATCGGCAGAGAGTTCCCGCTGGGACTAATCGAAAAGATCGCCGCGATCCCGGCCGCAGAGCTGCGCGCGATGCTCTCCAATCTGCAACTGGCGGAGTTCATCTACGAGCAACCCGCTTTTTCCGAGGTCGAGTACATTTTCAAGCACGCGCTCACCCAGGAAGTCGCCTATAACTCGGTGCTGATCGAGCGCCGCAAGACGCTCCATGAGCGGATCGCATCGGCGATCGAGGAGCAGTTCGCCGGCCAGCTCGAGGATCACTTCGGCGAATTGGCGCGCCATTACAGCCGCAGCGGCAACTCGAGCAAGGGCATCGATTACCTGTGGCTCGCCGCGAACCAGGCCACCCAGCGCTCGCTGTACGGCGAGGCGATTGGCTACGTGACCACCGCCCTGGAGCTTCTGCCCGGCGTGCCTGATGGCCCGCAGCGTGTCCAGGACGAGTTGCGCCTGCGGGTGACTCAGGGCGTCGCTCTGATGGCGGCCAAGGGCTTTTCGTCGGACGAGGTGGAGCAGGCGTATGCGCGGGCGCGAGAGCTCGCGCGCGGGATGAATCCGAATCTCCTGCTGTTCGCGGCGCTGCAGGGTCTGTGGGCTTTTCACTATACGCGCGGAAACGTAAAGCCGGCGCTCGAGATCGCCGAGGAATCGATGGCCCTGGCGAATCAGTTGAATGAAGCCTTCATGCTCAAGCACGCGCGCTATGACATGGGGTCGTCGCTGGAACTTGTGGGCGACCTGGCCGGTGCGCGGCGACATCTTGAACAGGCGCTCGCTCTGCCGTACTCGGGTGCGCAGGCACCGGCTGAGCGATACGGCCCCGACCCGAACGTGCTGTGCCTGACCAGGCTGGGCAGCGTGCTTTTCGATCTTGGCTATCCCGACCAGGCGTTGAAAATGGCGAACGACGCGATCGCCGCGACCGACGCGAAGTCGGACCCGTTCAGCCTCGCGCTGGCTATGCTGTTAACCGCGCAAATCCGCTGCTCGCGGAGAGAGCCCGCCAAAGGCGAAGAGCTGGCGCGCGGGTTGATCGCACTGTGCGAGGAGCGCGGCTATCCGTTCTGGCTGTCGGTGGGCAGAAGAATGCTGGCTTGGGCGATGATTCAGCAAGGCCGCGCGAAAGAGGCAACCGAGACAATCGAGCAGGAATTGCGGCAAATCCCCGGCCCCGAAGGGGACATGGCGCGCTTTCAGGTGCTGCTGTTTCTGGCCGAGGGCTACCTGATGATCGGGGCGAAAGATCGCGCCGGCGCCGTGCTCGATCAGTGGCGAGCCGTTCGCGACAAGCTGGGCATCGTCATGAACAATTGCTGCTTCTATGATCTGCGCGGCAAGCTGCGGCTCGAAGCGGGAGACTACCAGGCGGCGGAAAAAGACTTCCGCGAGGCGATGGGCGTGGCTATCCGACGCGGCGCCAGGCAGCACGAGTTGCACTCCGCGCTGGACCTGGCGCGGTTGCTGAAGACCATGGGGCGGCGCGAAGAGGCGCGCCAGACGCTGAGCGAAGTCTACAGATGGTTCACCGAAGGCTTCGACACGCCCGATCTGATCCAAGCGAAAGCGCTACTCGAGGACCTGGGCTAGCGAGACGTTCGCGTAACTCGCGATGAGAAACAAGAGAGGCTCCTTTTCTTGTCATGTATGGACCCCGCCCCGTGCGGAATGAAGACCAGATAGAGTTGTTCAGACATCTCGCCGTATCTCAAAGCCCATATTATCGCCAACATTTTCGGGACAAGAGAAAGCGCTATCGTTCTCGTTGCGGTCGTTCAGACTTGCGTTTTCCTTCGTTCTCCGAAATCCTAACCGCAATGTTGTGGGCAATTACGTCGTACTTCAATCCATCGAATTACAAGAGTCGGTTGACCACCTATCGAACCTTCAAGGAGCATTTGCGCGTTCCCCTCATCGCGGTCGAACTGTCCTTCAACGGGCGTTTTGAGCTCCAAAGCAAGGATGCGGACATCGTCGTGCATCTAATCGGGCGCGACGTGCTCTGGCAGAAGGAACGCCTGCTGAACGTGGCCCTGCGCTCTCTGCCGCCTGAATGCGACGCGGTCGCCTGGTTGGACTGTGACGTCGTCTTCGCGAGCAGCGAATGGCCCGAGCGTACGCAGGCAACCCTTGAGCGATTTTCCATCGTTCAGCTTTTCAGCGAGCGCTGCAACCTGGCGCAAGGCGCCACGCGCAACGGATCAGACTGGCGCCCTGTCGAGCTGGTCGCTCCGAGCACGGGTTACGCGATCGCTACCGGCAAATTGAAGCGTGACGATCTGCGAGTCGCGGGCGCGTACGTGACCGGGGGCCCGACCACCGGGTTGGCCTGGGCGGCGCGAAGATCTTTGCTCGATCGGCACGGATTGTACGACGCGAATATTCTCGGCGCCGGAGATCGAGCGGTCGCATGCGCTGCAATCGGAAGATTTGACTACTGGGTAGACGCCGCCGCCGCCAATAGCCGCCAGGAGCAGCATTATCGGGCTTGGGGCGAACCATTCTTTGCGGATGTGACCGGAAAAATCGGCTTCATTGATGGACGAATTTTTCACCTCTGGCACGGTGATACGAAGGACCGGCAGTACGCAAAACGCCATCGGGAGTTCATGAGATTCGGATTCGACCCCTTCAGTGACATTGCCATCGATGCAAACGGCTGCTGGCGATGGAATACCGTCAAGCCTGAGCTGCATCGATACCTGCTCGACTACTTTGCGACTCGAAGGGAAGACGGCTAGCAGTCAGACCGCGACGTTATTCGAAACAACGAACTATGAACCTCGACTCCGATCGATTCCAGCCAAGCGGTCGGAGTGATGAGTCTATAGATCTCGACGCGCGACATCGGAAATGAGGCGCTCATAGGAAGCGATGAATCCGTCCAAAGTGCGGCTCAGTATAGTTTGTCGCGCGCGCTGACCTATCGCCGATCGAAGAAGCCCGTCCCCCAGCGCGAGGAGGGTTTTTTCAGTCAGATCGGCGATGTCACCCCTGCGGAACAACAGACCCGTTTCGCCGTCGTGAGTTGCTTCTCTGGCGGCTGGTATATCACTGGCGATTAGCAACTTTCCGCACGCCTGGGTCTCTAAATACACCAAAGCGAGCCCCTCGCGCTCGGAGGGTAGGACCACCGCATCCGCCAGATTTATAAAGTCAGGCATCCGGTCGTGATCTATCCATCCAACGAACCGGAATTGGCGCTCGATACCTCTGCGTTTGCACTCCTCCTCCATTTTAGGCCGGTGCGGTCCGTCTCCGACGATCAGGTATACTACTTCTCCTCTGTGTCGGAGCACTTGTTCCGCCGACTCAACGAGGTCAAGTGACCTTTTGACCGGCCGCATGTTCGAGGCGTGGAGAACTATGGCCTGCTTCGGACGGATGCCAAGCTGGGCAAGCAAAGCCGGGTCTTTGGGACGCGGGGCGAATTTGCGGTGATCGACCGCGTTGGGAACCACCCTGACGTCGGCGAGACCGAGCCCCTGCATCGCCGCGGCAAGATGATTTGCCACCGCAACTGTGCAGCGGGCCTGTCGGAACTGTTCGAGCAGCTTCTTCCTGACGCGGGCGGGGTAAGCTCCTGCGATTCCCGATATAATCGAACTGTCCTGAATCATCACGATGAACGGAATACCTTCCGCCCGGGCCAGATCGGCCACGTGCCATACAAAAAGCCCGCGACCGACTATCACGACATGCGGACGAGCCTGCGCCACCGCCGCATGAAAGCCGCGCCGAATGCCTTCGCCCTCGGATCTCCGGCTCTCCGCGGCTAATGGGTTGTCGGCGTCGAAGTAAGGGACCGGAAATACCCTGACGGGAAATCTTGTGATTGAAAGCTCGGGATGCGCACTCGCAAACGCATCGCCAGCCGCGAGGACCTGCTCAGTAGCTGGAGAGAGGGCTCTGACTTCGTGCCCGAGACCGGCGAGACCACTGAGAAGCTGGAAGCCAACGATCGCTGTGCCGCCCCGGCCAGGATCGGGAGGAAGCACGCCGATATAAAGGATTCTCAGACCCGCGCCAGGCCCCAACTGCAAATGCGAACTGTCTCGCGAATTTGGCACGCGCCTCGTAGTAGCAGACTGCCTCTCAGCGGTTCAACCAAGACAGGGACGCGATCTTTCCCACGAATCGTCTCCCTCGCGCGAGCTGACAACCGCGATCCCGGCTCGACTGAGTAGTTTGCGATTCACACCAACATGGCCAAATGGGAACGGCGAAATCGGAGCAGGGAAAATCGGGCCGCTCGGACCACAGATGGCCCCTCCTCAACGCGGCGGCGGGAAGACCCGGCGCACCGCCTCGGTCCGGCTGACCGCATCGGCGACCATCTTTTCGATCTCGAAACGCGACTCGATCGACTCGACCTCGCCGAGCTGAGCGTGAATCTCCGGATGGGGCGGGACGAACAGCGTGCAGCAATCCTGGTCCGGAATGATCGAAGTCTCGAACGTGCCCAGCTTGCGCGCCTGTTCGATGATCTCGTTCTTGTCCATCCCGACCAGCGGCCTGAAGATCGGCAGTGACGAAGCGCGCTCGATCACGCAGATGTTTTCCAGGGTCTGCGACGCAACCTGGCCGAGACTCTCTCCGGTCACGAGCACGCGAGCGCCGGCGCGATTGGCGAGCGCGCACGCGATCCTCATCATGAAGCGCCGGTAGAGCACCACGCGCAGCGGGCGCGTGGTCCGGCTCACGATCTCGCGCTGCACCTCGGCGAACGGCACCAGCCAGAGGCTCGAATGTCCCTGGAAGCGCGTGAGCTGCGCGGCGAGCTCGGCGGCCTTGTCGCGGCTCGCGCCGGAAAGCAGCGGCACGCTGTGAAAGTGGACGAAGTCCAGCCGCATTCCGCGCCGCATCATCCGCCAGGCGGCCACCGGCGAGTCGATTCCGCCCGACAGCAGCGCGACTCCGCGCCCGCCCATCCCAGATGGCAGGCCGCCCGCTCCTGGATACTTTTGCGCCGAAATGTAGGCCACGGCCGGCATCACTTCGATCGAGATGGTCAGATCGGGGCTTTCGAGATCGACCTCGAGCCCGGTTGCTTCCTGCACCGCGGCGCCGGCCTGCTGATCGATTTCGAGCGAGCTGAACGCAAAGCGCTTGTCCGAACGTTTGGTTCGGATCCTGAAGCTGCGCGCGCTCTGCCCGCGCGCGGCTTCGACTGCGCCGCGCTTGAGCGCTTCGATCTCCAGCGGCACCGGATGGCTGATCGAGAAGTTCTGGAGCCCGAACATCAGCGCGGCGCGCTCCCGGACGATCGCTTCTTCCAACTCGTCGGGAAGCTCGACGATCATCCGCGGCCCTTCGCCCCGAATCGCGCCGATGCGGCAGTCGGCGAAGACGGCTTTCAGGTTCTGCCTGAGCTGCTCCACGAAGCGCCATCGATTGCCGCCCTTCAGGATGATCTCGTGGTAGCGGCCGATCAGGTAACGCATCGCGGGCTCAAGCCTGGCGGTGCTCCGATTCGCTCGCCGTCGAGGTCCGGAGAACCCGCCAACTCAACACTATCACCGTGTAGAGGACGAGCGGGGCGGTTGGCACGGAGAAGCGTGAGGCGTCGCCGAACTCGACCATCGCCTGGCTCAGCGAAGCGGCCAGCACGATCGCGATCGCCGACAGATCGAATCCCCAGGGCTCTCTGCGCATCATGAACCGCGCCCCGATCCAAACCGCGGAAGCCAGGAAGATCAGGTTGACCCACGCCAGCGCCCGAATCTCCCGGACGCCGATCGCGGCGAACGATCGTTCCAGGACTCCGCCGCGAGATCGTGGCCCTCGAAACGCACTCAGCAACGATCCGCCCAGGAATGGCTGACCCCTGAACAGGCGAGGCCGCCAGAATCCCAGCCACCCGCGCATCACGCCTTGCGCATAGAGCATCGGATGGGCCGCGAACAACTCGAGGGACATCCTTGTAAGCTCCCTCAGCAGTTGCAACTGGCTGTAGCCGGTTCTCTTCAAAATCTCGTCCTCCGCCTTGAAGATCGCGTTCACATGCGACCCCGTTGCCGCGATGTTCAGTGCACGGGACTTGAGATATGGATCGCGAATCGCCGCGTATTTGTCGGGTGCGAGCTCGATGAACGCGCCGCTATGGTTGAGCAGCGAGAATCCGATCTCCGTCGAGAGACCGAAGTAGCCAATATTCAACCAATTGAACAGGCACCATCCCAGCAGCAGGCCTCCGGCGGGCGCGGCGAACGATGTGAGCCGGGCGACTCGCTCTGCGCGCGCCTCCAGCGCCCTCAAAGATCGCGGCGGTTCGATCGCAATCAGAACGAAGTAGAGCGGCGCCAGATACGAATATATCGGCCGGGTGAGACCCGTCAGTGCGGTCAGCGTACCGAGGATGGCGTACTCGCGCCGTCCGAATTTCCGCCCCAGCACTATCCACTGAAACACCACTGCCGACAGCGTGAGCAGAAAGGTGCACACGGTTTCCGACAGGATGGATCTCTCCAAAAAAAGCTGGCTCAGATCCACGCCGTACAAGGCGCCGGCAACCAGCGCGAAGCTCGTGCTTCGCGTCCTGCGGTAAACCATCGCGAACAGCATCGCCGCAATCGCGATGCCCAGAAGATGCTGAAGAAAGCGAACGACGTATAAGTTCCCCCCGGCAAACAGCAGGAACAGCGGGTAGACCGGAGTGCGCATCCCATCGTAGCCCGCGAATCGCAGCTTCCAGAAGCGATAGCCGAGATACAGATAGCCGCCGCTGTCCGGGAAGACGTACGGCGGAAGCCACAGCGCGATCGCGCGCACCACGCCCGCGATAAGCAATGTCGCGACCAGCGGTTTCGCGGCGGGGCTGTTGCGAATCCGCTCTGCGGTGCTGCCGATCGAGTGACGCATCGTCCGCTCAGCCTAAGCCCAAGCGCGTCGCCAATTCCAGCGCCTTGCGCTGGCACCTTGCGATTCACGATGATACGGGAGCGGTTCGATCAGAGAATCACTAGTTCGGGAGACCGGTAGATTCGCGATCGGGATCTCTGCATCAAGTTGACATGGCCAGGTCAAGGGCAATCACGCGCGATCTCGAACGCCTGCGCCGCAAGCTCGGCAAGCCCGGCACGCGCCAACCGATTCCGAAGGTCAAGGCCGCCGCAGTGCTGGTTCCGATCTTCGAGCGTGGCGGCGAAGGCCACCTGCTCTTCATCCGGCGCTCCGAAAACGTGAGCCATCAGGGACAGGTCGCGTTCCCTGGCGGGCGCGTCGAGCCGGCCGATCGTGATCTGAGCGAAACGGCACTGCGCGAGGCCTACGAGGAGGTCGGCGTCGAGCCCGGCACGGTTGACCTGCTCGGCTTCCTTCCCACCCACAACACCACCGTGAGCGGATACCTGGTCGCGCCGTTCGTCGGAGCAATCGGGGACCCGCACGGCCTCCCGCACGATTCGCGCGAAGTCGCCGAGGTATTCACGGTGCCGATCCGCGCGCTGATTGACCCGCGCAATCGCGGCGAGCACACGCTCAATCGCCCGGATGGAACGCCGATGAAGTTCCCCGCCATCCTTTTCGCCGGGCAAACCATCTGGGGCCTGACCTACCGAATCACGCTCGATTTGCTTAAGATTCTCGAGTCCCCCGGCGGCTGACCGGCCGGGCGGACGCTGGGCGCCTGATTCGAGGCCGATCGCGCGCGCCGCTTGTATTTGCGCTCCGCGTGCAATAATTCGCTGCTGAGGATCGATCGGGCGCCGGATGGCCGGCGCGACACCGCACATTTGAATGGAGGCAAACGCGCATGAGTTCCGTAACGCCCAGCCCTGAAGCGATTCAGGTTTCGTGCAGGCTCCGCAAAGCGGGCCGTTCGTGATGGTCAACCTGCTCAAGTTCAAGAAGGACGGCGGCGAAGCCGAGTATATGAAGTACAGCGCCGCCGCGATGCAGCATCTTCAGCGAATCGGCGCACGAGTGGTCTTCGTCGGCAGGGTCGAGCATTTTCTGGTCGGCAAAAGTGGCTGGGACGCGGTCGCGCTGGTCGAGTATCCGTCGCGCAAGGCTTTCCTCAAGATGGCGACCGATCCCGAGTACCTCAAGAGCCATGAGCATCGCGAGCGCGGACTCGAGAGCGCCGAACTTTTCGCGGTCGCTCCCGGCGCAATGGTTCCGGCAGGAGGTCAAAGCTGATGGGACGCAACATTCTGTTCATCACCACCGATCAGCAGCGCTACGATTCGCTGCGATGCAACGGCGGCAAGATCGCGATGACTCCGGTCGCCGACCGGCTCGCCGCCGCGGGCATCAACTACCATCGCGCGCACAACCAGAACACGGTATGCATGCCGGCGCGCTCGAGCATGATCACCGGACAGTACGTGCGCACGCACGGGGTGGTCGCCAACGGCGTCCCGCTGCCGCCCGACGCGCCCAGCATCGCGGGCTGGCTTCACGAGCAGGCGGGCTATCGCACGGCGCTGCTGGGCAAGGCGCATTTCGAGCCGGCCCTGGACTTCCAGGGACGCTGGTTCGAGAACCGGATGGCGCGCGAGGGCTCGACCGGCCCCTACCGCGGCTTCGAGCGCATGGAGCTCGCGATGCACGTACCGCTTGGCGGATGGCATTACTCGCTGTGGCTGCAGAAAAACCATCCCGAGGCGCTCGCCGGATTCTCGCAGGTGCTCTCCGCTGCGCCCGGCGGCGACACCGGCGCACCCGAGGTCAAGTACAACCCGATTTCGCGCGAGAACTATCACACCGACTGGGTCGCCGATCGCACTATCGCGTTTCTCGACTCGCTCGATCCCGGCGAGAACTGGTTTGTCTGGATGAGCTTTCCCGACCCGCATCACCCGTGGGATCCGCCCGAAAAGGAGGCGCGCCGGATCAACTGGCGCGATCTCGACCTTCCCATTGGTTATCCCGGATCGCGCGACAAGATCGAAAAGATCCTCGCGCAGAAGCCGCGCCATTGGCTCGACTGGTACCAGGGGCGGTTCGGCAACTTCGAGGGCGGGCCGAGCACGTTCGTGCCGGCGACGCTTACCGAGAACCAGATTCGCGAGGTCAACGCGATGGTGCACGTCGAGAACCAGCTAATCGACGAGGCCTGCGGGCGGGTGCTCGCGCGGGTCGCGGCGCGCGGATGGGAAGCCAACACCGATGTGATCTTCACCACCGATCACGGCGAGCTTCAGGGCGATTTCGGCTTGCTCTACAAGGGGCCGTATCATATCGACGCGCTGATGCGGATTCCGCTCATCTGGCGGCCGGCGCCGTCGGTAAAGGTCCCGCACGCCGACATCCACGAGCCGGTCGGACAGATCGATCTCGCCGCAACTTTCTGCCAGGCGGCAGGCGTCCCGATTCCCGACTGGGTGCAGGGCAAGCCGCTGCCTACCGCGCCGGGCTCAGGCCGCGAACGCGCGCTGACCGAATGGGACAGCCAGTTCAAACAGCTCGGGATGCATCTGCGGACCATCTATCGCGACGGCTGGGTCTGCACGGTCTACGAGAAATCGACCCGCGACTACGGATTCGACCTTGAGCAGGTGCCGGCGATGCTGCGCGGCAACGTGACAGTTCCGGACATCCGCTACGACGGCACCGAGGGCGAGCTGTACAATTTGTCGGAGGACCCGCTTCAATGGCGCAATCTGTGGAACGACGCGGGCTATGCGAAACGAAAGTCCGATCTGATCGCCGACCTATATGACCATCTGCCGCCGGAGCGGAATCCGAAGCTCGCGGTGGACGCGTTCGCGTAGGATGCGCTTGCTGTGAGCATCACGAGCCGCCCTCACCTGAAAGGCGCAACATGAAAGAACTAAAGCTGGCCGGCGGATACGGATCGCCTTACTCGCGCAAGATGCGCGCGGTGCTGCGCTACCGGCGGATTCCCTTCCGATGGATCGCGCGCGGCTCGGCCTGGGACGTCGGAATCCCGGCGGTGCCGGTCGCCCTGATCCCGGTGCTGGTCTTCCCCGGCGAGAACAGCGCGCCAGATACGGCCCCGAAGGCAGATACTGCCCCGAAGGCGGATACTGCGATGATCGACTCGACCTTTCAGATCCTCAAACTCGAGTCGATGTTCCCCGCGCGTTCGATCGTGCCCGAGGACCCCGCGCTCGCCTTCCTCCAATCGTTGATCGAGGACTACGGCGACGAATGGCTTACCAAGCCGATGTTCCATTATCGATGGAGCTACGCGCCCGACATCCAGAAGGCCTCGCACGTGCTCCCGCTCGATCGCGACGTGACCCTCGACCCTGAACAGGCCGGCAAACTGGCGCGGATGTTCGCCGACCGGCAAATCGGCCGCCTCGCGGTGGTCGGGTCGAATCGGACGACCGCTCCGGTCATCGAGGCGAGCTACCGCCGGCTACTGGCAACCCTCGACGCGCATCTCGCCGGCGGACAGAAGTTCCTGATGGGCGAGCGGCCGGGCGCCGGCGACTTCGGCCTGTTCGGCCAGTTGTCTCAGCTCACCCATTTCGATCCGACTCCGTCGGCGGTCGCAGCCGAGCACGCGCCGCGTGTCGTGTCGTGGGTATCCTGGATGGACGATCTAAGCTGGCTCGATGTAGACGATGGCGGATGGATCTCGCGCGATGCGATCGGCGCGACGCTGCGCGCGTTCTTCGTCGAGATGGGGCGGGTCTACGCGCCATTCCTGATCGCGAATGCGCGCGCGCTGGCGGCGGGCGCCGCGCAGGTCGAATGCGAGATCGACGGACAACGCTGGACGCAGAACCCGTTCCCCTATCAGGGCAAATGCCTCAAGTGGCTGCGCAAGGGGCACGAATCGCTCAGCGCCGCCGATCGCCGCTTCGTCAACGGCACTCTCGCCGGCACCGGCTGCGAGACGCTGTTTGCTCCGGTCGCATAGCAAACGCAACCTCACCCCCCCGGCCCCTCTCCGAGAGGAGAGGGGAGCCAATTAGTGTTCGAATCGATGCCCCTTCCCGCGTCGGGAAGGGGACAGGGTGCTTTGCCTAAAAACTGCCACTTGTCCAAATAATCCGGCGGCTGCCCATAAAATCAGTTCGGCAGATCCTTTTTGTGCTCGCCTCTGTGGCACTCATAACAATAGGCACGACCATTGCTGAAATGGCCGCCTCCGACGCCTTGCGGACCCGAATCCGCCAGCAGCTTCTCGCAGCCGCAGTCGCATTGGCATCGGACAAGCTTCTTCATGTCTTCAGGCTTCATGCGATCTCGGGGCAGGGAGTATTGTAATCAAGGGCGCCCTGCCGCTGTTCCGATTTTAGCTCGCGCCAGTTGCAGCAGCGATGATCGCAACACCGGACAAGGGACGCGTCTCCACATTTACGATCCCGGCCCATTGCCGATGGGCGATTTGCCGAAGAACAGATCACCCATTGTTTCCCGGTGCCGATCATTCTCAACACAGGCTCTGTCGATCTCGGCAGCCTCGATCTTTCGCGTGCCGCGCGCAGTGATTTCGAGCATCTTGATCGGGCCGCCAACCCGAGGGTCCTCGCGCGCCGTCTCACTGATCAGGTACGCAGCCAATCGAACCAGATCGGCGCTGCGGAGTCGCGGCTTGTAAAGCCAATGCGTCAGGAAGAGAGCGTATGTAAATACTCCGACAAATCCAGCGCCCTGCAACTTCAGATCGGGCTGGAAACCACAATCGCTATTCATAGCGTAGACCTTTGATTCGTCGCCTGAGTATCCGGTCAACAGAAAACTCAAGAGCGGAATAGAAGATGAATCCTCGAACTGCGCTCTCAAGACTTTGAGCAATGCCTGTCCGACCGACTCCACGTCATCTCTCGGACTCTTCCTGCGAAGCTGCTCCATGAGGTATGCGCCAAGTCCTTCAAGTCCGCCGACGCCGATTGCGCAATGGTTGGTGATCTGGAAAAGCTTGTCGTGAGTATCGTCTTTCGACAAAATGTCGCTACTTCCGCCGCCGATAAGCCCGCGACTGTCGGCGGCCATCACGATACTTTCGACGCCGTTTAGGCCAACAACCAGAGTCATCGGGGTTATATCGCAGAAAGGGACAACATTGTGAAGTGCTGCGTGCGCAGACCGACGACCGACTGAGAACCGCCGGGTACTGCTTACAATTTCAAGCGCGACGAGTTTCTGGCCCACTACCACAAGCGCAGCAACGTGGAGTCCGCGTTTTCCTCGATGAAGCGGAAGTTTGGAGACTTCATTCGCAGCAGGACGGAAGTTGCGCAGATCAACGAAGCGCTGCTCAAGGTACTGGCCCACAATATCGTTTGCTTGGTTCATTCGATTTCCGAACTTGGCATCGCGCCGACGTTGGGCGATACGCTTTCCCTTGACGTAAATCGATGACCGGACGTACCGTTGCCAGCATGAACGCAAGGGGGATCGTCCTGTCGGTCTTGATCGCATCGGCTCTATCTCTGAGCGCAGCACAAGCCCAGAGCCCAACTCCAAGGCCAACCCCAAGTAAAAGCGGCCAAGCCCACAACGGGGGCAAGCCACCCTCCGCACAGCAGAGCCAATCCGCTCCTTCGCCGTCCGTCGTCATAACGCCGCCAGCCCCGATCCTGGATGGCAAAACTGGCGAAGATGGTGAACAGGGCAAACGTGAAGCGGCCCAGTACCGACTGAACCGTCTCCAGACTTGGTTCAACGGTTGCCTCGCCCTCTTCACAGCAGCGCTCGTCGTGGTCGGCGGATTGCAAGCGTATCGCCTGCGACAGACTCTCGATCACATGCGCGAGTCCTCCGAAAAGGAGCTTCGCGCCTATGTTCATATCAGTGGCGCGATGATCCTCAATTCCAGTCAGCCCGCCAACCGAGAGGCTCAAGTTGTGATCCGAAATTTCGGGAGAACTCCGGCCTACAAGGTGACGTTTTGGCTTCACACTTGGATCGAAGCGTATCCGCTCAACTGCGTTCTGCCTGGGCCGCCCGACGATTTTACGATGAGCCGGGAAATATTGGGTCCCGGCAGGGTCTCGACTATGGAATTGTCGGCCCATCCTCAGAACGCTTGGGCAGAGCGCGAAATACAGGCCGGGCGCGCTGCCATCTACGTCTATGGCAAAATTTGCTACCGTGACGCTTTTAAGCGAGAACGGTTTACGGACTTTAGACTCTATTGCCGTGGCGCAGCGGCCCTTGCGCAAGGGAGAGTATCCCCTGACACTGCCGGCAACGATGCAGATTAGAAATGCGAGGGCCCCGGCCAGGGACAGGGGCTTTGCCCACAAAGTCCGCCCGAAAAAGTCCGCTGCCCATAAAGTCCGACGACCGGGGCCGCTTTCTGCCCTCGTTGGGCAAAGCCGGGACAGGGGTCAGGTTTCACGGCGCGCGCCGTTCATCAGCTCGAAGTAAGAAACATCGATCAACTCGCGATCGCCGATCCCCAAATCCTCGAGCAAGCGCGCGACGCGATCGCGGTTCGCCGCTTCGTTCTCGCCCTCGATCAGCACCGCCTCGATCTCGCCGAAGTCGCCAAGCCCCTCGACGCTATCGAGATGCAACCTGACGTTGTCGCGCATCAACAGCACGCGGCGCTTGATGACTTCGGCGAGCACTCCGAACGCCGACGCCATGATCGAGCGCATCCTGAGTGGCTCGGCGACCGGGACGATTTCATAGTCGCTGAGTTGCAGCGCTTCCAGGTCGCGGCGCTGGTAGAAAATCAAATGCGCACCGCCAGGCTTCCTCACGCAGCTTGAGCTTGCCCGACGCGGTCACGAAAAAGGTATCGCGCTGCGACAACTCGGCCCGCTTCGTGAAGCCGATCGCGAGCGCCTGTCTCAGGGCGCGCTCGCGGTTGGCGAGCTTGAACTTCGCCTCGACGTTACGCATCGCGTTATGATACTTGGACCGGAACGCTGATGGCGAATGAGGCACAAGCCGATCACGCAGACTCGGAACTCCGCGAGCTGGGCTTCGATCCCGCCGCGCCGCCAGAGCAGGCGCTGGAGACTCTGCGCGCCCTGAGCGATCGGCCGGGCGCGAACGAAGCCGCGATCGCGCGGGCGCTCGGCCGTATCAAAATCGCCGGAGCGGCCGACCTGCTCGCCGCGATGGAGCATCGCGCGAGCGGGGCCGCGCGCCGCGAGATTCGGCGCTCGCTGTTCAGGCTCCGCCGCTTCGGCCTCGAGTCAGCGCCGGCCCCATCGCCGCCCGCGCAATCGAAGCCCGCGGCAGCCTCCGAGCCGGAAGGCATCTCCGCCCTGCTCTCTCCGTTCGACCACAGCGGCGCGCGCCTGATCTGGATCATGAAACCGCGCGTCCAGGGCGGCCTGAGCCATCTGACCGGAGTCACTTCGGAGAGCGAGGGCCTGATCGGCGCGGGCATCACCGAGCGTTCCCGCCGCGAACTGCGCCAGAAGCGAGAAGAGATCGAGCGCGATTTCGGCTTCCAGATGGTCGAGGCCGACTGGCGGCTCGCCGACTTTATCCTCTGCGAAGCTTACAGCCGCACGCCCGCTGCGGGGCGCCGCGAGGTGGGGGACTTCCTGGCGCGCCGCGCCGAAATTACCGCCGAACCGCCGCCGGGACCCGATTTCGTCCATCCCGTTTACCGCGAGTGCTTTCTTCCGAACCGCTCGATCCGTCGCTGGAGCTGCTCAAGACCCGCGCCATCGTGGAGTGGAAATTTCCGCCCGAGGAGATCAAGCCATACGTCGCCGAGATCACCGAGCTTCAGAGCAGCACGCTGGTGCTCAACCCGCTTCAGCAGCAGGATCGCGTCGAGGCGGTGCTCGACAAGGCCTTGATCGGCCTGTTCGGCGGCGAGCGCGGCTATCGCGTCCGCCGCCGGTTCGAAGACATTGCCTACTATATGGCGCATACAGACGCGCCTGAGACTGCGCGCTGGGCCGTCGCAGCCGCCGCCGCGATTCGCGACGGCGCGGACTTGAAGCGCATCCCCTTTTTCCGGGGCTTCATCCGGGTCGTGCTCGGCGCCACGCTGGCCGAGCAGGAGGAGCGCGCCAAAGAAGAGCCGCGGCTGATAATGACGCCCGCCGAAGCGATGCGCGCGCAGCAGGCGCGCAGCCGCTCGCGCTGAGGGCGCCGGCCACTGATGATCGGCCAGAAGCCGCTCGACGGCATCCGGGTGCTCGACCTGACGCGCGTGCTGGCGGGCCCGTTCTGCACCATGAATCTCGCCGACCTGGGCGCGGAGGTGATCAAGATCGAGCTGCCGGGCCACGGCGACGATTCGCGGCATTTCGCGCCGATGATTCCCGGATCGGAAGACTCGGGATACTTCTACAGCGTCAATCGCGGCAAGCGGAGCGTCACGATCGATCTGCGCACCGGCGAAGGCCGCGCGATCTTCTTGGATGGTCGCGGCGCGCTCCGACATGGTGGTCGAGAATTTCTCGCCGGGCACGATCGAACGGTTCGGGCTGGGTTACAGGCGCTCGCGCGGCCGCCAACCGCGGCATCATCTTGTGCTCGATTTCGGGTTTCGGCCAGACCGGTCCGATGGCGTCGGCGCCGGCGTACGATATCGTCGCCCAGGCGATGGGCGGCACCATGAGCATCACCGGAGCGCCCGGGGCGAGCGCCGCTCCGATGCGGCGTTTCGATCGGCGATATCGCCGCCGCGCTCTACGGTGTGATCGCGATCATGGCGGCCTTGCGCATCCGCGATACGCACCGGGACGGACAGCATCTCGACATCGCGATGCTCGATTGCCAGGTGGCGATTCTCGAGGACGCGCTGGCGCGCTTCTCGGTCTCGGGCAAGCGCCGCGGCCGATCGGCTCGCGCCATCCGTCGATCACGCCGTTTCAGCAGTTCAAGGCCGCCGACGATCTCTTCGTCGCTCGGCGCAGGCAACGAAAAATTATGGGCGAACTTGTGCGACGCGATTGGGCTTAGCGAGCTCAAGGCAGACCCGCGCTTTCGGGCCAACTGCGCTGCGCACCGCGCAGTCACGACCGGAACTAGAAGCGATCCTGAAGCGAGCATTTCGACCCGCCGCGCTCGCGGCCATGTGGCTGGAACGTTGCTGGCGGCCGCGGCAGTGCCGGCCGCTCCGATCAGCGAACCTAGCAGAGGTCAGCGCGCAACCCGCATCTCGCCGCGCGCAACATGATTCTCCGCGCCGCCCATCCCTCGTACCCCGACCTGATCGTGCCGGGATCGCCGCTCAAATCGACCGGCTCCGGCGCGGAACCCAACACTCGCGCTCCGCACTCGGCGAGCATACCGACGCGGTGTTGGGCGCGCTGCTGGGATATGACTCTGAAGCGGCTGGCCGATCTGCGCGCCGGCGTATCATATAGGCGCTTATCGCAGCCGTTTAACCGCTCGTTGCGCCAACCAAGGCTCGGCGTGGAGGACAAATCGTGCGCGAAGTCGTAATTGTCGACGGAGTGAGAAGCGCCGATCGGCCGCGGCAACAAGGACAAGGGCTACTACAAGGACATCCGCGCCGACGACCTTGCGGTCAACTGCGTCAAGCGGCTGCTCGAGCGACAATCCCAAGGTCAATCCGGCCGAGATCGAAGACGTGGTCTGGGGATGCGCCAATCAGATCGGGCGAGCAGGGATTCAACATCGGCCGGATGATCGCGCTGCTGGCCGGGATTCCGGTCGAGGTGGCGGGCACCACGCTGGACCGGCAGTGCGGATCGAGCTTGCAGGCGGTCAATTTCGCCGCGCAGGCGATCATGACCGGCGCGGGCGAGGTGATGCTCGCGGGCGGCGTCGAGCACATGACGCACGTCCCGATGGGCTCGGGGCTCGCGCCGAATCGAAAGCTGCTCGACATGTTCCCGCAGGACATGTTTTTCATGGGGCTTACGGCCGAGCGACTCGCCGCGATGTACAAGATCACGCGCGAGCAGTCCGACGCGTTCTCGCTGCGCTCCAATCAGCGCGCGATCGCCGCGCGCGACCGCTTCAAGGAGGAAATCGTGCCGATCAAGCTTCCCGACGGCGCGAGCGTGGACGTCGATCAGGGACCGCGCGCCGAAACCACGATGGAAAAGCTCGCCGCGCTGAAACCCTCGTTCAAGCCCGACGGACAGGTGACGGCCGGCAACTCCTCGCAGATAACCGACGGGGCCGCGGCGGTGCTCCTGATGAGCGCCGAACGCGCGAAGTCGCTGGGGATGCGTCCGATGGCGAAAATCCGCGCGACAGCGGTCGCGGGCGTGCGGCCGGAAATCATGGGCTGGGGGCCGGTGCCCGCGACGCAAAAGGCGCTCCAGCGCGCGGGGCTCAAGCTGACAGATATCGATCTGTTCGAGATCAACGAAGCCTTCGCCGCGCAGGTCCTGGCCTGCAACACCGAGCTCAAGATCAATGAGGAGAAAATCAACGTGAACGGCGGCGCGGTCGCGCTGGGCCATCCGCTGGGATGCTCCGGCGCGCGGCTGGTCGTCACGCTCACGCACGAGATGCGCCGGCGCGGCTCTAAGCTGGGCATCGCGACGATGTGCATCGGGATGGGCCAGGGAATCGCCACCGTCGTCGAGCAGGTGTGATGGCCTTGAATCGCAAGATGCGCTCGCACGCCGGCCGTATCGCGATTGCGCGCATGGCGATTGTAACCGCCGTCGCCGCGTTGGCGATCGTATCCGGTCCCGCCGGCACCGCGAACTACGCCGGAGCCGACGACGCGGCGGTGTTCGCGGCGACTCAGCCCAGACCGATCGACTTCGCGCTCAAAGACCTGCGCGGCCGGGTGACGAAACTCAGCGACCTGAGGGGCCATCCGGTAATCGTCAACTTCTGGGCCACCTGGTGCGGGCCGTGCCGGAAGCAGATCCCCGAGCTGAAGGCGATCTACAAGCACTACCAGTCGCGCGGCCTGATCGTGATCGGAGTGGCCTGCGACACGGTGCTGGGCGACGGCGTAAAGGCGGTCGGCCCATTCGTAAAGGAGATGAAAATCCCCTACCCGATCCTGCTCGCCGACGAAGCGCTGGTCGACCATCTCGACCTCCAATACATTCCGATTACGCTTTTCGTCGGCGCCGACGGCAGAGTGCTTTCGCGGGTGCAGGGCGCGGGCCATCGCGGCGAGCTGACCGCGAGCGCGAAGGCCCTGATTGGAGACTAAGACCTAACCGGGGGACTGAAGCGGCCCGTGGATTCAGCCTGCGGGATCGGTAAAATACGCACTGGCGTGATACGCAAAAGCGACAAGTAAAAGATGGACGCCGACGAGATCAGGCTGATAATCGAGCGCGGGTTGCCCGGCGCGACGGTCGAAGTCCGCGACACGACCGGCGGCGGCGACCATTTCGAGGCGATCGTGGTGAGCGACCGCTTCGAAGGCTTGAGCCTGATCGAGCGCCATCAGGCGGTCTACGGCGCGCTCGGCGACGCGATGCGCGCGCGAGTCCACGCCCTGACGCTCAAGACGCTCACGCCTGCACAGCATCAACGGAGGTAAGTCCCATGGCGAACGCAATCGAACAAATCCAGTCGGCGATCGAGCAGAACAAGATCGTCGTTTTCATGAAAGGCAACCGCAACTTTCCGCAGTGCGGCTTCTCGGCCGCGACCGTGCAGATCTTCGAGTCGCTCGGCGCGCCGTTCGAGACCCTCGACGTGCTGGCCGACCAGGAGCTGCGCGAGGCGATCAAGCGCTACAGCAACTGGCCGACGATCCCGCAGGTCTACATCAACGGCAAGTTCGTCGGCGGATGCGATATCGTGCGCGAGCTTTACGAGAACGGCGAGCTTCAAGAGCTGGTGAAAAACGCGCTCGGCCAAAGCGCGCATCAATAGCGATAGCGACTCGCCGGGCCGATTCGACTCGCGGTCCCGAGGAGCGCGGGCCAGAGGAGAATGTAATGGCAGCGGAACAGGACCAGATTCTTCAGATGCTCACGAACTTCAAGCCGCCGAAGTCGATCGGCGAATTGCGCACGGCGGTCGATTCGTTCGCTCCGATGCTGAACGCCAACCCGCCCGAAGTCGGCGCAGTACACGACGGCGTCGACCTGCGGCCGGGGCTTCGTGCCGATGTCGCAGTGCCCAAAGGCGCGGGACCGCATCCGGTGGTGGTCTATCTGCACGGCGGCGGATGGGTCGCCAGGCAGCTCGAAGACACATACCAAACTCGCGAAGCAGTTCGCCGCGGCCGGCTACTTGGCGATCAACGTTCAACTACCGGCTCGCTCCCGAGCATCCGTTCCCGGCCGGACTGGAAGACTGCGTATTCGCGATCAAATGGGCGGGCGACAACGCCCGGCGATGGAACGGCGACGCGACGCGGCTTGCGGTCGGCGGCGATTCGGCGGGCGGCAATCTGACCGCGGCCGCGTTGCTGGCTTTGGCCGCGCAGCGCTATGCGGGACCCAGGCCGCGCGCCGCGCTGCTGCTGTACGGGGTCTACGATTTCGCCGCTATGACTGCCAACGATCCGATCGGCGCGGCCGAGATGATGGCGCGGGCCTACCTGGGGACGCAATATCCTGCGGCGCTGGCGGATCCTCGCGTCAGCCCGATCAAGGGAATCAAGGCCGGCGCGATGCCGCCGAGCTTCGTCATCTGCGGCACCGCCGATCCTCTGATGCCGCAAGCGCGCGAGTTCGCCGCGGCGCTCAAGGGCGCGGATATCCGCAACGAGCTGCACGCGATCGAATCGATGCCGCACGCGTTCATGCAGATGGACTTCCTGCCGGGCTGCGCCGAGGGCCATCGGCTGATGTTCGATTTCCTCAAACGCACGCTCTGACAATCAGGCTTCGCCATCTGGTCCCGGAAGGAGGCTTCAGGGTTGTCATTCCCGCGCGCGTGGCATGCGCCGGGGGCGATGCCGCGCGTGAGGAATCCCGGATTCGGACATCGGGATTCTTCGCGCGCCAGGCAAAGAGACGCGCGAGAATGACAGCGGCGAGGTTTCGGGGCATAGACGCACCGTAAAGCTGAGCCAGCGCCAGACGACCTGCCCCTCAAACTGACCTATGAGCAAGAAATTGCCCGCGCTCAAAAGCGATAAGGAAGCGGAAAATTTCCTCGATCAGGACCTGTCTGATTACATCAGCGCGGAGAATCTCGCTCCGTATCCGTTCGAGTACAGGCCCAAGCAGAAGTCCGTAAATCTACGGATCTCCGTGGAGCTACTGAGTGCCGTCCGTACGGCCGCGCGGCGGCACGGCATTCCATATCAACGCTACATTCGCCAGGCCTTGGAAACCGCCCTGCAGCAGCGCAAGCGACTATAACCATTCATTCTGCTCGCACTGTTCAGCAACGGTGACGGCGGCAGGACGGAGGAGCCGCTCGTCATCGCAGTCATCGGCGCGACCAGGGAAAGTTCCGGAAAGTGGGCGCTCAAGCGAGCACGGTTTGGCTTCTGGCGCAGCGAGCGCTTGAGAAAACCCTTAACCGCCAATACCATGGCGACTTGTGCCGAGGTGGCGAAACGGCAGACGCAGAGGACTCAAAATCCTCCGTGCGCAAGCACATGCGGGTTCAAGTCCCGCCCTCGGCACCAGAGATCCCCGCGCGGCAGCGCCGCGGTTTCCGCGAGTGAAGAGGGAGGTTTCTCGCAAATCATCGCGGCGCACTATTTCGAGCGGGTAACTGAAAGGCTGTGGGGCTCCTAGATCGCGTCATTGTGTCCTCCATGAGTTGATCATTGCTCATCTATCCCGATAGCAGCGATCTCATCAATCTGTGCCGTGGTACCGCTGAGATTGGTATTTCCGATCTCGGACGGAGACTCACGCACACTCCCATCAAATCGTCCTTTCCCTGGAAACACTTACAGAACTCGCACTCCCTTGAGACACGGCCGGTCACTTGAAGTTCGAAGGGACCTGAATAGGCTCGACGAGCTACCCCGTACATTCTTGAATGAAGCCAGAGTTTACGATCTGGAGATTCGCGAAGGTGTCAACGCCTTCGAGCAGGGGCGCGAATACGACTTCGCCGCGGTTACTGCCTTCGCTTCGCATCTCGACGAAGCGATCGACATACACGGTGCCGCACAAGGTCGGTGAGAGGCAACTGGGTGTTCTTTCCCCGCGCGTCGGCCAAGTGCCATTCGATGAGTTCGCCCAAGCCCAACCGTTCATTTAGCTCCCGCACCAGGAGCAAGCCGCCGTCGGAAATTACCCTGGAAGTCAACCCCCAACGACAGATCGGATTGTCGCTAATGACAGCGGCCATTGCGCAAGTTCGTGCGCACGACTGACAGCGATGTCGAGCGTCCGATCTTCCGGAATCTCGCCCGTCGCTTGGTTCCGACCCGCCCCGATCACTTGTGAGTCGGCGATATCACGTATATCCGGATCGCTGCTGGCTTCGTGTATCTGGCCGCGATCCTCGATGCCTGGTCGCGTCGAGTGACCGGCTACGCGTTCGGTCGTCAGATCGACACTCGGCTGACCCTCACGGCGCTGCGGGCCGCGATTGATTCGCGCCGTCCGTCGCGGCGTTGCGTCCACCATTCCGACCGCGGTGCGCAGTATGCGGCTGAATCTCACCGCCGAGAGCGCTGAAAAAACGCGGCGATTCCGATTCAAACGAACTCGATAGCGGATAGGATGGCCGATCGAACCAGGCCGTGGACGGAATCGAGGCTGTGATTGCAAAGACTGCTCGGGGCAGCGGCCCGCCATACTCCCGATATAATCCACTGGACACATTCCTCTACAGATTGTAGACTCTCCTTGTCATGGAAAGGTTCCGCCGCCTCGCCGCGACCGGCCTCCTTTCGGCTATGCTTCTGATAGCATCGGGTTTTTCGGCTTACGCGCAGGCCGTCCAAATTCTCGCCCCGGCACCTGGGACCACTGTATCGGGGAACGTCACCATTGCCGTGACCTGCAAAGATTCGCCGTTCACCGAGTATAGTGTCTACATCGACCGAGGGTACCTCACGTCGAGCCGATGTCCGGCCGGAGCGAGAGCGACGAATACTGTCGTCTGGAACACAAGCGGCGTATCGGCCGGAGCGCACACGATTCTCATCGAGGCGTTCTCAAATTCCAGCACCGCGAGTGTTTCCGAAGGGGTCATAGTCGCGCGAACATCAACAGGGGCTTCCGCGCCGACAGCTACGCCAACTCGGACCCCGACTCCTAAGCCGACCGCCACGCCAACACCGTCAGCGAGGCCGACGGCGACCCCCACGCCGACAGCTAAGCCAACTCCGACCCCGACTCCGAAGCCGACCGCCACGCCAACGCCTTCAGCGACGCCAACGGTGACCCCCTCGCCGACAGCTAAGCCAACTCCGACCCCGACTCCGAAGCCGACCGCCACTCCAACGCCTTCAGCGACGCCAACGGTGACCCCCTCGCCGACAGCTAAGCCAACTCCGACCCCGACTCCGAAGCCGACCGCCACTCCAACGCCTTCAGCGACGCCAACGGCGACCCCCACGCCGACAGCTAAGCCAACTCCGACCCCGACTCCGAAGCCGACCGCCACTCCAACACCGTCAGCGAGGCCGACGGCAACCCCCACGGCGACAGCTAAACCAACTCCGACCCCGACTCCGACTGCAACTCCGACGCCCACTCCCACGCCGACGCTTACATCGACACCCACTCGATTGGTGTTCGCCAACTACCGGCCCAATTTCGGTGCCTACGGCAACACCGTCGCCGGATATAAGCAGGAAATTCAGCAGGCCCAGTCCTACGGCATCGACGGCTTTGAGTTGGACATGGAGGGCTGGAGCCCATCGAACACTGCGACATGGGCGAATTTTGAGGCCGAAGCCGGTTACATGTTCGAGGCTGCGCGCGAGCTGGGCACCAATTTCAAACTCTTTTTTGATCTGGATTGCCAGGGTTATGGCTATGACGCCGCTTGCGAGGCGGCTGCCGGGCAGATGATGACGGCCTACGGCAACCACCCTAATTATTACTATTACGCGGGTCGGCCAGTGTTCAGTGGTTGGAAGCAGGGTTTAAATACTACTACTGGCTCTTCCGACGATACGTTTTGGTCGGCAGCGCTTAGCAGGATAACGTCGGCTGGGTTCAATCCATTCTTCATCCCGATGTTTTCAGATTGGACGATCGCTGCTAATGAGCCGACGACCACCTACAACAATACTGAGGCATGGTTTACAGGTGGATGGCTCAACAGCGTAGCGCAGGGGCTTATGACATGGGATGGCTTCATCCCGTCGCTCTACACCCAGAATAATCAGGCTTTTGACCAGGTTGCCACAAACAACAGTGTCCTCTTCGCAACTAGCGTCGGTTCATGGTTTGGCCAGATTCGCTTTCTTTCTGAGGGCATAAACGACTCTAACGGCTATGTTGAGTCCTTGGAATTTAATGGGGGTGAAGGCCTTTCGTCACTATGGCAAGGCGTAATCAATAACCAAAAGCCGCCGATGGTGCTGCTGACCACCTGGAACGACTATACTGAGTCGTACATCGGGCCGGCTGACCAGGCCGATCTTACCGCCAATAACCTCCCCGCGTGGCAAGTAACCGGCGATTATCTATTCAGCCATGCGGCTTTCACAGAACTGAACAAATATTTTATTCAGTGGTACAAAACCGGCGTCCAGCCGACGTGGCCGGACGCTATGTACGTGTTCTATCGGATCGCTCCGATGAGCGTAGCAGCGTCGGGTGCTTATCCGGGAACGGCAATAAGCTGGAATCAGCAGGTTTACAACCCGACTCTTGATGATCTCTATGTGACCACGATCTTGACCTCACCTGCTACCTTGACCGTCACTTCGGGCGCCAACGTCACGACGGTGAGCGTCGGTGCGGAGATTACGCATACGCGTGTACCGTTTGCCGTGGGAGCCCAAACGTTCGCCCTCAGCAGAAGCAGCGCGCCCTTAATCAACATCACCGGGGCGAACGTCATGGCGTCGCTCACGTACTACTACAACGTCAACCCGGTGTCGTACTACGGGTACAGCCCCTGATCGGGCCGCATAGTTAATGCATAATTCGGCGTAGATGAACTGGAGTCGTAGGGTGTGCTTTGCCGTCACCCCTTGCCCCGCCCCTCGGCCAAATTGTGAGAGGCCACAACCAAACGAAAAAGGCCCGGTCTAGTGACCGAGCCCGTTTCTCGCTGCTGGACGGTTCCGCTGGAGTTCTGGGCGCCGTTCTTACCAGCCGCTGCCGGCGGCCACTTTGACGACGGTCTTCGCGATGATCTTAACGTCCAGCCATAGTGACCAGTTGTCAATGTACTCGCAGTCGAGTTTGACGACCTCCTCAAAGTCGTTGATCTTGCCGTTGCCATTGAGCTGCCAGAGACCGGTGAGGCCGGGCTTCATGCTTAGCCGCCGGTGGTGATGTGGATCGTACTGCTCCACCTCCAGGGTGGTTGGCGGGCGTGTCCCCACCAGGCTCATCTCACCCTTGAGGACGTTCCAGAACTGCGGCAACTCGTCGAGATGGCGCTGGCGAAGCTGTTTGCCGGTCGAGGTGACGCGCGGATCGTCCTTGAGCTTGAACATGTGCCCACGCATCTGGTTGTCACCCAACAGCTCTCTTAGCCGCCGCTCAGCACCATTGTGCATCGTCCGCAGCTTATACAGAGTGAAACGGCGCCCGTTCTGGCCTACCCTTGTCTGCGCGAACAGCGGCGACGCCGCGGTCTCGCGGCTCAATTTGGTCCTGTACCATAGATACACCGGAATGCAGACGATAAGCCCTACGATCGCGCCCGTTACGTCGAGCGCCCGCTTGAAGAACAGTTGCAGAGCCTGCTGCGGGACCGCGTCAACCGACAGCAAGTACAAGCCCTTGCCCAGGTCATGCGCCCGGTAGCTGCCGAGCTGCGAACCAGGCAGTTCGACCATGATTCGCAGAGTCAGTCCGCGCTCCGTGCACCATAGCGAGATTTGTTCGGTTTCGGTAGGCCCGAAAGGCTGAACCACCACAACCTCGTCAACCACATGCTTGAGCAGCACCTGCGGCAGGTCCATGGGACCGCCGAGTACCAACTTGTCCGCTCCAGTTGACTGCGTGCCGTTGCTTCCCTCGGGCATCAAAAAGCCGACTATTTGCGAATGCCACAACGCGTGTTCCTTGAGAACCCTTGAGTACGCATTTGCACGCGATGCGTCGCATACCACCAGGACCTTGCGGACTTGCGCCCCGCGTCTGCGGCGCAGGGATTCAAGCGTGCTCCGCACGGCGAACTTCTGGAGCGTCAGCGCAGCGAAGCTCGTTCCGATGAAGGTCTGCAACAACAGCCGGCTTATCTGGGCGGACTTGGTGAGATACATTGTGCTGAGCAGCATCAAGGCAGCGAGCATCTGTGCTTTGATCATTCGAGCGACAATATCCCACCCTGATTGATAGGAAGCGGAATCATAGAGACCGAAGGCGCGCAGCGCGACGAGCCATGCCGGGACAATGACCCATAGTAGCCAGATGTAATCGGCAAACGAGGCAAACTGCCGGTTAAAGAGCAGCCTGCAGATCCAAAACGAGGCGGCGAAGCTCAGCCCGAGCACTGCCGCGTCGCAGACACCCGCAAGGTGTCTCAAGAAGGTTCTACCGTCCATATTCAAAATGTTGGGAAAGGATGGCGATCCCCGCCCGCCCGTGAACGGATATCGGGTTCTCGGGTCGTTTGGTGATTCGGAAGGGCCGGCAACGAACCCACCGAGTCGTTCTAGCAGGCTGGTGAAAAAGGATTGTCACGGCCTGCTCCCTCACTCTTATCTCTCCCAGAGGGAGAGAAGATTAAGGAAGGAAGCCAGTTGTCATGCGGGGTGTTGAGAGCGTACATTTCTCCAACTGACTTAGTCTTACTTTCTCAACACCCTGAGATGAGCTTGTTCACTTGGGCGGCGCCGCGGCCTCGGCAGTCAAAGTCCGGAAACCAGTCGTTGCGCTGACTTGTTGTTCAATCCATCGGTAGGTGCGCGCCAGCCCTTCTTCGAGGCTGACTTGCGGTTCCCAGCCCAAAACCTCGCGCAGTCGGGTGTTGTCCGAGTTGCGGCCGCGGACGCCCTGAGGTCCGGCCACGTGCTTCTTCGCGACGCGAAACCCGGCGATGCCTGCCACCATATCGACCAGTTGATTGATGCTGATGAGCCGATCCTGACCCAGGTTAAGCGGCTCGCGATAGTCGGAGCGCATCAGCTTGCAAATACCGGTTACGCAGTCGTCGATATAACAGAAAGACCGGGTTTGCTCACCGTCGCCCCAGATCTCGATGGCGGGATTGTTGGTAAGTTTGGCGATGGCCACCTTGCGGCAAATCGCCGCCGGCGCTTTCTCGCGCCCGCCCTCCCACGTGCCGAGCGGCCCAAAGATGTTGTGGAAGCGGACGATCCGGGTCTCCAGCCTATAATCCTCCCGATAGTGAGTGCAGAGCCGCTCCGTCATCAGCTTCTCCCAACCGTAGGCATCCTGCGGCTGCGCCGGGTAAGCGTCCTCCTCCTTGAGCGGGGTGACGTTCGTATCGATTTGCCGATACTCGGGATACACGCACGCCGAGGAAGCATAAAGGTAGCGCTTGACCCCGTTTAGCCGCGCCGCTTCCAGCGTGTGAAGATTGATCAGCGAGTTGTTGTGAAGGATCTCGGCGTGATGCGCCGAAATAAAGCCCATCCCGCCCATGTCGGCCGCCAGTGCATAAACTTCCTCAAGGCCCTGTGTCGCTTCAAGACAGTTCTCCCAGCGGCGCAGGTCGAGCTGCAAAAACTCGTCGGCGTCGATTGCGCTGTATTCTGGCAGCTTTACGTCTACGCCTCTCACCCAATAACCCAACCTCCTGAGATGGCTGACTAGGTGATGGCCGATGAAGCCGCCGGCCCCGGTCACAAGTACCTTGGTAATTTGAATGCTCCTTTTTCCGTTCTCAAATCCTTTCGCGCACTCTCGCTCGTCCAAAACTCGCGCGATGCTAGCCGTACAAGCCGCTCTTCCATCTCCGCCAGGATACGATCGCGATCCCAATGCCCTTGCGCATAACTCCTGCCACGCTGTTTCATGAGGGCACGCCGGCCGGAATCACCCAGCAGTTGGACTATCGCCTGATGCAGCGCGGCCGGATCTTCGGCCGGAGTGACGACACCGGCGCCAGCCCCGGCGATTACGCGCGCCACCTCACTGCCCGGCCCCACAGAGGCCACCAGCGGGCGCCCCGCCGCCATCAGCGTCCTCACCTTGGAGGGAAATACGATGTCGCCGACCGCGCTTTGCTGAGTCACCAAGCACACGTCCGCGGCAGCGAGCATCTCGATGAATTCCTCGTTCGGCAGTATCGGCATGAATCGCACGTTGCCGAGACCCTCCGTCTTCGCACGCACTTCCAGTGAAGCGCGCACCCCCCGTCGCCCACCAGCAGGTAGGTGATGGCGCTGTTCTCGCTCGACCATCGCGCCGCCTCCAGCACCACGTCGAGTCCCTGCTTTACCCCCATGTTGCCGGCATGGACCACGATGAAACGGTTCCCCAACCCATGCTCGCGCCGGAAACGCTCACCGCCCCGCCGCAGCGGCATCGAGAACATCTCCGCTCCCGCCCACCCGGCCATCACCTCGACCTTCTCGGCCGCAATCCCCTTCGCCACGATCCGCTCCCGCATTCCCGCCGTGATCGTCGTGACCAGCGCCGCCTTGCGGTATGCGAGCCGCTCGAGGCTGTAGAGCGCATTGGCAAGGCGGCAGGCCCCAGCAAGCCCAAATCAATCGCCGCGTCGGGCTGCAGGTCCTCGACGTGGAAGACGTATGGGATGCGCCAAAGGCGGCTCAGCAGGATCGCCGGGATTGCCAGTCCCAACGGCGGGGCGGCCACGACCAGGATTTCGGGCCTCCAGACGCCGAGCGCGCGCATCGTCGCCGTCGCGATGAAGGACCCTTCATGCAGGATGCGGCGCACAGAGGTGACCCGGCGCGGAACGTAGAGCCAGGAGCGCAGGATGCGCACGCCGTTGCGGATCTCGCTCGCGAACGGCTTGTGCCGATATCCTGTGGCAATCCGCCATTGGGGGTAATACGGCATGCCGGTGCACATCGTGAGTTCGTGGCCGCGCGCGGCCAGATACTCACAGCGCCCGGTGTTGAAGACCGCGATCCCGGTCTCCTCGGGCCAGTAATTGATGCCGAGAAAGAGGATTTTCATGCTGTCTGTGAAACTTGAGCAGTTTGGCGAAGCCACGAAACCGTAAGCTGGACTCCCTCCTCAATCGAGTACCTGAGGGGGCCACAGAGATCTTCGAGCAAGGTCGTGTCGAATGTCATGTCGGTAATAAGATTGTTGAGCCGGAACGTGGTTAAGGGAACTCGCTCCCAGCCGGCCCGTTTGGCGCCGTCGCCAAGCGTCGCCGCGACCCGGAGCAACCAATGCGGAACCGTTCGTATCGGTCCCAAATGCATTTCTTGGCGTATTATGTCTGCCCAGTCCCGGACCCGGATCGGTGGGTAATCGCAGAGGTATAAAGTTCGACGGTTGACTTTCTTCGCCGGCGCTTCTAACAGCAATCGCCCGATCTGCGATACCGCATTGCCGACAAACGCGAAGGATTTTAACGGGTTGAATTTACCTGGGTTGACATAAGCGCCTTTCGCGATCGAAAGGAAAAACAGCTTGTAGGGCAAGTCGAACCATGGTCCCCAAACCGACGTGGGACGCACGAGGACCCATTCGCAAGGCAAGTCCGCTGCCCGCACGATCTGCTCACCCCGCAGTTTGCTTTGCCCGTACGAGTTTGGCGGACAGTATTCATCTTCGCTCCGGGGTTCGTATCCGATCCGGCAAACCATCCTGCTCGAAGCAAACATCACGCGCCGCACGGTACCGCACTCGCGGATTGCGTCGGCTATGTTTTGGACGCCTACCGTGTTTGCTGCATACGCCGCGACACCTTCGCGCTCGCTCAGATCCGTTCGCGCGGCGAGATGAATGACGTAGTCGGGCTTGTAGCCGGCGAGCAGAGTGCGCAGCTTGTCCGCATCCAGAATATCGCACTCACGCCACAGCTCCCTATGCGCCTCGACCTGCGGCGGCCTGAAGTCAAGATTCAAAACGTCGTAGCCCTTTTCCCTCAGGTACGCCACGGCATTCGTCCCGATAAAACCCGAACCGCCGGTAATCAGGACGCGAGGGATCTGAAGGTCGTTGTTCATTTTAACCTGTGCGGCGGTACAAGGGGTCCATCTCTATGATGGTGCCACACTTGCCCAAGTTGAATCCCAGCGGAGCTACCGGCTCGTAGCCCAGCTCATGGACGAAATTGTGCAGCTCACTGAAAAGAGGCTGACTGCTATAGAGGCGCACAAACGACTGCTCAAGAAGAACAAACAAGCTCGAAGCAGATCCCCCAGTATCAGTCTCGTGAAAAAGCGCTAAAGAGGCGCGTACCAGCTACCGGCGGTTTTGCCCTGGCGATAAGTCTCTCGTACAATGCGAGCACCTGATCGGCGACCGAGCCCCAGGTGAATCGGCTCAGAACCAATTCGCGGCCCCGTTGGCCCATTGCCGCCGACCGTTCGGGGTTTTGCAGGCAACGCAGGATAGCATCCGCAGTTTCATCAGCGTCGCAATTGACTACCAGGCCCGCATCGGCGTCGGCGATCTCGCGCCAGATGTTGACCCGGTTCGAGATCACGACCGGGACGCAGAAAGACATTGCCTCAACGATCGCCAGACCGAAATTCTCCGCATAGGAAGGCAGCACGAAAACACTAGCGGCCCTGAATGCGTCTGACTTGGCTGGGCCCGTGAGCATGCCGGTGAAGGTCGCATGGTCCAAAACGCCCTCTTCTCGGAGCCATGCCTTGACCTTCTTCGAGTAACCTTCATTGTCGGGGCCGGCGATCACCAGATGAACGTCGTCGCGGCTTTTGCGCACAAGCGCGAAGGCCTTGGCGGCTATGTCGAGGCCTTTCTTGAAATTTATGCGGCTCAGAAACAGAATCAGCTTCTTGTCTCGCAGCTCAGGGTGGGCCGCGAATAACTTCTCTCCTTCATCCACTTCTTTCTTCTTGTACTCCTCATCGGATATCGGAGCGCCGTTTGGCACAATCACGCCGTTGCTGACCAGGTTGGCCTCCGATGCCGAAAACAGTCCCGAGAGCGCCGCGAGCCGCATCTCCTCCCCGGCCGTAAACTGGATCGCTCCAGCGTTGGCAAAGGCGGGACGCAGGAACACGCGCTCGGGTAACCACTTTCTCCAGCGCCGCACGGGCGTAAGAAACGGGTCCAGGCTTCCGGCGGGTCTCACTACATAAGGGATACGGTAGCGACGGCACAAATAGCTCGCGGCTACGAAATGAAAGCGATAAAGGTTATGAATATGTACGATGTTGACATTCGGTATCTTGCGTTCCAAGGCCCTCCAGAAGGCGACCGAAAACCCATAAGAACCCCGGAGAGTTGGGAAGTAGGCGACCGTCACGCCCCGAACCCGCTCAACCTTTGGCGCGCGTAACCTATGACCCGCTGCCATGTATTTGGGATCCAATGCTGTGCAGATCGCCACGTCGTGGTTCCGTCTCGCCAGCTCCGCGCAAAGGCTAAGGCACGACTCGGCCGATCCCCCGGCCCTGGGCTCCAAATTAGATATGACGTGGAGTATTTTCATGATACCAATCATGGGCGATGCCGTTGCAACGGCAGGGCATCAGAGACCCCGTCAATACCCCGCGAAATGGGATTCTGCCCACGTTTTCAGAACATAAAGCGACCACGGGCGTGTCCAATAGCCCGACCCGGATCGGAAGCGCTCCCAGACCTCCGCGACAGCCTGGGGATCCAATATGTCCCGTAAGGGACCGCCGCGCTCGGGATCGAGGAAAACCTGCTCTACCTGCTGCGCCATAGCGCCCCTCATCCAGGACTGCATTGGCAGAATGAAACCCTGCTTCCGGCGCCTCACGACTGGCTCAGGCACCAGGTCCGCCACCGCCAAGGCAAGCAAGGGCTTGACGCCACGGCCCGCAAGTTTCACGCGCAGAGGCAGCCCTAGAACGTAAGAGACCAAGTCGTCGTCGAGCAATGGGACCCGCAGCTCCAGACTATGCGCCATGCTCATGGCGTCACTGTCGCGCAGCAAAAGATTCCGCATGTAATAAGAGAGCTCTAGGCAGGAGACCTGGTCGACGAGGTCCTCGCCGAAGTCGGTCCGTCCTGATTGCCCTTGGCAGGTGCAGTCCTTCTCAAGCCCGGATTGGAGCAATTCCCGACGCACGTCCGGCCTGAATAACTCTCGTGCGCGGAAATAGGGATTTTCTCCGTCCCCAAGATCCCCCAGGATTCCGGCAAACTTCCGCAGCCGCTCTCTTCGAGGAAAGAAACGATCGACGAAGCTCCGGCCAGCCCTGCGAAAGCCTCCGGGTATTGCGCGGAGCCGCTTCAGCCTCGCAACCCAGATGAAAGATGGATAGCCGGCAAACAACTCATCCCCGCCCAGCCCGGAGAGCACCACCTTCAGACCCGCCTCGGCGGCTGCACGTGAGACTACGTAAGTATTGAGACCATCGACGCTGGGCTGATCGCCCGCCTCCAGAGCCGCGTCGAGCATCGAGAAAGCCTCACTAGCATTGAGCCTGACCTCCGTATGAAGCGTTCGAAATGTTTCTGCTACCAGCCGGCTGTAGTGCTCTTCCGAATAACCCGCCTCCTCGAACACGACGGACACTGTACGCAGCTCATCTCGAAATTGCTTCGCGACACCTACAACTGCGCTCGAGTCGAGACCGCCGCTGAGAAAGACACCCACCGGCACGTCGGCCGTGAGCTGCGACTCGACGCTCCGGTCAAGCAACTCGCGCACACATTTGCCGGCCACATCCCGATCGTCTCCGCTGGGCCGCCGCGCGGCCTCGCTTAAGCTCCAGAAGCTAGTCTCGCTTATCTTATGGTCAGCCACGGTCGCGATAGTGCCCGGAGATAGCGCGCGGACCTTTTCCACAATCGTTAGCGGCTCTTGGACCGCGCCCAGTTCCAGGAACGATTCAATCCCCCGCGGACAAGGCTTGCGCTCCACCAGGCCACTGGCGAGGAGCGCACGAACCTCCGACGCAAATACGACGCTGCGGTCATCTGAATAGTAGTACAGCGGCTTAATGCCGAGTCGATCTCGTACAAGGACCAGTTGCTGGCGCCGCGCGTCCCATACCGCGAAACCGAACATTCCGCGTAAGTGTTGGACGCATGAGGGGCCCCAGTGCCGATACGCCTTTAGGAGCACCTCGGTATCTCCGCTGCTGGTCCAATCGCATTCGCCCAATCCGATGAGTCTGGTCCGCAGCTCCTTGAAATTGTATATCTCGCCGTTGAAGACCAGCAGATTTCCCGTCTCGTGGTCGCGCATCGGCTGCCGCCCCGCAGGGGTCAGGTCAAGTATGGCCAGCCGTCGGAATCCTAACACCAGCGTGCCTGACCTTGTGTCGGCAACCTCTATGGCTTCGTCGTCCGGCCCACGATGCGTCAGATGGGCAAGCATCTGCCGGACTGCCGTATATGCCTTACGGCCATCTGCTGAATACGCGCCCGCTATCCCGCACATTCCGAAAAACCCCGATGCCCTCTAAGAACGCAAAGAACTGGCTGAAAGCTCTGAACAGAGGGCAAGATCGCGGCCCCGATAGGCACTCGCGTGCGTTCGAAGGCAGTTGCCCGCAGACCGCCTGCGGTTGAATGAAGATACCCGCCTGGCAAAGCCATGAACGAGTTCCAGCTTCCTGTCACCCTCAGTCGCGAGGTTGCCGACTTGAGGTCACGGGCCAGCACCGTCGCGGTCGGCCGGCGGCATGTCCGCCGCGTACGCGTAGGCGATTATCGCGACCGGTCCGCACATCTAGGTTCGGCCAGTGGCTGCTTGACGAACTGTACGACGAGCAGAAAGCCTAGCGTCCGCTTCAAGTAGCCGTCGAGCCGCCGCGGTATCAGGGGAATCATCTTCTTTGCCATATGAGTAATCGATACTCGCGTCACAATGAGGCCTGACTCGCTCAGGTCCCGAGCGAGCTCTCCCGCACTGAAATGCCGCTGATAATAGCCATCCGTGAAATAACGCTGGACCTTGCTCAGAGAAGGGCCAACGTCCATGATCTTTCCCTTGAGGACAAGCCAGTAAAGCGCTTTGAGATAGTATCGGAGGCTGAGCCGGTTATAGACCATGATGAGCCCACGTCCGCCCGGTACCAATACACGGCTTACTTCCTCGAAGGCTGCGGCCGGGTTGGCGGAATGGTGAAGCACGCCCCATGCGAAGGCATAATCGAAAGCGCCTGACCTAAATGCGAGCCGCTGGGCGTCCATTTGGCAGAGGCGGACATCAAGCCCCTGCTCGCGCGTGTTGATTGCCGTGAGCCTGAGTGGCGACACTGGTGAAGTCGATAGCTGTCACCGATGCTCCGGCCTTTGCGAAGAGGCATGCTTCCGGACCCGTGCCGCATCCGATGACTAGCACTTTCTGCCGCCGCAGCGCCGAGAAGTTGAATTCCCGCAGCCAGGGGTTATGCGCGAGAAAATCCTCAGGGCGAGCAACCTGAGACCTTTGAGCTGCTTCCCAATCCTCATAGGTCATCGGCAACGCTTCCCACCAGAGACGATTCCGCTGCTGCGGGTCGGTGCTGGATGCCTGGGCGGCCGAACGCGCTCTTTCAAACGCATTCATCGTTAGTCCATGGGCGCCCGCTCTGAACGCACGGGAAGACCGGGGTCATCAACTGTTTTCCCGCTTAAGCGACGATCGAGGGTCGTGTACATGGCGACGTGAGACCACGGGAGCCCGACGCCGCGCAGAAACTGAGGCGCGGCTCGGCCCCACCTCCGCCCGTTGCCGCGAAATTAGGCATCGCGTGAAGGATCTTCACGATGCCAGTCGTACGGGATGCTGTCGCCTTTCCACTGCGTCGTATGTCCTAGCGTCGAATGGCGTGACGAATGAGAGCATGCGGAGCAAGATAATCGCGAGAGCAAGTGGTAGGGCTGAGAACCAGAATATGTCGACGAACCCCATTCGTACTCCAGCGATCAGCGCTGCCAGCAGTATGCAGCCAAAGAACCAGCGCGGCAGGCCACCGAACGAGCCCGGCGCCTGAAGCAGAAGCTCGGAGCGCCGGATGGCCCATCCAAAGAGAATCGACGCAAGCATCAGCCCGATAATTCCGAAGTTCATGAACGCCTCGCCGTGAAACCCCGATGGCCATTGAAACCGATAGCGAACATAGTTTACGACACCGGGTGTGTAGCCATAGCCCAGATAGTCCGGCACGAAGGCATCTGGCCTGTAATGCCAATTGAGTAAATCTTTTTCGTCCTTGCTCCCCAGTAATGCGCTGGGAATTAACCCTACGAATGGCGCCAAGTAGGTAGCGCCCCAACGGAACCCCGCTTCGGTTTCCGTTAACTGCACTGTCTCCGCAAACATAATAAATTCGTAAAATGAGTTTCGGGCATTCAGCATATTCACCGGATCGGAGTATGCGATGTAGGCGTCACGCCAGTCCCCACCATTAACGAGCGTGTTGCCGAGTTGACGCAGGTAGCGGGTACCGCTTATGAGAACGAAACCCGCGGCTACCACCAGCACGGCGCGCCGGACGGTAACACGGTGCTTGCTGAACCAGATGACTAAGAAGGGGATTGCGGCAACGACATGACGTGTCGATTCGCCGCTGACGGCTGCAAACACTCCGTAGACTCCGACTATAAGGGCTGCGCAGGCGACGTGAATCGTGCCTACTTTCGGCCAGTCGTGGTAGACGAGTAACGGAAACACGATACTCAGTTGCGTTAGTCCTGAGATGAGCCCGGCCCATTGGACAGGCTCCGGCCTGCGAGACCAAACCGCCTCCACTCCACCGGCTAAGTAGAACTGAATGCAGGCGGCGACAAGGCCGGCGACGCTCAGGATGAATGCCTGGCGATACGAGATCAGGGGCGCGGTGCCCGAGAGTTTTTTGATTGCCTGCTCGCGCGAGTAGCTCCAGCGCACGCAAGCAACCACGAGCAGGAGCAGCCAGGCTGCCGCAGCCAGATATCCGTCGCGAACGTCGAAGAAGGAGCGATAATATTCGCGGGAGGATTCGAGATCTACCGTTGAGCTGTATACGAAGTAGATGAAGAAAACGATCGTAAGCAGCCACAGGCCGAGGCGGTGGGTCCGCGACGCCGCGACCAGTTGCAACACGAGGAAGACGGCGATCAGAGCCAGCGCCGTGTAGTACAAGGCACTCATTGCTGTAATGGCTCAGAAAGGGCGACCAATGCGTAGGCGCCCGCGATTGTTACGTCCGACTATGCACCTACACTCCAGAACTGCGCATTTTCTCATCGGTTGTCGCAGAAGCCAGGCTGGCAGCGATCGCGTCGAGCACTTCGGGAACCGAAATCGAAGCTATGCATGCCTTGCCGCGCTCCACGCATCGGTCGAGCGCGCATCCGCCACAGGGCATCGCATGGTATATGACCCGGTGCTGATTCCCGTATGGAAACCAAACCCTGGGCAGATTTCGTGCGCTGAATATCGCGACGCAGGGGGTTCCCATGCAGGCGGCCAGGTGCATCGGCCCGCTGTCGTGTCCGACGAAGAGTTGCGCATGCTCGAGCACGGCGCCACTCTCGCGCGGAGACAGCGCGCCGCACAAATTGATGCTTGGCCCTTGCCATCGCCGCCGCGCGGCCTCGGTGGCGGCCGATTCGTCACCGGCCCCCAAAAGGGCGAGAGCGTAGCCGGGATAGCGGCTGCTGAGGCTGGAGAACAATCGTTGCCAGTTCGCGACGCCCCAGTCCTTCACTTCCACCTTCGCGCCCACGCTGCACGCTATGACCGGTCGGCCCGGCGGCAATCCCATCAACACATGTTTCGCGCGCCCGCGTTCCTCGGAGGAGAGTCGGAGGTCCCAACTCGCGGGGTCGTCAAGTTTGGCCTCGCCGAGCGCGGCGACGCAGCGCGCGAGGCGCCTGGCCTCAGGCTCGAGGCAGTGCTCTTCCGCGAGCCATTGGTTTTCCCGAAGTTCCTTACGGAGCGGAATTCCTATGACTTTTCGAATCCCGCACATGCGAAAGAACATAAGGTCGCGGTAGAGTTTGCGCAGGCCACGCGGTTCGGTGAGATAAACCAGGAGGCTCGGCCTCAGACCGGCTATGACCGAACGCAGCCGAAGTAATTCGCGCATCCCGCGAAGGCCAACGGGATACTCAATGTAATCGTCGACCAGACCGGTATGATTGAGTATGGCCCGCGCGGGCATGTCCCTGGTTCCCATCTGGCAGTTTGCCAGCAGCACACGCTTGTGCGCGGGGAAGGCCCTGGCGATTAGATGAAAGCAGGGCAGCGCCAAGATGGTGTCGCCCAAGCTACCCAGGCGGTAGATGAGAATCACTTCTTTTGATTCGCGAGCCATGGCGCCTTCAGCGGTCACAAATCGGCGACCCGCCCGTTGCCGGCCCAAGCTAATCGCAAGAGGCCGCTTCCGGACGCCCGCAGGTAGCGCGGCCAGGCGAGAGCTTCCGGAAGGCGCAATATGAGCGTCAGCGTGACGAAGAGAGCCGCGATGAAGCCCGACGTCAGCGCCATCCGGAACACGAGCGGGAGCATCTCCGAAACGTCGGGTGCCGGCACGAAATACTTGACCGCCTCTGCCCCCGCCCACGCCGACACCAAGATGAGCACCAGCAGTTCCGCTGCGAATGCCGCAATCCCCGCAAGGTCTAGCGCGCCGTGGCGCTTCGACAATTGCTGCGCGAGTAGCGCACATCCAAGCCACTGCGCAACCATGATGAGGATGCAAAGCCCGTCTCCCCCAAACCGCGCGCCGACGATCGGGGCAAATAAAATTTCAAGGGCGTGAGCGGCACAGTGCACGAGCGACGGCGTAAGCGTGTCGCCTACCGCATAGGAGATCCGTTGCAGGTATATGTGGAGTACCGAGGCCGGAACGACCAGCAGCAGGAGGCCGAAGAAACGGGCCGTGGTCGCGGCCGCTTCGGGCGAGAACGCGCCGCGGCGGAAGAGCAGCAGCGTAATCGGGAGCCGCAAAACAAAACCTGCCGCCGCGAGCGGAAGCACGACGTACAGTCCCATCCGGATCCCCTTGGTACAAACCGCGCGAAAGCCGTCCGGCGTCGAAGCGAAGCGCGCCTGCGCGAACCTCGGAAACATCACCACCGCAAGCGCACTCGGGGCGAGCGACACCAGCGCGAGCATCTTCCAGGCATAGCCGAAGGCGGCGACGCTGCCCGGCGGCTGCTCGGACAGAACCCGATTCAGCACCGCCCCCGAAGCCATGGCAACCAGAATCATCGCGAGCAGCGGCATGCACGACCCGAGCGCCTTCCTCGTCACCGGATCGCGCAGCCGGAGCCTCAGCAGCGACCCTGCCTGAACTTTCACCCCCCGCATCAGCGGCCGAAGCCTCGCGCCAAAGATCAGCAAAGTGCACATCGAGGCCGCGAGCGTCGCGACACTCAATCCAATCGGCGCCAAGGCAGCCGGCGACATCACGAGCGCCGCGAAAATTATACAATTGCCAAATATGGAACTGACCGGAGGAAGCCAGAAGATATCGTACGCGTAGAGGACGCTGCCCGCCGCTCCGCTCCATACCAGCGGCACGACCGCGAGCGCGAACCATCGGATGAAGCTCATCGCAGACTCGCGCCCGGCTCCGGTTAGGCCCGGCCCGAGTAAATTCACGACCCAGCCCGGCCAGAGCGCAGCCAAGGCGCAGATCGCCGCGGTCGGAATCAGGAAGACGTTGGCGACCGAGAACGCGGTCGTCCACCCCTCATCCTCGGCGCCGCGCGCGCGGCACTCGGCAAAGACCGGGACGATGACGTTGGGCAGAATCTCGCTGATGAACAGGTTCCAACCCAAGATGACGAGCAATGAGGCGATCCTGAAAGCGTCGACCGTGCTCGACGCGCCTAATCGCCACGCCAGCGCCACCTCGACCGCAAGCCCCGTCGCCGGGCTGAGCCCCGACAGGACCGTCAGCCCCGCCGCCGAGCGGGCAACCGCTCCATTACTTTTGAGCGGATCAGTCACGAGCACTCTTTGCGGAGCGGCGCTTGATATTCTCGTAACGCTCGCGAAGGTACGCATTGTCCGGGTCGAGTCTGGTCGCGGCGGCGAAGGCGTCCTGCGCCTCGCTGAATTGATACGCCGACTCTTCAGCGTCGCCGAGAAAGCCAAACGCCTGCGCGTCATCCGGCCTGATCGAAGTCGCCTTCCTGAAGTAGATCGCGGCCAGCTCGAACTTGTGTTGTTGCTGCGCGTAGAAGACGCCGAGCTGAAGATTGGTGTCGTACGAACCGGGACTGGCTTCCACCGCTTTTTTCAACGCCGATTCCGCCTCCTTCTTGTTGCCCGCGCCTTGAGCCGCCGCCCCCAGCGCCAGATACAGAGGGGTGGAATCCGCTCCAGCATTGATGCCGTCGGACACGAGTGCTTCCGCCGCATCGAGGTCGTGGGTTTGCGCGAAAACCTGGCGCACCAGAAGCTCATACGGCCGCGGGTCGCTCGGGGCCGCCGCGATAGCGTCGCGCAGGCTGTGCTCGGCCCCGATGAAATCCTTACCGTCCGCATTCGCGACACCGGCCTGGATCAGGTCCTCAACCCGATATGGCTTGAAGCTCTCGCGAAGCGCCGCATCGCGGTAGACGCGCGCGCGGTCCAGCGGGCGGCCCGCCATCCTGTAGAACTCGCCCAAGGCGTTGACGGCACCCTCGTAATTCGCGGCGACAGCCTGCTTGAGTCCCGACTCAACCGCATGCTGTTCGTCCGCGCGAAGGTACGGAATCAGGCGGCCATTAAGGTACAGGTGAGAAGAGAGGTCGGGTGAATTTGCCACCGAACGCGTAATCTCGGCCAGGGCCTGCGTGCGCGTGCCCTCATGCACCAAATCCTCCCCGTAGAGGTCGCGCGCGATCGGATCGGCCGGCGAGAGCCACATCGCGGCCGCGAGTTCGGACCGCACCGCCGCCGCCCTTCCAGTGCCATGATGCAAGCCAAACATCCACAAGTGGAGCGGCGCGCTGGCCGGATGCGCATCGATTATCCGCGCGGCTTCGGCGACGGTGCTGGGCTCGCCGATATCATACGGATACGGGACTTTCCCCTGACGCGCGACCACCACCATCAACGCAAGCAGCGAGACAATCGCCGCAGTCGCCAGTCCGGCCGAAACGGCTTCGGCTGGCCGTTGCTGTCCTCGCAGAACGAGCCGCATCGCGAGTGCGAGCATGACCCAGAACAGAATGGCGTTGGCGGGAATCTGCATGCTGAAGTCGAAGAACTCGTGGAATCCCATCACCGCGATTGCAGCGGCTATCGCCGCGAACGCCGGAAGCTCGCGCCGGTCCGGTACCGTCCGCCAACGATAGAGTCGCGCAATGCATCTACCAAAAAACCATGCCATGATCGCGAAGCCCAAAAGCCCAGCTTCGGCCAGCAACTGCACATAGTCGTTGTGGGCTTCGCGGGCGAACAGCCCCCACGGCGGGCGCTGGTAGCGCGGAAACAGTTCGGGCCAGCATTTCAGCCCGACACCGAATAGGGGGAAGTCGCGGACCATCGCCAGGGAACCCTTCCAGAACGACACGCGCGTCCAGAGGCTGGTCTCGTGAGTTATCGTTTCGGTAAAGCGGGCGTCGATCTCGGCGCGATGGTCCGCCCCGAGAAACAGAATCGCAGCTAACAGCAGGACGCCAAGGCCTGCCGCCGCCAATTCCAGGATCCGCGCCTTGGAGACCTGGAACAGCGCGGGACGTTTCTCCACAGGAAGCGACAGCATTATGCCCACGAAGACCGCCGGCCCCAGCGCCAGGGCGATCCATCCTGCGCGCGAGAGGCTCAGCATGATTCCGAGCGCGATTACGAATGCGGCAAGCCCGGCAAACAACTGAAAGGACTTTTCTGACTCTCGTTTGGCGAAGGTGCCAGGAAAGATCAGCCCCGCCAGAGCCAGCGGGAATATCATCGCGAGGTAGTTGGCGAAATGGTCGTAGTTGATAAACGGACCGCGCGCGTGCGTTATCCCGCCGGTGAGCGGCCCGTCCCAGTCATACGGCACAAAGAACCACAAAATCCGGCCGTTCCAGGTGAAATCCTGGAGCAAACCGATAGTGGCGATCAAAACGCCGATCGCCATGATCGCCGTAAGCGTGGAGCGCACAAAGCGTCCTTCGGGATCGCGTCCGGCACGCGCGCCGAACGGGTAGGCCAAGACCAGCATGAACAGCAAAGCCTTGGACACGAACTTTAGGAGACCGGCGCCGCTGAGCGAGGGTGCAAGCGATAGCGGGCGCCATCGTTCTGACATCGCGGTTACAGCGGAGGCAGACAATTCTGCGCTTACCGCGTCGGCTTCAAACGATGGGATCGGCGCGCCTTCACGTACCTCTCTTTCGGTCGGCAGCATCACAGCCCGCGCGGGCATTGAAACCGCAGCGCGCGTCTGCGGCACCGACCTTTCAGGCCATCCGGGCAGGGTTCTTGCGTAAAGCGCGTAGGTCAACGGCGACACCAGTCTGATCGCCGCCGGAGGCAGCGGCAAAAGCTGCACGCCAACAAGTGCGGCAAACGCCGCGAGTGGCACCGCCGCGAAACCTAGCGCCGGGCGCAGGATCTGGTTCGGCTTCACGGCGATTAGACGGACGATCCATAGAATAGCCAGGACACCGACCGCCTCTTCCATCGCGATGTATGCCCATGGATGGACCGAGCCAAACGCGACCGGCGTCAGCAACAACAGCGACAGTAGTCCCGTTTCCACCGCCCGATCGCATAACCCCGCAAGCGGGATGCGTTTGCTCCCCGCTTCGGGCTTCTGCGGGCAGGGCGCCACGTGCTGCGATGCCCGGGCCGCGTACCTCGCCCGGACGGCGTAAGACGCCTTTGTCGATAGTCTGTTCAGCTAATCAGCCTGATGCAGAGAAAACTGCTTAGGAAGTCGCCCTAAACAACACCGCCCGCCGGCGATGTCAGAATCAGGAGCCGACTAGGCTTCCGCCTCATGATTTCCGCTCGTAGTAAGAATACCGACCACGGGAATAGTAGTGGCTGCTGTAATAGAAATCGGGGCTCTGCAGGTCCACTTGGTTTAGAACCACGCCGAGAACCTTGGCTCCGGCGTGACTCAAGCGGGAACACGTGTCGTTCACTACGTGCCGCGGCGTTTTCGAATTGACCACCAGGATGGACCCGTCAACCATGGTGCTCAGCGGAAGCGCATCACTAAACAGCATCGCCGGCGCGGAGTCGATTACGATATAATCGTAGTCTTCGCGAAGCCGGCCCAAAGTCTCCTGCATCTTTTCCGAGCCAATCAGCTCAGTCGCATTAGGCGGCAGTGAACCCGCGCTCAGTAGCGACAGATATGGAATCGCAGTCGCAACGACCACCTGTTCGGCAGCCAGTTGCCCGGCCAGAACTTCCGTAAGCCCGGGGCCCCTCTTGATACCAAGAAGTCTATGGCAACGCGGAAGGCGTAAGTCGGCGTCGATCAGCAAGACGCGCAGATTCATCTGGGAAAACAGAATCGCGACATTTACTGCCGTCACGGTCTTACCCTCGGCATTCAACGCGCTGCTAATCAGGATGACCTTCGGTGCCCCGCCGGCGCGCGACAGAAGAATGGCTGTGCGAAGCGCACGGTACGACTCCACAACGCTCGCAAAGCACTCCCGCGAGGCCACGCTCGCTGCAGCCGGGGATGGAGACTGACCGAGCCTTAACGGAACATATCCGTTGCGTCCCTTGCGTCCGTTGACATTAGCTTTCGCGAAGTCAGGGATAACCGCGAGGTTCGGCCTTCTCAGATAGCGCTCGACTTCCTCAGGATTCTTGAAAGTGTTGTCGAACGATTCGAGGACGAACGCCAGACCCACTCCCCCAAGCAGCGCCAACATCGCGCTAAGCAGAATATCCGTAATCGGGGCTGGATGGGACGGTGCGCGCGGTGGGGAGGCCTTGACTATGACGAAGACGTTGGAGGTGCCAACCTGTGCCGCTACTCCTGTTTCCTTCATGCGCTCCAGGACCGCATCGTAAAGCTGGCGGTTGGTATCGACTTCGCGGGACAGAATGTTATAGGTGACGCTGGCATCTTTCTGCTGTAGCGCCAGGGTCTTTTGCTGTTCCAGCTCGGCGCTCAGCGTGTTCTCTTTGGCGACCGCGGACATGTAGGCGGATTCGATGCCTCCGACGACCTTATCGATCTCGGTCTGCACGCGGGCCCTGGTGTCTTGTAGTTGCGCGCCAACCTGATCGAGCACGCGATAGCCAGGCCGGTATTTGGCTGCAAGCTGTGTGTAATCGCCCTCGAGCCTAACCAGTTGATCCTTCAGGGCCTGAATCAGCCGATTGTCGACGACCGCCGGGAGCGAGTCGTAAGCACGTTTATGAATCAGCTGCTCCTCGGTCTCCAGCGTGATGCGCTCGATTTCCGCGGCGGTCCTGGCCCGGTTCAGTTCATCGAGCCGCTCGACCACGATATTTTCCTTGTCATCCAGAGAAATAATTCCCTTATCCCGGCCGTACGCGTTCAGAGCAGCTTCCGATTTCTCCAGCCGGTCCTTCAATTCGACCAGCTTATCCTCCAGAAAGCGCTGCGCCTCTCCATTCACGCTTCGATGGAGTTCGAGACCCTGGCGAATGTAGGCGGCGGCGTGGGCATTGGCGATTTTCGCCGACAGGTCGGAATCAGGCGTGGTGAAAGAAACATTTACCAAATGCGTGCCGCGGACCGGCGTCACCTCGAGTTTCTTAAGATAGCGCTCTACGATCTTGAGCTTGACGCCGAGCAGCTCATTCTTTCGGGTATCTTCCTCATTAAGAATTGTCTGTCTCACCCAGTCGCCGATGCCTTTGGTGAACTCACCCAGTAATCCGCTCTCTTTCGCGCGTCCACTCAAAGACGGGTTGTTTTCCAAATCGAGGTCGCGAATGACCTGGGCCGCGATGGTTTCACTCTTCAGCAGATCATACTGGGTCTTGTAGTACTCGTCCTCAACGTCAGAAGTCAGGCTGTCGGCGAGAACCTGCCGTATATCGAGCACCTGCGGCGTCGATCGTTCGATCATCAGGCCGGTTTCGGCCGTATAGCGAGGCGTGATTGCAAAGACGGCGATCGTCGTCATGAGCACGGCGCCGACAAACACTACCGAAATCAGACGGGCGTGCTTTCTGATCGTCAGCCAATAGTCAATAAGAGTGACCTCAGGCTGTGGTGTAGGCACTTGACTGAGGGACGGCGCTACTTCCGCAGAGCGTTCGCGCAAAAATGGTGATAGTTCATTCATGCCGCCCTCCGCTGGTTAAAATGCGGTGAAGCCCATTCCAAGGCCAACTCGACCGAGAAAAGAGACAACTCCATATGGCAGAATTTTGGCCGCTGAGTAGGGGACGTTCACAACGTCACCTTCCTGCACGGGCATGTCCGTACTATCAAGATCAAGCGGAAGTGTGACCTTCTCTCCGCTCCTGGCGATGCGGATCACATGAACCTCTTTGGTATCAGCGGCGAACATCGGCCCGCCCGCAGCACCCACCGCCCCCTGGACCGTGAGCCCGGGGCTGATCTTGTAGTCGCCGGGCTTGTTTACCCATCCCTGCACGAACACTTCGCCGGCGTCTGGAACGAAAATAACGTCACCCGGACGGGCGGGAAGCGAGAGGTAGATATGGTTACTGCCTCGATCCAGGCTCCTAAGATCGAGCACGATAGGATCTTTGCCGTTGACCAGTGTGCCGGCGTCTGTCCCGGCCGCCATCGTCTGTTCCAGGCTCGGGCCGTGCTCCGCGGTCGTCGACGCGAGTTCAACGCCGCCTTCTGGCGTTGTTGCTTTCTCCGAGGGGAGAAGCAGGATGCGCTGCGCGGCGTCCGCGGTCCTTCCACCCGCTTGGCTCAGGACGTTAAGGACCGTGTCCCTGGTGCTCGTCAGGTCATAAAGTCCGGGCTTCGCAACCGCTCCCACAACCGCGACCTGCCGGCTTCGGTAATCCTTGACAAACAAGCTGAATTGCGGGTTGACGAGGTATTTTTCCAGGCAGCGTCTGATCTCGGCTTCAAGATCCTTCTCGGTCATCCCGTCCGCGCGCAGTGTTCCCACCGTGGGCAGCATAAGCTCTCCGTCGCCGCTTACCCGAACAGTAGCGTCTTTGAGCTCGTCCATGTCCGGCACCTTGATTTCCAGAACGTCGCCAGGCCCGATCGGATAGTCGGAACCCGAACCATTGTCCTCGCGTTCTCGCCACAGACGGGACAGCCGCGTGAGGTCCATGGAACCCTGGCCATCGGCCATCACCGGCGTCAAAGCTTTAGCCGCCGCTGTAGTTCTGCTGTCAGGGTCGGCGGGCATTGTGCTTCGCGCCGCCGACGCGCATCCGGCCAGAGTCAGGCTCAAAACAATTCCCGCGTACGCCTTCAAAGAGCGAGTCATGCTTGCACCTTTTATCGACAAGAATCGCTCACCGTCCGGCCTTTCGAGGCCGCCACGTCGAGTGGTCAATCAACGGCGAAGATTGGAAAGTGGAAAAATTGTGTCAGCCCTTGTGAGTAGCGCACGCTTGTTAATGGGGCAGGGGCTCCCTCTTTACACGAGTTGCGCCTATTCCTCCACGCGGCTGAGTGTGTTCGCTGTATCCATCCCACCGATGACTCCGCCGTTGCGCCCCCAAAATCCGCCGCCAGAGAGTACTGGGGGAAGCACGGGCGCTGCGACGGCCAACCCTGGAGCATTGACTGAGACGATCCAATCGACAGTCAGACCCTCCTTGCCGACTTTGGCCACCGCATCTCCGGCCGCGAAGCCGGACTTGAGGGGATCGAGACGAATCGTGTACGTGCCGGGCACGAGACTTTCAATCTCGTAAGTGCCCCCAGCGTTCGAAGTCGCCTTTCCTACGCTGGCGTGGTTTTCCTCGATGGCCACTCGAACTCCGCTGACGGGCTTACCGTTCACCGACTTGACCACCCCGTTAACCGTTGCGCAATATGCTGCCGACCCTAAAGAGAGTACCAGCGCGAGTGACGACGCGATGAAAAACCGCTTCTGGCTCATGGAATTGCCGACGCAAGAATCAGGTCTACTATTGGCTTCCGCTACATGGATGACGATGCTGGTCCTGATTATGATCTTGATCGCCTCCCTGATCCTTGCCATCGCCTCCCTGATCCTTGCCGTCCCCGCCCGAACCCTGGCCGGCGGCTGCCTGATCTCCGCCGTTGCCTCCCTGGCCGTTAGCTGGCTGATCCTGGGCGTTGCCTCCCGGACCCTGGCCGTTGCCTCTCTGAGAATCTTCGTTATCGGCGAGCACCTGACTTTGGTGCCCTGGCAAGATCCCGGTACCGACTTGTGGCAGCGGATGCCAAACCTCTGTGAACGACGCCCAGCCACTTTGCCTCAGGTCAGCGCCACTGTGCGTAGCGCACATCGCGCGCGACGCGGTTCCCAAGCTGAGCATCGCCACGAGACTAAGTGTCGTTAACGTCCTCATATTTTCTCTCCTGCGGACGAATCGTCGGGTTGGCACTACGCCGCACAGCCAAAAGAGAAAAAGATCACGACCATTTTGCGGTGACGAGCATCAGCGAGCGGTCGCGCCACGTGCGCGAGAAAACCAGGAAACGGTGCTGCCGGTCTCGACGCTCGATAGCTTCTGGGGACAGTGCTGCTCCTTGCTGTTCAACCTTGGCTGCGTCGGACAGCGTAGTCGTGGCGGAGAAAGGTCGCACAAGTCGCCGCGGATAGGGCGATGAAGTCGAGGAATTTTGACCAACCAATTCGTCTCTATTCGTCTGCGCTCGATGCGCTGAATCTTTCGACGCCTCTAATAATCAATCCGCGCGAACTTGCGAACCATGATAAACGTTCGGCGATGGACAGGTGGGCAGAACGACTTCTTGGAGCGGGAAACGCTCCTTATGTCTCCGAATGTCTCCGACTTCTGAAACCGCGCGCCGGTACGGCGGCGGCAAGACCCAATATGCTAACAGGCCATTGGGCGCGTCGCCGGATCCTCCAGCGTCCGCCCTCCCGTGCCATCTGAGGCGGGTTCCAATGCCGAGTGAGCTACCGCGGGCAGCCCTCAAGCGGCGAATTGATCTTCGTATATTTCTGCAACCTCCCGCCCCACTTTCGTACTGAATCGCGTCGCGATGATGGCAAAGTGACCGGAGTCATGTCAAGAAACTACTGGTTAATAAGTGATAACAGGAGGCACATACACACCACGTGGGCATCTTCGACCGCGCGCCCACCAAAATCAGGGAGGGTGCTCCAGACGCCAGGCGAGGAAGCTTACTCTCCAAAAGAATTGTAAACTATGCTGGAATCTGTCTAATGAGTCCAAGACTTTGAGAATCGTGAATAAGTGCGTGCGGTCCCCCATATGGCTGACTAGGAGTTCGCCAACGCAAACTGGTCTGGGGGGCAAGTTCTTGGCCAAGCCCCGGTATTTTATGTCAAGGCGGGATGAAAACTACATCACGAGCCGGATTGAAAATGCATCAGTGGGGATGGTGGCTTGGCTCTGGCAGGGGGAGCGCGAGGGGGATTTCCCCCTCGCTATTTCAGCGAAGGTCGTGGAGCAGCGATCGGAGCAGTCTTATCCGGGATCTTGCGGCGGTTGATCGGTACTGATGTGGCGCTGGCTCTGTTTGAGCCTTTAGCCGGCGGCCGTTTCCAGGCGCTTCTCGAGTTCCTCGCGGCTTGCCACGAACCAGACCTGATCGCCGCGATTCGACTCATACACAAAGTCTCGCAAGGCGGAGCTCTCAGCCACGTACCGGGAGATGTCACCGACGATCGCGACGCGCAGCCCATACGTTACGAATTTCTGGATGATCTCGCCCGCGATGCGCGTTCTCAGCCGGAAGAAGTCATCGCCGAGCCGCTCGACGGGAAGCACGATCAAGGCGTCGCGGTGCTCCCACGCCGTATTGATGAGGTCGGCGGCGTCGCGATCGTTCCGCGGCCGCGGCCCCTCCCCGGCGCATTCGAAGACCCGCACGCCGAGAAGATCGTAGGATCTGTCGGGCATCGCTTCGGCGCTCTTCGTCGTCCAACAAAGCATGATACAGGAACATGGGGAAGATGCCGTGACCGGGGAACAGACAATTCAAACCTTCATTCTCGCCTCGACATCGCCGCGACGCCGCGAGTTGCTGCACGATGCGGGCTTGAGTTTCAGGATCGTCGAGAGCAACCTCGTCGAACTCGCGCGCGAGAACGAATCTGCCGCCGGCTTCGCGCTGCGGATGGCGCAGGAGAAGGCGCTCGCGGTTTCCGCGGCCTGTCCCGATGAGATTGTTCTGGCAGCCGACACGATCGTCGAGTGCGAAGGCCGCACCTTGGGCAAACCGGCCGGCGCCGGGGAGGCGCGCGCAATGCTGCGGATGCTCTCCGGACGTTCGCACGTCGTGATTACCGGCTTCGCGATCGCGCGCGCCGGCGCGCTCGTGGAAAGTTCACAGGTGACGACCCGCGTCACTTTCCGATCGCTGACCGATGCCGAGATCGACCACTACGTCCGCAGCGGCGTGCCGCTCGATAAGTCGGGGTCGTACGGAATCCAGACCAGCGGCGATTTCATCAGCGCGATCGAAGGCTCGCGCGAGAACGTGATGGGCCTGCCGATCCGCGAGGTGCTCGCAGCGCTGGCCCGCCATGGAATCACCGCGCGGCCGGGCGATCGGTGAGCGTGCGGCTGCGATGAATCCGCCCATGAATCCAATCAAGGCGGCGCACAGCGCCGGCGCGATCGCCGAGCGGCTGGCGCGCGTGCGCGAGCGGATCGCGATCGCGGCGGAGCGCGCCCGGCGCGATCCCGCGTCGGTCCGCCTCGTGCTTGCGTCCAAGACCCAGAGCCCCGAGGCCGTCCGCGCCGCTTACCTCGCCGGCGCACGCGATTTCGGCGAGAACTACGTGCAAGAGGCGGTCGCCAAACGCCAGGCGCTTGCGGACTTGCCCGATATTCGCTGGCATCTGATCGGCCATCTGCAAACCAACAAGGCCGCCGCCGCCGCGCGATGCTTCGACCTGATCCAGACTCTCGACTCGGAGCGTCTTGCGGATGCGCTGGCGCGCGCGCGCCCTTCGCCGCCGATGCCGGTGCTGATCGAGGTGAACCTGGGCGGCGAAGCGGGCAAGAGTGGCATCGTGCCCGAACGCGTAAAAGCGCTGATTGAGGCGGTTCGGGACCGGACCGAGGTGCGCGGCCTGATGGCGATACCGCCGGCGCCGGGGGCGACCGCGCCGGGTGAGGATTCGCGAACGGCGCGCCATTACTTCGCGAGGCTCCGCGAGTTGCGCGACCGGCTTGCGGCGGCCACCGGGCTTGCGCTAAGCGAGCTTTCGATGGGAATGACTGGTGACTTCGAGATCGCAATGGAGGAAGGCGCCACTATCGTCCGCGTTGGGCGGGCCGTCTTCGGGGAGCGGGGCGCGCGCTGACCCGGTGTCGCCCCCGGCGCGGTCGCCCCCGGCGCGGCGCTGGCCGGGCGCCGTTGGCCGGACGGCCAATGGCTCCCAATGGTTGGACACGAAGAACTGAATGACGTGAAGAAGCTGGGTTTCATCGGCGGCGGCAACATGGCCGAAGCGCTCGCCCGCGGCCTGCTCGCCAAGCGGGTCTTCAAACCCTCGGACCTGATAGCGTCCGACGTAGATCCGGCGCGAAGACGCAAACTGAGCCGCGGACTTAAGCTCCGCGCCACCGCCGACAACCGCGAAGTGGTTGCCGAGGCGCGCGCGATCGTTCTGGCCGTCAAGCCGCAAATGATGGACGCGGTGCTGGACGAATTGGGCGAAGCGATCCGCGCGGATCGGACGCGGCTGTTCATCTCGATCGCCGCCGGCGTGCCGATCGCCCGTATCGAGCGAGCGCTCGGCGCGCGCGTGATTCGCGTGATGCCGAATGCGCCCGCGATGGTGGGCCATGGCATGGCGGCGCTGGTGCGCGGCTCCAAGGCAACCAACGCCGACGCTGGTCTCGCGCTCAGAATCTTCAAGGCGGTCGGCGACGCCGTCGAGCTCGACGACGAACGGCTGCTCGACGCGGTGACCGCGCTGTCGGGCAGCGGCCCGGCCTATGTGTACCTGTTCGTCAAGGCGCTGGCGGACGCGGGGGTGATCGAGGGTCTGCCGCCGGAGCTGGCGCTCAGGATGGCGTTGCAGACGATTCGCGGCGCGGAAGAGAACCTGCGCCGCTCGTCGCTCTCCGCCGACGAGCTGATTCGAATCGTCGCGTCGCCGGGCGGCACCACCGAAGCGGCGCTGCGCAGATTCGCTGAGGCGGGCTTTTCTGATATCGTAGCCGACGCGGTTCGTGCGGCCGCAGCGCGATCGCAGGAGTTGGGCCGCGGCTGACCGCACCACGCGCGATGTTCGTTTACACCAATCTCATAGTCTTCGTCGTCTCGACGCTGAACCAGTTACTCTGGTTGTACACACTGGTCGTTCTCGCCTCGGTTGTGATGAGCTGGGTGGACGCCAGTCCCTACAATCCGATCGTCCGCGTGATCTATTCGATCACCGAGCCGGTCTTCGACATGGTGCGCAGGACCGTTCCGGTGTTCTTCGGCGGGCTCGACTTCGCGCCCTTCGTGGTGCTGATCGGAATCCAGTTCCTGGAGCAATATCTGCTACCCACGGTCGCGCGCCTGCTGATCTCCGGCTTCGCCTGATGAGCGCAGAGGCGCCCCCGCCGAGATGGCTCGAAAGGCGGACCCTCGAAAAGCACACCGATGTCGTGACGGTTCGTGTTCGCGCCAAGCCGGGTTCGTCGCGCCGCGGGATCATTCGGGTCGCAGATGACGCGCTGGTGATCGGGCTCAATTCGCCGCCCGAGAAGGGGCGCGCAAATGACGAGTTGATCGAATTCCTCGCGCGCTCGGCCGGCGTGCCGCGCTCGGCGCTCAGGATCGTCCGCGGCGCCGCTGGCCGCGACAAGCTGATCGCAATTAGCGCAAGCGACCCGGATGCGATCTCCGCCCGGCTGATCGCGCTTGCTGGAGCGGGTCAAAAGCAGCGTAGTCTCGTCTAGAGAAACGCCGTTGACAGGCCCGCAATCGCTGATTACCTAAGTGCTAGGGTTGACGGGGGGCCGGTGGGCGATGCCGATCTACGAATATCAATGTGGGAACTGTGGAGTTTTTGAGGTCACGCAGCGGATCACGGAGCCTGCCCTCAAGCGCTGTCCGACCTGCAAGCGAAAAGTCGAAAGGCTGATGTCGCGCTCGTCCTTCGTGTTGAAGGGTTCTGGATGGTACGCGACCGACTATGCCCGTTCGGGCGCTCGTTCCAAGACCGACGGCGAGGCCGGCGCAATCGAGACCAAGGCCAGCGACACCAAGGCCGGCGACGGCAAGTCCAACGGCGCCACGGATTCGAGCAGCGCAGATTCCGCGAGGAGCGCGTCTGACTCCGCGGCGAAATCCGGCGACTCAAGCTCCAGCGCCAAAAGCAGCGCGCCTGAGCCAACCGCCAAGTCGCCGGGCAAATCATCCGGCAAGAGCAAGGCGTCCGCAAGCAAATCCGCCGACTGATTATTCCATGCTCGTGCGTCGCGGGGTGGCGAACGCCGCGGCTGTTCTGTTTCAATAGCTGGCTGCTGCGGAGGCCGGCCCGCCCTCCGTCGAATCACCGGCACGGAGGCCGGCGCTACAAATGCGCGCGCTTGTCCTCGATCGCGAAATGAGCCTGAGACCCGACTATCCCGATCCTCAGCCGCGCCCCGGCGAGAGTATCGTCAAGGTGCTGATGGCCGGGATCTGCGGCACGGATCTCGAACTCGCACGCGGCTATATGACCTATCGCGGCGTGCTGGGGCATGAGTTCGTCGGCGAAGTTGTCGAGAGTGCGGACGCGCGGCTGACTGGACGGCGCGTGGTCGGTGAGATCAACGCCGCGTGCGGCCGCTGCGGCTTCTGCCTCGCCGCGATGGAGCGTCATTGCCCGCACCGCAGCGTGCTCGGGATTCTCGGGCGCGACGGATGCTTCGCCGGCGTACTTGCGGATCCCGGATCGCAATTTGCTCGCAGTACCGGACTCGATGTCCGACGAGGTCGCGGTCTTTACCGAGCCGGTCGCCGCCGCGTGCGAAATCTTCGAGCAGACCCGTATCGCGCGCAACGCGACTATCGCCGTGCTTGGCGACGGCCGTCTCGGCGCAATCGTCGCGATGGTGCTGAAGGCCAATGGGTACGCGGCGGTCGTGGGCGGCCATCATCGCGAGAAGCTCGCGCGGCTGAGCAACCTGGGAATCGCGGCCGGGTTCGAGAGCGACCTGCGTCCCGGCTTCGATGTCGTGATCGATTGCACGGGAGCGAGCGCAGGTTTCGCGCGCGCGATCGAACTGGTGCGCCCGCGCGGCACGATCGTACTGAAGAGCACCGCCGCCGCGGCGAGCCTCAACCTGGCGGTGCGACTCAACGACATAGTGGTCAACGAGATCTCGGTGGTCGGCTCGCGATGCGGCCGGTTCGCGCCCGCGCTCGATACGCTCGCGTCCGGCAAGCTCGATGTGACCGCGCTGATTTCCGCCGTCTATCCGCTCGAAGACGGTATCGCAGCGTTCGCGGCCGCGGCTGATCCGTCAAACTTAAAGGTTCTCTTGAAGGTCTCGTGAGGCGCCGAGGCAGACCGGGCGCGCGCATCTCCGTCGGGATCGACACCGGCGGCACGTTCACCGATATCGTCGCGCTGGTCGACGGCCGTATCCGGGTCCACAAGGTGCTCTCGACGCCCGACGATCCGGCGCGCGCAGTGATCGACGGTATTGCGGCGATGCTCGCGGGCCCGGCTCCTGGCGTCGTCACCTACAGTTCCACCGTCGCGACCAACGCGCTGCTCGAAAAGAGCGGCGCGCGGGTCGCACTCTTCACCAATGCCGGCTTCGAGGACCTGATCGAGATCGGGCGGCAGAATCGAACCGAACTCTACGCGCTGGCTCCAACCCGTCCCGAGCCGCTGGTGGCGCGCGCGATGCGATTCGGCGTGGCGCAGCGCACCTTGTTCGACGGCACCGAGGCGCTTGCGCTGAGCGCGGCGGAGTTATCCCGCGTCAGGCGCATCGCCGCGCGATGCGGTGCCGGCGCGTTCGCGATCTGCCTGCTGCACAGCTATGCGAACCCCGGTGCCGAGCGCGCGTTGGCGCGCGCGCTCGCTCCGCTTCGGCGTCCGCTCTCGGTAGCACATCGAATTCTCCCCGAGTACCGCGAATACGAACGGCTCTCGACCACCGTAGTCAATGCCTACGTCAGTCGGCGCATGGTCACGCATCTGGAGACCCTGGAGCGCGGACTGAGCGGAGCGAATTTGCGCGTGATGAATTCGGGCGGCGCCGCTATCGGGACCGCGCTCGCGCGGATCGAGCCGGTGCGAACGATCCTTTCGGGACCGGCGGCGGGCGTGATCGGCGCCGCCGGCCTCGTGCGCGCGATGGGCGTCGATCGGTTCATCACCTTCGACATGGGCGGCACCTCGACCGACGTTTCGCTGTTCGACCGCCGCGCGCGGATCCGCACGCTCAGCTATCCCAACGGCTACGCGGTCCGCACGCCGGTGGTCGATATTCACACCGTCGGCGCGGGCGGCGGCTCGATCGCACGCCTTGATGCGGGCGGCTCGCTGCGCGTGGGGCCCGAAAGCGCCGGCGCCAATCCCGGTCCCGCGTGTTATGGACGCGGCCGGGACCCGGCTGTGACCGACGCCGATCTGGTGGCCGGACGTCTGATCGCGGCGAACTTCCTCGGCGGCCGGATGAAGCTCTATCCCGATCGCGCTCAGCGCGCGCTCTCCGCGCTGGGCCGCACAATGCGGACCGGTCCAATCGATGCGGCGCGCGGCGTGATACGCGTGGTGAACGCCAACATGGAGCGCGCGATTCGCGTCATCACGGTCGAGCGTGGTCTCGATCCCCGCGATTTCGCCCTGCTCGCGTTCGGCGGTGCAGGCCCGATGCACGCGTGCGAGTTGGCGCTCGAGCTGGGCATCGCGCATATCGTGATGCCGCGCAATCCCGGACTGTTGTGCGCGTGGGGCGCGCTCGGCGCGCCGCTCGGACGCGAATACTCGATGACGGTGCGGGAAGCCGCGCCCGGTTACGCGCAACTGTCCAGGCGCGCCGCCCCGATGCTCGCGCGGGCGCGGGCCGAGTTGCTCGCCGAGGGTGCTCGCGCCGGCCGAATCAAATCCGAGCTCTGGGCCGACATGCGCTACCGCGGCCAATCATACGAGATCGAAGTCCGGCTCACGCCGCGCTTCATCGCCGATTTTCACATGGCCCATCGCCGCACGTTCGGCCATTGCGCGCCCGGCTCGCCGGTCGAGGTCGTGAACCTGCGCTTGCGCGCCAGCGCCCGCGATCTGGTGCTGCGGCCGGAACGAATCGCGCGGCAGCGCACACCGCCTGAATCGATTGGGCGTGCGTCCGCGATGGTCGGCGGCCGGATGCGAATCGTCCCGATCTACGATCGAGACGCGATCGGGGCCGGGGCGCGGCTGCGCGGCCCGATGGTGATCGTCGAGTTGAGCGCGACCGCCTATGTGTCGCCGGAGTTTTCGCTCCGCGCCGACGACTACGGCAACCTGCATCTGGAGGCGCCGTGATGAAGCTCAAGGTGATGAAGCTCGACGCGGTCGGACTCGCCGTGATGAATAACCGGCTCGCGGCGATCGCCGAAGAGATGGGCGTCGTGCTGGGCCAGACCGGCTTCTCGCCGAATATCAAGGAGCGCCACGATTTCTCGTGCGCGCTGTTCGACGGGCGCGGCGAGATGGTCGCGCAGGCGGCGCATATCCCGGTCCATCTTGGTTCCACGCCGCTCTCGGTGCGCGCCGCTATCGAGCGGCTCGATCTGAAGCCCGGCGATGTCGCCGCGCTGAACGATCCGTTCGCCGGCGGCACCCATCTGCCCGACGTCACGGTGGTCGCGCCGATCTTCCTGGGCGGCGGGCGGCGGCCCTTTGCCTACGTCGCCAACCGGGCGCATCACGCGGATATCGGCGGCATGGCGCCGGGATCGATGGCGCTTGCGACCGAGATTTACCAGGAGGGCTTTCGCATCCCGCCGGTGAAGCTGGTCGAAAACGGACGGCCCTCGCGCGACGTGTTCGAGTTGTTCTTTGCCAACACACGCGTTCGCGAAGAGCGCGAGGGCGATTTGCGCGCGCAACTCGCCGCGCTCGAGCTCGGCGGCGAGCGGCTGCGCGCGCTGGTCGAATCGTCGGGGCGCGCGACCGTCGCGGCCGCGATGACAGAACTCAAGGACTACGCGGCGCGTCTAATGTCGGCGGCATTGCGCAAGCTCAGGCCCGGCGTATATCGCGCGCGCGACTGGCTCGATGACGACGGCTTCGCGAGCGGTCCGATTCTTATTCAGGTGGCGATTCGAATCGGCGGCGGCCGCGCGATCGTGGACTTCACCGGCTCGGCGCCGCAGGTGCGCGGCTCGGTCAACGCCAACTACGCGGTCACCTTATCGGCAACTTTCTACGCGATGAAGTGCCTGGCCGAGGAGGCGGTGCCCGCCAACGAGGGCCTGATGCGCCCGATCAGGCTGGTCGCGCCGGAGGGATCAATCGTCAACGCGCTGGCGCCGGCCGCGGTTGCGGGCGGCAACGTCGAGACCTCGCAGCGGATCGTCAACGTGCTGTTCCGCGCGCTCGCCAAAGCCGCGCCCGATCGAATTCCCGCCGCCAGCTCGGGCTCGATGTCGAATCTCACGGTCGGCGGCTACGACCGCTTCCGCAAGCGCTATTTCTCCTATTACGAGACCATCGCAGGCGGTGCCGGCGCGGCGCCCGGGCGTCCGGGCGCGTCGGGAATCCATACTCACATGACCAACACCCTCAACACGCCGATCGAGGCGCTCGAAGCGTACTATCCAATGCGTATCACTGAGTATCGCATCCGGCGGCGCTCGGGAGGGCGCGGCCGTTTCGCCGGCGGCGACGGGCTGGTGCGAGAGCTGGAATGCCTGACCGAATCGAAACTCAGTCTGTTGACCGAACGGCGCACGCTTGCGCCCTACGGACTCGCGGGCGGCGGTGCCGGCACCCCGGGCGCCAACTATCTGGTGCGCGACGGCCGACGCTTCCGGCTGCCCGGCAAGACCAACGTCAATCTCGAGCCCGGCGATCGCGTGCGCATCGAAACGCCCGGCGCCGGCGCCTGGGCAAAGCGCGGTAGTGCGTCGAGCCACTTCGGTCAGTCGGCGATCTTCTCGCGCACAGCGGTCTCGCTCACCCGCAAAGCAGCGCGGCGTCTGCGGAGTCGATTGCAAGACATGGCATTTCCGGGCGTTGCGTGAGCGCGCGACGCGAAACCGGCCTCTCCCGGCGCCGCTGGAAAGGCCGTGGACGGAAACCGGCTGAAACTTTGCACAGGGAGGCCGTCGGGTCTATAGAGGAGCTGAAATCGCAGACTCAAAACGGAAATTCCGGATTAGACTTAGGCTAAGGTAGCGGTGCCGATGTCTTGGAAATACGCGCTGACGACGATCGCGGTGATCGGCGTTGCAGCCGGTGCAATCACGTGGTGGGCGCTGGAGGGCAGCGAAGTCGTTGTCATCCACACGGTCAGCGCCGAGGGTTCCCCCCGCGCAACCCGCGTATGGATTGCCGACGAGGGTACAGTTTCGTGGATCGAAGCCGCAACTCCCGAGCGTCCTTTCTATCAAGACATACTCACCCACCCACGCGTCGAACTCGACCGCAACGGTCAGCGCAGCCACTACGTCGCAGAGGCCATTCCCAATCCGGACGGGCATCACCGCATCCGCCAGCTCTTACGCGCGAAATACGGCCTCGCCGACTATTGGATCGGCCTTTTGCAGGACACGTCGCGCTCGCAGGCAATGCGACTTCAGCGCTCTCCGGATTGAGGCCGGAAGGGCTCTAACCGAACTCCTGCCGCTGCACGTGGCCGGTCAGCCGCGTTGCGATCTGACGTTGGGTCCGCCACGGGCTAGGAATCGCATGTTTGGAATGTCAAAAAGGGGAATTCCGGGCTCAATATGGAAATTCCAGCTTAATCCCTCTCCCTGACCAGGGAGAGGGCAAGCGGCGCGGCGTTTGCGTTTTCTGCAAACGCCGTGACGCGCGGGTGAGGGTACCACTCACAGTCAATATCAACTTGACAGGCGAGTTATCCTCGAAGTCCATATACAGATGCTATCGCTCACAGCGGCTTGCGGTACACCAGGCAGTAGTTACTCAGGAACCACGAATCGCCCCATCGATCGAAACTCTCCACGCGCTCGAATCCCGCCTGCGACAATTCCCCTTCGAGTACGTCTTCAGGAATTCCGTGGCCGCCGCGATTGGCTGGAACGCCCCTGGGCTTGAACAGCCAGAGCCACCAAGTCGGCCGGAAGTCGGCGATCACGAGCCGCCCACCCGGCTTGAGCGCGCGCCAGATACTCGCGTCGGTCGGAAGCGGGCGGGTTATGTGATGGTAGACGCCGATCATGAAGACTGCGTCGCAGCATCCGGCGGGTAATCCGCTGTCGTCCTCTTTGGCCTCGATCACGGTGACGTTCTGGAGCCCCGCTTTCGCGACCGCGGCGCGGATCCTGGTGAGATTCGCGGGATCGATCTCGTTGCAGTAGACATGGCCCCCCGGACCGACCTTGCGGGCCGCCGCGATCGACACCGCGCCGCTGCCGGCGCCGATCTCAGCAACCGTAGAGCCCGGCTTGAGATTCATCAGGGGCGCGAGCTTTTCGAGCTCCGACGCTTTGCTGCCCAATCCGAGCATGGGCCGCAATTCGGCGACCGAGAACGCGGCGATCAATAGTCCTCTTGTCATGATGGTTGTCATTGTGACAGCAACATTGTCACTGCGTAGGCCACTGTCAATGCAGTCCGAACGCGGCGGGCCGGCACGGGACCAGGGCGTGATCACCATCCGAACCATCGCGGCGGCGTTGGGAGCGCTGGCGATCGCCGCGGCCGCCACTGCGGCGATCACGGAGTACGGCACGCCCGGCGACGCACCATACGATGCAGCCGTGGATGGCGCCGGCCGCGTCTATTTCACCGAGATGGCCGCGGCGAGGATCGGCCGGTTCGATCCCAGGTCGCAGACCCTGGCCGAATTCAGGGTTCCGACCGCGGGCTCGGGTCCGCACGGAATCGTGGTTGCGCCTGACGGGACGGTCGTCTTCACCGAGACCACGGCCAACAAGATCGGATGCTTCGACCCGGCGCGCTCGGTGTTTCACGAATATCCGGCCGGGAACGCGCTTGCGCCGCACACGCCGGTGCTGGCCGGCGACGGCGAGGTGTATTTCACGGCGCCGGGCTCGGATGCGATCGGCCGTCTCGATTTCGCCTCGGGCACGGTCGCGACCTTCGCCGTGCCGACGCGGAACGCCGCGCCCTACGGAATCAAGCTTGGTCCCGACCACGCGCTCTACTTCACTGAGGCGGGCGCCAGCAAGATCGGCCGCTTCGATCTCGAGAGTCATCTGATCAGTGAATTCGCGACGCCTAACGCTGCGTCCGCGCCGCATCGGCTCTGGATCTGGAATGACTACGTTTACTTCACCGAGTTCGGCGCGGGGATGCTCGGACGTTTCGATATTCGCGGCCACACGTTTCGCGAATGGCCTTCGCCGGGCGGACGCGCCTCGAGGCCCGACGCAATCGCGATCGACCGCAACGGCCAGGTCTGGTACGCGGAGAGCGCAGGCGTATCGGGCATATCGATCGCGCACTTCGATCCGGCGCGCGAGACCTTCGCCGCCGCGATTCCGATCCGCGCTCGCGGCGCGGCGGTGGGCGACATGGCGCTGGCGCCCGGCGGGAGCATCTGGATGGCGCTCGGAGGCGCCGATCGGATCGCGGTGCTGTCACCCTGATTCGGCTCGATCTCGCCACATGACTTAGCGCCGGAAGCCCGATAAGCTCTCGTCTGTGGCCAGGATTCGGATGAAATCCGCGTATACGGGCGCGCGATTCCGCGTTGCATGCGCCGTGCTGAGCGCGATAGCGTCCGGATGCGGTTTCGCCTCGGCGCCGATCCAGAATACGCCGCCGATGGTCGCGACTCCGCAGCCCGGGCAGATTTCGATTACGTCGCAATCCAAGCCCGCGGTGGGCAGCGTGGTGCCGGTCTATGTATCAGTCGCGAACGGCACCGACGTGCCGCGCGCGATCGTTCCGAGCCAGGTCTTCGCGCTGGACGAAAACGGCGACCGGATCGCGCCGCTGCCGCCGGGCGAGGCCGCCCGCCAGTCAGGCAATTCGGGCGAGCTCAAGGCGGCGCTGACCAGCGCAGCGATTAGCGGGGTGGGCGGAGGCGCGGTCGGCGCGGCGGTCGGCGCAATCGCAGGCTCGGTGCTCGGCTCGGCTGCCACCGGTGCGGCCGTGGGCGGGGCGATCGGCGTCGGCGAAGGCGTGATCGGAGGCGCTCCCGCAGGAATGCAAGAGGCGAAGAATCAGGCCAATCAGCAGATCGGGGCCCTCGCGCTGCAGGGCGGCGACGTGGGCAAGGATTTCACGGTCAGCGGCTACGTATTTTTCCCGCAGGGCAGCTACAAGGAAATCGAGTTGCTGCTCGTCAACCGGGAAACCGGCGACACCGAGATCATCAAGCAACCGTGGCGCTGACGCGCCTGCTCTGCCGCTACGCTGTCGGCGGGATGGTGGGCCGTCCCAACCCGGATAAGCGCGTCAGTACGCCGGGGCGATCGTGACTAACGCGCCCGAGTTGGTCTTGCCGCGCGCCGCAGGATCGCACAGCACCATCGTCTTGCCGGCGAACTTGAGGCAGGTCGGGTTAACCAGTCCAGTCCCGTACTCGCGCGCCATCCCCTTGAACAGCCTGTAGACGCGGCCGTCGCGCTCGCCGTTGTTGTCCGCGGCCAATTTTCCCTGATCGGCGACGAACAGAACCCCGGCATGATCGCCGAAGCCCTCTGGCGCAAACGCAAATCCGGTGGGACGAATCATGCCGACCAGATAGAACTCGTCCTTCATCTTGCCGCTGGGGTCGATAATTGCGATTCGCCCCACTCTCGAAGCCGTCTCCGACCTCGGGCGCGCCGACAGCAGCATCGCGTTGGGCGCCTTCGAGTCGCCGGCGGGCGCGAACCCGATGTTGTGGATTTCCCACGCGAGCGGCTTGTCGTAGGTTCCGAAGGCGCGCGCCTTTCCACCCGATTCTATTTCGTAAATCGCCGCGTTGCCGTTCGTCACTGCGTACAGCTTGCCGGCAAACGGGCTCCCGGCCGCGCCGAATTCCAGGTCACGGCATTCGGTGGGCTTGCCTCCATCGAGGCTTCCCGCAGCGGGCAGCTTGGCGAAGCTCGAGACTGCGCCGGACTTATCGACTCGCGCGACGGCGCACGGCGCCTTCGCGTCGCCCCCCTCCGGCGCGAGCACGAAGATCTGCCCGCCATACGATCCGAACCCATCGGGCGCGATCGCGATTCCCGCAGGCTTCTTGATCTTGCCCGCGGCGGTCGCGTTCCCGCCCGCGACCGCGACCGAAAAGACCCCGCCGGCCGCGACATCCGAGACGATCAGCTTGTCACCGGTCACCTGCGCATAGACCGGCGCCAGCAATCCCTTCGCCTTCACCGGGCCCATCGCGAATCCGAAATCCTCGGCGTTGTAACCCTTGCCCCCCTGCGCCCGCGCGGGCGCCGCCAATCCAGCCATTGCTATCGCGACCGCGACCGCGATCGCGCCGGCCAGCAATGCCAATCCGCCCGCCCGCCTACTTGTGCTTTTTCTCGAGTTCATCCAATGCCTCATTGACGAAGTATTTCCGGCCCGGATCGCGATCGTCGAGCCTCGGCCCTGCGATGCGCTATCCAGTCTCCGATCGCGATCAGGGCAGCCTCGGCCGCGTGGCGTATCCCGATCCGCTCCGCAATCGCCACCAGCTCGTCGTACATCTGCTCGGGAATGTCTATTTCGACTCGTTTCGTCACGCTCAATTCCTTTTGTCACGATCGCTTCGTTCTCCATATAGTCTCAGGTCGCACCGCTCGTCAAAATGGGCTCCGGATGGCCGCCAACGCAAAATACCTGGGAACAGTGGTGGAGTATCTCGATCAGGGCAAGCTCCGGGCGGGTCTGGTGGTGCGCGAGCAGGGGGACATTCTCCATCTGGTTGAGGCGGGCGGGCGCGAGAAGACCGTGGCGCGCGACCTGGTTCTGGTGCGCCATCCCGAGCGCAAGGCCGACGCGGCCAGTCTCACCGCGGTCCTCACCACTCTGGAGCAGGAGCGCGCGCAGCTCAAGAGTCGAGCTCGACCTCGATCTCTTGTGGGGCGTGGTTCACGAGCAGGGACGCAGCTTCACCGCCGACGAGCTTTCGGAGCTGTTCTTCGGCCGGCGGAGCAGCGCAGCGACTTCCGTGATCTTCGAGGCGCTGCTCAACGACCGCCTGTACTTCGTGCGGCGCCACATGGAGTTTGTCTGCCGCACTCCGGATCAGGTCGAGCGCCTGCGCGTGCAGAACGAAAAAAGCCGGACGCGCAGCGAACAGTATCGCCAGACGCAGGCGCTGATCCGCGGCATCGCCTGCGACGGCGCCATTCCGGCGCCCGCCGAGGCCGCGCCGCTTATCGACGAACTTTCGCGTTATCTCAAGAATCCTTCGACGCGGAGCAATGAGCTTTCCGCGATGCTGACCCAGGCGGTACCCGAAGTCGATCCGGCCGAGACTGCCTTCGAGCTCCTGGAACGGCTGAACGCCGCGCCCGAAACTCCCCGCTTCGCGCTGATCGGCGGGTTACGGATGGAGTTCCCGGAGGCTGCCTGCCGCGAGGCGGAGCAAGCCGAATCGGGACCGCGTCAGGGAATTGAAGACCTGTTCGCGGTCACGATCGACGACAAGGAGACTCTCGAAGTCAACGACGCGCTCAGTTGCGAGCCCACGCCCGGCGGCGGACTCAAGGCGCGCATCTGTATCGCGCTGGTCGCAGACTTTGTCAGGCGCGAAGGCGCGATCGATACCGAAGCGGCGGCCCGCGCGGCAACGGTCTACCTGCCGGAAGCGACCGTCAGGATGCTGCCGGAGGAAATCTCGTGCCAGGCGCGCGAGCCTGCTGGCGGGCCAGGAGCGGCCCGCCTTGGTCACTGAAGTGATGCTTTCGCCGGACGGTGAGCTGATCGCGAGCTCAATCTATCCGGCGACGATAAAAGTCGCGGCGCGATTGGACTACGAGCTTGCCGATCGCTTGCTGGAGGATCCGTCGAGCGACCCGGGGCCGGCGGCCACCACCGTCCGCCATCTGCGCGAGATGGCGCTCAAGCTGCGTGAGCGCAGGCGCAGGGCGGGAGCGGCGCTGCTCGTCCGCACCGAGGCCAAGGTCAAGGTGCATGACGGCCGAATCAAGGTGAAGCTCATCGACAATTCCTCGCCCAGCCGCCAGTTGGTCGCCGAGTTCATGGTGCTGAGCAACTTCGTGGCGGCCCGGTATGCGGCCGACAATCGAATCCCGATCATCTACCGCGTTCAGCCGGGAGGCGCCAGCGATTTGCCGATGCGCCCGCGGTTGTCGCTCTACCCGGAGCTTCATGCCGGCGTAGGACTCGATCGCTACGCCCAACTGAGTTCGCCGATCCGGCGCTACGGCGACCTGGTGTTGCAAAGGCAATTGATTGCCGCGCTCTCGGGCTCGGAGCGATGCATGTATCGCCCCGACGAGCTGCTGGCCGTGGTGGCTGCGATGGAAAATACTGAAGCCGAGGGCAAGGAGCTCGAGCGGCGGGCCAAGCGCTACTGGACGCTGCGCTATCTGGAAGCGAACCAGAGCCGCGGGCCGCTCAGCGCGATCGTAACGCGCGAGGGGGTCAGCGCCGAGCTTGCCGAGTTTGCGATTCGCGGCACACTGCGCGGCGCACCGAACCTTGCCACCGGATCGAGAATCCTGGCCGAGATCTCGCGAGTGGACCCGTTGCGCGGCGCGCTGACGCTCGGCTATCGCGGTCCCGACCTCGAGAGCGGCGACTCGGCGCCGGGCTGAGCGTCCGGCGCGGGCTTCAGGGAGCCTGCGACTGGCAGGCGTCGCCGTGGCTCCCCTCCCCCACCCCACCTTCAAGCAGCGGCGCCGATTCCGTCTTGCTCAAGCCTCCAGCGGTCAATCGATTCGATATTGAACCGCCAGTCGCTGCCGACCTTGAATGCAGGCAGCGGGCCCCTCTTAAGCTGACGATAGATCGTGGACGGATGAACTTTCAGGTAGTCCGACAGGCTCCTTGACCGTCATGACCTTGCTCGCTTCAAACCTCATTTTCCAAACCCCTTCAATTGGCGGCTCGCGGCGCTCACGCCGCGTGCTCAATGGCTAACGCAATCCATGTGCCGCCGTCGTGCGCCGCTGAGAATAAGCGAATTCCGTTGCACAAAGCAGATTTAAGAAAACCAGAGCCCTGACCGAGCGCGAGAATTTGGCACACGATGACCGAAAATTGACAGTCGCGGGTGTTCTAAGGAGTTACACAGTAGAAGCAGGGTAGCGTCCGAATGCCCGAAATCGCGACGACCTGTTGCGCTCGAAGTCCTCCTTATGTACAAACGCGCCCGGAGCATGCTCCAAAGCATATGATGAACGTACAACCGAACGCGCGGCCGGTGGCCGGTTTTCGATTCGCAGGCGTGGCCGCAGGAATCAAGCAGGCGACGGGCGCGCTTGACCTCGGTCTGATCGTCGCCGACCGGCAGGCGGCTGCCGCGGCGGTATTTACCACCAACCGCGTGATGGCCGCACCGGTGACGATCGCCCGCGAGCGGATTCGGCGCGGCCGCTCCAGGCTGTAGCGGCGAACTCGGGATGCGCCAACTGCTTCACCGGGAAGGCCGGCCTAAAGCTCGCCGCCGATTCCTGCGCCGCCCTGGCGCGCGAGATCGGATGCGCTCCCGAGGCTGGTCGCGCCCTGCTCTACGGGCGTGATTGGCCATCGCTACGATTTGGAGAAATATCGCGAAGGCGTGCGCCGCGCCGCCGATTCTCTGGGCCGGGACGGCCTGCCCGATTTCGCGCGCGCGATCATGACCACCGATACGCGGCCCAAGCTCGCTTCGGTCTCGCTCCGGCTCGGCGGCGCAGAGCTGACGATCGCAGGCGCGGCCAAAGGCGCCGGCATGATCGCTCCCCGGATGGCGACCCTGCTCGGCTTCATCATGACCGACGCCCGGTCCCCGCGCCCGCGCTTCGATCGGCGCTGCGGCGCGCGATGCCCGCGAGCTTCAACGCGATCACGATCGACGGCGATATGTCAACCAACGACACGGTGATCCTGATGGCGAGCGGAGCGGCGGGCAACCGCGCGCTCAACCGGCGCGAGCTGCAAGTCTTTGAAAACGCGATCGCGGCGGTCTCGCGCTCGCTCGCGCGCGATTTGGTTCACGACGGCGAAGGCGCGACCAAGCTGGTGGCGGTCAGGTGCGCGGCGCGCGCTCGGCAGCCCACGCGCTGAAGGCCGCGCGCCGATCGCCAACTCGCCGTTGGTGAAGACCGCGTTCTTCGGATGCGATCCGAACGTGGGAAGAGTAATCGGCGCCGCCGGCGCGTCAGGCGTTGCACTCGATCCCGATCGGCTCGAGTCTGTACGTGGGCGGCGTGAAGATCGCGGCGCACGGCGCGCTCGTGGTGGACGCGCTTGAAGAAGCCGCCGCGGTGATGCGCCAGCGCGAGTTCGCTATCCGGCTCGATCTCAAGCTCGGCAAAGGTTCTGCGACCATCCTCACCAGCGACCTGAGCCTCGACTACGTCAGGATCAACGCCGAGTACACGACGTAGAGCGCGGCGGTTGCGCATCTAGAGGCGCGCTCAATAAGATCGGCTCGCCACAACCAACGGAGGCAACCGTCCGTTCTTGAGTTGGCCGCCGCTGCAAGCCGCGTAGACCTCCAAATATCGTTCGGCGACTCTGGACCAATCGAATTGCGCGGCGAAGGTTCGCGCGTGCTCGCCCATCTGGGTCCGCAACTCTGGGTTGTCGAGCAATACCCTCAACGCCGAGGCAAGCTTTCGGGGGTCATTCTCGACCAGCAGACCGGTCTTGCCGGGCAGAATGTTCTCGGCGGAAGCACCGCGATTGGTACCGATCACCGGCTTACCGGCGGCCATCGCTTCGAGAAAGACCAGACTCTCCGTTTCCGGTCGCCAGGTCGGCATCGCGAACAACAGCGAACCCTTGTAAAGCCTCCACGTCTCGGCCGGTTCCGTGGTGCCCAGGAGTTCCGTCCGCTTCTCCAGCTCCGCAGCCTCAATCTGGTCCACGAGTTGCGCGGCGTCCTTCCCGTCGCCACCGATGAGCAGATCAACCTGCGGGTATTGCGGCGCGACGATCGCGAAACTCGAAACCAGAAGGTTGACGGCGTTTTGGCTCAACTCCAGGGGGCATGCGCAGAAGATATACGGCCGCTCACGCCGGTATGGCTCCGCAGCGTCGGCCGCTGCACAATCGACTCCGTCGGCGATAACGGCGGCATCGCGCGCTCGCGGCAGCAAGGGCTCGTAGTAAGTCCGAAGCGCCATGGAAGCCACGGTCACCGCCGAGGCCAGTTTCAGAGTTCTCAGCGGCTTCTCCAGCCGTTCACCCCAGTGATTCGCAGCATGGAAGCTCTGGACAAAGGGACCCGACGCCTGCCTGCATGCCTTGACCATCGTAGGGTATCGATCCCAGCGTCCCCCATGGTTGTTGACGACATCCATGCGCCGGGAACGAATGAGATCTGCGAGCTGTTTCACGAGCGATTACGCGGAACAAGGCGCTCGAGATGGCGTAATGTCACCGGCTTGGCTTCCCTTGGAGGGTCGATGTAGACGAACTGTTCGGTCGCGCGCGAGACGCGTTGATGCGCCTCGGGACGATGATAAGATGCCACGAGCACCTCGTGACCCCGGCCCAAGAATTGCCCCGCCAGCTTATCGACCAGCCCGCCAACCCCGCCGACGTGGTGGAAGCCCTCGCACATAAGGAGAATACGCATCAAGCACGCCCCTGGAAGTCACCGCCGCGACGCGGAATTCGCGGTAAGCCTTGAGCGCCGCGAGGCCTGGAGCGAGCCTTCGGCGGAGTCGAACAAAACAGATCAAGTCTGCCTCCAGGCACAACCGTTTGGAACGGCGCCCGGTCTGTTTGCCGCGCCGATGCTTTGGTAGCATCGCGTCTGGCTTCGATGGGCTGATCCTGACGGTTCAAATCACTTCAGCTCGTGAGACTATCGTATCAGTCAAGCATCAGCAGGGGCTTGGCGCGAGCGTCGATTTGAAAAAAGCTGCGCAAGACCGGCTGCCGGACTTTATCGCGGTGGGTCCGCCCAGAACTGCCACCACGTGGTTGCATCGCGTTTTGATCGGCCGCGTGGGCCTGCCCGCCGGTGTCAAGGAAACCCAGTTCTTTGTCATGAACTATGGCCTCGGACTGGATTGGTATCGAGCCTTCTTTCGCCATTGTCCACCCGATCTGCCGGCCGGCGAAATCGCCCCGATCTACTTCGACAAGCCGGAAGCGAGAGAGAGAATCGCAGCCGATATACCGGGATGTAAGATCATCTGTACGCTGCGTGACCCCGTCGAAAGAGTGTATTCGCACTACAGAATGGTGAGTTCCATTGGCATGGTAACCGATTCATTCGACTATGACGCTCAACATTACCGATTCGGAGCCTGCGGCAGCTATGCTTTCAACATCAAGGCATGGAGAAAGACGGTCGGGAGCGATCGCGTGCTGGTGCTGCTACATGACGATTTGAAGGCCGACCCGCAGAGCTTCCTCAACGCTGTATGCGCATTCATCGGGATTGCACCGTTCGATGCGCGTAATTCGGAACGGGCCACTATGCGGGTATTCTCGCTGACCCACAAGCCTCGTAGTCCGAGCCTAGCCCGCCGCGCCGTGCGGCTGAAGAGCTGGCTGATTCAGCGGCAGAGATTCCTTCGCCTGGCTCATGTGTTCGAGCATTCCAACCCGCTATCCGACTTCTGTTTTGGCGGGGGGCCAGAATTTCCTCCTCTGGATCCCGCTACAGAAACGCGGATAAGAGCGATCATGCGCCCGGAGATCGAGCAGTTGGAGAAGCTTCTTCAGCGCGATCTGTCGGCCTGGAAGTGAGACACGGAACCTCGCTCCTCGACCGCGATGCGAGTCCAAGCGCGGGTGTTGCGACGGCGAGCATCACTGGGGCAGTATCGAGACGATGGCAGAGCCGTCCGTTTCAGTTCTAGTCTGCGTGTATAATGGCGATTTTTGCGTATCGCGCGCGCTCGACAGCGCGTTCGCGCAGGACTTCAAGGGAGCCGAGGTAGTCGTAGTGGATGACGGCTCCACCGATCGCACGCCGGAAGTTCTGCGCGGGTACGGCGACCGAATCCGGGTTGTTCGCCAGAAAAATCTCGGCCTGGCAGCGGCGCGCAATGCCAGCGTGGCGGCCTCGCGGAGCGAGTATGTCGCCATATTGGATGCTGACGATCGTTGGCTGCCGGGACGTTTGTCGAAGACCGTAGCCGCGCTGGAGCGCGAGCCGCAGGCGGTCCTGGCCTACTCGGATGTCGTGCCGGTCAACGACCTCGACCAGCCTCTGAGCGCTACCTTCGTGCGGCCGGACCGCGCACGCGCGCCGTCCATGGACGAACTGCTGGAGGGCTGGTGGCCGATCCTAATGAGCGCGGTCACCATCCGCCGCGGATCTTCGAGGATTGCGGGGGATTTTGCGAAGACTACCCCGGCTGCGGTTTTGAAGACCTTGACTTCTTTATGCGGGCGCGCGAAGCGGGCCCCTTCATCTACCTGCCGGAGCAACTCGTCCGCTATCGGCTCGCTCCGTTCATCGACCGCATTACCAAGTATGCGCCCGGCTTCAAGTTGTTCGCCCGCCGTTTGCGCGAGCGCTATGGCGCCGTTGGAGAGTTGCGTATTCAGAAAGAAGTCGAGTCTTTCTCGCGGAGGCTCACCGCGCAAGGGCTGACTGCCCTGGCGCAAGGCGACACGAAGCTGGCCCGGCGCGCGTTATGGTGCTTAAGGTACTTCAAGCCAATTCGCCGGCGCGATATCTCCAGGCTCTTGAGAAGCTATTTGCCGCCCTCGTTGGCGATTGCATTGACCTCGCGCAAGCGGCGATCCCTGCTGGATCGAGCCAGACCAGGGTGCCTGACGAGACCGGCAACGGATTCCCTGGCGACGCTGAGGTTTCCCGAAACCTGCACATCTGTCCCGATGCTATGCGCATCCTGCTGATCTGCGACGCATTCCATGCCGTGGGAGGCGTGCAGGAAGTCGTCGATCACCTTGCCCGCGACCTGATCGGCCTCGGCCATCGCGCCGCGGTCCTTTCGTCAACCGCACCCGACGCTCAGCGGCTTCCGCGCGCGCCGGTCGATTACATCGAATTGGAGATTCCGACTCCAAAGCCGGTCACCTGGCGTCACCTTGAGCGTCTCTTCAAGCATCCCAGGGGTTTCGACGCGCTGGTCGAAACGATTCGCGAATGGAAGCCCGATGTGGTCAACGCGCACGGCGGGGTGTGGGACAAGTTTCCCGTGCTCGCAGCGGCCTGCCTGAAAAGCCGGCGTCCCGTTTGTCCAGTCGCTACATAGCACCGCGTATCGCGGCCAGCTCGGCGACCGACCGCTGCGCGCGCTCGCGCACGCTTCGGCGCTGACCGCGGTATCCGCTTACACTCGAAACTTCTTCGCGCAGCGGGTAAGCGCGGCGCAACGCGCCTGCATAATTCCCGGCGGCGTCGAACTTTGGCGCCGCTCAAGGAGCGGTCGCGCACCAGTGCGGCCGGCCCTACCTGTTCTGCGCGGCCCGGCTTGATCTTTCTCACAAGGCAATCGACGTGCTGATCGATGCGTTCGCGGCGCTCGCTCGCAGAGGTTCCGAAGTTGATCTGATGATCGCGGGAGACGGTCCCGACCGGGCCGAAATCGAACAGCGGATACACAGATGCGGTTTGGACGCGAGAGTGATGCTGCTCGGCGCGCTGGCCCAGGAACGGCTTTGGAGTCTCTACAGAGGCGCGATGCTTTTCGTGCTGCCGAGCCGCAAGGCGGAGGGTTTGCCGCTGACGATCCTGGAAGCGATGGCATGCGGCACGCCCGTGATCGCCACCAACGGCGGCGGCACGCCGGAGGCGGTAACCGACGGCGTCAACGGCCTGCTTGTAGAGCGCAACGATCCGACACAATTCGCGGCCGCGATCGGGAAACTGCTTGAGGACCCGAAGCGCGGCTTCGGATGGGGCTTGCTGCACTTAAGAGTGCGGCGAAGTATGATTGGCACGCAGCGTCGTTGCGTTATCTTGAAGTCTATGAAGCGTGCGCACGCCGTGGAGACTCGAGGCGCCGGCGGCTCTGACATCGGATGAAAAGCGCCATACGGGACAGACTTCCCGATTTTATCGCGGTGGGGCCGCCGCGGACCGGGACCACCTGGCTCGACCGCGTTCTGATCGGTCACGTGGGACTGCCCGACGGAATCAAGGAGACCCAGTTTTTCTCGAACTACTTTGATCTCGGGATGGACTGGTACACGGCTCACTTTCGCAGCTGTCCGCCCGCTCTTCCGGCCGGCGAAATCGCGACGACCTACTTTGATCACCCGCTGGCGCGGACTCGGATCAAGCAGGCCATTCCGCAATGCCGGATAATCTGCACGCTGCGCGACCCGGTGCCGCGGCTGTTCTCGCACTATCGGCAGTTGCGCCGCGAGGGATTTCTCGGACCGGTCACCCTGGAGCAGGCGATCGAGCAACAGCGGAAGTGGGACGGCCCCGGAACCATGTTCAGCGTAAGCCGCTACGCCGCGCACTTGCGCGCATGGCGGGAGTTGTTCGGAACCGAGCAGGTCTTCGCGGCCGTCTACGACGACCTGGCGGCCGACCCTCAAGCCTATCTTGACCGAATCTGCCGGTTTATCGGTCTACCGGATATCGACCTCGCCAAGTCCGCGGTTGGCGGCGGCAAGATCAACGAGATGAACGAAGCGCCGAAAAGTTACCGCCTGGCGCGGCGGGCGCGGCTGTTTCGCGAATGGCTGCGGCAGCGCAAGATCTATTGGCTCAGCGAACGATGCGATCCGATTTGGAATTTCTGCTTCGGCCGCGGCGGGAAATTTCCGCCGCCCCAGCCAGAGACCGAAGCGCGACTGAGAGCCTACTTCCTGCCAGAAATCGAAGCCCTCGAAGACCTGCTTGATCGTGACCTGTCTGCCTGGAAGCAGGCGCCTTTCAGACAAGCGAGCGCTTCGTGATGCGGATCGCCTTCCTGGTCGAGGACTTCGGCGCAATCGGCGGGGTTCAGGAGGTCGTCAACAACCTCGCAGCCGAGTTCTCGCGGCTGGGCCATCAGATCGCAATCTTTGCGACAGTCTTTGGCCCTCCCGACTGGGACAGTCAGGAACGCTCCGCGATGGAGCGATTCGAGGTCCAAATCCCGAGGCATAAGCCCGCAACCTGGCGCCATCTCGAACGATTCATCAAGCCAGCCCGCTCGGTGAGGGAACTCGCGGCGCGCTTGCGAGATTGGCATCCCGACGTCGTGAATTCCCAAGTATGGGATTGGGACAAGTTTCAGACCGTGGCCGCGGCCTGCAGAACCGCGGGTGTACCTCTGGTCCATACCCTCCACGACTCCTGGGGGCGGGGTAGCCTGGAAGATCATCCGCTCGGTGCGCTCAAGTATGCGGCCGCGATTACCTGCGTCTCCGCCGCCACCAAACAGTATTTCGAGACCCTGTCGCGCGCGGCGCGCAAGGCTCACGTGATTATCAACGGCGTGGACTGCAAGGCCGCCGAAGCCGCCGCGCCCTACCAGCGGGCGCGCCCCTATATCCTCTGCGCTGCTCGCCTGAACTTGCAGCACAAGGCGCTCGACGCTCTGGTTTCGGGCTTCGCAAGTATCGCCTCGGAGTACGAAGGAGTCGACTTGCTGATTTCCGGCGATGGCCCCGACCGCCAACAGCTCGAATCACAGATTGCGAGCCTGGGAATCGGCCAGCGAGTCGAATTGCTCGGGGTTCGTCCCCGCAGCGAGCTTTGGAGTCTTTACAAAGGCGCGATGATGCTGGTGATGCCGAGCCGCTTGCCCGAAGGTCTCGGCATAGTCTTCCTTGAAGCGATGGCTTGCGGGACGCCCGTCATTGGCACCAACAGCGGCGGAACTCCCGAGATAGTACTCGCCGGCCAGACCGGGCTGCTGCTCGAACGCAGCGAGCCGGATGAAATCGCTCGCGCGATGAGGACGCTGCTCGACAATCACGATCTGAGAACCGCACTAGGTCGCCGCGGGCGCGAACTGGCCTCGACGCACGACTGGCCGCGCGTCACTGAGCGTTACCTCGAGGTCTTCTCCTCTTGCAGGCCGGCAAGGTGGACCGACAGGGCATTGGCGTATGCGCGCGCTTAGCATCTTGATGCTGGTCGAGGGCTACAACGCCGTCGGCGGCATCGCGGAGATCGTCGACAGCATCGCGGTCGAACTGATCCGGCGCGGTCACCGCGTCGGGATCATCTCGACCTTCGACCGCAACGCGCACGACAACCACTACGAGCGCTCCGCGCGCGCAGGCGTGGAGTGCACCTATCTGGAGATTCCCGATCGCCGGCCGTTCACGCTGCGCCATCTGGAGCGTTTCCTGCGGCCGAGCTTTTACACCCGCCAGCGCGAGCTGATCCACCTGATGCGGCGATGGCGCCCCGATGTCGTCAACAGCCAGCCTCTACGCATGGGACCGCTACCCCAACGTGCTGAGCGCGTGCCGCGCAGCGGGTGCGGCGATGGTCCAGAGCTTTCACGTATCGGATCTGCGCGGGCGCGGGCGACTCGGCGAAAAAGGACTCGAGGCGTTGCGTCACGCGGACGCGCTGATCGCGGGCTCTGCCGCCACGCGCGATTTCTTTGCGCGAATGCTTCCCGAGGCGCGCGACGCCCGGGTCATTATCGGCGGAGTCGATCGCAACACCGCGAGCAGCGCCGCGCCTATCTGCAGCGCAGGCCCCTTTATCCTGTCGGCCGGACGGCTGCTGCTCGAGCACAAGGCCTTCGACCTTCTGATCGAGGCGTTTGCGCTAATCGCCGCCGACTTTCCGCAGGTCGAGACTCCTGATCGCGGGCGGCGGACCCGACCAGGGCCGTATCCAAGAGATAATCAAGGCGGCGGGATTGCAGGAGCGCGTGCGGCTCGTCGGCGTTCTTTCGCGAGAGGAAATTCGCCCGTACTACGCGGGCGCGGCGCTGTTTGCCCTGGCCAGCCGGCCAGGCGAATGCATGCCGTTGGTCCTCCTTGAAGCGATGGCGGCGGGCGCGCCGGTCGTCGCAACCGACACCGGCGGCGCGCGCGAACTTATTCGCGACGGAGTGAACGGTTTCGTCGTGCCCGAGAATGACATCGGCGCCCTGGCTGCCGCTATGCGCACGCTGCTCTCCAGTCCGGAGGCCCGCCGGATGGGAGAGCGCGGGCACGAGGAGGTGATGCGCGAATACGCCTGGGCGCGATGCGCGGAGCGCTACGAGGAAGTCTTCCGTGCTTGCCTGAAAAGCAGGCCCTCCGAGCGGACAGGCCGGAGCGTCGGGTAAACTACGCGGTCAGTGCGGGGTGTCGGATGCCGCAACGGTAATCTTATCGCGCGTGCGCCCGGTGAGACGGCGGGCAAGGATCGGCGGCAGGAGCGTTCTGAGCAACCTCATCAGGCTGCGGGAATGGAACGGCTTGTAGCGCAGCGCCAGCATCAGGGCCTGGCGCGCCCGTTTCCTGTCACCGCGCAGCATCGCCAACAGACCTTCGTGGCTGAGCGAGAAGGCTTGACCGTCGATGATTTGCCTGACCAGGCGATTGCCCTTGCGCCCGTAGCGCTGGCGGACGAGCCGCGCGAACACTTTGCAACCCTCCAGATACTTCTCGCTCCGCGCCACGGCCGGCTCGGTGCGATAGAGCACCAGAGCCTCGGGAACGTACACAAATTCGCCCTGTTCCCGGGCGAGCAGCCACAGGTAGGGATCTTCGTAGCTGGGGGATCTGAACTCCTCGCTGAATCCTCCGCATCGCTCGAACGTATCGCGCCGCATCACCACCGTGCTGGTGAAGATCGGCCACCATCGCGTGAGCAGACTCTTCCATCGAGGGCGCATGCTCGCTCGCCGCGTTAACGAGTCCGGCCAACTCGCGCCCCGAGCCGTCTACGGACCTCAAACCGGAGTAGGCGAGAACGGCGCCGGGCGCGCTGTCCAGAGCGCCGACCATCTTCTCCACTTTGCCCGGCATCCATGCGTCGTCCGCGTCCAGGAACGCGACGTACTCGCCGGCCGCGACTCGGACGCCGTTGTTTCGCGCGGCCGAAGGACCGCTATTCGCCTGCCGCACGACGCGGATTTTGTCGCCCCACTGTTTGAGCCGCTCGACGGTCGAGTCGGTCGAGCCGTCATCCACCACGACAACTTCGCAGCCGCTGAAGTCCTGCTTGAGGACGCTGTCGATGGCGCGGTCGATCGTGCTCGCGCCGTTGTAGACAGCTATGACTGCGGAAACGCGAACCATTACCTAAACAATTATCACATTCCCAAGCGACGGCAGCATGCGCCGGTACGATGGCATGCTCAATTCCAGGCCGGCATTCATTACTCAATGGGGCGCGAAGAGGCGCCCGGCGATGTATGTTACCAGCCCCGCCGCCAGGCCCGTCAGCATGCTCTCCAGCCCGCTCAGCCACCATCGGCGGCTGGTAATCGCGGTCTTGGCCGCGCCCACTATAAACAGCGCCGCAAGCGTGGCGAGGGCCGAGAAGATGATTCCCGCCGCAGGCGCCACGAACAGATAGGGAACCACCGGAATGAGCGCGCCAACCAGGTAGGCGCCCCCCACGGTCGCGCCGGAGCGTAGCGGCGGGTCGAATGATTCCTGCCGAAAAGCCCAATTCCTCGCGCATCATGACGTTGCTCCATCGCTCGGGCTCGCCCGTGATATGCGCGACGATCTGATCGAGCAGCGCGACCGGTGAAGCCCTTGTTGCGGTAGATCGCGCGGATCTCCTCGCGTTCCCGCTCGGGCCAGCGCTGGATCTCGTCCCGTTCGCGTGCGATCTCGCTCTGGTAGAATTCGATCTGCGAGCGCGCCGAAATGAAGGCGGCCAAGCCTCATCGAGACCGCGCCGCCGAGCATCTCGGCAAGTCCCGCCATGATAACTATGCGCGCGGCGTCGAACGCCGCCGCCACGCCCGAGGTTACCGCGAACGAGGCGACCATCCCGTCGTTGAGGCCAAGCATCAGGTCGCGGATACTCGCGCCGCCGGCGGCATGAACCTCCTCGGTATGATGATCATACTCGCGCTTGCGAATTGCGATCGCCATCTCACATCCTCAGGCAGGTCTCGGCGCGCTGCGGCGCGCACCTTCCCGGGCGCGGCGGGCTTGCCGTTTGCGGTCCTCGCGCCCCTTTCGCTCCAGCAGCCGCGTTACGATCGCTCTCGCCTCGCGGCGTTGCGGCCGCGTTCCCAAATAATCATACAGGAAACGCAGCCGCGCGCTGCGGCGGAGAAAGCGCCCGATACTGCGGTCGAGCTGCACGAGGTTGCGTTCGCGCTGATGCCGCGGGACTCGCCCGAGGAACCTGAAGCCGTCGAGATCGACAAAATAGATTTTCAGTTCGCCGCCGCCCTGATCAATCATCAGGTTGGTCTCCTGCAGATCGGAGTGAAAAGACCGGCCTCGTGGAGCCGGCGAATCTCGCGCGCGACGGCGGCCAGGACGCGCCGGCGCCAAGCGGCCTGCTCGCCCCGCGCGCGCCCGCGCAGGTCGATAAAAACGCTGAGCGTTTTCGCGCTGCGAAGCGGTTCGCTTATCAGGTAGCTGGCACGAATCGATCCCGCGCCGCGCAGCTCGAGCGCCGCGTAAGGTTCCGGATGTCTGAAACCGTGCGCCCGGAGCAGTGCGGCGCCGCGTAGCGAGCGTCTGGCGCGCGAGCCGCGAATCCTGAGCCACCATCCGTAAATTTGCGCGTAAGTCCGCGAGCCCCGGTCGAAGCGCTTGATAAACGCGGACGCGCCGTTTTCGAGCGCGACGAATCCCGCCCTGGTCTTGGTCTCGTCCTTGACCGGCTCGAAAGCCGCGCCGGAGATCAGGTCCTCGGCGCGCGCGGCGATTTCCGCCCAATCCGGCGAGCGCGCATAGATCAGGTGTCGGCGCATCCGCGGGACAGGGTACCGAATCGACGGCGTCAAGCGCTATGCCGAAGCCGGAACGGGGCACCCCGCCCCTTCAAGGTCATCCTTTCGGACGAACGATCAACTGGCCGCCGACGTGCGCAGCATGCAGTTGGCAGCCGAAGTCGAACACGCCCGGCTTGTCCGCCGTGAACTCGACGGTCTCGGTCTTGCCGGCGGTGACGATCTTCTCTATGCCATAGGCCGCAATCTCGAAGCCGTGCTCACTGTTCTGCACACCGGGCATCTGGTTCTTGAGCGTGATCTCAACCTTGTCGCCTTCGTTGACCACAAGTGTGCTCGGCAGCCAGAACTTGGTCTCACCGATCAGCACCGAGACTTCGGTGAACTTGCGCACGCCGTTCACCATCTCTGGGATTTTCACGTTGTTTGTCACAGCACTGGCCGGGACCGCCGGAGCCGTCTGCGCGCCCGCCATCGAAGCCGCACCGAAGATCAATCCCGCCACCGCCAGCATCGCGAGTTTGCCCATCGCTCGTTTCCGCATATCTGGTTCTCCTTTGCACATGATGTAAAGACGCCTGATGAGTCAGCCGTTGAACTGTTTGGTCAGCTTGCGCCAGGCCGCGTCGTCCTCGCCCGGACGGTAGAAGATATAGAACGCGACCCGGTCGAGCAGTCCCTCGTAGCGGGCGCGGACCTTTGCGCCGATCTCATCGAATGTACCCGACACCGTATAGATGTCGAGCATCTCGTCGGTGATTTCATTCGCCATCCCGCCCCAGTCGCCTTTGGCGGCCTTCTCGCTGAGCCGCGCCGACACCGCGCCGAAGCCGTGCATATCGAGCACGACCTTGTAGGTGCGGGTCGAGGCGTAAAACGCTATCTGCTGGCGCACGGCCGCTTTGGAGCGCTCGATCTCATCCTTGTTATTGCCCACGATCACAAAGGCTGTGCTCGCGATCGCGAAATCCTTGCGGACCCGGCCCGACTTGGCAAGCCCGAGCTCGACGTTCGGGATCACGAACTCGCGCAGATACTTGGGCGAATGGAACGGATGGGCGTGCAGGCCGTCGCAGAGCTCTCCCGCGAGCCGGCAAATATATTTGTTCACGCCTGCGATATAGATCGGAATGTTCGAGAAGTTATGATGCGGCGGCGTGAAGAACGGCGTCATCAGCGAGAAGTTGTAGTACTTGCCCTCGTACTTGAGCCGCATCCCGCCCTGCGACCAGCATTTGAAAATCGCGCGCAACGATTCGATATATTCGCGGAGCCGGGGAACCGGCGCTTCCCACTTCACGCCGAAGCGCCGCTCGATATGGCCCTTGACCTGGGTGCCGAGCCCCAGGATGAAGCGGCCTTGCGACATCCCGGCCAGGTCCCACGCCGTATACGCCATCGCCATCGGGCTTTTCGAGAAGGCAATCGCGATCGCGGTACCCAGCTTGATCCGTTTGGTATGCTCCGCGACCAGCGCGAGCGGCAGGAAGCCGTCGTTGCCGGCTTCGCGGTCCAGATCGCGTCAAAGCCGGCCTCTTCGGCCGCTTTCGCCAGAGCAGGAACTTCGCGCAAGTCGCGCGCCATCAGACCGGTATCAAGTTTCATCTGTGCTCGCTCATTTAGCGGGAATTGGAATAGTCACGAGCGTAACAGAACTCGGCACGGACTGAAAACCGTAGAGTGAAAACAAAGAACCGGCGTTTCACTACGGCGATTGCCGTGCGGGCCGCGAACCCGAACTTCCCGCCGGGGTCTGATAGAGCAACTGATATTCGCGCACTCCGCCGATCACTTTCTTTACGTAGTCGCGGGTCTCGCGATAGCCGATGTTCTCGACCCACTGGTCGTCGTCGCCGGGAAATTTCGCGTTCCAGTTGGCGACCGCGTGCTCGCCGGCGTTATACGCGGCCACCGCCCTTACCCGATCGCCGCCGAACAGGTCGAGCAATTGCCTCAGGTACGAGCTTCCGAGCTCGACGCTGACGGCTGGATCGTAGAGATCGAGCTCGACGCCGCGCCCGACGCCCGCGACGCGGCGGGCGGTCGGCGCCATGAGCTGCATCAGGCCGCGCGCGTCGGAAGATGAGCGTGCGGCCGGGTCGAAGAGACTCTCCTGGCGCGTCAGCGCCAGCAGCAGATAGGGATCGAGGTCGCGCCGGTGCGCCACCGGATCGATAAGCGTCCAATACGCGCGCGGATAGCGGATGCGCTCGGCGACCTCGCGGCTGACTTGTCCGCGGTCTTCCATCCGGACCGCCGCCGCCAGCGCGTCGTGCCACGCACCCGCATCCTGGTACGAGGCCAGCACGAATCCGCGCAGCGCCGGAATCTGATCCGCGTGAACTTCGAGGACCTTCAACTCGGCGATCTCCAGCTCCTTCAAATCCAGCGCGTGCAGCGCCAGCGCCCGGGTCAGATGAAAGCCGGCGTCGCCGCCGGCGATATCGGGCGCGCGGCGCGCCGGGTCGGGCGCCGTCGCAGCCGGAAAAGTATCGGGACGCACACCGACCCGCGCGGTCGCGAGCGATGGGTAGTAGTTGCTGTCGATGCTGATCGCGAGGCGTTGATAGATCGAGCGCGCGCGATCCTCCTCGCCACTCTTCTCCAGCGCGCGCGCCCTCCAATAGAGCGTCATGTCGCGGTCGGACCCGTCAGCGATCCGCTCGCCGATCGCGCCGAAGCGCCGCGCCGCCGCCTGGTACTCGCCGCTCACGTAGAGGGTGAACGCCGCCCTGAATCGCGCCTCGAATGCGATCTCGCCACTCGGGTAGCGGGCATAGGTCCGCTGGTAATCCGCTCGGGCGGCCTCGCGGTCGCCGTCGTCCTCAAAGGTCCGCCCGATTGCGAACATCGCCTCGGGCGCTTCGATACTCGCGGGGAACTCGCGCACCAGGCGGCGAAAGTAGACTCGCGCCTGATTGGTGTCGTTGGCGTTCCAGTTGATATGCGCGAGCTTGTCGAGCACCGCGGGTGCAGCCGGACCGCGGGGCGCTATCGCCAGGTATGCGGTCAGCGCGCGCCGCGCGCGAAACGGATCGGAATGCGCAGCCGCGCGCGCTTCTATCAGCTTGAGATCGGCGAGCGCCGCGGGCGGCGGCGAGAGCTTCATCGCCGCGTCGATTTGCGCCAGCGCCTCGGCGTCCTGTCCCTCGCTGACCAGCACCGCGGCCTCGGCGCGGCGGTAATCGAGCGTCTCGACATTGACGATTTCCGGATGGGCCGCGAGCAGCGATCGTTCCAAGGCGCGCGCGCCGGAATCCGCCTCGCCGCGAGGATACTTATTGCGAATCGTCTCGAGCTGCTCGTAGGCGCCGCGCGGATCGCCCGAGTCCTCGAGCGCGTGGGCGAGCAGCAGGCGCGCGTCCTGCTCGATCGCCGGATCGCCGGTGGCGCCGACGATCCGCGCGGCGATCGCCGAGGCCTCGGCGATGCGTCCCGCTTTCAGCTCGATCTCAGCGATCGCCAGCTTGGCCCGTTCCCTATAGACACTCTGCGGATAATCGATCGTGAGCCGGCGCAGCGCCGCCTCAGCATCCGGATCGCGGCCGAGCTTCTGGTCGGCGGCACTCAAATAATAGAGCGCGTAGTCGGCGAGCGCGGAATCATGATCTGCGGCAAAGCTGAGGCAATCGGCGGCGTATGCATCGTCGTTTGCGCGCAGGGCGTTAAAGCCGGCGAGAAAAGCCTTGCGCGGATCCTGCGGTACCGGCTTGGCCGGGCCGGGCTGGACGGCTGCGATGGCGGCATGAGGCGGCGCCTCGGGCGCGGCCGGCGTTTGCGATCCGCACCCGGATGCGGCGATCGCGGCCGAAAGGACCATTGCGGCGCAACGCCGCAAACCGGCTCTCACGCGAGGAACCTAACCCCCTAACCCCCTTCCCGAAACGGGAAGGGGGAATCGAGCGCGGAAATTGCTACCCGACGTTGCGGCCGACCACCGAGACGCACGTAACGCACCGGCCGGGCATCCCGCCCAGATTGTGCGTCAGCCCGAGCTTCGGATCGTTCAACTGGCGCGGGCCGGCTTCGCCGCGCAATTGCAGCCACATCTCGTACATCATCCGGAGGCCCGACGCGCCGATCGGATGGCCGAACGACTTGAGACCGCCATCGGGATTCACCGGCAGCTTGCCTTCGAGGTCGAAGAATCCGTCGAGCACGTCCTGCCATGCGGCGCCGCGCGGACTGAAACCCAAATCCTCGTAGAGCACCAGCTCGGTCGGCGTGAAGCAGTCATGCACTTCAGCCATGCTGACCTGTTCGCGCGGCCGGGTGATTCCGGCCTGCGCGTAGGCGTCCTTCGCGCAGGCGACCACTTCAGGAAAAGTCGTGAAGTCGTAATCCTGCTTGAGCGTCCCTTCGGCCGGACCGGCGACGAACGACAGCGCCTTTATATAGATGGGGTTCTTGCGATACTTGTGCACGTCTTCGGCGCGAACCACGATCGCCGCGGCGGCGCCGTCGGAAACGCCCGAGCAGTCCATGATCCCGAGCGGATCGGCGATCTTGGGTGAGTTCCGAATCGCCTCGATCGAGACTTCTTTCTGGAACTGCGCCTTGGGATTCTTCGCGCCGTTCTTGTGGTTCTTCCACGCGATACGCGAGAGCACCTCCTTGCCCTTGTCGGGATCGAGCCCGTACTTTTTGAAATAGGCGGGCGCGAGCAGCGAGAACATCGCGGGCGCGGTCATGTTGCCCTGCGTGCCGTCGGTGGGGATGGTCGATCCGACCAGCCCTGAGTATCCCGAGTCCTTGAGCTTCTCGACTCCGATCGCCATCGCGACGTTGTACGCGCCCGAGGCAACCGCGTAGCAGGCCTGGCGCAAAGCCTCCGAGCCGGTGGCGCACATGTTCTCGACCCGCGTGACCGGCTTGTAGGCGATCTTGAGCGGCGCCGAGAGCGTCAGTCCCGACACGCCGGAGCCGAGGGTGCCGAGCCAGTATGCGTCGATGTCGTCGGGTGTGATTCCGGCCGATTCGTAAGCATCGTAGGCGGCGTCGATCAGCATGTCGTCGGCGCTCTTGTCCCAGCGCTCGCCGAATTTGGTGCATCCCATGCCCACGATCGCAACCCGATCCTTTATTCCATTGCTGGCCATGAAAGTTCCTCCTGGTAGCGCCGTTTCCGTCAGCGCCTGGGGCGCGCCTTCCAGAAATAGTTGTGAACGCCGCCGGCAGTAAAGAGACTGCGGAACGTAAATTCGACCTCATCGCCGATCGCGACTTTGTCGGGCTCGCAATCGGTCATCTCGCAGAGAAAACGCCCGCCGCCCTCGAAGTCCACCACCACGTTGACGGTCGGCGGATTGAGCGAATAGGCCAGGCGGTCGATGGCGAAGGTGGCGACTTTGGCCGAACGATCCGCGAACGGATACGGCTCCATCTTGTCGCGCGCCTGGCACTTGACGCATACGCGCTGCGGCGGAAGCTGCGGCGTGCCGCAGGCCGTGCATCGCGATCCGATAAAGCCGAACTTCCATCGCTCGGAGCGGAGCATCGGCGGACCCGCGGGACGTTCCGGGTCGGGGCGGCGCGGCGGCTCGGTCGGGATGATCTCGCGCCACTTGAGATAGCTGCCGTACGAAACGTCGCCTTTCGATTCAATTTGTCGCCCCACCGAGCGGCCGGGCTTGTAGCTCGCGATCGCCGGCGTGACGCGCAACAGAAGAGCCTCGGCGCCATCGGCGACCATCGCGACCAGGATCAGGTCGCCGGGCTTGGCGGCCGGCAATACGCCGGCCAGCATCAGCCCGGCATGCGCGGCGCCGGTCTGACCGATCGTCGCGGCGAACGAATCGGCAAACTTCGACGGATCGAGCTTCAGCGCACGCGCGATTTCGTCGGCCGCGCGCGGATTTCCCGCATCGAGAACGACCTTGGCGAGCTCGGATGGCGCAACTTTGGCCTTGGCAAGTAGGGTCTGGATCACCTTGCCGAGCATCGGAGAGTAGACCTGCGTCAGGGCGAAGCGTTCCTCCCAGGTGTGAGCGAAGCGCTCACCGGGCGCGCGCCAGGTGTCGAGAAACTCGCGCGTGAGCGAACTGCTCGCCACGATCTCGGCGATCGGCTTGTCGCGTCCGAGCACGAACGCCGCCGCACCGTCGCCGTTGGCTTGCTCGGCCTTGCCCTCCGGTGCGCCGAGGCGACAGTCGGCCATCGCGACCGCGGCCTGCGATGCGCCGGCTTCGACCGCGTCGGCCGCCTGGAGCAGGCCGGAGAGCCCGGCGCGAACCGAGCCGGTCAGGTCCACGGCGCGAATCTCGGCGGGCAGCAGCGTAGCGGCGCCGATCACCGCGGCGTTGAGCTTTTCCGCATAGGGTGGAGTGCTGGTCGCGAAAATCAGCGTCTGGATACCCGCGGCGGGCGCGCCGCGCAGAGCGTCGCGCATCGCCTCGACCGCCATCGAGACGGGGTCCTCGTCGAAACTCGCCACCGCACGCTCACCCTTGCCGGCCGCGATACCCATCGCATTGCCGATCGCGGCCCGCTTGAGCCGCCGGTAGGGGACATATGATCCGTAGGATACGATTCCTGCCATGGAACCGAGTTAAATCCGACTCACGGCTCGCGTCAACCACCGCGCCGGGAGCGGCCGGTTCGGTCCGGAGCGTGCCTCGGCGTATCACGTGGAGCGTCGCGGCCTTGTGTTCGCCCTCGTCGGGCTATTCGTGGGCGTGCATTCGGTCTCGCGCTCTTCTCTCCCGCGCCAGCGGCGAGCAGCGCAACCATTTCCTGATTCAGGGAAACGCCGTCCAGCGCTGCAAGGTGGGCGAGGCGCTGGTGCAGGGAGCGCGGCAGACGAAGACGCAGTTGGCCGGAGTGGCCTGAGATCGCGTCCGCCGGCGGTATGGGGTCTTTGTGGGCGCGCATGACATCGACGATGCCGCGGGCCGCGACCACCGCCTCGCGGGTAGCCCGCTCAGGCGTTCGACCATGCGCAGCACAGCCGGGTAGCGCGGGCACGCGGGCGACAAAGGCCCGATCCTCGTCGCTCCATTCCACTACGACGCGATATCCAAACCCCTCCGCCATCAGTTCACCTCGAGCTTGTGCGTTTCGACAATGCCCAACACCTGCCGCACTTGATATGGCTTGGCCTTTCCCGATTCGCCTTCCTGAAGATTGACGATGGGCAGGTCGCAGCGCGACGGATGCCGATAGATACAGTGCGAGCCATGCTTGCGATCCAGTTTGTAGCCGAGCCGCTCCATGAGGCCGCAGAGATCGCGGAAGCGAACATTGGCCGGGCTTCGCCGCGCCGCCTCCAGCAGTTCGCCCCACCGCCCCACAAAAGTGGACGGTACCATATACGGAACCATGCGGGCAAGGCGGATCCTAGCCACTGCGGCAAGGCCTCTGATGGCCTTTGTCCACCGTGCCGCCGGCCCCCGGGAGCGCCGGTCGCAACCGCGCTCGCGATCGACCTCGACGCCTGACTGCACCCTCATCCGGCGGGCGCGGGCGCCCGCCGTCCTCTCCCGCAAAACAGCGGGAGAGGGGGAAACCCAGCGCACCAGCCGCTCGAAGACCCTCCGCTTCCGTTCGTGGCGGCACTCTGATAAACGCGCGTTCAGATTCGGAGCAATTCGGACTATCAGAGGAGAAGCGCCGTGGATTTCGAGATTCCTGCCGATATCAAAGGCTACCTCGCGGAACTGGACGCCTTCATCGAACGTGAGATCAAGCCGCTGGAGCGCGAGAACGACAACATCCGGTTTTTCGACCATCGCCGCGAATGGGCCCGCACCGATTTCGAGAACGGCGGCCTGCCGCGCAAGGAATGGGAGGCGCTGCTATGGGAGATGCACCGGCGCGCCGATAAGGCGGGGCACTATCGCTACAGCCTGCCCAAAGAATACGGCGGCAAGGACGGCACTAACCTCGCGATGGCGATCATCCGCGAGCATCTGGCCGCCAAGGGGCTCGGCTTGCACAACGATCTTCAGAACGAAAGCTCGGTCGTCGGCAATCTGCCGACCGTTCTGATGTTCCGCGACTTCGGCACCGAGCAGCAAAAGAAGGAATTCATTCCGGGCATCCTCGACGGTTCGATCCGGATCGCGTTCGGCCTGACCGAGCCCAATCACGGCTCCGACGCGACCTGGATGGAGACCCGCGCGGTGCGCGACGGCGACGGATGGCGTATCACGGGCGCGAAGATGTGGAACACCGGCCTGCACGTAGCCACGCACGATTTCGTCTTCGCGCGATCGAGCGGCAAGGACGGCAGTCCGCGAGGAATCACCTGCTTTATCGTCCCGGCCAAAAGTCCGGGCTTCAAGATCGAGGAATATCTGTGGACCTTCAACATGCCGACCGATCATCCGCGGGTCTCACTGACGGACGTATTCGTTCCCGCCGACGCTCATCTGGGCGAGCTCGAAAGCGGCCTCGCGGTGGCGCAGCATTTCGTGCATGAAAATCGCATCCGGCAGGCGGCCTCGTCGCTCGGCGCCGCGCAGTATTGCATCAACGAGAGCGTGAAGTATGCGAAGCGGCGCGCGCCCTTCGGCAAGCCGCTGGCCGTCAATCAGGCGATTCAATGGCCGCTGGTCGAGTTGCACACCGAAGCCGCGATGCTCCGCACGCTGATCCACAAGACCGCGTGGGAGATGGATCAGATGCCCAAGCCGGAAGTCGCGCTGAAGCTCTCGGACAAAGTCGCGATGTGCAACTATCGCGCGAACCGGCTGGTGTGCGAGGCGGCCGACCGCGCGATTCAGGTCCACGGCGCGATCGGATATTCACGCCACAAACCGTTCGAGCATATCTATCGGCACCATCGGCGCTACCGAATCACCGAGGGATCGGAGGAGATCCAGATGCGGCGCGTCGCGCAGTATCTGTTCGGATTTTTCAAGGACGGCAGGCGCGCTGAGGAATAGCGGCATGAAGGAATGAGCCAATCGGACGAATGAGCAAGTCGGACGAATAAATGGAGCGCATGAAAGCGCCCGCAAACGGCGTGCGGCTATTGGGCCGTTCCGGAGACGAGGATCAACACGGGAACGTTCTGAGCGGTGTCGTCGCTGGTGATCGCGATCGCGCCGCTGAAACTGCCGCTCGCTTTGGGCGCAAACGTGACCGTCACGACGCGGCTTTTGTTTGGCGCGCGCGTGAACTTGCCGCCGCCTGAGGCGCTGAACGGCTTGCCCAACTGGCTCGTGTCGATTTTACCGTGCAATACGCCCAGTCCGCTATTCTCGATTTTGAAACTGAGCTTCGCGCTCTTATGCAGCGCCACCGTATTGAAGTCGAGCGGCGTGGTCGGCACGGTCAACGTGCCCGACACTCCGTTTCCAATGACGGTCACGAAGCTCATCGTCTTCGAATGGTCCGGATTGTTGATCGAGACATTGATGCCCGATAACGCCGGACCCGGCGACTTTGGTGCGTACTTCACCGTAACCCTCCTGGTGTGGTTCGGCGCCAGATGAAACGCACCCCGGCCCGCCGTCACGCTGAACGGCGTTCCCTTGAGACCGCTGCCGCTCACGCTTCCGGCGAGTTTCGCGTCACTTGTGTTGGTAAGCTTGACGGTCTCGATCGCCTTGGTGTCGATACCCACGTTCTGGAAATTCACCGACGCAGGCGTAATCAGCAGCGATGACGGTGCCATCGTGGGAGCAGCAGTAGGCGTAGGAGTTGACGCAATTGTCGGGGTAGGCGTAGCGGCCGGAACAGGGGTCGGCGTCACAGCGATAGTGGGTAACGGAGTTGGGCTTGGAGTCGGGGTCGGCGTTGGAGTCGGCGTCGGGGTCGGGGTCGGCGTTGGCGTCGGGCTTGGCGTCGGGGTCGGGCTTGGGGTCGGGGTCGGGCTTGGGGTCGGCGTTGGCGTCGGCGCGGCAGTCGGCAGCGAAGCGAGTCGGGCTACGAGAGGAGTTTTGACGGATATGCCTGCGCCGATGATCTCGGTCATGCTGCTGCTGCTCGAGTTGGAGACCCATACGTTGCCGGCGGCGTTGACCGCGATGCCATAGGGCGTGTTCATGCCACCGCCCGTGAAGCCCGTCGGCGGCGAGAGTGCGACGCCGGCGGGATTGATTTCCGTGACCGAGCCGGCGAGGTTCGCCATCCAGACGTTCCCGGCGCCGTCGATCGCAAGGCCGCGAGGAAGGTTCTGCCCCCCACCCGTGAACCCGCTGGCGGGCGACAGCGGAGCACCCGACCCAGCGAACTCGGCGAGTCCGTTGCCGTAGAAGTTCGCCACCCAGACGTAGCCCGAACCGTCGATAGCGATCCCGGACGGCTGTTCGAGGCCCCCAGTGGTGAAGCCACCCGGCGGCGACAACGGAACGCCGGCGGAATTCAACTCGGTGACGCTATTACCGCCGAAGTCCGTCACCCAGAGGTTGCCGGCGCCGTCGATCGCGACGCTCTCGGGTCCTTGCAACCCGCCGCCGGGATCGCTATCGACGGTTCGGGCTACGTCTGGGTGGCGAACTTCTACGGCAACGGACTCGCCGAGTTCGCTGGGTCGGGTGCTCCGCTGTCGCCCGCCAGCGGGTTCACGGGTGGGGGGCAGAACCTTCCTCGGCGAGGGTGCATCGACGGCGCCGGGACTGGGGTGGCGGGGTGCGCGGGCTGGTGGAGGGGCGATGGCGCCGGCGTTCGCGCTCTAGCCGCCGACGGGCTTGGCTGGGCCTGCGTGAACGGCCCTTATAGCAGTGACCGCGGGGCGGCGCGCCGGCAACGTATGGGTCTCCAACTCGAGCGGCGGGCGGCGTGACCGAGATCATCGGCGCAGCCGTATCCGTCAAAACTCCTCTCGTAGCCCGACTCGCTTCGCTGGAGCTCCCGCGCCGACGCCAACGCCGACCCCAAGCCCAACCCCGACCCCAAGCCCGACCCCGACGCCAAGCCCGACGCGACGCCGACCCGACCCCCGACTCAACGCCGACCCCGACTCCAAGCCCAACTCCGTTACCCACTATCGCTGTGACGCCGACCCCTGTTACCAGCTACGCCTACCCGGAATTGCATGGAGGCTCACGCCTCTGCTGCTCCCACGATGCGCTGCGTCATCGCTGCTAATTCTCGCCTGCGTCAGGTGAATTTCCAGAACGTGGGTATCGACACCAAGGCAATCGAGACCGTCAAGCTTACCAACACAAGTGACGCGAAACTCACAGGAAGCGTGAGCGGCAGCGGTCTCAAGGGAACGCCGTTCAGCGTGACGGCGGGCCGGGGTGCGTTTCATTGTCGCACCGAACCACACCAGGAGGTTACGGTGAAGTACACACCGACAGTGCAGGCGTTATCGGGCATCAATGTCTCAAAATCAACAATCCGGACCATTCGAAGACGATGAGCTTCGTGACCGTCATTGGAAACGGAGTGTCGAGCAGTTGACCGTGCCGACCACGCCACTCGACTTCAATACGGTGGCGCTGCATAAGAGCGCGAAGCTCAGTTTCAGGAAAAAAATAGCGGACTCAGCATATTGCGCGGTAAAATCGACACGAGCCAGCTGGGCAAGCCGTTCAGAGCCTCAGGCGGCGGCGAGACCCAGCGCGCACACCAAACAAAAGCCGCGTCATAACGTGTTCGTTTGCGCCCAAAGCGAGAGCGGCAGTTTCAGCGGCGCGATCGCAATCACCAGCGACGACACCGCTCAGAACGTTCCCGTGTTGATCCTTCGTCTCCGGAACAGCCTGATAAGCCACAGCGCCGTTTGCGGGCGCTTTCATGCGCTCCAGTTATTCGTCCGACTTGCTCATTCGTCCGATTGGCTCATTCCTTCATGCCGATATTCCTCAGCGGGGTGCCGTCCTTGAAAAATCCGAACATGATCTGCGCGACGCGCCGCATCTGGATTTCCTCCGATCCCTCGGTGATGCGATAGCGGCGATGGTGCCGAAAGATGTGCTCGAACGGCTTGTGGCGCGAGTAGCCGATGGCGCCGTGAACCTGCATCGCGCGGTCGGCGGCGTTGCACACCAGCCGGTTCGCGCGGTAGTTGCACATCGCGACTTTGTCGGAGAGCTTCCGCGCCACTTCCGGCTTCGGCATTTAATCCATCTCCCATGCGGTCCGGTGGATCAGCTTGCGGAGCATCGCGGCTTCGGTATGCAACTCGACCAGCGGCCATTGGATGGCCTGGTTGACCGCGAGCGGCTTACCAAACGGCTTGCGCTCCTTCGCATACTTCACGCTCTCGTTGATGCAATACTGCGCCGCGCCGAGCGACGAGGCCGCTTGCCGAATGCGATTCTCATGCACGAAATGCTGCGCCACCGCGAGGCCGTTTTCGGGATCGCAAGGATGAGCGTCGGCAGGAATAGAATACACGGTCAGCGAGACGCGCGGATGATCGGTCGGCATGTTGAAGGTCCAGAGATACTCCTCGATTTTGAAGCCTTCGTCTTTTGGTCGGCACGATGAAGCAGGTGATGTCCGCGCGGACTGCCGTCTTTGCCGCTGGTGCGCGTGAAAACGAAATCGTGCGTCGCGACGTGGAGGCCGGTGTTCCACATCTTCGCGCCGGTGATATGCCATATGTCGCCGTCGCGCACGCCGCGCGTCTCCATCCAGGTCGCATCGGAGCCGTGATTGGGCTCGGTCAGACCGAACGCGATCGCGCATCGAGCCGTCGAGAATTTTCGGGATGAATTCTTTCTTCTGCTTCTCGGTGCCGAAGTCGCGGAACATCAGCACGGTCGGAAGATTGCCGACGATGGAGCTTTCGTTTTGCAGATCGTTATGCAAGCCCGAGGCCCTTCGCGGCGAGATACTCGCGGATGATCGCCATCGCGAGGTTGGTGCCGTCCTTGCCGCCGTATTCTTTCGGCAGCGCGTAGCGATAATGCCCGGCCTTGTCGGCGCGCTGCCGCATCTGGCCCAGCAGCGCCTCCCATTCTGGCGCGGCAGGCCGCCGTTTTCGAAATCGGTGCGCGCCCATTCGCGGCGATGGTCGAAGAAAGCGGATATTGTCGTTCTTGCGCTCGAGCGGCTTGATCTCACCGTTCGATGAAGGCGTCCAGTTCCGCGAGGTAGCCTTTGATATGGGCGGGACTCTCAAAATAGCAGCACTTGTCCTCCTTGATAGTCTGAATTGCTCGAATATTAAGCAAATATT